>CAVWQJ010000048.1:0-8597 GCA_963756945.1 uncultured Chitinophagaceae bacterium | reverse complement strand
GAGAAAATACTTTCAGACGCCTATGGAAAATTCGATCTGATAGAAGACATTCTCACAAGGCAGGAGATTCTTTATTCCAAACCCCGGGTCGTTTTCAAAAATATTACGGAGCGTTTATCCATGCCGGAAGACAAAATAAACCGGAAAACATTTTGGTCGTGGCTCCGGCGATATAAGCAAAATTATGGTTCTGGTAATGCTGGTGCCACCGGAAGCCAAAGGATACCGCTCAACCTCCTGCTGGTTTTACCGAAAAGAAAATCGCAGATCAGGAGTGGCTGCAGAATTTTAAGCCATCCATACCGGAAAGCAATAGCGACAGGCCGGTCGTAATTAAAGTCATTCGTTCAGAAAATAATTCTCAACAACAATAAGCAAAATGAAAACATTCTATTACAACATTCAATCGAAGGGTGGCGCGGGTAAATCGATGCTTACCTATTTACAGGCCCTCAAACATGAACAAAATGATAAGGTCGCATTTGTTGATTTGGATAGCTCAACGCAAACTTCCACCAGGCAACTTCATTTTTTATCACGACAGGAAGCCAACAGGCTATTCTCGGTTGACATTTTTGATCACCTGAAAAAAATTGAGCGGGAAAAATTATATGATGTGCTGCAGGCATTCAATACGCAGCCTTTTGAAGAGATCTATATTGATTTTGGCGCCCCTGAAAGCGAACAGCTTCCATCGCTTTTTTCGCTGGATTTTTCAATAGAAGAATTCAAGGAATTTGAAAAAGAACTAAAGGCAAAATTTGTATTCAACGTCATCATGAGCGGTGGCACTTCTTATGCCAGCACTTTCAATTATTTGAAGAATCTTGTCGGAATCGTGAAAGGCAAGTTCGACATCGTAATGTATTTAAACGAATTGACCTTCCAGAATTATAATCTGCTGGTGGATGAATTGGAAGAGTTCGCCAAAAAAGCGAAGGGATTGGTTTCAAAAATTATCCGGTTCGGAGATATTCATGTTGACCGCAATTCCGGGCAGATCATTACCGAAAATATACGAAATGGAATGGGGTTCGAATCCTATAAATCTTTTGCCGCCAAAACCATTATAAAAAGAGAAATAGCCAAGGTGTAAGATGACGGACTATCAAAAAATACTGGAAGAGTTTAGAACGCATTACCGCAATAAATATGATATCAACTTCGATGATGAAATACTATATTTTTTTGTCCGGTTGAATGAAATGCAAATGGATCTCAAAAAGGAAATCCGCAATGTGCCTCGCAGTAACCTTTAAAACCGGGTGGGATTATTTTTTGTATGGCCTGGGCAAATGGCTGATGCCTTCATTGATCGTTACGCTGTTTCTATCATCTGTTGTCATTTATCAATACTTGTAACGGGCCAACTCAATTTTCTGTTCCTGCAAAAATCCTTACGAAAAATAACATCCAATATTTAGAATTAAAAACCGACAGTTCGTTTTATTATTTACCCATTCAAAAAATAAAACCATGAATAACATTAACAGGAAAACAGTGTTCTGTTTCATTGTATCCTTTTTAGCATTCTCATCCTGCAATAAGAAAAGTGATACTCCTTCTGTTCAAAATAATCAGGCCATCATGAAGATGGAAGTTAGCTGCAGCGGAGATCTCGGGTCCCAGGTGGCAGTACTCACCTTTCTTGCAGTGGATAATACCGGCGGCCTGATAAATATTGTCAATGATTCTACGGGTGTTGTTTCTGCAGGCCCCTTTTTTCAAAACTCAGATTTTCCGGCGTCGAAACAAATCTCCTTTCATTCGGTATCTAAAGTGAGCTTCCGTTAGTGTGATGCTTTCCATTGCTCCAAAAATTTATGCCACAACGCCGGATCAGGATTTCACAATGACCATCAAAATATATTTTGACGATACACTAAAGGACAATCAAACCTTCTCTTATGACCAGGTATCCGGGGGCAACTTTACCACTCCTAAAGACTTTGATTATAAAGTAACCGTCAACTAAAAAGCTTTTTGAAATGAATACATTAAAAACCTTCCAGGATTTCAGAAATGAAATTTCCATCATAGAGTTAGCGCTTTCTGTTGGCTATAAGATCCGGAAAAAAGACGGCATCAAATGGCCCGTTCTCAAAGATGATATTTCAGGGGATAAAATAATCATTGTTAATGCGCAGTCAACCGCTAACCAGGGTTATTTTAATCCTCAAAACGGCAAGGATAAAGGCACATTGATCAACTTTGTAAGGAACAGGTTAGGTTCCGTATTTCCGTATCAAAATAGCAAATCAGAAGTTGGAAATATTAATGCCGTATTATACAACTATCAACATCTTCCGCTACCCGAAAAGACACTCCTGCAATCGCATACAAAGCAGGTAGTGGAAGCATACACGCTGAAAGAATTTCATATGCCGAAAGGCCTGACGGACATTAATGACCCTGGCTATTTGCATTACCGGGGGATTACATCCAATACCATCAACGATGCTGCGTTCGAAGGCAAAATTTTCAATGTAAAACGTAACGATTTCAATAACATCGGATTTCCCTATTATCAATGCCTCCGGGGAAATCGTAGGTTTTGAATTACGCAATAAGCAGTTTAAGCATGTTGTCGAAGGATCGGACCGGTCAGTTGGCATCTGGCATTCCAATATCCCAAAGCCCCTTAAACTTGTTATACTAACGGAAAGCCCCATAGACGCATTATCTTATCATCAATTAAAGGGGAAGAAAAATTCGCTTTATATCTCCTTTGGTGGTTCTGTTGCCGAAGGGCAACTGGAAACCAGCAAGCAGGTAATTGCCGGCGCCAATCCAGGCAAAGCGTTAAAGATTGTCTCCGCGGTTGATAATGATGAAATGGGAAAGCTGTACACGAAAAAATTTAAGGAAGTACTCCCCTGGAATATTGTTGAAGATTATCCCATACTCAATGACTATAATGAAGATTTAAAACAAAGTAAAATCAAGGGTATTAAATTATAGCCGTAATTGAAATCCAACCTATTCGCCATTTATCGCAACAGGTTTCACACGAAATTTTACGTCTTACATTTCTTAGCCTGAAAATTAGTTTTTCTAAAATCCGTTTATTTTGGCCACCTGTAAAAAAGGAAAAAAACAAGCAAGTGGCCGAAATAAACGGATTCGCTTTTTGGCGCACGTAACCTCTTTAAATGTCTTCAACACTCTTTAATAATCTTCAATATTCCGGCCCTATTTTTTTCCCTTTTTTAAAAATCTTCCTGATTTTTTTTCATAGACTATCAATAGTAAATCAATAGATATAATAGCAACCATCCTCAAACTCACTGTCAGTAAGGCTTTACATAAAAGCAGGTGGCCAAAATAAACGGAAAAAGGGGGACAAAATAAACGGATTGGGTGGCCAAAATAAACGGATTAAGGGGAAAGAATAAACGGATTTGGAAGCGGAGGTGGCCAAAATAAACGGATTATCTCCAGTAGTTTACACAGATCATTCTGATATGCCTGCAAGAATAGGCATTGAGATGTGTTCTATGACCCCTTCATACGCTTGGCTACTGAAGTGAAGTATTAACGACAATAATGGAACGCGGGATACCTGGTCTTTTTACGGATGACTGACTTTGTCAAATTCATTCCTGATACTGGCAATGGTCCAGGCTGGAATATTATTTATCGGTTGGCCGCTTTGCTTTCTGCCAGATGAAATGAGGGCTAATTCTGTTAGTTTAGAGCGAATCCCGGGGATGTTTCCTGAATCGTCTAAAATCCCTTTTATTTCTTCTAAATGATGCGTTTTAAAACCGAAGTGCTGGCGCAATAAACTGACGGTATCTTCCCTTAAAATAATTAAGTGTTCACTTTCCTTTTTAAGGAGGGCTTTGGTTTTAATAATGAAATTAAAATGAGTAATTACATTCCCC
The DNA here is from genome assembly GCA_963756945.1 of uncultured Chitinophagaceae bacterium. Classification (GTDB taxonomy): domain Bacteria; phylum Bacteroidota; class Bacteroidia; order Chitinophagales; family Chitinophagaceae; genus Ginsengibacter. Next base: position 4,710 of record CAVWQJ010000048.1, on the reverse strand, counting down.
CGTTTCGTGACGCTGAAATCGAAGAAAACATCCCCGATTGTTTTGAGCTCTTTTTCACAAGGGCGAATAATTTTTTTTATTATGTCTTTCGTTTCCGGGTATTTATTATCAAGGACGAGTAACTCCCGGAATTTAGCGATAGTCAGCGTATATACTCCGATATCCTTCCATTGACAGATTAATTCATAGATCTTTTGTGTGTACTTGTTATTGGTTTCATACATGACATCTTCTGCAAATACTGTTAATCCGTTGGCGACTTTCACGAGTTCCATTGCGGTGGCCTTATGCAATGAAATGGTGATATCCCTCGCATATTTTTTAATAACGGCCCTTTCAATTAAGCCTGTTAAAATCAATTCTTCCTCCGGCTTTTTTGCCTTTTTACTTTTTACCGCCGGCAAAACAATTTTAATAATTTCTATATTGAAGGCTCGTAATTGATTAATGGCTTTTTTGAATTGCGCATAGTTATTTCCATCCTTCACAAATTCGCTGAGTAAGAAGGTAAGTTTAATGGTATCGGCATCGTCGTTGGAATTTCTAAACAGGTCCAACTGTTCAAATGCCAGTCCGTTTTGTAAAAGCGATATTTCCTTTTGCAATTTTGAAATGATTTTCGTTAGGATCCTTTTTTGTAAAACTGAAAAATCCCACCGGGCCATCGTGATACGGTAGGGCTGCCGGATTAAGGAATAACGTTCTATAACATCATCAGTAGTCATGCTACTTACTGAAGGATAGGGTTCAGTTGACTAAATATCTTCAGCAAACTTTGAAGTTCATGTACAAAGGCGATTCTGAATTGGCCGGTCCTGGATTGGAGTACCCAGCAATCATCATTTTTATCGGGGTGTTTATAGAGCACAACATCTTTAAACATCCATCTCTTCAGGATTGAATTATAAATAAAATCTAATTTCATTAACCAATTCTCGCATAAGGGCACTCCAATAATATCCCTGTCGCTGTCCGGGTACTTACGGTTAGAAATATGGACAACATCGGGCTCAAGAACGATTACCTCGCCGGCAATTAATGTGTCTTCGTAACAGACCCCTACAAAATCTCCAAGATGTAATTCGGATGCTTTCATCTTTTCTCTGTTTTGATTAAACAAAAGTTTTATGACGTTTCTTATCGGAGGCAATTATTCGCAATTCCCTTGCAAAATTTTGCTCCCTGATGGTTTGTTGTTTACCATCAGCCATCCACTGATCTATTTCGTCTTTTTTGAAATACAATATTTTCCCTTTCTTATAGCAAGGGATTTCCTTTTTATGCGTTAGCTGATAAAGAGTAGACATTTTCATGTTGAGATATTTGCATACATCAGGAGCTCTCATGATTACTATTTCGTCATCTCCCGGCTCATCTGCCACGTGGCTGAATCCTGCGCTTAATAAGGCTGTTTCAACTGCCCTGGCAATTATATTTTCCAGTTCGTCTTTATCGATGGTTACTATTATTCCTTGCATGTTCTATTTTATATCCGGGGTTTGCAACATCGCGTTGATAAAATATGGTATTGCAAATATCTCCTTCTGTCAATTTTTATTTCCCACTATGAACCGTATTTGGGGGAATTATTTTTGAGTTTTTGTGATTCTCGGTAATAAGTAGGCCACGCTAAGGCTCAGCATTAGACTTGCCCCATGTTATGGTGTTTCTTTGATCTTCCGGCCGCTGCTGACGAGACCGCCTTACCCGCTTAATCAAGGTGCAAGGTTTTGTGCGGATGGGAACTATGACTATGCCGCCTGACGAGATAATAAATAGTTATGTCCTCGTTCAGACAAATTGCCCATGCTGCATAAAGTGATTTTGAACGATTGGATTTTTTCTTTCGTTGAATTTCCCATGAAAGCCGCATGATACCCGAAAGACGTGTAATGTGTTTCATATAAAATATTTTAAACTGCTACTGAAAAAAAACTGTTTTGTAAAAGAAAAATGGAAAAAAGAAAGCTTTTGAATTAGCGGCTGTTTTAAAAGACAAAAAGGAAACGGAATAAATAACATCTCAAAAAATGAAGGAAAACTTTTCTTTATGCCGTAGTCTTTTTGACAAACTATTATATCAAAAAAAATACAGCCGCTAACAAATAAGACTTCGTCGGGCACGCAGTGCCTCCGATGAAGTCCCGTGTTGTACGGAACCGGTGACTGAATAATTGAGAACTATGGGGTTTGAGTTGAAAGATAGTTGCGTGTATTCGATGGGGTTAGTTTACGCAATATAGCCGATGGAAGGTTTTTTTGATATGGTGGCACCTGTATTTATTTGTAGCTATTATTTTTTTTCATTTGTATCAATACTATTGTAAAGATTTGATGATTTTTTTTCATGGGGTGCATAGTATTTCCTGGCTACAAGAGCAGTAATTTTTTTCAAACAATACATTCCAATATATTTTTAGCCATTTGCTGCCAGTCTTGTGGTGGTCCACGGCGGTTAAAACGTAACAACGTTTGCATGGTTTGTTTTTTACAACAAGGGCATTGCAGGGGGTTGTAAATTTCCTTTTTGGGTTTTGCTATTTTTACTTTCGGTAAAGGCGGTAACTGTTGTTTTATAACCACAGCACATGAAGCTTTTGACGTACTGCTAAGGATACCGTAGTGGCGTATACGCACAAAACCTTTTGGCAAGATATGCAAGGCAAAGCGGCGGATAAATTCTAATGGTTGCAGATCCATTTGTTTGGCAACAGCACTTTGCCTGTAATCTTTATAAGAAAAAGTAACCTTACCGGCTTCGATGTTTTTAATGCGGTGATTACTGATGGCTATCTTATGGGTATATCTTCCCAAATATTCTATAACACTTTGCGGGCCGTTAAAAGACTGTTTGGCATACACCACCCAATCGTTTTTATAGAGTTCATTTATCAGTTGCTTATTGATCTGAGCGGGTAATTTTTCTTTCAGCAGGGCAATAAATTTTCCGCGGAACACTTTGCTCATGGCCGTTACATCAAAGAGATATTTACCGTTACTCTTTGCCCGTTTCCATTTGCCCTGCCGGGTAAGGCCACCGGCAGGCACAATACAATGCAGGTGGGGATGCAGGCAAAGCGTTTGTCCCCAGGTGTGCAGGATACTGATCATACCTGTTTTTGCGCCAAGCCATTTGTGATCATTCCCGAAAGTATTGATCACACCCCATGCACTTTCAAACAAAATATTATATACATCTGCAGGCTTATAAAGGCACAGGGTGTTTAAAGCCTCCGGTAGGGTGAACACCACATGAAAATAAGGAACAGGCAAGAGTTCCTGCTCTCTTGCCTGTATCCATTTTCTCTTTGGTGTCCCTGGCACTTAGGGCAGTGACGGTTGCGGCAACTGTTTTAGCTGATGCGCAGTGTCCGCAGGAAGTGCAACCATCCACATGTGCGCCAAGGGCTGCATCCGGCATCGCCTAACTGCATGGAGTGTACGCAGTTGCCAGGTGTTGAACTTTGTCATGCGGGACTGCACAGCAGGCCAATGTGCATTAAGCACAGTGGCCACTTCATATGAGGGCTGCATCAGCTTTGGTTATATAAACTGTCCAAAGGGCTGAAGACTGTGGATGGCTGAGCTATGTGCAGGTACACCATTGTTGTTTCTATATGTGCATGGCCGAGCAGTTCCTTTATAGTAAGAATGTTTACACCCTGTTCCAGCAAATGAGTAGCATAGCTATGTCGCAAAGTATGGGTGTGTACTTCTTTGCGGATGCCTGCCCGTTTTACAGCCTGCTTAATTACCCATTGGGTTCCCCGCTGCGATAGTGCCTGGCCGTCATTGCCTTCAAATAAATAATTAGCGGATGTTCGGCGCAAATATATTGGGCAATGCCACGACAAGCATCTTGCCCAGCGGCAGGCAGCGATCTTTGGAACCTTTGCCCTGCTTTACATGCAGCATGCCACGTTCTATATCGGTGTCGGCTACCCGAAGATTGCGTACTTCGCTGCACCTGAGCCCGCAACCATAGCAAAGCCCGATAATAAGGCGATGCTTTAAAAGTTTACAGGCGCTCAGCAATGCTTTTACTTCTGCGCCATTAAGCACGGCAGGCAGTTTAACATCCTTCTCAATTTCGGGAAGAGAAAATTGTTTGTATTCCAATCCACGCATACGGCATGCATAACGGAGGCCATAGACGGTAAATTTGAAAAAAGTAGCAGATGTGGTGCCCCGGCTTTTTACCAGATGGAGATAATCCATCACCTGTTCTGCATCCAGGTCGAGCGGAAACCGGTTGTAATGCAGGGCGAGGTGAGCCAGTTGCCGTGAGTAGTTGGTGAAAGTGCTCTTGCTTTTTCCGTGACGGAAATGGAGCGTTCCATTTCTTTGTACAACTCCAAAAATCCCGTTACTTTGTCTGAGGCTTGCTTTACGATGGTTACATAATCTTTGTCCATTGGACGCAGCCCGGTAGTTTGTTTTGTTTGCATAAAAATTTTTTTTATTAATGCAAAACAAAAGCACTCTCCGTTCCCGCAGAGTGCTTATTAAACTACCGTAGGTTTAGTACAACTTTGGGTTTTATGCAAGTTGGGCTTGACAGTATAACATCAGCTAATTGCAAATCCCAGCTGTCAGTTCGGGCTGGACGAATAACTATCAACTTTAGTTCTTAACATTCAACTTTATATTTTCAATCAGCAGCGGTTATCGGGCAGACGGAATTCTAATTCCCAACCTGCATAAAGCCCT
>CAVWQJ010000047.1:0-42233 GCA_963756945.1 uncultured Chitinophagaceae bacterium | reverse complement strand
TATGCAACGACAACAACAACAATAATTTATCAAAATCGGCACTCATAGTTTTTTGTAATTCTTTCACCAGGGCTTCAATTTGTGTGTTAACCGCGTTTGAATTGTTCGAATTCTGGGAAACTAAATCAAGTGAGAAATGCTCGCCGAAAATTTCTTTGGCGGCAATATTTCTGGAATATAAATAATTGATTAAATCAAATACGACATTAATATTTCCTCCTATGCCCCGCTCAATGCGGGACAATAACACCTGGGAAGTATTTATTTTTTCTGCCAGTTCCGACTGGTTCATGTCGAGCACATGTTCTCTGACCATTTGCACCCGTTTCCCAAATTCAACCATGTCCAACATTGCTTCCTGTTTTAGTAATTATGATAATAAAATTCCTGAAATTAGAAATTTTATACGACTTCGACATAAATCAAAAGGGAAGTGATCCTTCGGATGCCAAAACCATTATAATTGATTCATACAACAGGACCAGCCTTCGAATATTTTATCGTGCAACCGTTCCTATCTAAAAATTCTTCGAACCTTCCTATAGACCCAAATTAAAAGAATCACCCACATGATTATTCTAAGCTCAGGATGGCGGTGTTCAAGGATAGTCATGAATCCCGGAAAAATGAACATCACAAAGCAGATAAGGATCAGCTTCCCGATAAGTCCATCGCCTTTGTGACCTTCCTTATCTACCTTTCCCAGGTAAGAGCCGCTATTACGGTCATAACTGTAACCCATCGAATCTTTAGGGTCTGAATTTTTATCATATCCCGTATTAAATATTCCCATGGTTAATAGATTTTATTGCTCTGAGGAAACTCACTGTTGATGGTATAGTGCTCGTATTGGTCGTTTAATAATGTTATAAGATGCCTGAACCTATCTTTTAATTAATGTTGAACTGCTTTCTTTGACCGCTTGTTCTGGTGGCGCTTGATGATTACCCGAATTCTTTCTTTCTGATTTATTATGACTCATAAATTGCTTTTTGCCATCCTCGTGATAGATATTGAGGTTTTTGTATTGGGGGTTGGCCTCGATGAATTTGGGAACGTCGCCACCATTCTCTGCAAAAATTACAGACTGGCGGTTACCCTTTTTTAAGGAGGCTATTAACTTGTCTGACGCTTCGGGCGTTTCCATTTCCCGGATTGGATACCAGGATAATGTTTCTTTCAAATCAAATCCATAATTTTCATTGTAGATTTGAAAATCGCGGTTTTGTTTTTGTCCTCCTTCCTCAAGTGGTTTCAGTTTTACCCAGGCGTTGTACGTCACGCCTTCCTTATTGGTAAGGTCCTTATTCACAGCCCGGTCAGACAGCAGGTTAAAGGCCTCTTTGGCGGTAAGTCCCTTACCCTTGTTCAGGTAAAAAATTTGTGGCTGGTTTTAGTTCTTCGTCTTTAGTTTTCAATTGGGCAGAATAGCTGTTTAAAAAATACATATTACTCTCCTTCCCTTTATTAAAATGGAGGACAAAGTCAACCGCTTTTGATTTTTCCGGTAAGCCCGGAGAAATGAATTCTTTGGAAATCGGAAAATCAATTTTGTCAGGGCCGGATTGCATGGCCTGGTTCAGGGCCTCCTGAAATCCCTCGCCAAAACCGAGGTACTTCACCTGGTTATTAAGATACTCCGAGGTTCTTTTGCACATAGGCTTCTTCGTTAGTGTTAACGCCAGCGTTTTGATTAGTTAACACGTCTTCGTTTAAGGTGTTTTGCGTTTCCATAATTGTTGATTTATAGGTGATATAATTTGTTTCCTTTTCGTTTAGTAACCCTTCCTGTGCCAGTGATTTGTATTTGTCAAAGGTTTGCATCACAAAGTCGCTGCTTCACATTCAATGACATCGTGCAGGTTGATTTCCAGGTTCTGCAGGTCAGCTTTCAAATCCTGGTAGAACCTGGTATCCGCTTTGTTGGTATAGGCAATTACGTTCACGGCGCCGAATCTCGACACAAGGCCAGCCAACTCATGGTAGGCCGTCTTTCTTTTGTTTTGTGTGGCGAAAAAATTTCCTACAACTTCATTCTTCATAGTAAGCAACAGGTAGCCTGTCTTTTCGCCGGAACTAAACCGTTGCTGTGAAAGGAACCGGGCAACATCTTCGGATGAATGTATTTTAGTGCTGGTGGGCGACTGCAGGAAGGCCTGTTTATTAAAGCAGAAGACTCCTACCTTTTCTTCCTTTTCAAAATCGACAGCAACAAATCCCTGTTCTTCGCTTATGGTTCCCATCTCGTCAAATACCAAGTACGCCCCGCTGTTCAGGTTGATGATAATTCCATGGACGGCGATGCCCATGGGTTCAAAACCTTTTTTCAGTTTTTCCAGGATATTTATGTCGGGTCTTGATGGGATTAAATTTCCGGAAGGGTGGTTATGTACCAGGTAAATTTCTTTGGCTCTTAGTCTTTGCGCTGCATCCACCATTATCCTGGGATCTATAATGGTTGAATTGATGCCGCCCATACTGAGCCATTGAACGGAAGGCATCTTTTCTTTATCAATGTATACCGCGAAAGCATGCTCGACCGCTTCGCTTTCCAACTGGCGGAATATAAAGGCAACATCGGCAGCGCTTGCTATGGTATTAGTCCGGGTCGTGAATTCGAACATCCCTGCCTGTGAATATCTCCGTTCCACCACGGCGAACTCTCCCGGTTTTAATTTAGGAGCAAGGTTTCTGAGGGGACTTCCTTTCCGTTGTAGTTCGTCGGATCCGGCTTTGTTATCCAGTTCTCCATCGAAGAGTTCGTCCTGCTGGAATACACTTTTGTAGGCGATGATTTCTTTATTTCGCTGTTTGATAATTCTCAACACCTTCTTCATTTTCTTTGAATTTTGTTGGTTTATAATATGGGTTCTGGTTGTATTGCATAGAGGAGCTCAATTATCAACGGTAAGCACTTTATTTCTCTGGCGACATTCCTGCACATGGTTACGAATGGATTGAGGTAAGGCTGAAACCCTAATTCCTTTTAAAATCAATAAGGATTCAGCGGTGTCGAAGGAAAGAAGCGTGATATTCATTAATCCGAAAGCCTTCATCCAAAATGGTTGATTCACCAAAATATCTTTGATTCTGTATAATTCGAGATAATTGACCCTGCGGGTAAATACACCTCTTTCGATTATTAGTTGTTGATCAGTGAGGTAATAGGATGAGAAAGAATTAAAAGATATTTATACTATCCAGGGAATGCGAAGGCCAGCGATATCTATTAGAAAAATGCCGCTGCTGTAATGGATCGACGCATGCAGCAATCAGTACAGCCATAAAAAATGGGGTATAACAGAAAAGGGCAGCATATATTTTTTCAGGTTTTACCTGTACCTCAACTGTCTTGAACAGGGACAAGCGGGCTTTGCATAAAAAGGATTTAAGATTTTAAATTATTTAAAACAGCAAAGCGCATCCCAGGCCAAAATATGCAAAATTAATAGCAGTAATCATGTAGAGATCTTTTTTGGAGAACCTGGTGTTTGGAGACAGTAAGTCCAGGAATACTTTTACATTTTTCTCTACGCAATAAATGAAAGCATATCCTATTATTGCCTAACGAAAATGCGATCGCTAAACTTAAAGGGAATAACATAATTTACATATTGAACTCTTTGCTTGTTTACAGCTTTATAGACGTTGTTTTCTTCGGTAGCTGATCAATAGCTTCTTTTGTATCAGCCCTTTCTTCTTTGGCTTGTTCTGCACTGGCCCCTCGCGTAACCTGGATCGATTCGGTATAGTTGTGTGTTACTTCAGCTGATTTATTTTCGTCTATGACAGTTGCATTTATACCGGTAGGATATCCGGGCTTAAATTCCAAATCATTGATGGCACCAATCTCTACATGCGCGGTCGAGATGGTTTTCAACCATCTGTTTTAATTCTTTTGGTGTCAGGAATTCTCCTCTTTCAAATTTGCGGGCGATTTCGGGGGAAGCTTTTGCCAGTGCATCACGAATTGTTTTGTTTTCATTGACCAACTGGCTAATATCATTGTCCTTTTTCCCTTTAAGTTTGCCACGGCCGATGTATGTACCAGTAAATCTGCCAGGTGGCCGATCATAAAGATTGATCCTGCACCTGAGGTTAAAAGAGCAAGATCAAGTAATAGCTCGGAGGAGTTATATTTGGAATGTTTGAATTCAAGATTTGAAACTCATTGAATTTTTACCTGTTCCGCTTATGCCTAATTCATCATCTGGATTTAACCGGAATGTTTTGTCCACCTATTTCTATATCCTTACCTTCTTTAAAATCCTTTACCTGGTCATCGGTTAACTCAACACCATTAATTTTCTTCGGGGCCTCAATAGAATCTTTAGGAATGGCAACAAATTCATTTGTTTGTTTATCAATCCCTATAAGATGGTCCTTACCGTCTGGTAATTTTTTCTCAATGAAATTAGTGCCATTATTTAATTTGGCTATTTCTTCTTTAGTCAGATGAAAAGTATTTTTTGGCATTTGATTGATCGGGATGAAAACGCATGGCTACGTTCACCATTTGGTTTTCTTTCGAGGGATAGTTTTGCATCCAGTGAACCAACTTCCAGTCCCGGCACCTTAATATTATTAAAGCGAATCAGGGAAGTTCTGTTTCCAGACATCAATGCATTGTAGGTTCGGGGAGGCATATTGAGAATATCTTTTTTAGTAAGTCCCATTAGCTCCAATTGTTTTTCAGGGAGTTCATTGATTGAAAAGTTGCATGATTGAAATTATTTTTCTGTAAATTTATTACTTTTAGTAATAATTATCAAATTTATGGGAAATTATTTATTAATTATATTAATATTAATAATAGTTGCAGAAACAAATGTGCCGTTTCGGGCCAGTTCATTACCATTTCCGGGGCCGGCAGAAAAATAATCACTCCTTTACATGCCGGAAGACCATCGACCAGTTGTCAAATGCAAAGGATCCTGCGAACAGACGAGCTGGTTGCAATATCCCGAATCAAATAATGATGGTAATTTCAATCAGCCAACTCGATTTCAAACCAATTGAAGATGGTTTCTCTTCCATTAGTCCGGAAAGATGTATGTCACATCTGGTTTTGGAGAGCGCTTTCATCCTGTTTTACATAAAGAAACCCTGCATGCAGGTATTGATCTAAGAGCTGATTATGAAATGGTTTATGCAATCGCCGATGGAATTATTGTAAAGGAAGGCTATGATGCAAGAGCCAGGAAACTATATAGTTATTGATCATGGAGATGGCATTGAAAGTATCTATTGCCATTTGAGTAAATTTTTATTTAAGCCTGGTGATTTAGTTTTCGCCGGTGATGAGCATTGCCATTAGTGGGGCTTCGGGAGCAGCGACCTCGCCGCATCTGCATTTTGCGATTAAAGAAAATGGGAAATTTATAGATCCGTTGCCGTTATTGAAGGCTATTGTTGAATATGATAAAATGAAATTGTATTGATGCTATGCAAACAAGATTGCAAATGCCAAAATCGCCAGGTTAAAAGAGAATTACAAAAAGTAAATACTGTGGTTATAGATTCCAAAATCTTAAAAAACAGAAAGAATTCATCAAAACAAAAGATTTCTTCCAAAAATTTAATAGTGAAATAATAGACGCTTGCCGAATATTCGGGTTAAATCAAATATAAATACACATGTACTCCCTGCCGGATATTCGAACTTATTATTGTATAAAGTCCCCGGAGTTTGCACGCTCATATCTAAGTACTTAAAACCAGGAAGGAAGATCTAATTGTATAGCATGATTTTTCTTAACCAATCCCTTTTTTATTTGATTATAACTGAATCTTCTCTTAGATCCTTTAAACCGGTAAACTAACCGGCCCCTATCCACTTCCGGATTTAACTGAATAATTGTAGGGGAATAAATATAAACCTCTCTCCAGCTTGACATCCCGATACTAAGCTGTTCATTTATATATTTTAATTTTACTATTTGCACCATTTCGTATTGTAAATTAATGCCTTTTCGTGCAAAAGAGTGCGTATATTTACGAGTTTGCCTGCAAGTTTTATCGAGACCCTGAAATGTTCAAACGAAGAGAGACAATAATTTTTTTAGTGCTTACAGTTGGAATAATTATTCTGACATTACTTCAGCTTGACCGAGTTTTTTTAATTTATGGTATCGGACAGGTATTGCTTTATTTTCTTTTCGGTTGTACATTGCTATACGGAGTATTCAGACTTATTAAAGACCGTCGACCTGTTTCTCTTGTTGACAAATCGAAACCTCTAATTCTTGCATTGATAATTATTGGCTTCTTTTTTTTGCTGTCGTATTTGGTTGACACTGATGGCGGAAAGAAGAGGGTAATGACAGGCGGCTTTAACCACGACCTAAACTTTGTTTACTTTCAACTGTTTGACGACAACAAATTTAAACTTCTAAATTCAGGGCCATTTGGCGGGACATTTTATCGAGGAAATTATTCATTTCGTAACGACACGCTAAAAATTGAAAATGACAGTTTAAAGTATTTATATCCATCGTTGACATTTGTTCTAAAACAGAAAGACGAAAAACGAAAATACTTTGACCCAATTGACACATTAAAATCGATGTTTCAGCTTTATATTTATAAAGACTTTCGGGCTGACAAATAAACCTGCAGGCAACATTAAGGTTTGGCGATAGGCTGGCTGAACGAATAATTATCGGCTGTAGTTCGCTATCAGCAGTAGTTCCGGCTGAAGAATATAAATCAGCTTTTTGTTGTTATCTTCATCTTTAGTTTTTCAATCGGCCGACGTTCGGGCGGAAAGTACATTGAATATCAGCCCATCGCCAAGCCTCAAACGTTGTGCGTAATTCGACCGCCGATTCAACAAACTCGTAAATCTGAAATTAGATTATGGAAGGGACAAACTTTATAAACAATTTTATTTCCCGTTTGGAAGTTGAGCCGAATAGATATTCATCTTTAATGATTGCATTATCAGATGCAAGAAAGATAACGGGTCGCGACGTCAACAATGGCGAGTATAAATTTAATATACTTGGGAGCAACGATATTTTTTTAATTCCTCATTCTTTTATCGGCATAATTAATTATCTCCTCATTCTTGATATGATTGGTGAAATTTTTAAACTCCCAACATTTTTAAGCAAGTCAAATAATATTTATAATTCTTTAAAACAGTTTAGTTGTTTAGAAGATAGAGATATTGATGTAGTTATTGCCTTGAGAAATTCGTTAGCTCATAATTATGGATTAATAAATATTCCGTATGATAAAAAAGAGTATCGAACAAAACTCCACAAGTTTACGCTGGATAATCAGCAAACCTCACCACTGATTGAATATCCTAATTCAGAAAAACGATGGTCTGGTAATTTCAATGATAAATCTGAAAATTCAAGTACGATAATTGGTTATATAAAATTGTGCGATTTAGTAGAAACGGTTTACTACAACGTCAAAGAAAATGCTTTGAAAGGTCTACTTATATTGGCTTTAAAGCAAGATATTATCGAGTTGAAATCGAGATTCACAATACGAAATTAGCAGCAAAGTTGTATGAACTAATTCATTAAAATTAAAATTATAATTATGACTGACAAGCAAAGAGAAATTGAAGAACGACTTGAGGAAGGTGAAGTACAATATGTACGAAGTTTATTAATTAAGCTAATAGATAAAGCTAAACACCAAGAAGACTATTGGGACGATAAATCATATTTATGTTTTAAAGTTGCTATCAAAAAATTTGACAAAAACGACATTGAACTGGCAAAAGAACTTCTCTTAGGTTATATCAACTTGTGCCCGAACTCATATGAAGCATATCCATATTTAGCAAGGTGCTATGACAAACTTGGAGATAATGATAATAGAGATTTAATTTACCAAGAAATTTTAGAATGGGCAATGGGTGATTACAACAAAGGACTTCACTGCCTTACTGCCAATGATAATGAAACTGCAATTCGAGCCTTAAATCTTTGCATTGAAAAATTATCTTTTTTTGTTGAGTTTGTTCCAACATTTTATTATGTTTTTAAGATGCGAGCAAGATGTTATCATAAATTAATGCAGAAAAGCGAGGAGGATAGTGATATTAAGACTTACGAATTAAAAGTTACAAATAATGGTCCGCAACCAGAATTTACCTGGACAAAGGATTATAATTTCAAATGAAATACGCACAACAAGCGCATTGGCAGATAGCTGGGCTGACCTGCATCTCATCAGCTTTTTGTTCGTTTCTGTGCAGCAGTCCGGGCTGAAAAATATCTATTGAGCTATGAATCAAAATCTCAACAATTTGTTCGTTTACTGTACTTTTGTTCCGGCTAAAAATTCATTGAATGCCCAGCCATCGCCAATGCGTAAACGTTGGCGGTCATGCTTTTGCGACACATTATCGGGATTGTTCTTAAAATCTTTTTAAAGAAATAGGCAAAACACCGTATGAAACTCAACAGCTTTTTTTAAAATTTTATAACGGGGAAAGCCGAAAACCAATTTAGAGTAGGCACAAACTTTTTTATATGTTATCATTAAAAGAAAAATCAAAAATCAAAGAACTACACAAGAAAGGTGAAGAATTAATTGCTGGTAGCATGCGGTTGTTACCACTTTTAATTATTACAAGCGTTTTGACAATAAATTTCGGGTGTTCGGGGAACGAATCCCATATGCAGGGACATCTTGATTCGACAGCCACTAATTCTACAAGTGCCGACTCTAATTATTTTCAAAAATCATTGCTATCTATTAAAGGGGACTCAATAATGACGACAATGTCAGAAGTCAATGCAAGGGCATATGTAGCTGAGAAAGATATAAAGAATACCGAAGATTGGCATCATATTGAAAATCTTTACGTCGAGGGAACTCATGGACGGTTAGGTGGGAGAACTACTAATGCGATGAGGTTTACGTTAAGCGACCCTAAAAACTACAAGTATGAATGGGGACAGGATGTATTAAAAAAAGATGATGATGCAGGATGGGATTTCAATGCATATACCGATGCTGACATTGAATGGACTGTTTGGGCGCAAAATTGTCTTCACAGCTGTGATGAGATTACATTACAAATAAAATTTCGTGTAGTTAAGAGATGACTTAAGTGAGAGAGAGCTTTGAGGCACAATAATCAAATCACTTAAATAAAAAAGTCAATTATGAAAATCATTTTATCAGTTTTAATGGCAGCAATCTTTTCTGGCTGTGGAAATGGAACTCAAAAATCCGAGAATAAAGTTGTTACAGACTCTGTAGAAAAAAGTAATCAGCCTCTTTCTACAAATAGTTGCAAAGTTGAAGTAAAATGTCACTATAATTTTTCGGTGAATATTGATATTTGGAATGTTACGATTGATGGCGTTAAATATCATAAGCCGTTTGCGTCCAATACCACTGACGATGAAGTAAACCAAAATGCAATTGAAGACTGTAAGACTGATTTATTGTATGCTGACCGCTGGCAAGATAAATGGGATAAAGAATGTAAATAATACGACCTCCCCATTAGCACGAACCGCCAACAAAAGTATTTGCAAAAGCAGGGCTGGACAATGTAACATCAGCTATGTGCAAGCATCAGCAGCGGTTCGGGCTCGACGTTCAATGTTCAGCTTTAGTTCATAACTTCAACAACATATTTTCAAATGGGCATTTGTACCGGGCTGGACAATCAATGAATTCCCTGCCTTCGCAAATACTCGAACGTTGCTTGCAATGCGGTTGGACAGTTTACAATTTAAAGACCTCAAAATCTTATTTTGCATGCGTAACAAAGTATTTACCCTTTTAATTTCATTTTTTGCATCAGCATTCGCTGGAGTTTTGATTTTCTTTTTTTGCTCTTGGTTGTTTATTACCTTATTTCCACCATACACTGACATTGGACATCATCCGGTAATGCCCACAGGACAAGTTGTAAGCAGCGTTGTAGTTTCAGTAGTTAGCGGACTTGTCCTGTTGCTCTTATTGTACAAAAGATTAAAAAAGAAAACGTAAACATCCGATATCACTAATCAAACATTTGAGTTCTAATATCAAAATAAAACGCCAAAAATTTATGTTGGAAATTTATATGTTCGCCACAAATTGTTCCCGAAATCGACAGGGGCGATATGCTTTTTTGCAAATGCGTTTCAGTTGACAAAACTTTCCACCAAGGAGAGTAAGAACTTTTTTACAGCTTGTTTGTTACAAACTTGCTTACAAAATCAAATTCGTTTTGTTCGGACACAGAACTTTATTTTTCAGAAGCTTAGCCTTAAACAGTGCACTGCAAGCAACAAAAGTATTGCTTCAAGTGGGGTAGACGAATAAACCATCGGCTGTAGTTCTTTATCAGCAACAGTTCCAGCAGGAGGACAAAGCCAAGCAAAAGTTCTTATCTTCATCTTTTAATACATTGTTGAACTAAAGTACCGGGCAGGACGTTCATTGAATTCCCCACCTGCACCAATACTCAACGTTGCACGCCATACGACATGAACTATCGCTTATTCATAATTATAATAATCCTGGCCTTTTCCTGCAAGACAAAAATTGCACATTGGGAGACGATGGACTTTGGAGCCTTCAAACTCAAAACACCAACGGATTGGAAAAAGTTTAAGGAGCAAGGGGTTGATGCTTATGTTGGTGGACTTACAAATGGAAAAGATAGCTTATGGTTCTATTTTGGTTCATATATTTCTGGGTTTCAAGGTGACAATAAAAATTACCTTTTTGCACAGGATACTATAAACGGAAAAATTGCTGCGATAAAAATTCCAAAGAAAGATAGCTCAGGCTCAATCCAAATGTTCATAAATAATGCTGCTGACGAAACTAAATTTGTATTAGCAAGTTCTATCACAAATAACAAGGATGTAATTTTACAAATATTTAAAACTGTGACTTTTAAAAATAGTGATACAACAAAAAATGGAACAATAAGTTTTGCAAGATTTAAACCATATCCTATTGGCTCAGGAAGCACGATTTATCAAGAATATTGTACTGCTTGTCATTCACGAGACAGAGTTTCAGTTGGACCTGCTTTGACGTTAGAACTTATTAATTCTCGAACAAAGGAATGGCTATACACTTTTTTTAAAGACAGAAAACATTTAATCCAAGACAGTGCGTATTTGGCTAGAAGAAGAGAATCTGAAAATTTTGAATGTATTCAATTTGAAGATGAACCAAAACAAGAAGTTCAACAATTGGTCGACTACTTAAAAGAATAAGGAATACGGCGTGCAACATTATGCGTATTGAAGAAAGCCCCCGATTTTAAAACTGATTGAAGAAAATAAAAAGCCCTGATCGTTAGAGACCGGGGCTTTTTGCAATACGATGTTCAGCGACACCGCCAGTAATGATGACAGCTACAGGTGTAAGGTGTTTTGTAATGGTTTGCACAGAGCGGCTAAATAGATGTGAGAGTACTTGGCGCCCTGTTGTCTTATATTTAGCCGGCTGCAATGCATAATATCCCTTACCCGAAAACAAGGTTTGTTTTTAGAACTATAAAAATTACTAACGGGGTTATGCAGATTTTTCATGGGCAACATTTTTGCTTTTTATTTTTGGAGAGCCCCGGTTGCGCAACTGCGCCGCATTTACCAGGCAGCCATGATGATAAATAAATGTTGCAACCAATTCCATCTTTCCCTTTTTGCATGCCGGGCACAGGGTAATGTCTTTGCCGGTTTGTAACAACAGTTGCAAAGCGACCGGTGTATGCACTCTTTGCATGGGCGCAGGCAATTGTAACTGGGTGCACACGGCTCTTATTCGCTTCATCTTATCTCTTGCATGCAAATAACCGGCGTGGCGGATCTTTGCAAATCCTTTAGGCAATATGTGCTGCTCAAAACGACTTAAAAATTCTGCATGTTGCAGCGTCTTTATTTTCTGCTTGTTGCCGTCGGCGTAGTCTTTGTATTTAAAAATGATATTACTGTTATCTATGTGCAATATCCGGTGGGCGGTGATGGCTACCTTGTGTGTATAGCGGCCCAGGTATTCTATTATTTGCGCCGGGCCACCAAACGGGGTATTGGCATATACATTCCATTTCTATTGCGCTATTGGAGCATAAAGCAAATGCAGCTTACATTTGGCTTTGCTGCTGGTCTTTCTGTCAACCTAATCGCATAACTTCACTAAGCAACTAAAATGAATGGATATAAAAGATTTTATTGGAATATGGCAAAATGAATCAGGCAACATTATAGAGATAAATCCTTACCGGAAAAACGCATTAAAAGTCAATTTCATTTCAGGGAAAACCGGAAAACCCGTAATCAGAAAGTATTTCGAAAACAAGGAGTCAATTGATATGCATGCCAGCCTGGACTTTTATGAATCCAGTTTGGAAGTAGAACTATGGAAGAAAGGAAAAGGCTTTCAATTGATATTGCTGTACGACCTTATAAATTTTAAAAATGAAAAAGGTGAATATTGTCTGGCTCCCGGGATTTCGCAATATGAATCTGATAATTTGACTGAACAGTATGGCCATTTATTTGGCCCTTTAGAATATTACAGAAGAATAAAAAACTGACCATAATATAAGGAACATTCACAATCCATCAATCTCCTCATAAATCCTCTTCAAATTTCTCTAATAAAAAGATTCTCTTCTTTTCCTCACCACCAAAGTCATAATATTTTGGAAGATCTACATAATGTTTTTTTTCTTCATCAATTGCCGCCAGATCAAGTTTGATTTTGCATTTGAAAGTATTGGTTTGGTATTCTTTTAAATCGTTATTATTATCCCTGGAAACAATCGCTACTACTTCACCGGCGTTTTGATTGGCGATTTTAGAAGCAGGTATCACGGTATCCATGCGTTCATTTATATTTACGCGTGGTTTTAGATCTGTCTATATTCAGGCCTACGTTATTCTGTTTTATTTTTCCGAATAAGGTTTCCAGCCATTGCAAGGTTTCTTTAGAACGCACGGCCCCGGAAATTACACTGCCCATAAGAGATGAGATGGTATCTGCTGTTGATTTTCCATATTGCTGATGAAACTGCGGCAATTCCTGCAAGCCAAGTATTACAGCAACTTTATTGCTTCTTGCGGTGGCAATCAGGTTTTCGATCTTGTGCAAATACAAGGTGGGCGTTTCATCAATTATTAATGCGCATGGATTATTACCCCGGGAATTTACCTCGGCAATTGTTCTGTTTAATACTGCTGCATAAAACGCACTATTGATGTTTTGCCCGTCAATATTATTTGCCAGCACCAATACACTTTTTGGGTTGCTGATCTTTAAATCAAAATCATTACCTGAAAAAACCCAAAAACTTTCCGGTGTGGCCAGTCGCGAAATATTTACCCGCAAGGTTCCAATCTGGCCTTCCAATTGATCAAAGGCTTTATTCTCGTATGCAGAACGAAAGGGCGATAAAAGGCTATGCACTTCCACCATCGAAAAGAGATGATTAAATATCACATCATAAGGCCGTGACAGGAAAGCTAACAGATGTGGTAACGATGAATATTTGCCGTTTGCTTTATGTGCAAGAAAATAAATCGTAGCGGCTAAAAAGTTAATAGCCGATTGGGTAAAAAACTGATCAGAGCCTCCGCCGGACTTCCTTTTTCTCCTTTTTTCAACGCAGAAACAATGGCATCGGCTGTCTCCCCTGCCTTTGCCAAAGTACTTATGTATTGAGGCATTAAAGGATTGACCCGTCGGGAATGTTCAATTTTATCGAGATTGATTGCAATGAAATTCATGATCTTTTAATGGGCCGCCCTGCTGGCTTATTAAGCAGGTAATGATAATAAGTAATCTCAGCGAGTGTAGGATATTTAAAATCATAGACGAGCATCGAATACCCTTTCTTAAGAAACTGTTTGATGCCCGGAACAATAACACTTTCAGATTTACCGGAACCCGGAACACCCAAAACCATCACACCTCTGAATGGATTAATATTCATCCAACCATCATTCACTTTCTTCTTGTAAACGAACTGCATGGGCAGGTTAAAAATATCCGGGTTCTCTATATATTCTGTATTTTGTTTAAAGCTTTCTTCCTGGACATTCCATAAATCTTTTTTGAGTTTTGTTTTTATTCTTTTCGTCAAATTAGCAAAGGCAACATGCAGTATTACCGCGCCAAACAGATAGGTTAATCCATAGAAAAACACCTGGCTCCAACCATCTATATTTCTGAATTACAATAATGCTCGAGCCATAGAAAAATGCTCCAACCAAAAACGGATACAGGAAATGTTTATAAAAATTATAGTCAATATTTTTCCTGGCATTAGCGCCTAAGGCGACAATGAGTATGATACCCAGCAATACGCCATGGCTGAGCATTACATCTCGTAAATATATGCAGTTGCCAAAGTCTGGAATTTATTTTTGCAACGAATCGTATTGTTGTTGTAATTAAGAGAAAGTGTATTGATATATACATCTAAAAAAATATACAGGTAGATCATCATTTCGAACATTCCATATATCTTCTTCAAATGCTGACTTTCTTCCATTATTTATCTTCCATCTTTTTTTAAAGAGATAATTTGATTTAGATAAATTGATGATGCGGCTGATTCCTACGGTATCATTTGGAATTAGTTCAACTGCTGTGCATTTAATACCTGGTTATATTTAATTTTCAGATCTACTTTCCTACCTGAATACTGCTGCTTCCGTCATTTCAATCTCCAGTAACTTCTCCGTTGGGTAAGTGAATTTTTTGAAGATGTAAAAATTATGAAAACTGTTTGTAATTATTTTGCCTTCAGTTGGGTATAAGCTATAAACCGGCGTTAGTTCTATATCCTGGCTAACGGTAGCTTTTACCGTGTGTTTATCAATGATTTTAAACCTGATCTGGTCAATATTGAACTGAAGGTTTGTTTTGTTCTTTGCCGCCAGTTCAATCATGATATAGTCGCCGAATGCATACATATTCCTTACATACATTTTCATGCCATAAGACCGGGCATTGATTTTGTGAATACTTCGGTTATGATTCATAGCCTTTACCACCAGGTTAAAACACTGCTGATTGCTTAAGACATCCGACTGATTTAACTGAACAGCATTGTTCGGATTCACGGAAATAACATAAGCTTCATTCTGGTGAGTGCTGTCATTATTAAGCGTGTCGGCAACTGATAGTTTATATACTGAGATATAACTTTTAGTAACGATGGTTACCACGAACGCATCACCCGGATGAATTTTACCCGCGTCAGGGCGCAAGCGAAAAATATTTTTTTCCGGCAAATCACCCTGGATGTCCGGAGAAGAAATATCCACATATTCTATCGGTTCCGGCGATACAAAATGAGTGGTGGCGTTTAGCGGGATGGTGGCCATATTAATGTTTTGGTTGTTAATCAGTAACATTGGAGGTAAGAACGGTATAGCTTACCGGTTTGTGCATTGGTATTTGCAAAGAGACCGGAGAGGCATAACAGAGCATTATTATCTTTTTCATATTATTTTGTTTGATTCCGGGTGATTAATTATTGGAAGAGGTCTTGTTATTCTTCAGGTACACGATATAGTTATATTTAAGGAACGCTTTATCTTTTCTGATCAGGCTGGATAAGGTAGTAGTAGTTGTGTTGAATAGCTGGCTCAGCATATTCATCTTTACATCGGAATTATCGGTAGCCGATACCTGTGACAAGCCTTGTGTCGCCTGCGTCCCAATTTCTTTTGAGAATTCACGGAAATTGCTTCCCGGCACATACAGCCCGAGGTATCCGTCATTGTCAAACAAATCTATTTTTACCGGCAAGCAAGTGTTGTTATAAAGCACCTGCGAAATGCTGATGTTAACTCTTTGTTTTTGAAAACCGGTGACAACGCCATAGATATAACTGCCTCGTTTGATAAGGTAATCGCCAACATACATATCCTTTAGTAACCGTATCCGCACTCTTGATCCTAAAGTTGCTTTTACATCCTGGTCAATCATAGCGGCTATATTATCATTATCGTCTCAAAATTCCGAACGGTATTAAATTCACTTTCACGTACTGCCATGCCCGCGGAAATAGCCAGTGGCTTAAAAGAGGTATCTTTTTGAGGATTAAATTCTTTCGCATAGGCGTTTGGGTTAGTAATGTTTGTATTCGCCTCGCTTGCCCTATTTGCCCGTTGCATACTATCCATATACTTCATCTGTTCATGAAAAACCCGCATCTGTGTGTCATAAGAACCCGGGTCTTCATGGGTTATGTGCGTCAGTGGTTGGATCTTCTTTTCCATCTTCATACTGTTGCTGCATTTTTAATAATTTATTGAGCAGCGGGTCACCGGAATTGTTATCCGGGGAGCCTTCCCTATTGTTTCCTGTTAGTCAGTCCGGATCCTCCAAAGCCACCCGACCGGTTATACTGGGCTATTTTACTTTGGACATTCATTTGGCCAAAGTGCAGCACCTGGTTTAAGCTATCCATTTTTCGCTCAGCCGCAAGCCGTTCTTTATCAGCCGACGAATAGGATGATTCATAGTCAGTACCCTGCACGCCGGTTCCCGGCTTGTCGATATCCGCCATTGCCGACTCGTCCCTGGCATTTTTAAAGGCCTGCTGGTAAGCAGAAAATTTGTCTTTGATCTCTCCTTTCGAAATGCTGGTATCAACGCCGGGCATGTTGGTATTGAGGCCTTCGGCTTTTTCATTCAGCGGCAACTTTATTACCTGCTGTAAACTTGCCGCCGAATATGAAAAAGACAAGCGTCAGGAAGGGCAGCATGATCAGAGGAATCACGTACTTCGGGTGTTTAAAATTGATTTTCATTTTTAAAAATTTGGTGTATTCTTTTTAATGGTTGTGTCGATGTATTGCCTGGGTGGTTGGAGCCATCTTTCTCAGGTCTTCCAGTTTTAGCGGCAGGTATTCCGCTGGTGCCGGAACTAATCTTTTGGAATTCATCCATCACCCTTACAAAAGTTAAAGTGTCCTGGAAAGTCATGTGATGTAAGGACAGCAGGTAGCTCAGCGAATCCCTGAGCAGCCTGACCTTTCGAATATTTTCGAATGACACCGTTATGTTGGGTACCGTTCCACTATGACCCTGGTATTTCATATTCTGAAATGGCAGGTCCGTTAGTCCCATCCCCTTCGTGGTAACAAATGCGTTGGTATAATGAAACAGAATTATCATATTGATGATTACGATCAGCATCATAAGGGTAAATGTCGCCCGGGGGTTTCTGGTCGCATACTTCGTCACGGGCACCGTAACTTTTTCCAGCAGCGGCATAAAGTCATTTTTCAGTTCGCGGACGAGCAGCGTTTCTTTCTTTCGTTATTGAAAAAGTTTTTTAGCTTCATTTTCGAGGTCTTTATTTTCGAGGGTTTTCCATTTGGTTATCAGCACACCATGGGGGTTATTATCGGTGCGGGGCTGATCTATGAGCCATCCTTCGGTAATGAGTGAACGAATCGTGATCATCGATGGCCGCTGGATTTTCTGTTTACCATAATAAATAAAATGGCCGGTATTCATATCAAGCTGAATGCTGTCCATGGTGCAGGTGCTGATGCTGCTGGTGGCAACGAGGTTGGTAAAATAGCCTTTCTCTTTAAGCGTATTGTACTGTGCTACCCCGGACGCATCCACCAGGTACATGGCTTTCTCCATTTGCTTCTCAATAAATTTATCATCGGGAGGTAACGTGAAAAAAAATTGATGGAAGGTTTCCACGTCGGCTTTATATTCTGCTTCGCGGTTATCGGCTACGTTAGTACTAACGGCAACTAACGGAATATTTTTATCCAGCACGTATATATGATGTCTCTCCTCGCGTAACCATTTTCCTCGCATAGGAAAAAGCAAGGGCACTGACGATAATGGAAGTAAGCATGGAAGCCAGCGCAATCCAAAGCGCCATCTTCATTTTTGTTTCAATATTCTTAATGAATGCCATGGGATTGATTTAATTTTTGAATTGATTTAATTTTTGAAAAAGATGTTACAGGTTCCTGCTTGGTTGTAATGCCACTTCTCACCGCGTTTATTTTACTTGCGGCAACACCGGAAGCAGTCCTCATCCCGGCTTTGGCACCTGCCACCCCGGTGCCGTGCATAACGCTGCCGCTATCACCGCCACCCACGATCCATCCGGAAACAGCGGGTACCGTCATGATTCCACCAATCGCTACCAGGAGTCCGATCAGCAGGTACCCAAGAAAGTTGTCTATATGAATAACAGATTGATAAAAGTCCGGCCCGACGGCTTTATCTAATATTTGCTGCATCCTGGATATTTCCTGTTGCATGCCGTAAGAGATGATGAGTATGGCCATATTCAGGACGATCATCCCGATGGCTGTATAAAATGAAACAGCAATATATCTGGCGGTCCACTGAACCCAGGAATCCCTGAACGCTCCCACGATGCTTAAGGCAAATGAAACCGGCCCAAGAATCAGGAGAATATGCATCAGGATCATCTGGATAAAAAACAGGCAATAGGCGATTCCTTTAAATATGGAAAGCGCAATACTTTCAATCAACCCCTGCATCCACATCGAGAGTTTTGCCCAGGCTAATTGTTCATAGATCGTGATATAAGAACCGATGGCATTTTGGGCATGTGCCACTGCTTTGGAAATACCGCCTACCAGCCAACTGGGATCCCCCGGCATCAATCACCTTATCGGAATTAATATTATCCTGGTCGGAAATCTGGTTTCTGATCTGGCTGGTACTATCCAGAACCCTCGTCCAAAAAGTAGTGCTGAGCGAATCCTTTGTGAACATCAAATCATCCATTTGGCTTGCATTGGCCTGGAAGAGTCCTTCTTCTGTTTTGGCGGCCGCATTTCCGAGGCCTCCGGCAATACTTGCATAGAGTCCAAAGTTGACAATGACAAGCGTAATGAGGAAAGGCCGGAAGAGTTGCATGATCTCGAGCCTGCCTTCGCCGAGGATCATCGCATAGGCTTTTACGGATAAGTAAATCAGGCTTAAAACAGCCGCTATTTCCTTGGCTATTGATATAAATTCCCCGGAACCCAGTTGTAACTGGATGCCACGAATCAGCTCCATGATATTCGGATCCCAGAATTTATTCGGTATATCTAAAAAGACAGCAAGGGTTTCCATGTGATTGATTTTAGGGGTTAATGGGTTTGCCAGTTGTTTAAAAGTTCTCGGACGATCTCCTGATCGCTCGCGCTGGTTATAACAGGCTTTTTCGGTGTTTGAATTTTCTGCGGTGGTGGCAACTGTGCCAGCAGCATGTAGGAGCGGATATAGTCTTTTATTTCCTGGCAAGCCGGCTGCAGTTGATGCAGTATTGTAAAATAACTTTCCATCCTTGAGCCCCTGTCAACAAATAATCCATGAATGGTTTCAATGCGGTTCTTTTCCACATCCAGGAATTCTATATACCTTTTTCCATTGGCAGAATTCATCATCTGGTTAAAGGAGGCAGGATACCGGGTTTGTAATGCCTGGTAATAATTGGTGACATCCTGGAAAAGGTCAGCAAATTTATTTTCGAAATAAAGCAGGTACGGCACGTCAGCTACGCCTCCACTCATGCTTAGGGCGGTAGCAAGATTTGTTTGCATCATGGCATTGGTTGTGTCAACCATTTTTCCATCGAGGCCCTTCTGCACTAAAAGAGAAACATAATTTTGTTGAAACTGGCCGCCGGTTTTCCACGGCCGCTGGTCCTCACCGCTCCAATAAGCATGATGGAGTACTCTCCAATAAGCCCAGCCAATGGGATCTTTAGGAAACCCCAGCCAATTGGTATTCGGCGTTGGCTGCCAGTCATTCCACTGGTTAAAAACCATTCGCTTTAACTGGCCATTATTCGCTTTATCCTGAACACGTGGTTACTGTTTGACCCAAAAGGAAATGGGGCAACAACAGCACGGTCATCATTATCGGGTAACATTTCATTTTCTTCATCACCAGAATTTTGCATTGTTTAAAATTTGCTGGGTAATGTTTTTATCCAGGTTGATATACCACCCGTACGGCACTACTTTATTGATCGCCATCTGGAGTGTATACTGGCTGAACATCTCTACGCATGTTGGAGCTGATATTATAGATCGTGTTGATCATATTATAGGTCGTCCAAAGCAGTTGATCACGGGTAGTTGGGTCTATCAGCAATGAATCATTATCCGTGACTCATGATAAAAGTGCTGACAAAATTTTGCAGGGACAACACTTTATCCGTTAGTAATTGCCCGGTGCCATTCCAGTACACTACTAAGTAGGGTTTTCCTACAGCGATTTTGCCGGCTGCTAATATGTTATCAAATATTTTCGGAACTTTTTGCGCTATGTAATAAAGCTGCCTGCTTTGCTTTATCCCATCGTCCACGTTGGTCAGGCTGCTGTATATCTTTTGCTGCACGGCTTCAATGGTAGTCCAGTTGGCCAGTACCTTCTTCCGGTCGCTCTGAACGCTGTCAAGGCCATTATTGTACAGCAGTAACCAACTTTGTTTGTCTGCCGTATTTTCGGCTACCCGTTGCATTAAGTCCTGGTGGTATACGAGGCTTTGAGATTTTCCTTTGGTGGAAAACATAATTAAACCGATTATAAAAAGTGCTTTCATTTCTTTATTTGATTAATGTTTCCAATCGTTAAGAATCTGGTTAACCTTGTCCTTATCCATGTCGATATAATTCCATCCTTTTAAATTTTTATATTGCTCTGAAAAATCAATCATCTGCAATTGTCCATCCAGGGCGCTGCATTTTGCCCTGCAGATATCCCATTTGCGATATGATTTGGGTATAGACGATTTTTCTTGCAGCCACTTTCATTTTGCCTATGTCACCATACGAGACCACCACCATATAAATCAGGTTGAAAAGGCTCCTGGCATCTTTAATAATTTTCTGCTGATTGTTGTAATACAAAAAGGCCGCGTAAGGATATTTCAGGACCAATTGAAATGCATCTGCCTGGTACTGGTAAATATCACTCATGATGCTGGCCACCTGGATGGCCAGCGTCGCATCGGCCAGGATGATGTATAGGGAATTCAGGCGTTTGTCCAGTGAGTCCATGAGTTGCTTGCACTTGTCTTTAGTGCTTTTCAGAACACCGACTGTAACAGTTGATGCCGCCTGGTTTTGATTGACGGTTTTGTTATCAGAAAAATTTGTTTTGTTATGTGATATCAGCGCTTCCGTTGCGGGAATATCCCAGATGTTCGGCTGGGCCGTTAGTACGAACTCCCGCAAGTAATAAAGCGGTCATTGCGATAACTAGATATGATCGGTTCCGGTTTCATACTTTAATGTTTCCAGTTAGCTAATAAGATCCGTTACAATTTTTCCATCCACATCAACGTATCCCTTAAAGGGATTGAAACTGTTGATGATTCCCTGCATTACCGCCAGGTGAACTTTATAATAGGCATAAGCGGCCATTCCCCTCAGTGTGTTTAGATCCAACTGGATTTTGTAGAGCAGCGTCTCCCGCTCACCGGCGTCCATCAGCAGGTCCTTGGTATTAGCTTTTAGGACTACCGCGCTGATATCTGCGTAATAGGCTACCGCCTTGTCCACCATTTCCGACTTGATTTTAACAGCAAAGGCAAGCGCCAGGGGATTTTGTTTGCCTTCCGCCAGCATATCACTTTCATAAGAAAGGATATCCTTTAAAGCCTGCAGGCACTCCTTAACCTGGAAAGCATTTTTAAGTACGGAACTTACCTGCATCAGGCCTTTGTATATTTTGTTCTGAATTTGATTCACCTGGTCAACAACCACTATGGTAGCTTCCTGGGCTCTTTGAATGGCTGTCTGGTTGTTTTTAATGTTCGATGTAATTGGTATTCTCCGATGTGTTCGCCGCAATGATGGCTCCCTCAAGGAATGGATCAATGTTCTGGGCACTCGCATTCCATGAAGCCTGTACCGGTAAGAATCCAAATGGTTATTACAATTCTTTTCATATCACGCTTTTTATTCTTTTATAAATAGTTTCCGTTTTATTGATCTCTTTCACGAAGGCGGGAAGATCGAGCCCGCTTTCTTTCATGTCTGCCACAAAGTGGTCCATCGCGTTTTCATAGCCTTCGTAATGATCGAGGTAAACCTGCAGCGCCTCTTTTTCACTGCGTTCAGTCGTGTACGTTAGGTATTCTTCAATAGGCACTTCAACGCCGTATACTTCACCGATGGCGCCACGTTTGATGTACACTTCTTTGAAGCGGCTCCTGTTATCCTTATTATCCAGTTTATTAATGGTGAAGATTTTATTCTGCTCCACTTCACTCAGCGACAAGAGTTGTGCGATCTGCGAAAAATTGTCTTTGAACTTCGTTTGATCCAAGAGGCAGATCGTATCTGAATTGCTGATGATGCTGTCTTTTACAATGGCATTACCGATAATATCATTCAATTCCTGGGTCACTACTATGGCTTCACCGGCAAATTTTCTTACCGTCTTATATAAGTAGAGAATATACCCTGCCATCATGGGCGAGGCAATTGCTTTCCAGGCTTCCTCAATGATCAGCACCTTTTTATTTTTCTTATGCCGCATCTTCTGGATGAACACATCCATGATAATTAAAGTGGTGATCGGAAAGAGTAACTTATGTTCTTTGATATTATCAATCTCAAAGACGATAAAGCTTTCATTAAAAAGGGTGTTATCAAATTCATCATTTAAAATTTTATCATAGATGCCACCCTTATAAAATTTGCGGAGAATAAACCTGAATTCATCGAAATCAAAACGCACTCTTTCGGTTTGCATGATGGACTGGATTTCACCAGAGCTAAACTCATAAAATGTAGTCAAAACTTAAAGAGGTACTTTTTCTTTTGGCCCAAAAAAATCCCGGTAATAATTAGTAACGGTCTTGGTGATGATATCTTCTTCCACCTGCGACAGTTTTCCATCCACACCTTTCCAGATAAGGCCGATCAGTTCCTTAATCAATTGTCGTTTCTCCTCATTATTTTCAACAGGCTCTATCCGGAAAGGATTCATGGTGATGGGCTTTTCCTCCGTGTAAGTGATATACTTGCCGCCAAAATATTTACACAGGCCATAGTAGCTGTTGCCGGTATCCACCAGTACAATGTCTGCACCGAGTTCCTTACACTGCTTTGCATAAGAATTCGTGAAAAAGGATTTGCCGCTTCCTGAAGGGCCCAGTATAAAGCGGTTCCGGTTGGAGATCCTGCCGGTAAACATGGGCTGCTGACTGGTATCAATTCCGATGGGGATGCCCTGTCTATCGGTGAACCATAGACGATAATCGGATTTTTCGGACTCCGGCAGCCTTTCTTTAAAAAAGAAACATATTGCAGCCGGCCGGCTGGTCAGAAACATATCATACTCCTGTAACTCTTCCGCATTTCCCGGGATGGCAGCCCGGAATAATTCAAATTGATTGTAGGTGTTTTTACCGGGAATGATGCCTGCAGAGAACAAACAATTCTCCACGGCATTGACTGCCTTTTTGATCCGCTCTTTTGTATCACAAACGATGATGTTATAATGAGCATATACCAGCAGCTCATTATTTTGCGCAATGTCAATGAACATATCGTTGATATCGGCAACCGATAGGTCATTGGCCGGATCCGGCATGGAAGAATGCCTTTTCTTTTTTAGTTCGAGTGATGATTTCAGTTTTCGCTGATCGGGTATTTTCACCACCTGGTTATAAAGAAGGGTATCTGCCTCTACATTGAGGAGGAATGACAGGTTATCAACCGGAAAGGTTTTTCCAATGTCCTGGCTAACGGTAAAGGTGGTAACATTTGAGGGCAGGTTAATTTCGTCTATGTCAATCAGGGAAATTGATTGAAGGCTTTTGTCTTCATAATACACCCCTTTTTCATCACAGGAAAGATTTCCAATTGAAAAGTTCTGATCTGAAAAATTAAATGCCAGGTACCGGTTAAAAAGCGTCTCTACCTGTCTTGTAGTTAATAGCAGGCAATTGATTTTTTGATTCCGGATCGTGTCGACAATTTTATTGGTCTTATCCAGGAATTCTTTGAGTGCCTTCGGGTCAAAGCTGAAGAAATTTCCTTTAGCTGGTTCCCTGGTAATAGTCAGGTACGTTATGATCTCTCTGTAGGTTCTGTTCTCAAAATGTTCAAAATACTTCCTCGACAAATAATCAGAGATATTGCTGGTATCGTGAGAATACTTTCGCGAAGCAATGATGTCGGTTTTCTGCAGCGTATAGCCGTCACCGAGTAATTTGATGATCTGCCCGAAAAGCTGGTGGTAGCTCTCATAATTTTCAGGATCTGCGGCATACTGGGGAGACATTATATATTCTCATGATGATTGACATGCTGCCAGTGCTGCTATAGACTCACGCTCAATCCCGGCAGTTCTTCTTTGATCTGGATAAATGGCTTTATAAATTCTTTCCTTTTCATGGTCAGTGACCGTTAGGGTTTATTTTCTGAAAGCAGGTTTGTGAAGGAATATGGCCCTTTCTCTTTTTTTATTATGAAGGCCGTCCTTTTGTTTATAGATCACATAGAGCAAGCCGGGTACCGTTACTACGAATAATACGATTAGTCCGATGATGCTGGAGAAGAGTGCGGTTACAAGACCAGCGATAATGATTCCGGCCACCAGCACTGCTGCCCCGTAATAAATGAACTTACCCTTAAACATTTTAAATACCAGGGGACGTTGCAGCCCCTTATAGATAGCAAATTCTTCCGTTTGCATAACAGGGATCTTTTAAAAGGGAGGGTATCAGAAGCTTGTCAGACACCCTCCCGGTGTTTTTCAATTAGTGGTTTGCGTGGATCTTATTTTTCTCAGGTAAAGAAAACCGACAGCACTGTTCCGGTTAAGAGCAGGAAGACACAGGCACCACCCCATCCAATGATTTCCTTCTGGATTTCATGGTCTCCGTTATTCCACTTTCACGTACACGCGGATACCACCGGCCAGGCCGACAATGGCACCAACGGCCAGGCATAGTTTGGAAACTAAGGCATACGTACCATTGATCGTACTGGCGGCGGACGTTAACCCGGCATTGATGTCGAGTAATGTTCCGGCAGCCGCTACCCCGGGAATGAAGCTAACCAGTGCCAACACAAAAAAGAGAATAGCAATTTTGTTTCCCCTTTGATTTCGCATCTTGTTCATAAATGATTCTTTATTAGTTAAAAAATGAATATTGAAAACTGTATTTTGAAAGTGTCACATTCCAAACATTACTTTTATAAAAACCTGGCAGGGTTATCAGCATTACAATACCTCCTCCCCATAGCAACAAATCATTTTCGATATTATGATTTCCCATGCTCCACTTTTTATAAATCACCACGGCGCCAATGATGGCAATGCAAGCTCCGATAGTGAGAATCAAAGCTGACAGGTCGCTGTATGCAATGCCTATGTCGAGCAGTTTCATGGTAATTATAATAATGTCACATTAATAAATGCCGTGGCGATTACTAAAAAAATGGCCGCCGCTACCCATGAGATAACCTGCGCATCGATGTGCACATGGTGCCTTCCGTTGACATTCCAAAGATTGTAAACCCGGAGCCCTGCCACTAATCCTAACATACCTGCCACCGCATAACAAAGTATTTTTAAGAGCGGCCATATCCCGTTCTGAAAAGACGAATTGATGTCGGGTAAACTTCCTGTCGGCATGATATCTAAGAAGTGGATGAAAAACATAATTATTTAAGTTTTGTATTATAATATTTCAGGCTATCATAAATTTTGAAAGATTCTCTGCGTTTACGGTATAGGGTTCGCCGGATAGTGTTTCTAATCCGAGATCAATAAGGGGTGTTCTCTTTTTAAGTTCACGGCTGGTGAGTAGCTTGCTCCGGTGGCATATACTTTTTCACATCGCCTTCTGTCCGGGAATTGTCTTGCTGAATATCTTCCCCGGGTTCATCCAAAATCATTACCGGTTTTTCTGCTTTGTCGAATTGCACGGCGTGAGTCGTAACTTGAACTGGCTTATTACCGGATCTTAGGAGATCGAAAAGAATAATGATAAAATAGTAGCCCCCTAAAATCCCCAGGACGATTGAGATGTATTTGGTAAAAGGCATAAAATATAAATATTATTGCTATTTGAATGCAATAATAGTAATTATATTTATAATATAGAAATTATTTTTAATTTTTATTAATTAAATTAATACGTCTGCATGGTATTTTTTGAAGTGGGATTAGTGCAGCGCCGGCGCCCTTGACCAGACTCGGCCGATTTTTCCGGAACACGGAATGCGGAAAAAATTTGACCAGGTTGCGCCGGACAAAAATGGCGATTCTAAATTAACCCCGGAAATGTTATTAACTGTTATAATATTTGAGAGTGCAACAAATTTTCGCCGACTAAAAGGGTTGGCAATTGGCTCCGGCCTGAGGTGATCTCTCTGACCGACGCATCCACCAAGTTAACTGAATCAAAACGGCAACACTTAACAGCGGTGGAAAAATTTGTACATTCAATGAATATTAATATTTCCCCAATGTCAAAAAATATTGTAATTGCTTGTGACGGTACAGCTAACAAATTTGGAACTGAAAATACCAATATTGTGAAACTCATTTCCATCATGGAAAAAAGCAACTCAAACCAACTGGTTTTCTATGATACAGGCGTAGGTACTCTAGCAATGCCCGATATGGTCACCAGTTTTAAAACAAAAGTCAAAAACTATTTGGGGTTATTTTTTGGAACTGGAATTAAGCAAAATGTGCAGGAAGCCTACACTTTTTTAATGAACTATTATGAAGACGGAGACAAGGTATTTCTTTTTGGTTTTAGTCGGGGAGCTTACACTGTAAGGATGCTGGCGGGAATGATTAATTTCTGCGGTTTGCTTCCAAAAGGAAATGAAGGACAATTCTCTTATGTCTGGGATTTTTACCGGATCAAAAAACAAGAAAGAACCGGATACAACCCTTTTATGATGGGTTTCAAATTCAAAAATAATATGGCCAGAACCATCAAGATCAAGTTTGTTGGTACTTTTGACACCGTATCTACCATTGGTTTTGGTCCGTGGAGTAAGACATTTCCCTATACGCTTAAAAACAGTTCTGTTGAAATAGCACGGCATGCCCTTGCTATTGACGAGAGGAGAAGCCAATATATACCAGAACTTTGGCTTGAAAATGATTTACCAGAAAAAAAAATTAAAACTGATATACTTCAAGTTTGGTTTCCTGGAGCACATTGCGATGTGGGCGGATCTTATAAGGAAGAAGAAAGCGGGCTCTCTAAAAATGCGTTGGTTTGGATGGTATGCGAAGCTCAGAAAGCAGGGTTGTTCTTTAAGCCGGAAAGATTTAAAAGAGTTGCCTTGGGGGAGATTGGCAAATCGAATTATAATTATTGTAAACCCGATGTGGCCGCACCTTTGCATAGTGAAATGGAACATTGGTATTTCAAAGTCCTGGAAGTTTTTCAGCTAAATGTGAGTTGGAAAGGTTGGAAGAAGGGTTTGCAGTTTGGTAGGCAAAGGCAAATACCAGAAGGCGCCTATCTCCACCAATCAGTTATCGACAGGAAGAATAGAAATGATTTGATATACGAACCAGAAAACCTTCCTTTGCAGTACAAGAATTTAACAGAGGATTCCGAGTGTATTAAATTACTGGCCGGAAATGTCTGACTTTAGCTCCGAGTAATTCTTTCGTCAAATAAGTTTGATAAGCAACGAGGCCTTCCAAAGAAAAAAAACCTGACCCATTTGAAGCAGAATTAATAAGTGAAATACTAGGATAACCGGAGCGGTTGCTGAAAATGCAAAACCGGAAAAAGAGAATTAAACAAGGAATTTCAAAAAATTATTTGGGGCACATTATCAAAATAGAAAAGCAAGATTGTTAAAACCGGTGATCAGTAAAATAATGATGCTAATGCTAATGTCTAACTTTTTATGTTATATTCTATCTGCCACTTGCAAATAAAAACGCAATATTTTATCATTACATAATATTACTTTAATTAGACACTAATGATATTATGAACTACTATTACCTACGTCCCAAAAACAAATCAATTTTGTTTATAGAAGATAAGATCCAGCGAGATATTGTTATTGATAATATTCTGGCACTTAGAGCCTCTCTTGATAATGAAATTCCAGAAAAAAAACTTAGGGGTAACCTTGTACTTGGTACATGGAATATTAGAGAGTTTGGTAATACAAAGTACAACGGCCGTATGCCAGAGTCGCTTTATTATATAGCCGAAATAATTTCGAGGTTCGATCTGATTGCCATACAGGAAGTAAGAACTGACATGAAAGAGTTGGATCAGATGCTTAGTATTCTCGGCGACGATTATGGTGTGCATGTGAGTATCGTTACACAAGGTAAATCGGGTAATAGCGAAAGACTAGCTTTTTTGTACGATAAGCGAACTGTATCATTTAAAAATATTGCAGGCCAGGTTGTTTTACCAAGAACAGATGAGGAAACAGATCAGTTTGCTCGTGCCCCATACATTATACGGTTTCAGGCAGGCTGGATTAAATTTGATATTGCAACAGTTCACATTTATTATGGGGACGATGTTAAGAGTGGTCCGAAATATAACAAAAGAATAAAAGAGATAAAAAGCATTGTAGATTATTTTTCAAAGAATTATATTAATGAGAAAGGAAAAAATGAAGCAGACAATATGTTTATCCTGGGAGATTTTAACATAGAAGATACCAAAGCTGCCACATATAAAGCTGCCACCTCTGCTAAATTTGCCATACCCGATTCTATACTTAATGGAAATCTTTCCGGCAGCAATCAATTGCAAAGCAAGATCTACGACCAGGTCCTATATTACAGCAAGTATAAAAATATTAAATTTAGTAAAGCCGGAGTTTACAATTATTATGATACTGTCTTTAATGATTTTAAGCTGTACGAAGAGAGAGTGAATGCTCACTATGGGAAAAAGCTTGCGAAGAATAAGTTTACCGACTTTAGGTCTTACCAGATGAGTGATCATTTGCCACTATGGATAGAAATGAAAACTGATCTGGCTGATAGTTACCTGGAATTTATCAAAAGGACAGTTGTATAACATGCCTTTTATTAAAATATTCCGAATAATACCCATGAAATGCGGAAAATCCACGCTGGGTGACAGATCTGTAGCCTACCAATCGATTAGGCCAATTATAAACAAGTTCGAAAATTGTACATGGAGTTTGCGGGTCCTCGAATCAGGCAAAGTGTTTTATGTTAATTATCAGCCTCTTGTATGAGCAATGTGCTTCACCTTTTTGCAAAAGATACCAATGGAGTTTCGGCCGAGAGGGGCTTTCATTATCAGCACCTCAAAACACTTGATACTTGGCTTAAAAACAGAACGGAAAATATTGAAGAAGATATTTTCTGCGACTATGAAGAAGATATTTTCGGAGCCAATGTATCCGGAAAGGAGTTTAGGTTTCGGCAGATTAAATTTTACAAGGGGAAGTTTTCTTTCAGCCAAGAAGAGATATCTAAAGCCATCGTCCATTTTTTCATGCTCTACGCAAATCCATCCTACCAAAATGGACAAGCCTTCTTCTTTTTTGAGACCAATTCTTCTCCAACACTCACCGACAAATCAAACTCTACTTCCTTTCTCTCCAGATGGGCAAACGAACAGGGTAATTTAACAGAACCATTTCTATCTGAGTGCCTGGAAGCTGTAAAATTATTGTTGCATGATTACTTTGATGGCTTAAGCGTAAAAGATTCGAAGCTAGAAAGCCTCGAACTGGCAAGGCAACAACTAACCAGCTTTCCAGATCAAAAATGGACCGAGTTTATCCGCTCCATTCGATGGGTATTTGAGGGAAAAAGCCAGGACGATGCTATGAGCGGCCTTTTTGAGAGCATAAAATATCAGCTTTGGAAATTGCCAATACCCCTGGACAGATCGAAAGAAGATGTATACCTTGCGCTTTTGCAGGCAGAAATTGTTCAGCGCACTATTGCTAGCAACCCGGAAGATAAAAAGCTTACGCATCATCTTTTGGATATTATACTCCTTAAAGAAGGTGCGGAAACCAAATGGTATGGTCATACTTTTGAAAAATGGTCCAGCGTGCAACAGCTGCACCGCTTCAGTATTGAGGAAGTATTTGAGCTTGCCATTGCAACCGAATATTTTTTAGCTATCATTCGTAATGATAACTTACAGCATCCGCACACTGAAACCTGGCTTCGACTGGTGGATCTATACCTGCAATTTGAAAAGGCCTTGGTGATCTACCGCAGAAAGTTGATCTACTGTTATATCCGGCTCTATTGTATTCAGCATGGAAATATTGATTCTATTTTGTCCGGCAAGCCAACAAAACTTGCCTCTTTTTATTTTGAGCACATATCAGAGCATTTTAACATTGGTGATTATTATAATGATATTGCCCTGCTAACGGATTACCAGGATCCACATGACCGGGCTCTTGGGAGGCTGCGAAATGATGATAAGGGTAAACAAACTAAGGCTGTCGGGCGTCATTTAATAGCACTTACCACCTTACAGCAAATAGAGACGATATTTGAGAGCGGCCTAGAAGCTGAATATAGGGAGATGATTACACAGGATGGCAGAGCTAACAACCATGTCATTATGTATTGGGTTGTTTGTCTTGGCAGATCAATAAAACAGAAGCTTGAAAATGAGTCCGATGTTTCCCGCAAATGTAAGTACCTAGAGGTTATGGGTCAATATGAACTACAATTCGGAAAAGCAGAAAACTTTCAAGATCATATCCTGAACGTTTTTTCCTGGATTTATAAAATTTCCCCATTATTGCAGGAAGCTGAACAATTCTCCGCCGCCGCACACTATAAATATATACAACATACTAAAAAGTTGCTTCGCTTTTACAAGCTACCAGCAGAGACGTACGATAAAATATTTGATGACTATCTCGACTTCTTCGAAGAACATGTGCCACGACTTTTACCCTTCAAAGACAAAGCAGACAGAAAATTTAAGGACGGACTGGAAAGACTTTCAGACCTATCTCCGGGCCGCTGGCTCAATGGCCTGGATCTCCTCCATCAATCTCAAATATTAAGGAATAATGATAATACCGAGCAAGAATACATTAAAACTCTCACTCAATTAGCCATAGGCTACGGGAAGATGGAAATGTGGATGGCCTCAAAGTATTATGCTTTAACGGCGATGGCGCAAACCTCTATGTTGGTTCAAAAGAACACGATCGCATGCTATATCGAAAAAGCAATCATTCCGTTGATGGAGGCGGATTATCGCCAAGGACTTTGGGAGCATCTGGTACTTGATATGAACTACTTCTTTTTAATGAAAAGGGTGCTCGCAGCCTCACCTTACTTAGACCCACAGGTTAGTATAAGCCTCCGGAATATTGTCGGAGAATTTCTTGCAGTCATACCACATCTTCCTGAAA
The DNA here is from genome assembly GCA_963756945.1 of uncultured Chitinophagaceae bacterium. Lineage (GTDB taxonomy): Bacteria > Bacteroidota > Bacteroidia > Chitinophagales > Chitinophagaceae > Ginsengibacter. The sequence goes on along the minus strand of CAVWQJ010000047.1, from coordinate 10,887 downwards.
GATATCGAACCTTTGTAGCAAACAAGGTAGAATTCTATAACGAATTACGGCTTGGTTTTGAGAAGCCGATGCGTTCCTGGACAAATGTATTCACGTCACCGGAGGCGGTAGAAGAATATCTCGATAAGCGTACAAGCGGCTATTTTAACGACAGCGGCTCAATCGGTCTGATCGAGTTCAAAGCGCTTGGAATAGTATGGGAAATTATGCATGCCAATAGTTACAAATCCAATATGGTAGCTCAGGAATTTTCTGCTTACCTGCAGGTTGTTCTTTCTCAAATACAGCACCACTCACTTAATCCAACGATTCTGCTAAAAGAAGTTAGTGTACAATTGATGTTGGCTGATGGATATCTGGTAGAACTAATTCACAAAGAAGATGAAAAAGGATATGTTAGAATCTATTGTCCGGTAGCCTATCAAAACCCAACACAGGCAGATAAATATCATGTCGTCAAAGCCATAGAGCATCTCATCTCTCTGATAAGCGACAATAATCCCAGTGACGTGAGATCCTTTTTCGATAAATTGGAAAACCACTGGGATCTGTATAAGAAGTTACATTGTTCCATGTGTTCTTTTCAAAGAGTATATTTTCGAATTTACAAGGAAGATAAATTTGGCGAAAATTATCTTTGATGAACAATAAATAAGACAACGAAAATTGCGGAAGATTTAAGCAACATTATTGATATAATCAATTCAATTTGTCTCTTGTCGCACTTTACCGAACGTTTCCAATTCAAGAAATTTCGATTTGAAATATTGCGGCGGCATTTTCTTCTTCAAAAGATTATGGAAATTTTGATCATGGGTGGACAGTATAATTTGCCTTTGCTGATTCTGGACGATGCTCCTAAAAAGATCTATCGTCGAAAGAATATTAATACTGTCCATGGACTGGATCGGATCGTCAATAAATATGCAGTTGATCGGTCTGCCTTTTTCATCCTTTGTATGCAATGCTTTTGCAAGAAAAATACTAAGACTCAATATGTTTAACTGGGCGGTACTGAAATATAAATTTGGAATGATCGGAGAACCTTCAGGACTAGATTCGTAAAGGCAAACATTTAACCGGGGTTTGTCGGCATCAAAATCGCAAATAAATTTTATCCTTTTATAATCAGGGTGCGGATCGATCCGGCGGTATAAATCGTTTATCAGGTCTTCGTAAAAAAAAGAATTGATTTGCTTATCCAGGTGCGCAATTACCTTGTCGCGTTCTCCATCCAGATACTTTTGCACAGTAATTTCCAGGATATTTTTACGTTCGACCAGTTGCTCCTCTTTTGCTTTTGTTCTTTGAAATGTTAGAAATGGTTCAACATTCTTGCGTAGTTCCGCCAGCAGTGAATATCGGCTCATAAGAAATTCAAATTTATTAATCTTACTTGTTGCTTCTTTTCTGTTTGCTGTAACAGATTGCTGTAACGATGATTTTGACAGCGATGCTGTTTTAACTCCCAGCAATAAGCTGGAGATGCGTTCAAATTCAAGAATGGTTGCAGTTAGTACTTTAAGCGTTTTAGCAATCTCGGTTAGCCTCGTATTCGTCGCTTTTAACTGGTATGACCTTGTCGCTTTTTTTAATGTAGTTATTTCCTGTTTCAGCTTTTTAAGCCCGGCATTTTCATTGCTTATCTTTTTCTCTAAGCCGACTATTCCTGACTCCAATGATTTTACGGGATCATCGGTTTTCGGAAAATGATGTATAAGAAAGGCGAGAATTTCCGTATAAGCTTTTTCCTTCAGCATCTTAGCAAGGCTATCCTGCATTGCTTTTAACCGACTCTCAGCCTGTTTTTGTTCTGTCAAGACTACTTGCAACATTTTAGCACGCTCTTTTAACGTCGCACTATGTTTGGTAGCTTCAGCGTGCAAATTTTTAAGTTGCTCTTGGCTTGATTTAAGATATGTTTCATATATCTGGTTACCCAGGGTTTTTTGATAGCTTTTGAATGTATCTGATAAAACTTTCAGTTCTTTTTCAGCGTTCTTTTTGTCCAACTTATTTTTTTCAATTGATCCATCAATTTCTGATATTGTTTTTAGCAGAGCAACTTGTTTTTTTTTCAGGTCACTATGGAACTTATCCTTTCCATCCCTTATTTTATCCTGTAATTTTTTTAAGGCTGATTCCAACTCACTTCTTTGAGCAAGGAGCCTCTGCATAATATCTGACAGTAATTTATTGGAGGATATTATGGCAGACAATACAGCATATGATTCATATTCAAGGCTACATAACGGGCATGCGGATAACTGTGCCGAATCCACTATCGCAGCCCCCCTAGTAATAAAATCTTCGAGGGCCTTATTAAATTGCTCCTGTTTTTTTATATCAGCGTTAACTTCTCTAATTCTTTTTTCCAGTCCGGAGATTTCTTGCCCATCTATTCTTAATTCTCTCACTTGCTTATCAAATTCCGAAAAAATCTGTTCGCTTATATTATCGAATTTGCGTTCTGCCAGCAACTCCAAAGCCCTCTTATATGATTGTAGGGCAAGTTTCAAACCGGCTTTTCGCGCCGACAATAATTCAATGTCTGCATTAATTCCCAGTATCTTCTTTTGAAGTCGGTCAGATTGGGTTTTGTTTTTACTATTTGCATCGTTCAGTGCAGAGATTTCCTTCAAGGACTGATTTAGTACATGAATTTGTTCATTGAGTTGATCAAGAATTGTTTTGGTCTCTCCATGTCTTATAGTGCTCTCCTTGAGTTTTCGAACTGAACCTGATTTTAACTTTACGGTTGCTTTGATGTCCGCTTCGAGTTTACTTTTTTCAGTTATAATGAGCAGATAACTTTCAATCCGTTTTAAAATATCTTGGTGTGCCAGTCTAGCAGTTTCAAAAGATTTTATCCTTTCCAATATATTTTTTTCTTTACTTTCATTTTTATCCAGTTCTTTAAATAAGCTAATTATTTTGTTCAATTCAGCTTCTTCTTTTTCAGCTTTTTGTTTTTCTTCCTTGCTTTTAAAATAGATATCAATACCTATGGAATTTTTTGAACCGGTCTCAATTGCATTCAGTTCTATCAGTTTTTGATTAATTGTTTTCTGGTCAGTCGAAAGGTCATTTACACGCTGTGAAATCAGGTTCGCCAATTTCAGGGATTCCTTGGCTCCAAACTCTTCATCAACTGTGGCCAGTATCTCCCCACTTCTAATAAGCTCTGTAATCGTCGCATTAACCTTAGACAGTACATCCTTATCGCCGGAAAAATTCAAATCTCTTTGTAATTCTTTAATTTCTTTTTTAAGGTTTCTCTTTGTTTCTCATTGGCGTTTGACAATTCCACAAGCTTTTTGAAATATCCATCCAAATCTTTGTCCCCAAAATAATTGACGAATTTTACATAGCGTTCCTCTGCATTGTCGACCAATAGAAAGGCATCTATCCATTCCTGGGCCAGCACAACTTCGGTAAAATATTTGTGTACCGCTTTTTTTCCAGTAAAATCAAAATCCCTGCTGCCTTTGCGAGGAATGCTCACCTGTCTTTTTAAAATAGGTTGGGTTGGGTTAGTTGTAAAAACTTCAACATAGGTCTCAAGCTGAGAGGATGAAAATTTATTACGTAGGATAAACTGCTTGTTTTCTTTGTTTTTTGCGGCGTCTTTTTGTGATTTTGAGGCATCATCATTTAGTGGCGTTCTTGTAAAACGGGAAATAGAATTGGTCACTGCAAATTCCACGGCATCATAAAACGATGTTTTACCAAAACCGTTGGGTGCATACAACGAAACAAAATCGGCATGCTGGCCTTTTGATACACTAAAATCAAAAGTGCCGTTCTCCACTTTGTCATATGCCCTGAACGCCTGTATTTTTACTTTTTGTAATTTCATTTTTCTTTAGCTTTTTTTCCAATTCCTGCAGTGCAGTAAGAAAAACACCATCATTTCGTTTCGCTTTTACCAATGGAAGTTTATCAAGAATAAGCGATAATACTCTGTCTTTCCTGAATGCAGGTATGTTGCTTTGGGGTGAATCAAGATTCAAGTTCGCATTACTGATGTGATCACAAAATAGTATTTTATGGAAGGACGCATCATCCTGTTTTGGATGTTGGTCTACAACAATTTTTCGGCTTGATACCGTGTCGTGTTCCACTTTATGCTTCAAATCCCGGTTGACAATCATAGGTGTAATAAAAAACAAGTAGAGATTCCACCTCGCAAATTCAATTTCAAGATGCGTTTGAAAATAGACCGCAATCATATTTCGGATATTTTCCCAGTTGTCAGCTAGCGCTTCCTCCGTTTCCAAGCTGATGTAAAAGGTATGCAATGCCCCGCCGTATTCGGATTCCTCGCGGTCAAACTTTATACCGGGAAATTCAGTTGTTAGCAATTCGGTTATTTCAGTCATTTAATATAAGTTCTTTATATTCTTCTTGTAGTTTCGCAAAAATTTTTTGTTCGTCATCCAGCAAAGCTCCATAGTCATTATTTTTATCAATAATCGCCCCGTGTTTGAAATAAGCAATATGTATAAATTCATAATCAGATAGAGGGAATGTCACTCCTTTATCAATTTGAAGCATTTGTCTATCAACTTTTGATTTCTCATCTTTAATAACTCTGTCAATCTGCATTATCTCGCCATTCAGCTTATACGAATTCGCCAAAGGTGCTACTGAGGTTCCAATGATAACTTTTGAACCCTTTGGCAGTCCTTTGTAATCAGCATAAATCATGTTTGTAAGCTCTCTCGACCAGTCGTTGCTTGTATCAGAACAAAGCAACCTGATTTTATTAAAAATCTTTTGAATTCCCCGTTCAGTATAATCCTGTTTTTTTAATAGGTTAAGGATTGTCAGAAATTCTAGCCAGATAATCCATATTTTCTTGGATTGAAGTGTTGTTGATGATTCATTGAAAAGGAGTAAACGGTTTTCAAATATTTTTTTAATGGCAGCAGGTGTAATAGCGTTCTGCAAAACGTCTTCAATTTTGTCCCTGAGAAATGCTTTTACATATTTTATATTGTCATCGTACAGGCCTGGTTGCAGATTAAACGCTTCGCTCCGAAGGAAACTAAAAGATTTAAGATGGCATGGAAATATAGGCGCCAGGTCATTGAGATGAAGTGCAACAATTTCGTCAAAAGTTTTTATGGCCGTAAACCGCACCCGGCCGAGTTCCTCTTTTTTATCGGCCATCGTATTTTGAATGCCAGCAATATATAATTTATCCTTGTAGACTTTGCAAAGACATCCACCCGATTGCCCCATTACTTCCGCAAGAGTAGCGTTGCCGGGAATCCTAGCTTCATACATACCTCTATCCCGTGGGTCGATGACCTCTACTTCTGTATCGCGCCGGAACCACTGCTTCCTGTCATCCGGATTACCTTTTCTTCTTTGTTCAGGATATCCCATTAAACAAAACCCGGTTTTATCTTTGCCGATTTCTTCAAACCTGTACGCATCCGTATGTTTTGGCTGAACAGGCAATTTGATGATGGCAATGTCCTTTTCGGGGTGCGGAAAATAATTAATGCCTTTTTCAAATTTTTCAAGTTTAATGCTATTCTCTACCCAGTCGCCATCTGTATAAATATACTGGATGATTTCCTTAAGATCATTGCCACCTTTCTCAATATTATGTTTTGCAGTAAGTAGGTAGGAGTATTGGTCAGACATTGGTTGTATGATGCATCCGCTGCCACCGTTTACTATTACAACATATTCTCTTGCGCCGTCAATCGTCATTGGTTAAAAATTAAATGCTGTGTTCTCCTTACTTATATTTTTTAGAAAAGGATAGTCTTCAAAATCTTTTGGTCTAAATACTTCATCAATCAACTCCGGGTAGTTGAAATGAATGGATGGTTCACCTTTCATTTTAATCAGTCTTGCGATCATTTGCTTATGCGGGTGCCCATGGATATCACTGTTTGTACTGATGACGTAATTATCTGAATTGATTACACTTAAAAGTTCAATGGAATTATTATACATACTGCCATGGTGTGAAAGTTTTACGATTTTGCAGTTCAGCGGGTTCGTTTCATCGATACCCAAATCATTTAGAGTAGCAACTACAACGGATGGATGGGCATCCGCCAAGAAGAGGTAGTTGATTTCATCTTTAATCAAAAGGAACGCAATGGAACTTCCATTGTGAACAGCGTTGTCTTCTTTCTTCCCATCTTCGCCATTTATAAAATCAGTCAATAAATAATGAAAATCAGTTTCTTTAGAAGTATCAAGCGATCCAGGGTCTTCGGCCTCCCATTTTTTTACCAATCCTTTGAGCCGGGCCCTGTCAGGCGACAGCACTTTTATCTCTGCATTACCTATAAAAGTATGGTAACCTTTGCTAATTATTTTTTGCTCCCAGATTCCTTCAGGCTTTTTTATAATCTGTTCAAATGCCAAACCCTGCGAGATACTTGTTTCCAATGAATCATCGTCCTCCTCAAATTCAACATCATTCTCATTCAGATTTTCTGTCTCATCAAAATACTCTTTTATCAAACGGCCCGAGTTAAACCATATCTTGTCGATAAGATCCAGGCCCTCCTTATCTTCATTTAACCATTTGAGAATGCCGGCAATATGATCATCATCGACATGGGTCAGGATAAGTAGATCGATTCTTTTATTTTGTTCCCGGATGGCTTCAATAGTTTCATACAATGCATTGTAGTCAGTTTTCTTTTTTGCTTTTGACCTATATGTTTTGCCAACTCCACCGTCTACAAGGATATTTCTTACGATTCCATCCTTATCGGAAAAGGATATGTGAATTGCGTCACCATTGTAGGCTTCCAGGAATTTAATTTTCATGTATGTTGGTAAATGATGGAAGTATAAAAAGCCAGTCGGTGACTGCTCTTGCACGATTTAATCATCTCCCAGAAAAGCATAAAAATGCCCGCCATTCTATACATGTTGGAAAGATTTAAGATTAATTGGTTGGTTTACCTTTAAAGATGAGAAATTATTTGAACATGCGCAAATGTACTAGGTTTGACACATTTACCGTTAATATCTTCCTCCATATCTTTTATCCCCCAAACTAGAAAATCCAGATGCTTTGTCCCCGTTCGCCACATCAATTTAGCTTTAAAAGATGCTGGTGTCATAAGGCCAACTTTTTCGGAGTTTCCAAGAATTGTCATTTCAGAAATATAATTAAAGATATATCACTTTGGACTTCATCAATTGTATTGTGAAAGCAAAACACGAAGACAAATAATCTTGCCAAACTGCTACAGTATCGCGACCAGGCATTGTAAGGCTTTGTGTACAGCGCATTAATGTAGTTTTCCGCCGGTAACATAAAACATCGGAACCGCAAAAACAGAAGTTATTTTCCCCTGCGTACCAAAGCTACCGAGCGCAATCTTCAAATCCCCCTCCTCATTCTATTCCGTCTTTTCTTCCCCCGTCCATCACCCTGATAATTTTCCCTTTCAATTTCATCAATAAAATCATTCAAAATTTTTCCTAATTCAATTTCAGGGGTATGATTATGCTCTGTTGAAATTTCCTCTTTGTTATTTACTTCCCGAAATTTCGTGTATTCATTATCGTTACCTGCATCAGTGGATGGACTGTTCTTTGTTTGTTGCATTCGCTATCAATATTTTCAGCGCCAATAAATCACTTCCCTTATAAACCTCTCTCTTATTATGATCTATCACGACATAACCGTAAGGCATTTCCTTATCCTTCCCGGAAAAGAAAATAAATTCATATCCAAATTTGTGTTTTAGAAAATTGGTGAGATCACTTTCATATTTCCTGGGCTCTGTTGTGAACTTATCGTCGTGGTTGCTCCGGAGAATTCCGGAATATTGGTTCCTGTATTTATAAATGAGCGCCTTTGCCTGGGCAGCATTATTTTTTTCAGCTTGCATTGATTTTGATTTTTTGATCAAGATCCGACAAGTTTATAGAGCCTTGTTTCTCTCCATGCTTGAAAAATAAAAATTGATTATCCTTCTTTTGTATTTTATATCCGTGTAATTCCATCAGCAGGGCAAATTGCGCATGGGTTCCAAACTTATAAGTCAGTGATGAATTCAGATGTTGATTAAATTCCTGGTGCGGCTCCCTGTTTAAAATCGGCATTGAGGTAATGGTTCGCTCTTTTACCTTCAAAATTATCTTTGATCTTTTTACCATTCGCACCTACCCGGCTTGACACAATATGTATATGGTTATTTTTGGTGTCATGATGCTCATAGATCAAAATTGGATTTTCAGCATATCCTAATTGCTGCATAATCTCTAAAGCAATATCTTTTAATTCTGTCATGGCTTAACTCCTTGCCCCTGCAACTGCATGTTGCATGAAAAACAGGATTTTTGATTTTTGTATTCCGGGCAGAATAATCCTGCAAATACTTCTTAAATTCTTCTTTGGATATTTCAGTCCGATCCTGGAGGTTGCCAAAATTTTCAAAATAGACAAGGCCACCTGTTCCTTGCTTTACTTTTTTTTCATTGTAATTCACGGCACTAAAATTGCTACCTGCGGCCGGCATAATTTTGAAGATGGCACTATTCATTTTTCAAAATAAATTTTTACCGAGTAATTCACTGATCTCATTTCGCTTGGCATTGTACTTTTTTAGTTCCTCCACCAGCATGGAGAATTCGCCGTCTTCTATTTTTTTATCTGATCTTATTTGCCGGATGGCGATAGTGAGTTGATTGATATTCTTACCGATGTAATTGATTTCTTTGCAAAGGGCATATATCGCCGCAAATTGCTCCCTTTTTATTTGCTTATCCTGGATAGGGATGTTCCCGATCTTATGTTCAACAATCTCTGTCATTGTTAATCCCAGGTCAGTAGCCTGTTTCCTCAATTCGCTTTTTTTCGTTTGACTTAATCTTAGATGTAAATGTTGAGACCTTTTACGTTTCTTCATCTGACTTTTTCATTTGTATTAATATTATTTATATCTATACATGCAATTTATTAAAATAATTGAGTCGCGAAAAATTTAAATCCCCGCCTTAGCGGGCAAGATTGTCTTTGGTGTGCGCACAAAGACACATCTTGTCAGTTTTCAGCGGTTTTTAGCTTTTCTTCTCGCTGTCGCTGTAAGTCTTTATTTATCTGCTATCTATCTTCAAAACGAAAATTAAAAAGGCTTTAAAAGTCTTCAATAATTACCAGGATTCTTCAAAGAACTGCGTATTTCTTTAGGAATCTTTAAATATTTGCAATTGTCTTTAAAATATACTTTATAGTTCTATATTTGTATTATATATTAATATTGTTAATTAATGGAAAACGAAGCTAATTTGCAAAAAATAAGGGAGAAAATACTTTCAACCGACTATGGAAAATTCGATCTGATAGAAGACATTCTCACAAGACAGGAGATTCTTTATTCCAAACCCCGGGTCGTTTTCAAAAGTATTACAGAGCGTTTATCTATGCCGGAAGACAAAATAAACCGGAAAACATTTTGGTCGTGGCTCCGGCGATATAAGCAAAATTATGGTTCTGGTAATACTGGTGCCACCGGAAGCCAAAGGATACCGCCCCACCATCCTGCCAGTTTTAGCGAAACGAAAATCGCAGATCAGGAGTGGCTGCAGAATTTTAAGCCATCCATACCGGAAGGCAATAGCGACAGGCCGGTCGTTATCAAGGTCATTCGTTCAGAAAATAATTCTCAACAACAATAAGCAAAATGAAAACATTCTATTACAACATTCAATCGAAGGGCGGCGCGGGTAAATCAATGCTTACCTATTTACAGGCCCTCAAACATGAACAAAATGATAAGGTCGCATTTGTTGATTTGGATAGCTCAACGCAAACTTCCACCAGGCAACTTCATTTTTTATCACGCCAGGAAGCTAACAGGCTATTCTCGGTTGACATTTTTGATCACCTGAAAAAAATTGAGCGGGAAAAATTATATGATGTGCTGCAGGCATTCAATACGCAGCCTTTTGAAGAGATCTATATTGATTTTGGCGCCCCTGAAAGCGAGCAGCTTCCATCACTTTTTTCGCTGGATTTTTCAATAGAAGAATTCAAGGAATTTGAAAAAGAACTAAAAGCAAAATTTGTATTCAATGTCATCATGAGCGGCGGCACTTCTTATGCCAGCACCTTCAATTATTTGAAGAATCTTGTCGGTATCGTGAAAGGCAAGTTCGACATCGTAATGTATTTAAACGAATTGACCTTCCAGAATTATAATCTGCTGGTTGACGAACTGGAAGAGTTCGCCAAAAAAGCGAAGGGATTGGTTTCAAAAATTATCCGGTTCGGAGATATTCATGTTGACCGCAATTCCGGGCAGATCATTACCGAAAATATTCGAAATGGAATGGGGTTCGAATCCTATAAATCTTTTGCCGCCAAAACCATCATAAAAAGAGAAATAGCCAAGGTGTAAGATGACGGACTATCAAAAAATACTGGAAGAGTTTAGAACCCATTACCGCAATAAATATGATATCAACTTCGATGATGAAATACTATATTTTTTTGTCCGGTTGAATGAAATGCAAATGGATCTCAAAAAGGAAATCCGCAATGTGCCTCGGGTAACCTTTAAAACCGGGTGGGATTATTTTTTGTATGGCCTGGGCAAATGGTTGATGCCTTCATTGATCGTTACGCTGTTTCTATCATCTGTTTCATTTATCAATACTTGTAACGGGCCAACTCAATTTTCTTTTCCTGCAAAAATCCTTACGAAAAATAACATCCAATATTTAGAATTAAAAACCGACAGTTCGTTTTATTATTTACCCATTCAAAAAATAAAACCATGAATAACATTAACAGGAAAACAGTGTTCTGTTTCATCTGTATCCTTTTTAGCATTCTCATCATGCAGTAAGAAAAGTGAAACTCCTTCTGTTCAAAATAATCAGGCTATCATG
>CAVWQJ010000046.1:0-471982 GCA_963756945.1 uncultured Chitinophagaceae bacterium | reverse complement strand
TTGTCGCCATTTTTGACAGGATTATGTTTGAAGTTATTTTGTAAAAATAGTATCACGATTCGGGGTGTCCAGAAAAACATCCCGAATACAATAAATTAAAAAGCTAATGTGGTGTCTTCAGATGTTTAAGCATGTACGACTCTCTTTCCTGTCAAATACTTCACTCTTATAATTTCATACACCGATTTGTTATACACTTTACTTTCGAGGCATGAAATAATGTCGGGATATGCAAAGGCTCTTGTTTCAAATCTACTTTTATTTTGACAAGAATAGAATAAAGGTAGCTTTGATTAACCATTATAATTTGGTAAGTTTGAGATATGAAAACATTAACATTGAATATACCTGAATCAGTGGATATAGACGAAAAGGAAGCAAAAACATTGCTTGCTGCAAAACTCTTTGAAAAAGGATCTTTAACTCTCGGCCAGGGTGCAGAGTTGGCGGGATATTCCAAACGTACATTTATGGAGCTATTAGCTAACTATGGTGTTTCAATATTTAACTCTCCGGCTTTAGAATTGGAAAATGAAATTCTGAATGCACAAAGCTATCATATCTGAATGTGCACATTATAAAATCCTTAAATTTGTATAAACATTAAAATGCAAACTTTAATTATTGAGATAGATTCCAACAGTAAGGCAAAAGAACTCACATCTTTGCTCTCTTCGATGAATTTCGTTAAGAAAGTATCATCGGTTCGTAACCCTAAAGCTCTAATTGCAACGCTGCAAGATCATGAAAATTTAAAAGCTTCAATTGTTAAAAGGAAAAACAAAGCAATTGCGAGGTATTTATAATGAGAGTTCAGCAAAGGGATATAATAGAGCTAAATTATGAATTACCTAATGGTAAATTTAAATCGCATCCAGCATTAGTTATTTCAAATTCAAATGTTTTAGAAACTGAAGATATTTTTTATGCTGTAATGATTTCCTCAAATCCAATGAATGAAGAATTTAATTTTGAGTTAGATAACTCAATGCTAACAAAGCCACTTTCTAGAAAATCATTTGTAAAATGCCATTAATTCAATCATATACAACAGACGAGGTTATTTCAAGGCTATCTTCAATGAAGCAAGTTAATTTTGATAAAGTCCTTACAATGATTTTTGAAACAGTGTTTTAAGTTATATCTCAATCTTTTTAATCTTCAATTCCCAACCATTCTTTTCCCAGTTAAATACTTCTCTCTTATAATTTCATACACCGGCTTATTATATACTTTACTTTCCAGCCAAGAAATAATATCAAGATAAGCAAAGGCTCTTGTTTCGAACCGGCTCTTTTCAAGATGCTTTATTTTGTTCAACAACTTTTCAAATTCGGGCTGCAGTTTTCTTGCAGAGAGATAGAATGAATTCTTTAAAAATTTAAACATCTCTTCTTCCACAAGGCTCAGGTTTTGCATCTTCGCCATAAAGCGATATACTGATTTAATGAGATATTCCAGCAATTGAAAGTTGCCCAGTTCATAGTGAGAAATCAAATGCAGCAAACGTGCATAACATTGCAGGTCGTTGCGCAGGTCAACTTTCCAGTTAATGATCTTATTTAAATAATCTATCGCAGTATCATAGTCCCCTGCGCCAAAGTATAAAGAGGCAATCTTATAATAAAAAACCAGCACGCGGTGGTGATCCATGTAATTGCTAAAGTCTTTTAATTGTTTTTCTATTTCCGGAACTATTTCTATTCCTTCTTTAAAAGTTCCCTCGAGAAAATGTTGATTAAGCTTTGAAGTGTATAAATAAATAAAAACCTGCACCTGGTTGTTATTGCTTTGTTTTACAATGTCCGAATCGCGAAAGGCTTCGAGTAATTGTATGGTTTTAGTAAAGCCACTATAATTTCTTAGAGTGAAATGTGCATTTAATAAATTGTGCAATCCTTTTATATAATTGGCCGTTTCTATTTCTTTCATTCCTGATTCATCTGTAAAAAGGTCTACCCATTTTTGAGTATAACGGTAATACATTAAAAAGTCCTGGCGAATAAATGCATTCCAGCAATAGCTTTGGTTGTAATATAATTTTTCATAAAAACCTTCTGGGTTTTTTATGTCGTCCGTTAGATGCTCACGGAAATAATTTTCAACCTGTTTTTCGTCATCGCTGTTTCTTGCGTGGCCATTTTTAATGTACCAGCTGTATAACAACAAAGCGAGATTGGAGAGCTTGGTTACTCTTTCCAATTGTACGTTAGATTGGATGGATTGTAGTGAGAGCGCATCTGCCCGGTCCTGCATACTTCTCGTAATATGCAACGTTTCAATTTTCTTTTCAAGGAATAGCACCTCAATCAGGAAGGTCATTTGATTGTAGGTGATCGCGTTTTCTTTTACCCGGTCTAATATCTTAAGGCTTTGCAGGTAAAGGCCTTTATTGTATAAAATCCGTGCATAATCCAATTGTTCGTGCAATTGAATATCGATGTTTTCATTGTTTTCAAGCACGCGAAGGCTCGCCAGAATTTGCTTGTACAAATGGGCTTTCATATTTGAAAGCTGTTCTTTTTTTATGGAGACAGTTTTGTTGATGAGTTCTTTTTCATCATAATCTTTCATCTTGTCTAACGCATCAAATAATTGTACAACCTTAAGGTCGGGCGATGATGAGTTTCTTTGTACATAAAGCTTAAAATTCCTCTTTTCGCTCTTTTGAAGGGAATGAATCAATTGAAATAATGAATCTGTTGATCTGTTGGGCATCGTAATAATTTTACCGCGAATGGCAGTAATTACAGGGGTTGCATGAAATTACTATTCCTTTCGGCAATGTAAATTTCTGTTTTTTTGTTTAGAATCTTTATTCCATATATTCTACTTTCATGTCCACAACATCAGGTTATTGCTGGTAGCCTTTTTTTCTCCTGACGATTGCTATCAATAAGGTGATAATTTATTATGAATTAAGTAATAATATACTATGGACAAAGTAATAATATTCGATACCACACTCCGCGACGGCGAACAGGTTCCCGGCTGTAAACTTAATACGAAAGAAAAAGTTGAGCTGGCGCTTGATCTTGAGCGTTTAGGGGTTGATGTTATAGAAGCCGGCTTTCCTATTTCAAGCCCTGGAGATTTTGCTTCGGTAAATGAGATTTCCAAAACGATAACTAACGCGACTGTGTGTGCACTGTCACGTGCGGTTGAAAAAGATATACAGGTAGCAGGTGAGGCTTTAAAATATGCAAAGCGTCCCCGCATTCATACCGGTATCGGTACATCTGATTCTCACATAAAAAGTAAATTCAATTCTAACAGGGAAGATATTTTGGCAAGGGCTATCCAGTGTGTAACGTGGGCAAGAAATTATACAGATAATATAGAATTTTATGCCGAAGATGCCGGCAGAACTGATAATGATTACCTGGCAAGAGTTATAGAAGCAGTTATTAAAGCCGGTGCAACAACAGTAAATATTCCCGACACTACGGGTTATTGCTTACCATACCAATATGGTGAAAAAATTGCTTATTTAATCAATAACGTTTCCAATATTGATAAAGCCGTTATATCATGCCATTGTCATAACGACCTGGGATTGGCAACCGCCAACTCTATTGCGGGAGTAATTAGTGGCGCAAGACAGATAGAATGTACTATTAATGGATTGGGCGAAAGGGCCGGAAACACATCACTTGAAGAAGTGGTGATGATAATTAAGCAGCATAAACACTTAAATTTTTATACAAGCATCGATGCAACGCAACTAAACCCGATGAGCAGGAAAGTTTCGGACATTATGCGTATGCCGGTGCAGCCAAATAAGGCGATCGTGGGCAGCAACGCTTTTTCGCATTCGTCCGGCATTCACCAGGATGGATTCTTAAAAGATGCGCTTACCTACGAAATTATTAACCCGGTTGAAGTAGGAGCGGATGATTCAAAGATCGTACTAACGGCGAGGAGTGGACGCAGTGCGCTGGCCCATCGTTTTAAAAAACTGGGCTACGAGTTTACCCGAAATGATGTGGATGTTTTGTACGAATGGTTCCTGCAGGTAGCTGATAGTAAAAAAGAAATTGAAGATAAAGATCTTACGAAGCTCGCAACTGATTATAAAGAAAAGAGTTTTGTTACAACTTAGTTTTATGCAGTTTTAGTTTTATGATAGGTGGGGGATTGTCCCCCACTTTTTTAACTAAAGAAAAAACTGGCAAAACGTTATTTGAATAATTTATTAATATGAAAATTCTTCTCCTTTGAATTGGTAACAAGTAATAAAAATGACATTGAAGCATTTGAAGCGACCATGGCAGACTCCGCATTCTTATTAAATTAAAATGAAACAGGCATTTCTTTTGGAAGTAAAAAACCTAACAGTTCAGTTGTCAGGAAAAACTGTATTAAATAATGTTTCGTTTAATATAGATCATGGCGAATGCCTGGCGATTATCGGACCATCCGGCAGCGGTAAATCCACCTTAATAAAGACGCTGGCAGGCAGTTATTTTACAGGAGGCAGTGTTAATTTTCAGATCGAAAATCCCGAAACACCCAGGATAGCGGCCATTTCACAACAGCATCATTTTAAAAACCTTTCCAATACAAACACATTTTATTATCAACAACGTTTCAATTCCTGCGATACTGAAGATGCTTTAATGGTAAGCGATGTTTTAGAGAATTTATCGGGAGATGAAAATGCCATTCAGGAAACTTTGAAGCTGTTAGGCATTGAATATATTCGTTGCACAAGGCTCATCCAGCTATCTAACGGTGAGCATAAACGCTTTCAGTTAGCCAAAGCAATTCTTCAAAATGCTGATTGGCTTTTATTGGACAGCCCTTATACGGGCCTGGATATTTCAGCAAGAACTTTATTGAACAGCATCATAGACAATCTTGTAGCAAAAGGTACCCATATTTTATTGGTCACGTCTTACGCTGATATACCAGCGTGTGTTACTCATGTTGCACTACTGGAAGATGGCAGGTTAAAAGAAAAAGTATCGCGTGACAGCTTTAAACATCCTGTTAAGGAAAAAAATAACCTGCGGTTATTGAATTCAAAGCCGCTGGAATCAATAACTCCGGTATATAACCATGCTGAGTTTTCGGTTGCAATCAAGATGGTTGATACCAATATTATTTATAATGGGAGAAAAATTCTTAACAATATCAACTGGAAAGTAAATAAGGGAGAATGCTGGAGTGTAACGGGACATAACGGTTCAGGAAAATCTACTTTATTAAGTTTGATTACAGGAGATAATCCACAGGCATTTGCCAACGAAATATATTTATTTGACAGGAAGAAGGGCAGTGGTGAATCTATTTGGGATATCAAACAGAAAATTGGTTATGTGTCGCCGGAGTTGCATCATTATTTTGATGCAGCGTGTTCTTGTTTTGAAGTAGTAGCATCCGGGTTATTTGATACTATTGGATTATTTAAAAAATTAAATGATACGCAAAAATCAATTATAAAAGATTGGATGGCGTTGTTGCATTTAGAACAATTTGAAAACCGGTTATTCAAACAGTTATCTAACGGTGAACAAAGACTTGTTCTCCTGGCACGGGCATTGGTTAAAAATCCGCCATTACTAATCCTGGATGAACCCTGCCAGGGACTAGACCAGGAGGTGAGCGCTTGGTTTATTGCGTTGATAAATGAGGTGTGCGTTCGCATGAAAAAAACATTGGTATATGTAAGCCATTACGAGGAAGAAATTCCGCCTTGTGTTACCTATACTTTAAAACTGCAGCAGGGAAGAATAGCGGCATAGTGGAAAACTAAATAATAAATAAATGTAAGAATGGAAAAGAGGATAGCGGTTATATTGGGTGACGGGATAGGACCGGAAGTAACACATCAATCTATAAAAGTGTTGAATGCGATAGCAGCAAAGTATCGCCATAATTTTCTATATACTTATGGGTTGATGGGCGCAGTTGCTATTGATAAGACAGGAGAACCACTGCCGCAACACACTATTGATATTTGTCGCACAAGCGATGCGATTTTATTCGGAGCAATAGGGCATCCAAAATATGATAATGATCCTTCTGCAAAAGTTCGCCCTGAGCAAGGACTATTAAAGCTCAGAAAAGAGCTGCAATTGTTTGCAAACATTCGCCCGGTAAAAACTTTTGATTCTTTGCATCACCTTTCTCCCTTAAAAGAAAAACAATTACAAGATGTTGATTTTATAATATATCGCGAGTTAACCGGCGGTATTTATTTTGGCAAAAAAGAAACCAGCGAAGATGGTACAGAAGCATCTGATTTATGTATTTATAACAAGACGGAAATTGAACGTATCGCCCGTTTGGCTTTTGCTTCTGCGCAGCAAAGAAAAAAGAAACTTACATTAGTTGATAAAGCAAATGTTTTAGAAACGTCCAGGTTATGGAGAAAAACCGTGCAGGAAATTGCAGCAGATTATGCCGATGTGAAAGTGGATTACATGTTCGTAGATAACGCAGCCATGCAAATAATTGTGAATCCCAAACAATTTGATGTAATACTTACCGAAAATATGTTTGGTGATATTTTGAGTGATGAATCGAGTGTTATTAGCGGTTCATTAGGTCTCTTACCATCTGCGTCTATTGGTGTTTCATCTGCATTATTCGAACCTATTCATGGCTCGTACCCGCAGGCAGTGGGAAAAGATATTGCTAATCCAGTTGGATCTATCTTATCTGCGGCCATGATGCTCGATTATTTTGGATTACACGACGAGGCAGACGAAGTGAGAGAAGCGGTTGCGTGGACGTTGGATAACGGATTTGTCTCGCAGGATATCGACCCGGAAAATCCGCATTACACATCAACAATTGGCGAATTCGCCAGCGATTATATCAGTAATGATATTCCGCCAAATATTAATGCAAAAAATATTGCATTTGGTAAAGCGACAATTATCTAAATTGAAATGATGTAAGGTGTATTAAAATTATGTTGGTTAAAACTCTTGCCTGGCAACGGTTTAGTTCCCTCTCCTTCGGAGAGGGGTTGGGGGTGAGGCAAAAAAGTTCTTTGTTTTTCCAAAAGGGTTAGTTAAGTTTGTTAAACATTTTTTTTCAATGTTAACAGGCAAACTAAATAATGGCATTCTAAATATTTCAGCAATTAATATTGTTGTCAGCGTCATTATACCCTTTAACATTGGAGATGGAATTATTACTTAAAAAATAAAATCAAAGTATATAACCCCGCTCCAAAAAGCGGGGTTTTTTTATTAACCACATGTAAGAAATAAAAATTATGTATTACAATTCAAACACTTTCATTTATCACAACGGCCAAATTGTAAAGGCCGCTGATATAAAAATTGATTTATATAGTCAGACGCTTCATTACGGCTACGGCGTATTTGAGGGTATTCGCTCTTATAAAACAGCATCGGGCAAAACAAAAATTTTTAAGGAGAATGAACACTTCGAAAGACTAAAGAATTCGGCAGAAGCATTAAACCTGCCTTATCCATGGACGTGCGATGAATTGATAAAAGCGACTTACGAAATTTTAGAAAAAAATAACCAGCAGGACGCATATGTAAGACCGTTAGTTTACGCTCCGGCCAATATGAGCTTTAATCTAAATAAAGAATCCTTCATAGTAATTGAAACCTGGGAAATGCAACCTTTTCTCGGTGAAAAATTATTAAGAGTTATGACTTCGTCCTTTGAAAGGCCCAATCCTAAAGGGTTTAAGATTGAAGCAAAGGCAACGGGACATTATGTAAATTCTATATTAGCCAGCCAGGAAGCAAAGTCGAAAGGTTTTGATGAAGCATTACTGAATGATATGAATGGTTTTATTGCCGAAGGTCCAGGCGCTAATGTTTTTATAGAAAAAGAAGGCGTTTTGCATACGCCTGAATTAGGAAATATTTTGCCTGGTATAACACGGGCTACGGTGTTAGAATTATGCGAAACACTTGATATAACTGTTGTAGAAAGGCAAATCTCCACTGCTGACATGCTTGGTGCTGATGCTGCATTTTTTTGTGGAACTGCCGCAGAAGTAATTGGCATGGAATCATTGGATAATGTGCCATTTAAAAAGCAATGGAAAGATACTTTAGGAATACAAATTCAAAACGCTTATAAAAACCTGGTTGTGGAAAAAGAGTTTACAACCTCAGCAATTACTATATGAACGAACTAAACAAATACAGCAAAACAATTACGCAGGATCCTACACAACCGGCTGCACAGGCAATGTTTTATGGCATTGGCTTAACTGATGATGATCTTAAAAAGCCTCAGGTTGGCATTGTGAGTATGGGTTACGATGGTAATACCTGTAACATGCATTTGAACGAACTGGCCAAGCTTGTGAAAATGGGGGTGTGGGATTATGAATTAGTAGGACTCATCTTTAATACAATCGGCGTAAGCGATGGAATGAGTAATGGAACGGACGGTATGCGTTATTCCTTAGTGAGTCGCGACATTATCGCTGATTCTATAGAAGCAGTTTGTGGCGCTCAATATTATGATGCGTTGATAGCAGTGCCGGGTTGCGATAAAAATATGCCGGGTTCAATTATGGCCATGGGAAGATTGAATCGCCCTTCGATTATGATTTACGGGGGAACCATCGCACCAGGTCATTATAAAGGCAAAGATTTAAATATTGTTTCAGCATTTGAGGCGCTGGGACAAAAAATTAAAGGCGATTTAAGCGAAGAGGACTTTAAAGGAATTGTGATGCATTCATGTCCTGGTGCAGGCGCCTGTGGTGGCATGTACACAGCCAACACCATGTCAAGCGCTATTGAAGCTTTGGGAATGAGTTTACCTTATTCATCATCAAACCCGGCCTTAAGTGAAGCCAAGAAAAATGAATGCAGTGCAGCGGGAGCGGCTATCCGTTTGTTGATAGAAAAAGATATCAAGCCTTCGGATATTATGACAAAAGAGGCATTCGAAAATGCAATGACTATTGTTATGGTGCTGGGCGGAAGTACCAATGCAGTATTGCATTTGATTGCGATGGCCAATAGTGTTGGACTGGTATTAACCCAGGATGATTTTCAAAGAATAAGTGATAAGACGCCTGTATTGGCAGATTTAAAACCAAGCGGAAAATATCTAATGGAAGACCTTCATAACATTGGAGGCGTACCCGCAGTTATGAAATTTTTATTGCAAAAGAATATGTTGCACGGCGATTGCTTAACGGTAACCGGCAAAACTATTGCAGAAAATCTTGCGCATGTTCCTGATTTAAATTTTGAAACACAAAAAATTATTCTTCCGTTGGAAACGCCGATAAAAACAACGGGTCATCTGCAAATATTGTATGGCAATTTAGCCGAAGGCGGAAGCGTTGCAAAAATCAGTGGCAAAGAGGGCGAGAAATTTGAAGGACCTGCGAGAGTATTTGATGGCGAACATAATTTAATAAACGGAATTAATTCTGGAAAAATCAAAAAAGGAGATGTTGTTGTGATAAAACATGTAGGACCGAGAGGCGCTCCGGGTATGCCTGAAATGCTGAAACCCACGTCGGCAATCATCGGTGCAGGTCTTGGCAAAGATGTTGCGTTGATTACTGATGGAAGATTCAGCGGTGGCACACATGGCTTCGTCGTCGGACACATAACTCCGGAATCTTTTGACGGAGGTTTGCTGGCACTCGTAGAAGATGATGATATAATTGAATTAAGTGTGCCTGATAAAAAAATCACTTTAAAAGTTGATGAAAAAGTAATTGAAGAAAGA
The DNA here is from genome assembly GCA_963756945.1 of uncultured Chitinophagaceae bacterium. Lineage (GTDB taxonomy): Bacteria > Bacteroidota > Bacteroidia > Chitinophagales > Chitinophagaceae > Ginsengibacter. Next base: position 462,283 of record CAVWQJ010000046.1, on the reverse strand, counting down.
AGAAAGAAATGGAAACAACCGGAGTTATTGGCAACAAGAGGAGTTTTATATAAATATGCTAAATCGGTTACAACGGCAGCCGAAGGTTGCATAACAGATAAGTAGCCAATATTAAATAATCGATTTTAAAAATTTTCATAAGTGCATTTTCAGGCAATACAAAAAAAGATATTTGAAATAAGAGGCCAACAAGTGATGTTGGATTATGACCTTGCTGCATTATATGAAGTGGAAACAAGAGTGTTTAATCAGGCTGTCAAAAGAAATCTTGAAAGTTTTCCGGAAGATTTTATGTTCAGGTTAACAAAGGATGAGTGGCAGTTAATCTCATCATCACAAATTGTGATGTCTGTTCAAAACGATAAAATGAACTCATCACAATTTGTGATGAGTTCGAGAAAACATAGGGGAGCATCTTACCTGCCTTATGCATTCACAGAGCATGGAGTAACTGTGCTCGCAAGTGTTTTGAAAAGTTCAACAGCGAGAAAAATGAATATTGCAATTGTCCATGCATTTATTACATTAAGAAAATATGCAATTCAATACAAGGATATTCTTGAACAATTGAATGGATTAAGAGAAAAAATTGGCGGTCATGATGCTCAATTAAACTAAATATATGAAGCATTAGAAAATATGCTGGATAAAAAAGTGGAAGAAGAAAATAAACTGGAAGCCTGGAAGAATAGAAAACGAATCGGGTTTAAAAATTAGTTTTAAAAATAAAAAAAATTAGTATGAATATTATTGAATTAGAAGAAAAGAAAGTAGCCCAATCTTCTAAAAAAATTGAAAACATCAGCGGCAGCGAGGCTTTGTTAAAAATTCTTATAGCCGAAAATACAGAAGTAATTTTTGGTTATCCCGGCGGCGCTATAATGCCTGTATATGATGCATTGTGGAATTATAAAGCTAAACTTAATCATGTGCTGGTTCGTCACGAACAGGGCGCTATTCATGCTGCGCAAGGCTTTGCAAGAACATCCGGTAAAGTTGGTGTTGTGTTTGCAACAAGCGGTCCGGGTGCTACTAACCTGGTAACGGGTCTTGCAGATGCCATGATTGACAGCACTCCTGTTGTTTGTATAACGGGGCAGGTGTACGCACATTTATTGGGGACTGATGCCTTCCAGGAAACTGACGTTATTAATATTACCACTCCTGTTACCAAATGGAATTATCAAATAACAGATGCAACAGAAATTCCATCAGTGTTGGCAAAGGCATTTTACATTGCAAGGAGCGGAAGGCCGGGACCTGTATTGATCGACATCACAAAAAATGCGCAGTTGCAGATGTTTAACTACAACGGCTACACGAAATGTAATCACATCCGCAGTTATCGCCCTAAACCAATTGTAAGAAAGGAATATGTTCAGGAAGCTGCCAAACTTATTAATAATGCTAAGAAGCCATTTGTAATTTTTGGGCAGGGTGTTATTCTTGGTAAAGCCGAAAAAGAATTTAAGAATTTTATTGAGAAGGGCGGACTTCCCGCAGCCTGGACTATCCTTGGATTGAGCGCATTGCCAACAGATCATCCTTTGAACGTAGGGATGTTGGGCATGCATGGAAATTATGGACCAAATGTGTTAACTAACGAGTGCGATGTATTGATAGCAGTTGGTATGCGTTTCGATGATCGTGTTACCGGCAGGCTTGACAAGTATGCAAAACAGGCAAAAGTAATTCACCTTGATATTGACCCTTCGGAAATTGATAAGAATGTAAAAACAACTGTTCCGGTTTGGGGCGATTGTAAAGAGACATTACCATTGCTAACAAAACTTATTGATAAAAAAGATCATTCAAAATGGATCGCAAAATTTGCCGAGTATGCAAAAGAAGAAGTTGATACCTGTATAACAGAAGAATTAAATCCCACAACTGAACAACTTTCAATGGGTGAAGTAATAAATCTCCTGAATGAATTAACTGGCGGCGATGCCGTGATGGTTACCGATGTGGGCCAACACCAGATGGTAACCTGTCGCTATGCAAAATTTAATCAATCAAAAAGTAACGTTACTTCAGGAGGGTTGGGAACTATGGGATTTGCATTGCCGGCAGCTATTGGTGCAAAATATGGTGCAAGCGACCGAACTGTAATTGCGATAATAGGAGATGGAGGTTTTCAAATGACGCTCCAGGAATTAGGAACCATCATGCAGGAAAATATCAATGTAAAAATTATCATTCTTAATAATCAGTTTCTCGGAATGGTGCGCCAATGGCAGGAACTCTTTCATGAAAAACGATATTCATTTACAGACATGAAAAGCCCCGATTTTGTTGCTTTGGCAAAGGCTTACAATATTGATGGGCAGAGAGTTTCCGAAAGAGATAAATTAAACGGCGCTCTAAAAGAAATGCTGGCAAGTAATAATTCTTATTTGCTGGAAGTAATGGTTGGGAAGGAAAATAATGTGTTTCCAATGGTGCCGCAGGGCTGTAGTGTCGCAGAAATAAGACTTAAATAATTTTATAACGAAATATTTGAATTGAGGAATGTGAACTAAAAAAAGTTCAAATTAAAACGATGAAAACCACTGCTAACCTTACAGACTGGAATGCCAGTCTGTATGACGACAAACATTCTTTTGTTTTTAAGTATGGCGAAGATCTTGTAGAACTTTTAAGACCGCAACCCGGCGAACGTATACTGGATTTAGGTTGCGGCACGGGTTATTTGACAAGTATAATTGCCGCATCAGGTGCTGAGGTTGTTGGAATTGATAATTCGATGGAAATGGTGACTAAAGCAAAAACAGAATATCCTCAATTGGAATTACAGGTGCAGAATGCAACTGATTTTCACTTTGAAGAACATTTTGATGCAATCTTTTCAAACGCAGTTTTACATTGGATAACAGAAAAGGAGAAAGTTGTTGAATGTGTTTACAATAGTTTGAAAAAGGAGGGAAGGTTTGTAATGGAAATGGGCGGCAGGAATAACGTTGCAAAAATTATCAAAGCTTTACAGAAGATATTGGATAAAAACGGGTTCCGCGAAAATGCAGCAATGCCAGTATGGTATTTTCCGTCTTTAGGCGAGTATGCTTCACTGTTAGAGGCAAAAGGCTTCAGGGTTGTTTATGCTATTCATTATGACAGGGAAACCAAACTAAGTGATGAAACAGAGGGAATGAAAGACTGGTTAAAAATGTTTGCCGGCGCTTATTTTAACGGGATGGAAGAAGGAGTGGCAACTGATATTATGAACGAGGCGCAAAATGCATTGAAAGCCACAAACCACAAAAACGGAAGTTGGTACGCTGACTATAAAAGATTAAGAATGGTTGCTGTGAAACAAATAAATTAAACAGAAAAAATTTTAAAAAAATTCAAATGAAACAGGAATTCACATTAACAGTATATAGCGAAGACCAGATTGGTTTGCTAAACAGGATAACAATAATTTTTTCAAGAAGAAAAATTAATATACATACTTTAAATACTTCACCTTCTGAAGTTCCGGGTATTCATCGTTTTAATATTGTAATAGACGAAACGGAAGAAGTTGTAAAAAAATTGGTTCGCCAGATTGAAAAGCAGGTAGATGTTTTAAAAGCCTACTATAACAATAATGATGAAATCATCTGGCAGGAGATGGCTTTATATAAAATGCCAACAGAAGCAATTGCAGAAAAGGTAAAAGTAGAAAGATTGCTGCATGAGTTTGGCGCAAGAGCTATTGCTATTAGAAAAGATTACACGGTATTTGAAGCGACAGGCCATCGCGAAGAAACAGACAAACTTATTAAATTTCTCGAACCTTATGGGCTTATTGAATTTGTTAGAAGTGCAAGAGTGGCGATAATAAAAGACAGCCAGGGCTTTCATTCTAAGGTGAAAGAATTTGAACAGATGCAGCCCGGAGAAGAGGTTATTGAAAATGAATTTTTAGACAAGCAGGAGGAAGTGTTTAGCATGTAATATTTTACAAGTGATCGTTCTTCAAACCATACCAATATTAAGGATATTCGATTACGAAAAGGCGGTTGAATTTTATGTGAATTGGCTCGGTTTTACAATTACATTTGAACATGTATTTGAGGAAGGAATGCCAAAATATATTGAAATTGTAAGAGAAGGCTTAGCCGTTCATCTTAGTGAACATCACGGAGATTCGACGCCGGGAACAAGGGTGTTTTTTTGGGTCAGCGGCTTAAAGGATTATCACAAAATTTTGAACGATAAAAAATATAAGTACAACAGGCCGGGTTTGGAAGAAACCTTTTATGGTTCCTGGTGCATGGAAGTAATCGATCCCTTTGGAAACAGGCTGTCATTTAACGAAAAGAAGGAACAATCATAACGGGATTGTTTAAACGAAAGAAGATCAGTATTTTAAAATAAACAAACAGAACTTTATACTATAAAATAAAACACAAAAAAATGGCAAAGTTAAATTTTGGTGGCACTGTAGAAAACGTTGTTACCCGCGATGAATTCCCTTTGGCGAAAGCACAGGAAGTATTGAAAGATGAAGTGGTAGCTGTGATAGGTTACGGCGTGCAGGGCCCCGGCCAGGCATTAAATCAAAAAGAAAATGGCATCAACGTTATCGTTGGTCAGCGTAAAAATTCCAAAAGCTGGGACAAAGCGGTACGAGATGGTTTTGTAGAAGGTAAAACTTTATTTGACATTGAAACTGCGTTAGAGAAAGGAACCATCATTTGTTATTTATTAAGTGATGCGGCGCAGATAGCTATGTGGCCTACGGTAAAAAAGCATTTAACTCCCGGCAAAGCTTTATATTTTTCTCATGGATTTGGTATTACCTATCTTGAACAAACCGGGATTGTTCCGCCGAAAGATGTGGATGTATTCTTGGTAGCGCCGAAAGGTTCGGGTACTTCATTAAGAAGAATGTTTTTGCAGGGCCGTGGATTAAACAGCAGTTATGCCATCTTCCAGGATGCAACAGGCAAAGCCTTTGACAGGGTAGTAGCATTAGGCATTGCAATCGGCTCAGGATATTTATTTGAAACTACTTTCAAGAAAGAAGTGTATAGCGATTTAACCGGCGAACGCGGAACTTTAATGGGAGCTATACAGGGAATATTTGCCGCACAGTTTGAAGTCTTAAGAAAAAATGGTCATTCGCCTTCAGAAGCATTTAACGAAACAGTTGAAGAATTGACGCAATCTCTTATGCCGTTAGTTGCTGAAAACGGAATGGATTGGATGTATGCCAATTGCTCCACAACAGCACAACGCGGGGCATTGGATTGGTGGAAGAAATTCCGTGATGCTACGTTACCTGTATTTAATGATCTATACAAAGAAGTTGCAGAAGGCAGGGAAGCCGGGCGTTCCATCGCAAGCAATAGCAAACCTGACTATCGCGAAAAGCTTGAAGTAGAATTAAAAGAATTGGCAGATAGTGAAATGTGGCAGGCTGGAAAAACTGTTAGAAGTTTACGCCCGGAGAACCAACCGGCAGCCGAAGAAGATGCTGTGAAAAAGCCATCTAAAATGGAAGCAACTGCAAACTAGTTTTTAATGACAACATCCATTTCAAATAAAGAAAAAGCGACGGAACCTTTATTTAATAAATGGAACATGGATTTTGCAGCAGCGGCAGAACGTCTTAAAAAGATTATCAATCGAACCCCTTTGGGTTACAATCATAATCTTTCAAAGAAATATTCATGTAATGTTTTTTTGAAAAGAGAAGACTTGCAGGTTGTTCGTTCTTACAAACTTCGTGGCGCTTATAACATGATGAGCAGCTTATCGGATGAACAACTAAAAAGAGGAGTTGTTTGTGCGAGTGCCGGAAACCATGCACAGGGTTTTGCGTATTCGTGCAAGCAACTCGGCTGCAAGGGTGTAGTATTTATGCCGGTTATAACTCCCAATCAAAAAGTAAGTCAGACCAAAATGTTTGGCGAAGATTTTATCGGGATAAAGTTAATTGGCGATACGTATGATGAATGTTCCGTTGCGGCAAAAAAATTTACCGAAGAAAATAACCTCACTTTCATTCCGCCTTTTGATGATTACAAAATTATAGAAGGGCAGGGTACCGTTGCTGTTGAAATATTAGAAGAGTTATCCAAAGTGGATTATGTATTTGTGCCGGTTGGCGGCGGCGGTTTAAGCGCCGGAGTCGGAACTTTTTTTAAATCATTTTCACCCAATACAAAAATTATTGGAGCGGAGCCTGCAGGTGCTCCATCAATGTTGCGTGCGTTGGAAGCCGGGCACCCGGTATTTCTTGAAGATATTGACCAATTTGTTGATGGCGCTGCCGTAAAACGTATTGGCGATATTACTTTTTCCATTTGCAGGGAAGTGCTCGACGATATGCATTTGGTTCCCGAAGGAAAGGTATGCACAACGATATTAAAATTATATAATGAAGATGCCATTGTTGCTGAGCCAGCCGGAGCTTTGGCCATAGCCGCGTTAGATGATTATGCAGAACAAATAAAAGGAAAAAATGTAGTTTGTATTTTAAGTGGCGGCAATAATGATATTGACCGGATGCAGGAAATTAAAGAACGCTCGTTGCAATATGAAGGATTAAAGCATTATTTTTTAATTCGCTTTGCTCAACGGCCCGGTGCCTTAAAAGAATTTGTAAACCAGGTATTAGGTCCGACTGATGATATATCGCGGTTTGAATATATTCAAAAACATAATAAGGAAGCGGGGCCGGCACTGGTAGGTATTGAATTGAAATCAAGAAAAGATTACGACTTATTACTGCAAAACCTTAGTCGGTACAATGTGAAATTTACTGAACTTAAGAATGATGATGATGCTTTTAGATATTTAGTATAGTGTCCGCAGAAAACTTATTGCTTATGAATGTAACCATACGAAAAGGAGATGAATGGGATTTCCCGTTCATCTTTGCGTTAATGAAGGAGTTTTCGATATTTCAAAAAACGCCGGAAAAAGTTACCCTCACTTTGGAACAATTGATTGCTGAGAAAGATATTTTTCAGTGCCTTGTTGCAGAAGCTAGTGATAATGAAATCATCGGTTTTGCAAGTTTCTTTTTTACTTATTATTCGTGGACGGGAAAGGGCCTGTACCTGGATGATTTGTATGTAAAAGAAGGTTTCAGAAATCAATCTATCGGTAAGAAATTATTAGATGCCGTCATTGACTTTGCAAAAGAAGAGCGGTGTAAAAAAGTGAGGTGGCTCGTGTCTGGATGGAATACTAACGCTATTGAATTCTACAAAAAAATGGGAGCGGTGGTTGATAACACCGATATTACTTGTGATCTATTTTTAAAATAGTCGGTTTCATAAATATCGGTCTAATTTCTCTGGAAATTTCCTAAAGCCAACCTGAACGTCTAAACAAATAGTAAAGCAAAACGCAGGAAGCGATAGTCAGGACTATCACTGCATGAAAACCGTATTTCCATTCTGTTTCGGGCATAAACTTAAAGTTCATTCCCCAAAAACCTGCAACCATCGTAGGCACCGCTATGATGGCTGCCCATCCCGCAAATTTTTTGGAAGTATCATTTTGTGATATGGAGATGAGTGAAAAATTTGCCTCCAATGCAGTATTTAATAATTCTCTTGTGTTGTCAACCATTTCATTGATGCGCACCACATGATCATATATATCTCTGAAATAAGGTTGCGTTTCCGTTGAAATACATTTAATATCAAATCGCATGAGCCGGTTACACACGTCAACCAGCGGTGATACCGCTCTTTTAACTTCCAGCAATTCGCGTTTTAACTGGTATATCTGTTCAGTGGTCTGGCGGCTTGGCTTTGCTTTAAAAATTTTTTCTTCAAGGCCAACCAACTCCTGTTCCAAATCCTGCACCACGGGGAAATATCGATCAACAATAAAATCCATAATAGCATATAAAACGAATCCCTGGCCTTTACTCAGCAAATCAGGCATGCCTTCGCAACGTGCACGTACTTCTGTGTAGGGAACTGAAGAGCCATGCCGCACACTTACAATAAAATTTTTGCCGACAAAAAAATGAGTCTCTCCAAATTCAATATGATGTTCATTGCTCACATGTGACGTGCGCAATACAATAAATACTGAATCGCCGTAGAGTTCAATTTTAGGCCGCTGATGTGCCATGTGTGCATCTTCAATAGCCAGATCGTGAAGATTAAATTCCTCCTGCACCCGTTGCAATACCTTTTCAGAAGGCTCGTGCAGTCCGATCCACACAAACTGGTTCACGTCTTTTAGCACTTCGTGTACCTCATTCAGTTCAACATCTGCAATGCGCCTGCCACTTGCATAGGCAGCACAATTAATTATTTCTTTCATGATCTTTCTTTACGAGATGCCTAAGATTCAGAAAGGTCGGATTTTTTTTTAGTAAAAACAGGTATGTTTTTTTGGGAAATAATATATGAAGTGGTTGAAAGAATTAGCATTTTTCCAATGCCTGCAAAATATCATTCAGAATATCGTCGGTATATTCAAGTCCTACAGAAATGCGTATAAGCCCCGGCGTTATGTTTACTTTTAGTCTTTCTTCCTCCGTTAGTTTGCTATGGGTAGTACTTGCAGGATGAGAAGCAATACTTCTTGAATCCCCGAGATTGGCCGTTAGTGAAAGCATCTCCAAACTGTTCAAAAATTTTCTCCCACTTTCCAATTCCACCTTTCAATTCGAAACAAATAATTCCGCCGCCGTTTTTCATTTGCTTAATCGGCAATTTCATGTTGCGGATGGCTTGGTAAATAAGGATATTTCAGCCAGGATATTTTAGGATGATTTTCCAACTCACTGGCAATGTGCAAAGCATTTTTTGCGTGACGCTCCATGCGCACATCCAGTGTTTCCAGGCTTTTACTTAACACCCATGCATTGAATGGAGATAAGGATGGGCCGGTGTTTCGGCAAAACATATAAATTTCATGAATGAGTTTTTTATCACCAACGATCACTCCTCCTAAAACCCTGCCTTGCCCGTCAATCCATTTGGTTGCGGAATGAACAACCAGGTTTGCTCCTAATTCAATTGGTCTTTGATTAACAGGAGTGGCAAAACAATTATCGACATTCAAAATGAGATTGTGTTTTTTTGCAAGAGCGCTCACCAACTCAAGATCGATAATTTCAAGCCCCGGATTTGTTGGTGTTTCCAGGTAGATCATTTTTGTGTTGGGACGAATCGCTTTCTCCCATTCTTCCGGATTATGTGAGCTTACATAGGTACATTCAATACCATAATTAGGTAAATACTTTTTTATAATATTATGAGTACTTCCAAAAACCGCATCGCATGAGATAAGGTGATCTCCTTTTTTTAGCAATGCCATAAAGGTGGCAAACACAGCGCTCATGCCGGTTGCAGTTGCAACGCCCGCCTCCGCGCCTTCCAGCAAAACCATTTTATCAATAAACTCCTGAACGGTAGGGTTACTAAACCTGCTGTAAATATTATCATCTGTTTCGTCAGCAAATGCTGCCCTCATCTCTTCTACATTATCGAAATACAAAACTGCTGGTTAAAAATAAAGGTGTTGAATGTTCCATTTCATTGGAACGTTCTGCCTGTATGCGGATAGCTTCTGTGATGGGATGCAACTTCATATTGGTCGAATCTTTTTAATGCCCCATTTTTAATTGGATTGCAAATGTACTTCAGGAAAAGCTATACAGCAAAGCAAGTTTTGAAATTAAGCCATGTGACAGTGATACAATGGCAGTCATTCAATATTTATTAATTTTATGCTCTAAACTAAAAAGCTATGTTTTCAAAAAAATCCTCCCTTATATTAATGTTGTTTTTTGCCGTTAATACTTTTGGGCAAACCAATTTTAGATTTTCTCCTGTTAAGCCACATGCAGGTGATGCAATCACTATAACGTATACACCATCTGGCGACATAGCAAATGCTACAGCACCCATCGAAGGAATTGTGTACACTTTAGGAAGCAAGGGCCAGAAGACAAATGACATTAAACTCAAACGAACCGGGAATGAATATACAGGAATAATAACCACAGACACATCGGATAATTTTACGTTTTTTAGTTTCTCGGCAGATAAAAAATTTGATAATAATTTCAATAACGGATACTGGATTCAATTATACGATGGCGATAAAGTGAAGAAAGGCGCCAATAACAGCACTGCTCTTTTCTACGAATATTATGGAAGAAACGTTGGCATGGACGCCAATAATGAAAAGGCTTTGCAATATATGGAAGAAGAATTTAAGGCCTATCCCGAATCGAAAAAAGACAATTTAATTTCTTATGTAAGATTGTATTCACAGGTAAATAGAAATGAGGGCCCAGCCTTTATTCAAAATGAAATCGAAGAAGAATTAAAATCGGGATTGAAAGATGAAAATGATTATAACACGGTTCAATCTCTTTACAAACTTGCGAAACTTCCTGAGCAATCAAAACTTATTGAAGAAATAAAAAAGGAAAAATTTCCTGGTGGCCAATGGGCCAAAGGTGAATATATCCAGCAATACATGGCTGAAAAAGATCTGGATAAAAAACGGGAGATGTTGGATAATATCATCTCGAAAATAAAAAATGATTCAGCATGGAAATATCTCGAACCTTCTTTGCCTTATTTTAAATCGGCTATTCCCGCTGCTTATATAAAAAATAAAGATTGGACCGGCATGAAAAGTGCCATTTCAAAATATGATATTAAAGGCGCCGAACTGGCTGCGCTCTATAATAACAATGCCTGGGAAATTCAAAAAACCGACAGCAATTTAAATGTAGCTGAAGACATGTCTAAGACTGCAACGGAATGGGCTAAAGGCGAATGGAAAAAACCATCGGGAGAAAAGCCGGGATATTATACGGCCAGGCAATGGGAACAGGCGCGAGGAACTACTTTCGGCACCTACGCAGATACCTACGCAATGATTCTTTATAAGAAGGGCGATTATAAACAAGGATTTTCGTATACAAAAGATGCTGCCATAAATATATCGAAAGGAAAAGATGCTGATTTGAATAATACCTACGCATTGCTGGCGGAAAAAACATTGCCTGAAAAAGAATATGTAAAACAATTAGAACAGTTTGTAAAAGATGGTAAATCCACTTCGGATATAAAGGAGGTTTTAAAAAGAGCTTATGTAAAAAAACATCAATCAGAAAATGGATATGATGATTATATAACAGCGCTTGAAAAGGATGCTTACCTTAAAATGATTGCTGAAATAAAAAAAGAAATACTTAGCGATAAAGTTCCGGCCTTTACTTTAGTTGATCTTAAAGGAGATAAAGTAAATATCCAGGAGTTGAAAGATAAAATTGTTGTTGTTGATTTCTGGGCTACCTGGTGCGGGCCTTGTAAAGCATCTTTTCCGGCTATGCAAAAGATGGTAGCAAAATATAAAGAAGACCCGGAAGTAAAATTTGTATTTGTTGATACATGGGAGCAGGAAGCCAACAAAGAAAAAAATGCATCAGATTTTATTGCTGCGCATAAATATGATTTTCACGTACTGATGGATAACGATAGCAAAGTAGTAAACGATTTTAATGTTACAGGTATTCCCACAAAATTCATAATCGATAAAACAGGAACCATACGTTTTAAATCAATTGGCTTTGATGGAAGCGATGATAAATTGGTAAGTGAACTTTCCGCAATGATAGATATGGCAAAGAGTATGTAGAGAAGAAATTTATAAGATTCTTAATGCATTAAATGAAGAATAACTTTCCACAAAGTGACGCAACTTGTAAGTATTACCAGCGCACCAATTGCAATAAACATCTTTTTAACCGGAACTTTTCCAACCAATCGGGCTGCTATAGGTGCTGCAAGTAATCCGCCAAATATTAATCCGGCAATTTCAACTAACGGAAGGCTTTTTAAGAAAATAAAAAAAGTAATTGAGCTGCATAGCACTACAAAAAATTCTGCAAGACAAACAGAACCTATTACATAACGCGGACTTTTTCTTTTCGAAATTAATGTGCTGGTTACAAGTGTTCCCCATCCGCCGCCAGCAAACGAATCTGTAAATCCGCCTATGGTCGCTAACCAGCCAGCCCTTTTTATCTTGCCATTAACTTGTTTCTTTTTAAAGGCCTTTTGCAAAATAAAATATCCCAGGTACAAGGTGTAAATCGAAAGGGGTATTCTTATGTAATCTGCGTATTTAAATTTTTGAGCAAGCACAGCTAAGGTGGCGCCTATAACAGCACCCATTATACCTGGTATAACGAGAGACCTAAATAATTTTTTATTGATGTTACCAAAACGATGATGACTATAACCCGATACCCCACTCGAAAATACTCTCGCCGAGTGAACCCTGCTGCTAACGATTGCGGGATTGACCCCGTTTGCTAACAGAAACGTAGTAGAGATAGTTCCGTATCCCATACCTAACGACCCATCCACCATTTGAGCAATGAAACCTGTCACGAACATGATGAAGAAAGGTTTTGTATCTACAAACAGCGGAACTGTTTTTATTCCATCTATTAATTTGTTGAATGGAATGTAAGATAAAATACCATGTCCCAATATCATAAAGAAAAAAGCCAGCAGGCACCAGCCAACAATTTTTTGCCACTGTTTTGCGCCAATCTTATTGGCCGGTTCTAAATCGGTAATTTGTTTGGCGGCTAATACATTTGTTATATTGTTAAGATGTTTAACCTTCGCTTCAAAATCACCGTTGATACCATTTCGTATCAACTGCATATTATCCAAAACATTTTCAATTTCATTTGGAATCATCTCATTGATTTGTTCTTTCAAACGTTTGGCAATAGTGGGAGACTTACCGTTAGTAGATATAGCAATTTTTAAATTTCCTTTCTTTACGATTGAGCTTAAATAAAAATCACATAGTTCGGGTTTGTCTGCCACATTCACCAGTTTGCCTGCGCGGTGAGCATCATCTCTTATTTGTTCGCTTATCGCAATATCATTTACTGCGGCTATTACTATATCGGTATCTTCAATATCAGCAAATGAATAAGGCCTTTCTTCTATTTTTATTTTTGAAATATTTTTCGAACGTTCATAAATTATATCCTGCACGGTTGTGCCTACCAGGTGAATAGAAGTTTCGGGCGAGTTCGTTGCGACGGCATTTAATTTTTCCAAAGCAACATTGCCACCTCCAATAATAAGCAGGCGCAACGTTTCCAGCTTAAGGAAGACAGGGAAAAGCTTATTTCCTTCTTCAGCAATTATGTCTTCTTTTTCTTTTATCACTTTTAATTAAATTGACTTCCTGCTTTTTTTTAAATTGACTTGCTGAACAAAATTTACCCGGATTACATTTTGATCTTCAAGCACAGACGTAGTACTTCTCCATTGAAATATCTTAATGTATTGACACTGTAAAATTGAATTGGAAGCTAGTTTAAAATTTAAGCCTGCAAAAGTTCTGTTCTGATCAAAAAACAAAGTATTGTTGAGATAACCTGGATTAACAAAGACCTCGTCTCCAAAAGATAATTTTATCATATTTTTTTCTAACGGAAACTGGTATTCGAAACGATAACGTACGCGGAATATATACTGGTAGCTATTGACTCTATTGTTGTTGACAGTTTTTTGCAGAAACCTTTGTTCAGTTCTTAAACGCTGAAGAAGGTTTGATCTGTTTAATTTAATATTATAGGTTACTCCTTCCCACGGTCTCCATTCGTTTTTAAAGAAGAAATCTTTTCCTGCGTATTGCGCTGTTCTAAACAACAAGAATCCACCCTCCAGAGCAAGGCGATCATTAAGGCTATAGTTCACTCCTGGCCTAATTCCATACAATAACCATTTATTGGCCCAACCAGTTGTTCTTACCTGCGCATCAGTAACCAACGACCATTTTTTATTAAAACGCAAAGTATTATTATATCCTGCCCATAATATATTTATTTGTTGGGTTGTGTGTTGCGCTTTAGAGGCAACAGGTGTTAATAAAATAACAAACGCTATATTTTTTCCGGTAATCACTTGTTAATTAAATATTTTTCTGTAAGAATAATCACCAAATCTTTCATTCGTTTTTCTTTCTTTCTTAAAATCTGCCAAATAATATATCCAGTTCACGTAAGTATTGCAGCTTCATCCAAACTTTCTTTATATATTTTATTTAAGACGAAATCCTTCATGATCGCCGCCAAGTGCAAATTGTACCTACCCAAGGCAGTTCCAACAAAACCAATTTCCGCATCATACGACCTTGCACATCCATTGGGACAACCTGTCATTCTGATAATGATATCTTCATTGTCTCAATTGTTTTTTTCAAGCAAGCGATTCAATTTTGGTAAGAAGGGAAGGCATATATCGTTGTGCTTCTGCAAGTGCTAAAGGGCAAGTGGGCAGTGCAACACAGGCCATTGAATTTTTTCGTATAACCGATGCGTTGTTAGTATGTTCAATAATTTTAAATCTGTTCCAATATTTCATTGATTGCATCTTTATCTTCATCGGCAACATCGCTGACGATCATATTTTGATTGGCGGTAAACACGGAAATTTGCTTTACCTGTTTTGGCAACTTCAACAAGGCCGTTTTTAAGCGCAATTTTTTCATCATCCAGTATTCTTCCGTTTTCAATAAACACAGTGTAATACCATTTACCTTCTGCATTTTTGATACCAGCCATAATAATCTTTTCGCTCAGTGAAAGTATACGGCTTTGCTTTTTCAAATTTAAATCCAGTCCGCTTTTCCACTTCCTCTTTAAATTTATCAACCCCCATCCTGATCCACAGTATATTTTAACCTGGCAAGTTTCCTGTCACTACGATTGCCAAAATCTCTTTGCACCGTCAATATTTCATAAATGGCTTTCAATGTTTTTTCTCCGCTATCTACAAAACCTATTACTGTACCCAGTCTTGCATACGTTTGTGCGTTACCGTGAGTTGTGGATAAACCACCGCCAATGGCAATATTGAAACCCAACCAATTTATTATTTTCTATAATGGCAATTAATCCAAGATCGTTGGTAAATACATCCACATCGTTATTGGGAGGAATGGCAATGGCCATTTTAAATTTGCGTGGCATATAGCTGTCCTGGTATAATGGATCTTCTTCCTCTTTTTTATCTGCAATTTTTTCTTCATCAAGCCATATTTCGTAGTAGGCTCTTGTTTTGGGTATTAGCATATTGACTGATCTTATCAGCATATTGCAAATATTTCTTCGTGTATGGGTGACTGTTTGGGATGCGCTGCAGCACAATAACATTCCGGTTAATATCGCCACAGGTAGCTATAGAATCTAATTTTGCTTTATTAAATGCCTTGATAGTAGGTTTTATTTTTGATTTTAAAAGGCCATGCAGCTGTATCGTTTGCCGGGTAGTTATTTTTATTACACCTGTTGAATTTTCACCTGCAATATCATGTGACGGCTATCCATTGTTCGCGCCGTTAGAAAACCTCCGGGCAAACGCAAGCCGTATCATAAATGAAAACAATCTTTCCAGTTTTTTTTCTGCCCTTTCCTCTCGCCTGTCACGGTCATCCTGCTGGTACATGCCGTGAAATTTTATCAATGCCTGGTCGTCTTCCCTTATAGCTCCTGTTATTTCATCGTTGAGGCTTTCTAATAATAGTTCCCCGTAAGTCCGTCGCTTGCTAGTTTTAATTTTTTCTATTGATGATATTTGTTCTGCTATCAGTTTTACATTTGTTTGTTTCTCTTCGTGAATGATAAACGTGAATATTTTAATATACATCCGTTATATATCTTCCTTCTTCTTTTAAGTCATCAAGGTATTTTACTGCATCTTCCTGTGATCTTTCTGCCAAATTGTTCAATGATATTCTATTATCGTATTTTCAACATCAATGCTCATCGGATCTTTTGTACCGCATACATAAACATAAGCGCCGGTTTGCAACCATTCAAAAAATTCATTTCCATGTTGCAACATTTTATGTTGCACATAAATTTTTTCGGATTGGTCTCTTGAGAATGCGGTAGACACTTTTGTTAGCGTCCCTGTTTCAAACCAGTTTTGAATTTCACTTTGGTACAGGAAGTCTGTAACAAAGTGTTGTTCTCCGAAGAATAACCAGTTTTTTCCAGTGGCACCAGTTGCATCACGTTCCGCTATGAACGACCGGAAAGGAGCAATCCCGGTTCCCGGCCCAATCATAATTATGTTCTTATCTTCTTCCGGTAACCTGAAACGATTGTTGGGATGAATGTAAAAATGGCAATCGTATTAGATGTGTCAAAGCCCGATAAAAAATCAGATGCTAAACCATATTTCGTGTCACCATTGACTTTAAATGAATTTTTTGCCACAGTAATATGTATTTCTCCTGAATGCGCCTCGGGAGAAGATGCAATGGAATATAACCTCGGTGCCGTAGGTTCTAATATTTTAACAATTTCAGTGAATTGATCGGGATCTTTTACCGGATAATTTTTTAAGAAGATCTAATAAGTCATATCTTTCAATAACGAAATCTTTTTCAATAACTGCAGCATATTGTTTCACCACACGTTCGGGCAGGTAAGTTATATTCAGTTTTTTATGAAGCAGGTTGTACAATAGAAATAAGCTCATCTTTATAATCAATACTTGTAGTGTTCGTCAATTTCCGTTAAGGCAATAATTTCCTCCACCACTTCTTTATTATTTTCAGGAACGATCCCGATAGAATCTCCCGGTTGATAGCTCACATCTTCTGCCTCAATTTCAATATGAAAGGTTTCTTTATTGCTGCCACTGTCATTTAAATTGATTTGAGCAAGCAATTCACCGTTATATATTTTTTTACCTGCCGATTTTTTTGAAACAACCCGTGGTGCAATAGCTGATTGCGTTGCATCGCCATCATTGTTTAACGTTTTGCATATTTCATCAAACCATTGTTCCGCCTCTGCTTATAATCCACATCGCATTTTTGAATTGGGACAAACGCTTACCGCCCAACTTGGTTAACTGTTCATCTACATCTTCACCGGCTTTGCAAAAGAGGGGATATGAAGTATCTCCTAATGCGAGTACACTATATTTTAATTTATCCAGTTTGAATCCGTTGTTGTGCACATGGTCGTAGAATTTTTTTGCTGCTGCCGGCGGCTCACCGTCACCGTGAGTGCTGATTACAGCAAGGAAATATTCTTCCTTGGCAAGATCATTAAGCCGATATTGGTCCATGCTTTGCACCTTCGCATGAATGCCTTGTTTCTTTGCTTTGGCTGCAAACTCTGTAGCAAGTTTTTTAGAATTACCTGTTTCAGTACCGTAAGCAATGGTAATTTTATTCACGCCGCTTTTCGCAACTGTCTTCTGAACCGGTGATTTTGTTGAAACAATTCCATTCAGATACCCATTCATCCATATCAATTCTTCGTTAGTTGCCTGGTCAATGAGATCCAATAAAATCTTTAGTTTATTTTCAGCTAACATTCTGTTGTAAATTTTCCGGGTTATTGATTTTGATTACCTGGTTGGTCATCGGCTTAAAATAATATTCACGTTTATTGTTATTAGCAAGCCATGTAAATTGTTCGTGAAGTGATACCACTTTCCCAATAATTACTAATGAGGGAGAAATAAATTTCTGACCTCTTAAAGTGTTTTTATAATCATAGAGAACTGGTTACGATCACATTTTGTAATGGCGTCGTCGCCTGTTCTATAATTGCGAGCAATTTTTCTTCATGAATATGATTCACAGTTAATTTCTCAACTACTTTGTCTAATGTTTCAGACGACATGTAGAAAACCAAAGTGTCATCTGTATTGGCTAATTCTTTCCAATAATCATCACTAACAATATCAGATTTGTAGTAAGTGAGAAAACGAACCGAGGTAGCGTAACCTCTTGCTGTAAGAGGTATACCCGCAGTTGCCGCTGCACCCAACGCTGCCGTAACGCCAGGAATTATTTCATAAGGAATGTTGTGTGTAACTGCAGTTTCTAATTCGTCCAGAATATTTGAAAAAAGAGATACATCTCCTCCCTTCAAGCGAACAACTAATTTGCCGAGAAGGCAATAGTAAACAATTAGTTCATTAATGGTTTGCTGTGGTGTTGAAATGCCTCGCCGGCATTGTTTGCCTACTGAAATAATTTCAGCACCAGGGTTGACATAGGTACTCAGGATCTCATCACTTACCAACCGGTCAGCAAGCACTATATCGGCTTCCTGCAAGTATCGTACAGCCTTAACCGTTATAAACTCAGGATCGCCAGGTCCCGCACCCGCGATAACAAGTTTTCCGTTTTTTATTTGTTGTCCCATTATAGGTCTACTTATTTGATAGGGTATGGTTTCAAAATTTTTTTTATTTGTTACTGTATCATGCAAGCACCTACCGTTACACAACTTGTTTCATCTATCAAAATGGCACCGCCATTCTGCCGCAGCTCTTTGTAAGAATCAAATGCAACAGGCGATGCGGTTTTTATTGTTACCTTAATAATATCATTTAACACTGCCTTATCAGGTGATTCATTTTTCTGCAATGTGTTCACATCTAATTTGTATTGAATTTCCTTTACAACGCAACGCACCACTCGGCTGTTGATCTGGAGAAAATATTTGTTACCTGGTTTCAATGGCTTACTATCCATCCAGCACAACATCGCGTCAAACTCTTGTGAAATTTTGGGCTGATTGTTTTCTGCAACGATCATATCTCCGCGGCTTACGTCTACATCATCTTCTAAATGCAATACGACGCTTTGTAACGCATAAGCTTCATCTATTTCATTTCCACCAATTTCAATAGCTTTAATTGTGCTTTCAACTCCTGAAGGAAGCACCGTTACCTTATCACCTTTTTTGTAAATACCACTGATAACTTTCCCAGCATAACCCCTGTAATCGTGAAGATCTTCCGATTGTGGACGAATAACATACTGTACGGAAAACCTCGGGTCTGTAATATTAATATCAGAATCTAATTGAACATTTTCCAGATGATGCAATAACGATTCACCTTCATACCACGGAAAATTTTCAGACTTCTCAACGATGTTATCACCATTCAACGCACTGATGGGAATGTATTTTACATCTTTAAGTCCAAGAGATTTTGCCACTTCCTGGTAGTCGATCACTATATTATTATATACATCCTGCGAATTGCCTACAAGATCCATTTTATTGATGGCAACTACGATATGCGGAATATTTAGAAGAGACGCAATTACTGAGTGGCGGCGTGTTTGTTCAACAACGCCATTTCTTGCATCAACTAAAATGATAGCCAGTTCTGAATTGGAAGCCCCCGTAACCATATTACGTGTGTACTGAATATGTCCCGGAGCATCGGCTATAATAAATTTGCGTTTAGGCGTTGAAAAATATTTGTAAGCGACATCAATTGTAATGCCTTGTTCTCTTTCTGCACGTAGGCCGTCCGTTAGTAATGCCAAATCAATTTCTCCATTACTTTTATTTTTACTTTGCTTTTCAATAGCAGCTAACTGATCAATTAAAATTGATTTGCTATCGTACAATAATCTACCAATCAAAGTACTCTTGCCGTCGTCAACACTTCCTGCAGTTATAAATCTTAAAATGTCCATTTTATTTTGTTGTCATTTTATAATAATCTTCAAACATCGCACTTCGTACATTAAAAATATCCCGTCTTCTTCCTGTCTTCCATTGCCGCTTCAGAAACTTTATCATCTATTCTTGTCTCACCACGCTCGCTTGTTTTAGTGGCAATGATTTCTTTAATGATGTCATCAATGTTTGATGCAGTGGATTCAACAGCAGCAGTACAAGTCATATCGCCGACGGTACGGTAACGAACTTTCTTTGTTGACACTACATCAGTTTCATCGGGAATAATAAATTCTGAAACAGAAACTAACTGTCCCTCATACTCGATAACTTCTCTTTCGTGAGCAAAATAAATTGAAGGCAAATCGATTTCCTCTCTTTTAATATAATTCCAAATATCAAGTTCAGTCCAGTTGCTGATTGGGAAAGCTCGAACGTTTTCACCTTTATGAATTTTGCCGTTATAAGTATTCCATAATTCGGGTCTTTGTAATTTTGGATCCCATTGACCAAATTCATCTCTCACAGAAAATATTCTTTCTTTCGCTCTTGCTTTTTCTTCATCTCTTCTTGCGCCGCCAATCAAAGCATCAAATTTAAATTCGTCAATAATATCGAGCAGGGTATAGGTTTGTAACGAATTCCTGCTCGCAAATTTTCCTTTCTGTTCAGTAAGATTTTTTTCTTTGATAGTATCCTCTACTTTCCTTACAATTAATTTTTCTCCGATTGCATTTACCAGTTCATCCCTGAATTTTAGTGCTTCAGGAAAATTATGTCCTGTATCAATATGCACTAAAGGGAAAGGAAATTTACCAGGACGAAAAGCCTTTAATGCGAGATGAACCAATGTTATGGAATCTTTACCGCCCGAAAATAGCAACGCAGGACGTTCGAATTGTCCTGCTACTTCACGCATAATGTGTATCGCTTCCGATTCCAGTTGCCCCAAATAATCTAAATGATATTTACTCATCGTTAATTTATTTAAATCATGAAGCCTGCTCATGAACATGAAGGCCACATTCTTTTTTTGTATTGTCTTCCCACCACCAACGTCCGGCACGAAAATCTTCGCCTGGCCTTATTGCTCTTGTACACGGGGCACAACCAATACTTACAAATCCTTTATCGTGCAGCGAGTTGTATGGAATATCATTTTCATTAATGTATTGCTTTACTTCTTCGGTTGTCCAGTGAAGTATAGGATGATATTTTATTACATGGTTACTTTCATCCCATTCAACCTGTGGCATATTATGGCGATCAGTAGAATGTTCCGCACGAAGACCTGTAATCCAGATTGAATTATCTTTTAATGCTCTTTTTAACGGAGCTACCTTTCTTATATAACAACAATCTTTCCTGTTTTCAACAGATTCATAAAATGCATTAGGACCTTTTTCTTCTACGAAACTTTCCAATGAAATAGCATCAGGGTAATATGCTTTTATGTGGGTGCTATATTTTTCGTTGGTAGACCTCCACACGGAATAAGTTTCTGGAAATAATCTTCCGGTGTCCAGCGTGAAGATTTTTATTGGAAGCTGATTACTTAAAATCTTGTCGGTGATAACCTGGTCTTCATAACTAAAGCTTGTTGAAAAAGTTACCGCATCAGGAAATTGCCTTGTTAACGCCAACAGGAATTCATCAATGCTTACAACATTTGCCATTTCCGCGAGAGATAAAGTATGATCTTTTAGCTGTTGAGACATTTATTATTTCGGTTGTTTATGTTTTTATGAGAAAAGAAATGTTTGAAAATATTGGTTGTTGTATTACTGAATTATTAATCAGCAACAACAACGCATTGAGTAATTTGGCGTACACATCTGTGAGAGAAAAGATAAGTGTTTCATGTTTTAATAAATCTAATAGTCTACCACAAAAGTAGGGTATAGAATTTTAAAAATTGAAAATATTTTTAAACACAATAGTTTTCCTTCTTAATATTATTATAAAAAAATTGAAATAAGATAGTTGAGAATTGATGTTAAGGTATTGACAGGCATAGATTTCAACGGCTTGATTTAAAAATATATTTATCGTTGAGTTTGTTAGAAATGATTTCAAAAAAAATATTTTGATAGAAAAAAAATTATGTGCAAATGCAATTTCAACAAAATGGATAACTTTCATTGATCCACATCAATGCAATTTCTTATTTCATCTCAATGGATGAGAGCATTTAACCTGCGTAGCTTTGCTCCACAAAAAATTTTAGAAAATGGAATTATTAAATGCTCTCGAATGGCGTTATGCCTCAAAAAAAATGAACGGTAAAAGGATACCCGAAGATAAAATAGAAAAAATATTGGAAGCTATAAGGCTCGCCCCTTCATCCATTGGCTTGCAACCATATAGTGTGATTGTAATTACCGATCCGGAATTAAAGAAGCAAATTTTACCCATTGCCAATAATCAGCAACAAATTGTTGATTCTTCACATTTGTTGATATTCGCCGCGTGGGATAAAATAACAACAGAACGCGTAGATGATTTCATCAGCCTTAATGCAAAAACGAGAAAGGTCTCTATGGAATCTCTTGATGGCTTAAGAAGTAAACTCTTGAACATTTCTAAACGCTCCCGGGAAGAGAATTTTGAATGGGCAGCAAGGCAAACTTATATAGCTTTTGCAACCGGCATAGCTGCCGCCGCTGAAGAAAGAGTGGATGCTACACCTATGGAAGGCTTCAATAATGTTGCTTTAGATGAGTTATTAAATTTAAAAGACAAAGGCCTTCGCAGTCTTACCTTATTTCCACTTGGTTATCGTGAGAAAGAAAAAGATTGGCTGGTAAATCTACCAAAAGTGAGAAGAGAAAAGGAAAAATTTTTCATTACAGAATCAGCATAATCAAATCAAAATAAAATCATCAAGAAAACAAAAAATGAAAAAATTATTATCGACAAATCCAAATAACTGGATGGTATTAGTGGCACGGCTTGCATTGGGTATCACCATATTTCCACACGGCGCTCAGAAATTGTTAGGCTGGTTTGGAGGTTATGGTTATAATGGAACCATGGGATTTTTAACCGGGCAAATACATCTTCCCTGGATCATCGCTTTGCTCGTAATTTTAATAGAATTTTTTGGTTCACTTCTGTTGATATTCGGCTTCCTTACCCGCATTGCGGCTTTTGCAACAATGGCAAGTTTCCTGGGAGTTCTGTTTGCAGTTCATATTGGTAACGGCTTTTTTATGAACTGGGGCATGCAGCCCAATCATGGCGAAGGCTACGAATATTTTATTTTATTATTTGGCCTGGTGATTATGCCGTTGTTTGCAGGTGGCGGTAAAGCCAGTGTCGATGCAGCAATTACTGAGAATAAATAACCTTTGGTTTTGCGTTTATCTATTGAAGTTTAGTAATGATTAAAAACGATGAAAACATTATCAGAATTTAAAGGATTTACAGCCAATCTTAAGAAACAGGATCAAGTGATGCCTGTTTTATTTATTGGTCACGGTTCGCCGATGAACGGAATTGAACACAACCAGTTTAGTGATACCTGGGCGCAACTGGCAAAAGAAATTCCTGAGCCCTCGGCGATATTGGTTGTTTCAGCACATTGGCTAAGCCGCGGAACAAAAATAACAGCCATGGATTTCCCTGAAACGATTCATGATTTCGGAGGATTTCCAAAAGAGCTGTACGATGTGCAATACCCGGCGCCGGGCAGTCCTGCACTTGCAAAAGAGACTGCTTCGCTAATTAAATCAGCAGACGTAAACCTGGCTCATGATTGGGGCCTCGATCATGGAGCATGGACAGTAGTGAGAAATATGTATCCGGATGCTAAAATCCCTGTATTACAGTTAAGCATTGATTATACAAAAGGCCCACGGTTTCATTACGACCTGGCAAAGGAACTCTCTTCTCTGCGCAGCAAAGGCGTTTTAATAATGGGCAGCGGTAATATGGTTCACAATCTGAGGTTGGTGTCGTTCGATAAGATTAATTCGGAATTTGGCTTTGACTGGGCTGTTGAAATGAATGAGGTCTTTAAAAAGCATATCACAAATCATAACCATTCTGCATTAATTAATTATGAAAAACTTGGAAGCGCAGCAAAACTTGCGGTGCCAACCCCCGACCATTATTATCCATTGCTATATTCCTTAGGACTGCAGGGTAAAGGTGAAGAGGTATTTATTTTCAATGATAAATTAATGGCCGGTTCACTAACAATGACCTCCCTAATGATAAATTAACTCACGGAATAAATTAGTATTAGTAAAAAACTAATTGCCGGTTTCTATTTCAAATTTCTCAGGCAAAGTATCCCGCAACTTATTCACAATTTGGTATAGAGCCGGGCTTAAAAAGACAGTACAAGGTTCCCGGTTGGGCATTGTAGATATTTATTTAAGAATCCTTCTGCCACGCTATGTTTCATAACAAATAATTATATTTGCCCATTGTAAAATGTAACATTTTTTGTTTTCCATTCCCGATTGAATAAGAATAATTTGGGGAGGATGTATTTTTCCAATTTCCTTTTAGAATTGACCAACTTTACAGTTGCTTCAGATATCAGAATAATAATTAGCCCGTCATCACATTTAGAGGACTGCTGTTTAATTTTAGATTTAAATATTTAATGTAAATATGGCCAATAAAGGTTTGTACCGTCCGGAATTTGAACATGACTCATGTGGAATTGGATTTGTTGCCAATATAAAAAGCAATAAAAGCCACCAGATAATTTCTGACGCTTTAACGATTTTAGAGAACATGGAGCATCGTGGAGCTTGCGGCTGCGAAGCCAATACAGGTGACGGAGCAGGAATCCTGATTCAGACACCTCACGAATTTTTCTTTGATGAATGTTTGAAGCTGGGGATTCATTTACCAACCTATAGCAAATATGGGGTTGGAGTTTTATTTTTCCCAAAAGATATCAGGTTGAGAGAGGAATGTCGCGAAATTTTCAACCGTTCGGCAGAAACACTGGGATTGGAAATTCTCGGTTATCGCCGTGTACCTGTAAATACTGATGGAATTGGGCTCACTGCATTGTCAGTTGAACCCGAAATGGAGCAGGTCTTCATCGCCTGTCCCGATCACATCAACAATCCCGATGATTTTGAAAGAAAATTATTTGTATTAAGAAATTATGCTGCGCAAACCATTAATAATACCGTAAGAAAAGATTCCATTGGATTTTACGTGGCATCACTTTCTTACAAAACAGTTATTTATAAAGGACAATTAACCAGCTTACAGCTTCGTCAATATTATCCTGATCTCAGTAACAAGAAAATTGTTTCGGCCTTTGGCCTGATTCATTCCCGTTTTGCGACCAATACGTTTCCTTCATGGAAGTTGGCTCAGCCTTTCAGATATATAGCTCATAATGGTGAGATTAATACTTTGCAAGGAAATCTGAACTGGCTTCGCACGAGCGAGAAAAGTTTTGTTTCTCAATATTTCAGCAAAGAAGAAATGGAAATGTTATTGCCGGTTGTTGAACAGGGACAGTCTGATTCTGCCAGCCTGGACAATATGATAGAGTTGCTTACATTATGCGGCCGCTCTCTTCCACATGTTATGATGATGTTGATTCCGGAAGCGTGGGATGGTAATGAACACATGGATCCTGTGAAAAAAGCTTTCTACGAATTTCATGCTTCCTTTATGGAACCGTGGGATGGCCCCGCTTCCATTTCGTTTACGGACGGTAAATTGATTGGCGCTACGCTGGATAGAAACGGTCTTCGTCCTTCAAGGTATTGTATTACTACTGATGATCGTGTTATCATGGCTTCTGAAACAGGAGTCTTGCCGATAGACCCCAAACTCGTTAAAGAAAAAGGCAGGTTACAACCGGGGAAGATGTTTGTGGTTGATTTGGAAGAAGGAAGAATTATTAGTGATGACGAAATAAAAGAAAAAATCTGCTCACAAAAACCTTACAGCGATTGGTTGAATAAATATAAGATTCGGCTGGAAGAGCTTCCGGAACCTCGGGTTATGTTCACACATCTCGAGCATAGACAAGTGTTTCAATATCAAAAAGCTTTTGGCTATACCACCGAAGACCTGGATTTATTAATTGCGCCGATGGCATTAACCGGAAAAGAACCGACAGGTTCGATGGGTAGTGATGTACCTCTGGCTGTTTTAAGCAATGAACCTCAACACCTGAGCAGTTATTTCAAACAGCTTTTCGCCCAGGTAACCAATCCACCGATTGATCCAATCAGGGAGAAGTTAGTGATGTCTCTTGCGACTTTTGTTGGTAATAATGGAAATCTTCTTGAGGAAGATCCTTTATCGTGCCATTGCGTTGCATTAAAACATCCCGTCCTGTCAAATCATGAGTTAGAAAAGATAAGGAGCATTGATACGGGGATTTTCCAGGCGAAAACATTGCAAACCTATTTTATGGCAGATGGCAAACCCGGTTCATTAAGAAGAGGTATTGAACGTCTCTGTCGTTATGCTGTTGATGCTGTTGCGGATGGTTTTGAAGTATTGATTTTATCAGACCGGGCAATTGATTCGGAGCATGCTGCGATCCCTTCACTGTTGGCTACTTCAGCCGTTCACCATCATCTAATTAAAAAAGGTTTGCGCGGACAGGTCGGTTTGGTTATTGAAGCTGGTGATGTATGGGAAGTACACCACTTCGCATGCCTTATTGGCTTTGGTGCTACATGTATCAATCCCTACCTGGCGTTATCGACCATACGCGATATGAAGATTTCAGGAAAACTGATGACAGATCTCAATTCAACTGATCTCAAAAAAAATTACGTAAAAGCAGTCAACGACGGATTATTGAAAGTTTTTTCTAAAATGGGCATATCTACATTTCAATCCTACCAGGGGGCCCAAATTTTTGAAATCATCGGGATAGATAATTCAGTTATCGACAAATATTTCACCGGAGCTACGTCCAGGATTGAAGGTATGGGACTTGATGAAATTGCCAATGAGACTTTAGTGAAACACTTCTTTTCTTTCAGCAGGAAAAATATTCCTATTGAACGTCTTACAGTTGGTGGCAACTACCAGTGGAAACGTAAAGGCGAATTTCATCTATTCAATCCTCAAACAGTTCACTTGTTGCAACATTCTACAAGAATGAATGATTATTCAATCTTTAAGAAATATTCCAAACTAGTAAACGATCAAACTGAAAAAGCCGCTACCCTCAGAAGCCTTTTCCAATTTAAAAATAACCGCCCTTCTATTTCGATAGATGAAGTAGAGCCTGCAGAAAATATTTATAAAAGGTTTGCCACAGGGGCCATGTCATTTGGTTCCATTTCATGGGAAGCCCATACGACTTTAGCCATTGCAATGAACCGCCTTGGCGGTAAAAGCAACACGGGCGAAGGTGGAGAAGATGAAGTAAGGTATGTTAGGTTACCCAACGGTGACTCAATGCGCAGTTCGATAAAACAGGTTGCCTCTGCCAGGTTCGGAGTTACGAGTGAATACCTCACCGAAGCTGATGAGCTGCAGATTAAAATGGCACAGGGGGCCAAACCAGGCGAAGGTGGACAATTGCCCGGCCATAAAGTTGACGAGTGGATTGGACGGGTTAGGCATGCAACTGCAGGGGTTGGGTTAATCTCGCCGCCGCCTCATCATGATATTTATTCTATCGAAGATTTGGCACAGTTAATCTTTGATCTTAAGAATGCGAACAGAAATGCAAGAATAAACGTAAAATTGGTTTCAAAAGCAGGTGTAGGAACTATTGCTGCCGGTGTAGCAAAAGCAAAGGCAGATGTTATTTTAATTTCCGGTCATGACGGAGGCACCGGCGCTTCACCACTTAGTTCTATAAAACATGCAGGTTTACCCTGGGAACTTGGATTGGCAGAAACGCATCAAACATTAGTAAAGAATAAACTTCGCAGCCGGGTAATTGTGCAAACCGACGGTCAGTTAAAAACGGGGCGCGACATCGCAATTGCAACTTTGTTAGGCGCTGAAGAATGGGGTGTCGCAACGGCAGCTTTGGTAGTTGAAGGTTGTATCATGATGCGAAAATGCCATTTAAATACCTGCCCGGTAGGTGTTGCAACTCAAAATCCTGAATTAAGGCAGCGTTTTACAGGCGATGCCGACCATGTTGTTAACCTGTTTAAATTTCTAACTCAGGAGTTAAGAGAAATAATGGCAGAATTGGGATTCAGGACTATAAACGAAATGGTGGGTCAGGTGGATTATCTTGAAAGAAGGGGAAATGTAACACATCCAAAGTTTGCTAAACTCGATCTTTCGCCGATCTTATTTAAAGAGCCAGCATCCAAATTTACGGGATTATACAAATGCGAAGAGCAGGATCATGGATTAGCTGAAGTGCTCGACTGGCAATTATTGAAGGCTGCACAACCTGCGATAGATAATTTGCAAAAAGTTAAGCACTCATTTACGATTCACAATACTGACAGGACAACAGGAACGATCTTATCAAATGAAATTACAAAAAAATATAAGGCGCCCGGGTTACCTGAGGATACGATCAGTTTTAAATTTACAGGTACTGCGGGCCAAAGCTTTGCTGCATTTAATACAAAAGGTGTGACGCTTGAGTTGGAGGGAGACGCTAACGATTATTTTGGCAAAGGCCTTAGCGGAGCTAAACTGATTATATATCCCTCAAAGGATGCAGGTTTCGTTCCGGAAGAAAATATTATTATTGGCAACGTAGCCTTTTATGGAGCTACGTCGGGCGAAGCGTATATTCGAGGAAAGGCGGGTGAACGTTTTTGTGTTCGTAATTCAGGAGCAAATGTAGTGGTAGAAGGAGTGGGAGATCATGGTTGCGAATATATGACGGGGGGAAATGCAGTTATTTTGGGCGAAACCGGAAGAAACTTTGCTGCAGGCATGAGCGGGGGAATTGCATATGTATACAATGTTCAGCATAATTTCGATACATTATGTAATCAGGAAATGGTTGATTTGGATGCCATTGATGGTGAAGATGAAAAATTGCTACGTCACATGATTAGTCAACATTACCAACTTACCAATAGCACTGTAGCAAAATTTATTCTAAATGATTTTGAAAATCAATTGAAAAATTTTGTAAAAGTTTTTCCTAAAGACTACAAAAAAATACTGGTTGAAAGAAAAGTAATGATTCCGGTAAAATAGCACAACAGACTTTTTATTAAGAGAATTTTCCAAATTAAAATTATCTAATTGTTAGATTAAATGGCAAAACCAACAGGATTTTTAGAGTTTACGAGAGAACTTCCTCAAAAGCGACCACCTGGCGAAAGGGTTAATGATTATTATGAATTTGTTGAAAGATATACTGATGAAAAATTAAATCAGCAGGCAGCGAGATGCATGGATTGCGGAATTCCCTTCTGTCATCACGGTTGTCCCTTAGGCAATGTTATTCCTGAATTTAATGATGCGGTATATAGAAAAAGCTGGAAAGAGGCTTACGACATTCTTACATCAACAAACAATTTTCCCGAATTTACAGGGCGTATTTGCCCGGCGCCCTGCGAAACCTCTTGTGTATTGGGCATTAATCAACCTGCAATAACTATAGAAGAAATAGAAAAACATATAATTGAGATTGCGTTCGATCATGGCTTTGTAAAGGCAAAAAGACCAAATGTAAGAACAGGCAAAAAAATTGCGGTTGTGGGTTCTGGCCCTGCAGGTCTGGCCGCCGCTGCACAACTGAATTATGCAGGTCACACCGTTACGGTTTTTGAAAGAGACGATTTGCCAGGTGGATTGCTGAGATATGGTATACCTGATTTCAAATTAGAAAAATGGGTGGTTGACCGAAGAATTACATTAATGGAGGAAGAAGGTATCGTATTCAGTTGCAGTTCAAACGTGGGAGTTGACATAAGTATCAATGATCTTCTTCGGGAATATCATGCCATAGTATTAGCTGGCGGCTCTACCATCCCAAGAGATTTAAGTATTCCGGGAAGGGAATTAAAAGGGGTTTATTTCGCTATGGACTTTTTAAAACAACAAAATAAAAGAGTTTCAGATATAAAAACAGAAGACGAAAATATTTTCGCAACTGATAAAAATGTGGTCGTAATTGGTGGCGGCGATACCGGAAGTGATTGCGTTGGTACCTCTAACCGGCATAAGGCAGCATCAATAACACAATTTGAATTATTGCCAAAGCCGCCCGACAATCGGACCTCTTATATGCCGTGGCCTACCTATCCTATGATAATGAAAACCACCAGTTCACATGAAGAGGGTGTTCAACGAAATTGGGCAATTGCCACTAAGGAATTTGTGGGAGATGGAAACGGAAATCTTAAAGCATTAAAGATAGTCAATCTTGAGTGGAAGTTTGCAGATGATAACCGACCAGCTAAATTTGTAGAGGTAGAAGGAAGCGAAACTGAAATTCCTTGCGAACTTGCGTTGCTGGCGATGGGATTTTTGCATCCTCAACATGAAGGGTTACTCGACCAGCTTGAAATTGAACTGGACGAAAGAGGCAATGTAAGGGCTTCCGAGAGAAATTATCATACTAACATTTCAAAAATATTTGCTGCCGGTGATATGCGCAGAGGCCAGTCATTGGTTGTTTGGGCAATATCAGAGGGTAGGGAATGTGCCAGGAAAGTAGATGAGTATCTTATGGGGCACTCTTTATTGGAAGCAAAAGACCAGAATATTTTGCATGAAATATAACTAACTCATAAGTGACAAAAATGGGTCCTGCCTGGCGCAGGATTTTTTAGCTTGCAAAATTTATATTAAAAATGAAAATATGTATAAAAATATTTATTAACATTGAGATTGATTAAATGTGGAATTTAACTATAAACTATTAATAATCAGCATTTTGTTAAATTTATCAAATATATTATAAATATAAATATATGAATACTTTGATTTAAAAATCAAAAAATTAAATATGTTTGACTTATGAACTTAAATAATAAAGAAATAAATTCGAAATTTATTATTCCGATTATTATTATAATATTATTTTTTCGCATGCCTGCCAACAGCAATTATTTGAACTCAACATTGTTCCGGGATATAGCCAAAAATGTCCGGGAAATGAACAAATATCCTTCCTTACAGTATGAAAAACATTTACAAAGTACGATGCTGGTAGAAATTACTGGTGCTTTAGCCAAAAAAGGAAAGGAGCGTAGCTGAACGATAAACTTCTGAGAAAAGTTAATCAGTTACACCCCTTTCATTATTAATCTTTAAATCTAAAACAATGTTAAGAAAAATTTTCTTAGGTTCAATCGTGTGTCTGACTTTTATTTCGGGCTTCTCTCAGTCTGATTCTACAAAACCTGCGGAGCCAACATCCCCGGCACCAACGATCACAGGATCTGTTGATGCTTATTTTCGGTACAATTTCAATGACCCTATGGACGCCACTAACAATTATACCAGCTTTACTGATTTTCAAAATTCCTTTCAGCTTGGAATGGCCAGCTTACGGGCCGATCACAGTTTTGGCAAAGCCAGTGCTACAGTAGATTTAGGCTTCGGCCCAAGAGCAGAGGTATTCGCTTACGGCGATCCAAGTCACCCAACTTTATTTGCTGTTAAGCAAGCGTATATCAGTTATGCGATTTCTGATAAATTCAAACTCACTATTGGGAAATGGGCTACCCATATTGGTTATGAAGTTACAGATGCTTACCTCAACCGTAACTACAGCATGGACTACATGTTCTCTTACGGGCCTTTTTCGCACACAGGTCTTAAGGCTGATATAGGCCTCGGTAAAAAGAGCGCCCTGATGTTGGGTGTTGCCAATACCACCGATGTTGTTGCTGAAGCCGGTTCAAGAAGATATGCAATTGCACAATTTAGTACTGGTAGTTCAGATGATAAAGTGAAATTCTATTTAAATTACCAGGGTTCTTATGGCGGCTCTTTTAGCACTACCCAATTTGATGCGGTGTTAACCGCCGCAGTTAGTGATAAATTCAGTATTGGATACAACGGCACCGTGCAGACTGCAAAGCCTGACGGTGGCTTGAGCGCCAGCTGGTGGGGTTCTGCAGTTTATTTAACAGCAGATCCTACGACAGATTTCGGAATTACATTGCGGGGCGAATATTTCGATAATAAAAAAGGCGTGGTCGCTGCTCCGGCTTCCAGCATATTTGATTTAACGCTTTCACCCAATTTCAGAGTAGGAAATCTTACGATAATTCCAGAACTGAGATTAGATGCTGGTAAAGATGAGATTTTTCTCAAAAGTGACGGCGTAACCGGCACAAAAACAACCGTTACAGGTATACTCGCGGCTACATATCATTTTTAACTCTTTTACTTAAACAATTTTTACACACCAAAAACCTTAACAATGAGATTATCCGAATTCACTAAAAGCTTTTACTTTTCCCGGAAAGGACTGTTCAAAATTTTTGTTCCCATATTGCTGATATTGTTTATTACTATAGCAATACCAGCGATCGCACAGGATGCAACCGGCGCCAACACAGGAACCATCAATGACATTACAGCAGCAACAGCCGGAAAACCAACGCTGGAAGAAGTTGCCGCAGATGCGGGACATACCAAAATTGCTATTAACATTATGTGGACCCTCATTACAGGATTTCTCGTAATGTTCATGCAGGCAGGTTTCGCAATGGTTGAAACCGGCTTCACCCAAAAGAAAAACGTGGCTCACACTATGGCCATGAACTTTATGGTTTATGGTGTTGGTATGCTTGGCTTCTGGATCTGCGGTTTCGCATTTATGTTTGGAGGAGGTCTTAATGCCGCATCACTCGGCGGTGCCCCAGGCGTAGTTCCAGATGAATATGTCATTAATCTTTTTGGCCATCCGTTTGGCCTTTGGGGTAAAGTAGGATTTTTCCTCAATAGCAAGGTGTATGATGTGGGCGTTTTCACATTATTTCTTTTCCAGATGGTGTTCATGGATACCACGGCGACGATACCTACAGGGGGAATGGCAGAAAGATGGAAGTTTAAATCATTCATTGTGTTTGGGTTCTTTATTTCCATGTTCGTATATCCAATATTTGGTAACTGGGTATGGGGTGGCGGATGGTTGTCTCAACTTGGAGTAAATTTTGGTTTGGGACATGGTCATGTTGATTTTGCCGGTTCTTCAGTGGTTCATGAAGTAGGAGGTGTAGCCGCTTTGGCTGGTGCAATAGTAATCGGACCTCGTATTGGTAAATATGGGAAAGATGGAAGCGTAAATACAATACCCGGTCATAATATACCAATGGCAATTATAGGAACATTTATTCTTGCGTTTGGTTGGTTTGGCTTTAACCCAGGATCAACCTTGTCAGGTAACGATATGCGTATTTCAATTGTTGCAGTAAACACAATGCTTGCCAGCGCTGCCGGCGCTTTTGCTGCAGCTATGTATATGAAAGCCAAAACCAATAAATGGGATCCGGGAATGATGGCTAATGGAATGCTTGCTGGTCTTGTTGCCATTACAGCCCCTTGTGCCTTCGTAAATCCCCTTTCGGCAGTAATTATTGGAGTTATTGCCGGCCTGGTTGTTATTTGGGCTTCTTTCTTTGTGGAAAAAACTTTAAAAATTGACGATCCGGTTGGCGCATTTGCGGTGCATGGCGCTAATGGAATCTGGGGCGTTCTTTCATTAGGTCTATTTGCGGATGGTTCCTATGGCGACGGATGGAATGGAGTAGCCGGTAATGTAAAGGGATTATTTTACGGAGACGGGAAACAATTTGTTGCAGAACTAATTGGAGCAGTAACCTGCTTTGTATTTGTGTTTGTCGTGATGTATTTGTTCTTCAAGTTGTGTGCTAAAACTCCAATTGGTCTTAGATCAGACGCTGCAGATGAAATTGCGGGATTGGATATTCCTGAAATGGGAGTTCACGGCTATGTTGATTAATTAACCATATTTCCGGAGGCGCTCTCTTTAGAGCGCTTCCGGAAAATTTAAATAAAAAAGGTTTGACAAAATTCATAAGAAAAGCCATTGATCCGATAAGAATTTTTATGTCGGATAGCAGGTTTACCGGAATATTATTACTTGCTTGCACAGCGGCTTCATTGATCTTATCCAATTCATCTAACGGTGAAGCGTATAGGGAGTTTTGGAATAGTGAGATCCATTTAGGACTTCCTTTTCCGCTTCCGCATTCAGGTTTAAAGTGGATCAACGATTTTCTAATGGCCATTTTCTTTTTGTTGGCCGGTATGGAAATAAAACGCGAACTATTAACCGGCGAATTATCCAGTTTCAAAAGAGCAGTTCTTCCTTTTGGAGCGGCTCTGGGAGGCATGATAGTTCCAGCTCTTATTTATTCTTCTTTTAATATAACTTCAAGTTTCGCCCACGGCTGGGGAATCCCTACAGCTACTGACATTGCGTTTTCTTTGGGCATCGCTTCATTGTTTGGGAAAAAAGTGCCTGCTAGTTTAAAAATATTCCTGATGGCACTGGCAATCATCGATGACCTTGGGGCTATCGTAGTAATTGCACTTTTTTATGGCAACCAAATAAAATGGATGTTCCTTTTGGGCGCAGCCCTTGCATATGGCGCTATCTGGACTTGTAATTACTTCAGGGTTAAACAAGGCGTTATACAAATTATTCTTTCGTTTGCTTTGTGGTATCTGATCTTTAATTCAGGCATAGAGGCAAGTATTAGCGGGGTACTGATTGCCTTTACAATTCCGGTAAATTCTTTGCCAAAATTCGAAAAAGCCATTCACAAGCTGGTGAACTTTTTCATATTGCCACTTTTTGCTTTAGCTAATACGGCCATTATGATTCCTGCAGATATTGTAGGTTCATTGAATGACAGCGTGAGTTTGGGAATTATGTTTGGGTTAGTACTCGGTAAACCGGTTGGTATTTTTATTTTCAGCAGGGCTATGATTGCACTTAAGATTGCAAAGCTGCCAACCAATACCAATTTGAAACAGCTATTGGGCGTAGGCTCATTGGCCGGTATTGGGTTTACCATGTCTATATTTACAACGGCACTTGCCTTTCAGGAGGAGGTATACAGGGACATTGCAAAAATTTCGATTCTTTCAAGTCTCGTATTATCGATGTTGTTAAGTTTTATTTATTTTAAGATGATTCATCCAAAGGCTGTCGTGAAACCTGTTCATAAAAGATCGCCTTTAACGTCGCGACCGTCACTGGCAATGGGTTAAATGCCATTGTGTAGCAATTGCTGCCTGGCAAAAATAGATTTGAAATATTTTCCCTTTTGGAAACTAATAGGCCTTTCATTTCTATGAAAGGCTTTTTTAAAATTCGGGACACTTAGTGTTTCGTGTGGCGAAAAGTTCAGGTATTGAAGCATCCTTTAAAATAATTTGTATAAATTGACGCTTAGGCATTTAAAACAGTCGAATCATTATGTCAACATTAATAGTAATAGGGTTCATCCTGGTAATTGTATTAGCGGTCATTTTTTTAGCCTGGCGGGATGACAGAATTGGTGACCTCGGAAAACGGGTAGAAATCCTGGAACAACAAGCAAACAAAAAAATAGTTAGCCGGCTATTCTTTGTAGAGCTTAAATCTGTAAATAGCGTGTTGGATACCTTAAACAATTGCTTCTATGAAATTGATGCCAATGGCGATTATGATATTGATACTGAATACAGGCTTGATGATGTTTCCGACGAATGGTGGGATTCTTTATCAAAGAACGACCTTGAAGTAGTAAACAAAATGAAAAATGCCAAAACATAAGTTACAACCCTGGTTATGAAAACTAAAATTTCCGGGTTCTGCTGTTTCCAAATTTATTAAACATCAACAATCACATTTTTTTCATTCTTCGGATCAATTTTTATATTCACTTCTTTGCCCGGTTGAAAATATATGGTACGCAGGCGGGAGACGACCGTTTTGCATGACGTTGTATAAACCTGGCCGTCGCTATTTTTTATTTCCATTAGAAGCCTGAACTGGGGATTTTGGTTAACCGTAATATTGGTTTCATGAACTTCTAAGATTTTCGCTTTGCCCGGGATGCCTTCCAATTGTAGTCGCCGGGTATTAAACTTCGGTTGCCACAAAAACTTGTATAAGAAATATCCCATGCCGCCAAAAACAAGTACCAAGGCAATTGCAATGTAGGTACTATTAGGACCGCCAGTTTTCAGTACAGCTCTCACCGCAATAATTACTCCGGCAACACCTCCGAGAATGCCTATCAAATCCCAACGTATTTTTTTCATAAATAATGTTTTATTCAAATCTTTGAAATAGACAATTTCCCCCAGGCAGTAAATTTACAATCAATTTCCTTGTTTAAGGTTTGATCTAAGGCACTGTGCTATTCGAAAAATATAGTGTTGTGTCAACTCTAAAATGAAGCATCTCCCACAGAGACATTAAGATCACGAAGCAATATTTTTAGTGTTCTCCGTGTTTTTGTGGGAACATTGCTAAAGGCATAATAACCCTGAGATGGCGCCTGGTTATAGCTCTTCTCCGTGCTGACTCACATCAAGCCCTGCAATTTCATCCGCTGCTGATACCCGCAGCGGACTAATGAGATCTGTAATCTTTAATAGCAAAAGCGATCCGAAGAAAGCAAAAACCGACACCGCTACTAAAGCCATGAGGTGAACCAAAAATAAATGTGTCTCGCCATAAAAAAGCCCATTACCCGTTGTGTTACCGGCATTTACATTTTGATGTGCGAACACACCTGTTAACAGCATTCCAACCATACCACCCACTCCGTGGCAAGGGAATACATCCAGTGTATCATCGATAGAAGTCCTGGAACGCCATATTACCACCAGGTTGCTGACAATTGCGGCAACAATACCAATTGCCAGTGAGTTGGGAATGGTAACAAAACCGGCAGCGGGTGTTATGGCAACAAGTCCCACCACGGCGCCGATGCATCCACCCATTACAGAGGGTTTCTTGCCGCGTAATATGTCAAAAAATATCCAGGATATAGCAGCCGCAGCAGAAGCGGTAGTTGTAGTGGCTAAGGCGGTGGCAGCCAAATCTCCGGAACTCAACGCAGACCCCGCATTAAATCCAAACCATCCAAACCACAATAAACCTGTGCCCAATAGAACATAACTGATTCTTGCCGGCTGATGCACCTGCACATGCCTCTGTTTAAGGTAGATAGCCGATGCCAGTGCGGCCCAACCAGCAGACATATGCACCACCGTGCCTCCGGCGAAATCCAGCACACCGGCCTTGAACATTAAACCATCGGGGTGCCACGTAGAGTGTGCCAGGGGAGCATAGATGCATATCATAAAAAGGCACAGAAAAATAAGATAGGAATTAAACCGGATTCTTTCCGCAAACGCCCCTGTAATTAAAGCAGGCGTAATTACTGCAAACTTCAATTGGAACATGGCGAACAATACAAGGGGTATAGTGGGCGCCAGTTTCCAGGTGGCATTACCAAGCATGCCCTTCATCATAAAAAAAGTACCGGGGTTGCCAATTACACCATTAACATCATCGCCAAAGGCGAGGCTGAAGCCAAAGATTACCCAGATGATGGTGATAACACCCATGCAGACAAAACTTTGCATCATGGTAGAGAGTACGTTCTTTTTGCGAACCATGCCGCCATAGAAAAAAGCCAGGCCGGGCGTCATTATTAACACAAGTGCTGTTGCTGTCAGCATCCACGCGGTGTCGCCGGAATCGATCTTGTTGCCTTCAATATGTACAATTGAGTGCGAAGGATAAATTAATGTGAGAATTAAAATGATGATAAGTATGCCAAAAGGAATATTTTTTTTCACGCTGGTATATTTTGGTAGTTAAGTATGAACAGGTATTGGGAGCGCCGTAACCGGATTGGTCTTAATGTTAAAGAATGAAGTTTTTAAGAAATTATATTGGGGGACTAACAACGATGATTACCAAAAAGAATGAAACGGAAAAAAAATAAAGGACGATAAAACCCTGGTGTGCCCGCTGCTATTTGAAAGTATATATCGGAATGATGCGGGAAATGTCAGAAGCTTTCTGCAAATATCGAAGAAAGAGTGACTGAATTTGAAATTGCTTCCCGTGCATGTAATGAACATCCCTGCTGCCGTCTTACGGTTTAATACATCCTCTTCACGGGGTGGTTTACATGCTTTTACCTCAGCGTTTTGCCGGTGATCATGGGTGTTCTGCACACAATGCCTGCAGGAAATCCTATTATAGACGGTTGCCGCTATAACAGGTTTTATAGAAACAAGGAATACAAAAATAAAAAGTACAAATATTCCGTAATACTTCATTGCTCACCGGTGAGTTTATTATATTATAAATGTTTATATGTAATTTATTTTTTCGTTTATTGTACTTCTGAGGCTCATTGTCACAAAAAAATGCTCTTTTAATTGACTTTTGGCGAAAATATATGATTTAGTCAAATAAATTTCAGTGTGTTTGAGCATTGTGAATAAGTAGGGTAAAATATTCTATGGTGCTTAAAGCCTTTTGCATTTTCAATTATTTTTTAATTGAAAGATTAACCGATAGATGTGTCAAGTGATTTTACGAGGGGCATTACCTATGAAAAAATGAAATTTATATTTGAGGAAAGGCAATTTTCAATTAGAGAATCGTGATTTTGATTCAGATGAAGACGTTCAAGAATCAGATGAAGACGTTCATGAATAAGATGAAGGCGTTCATAATGAACCTGTAAGGTTTCTAAAAACCTCACAGGTTTTGGTTTGTCTTTCCTTCCACAATCCCTATCTCTTCCTCTGTTAAGCCATACAACTCGTACACCATTACATCTATTTCTTTATCTGTTTGGTTAATCGTCTGCTGAATGGTATTTGCTTTTGTTTTTTGTTCTTCAAAATATTGCAACCATTCCTGCTGCTGTGCAAGCGGAGGTTTTATTTTTTGTTTGGATAATTCTTTTAAAAATTCATTGCTTGTTAACTCATACCAGTTTTCTAATTTTTTATTTATGTTGATGGCCGAAAACTTTGCTTGTAATAATTGGGTGAATTGTTGTGATAGAACACTTAGTTCTTTATTTTTTGAAAGCATGATGTCTGCTTTGTCGAGGACGGGTTGCTGTTATCCATCGAGATATTTTAAATGGAACTTTTAAATTCTTATCTAATCTTCGGAATAAATATGAATATTCATTCTTTATTTGAATTTAATTGAAATGCAATCAGCTTGGATGTTAATATTGACAAAACAATACTTGCTTATAATCAAAATTACTGTAAAGCTTCATATTTACGCCACTCTTCTTCACTTGTAAAAGCTTCATCATTATGCTCATACAAAATCTTTCTTCTAAAATTATCCATCTTTTAAAACCAATTCGCTTTCCATTAAAATATATCTTGATCTCTACGGTCGCAGCTAACCATTACCGACTTACTCATAGCCACAAGTTTTACGTTATCCTTCAAGTATAATTATCCTTAAATGCTTACCTTCTTCATTCAGGAACAAAAGTTTCATCTTTTTGTAACTCAATCCAACGATTATCTCTTCAATCCAATTATCATTCTTTTCCTTGACAGTATGCACATCATTTGGTATTTATAGCATCTACATTGTTAGATATCAAATCTCTTGTCAATTTCAAACTCTCTCTTCTTTTACTTCTCATGGCTATTAGTCCTTGCAATACCGACACTTATATAACATATTTCATGTAGTTCGAAAAACGAAGCCTAATTTTTTAAAAGAGATTCTCTCTTTGAATCAATCTACATCTTTGAGGGTAAACTTCAAAACTGTTTCCTCATTTTGCAGATTGATTATCTTAATTTCATCGACGATCATCTCTATCACTGGTTTGTGAAGAGCTAAAAATTAATACTAATCAACTGAAACATTTTTAAAAACTTCTGGAAGATTTCGGGAAAATAATCTATATCGAAAAGATATTTTTATCTAATCAACCAATCTTTCTGCATTCTGACATATAAATTGCGTTAAGACAGGATTAGGTGTTATTAAGAGCAGTAATGCCGTTATGTTTCATCAATTTGAAGTTGATATTCAATAAAAGGAATATATAGATCAATTTACCGGATAGGTTGTGAAACGTTTTATATTTTATTAGACAATCATTCTCATCACTTAAAGATTTCCAGCAGATCAGCTCTCACATATGGCGGATTTCCAATCACCACATCAAAGCCTCCATTATCAAACACCTTTTTAAATTCATCTTTCCATACAAATGCTTTATCGCCGGCAACGGTTGCATCATCAATTAAACTGTTACCGCATTTAATATTGTTGCTTAGGTTGCTTAGCTTTCTTCCTTTCCTTGCGGTGTGCAGCCATAAGCTAAGCTTTGCAATTTCTATGGCTTCTTCGTTTATATCAACGCCAAATAAATTGTTCTCTAAAATGCTGTTGTCAATATCAGTATACACAATGGCATCGCCAAAAATTCTTGCCTTTAATTCATCGATGGTGCGGTGTTCTTCTTTTAAATATTCCAATGCGGCATTCAAGAAAGCGCCGCTTCCACAGGCAGGGTCACAAATGGTTAATTGCAAAAGCCATGTTCTATAACCTTCAATTTTATCGAGCAACAGCTTTCGCCTGTCTTTTCTTTTTTTGGGAGCAAAAGTTTCTTCGTCTATCCCTAACAGTTCTTTTTGTTGTGTGCAAAGTGCGCCAACTGTATTTTCAACAATATATTTGGTAATATAACGGGGCGTATAAAACACGCCGTCTTTCTTTCGCTTCGTGGTATTTTTTTCTATGGCTTTGCCTTCCAATTCGGCCTGCAGTTCTTCTATCTCGGTAAGGCTATGTTCAAATATATGCCCGAGAATATTTACATCCACATCAGTTTCAAAATCATAATTGCTCAGCATTTTGGTGCCATCATATAAAACAGTATCATCAATTATTATATTATCAAGAATTTCGTCCGGGAAAAACAAGCCGCCATTGTATGCAAATATTTCATGTTGCTTTCCCACATGGCCAACATTCAAATAACCAAAGTATTTTTTAAACCTGTTATAAAGGGGGAAGTATTCATCATACTTTATTTTTAAATCTTCCCATTGCTGCAATATTTCTCTTACAGAATTGGGAGGCAGTAATAGCCTGTCTTCTGCAAAAAATATAAAGAGGAATCTGTCTAAGAGTTTTTGTGTTTTCTTAAAGAGCAGCAGTTTATCATGTTGCGGGTTTTGCGCTGCAATGTTTTGAAACAATTTTCTTTTGAAAGATGAATAATCTGCATACAGTTTTTTGGTTACATTCTCTTCCAGCGACAGCGACTGTTGCTTTAACTGTAGTGGAATATTGGCGAGCAAATTTTGCTTTTGCAAACACAGGTACAGCAAAGCAAATCTTTCCTGTGTTAAGGTAAAAAGATTGAACTCTTCGTAGTCAGTCGCATCATTTATATAAAACCGCAGCTTTTCAAAATTGCTGGTGATAACATAGACGCAGTTTTTATGTTTGTGCTTGTAGCCGAAAGCCTGGTTGCTTACCTTATCAAGATCAGCCGTGCCGGTATCTTTTAATTCTATTACCGCAATAACATTATTGCCCGATAGCATGGCTCCATCGCTTTTAGTAGCGTCTGTTACTGATTTCTTTTCTAAAACAAAATTATAACCTGGTTGTGGGTTAAGTGTATAGCCTAACACACGTACAAACAAGTCGCGTACAAATCCTTCCTGGTATTCTTCTTCTTTTAAATTGCGAATGTTTTCCTGCGTAGCAGCGTCATGAAAATGTGCGGTGAATAACTGCCATGCAGTTTGAAGTTCTGGTTTATTAAGATCGTTGAGATATTTCTTTACAACAGATTGTTGAAATAAAGGCATGCGCTAAAGTAAGAATTTATCGCAATCGGGGAAGCTAAACCTGTGAGGTTTTAAAAACCTCACAGGTTTAAGGCCTCACAACGGAAGCAATAGTTTTAATGTGCTGCGCATTTGCAGGAAATCAAGTGTGGTTTATAAACCCATGCGATGCCCGGGTATGAGGCCGGGCTTTTGTACGCCGGTTGATTCAATATAATAAGGCGGTGTATTGGTATTTGTCATCAGAAGTGTTCTGATAAAAAAAATCCTGCCATAAACATGCCTCATTTATTAATCAGTTAAATTAATGCAGATGGACTTCCCTATTAGATTTTTTAAATCCAAATCGTATTTTTACCACAGAATGTATTCTGAAAACTTAACTTATGTGAAGTTTTAATTTACTTAAAACCCTGCCTCCTGTCTGTTATGAAACTATTATTCAGCATTCTATTTTTCATTATCATGCTTTTCTTCGTTAAGCCTGTTTGCACAAAAACATAAAGGTATTATTAAAGGAAAAATAATTGATATGGATCGAAATCCGGCGGTGAATGTAACCGTGGAACTTCAAAAATCAAACAGGGCGACTGTCACAGATATTAACGGCATTTTTATCCTGGATCACCTGCCTGCCTTGAAGGATAGCCTGGTTATTTCTTCAGTTGGCACAAAATCACTGTATCGCGAAATGATCCTCGGCGAAAACGAAACGGTTGATATAGGCACCATCAATCTTAAGTATAATATTCAACAATTACAAGGTGTTGAAATTAATGGCCGATTACCCGTAATCCTATAAAAGCGATTATTCATTTTTTGGAAATAAAACAGAAACTCCTCCATCAATATTCCTCAATCGATCTCTACAATTACCAAAGAACTCATCACGGATAAAATGGCGTTTAACTTAAAAGATGCGGTAAATGAAGTAGCCGGAGTAAATCAATATTCGGGTTATGATGAATATACTATACGTGGGTTTCGTGCGGAAAATGCAAGGGATATTAATGGCCTTCGTGGATACAATACCACTTATACCAGTTCCATGCTTGTGAATATTGAAAGGGTGGAAGTAATTAAAGGCCCAACAGCAACGCTCTATGGCAACTGCGATCCGGGAGGTACTATTAATCTTGTTACCAAAAAGCCATTGATAAAAGGCAGAAGGTAACATTAATTTGTATGCAGGAAGCTGGAATCATTACCGTGCCGAAGGCGACATTACCGGCCCTTTAAATAAAAGCAAAACATTATTGTATCGTTTTAATGCGGGTTATGATAATACCAAAACTTTTCGAAATAATGTGTATGCAAAAGCGTATGAAGTGGCGCCGTCATTAAGCTTTATACCTAATGATAAGTTTAAAATAAATGTTGATTTTTCATTATCGCATATTAATACAGTACTTGATCGCGGACAACCCGGTTACCAGGATGATGCAACTTTAAAATCAACTCCAATCAAACTTTCATTAGTGCAAAAAGGAGATTATCTCCATGAAACGGATATTGCTTCCAACATTACACTTGCTTATAAATTGAATGACCGGCTTAGTTTTAACGGGGGCTATTTAAATTATACTACCAAACAAAAAGTTGCAGACCATGGGTTGAATGATTACATAACCGGTGATTCAGTTTATCTGTATCATACCAAATGGAATTATCCTACCAATACCAACTCCGTTACCAGTTATTTTACTTATAAAGCCAATACAGGCAAAGTAAATCATGAAATATTATTAGGATATGATTACGTAAGAAGTAAAATTAATCTTGACCAGCAATATTATGAATTGCCTGGCCAGTTCGGAACAGGCAGCGGCATCGTTGGCACATTCAGTTTGAAAAATCCGCAGTATGTGCAAAGGCTCGTAAGCACTTACCAATTATCAAATTTTGATGAAGATGAAACAGATGTGGATGGGGATGTATATCATACACAGGGTGTTTACGTGCAGGACCAGGTAACTGTGGATAAATGGAAATTTCTTTTAAGTTTAAGAGAAGAGTTTTATAAAGGTGATGGCGATGATGACAGTGCAGGTAATCTTAAAGAAAAAGTATTCCTGCCAAGAATAGGCATTGTTTATTCATTAAAGCCAAATTTAAGTTTATACGCAACTTATAATAAAGGATTTGATCCATTTGAAGCATCCGGTGCAGCACAGGTTTTCGTTGAACCTTTTAAACCGATAACAAGTCAATTACTTGAGGCAGGTATTAAAGGAAATTTTTTCAAAAATAAATTATCAGCTTCCTTAGCCCTTTACCAGATTGTTTACAAAATGTAGCAGTTAATGCAAATGATATCAGCAATCCTGATTTATTTGTTCAGCAGGGAGAGAACAGGTCGCGTGGAATAGAGGCGGAAGCAAGTGGCAACGTACTGCCCAACCTGAGTGTCTTTCTTACCTAGTCTTATAATGAATCTAAAATAATCAAAAGTAAAATAGCCTCACAGGTAGGTATGCTTGCAGAAAATGCGCCACGCAATACCAGCGGCAGTTATATAAAATACACTTTCGCCAGCGGTGCCTTAAAGGCCTTGGGATCTTCTATTGGGCATTCATCTGTAAGCCTTCGCAATACACTGGATCCCGATATTACTTTGCCAGGCTATCTCACGCTAAATGCGGGTATCCATTACAGTTATCAACATTTTAAAATTGCCGCAAACTTAAATAACATTACCAATGTGGTATATTGGTCAGGTGCTTACAATAGCGTTTATAAATGGCCTGGGCAGACCGAAAATTTCATGGTGAATGTTGGGTATGAATTTTAGGCTGTAAATATTTACATTGCTAAATTGCTTTCATATTTACCGCCATCCGGAATAGTTCATCGTAAAGACCAGTATACACCAACGAAATAGCTTGTGAAATCTGTTTGGCGCATTACCGTTATACGGTTGGCGCTTTGCTGGCCGGGTATCAATGCTAAGTCATTGGAAGGATTTGATTGTAACAGTTCAACAATAGTATGGGTATCAAAAATATTATTTGCTTTTAGATATAGTTTGAATCGCGAACCCAGTTTCTTATCTATTGAGGCATCGATTATCCAATAACCCTTTTGCCAATAATCCAGTCCATACCATCCGGAGGAGGAATAGATTCTTCGGCCTGTATAAATTGCGGACATCCGCGCCGTTAGTCCCAAGTTATTGTCCTTATAAAGCAACCAATGTTTGCAAATGAGCGGATTGCCCTTGCAATGGCCTTGATTGATATTTAGTTACTGTAATAATATTGCTGGACTGTATTTGCCGGATCTTCCCTGGTTTTAAATTTGGTGGCCTGGGTGATGCGGGAATAGGTGTAAGTGTAACCTGCCTGTAAACCAATCTTGCCAAAATATTTTTCCCCGTCAAATTCAAACCCATAAACGTTGGCATCTGCCGAATTCTTTACCTGGGCAGTAAGGGTAGTGGCAGGTGTGTAACTGAGACCTTGCTGTGGTAAAGGGTATAATACGTCTCCGGCATTAAGCAATGTTCTTTCGTATGGATGAACAATATGTTTATAAAAAACGCCGACAACTAATTCATCCAGTTCATTTGCGTGTAGCTCATACCGTAAGTCCGCATTAGTGGCTTTGGCTCTCAGAAGAAAAGGGTTGCCGGCTTCAGTATAATCTTCGTACTGCAACGAATAAAATGTAATATTGTATAATGCAGGCCTGAGATACTTTTAAACAAGGATGCTCTTATGGAATTTTTACC
Source organism: uncultured Chitinophagaceae bacterium (assembly GCA_963756945.1). Taxonomy (GTDB): domain Bacteria; phylum Bacteroidota; class Bacteroidia; order Chitinophagales; family Chitinophagaceae; genus Ginsengibacter. Next base: position 417,341 of record CAVWQJ010000046.1, on the reverse strand, counting down.
AGTGAGGTTATATTTAAATTGCAAAGGAGGGCAGAAAATCATCGTAATTGATTTTACCTTCTTTACCATAGCTTATACTTGGGTTAACGGATGATTGGAAATGTTGCCTTGTAGCTTCATACCGCATACCGCCAATAAAATCTGTTTTGTCGCTTTTTATTTTTACTGAAAAAAATGCAGCGCTGATATCTTCATTGGCTTTATAAGTATTAGGGTTTGCTACGTCACCCAATGGATTTTGCGGGCCGTTGTTATTTGTCCACACTGCCTGGTAAATATCGGTAAAAGGCTGGCCCTGGTTACTTGTTATCGCAGGCTGAAAAGTATATTCATTAAAAAAATTATCACGGTGCTTATCCCTTAAAAGGCCGCCGACACTAAATAGAATTCTCTTTTTTTAAAGATATAGCCGATAATCAATACGCGGACTTATTACGATATCCCTTTCTTTATTTCGCAGCCATATTCGGGTTAATGGCTCCAGCAAAAGAGGCCCTTGAACTATTTGCCCGTTTGGGTTTTCAATCACACTTGTCAGGGCGGATAATTCGGACCAGTCTGGATAAAGGCCGCTTGCAATAGAATAGGCTACAGGAACACTGACTAATATGTGTTTTGCTACCTTAACATGCCACAAAATGCTTGCGCTGTAAAGCCGCTTAATATGTAACCTGGAACGGTTTGATATAAGAATGCTGCCCGTACCAGGCACGCTTCTTCCCTGTGTAAGGCTCGTATCTATACGGTTCCTGCTTTCAATATCTTTTTCACTGGTATAAAATTGGTAAAACGAAATAGTATTTCCCGGCTTAAACGTGTAATCGAGTGTTGCATGAATGTTTTCCCTTATTATCGGTTGCTGAATACTTGGTTCAGGTAAAAATCAGTTAGGCCGGGAACATTATTAACCTGCGGTTCATTGTTCTGGGGAATAAAAAAATTAGAATTGCCTGTTCTTATATTTTGATGATCTATTGAAACCAACAAGCCCAGTTTATTATTTGAAAAATCGCCTGCCCCAGATTAAACTGCCAATTGCGTCTATGCCAGGCCGGGAATTCGAAAAAGATAAATTGTTTTTTGTAAAATCTGCGCCCTGCGCATAATAGCCGGAACCATGTAATTCGTACGGAGATTTCTTTTGTATGCCATGCCAGTCAAAGGAAAGATAAGGCTGGTTAAAAAAGAAGCTGTTATAACCGGTTTGTAAGTTTAAATTGAATACGGGTTTTTCGGGAGCATTTCGCAAAACCAAATTTACAACACCGCCAATAGCATCACCTTCCATATCCGGGTAAGGCTTTTATACACATCTAAACGCTGTACCATAGCTGCCGGAAAAAAAGAAAGCGGAACATACCGGGCCCTGTCAGCAGGGCTGGGAATTTTAAAACCATTTACCAGCGTATAGTTGTATTTAGGATCCATTCCCCTGATAATTGTTTTAACCGGCTCACCTGAATTTTCTGTAGAAACAGACAGTCCGTTTATCCTGCGGCTTACTTCGGCAATATTTAAATCACTCGTACGTGCAATTGCCTCTTCGGAAACAATATCAACGATAGGGATTGATGCGGCTTGTATTAACTCGCGCATTTTTTTCGGAGCCTTTATCTATATATATGCTGTGAATCGTAACACCCGGCAGGCGTTCACTGAATTCTTCTAATAAGACCGATAAGTGCGACCGGCTCATTTTCATTAATGATAACTGAAATAGTATCTGTTTTATAACCGATAGCCGTAAAAACGAATACGTTTTTGCCTGGGGGCAGTTTATTAAAAAAGAAATTACCACTAAAATCACTTATAGTTGAGAGATGAGTATTTGCACACAGCTATCGTTACACCTGATATTATTTCATGGGTTTTTTTATTAAAGATGCGGCCATGAACAGAGCCGGCAAATACGTTCGTTTGCAAGGCACAACAAATCGTTACGCAAAAGACGTTCAAATAAAACCGGTTCAAATACATGCTTACAAAGATTAAACTGGTATAAAGATTCTTGCATCATCAGTGCTGGTTACCCGTACCGTCAGATTGAAAAGCGCCGAGATCCTTGCCGGGAGGTGTAATCTCAGTAACCCCAAATACAGGATCAATCTTAACTGCTGCATAAGGCGCAAATCCTGTAAATCCCTTACCTGCAGCGGGTGAACTGCTTTGCAGGTGAAAATCGTAATTGCCCGCATAATTCAGTTCGCCAAAATTTGAAGTAGCAGAGAGCGGTAAGGGGTAGTTAACAAACTTTGGATTGTTGGCGCCCGGCACGGTCGCATTTCCGCCATTGATGTCACCCGTTTGCGGTACCGTTATAAACCCGGCCGGAAGAAATTGATGGGTGATGGTGGTATCATCCCCATAATTAAAAGTATAACCGTATTGTATGTTGGCGGTATCAGCGGCTGGTGTCAATCCTCCTCCACCGAGTACACTGAGGCCGTAAGCGCAATCAACCAGGATATTGTTGTAGGCGAGGCCTCTTCCTCCATTTTCAAAATCAATAGAACCTCCTTCTCCCGCTTTAGCTTGGCGAAAGCCACCTGTTACGACAGTATTGTTGTAGGTATTCATATTGCTTTGGGGAGAGAGCCCACCGGCATTGGATGTTTTAAAAGCATTTCCCGTGCCTCCGACAGCAAGGTTATAAGCTATATCGCCAACACAGCCGCTTTTTACATTTACGCATTCACCGGCAATTAAACCTATTTTTTCAAATGTGTTTCTGAAAATCTCATATTTGCCTCCCGCCGGGCGAATCATGTCATTATTGGAGCCATAAAACCAGTCATCTTCCAGCACTAAATTAGCTGAAGGATTTTGGATAAACAAGCCGTAACGGGCTTTGCCCGGCCGTAAAGGATCTGTGGCAGGTGCGATTCCGCCTGTATATTCCAGCCTCGTCCACTTAATGATAATATCGCCCGAACCTGCGCCTCCTTGTATGCCGCCCCAGTAACCTGCAAAAGCCGGATCAGTTGCCGGATCTTGCGGATCTGATGCCGGATTGGATTTAAGAGAAGCATTCGCAACAGTAAATAAATCGGGATGGGCTTTATTGCCAAGGCAAAGAAATGTGCCGTTAATGATAAGTGCGGGCGAATGACCCTGTGTTCCAATTTTTGAAGGGCCGCTTGTTTGACCTACTACCAATACCTGTACGTCGCTTTGCACAACTAATGTATCGCCGCTGTTAACCGTTGCATCACTAAAATCAGCAGATAAATAATATACCTGCCCGCTTTTAAGTGTGCCCTTAATAGCACGCCCGTCAGAACCCATTTTTGAATTCAGCGTGTCACCGCTTTCAATGTAACTTCCGGAGGTAAATTCCTGAGTTGAAATTACCGTATGCTGGTCTGATACTTTAGAACAAGAGATAACTGACATGATGATGAATGCAACGAGTACTGAACTAATAATTTTTGTCATAAGGTCATTTGAGTTTTACGGGTCAGTAAATAGATTATTTTCTGTAAATATAGAATCAAAGTAATAAAAAATATCTCTAGTATGTTGCGTTCTTGATTTAATTAATTTTAAAAGCCAACAGAAAAAGCTACATCAATTAAAGTAATTACCCTATAGCGGAAAAATGAAGTTATTGTATCTACAGGATACAGCATACAGGCACCTAATTACCAAATCATTAAATTGTATAAAAATATGCTTGGGTACGAAGTAATAACTACTCAAGCCTTTGTCGGTGTTTCCTCCCTTTCGCAAGCCCACATTATCCATTCGTGAGAGTCGTCATCTGGTCTCCTGACCAATGGCCAACCATCATAAACTTACCATTTTTGTTTTAAAGAAAGCTTCTCACAACGGAAGCAATAGTTTTAATATGCTGATGCATTTTGCAGGAAACCAAGTGTGGGTTCATAAACCCGTTACTCATAGAAATGAGGAACGTTAGATGGCAGTAACCTTATACAATTTGCGACCAAACACCCTGCGAAGACAGCCTATCCAAAATTATGCGACTAACTGCCAATATCCCGCGACGTAAATGCATCCTTCTCTTTAAACGAAGCTCTCAATAATCCATCTTATATACATTGATTCACTTTTAAAAATTACAATTATGAAAAAGATTTTTACAATGATTTTATTCGCAGCAGGAACTATAAGTTTCGCTTCGGCACAATCCCACCAGGACAAAAACATTGCCTGGAATGACAGCAAAAAAATAAGCAATGATAAACATTACGGCTTTAACAAAGGCAACGGTGTGGCTTATGGTAACAGTTATTTTTCCCAGAAGGAAAAGCAGGAAAAACTGCAAATGATCAACCGGGAATTTGATCAAAAAATTGCATCTGTAAAATATAACAGGCGTTTAAGCAGCAGGGAAAAGGCCAAACAAATTCAGTGGCTGCAAGGCCAGCGTAAGGATGCCTTAAACAAGGTGGAATTTCAGTATGCAAAAAGCAATTCACATGGGCATGATTCGCATAAATGGTAAATGCCGGTCTTATTTTTTAACCAATTAAAATTAAAACAATGAAAAAGTTAATAGTAATAATAATAGTTGCATTATCATTTACTGCCGCATCGGCACAGAGCAGGAAAGACAGCTACAACAGCCAGGATCGTAACCAGGTAAATCAAAGCCGGGACAACAGGTATAATAACGATCAACACCGCTCAAATGATTATGCGTATAACAACAATGCCTACACTAAGAAACGCAATGACGATCGTAACCGGCAGGCAGCGTATGACCAAATGAACCGGCAATATGATCAAAGAATTGATGGATATAGAAATGATCGTTCGTTAAGTACCTATGAAAGGAACCGGAGGATAAAAGAATCTGAACAGGAAAGGCAGGAAAAGTCAAAATCATTTGGCAATGGAATGGTGATAGGAGGAATAGCAGGCCTTTTGATTGGAATATTAGCAAGACATTAAAGACACAGCTTAGCAGTTAATAAGGGCCGTTAGATACGGCCTTTATTTGTTATATCGTGTTTCTTTTCTTTCCCAAACCCACGTATGGACAGTATGGCTATCCGCAGCCATGGTGTCTTAAGAATTTTACAGATTTGGACGAAAGTTGATTCCAGCGAAAGCCCTGACTTTACCACATGCCGACCTTTTAATTTATGTTAATACCAATTTTGGCTTATAAAAAAATCCAGTAAAATTTGCATTTGACGTAAAACATTTTTAGTTTTAGTGATAATTACCCCATTAATCAAAACTTACACAGACAGTTCCTGAACTTTATTGAAATCTCCTTATTTGCGGAAATACTTACGCCAACCGGTAATAGTTTTCTTTTAAATGAGTAATTCAATACTTATGTATTAAACACAATAGATGAATTTATGAAGCTGAACAGGGAAGCCATATACGGGGTTACATGGATAAGCATGAGGAAACTGGCCTTTCTTCTCATGTGTTATTACAATATATAATGTTTCATTTTGTCAGTCAAAAATATCTGGAAAAAAAGGAGTGCTGGATATCAGAAGCTGGAACTGGACCAAAGATGGCATTACTGATTTAAACGGCGATTGGGAGTTTTATTGGAAAACTTTATATCACCCCTTCATCATTTGACACCACTGAAACAGCGTCCCCGGTGTACGCCAATGTACCCGGCTTTTGGAACAAACTTATTCCGGGAAAAACGTTGTTAGAACCAGGGTTTGGCTATGCCACCTACAGGCTAAAAGTATTATGTCCCCCATCAAATGAAAGGCTTGCACTAAAGTTTTTAACCGTTAGTTCTGCATATAAATTATTTGTAAACGGCCGGCAAATTTTTCAAATGGGAAATGTCGGCGCCACTAAAGCTACCGCTACCGCTGCTTTTGTACCGGCAATTGTTCCGGTAATACCGGAAAATAATCAATTGAACATTGTTATCCAGGTATCCAATTATGACTATGGTACAGGAGGGTTATGGGACTACATAAAGTTGGGCACGCAAAAGCAAATCGATGCTTACTGGATAAAAAATGTGTCACGTGATTTCTTTATTTCCGGCAGCTTTTTCCTGATGGGTATATTTTATTTAGTCGTCTACCTGTTTTTCAGGAGAAGATTATCGCCTTTATATTTTAGTATCTTTTGTATGTTAGTCGCTATTCGCCCGCTGGTAACCGATGAAATGGCGATCTACTATGTTGCCAGACTGGAGTTGGCAATTTATAAAGCACATTGAGTTTGTGTCTTTGTATTTGGCAGTTCCCATACTTTCTCTTTTTTCGTATGAATTATTTCCTGCTGAATTTTCAAATAAAATACTTCGTGTAATCGTAATGGTTAGTGTGCCGTTTGTATTAATAACCTTGATTGCATCGCCTCTTATTTTCCGTTATTCCCTGCGGCCTTTCCAGGTGTATATGTTACTGACTGCATGTTATGGATTATATGTTTATACTAATGCCGTTAAGCATAAGAGGCCGGGAAGCGTTTATTTTCTGATTGGGTTTGTTTTGTTTTTCATCACATTTATTAACGACTTGCTTTACACCAGCCTCATTATTGAAAGTGTGCACCTTGTATATGCCGGGCTTTTTGTTTTTGTTGTTTCGCAGGGAATAGCGCTGTCGAGGCAGTTCTTCTGGACCTTTTCGAGGCTTGAAATAGTGAATGCACAACTGGAACAAATAAACGATGAGTTGAGCAATAAGAACAATGCCATCAACGAGGCAAATGAAGAGCTAACTAAATTAAATGCGGAGCTGGATAGTTTGGTTTACAGAACTTCTCACGACCTTAGATCGCCTGTTACATCTATTCTTACGCTTGTTGAAATTATTAAGGAGGAAAAAAATGAGGCTAAAAGAAATGAATATCTCAACATGCAAAAAAATACCTTATTCAGGTTGGATTCCCTGATAACCGATACATTGGATTTTGCAAAAAATAAAAGAACAGAATTGAATTATGAGGCGGTAGATTTCAGGGAGTTAATTGAAAGCGCATTAGAGGATCATGTTTTTTCTGAGAATTCTGAGAGTATCAGGCGCATTGTTGAAATACAGCAGCCGGCAATCTTTGTTACCGATAAAACCAGATTGGATATGGTGATCCGTAATTTAATCTCCAACGCCTTAAGGTATCACAATAAGGAACAGGAGCACCCCTACTTAAAGATAGTAGTGAATGCGACTGACAAACAGGCAGAATTGCTGGTTGAGGATAACGGACAAGGTATAGACGAAAAACACCTTGATCATATCTTTACTTTATTCTACCGGGCGAATAAAGTAACTACCGGATCTGGCATTGGCCTGTATATTGTTAAAGACGCGATAGAAAAACTTGGCGGTAAAATAAAAATAGAATCGCATATCAACGTGGGAACAAAATTTATTATCGCGCTGCCGAATTATTTACGCGAATGACCCGCAATATTGCAAACGATAAATGCATTGAGTTAAAAAAAGTATTGCCTTAATCGCAATACTTTTTCGTTTTCCAGGGGAGATAAAAATTTGCACCGGGAAACAGGCAAGGCTCATCTTATTTTTTATTCTTGTCAGTCTTTTGCTTTACCTCGCCGGTTGTTGTATTCACCTTAGTTTTATGTTTCACCCCATTTTTTTCCTTTTTCACTTTGTATCCATTGTGATGTTTGTGTTTGCTAAACGTATTGTGGACTTTCTGCCCTGCCGTGGAAGTCTTTTTGACTTTTGTTTGAGAGTCTTGTGCTTGCGAGGCAAAGCCTATCGCTATAGTAAATACTGCCAGTAATAATAATTTTTTCATTTTGTTTTGTTTAGTTCAAAATGATCTAAACAATTAGCTTGCCATATTTCACCGTTTGATTTTACTGCGGATAGGTATACCCGAACTTATCGTCTTCCAATCTTTCAAATCTTTTTGCAATAATTTTAAGTTACGCAGAATTTCTCCCGGCATTTATGATTCCAAAGGAGCAGCGCATGGCCAGTTTTTCGTATGTATGTTTAACGTCATTAGTTATAAGCTCCTTTTCCATTTCACGGATTCGTGAAATAGCAAACTGCTGAATGGTGACTAACGGTAGAACTATTTTTTCCCTCATACCGATAGATTGTTGCTCAATTGCGTATTCCGCCATCAGTTCATTTTTGCCGGTAAGTTGAAACAGATATTTTTCCGTATCTACATATTCTTTGTAAATCATGTTCCATATTTCACCGTATTTTTCATCCTTCGACAGGTATTCAGTGAGCGGAAAAAAGCATTTCTTCATGGCCATTTCGCAATTGTCAATAACTGTTTTAAAAAATAATGAATTCTTATATAACAATTTCAACTGGTTTAGTTTCCCCTCCCTATCCATTTTTTCCAGGGCGGCACCTACGCCATAGTAGCCCGTAACATTTTGCTTAAGTTGGCTCCACGACCCAACGAAAGGAATTGCACGCAGATCTTCAAAACTTATTTTACCCGATTCTCCGCGCTTGGCAGGGCGGCTCCCAATATTTGTTTCACTGTAAAATTTTAATGGACTTATGTGGATTAGATAGTCCATAAAATCGGGATGATTTTTAAGTAGGGTGTAGGAGTTAAAACTTTCATCTGCCATCTCCTGCAACAAAGCTTCTTCTTCCGGTTCCAGTGTTATTGATTTGTCAGAAAAAATATCATTTGAAATGCCTGCATGTATTAGTTGCTCAATATTATATTGCGCCGCGTCAATAGTTCCGAAATTGGAACTAACGGTTTGTCCTTGTATCGTTAGCTGTATTTCTTTATTGGAAATATTCTTGCCCATGGAGGCGTAAAACTTATGAGTTTTACCGCCGCCTCTTGCCGGTGGGCCGCCACGTCCGTCGAAGAAAACAACACTAACACCATATTCTTTTGAAACTGCCGTCAGTTCTTCTTTAGTTTTATAAATGCTCCAGTTTCCCATTAGATAACCGCCATCCTTTGTTCCATCGCTAAAGCCAAGCATAATAGTTTGTATATTTTTTCTTCGCTTTAGATGTTCACGATACACTTCATTCTCGTACAAAGCCTTTACAATTTTTCCGGCGTTTTGTAAGTCTTCGATTGTCTCAATGAGAGGAACGATGTCTACATTCAATTCCTCTTTTTTCCATCCGCATAAAATAAACAAGCCGTATACCTCCAACACGTTCAGAGCGCTGCTGCTATGGCTAATGATGTAACGGTTGCAGCCTTGCTCGCCGTTATATTCCTGTATTAGTTTAATAGCCTTTATACTTTCAATTGTATCATTGATTACCGGATCTTTGTAGTCGGTACTATCAAGCGCTTCTTTATTATTGGTAAGAAATGCTATCTTCTTGTCATCACTTAATTTTACATAATCGGTTGGTAAAATATTGTCAGAAGCGCCTAATGCCTGGAACACTTTTTTATGAATAGAGCTATCTTGTCTTATATCGATGGAAGCGAAATGTAATCCAAAAACATTTATCTTATTTAAAAGACTATCCACCAGGTGCAGGAATAATCCGTTATGATAGTAAACGATTTTTTGTTTCACTGTGTTTAATACATCAATAATTTCTTTGCTGGTTAAACTGGTACGGTTACCCGGTATAAAAATATTATTATACAATTGTTTTTCCAGGTCCGCTAAAAGTACATCTACTCCTTTGAAAGTAAGTCTTCGCCTGAGTTTCCGTATTTCAAGGTAATAGCATTTTATGATGCCTCCTCTTAATGCATCAGCTACCTTCAGTGTTATATCAGTATTTACAAACGGATTGCCATCCCTGTCGCCGCCAGGCCAAAAGCCCATTTTTATTATGGGATTATTATCGTGAACAGCATCGGGAAACTGGTTTTTTAAAAACGCAATTATTCGCCCTGCTGCGGCAAAGAAAACATTCTCGAGGTACCACAAAAGACTAAGAGCTTCATCATACGGCGTAGGCTTTTCTTTTTTGAAGAAAGGAGTTTTACCTAGCTGCTGCAAATACATATTTATCTGCGCAGCATTATTTTCTGATAGTGATTTTGAAAGATCGTTGATGATACCCAGAACTGAGCCAGGATAAAATTGAGTGGGATGAGCAGTAAGCACCAGTTCAATGGAAAAATCTTCGAGCTTTTTTGCCAGGTCACTTTCTTTATTTTTTTGAATTACTTCCAATTCCAATTGCTTTAGTGTGCCGGCACCTCCTATATCATGCACATGCACAAAAGCTGCATCCTCCAGCGCATCAAATAATACAACCTGTCTTTCTACAAATTGAGTAAAACGAAATAGCAAATCAAGTTGGTCCACTTGCGAAGTAAATGAGGTATGCTTCTTAAAAAACTCTTTAATAATTTCCGTTGGGCTTAACTTCTTTTTATACCCTTCTTCGCAAATGTTTACAAAGAGGGATAAAAGGATACCTGTTTTTTCAATTCGATGAAAAGGTAATGATGTGAAAAGGCTGTTGTACAGTTGAAACTTAATGCCAACATAGTTCTTAAAATGCTGCAGCCCGCGTGAAGCCTGGTTGTCCATAAACGATAAAAAATTAAAAAATTAAAAATGCAGCAATCGTATTGATGGATGAAAATACTTCAAAATTTTTGTTTAAAATTTATTGCTGAGGATAAGAGAAATAAAAATTAATTAACCTCAAAATATTGTCTTGGAATTTCTGACTGACGAATAATTGATTGAAGTGTTCCTCTTTTTATTTCTGAATGATTGGGAACCGGAACGGTAATGGTTCCATTATCTGTTTTCTTTTGCATCACTATATGACTGCCTTTCTGCCGAACCTGTAAAAATCCATGCTGAGCAAGAATTTTGCAAACCCCTTTTCCTGAAAGTACTTTAAGTTTATCCAACTGCTATTTGCATGTTTGTTATAAAAAAATCATTTTTTAATCTTGATTTTATTTCATCTTTTGATGCATGCTCAAATAATAATTCAATAGCTTCCTGGAGATTTTTTTTTGCGTCTTCGATAGTATCTCCCTGGCTTGCAACATCAAGTTCGGGGCATAAAGCAACATAACTTTCGTCCTCTCTTTCTATGATTGCTGTAAAATTTTGAATGCTTTTCATTTTTTCATTTTTCATAAAGCTAATAAATTAAAATAAATTTTTATCTTTCCCTCTTTGTCGTGAGAGATTCTTTCAAAGAACACCTAGCGGTAAATTAAAGGAACAAATTTATTTTTATAAACTTCATACATGTTGAGTCGCATGTGATAGATTGGGTCAAAATGAAAACTATAGTGGAGTAATCATTAATAATAAAGCTTAATCTGACGTTGAAATATTTATATTCATCTTCTTTTTTTGCAATTATTATCTCTTGTAATTACAATCATAAACAGACGAATTTACAACTGAATAAAAATAGTGACACATTAGAGGATAGAGCTAGTGATTTTTGTAAACAAAAATGTTTTTAGAAGCTAAATTAAGTTACGATACATTAATTAGCATTGACTCTGCAAAAGGCGAGTATTATTACAAAAGAGGAAATTGTGAATCAATGATATCAGATAATAAAACAAACGCAATTATAGATTTTTTAAAGCAATCAACCATAATTGTAGCGAAAGGCAAAAAGCCTATTTAAACATTGGTACAATTCACAGATTTAACGCTGTATTTCATTGTAAAACCGATCATGCTCGTATTGCTGAATATGATACTGCTTTATATTTTTATAATGAAAGTTTAAAAGTAGATCCCAAGTCTGCAAAAGCGCTTAAGGAAAAAGAAGAAGTTATTAAAAATTTAAAAAGGATTTCGTTTTAATTTCCTCTTTACAAGCAATTAGCTTAATTTCGGCCTCCATCGTGGTAAACAATAACAATTATATCACCCCGTTTATTCCATCAGCAATGATGTCCACTTCTATTACCACGGTTACAACAACCCGCAAGGGTTAAACATTTCCATATAGTCCATGGGCTTTCAGCTATTTCGAAATCAAAACAAAAATTGTTGTGATTACTCAATTCTTAATTCTTAATTTTCAATTCTTAATTTATTATTAATACATGCAAGTTTTAAAATTCGGCGGCACATCAGTAGCGAATGCAAAAAATATGAACGTGGTGGTTTCGATTGTGCAGGAAAAATTAACAGGAGATACAAAATCTGTAAATCATCGGATTGTAATTATATTATCTGCCCTTGGCGGCATTACAGACGCACTGCTGGAAGCGGCAACACTGGCATCAGAAGGAGACCTTGGGTATAAAGAAAAATTAATAGCAATTGAACATCGCCATCTTACAACTGTAAAAGAACTGATTCCGCTCGATAAGCAAAGCAGTGTTTTGAGTATGGTTAAGAAACGCTGCAATGAAATTGAAGATACGTGTAACGGGGTTTTCTTATTAAAAGAGTTATCGCCTCGTACAAAAGATTCCGTGGTTAGTTATGGTGAATTATTGTCATCTCAAATATTCGCGGCAAAGCTAAAATCACTTGGCATCAATAATACGTGGAAAGATGCCAGGGAACTCATTGTAACCAATTCTAATTTTGGTAATGCAAATGTTGATTTTGTATCAACTAATAAAAACATTACTGATTTTGTCGCGATGGTTGAAGATCCTGTTATTATTATTCCCGGCTTTACCGGCAAAGATAAAAACGGTAATACCACAACCTTGGGAAGAGGCGGATCTGATTATACCGCCGCCATTGTGGGCGCTGCAGTAAATGCTGCTGTTGTTGAAATTTGGACCGATGTTTCCGGCATGATGACGGCAGATCCGAGATTAGTTTCCAATGCAAAGATTATACAGGAAATTTCTTACCAGGAAGCGATGGAACTTTCTCATTTTGGGGCAAAAGTTATTTACCCCCCTACGATTCAACCTTTGATGAACAAAGGGATTCCCGTAGTTATTAAAAATACTTTTGCACCCTCCGATGCCGGCACGTGGATCCGTAATGATATTGCCAGGAATGTAAATGCTATACGCGGAATATCCAGCATCAATAATCTTTCTCTTATAAGCCTTGAGGGAAGCGGAATGGTTGGTATTCCCGGGTTTTCAAAAAGATTATTCGAAGCGCTTTCAAATGAAAAGATCAATGTGATTCTGATTACCCAAAGTTCATCCGAACATTCCATTTGTGTGGGAATCGAAGAAGCAAATGCCGACAGGGCAAAGGCTGTTATTGACGAAGCGTTTGCCTATGAAATAGAAATAAAAAAAGTAGAACCGTTAGTGGTTGAGAAAGGCCTTGCAATAGTAGCGCTCGTTGGCGATAGCATGAAAAATCATCCCGGCATCAGTGGAAAAATGTTTGGAGCCTTAGGAAGAAACGGTGTGAATGTAAGGGCCATTGCACAAGGTTCGTCTGAAAGAAATATTTCGGCAGTAATTGCATTGACAGACGTAAAAAAAGCAATCAACGTATTGCATGAAGAGTTTTTTGAAACTACTTATAAGCAGGTAAACCTTTTTATCAGCGGCACCGGAAATGTAGGCAGCAAGTTGCTGGCACAATTGCAACAGCAGCAAAAACATTTGCTGGAAGACCTTCGCTTACAGGTACGCATAGCCGCAGTTGGCAACAGCAGGAAGATGTTGTTTAATGATGAAGGCGTTGATCTTTCTAAATGGAACGAATTGTTGTCGGGTGCCGAAACGATGGACATGCATGAATTTATCAGTGCGATTCAAAAAAAGAATTTACGTAATTCAGTTTTTGTAGATGTAACAGCAAATGATGCAATTGCTAAAACCTACCCTGAATATTTGCAAAAAAGTATTTCAGTCGTTGCGTGCAATAAAATTGCCTGCTCATCTTCATACGAATATTATAAAAAATTAAAAGACCTCGCAAGAGAGTTTAATGCTCTATTTCTATTTGAAACGAATGTTGGCGCAGGCTTACCTGTTATAGGTACTTTGAATGATTTATTAAGAAGCGGCGACAAAGTAAACAGGATAGAGGCGGTATTAAGCGGCACGCTTAATTTTGTTTTCAATAATTATACCGGAGAAAAAAGTTTTGCAAAGATAGTACGGCAGGCACAGGATGAGGGTTATACCGAACCTGATCCGCGGCTCGATTTAAGCGGAATGGATGTGATGCGAAAGATTATGATACTCGCCAGGGAGTCGGGTGAGAAGTTGGAAATGGAGGACATCAGTAACGAATCGTTTATGCCTGCATCATGCATGGAAGGCGATGTGGAGAATTTTTACCGGGAGATGGAAAAAAACGAAGATCATTTTTTAAGGTTAGTAACTGAGGCAAAAAAAGCGGGTATGAAATTGAAATTTGTCGCAAAGTTCGAAGATGGAAAAGCGTCGGTGGGATTGCGGCATATTGATCCGCAAAGCGATTTTTATCATTTATATGGAAAAGATAATGCGGTATTGTTTTATACTAACCGTTATACTGAGCAACCATTAGTTATTAAAGGGGCGGGTGCCGGCGCTGAAGTAACGGCTTCGGGTGTGTTTGCCGATATAATAAGAGCGGCCGGATAACCCCTAACTTCTAAAGCGGAACATCCTCACAAAATCACTTATAAGCAAAATGGAAGGAGAAAATCATATAGAAAATGCAAACAGTTTACCTTTACCCGCCAGGGGTAGTGTAACTGTGCATGCACCCGCGACAATCGCTAATCTTGTTTGTGGCTTTGATGTATTGGGCCTAGCATTAAATGACCCTTGTGATGTAATGACTTTATCAATTAGTAACACACCGGGTTTACGCATAAAACATAATGATGCTTTTAACCTTCCAACAATACCGGAGCAAAATGTTGCGGGGGTATCGTTGTTAGAATTGATGCAGGAAATTGACAATAAGGTAGGATTTGATTTAATTATCGAGAAACATATTAAACCTGGAAGTGGCCTGGGTTCCAGCGCAGCGAGCGCAGCGGGTGCGGTGGTGGCTGCTAATCATTTGTTGGGCAATATTTTTTCTAAGGAAGATTTGGTACGCTTTGCCATGGCTGGTGAAAAACTTGCCTCGGGTGTAAAACACGCTGATAATATTTCTCCGGGAATTTATGGTGGAATAACATTAATACGTTCCATTTTTCCATTGGATATTGTATCATTAACTGCTCCCCCTATGTTTGTTGCGGTCGTTCATCCGCAAATAGAAGTAAAAACTTCTGATGCAAGGGAAATTCTTCGCAAAGAAGTTCTGCTGAAAGATGCTATTAAACAATGGGGAAATATTGCGGGCCTCGTTGCCGGCTTTATGAAGAATGATTACGGGCTGATTGGCCGTTCGCTGGAAGATGTAATTATCGAGCCGGTGCGAAGCATGCTTATTCCTGGCTTTGATGACGTAAAGAAAAAAAGCGTTGATGCGGGAGCGTTAGGTGGTGGTATTTCCGGATCGGGACCGTCCATCTTCATGTTGTGTGAAGAAAAAACTACAGCATTAAAAGTCGAAAAAATAATGAGAGATATTTATAATAGTACCGGGTTGAAATACCATACCTATGTTACAACGATTAATAGTGAAGGAATAAAAGTTATTGTCAATAATCATTAAACCAACAAAAGTCAATCCCAATAAACAAAGCATCGCAAGGTGTTCAGTTCTCTCTCCTTCGGAGAGGTTGTTCGAAGGACTCCTTTGGAGGGGTGAGGCCAAATTTTATCATGCGTTATTTCAGTACTAATAATAATTCTCCTAAAGCCGATTTTAAAGAAGCGACGATCACAGGCCAGGCGCCTGACAAAGGTTTGTATTTTCCCGAAGTAATTCCTGTATTAGATAAAAATTTCGTTAGTAATATCGAACAATATTCTAAAGAAGAAATTGCTATGAAAGTTATTCAGCCTTATATAGGCGACCTAATACCAACTAAGGAGCTGGAGCGAATTGCAGCTGAAACCGTCAATTTCGATTTTCCTTTAGTTGAGGTTGAAGAAAATATTTTTTCCCTTGAATTATTTCATGGACCTACATTGGCATTTAAAGATGTTGGTGCAAGATTCATGAGTCGTTGCCTTGGCTATTTTGTAAAAGACAACAGTCAGAAAGTTACTGTGCTGGTCGCAACATCGGGTGATACCGGAGGTGCCGTTGCTAATGGTTTTTATAATGTGGAAGGCGTAGACGTAGTTATCTTATATCCTTCAGGAAAAGTAAGCAGCGTACAGGAATTACAACTAACTACTTTAGGAAAAAATATAAAAGCGCTCGAAATTGATGGCACATTCGATGATTGCCAGCAAATGGTGAAACAGGCTTTTGCAGATGTCGATCTTAACGAAAAACTTTTTCTCACTTCCGCAAATTCCATCAATGTTGCAAGGTGGCTGCCGCAACAATTTTATTATTTCTTTGCATATCAGCAATGGGATGATAAAAATAATCCCCCTGTTATAAGTGTTCCCAGTGGAAACTTTGGTAATATCTGTGCCGGGTTGCTGGCTCATCGTTCAGGGTTACCCATTAGTCATTTTATTGCCGCTTGCAATGATAATAATGTTGTAACAGAATATTTACGGACCGGTAACTATGTACCAAAAAAATCTGTTGCAACAATGTCTAATGCAATGGACGTAGGCAGCCCGAGCAACTTTGTGCGGATACTTGAATTGTTTCATAAAGAATTTCAATCGCTCAAAAATGTTATGAGCAGTTATTCTTTTTCAGATGCGGAGACAAAAGATATTTTGAAAGAAGTTTATTTGAATAATGGCTATTTATTGGATCCCCATGGTGCAGTTGGCTATGGCGCATTAAAAAAATATCTGCAAGATCATTCCAATGCAAAAGGAATGTTTTTGGAAACTGCTCATCCCGTAAAATTTTATGATGTAGTGGAACCGATCGTTCATCAAAAAGTACCCATGCCACCGGCAATAAATGATTTATTGCTCATAAAAAAAGAGAGTATAAAGATGAAAGCAGGTTATCCCGACTTGAAAGATTACCTGCTGCACTAACTTAGAAATAAATTTATGATACTCGAAGTTGCCGTATTAATTGTAAAAGAAGGACATGAAGATCAGTTTGAAAAAGATTTTAGTATAGCGGGAAAATATATCAGCTCAATAAAAGGATACAAAGGCCACTCACTAAAAAGATGCATCGAACAAAGTAACAAGTACTTATTATTGGTTGATTGGAATACTTTGGAAGATCATACTGAAGGATTCAGAAAATCCGGGCAATACAAACATTGGAAAGACCTGCTACATCATTATTACGACCCTTTTCCAACGGTGGAACATTATCGCACAATAGTTGCAAAAAATTAATTACCGCTGTCTTCCTGGTCTTTTTGTAACTCGTTTAATTTTTAGCTGCAGCCCAAAAAATTGAATTGCGGAAGAGGGTTGTATAGGCGGCATTCTTAAACAATTCCGGCGAATGACCCATAAAAATATAAATGTTACGTGCCTTAACATTTGGGTTAGTCCATATAACAGGATGATCGCCCATCTTTGTATCTGAGTTGGGATTATAACTATTTTCATCGACGCTTGCAATTACATGTACATTGGGCCGCGGGCTTTGGTTGTATGTATACCATTCTTCTTTATCTATTATAAAAGAAGATGGAATTCCATGCATCACCGGGTGACCGGTATCTTCTACATTAACTGTTGCGGTTACAAATGTCGGGATATAATTTTTAAATATAACGTCACCCATAAACGCAGAGAACCATTGCCACATTGGATATCCGTCAAACTCTCCTAATAACGTCGCATGATGGAATCCTATCCATCCGCCTCTGCCTTCTGTTATATAGCGCTGAAAAGCCTTTGCTGCTTTTTCTTTCCAGCCATAAGGCGCAAAATCCAATTGAATAAACAAATTGTATTTCGATAAAAAATCATCATCGATTGAATCGGTGCTTTGAATATAATCGATGGTGAAATTGCTGTCTGCGGCAAGTTTACCGAGCAATACTTTGGCAACTTTGGAGTATTCAATATGATGACCACCATTTTCATATAATGCAATTACTTTAAATTTTGGAATTATTTGCGCCTGCGTTGTGTTACAGTAACTAACTGCATAACAGCAGCATATTATTAGGATCAACTTCATCTGAACTTAGTGTTTTGCTAATCTATATAAAATATCTTGGCAGGTGAAATTTAACAATGGTAATGAACAGAAATAGATTCCGATAAAAATGAAATAAATTTGCATAAATTTTTTTTATATGAAGAACATTTCAATATTAGTTGGCTTTTTAGTTCTTGGAGTTTTGATTATTTCCTGCGGAGCTCAGCAGTCAAATAAAAATGTTGAGCCGGATGTGGCGTTAGTAACGAATGCAGATACCGTAAAAATTACTGTCGCCATGGTAGATAACAAAAGAGATCCATCGTGTGGAATGCCCGTGTCCGCTGGCATCGGAGATACGGCACATTACAAAGGCAAAGTGCTGGGCTTTTGCTCAAAGGAGTGTAAAGATGAATTTTTGAAAGATCCTGAAAAAAATATAACTGCCGCTGATTTGAAGAAATAGTGTTGAAAAGTTTTGTAAACTCTCACCTAATTTATAACTAGCTAAATTTTTTATATTTAGGTTACATTGATAACTTAAATCATGATCACCAATAACTGCCGGGCTTTATTTCTTTTCTTATTGCTATTTGGTTATTTAAACTCATCTGCGCAACCATCAAGGCTCGAAAGCCTAAAAAATAAGATCCTTAGTGCTAAATCATCTCCTGAAAGATTATCAGCTACGCTCGAATTTTGTGATGGGTGGGAATCTTTTAGCCCGGATACATTATATGAGTACGCTTTGATCGCAAAAGAATTAGCCGTTATTGAAAAAAATGATGATGCCATTTTATTGAGTGATTATTACATGGCCGCCTATTTATTTCAAAAGAATAAAGTGGACACCGCACTTAAGGCGATAGAAGATGTTATTGCGAGGTCAAAAAAAATAATTCCGTATAACGACACCTCGCTAAAATTCTGGATGCTTCGTGGAAATATCCTGCAAAGAACTTCGCATTATGATGAGGTTCTAAAGCAGGATTTTTCATTAATAACTTTAGCGGAATTACATCATGATACCATAGGCTTAATAAGATTTAATACGGGCATTGGCAATGTAAACCTTCGTTTGAAAAAAAATGAAGAAGCATTACAATGGCACTACAAAGCAATTAGCCTAATGCAAAATGATGTATTTAAAATTAAATGCAGTTTTGTATATATAAACATCGCCGTCGTTTATTATCATTTATCGGCAATAAATGATACCAAAGAAATGGAAGATTCTATTGAAATCAATCTTCAAAAAGCGATAAAGTATTCCCGCCAGGGGAATAGCCTTACCAATCTTGCAAATGCCCTTAGTATGTATGGTAACGTATTGGCCGAATATAAAAAGTTGCAACTCGCAGAAAGCGTGCTTACTGAGGCTTTAAACATCAGGAGAAAAATTGGTGATGTATTCTATGAAATTGCCGACATGGTAGCACTTTCATCATTTTATGAAAATAGTAATAACGATGCCAAAGCAGTAGATATTTGTTTACAGGCTTTAAAACTAGCTAAAGAAAATGGCAGTGATTTTTCTTCTATGAATAGCATCTATAGTTCACTTGGAGAGCTTTATTCCAACTTACACGATTATAAAAATTATAGTTCAGTGCTTAATGAAAGGATCAAACTACTGGATTCCACTTACAAGGTAAACACTGCCGAAGCAGTTACTGAAATGGAAGCTAAATACGACGTGCAAAAAAAACAGAATACCATCATCCAACAGCAATACGATCTTGCTAAAAAGAATTATCTGTTGTTTGGTTCTTTACTTCTTCTTTTGCTGGGAGCTATATTTTCGTTTATTCTCTTTAAACAAAACAGGAAAAAGCAACAATTACGATTGAAGATATTGCATGAAGAGGAGCAGCGTAAAAGTGCCATCGCTGTGGAAAAAGCTGAAGAACATGAGAGAACCCGTATTGCAGCAGAACTACACGATAACCTGGGTTCGCAGTTAAGCTATATAAGCAGTAACATGGACTTTATTCTTGGTGCGCCAGCGCTTATATCCGATGGAGATAAAAATAAAAGACTTGTTAAGTTAAACGAAGCAGCAAAGAATACCATAACAGATTTAAGAGAAACAATTTGGGCTTTAAAGAAAGAGTCAATCGAAATGGAAGAACTTTCGGACAGGCTTAAATTGTATGCTCAAAACCAATTATCTCATAAAGTGAGTATGAAATTAAATGTAGAAGAAAAGCTAAATGAAAAAATTGTATTGGCACCTTCGGAAGCGCTCAATATTTTTCGCATTTTCCAGGAAGCGATTAATAATGCTGTTAAATATTCAAACGCAGACGATATCCTTTTAACGATATTATCCGGACCGTCTTCACAGTATTTTATTTCTCTAAAAGATAATGGCAAAGGATTTGACACCAGTCAGCAATACAAAGGTCACTATGGATTGGAAAACATGCGGGAAAGGGCTAAAGAAGTTCAGCTATCACTGACTATAACGAGTAGTGCCAATAATGGGACAACTATTGAGTTATCGAAAAATATTACTGGCTGAAAATTCGCTGGTTGTGAAATGACTTTTGAATTGTAAATCCAAAATCATCGCTTATTTTTTCTTAAGATAATACCATAAATATCCGGCAGTTTCTTTCAAATAATAATTCCACCTGGGTAATATAGAAGGGTCTGGTATGAAGGATGAGAAGCTGATGTTGCTTCTCCCTTCAATGTAGTTGCATGGAAATGGTGCTGTAACAACTCCTGCGTTCTTAAAAATAAGCGAAGCTCTTGGTATGTGATGTGCAGAAGTTATAAGCAGGTAAGGCGGATTTAAATGCAGCGAGTCGAGAATTTGTTTCGCATACGCGGCATTGTCAAACGTATCATTGGAGCGGTCTTCAACAAAAATTACTGAATCCGGAACGCCCATTATTGACATTTCATTTTTTGCCCAGGCTCCTTCGCGAAAACTGCTGTTGTCGAATTTTCCATTACCTCCGCTTATCAAAATGTGTTTAATTATTCCAAGTTTATATAGCTTCTCAGCTTGTATAAATCTATCGCAGGTTGAATTGAAATATCCGTTCCCTTCTGCGTCAGGACTGGCAAATCCTCCGGGAACAATTCCACAACTGTACACGAATTTATTATCAATCGCAACAGGCTCCGGCTGCCATCTTTTTGCATACCAATTTAAGAACCACTGGTTGCCAAATACAATAAAAATAATTACCGCCATTATTCTGCATATCTTTTTTCGGGAAACTTTACGAAAAAAATACGCGGCCACGATAAAAATAAATATCCAGCTAAGCGGCGATAAAAGAAATGATAAAATGTTTGAAGCTAAATGATGCATGATCTTTTATAATATAATTTAATTGAAAAGTAATAAATAATACAAGTAAAGAGATATTACTATTGCAAGTGTAAGATTATAGTAATTTTATGCAGGACTATGCTATTTTATGTGCATGTTTTGTACCTTGTACGTACAAAAAAAACAGGCCTTCCTGTAGAAACAGGCCGACCCTTTACGATTGCTTGATATGAGAAATTTTAATGGTAATTACGAGGCTGATTCACAGCTTAAAAATATTCTTCACAATTTCCTCTTCTTGTCTAACGCTTTTGATTGAATAAAATTACGTTGGGGTAAAAATTAAAACTAATCAACTTAGGTTCGGTTATATCATCTCAGAGGGGCCTTGATTTTACTAAGATGCCCCGCTATATTGTGTTTCATTAAAAATGTTGTATGATGTCCAACCTGTTTCGGGGATGTATAATTTTAATATTTTTTTTAGATTCCCGATAAACCAGGATTCACTTCGAAAGCCGGGGCCCAGGAACTCGTTACTATTTCTTTTGATAAAGATGCCAACACGCAGGACTTTACTCCCATGGTGATTTAGTGGGTACGCGATATCATAACCGCCCAATATTAAATTAATTGAAACGACAAATCTGAATGACAACTCTTATTCGTGAATGAGCTTTTTTTCAAGTTCTTCTAGTGATACCCCTTTTGTTTCAGGCACTTTTGTAAGAACCCAAATTAATTGCAGTACCATCATAAACGCAAAAAATGCGAATATGGGCCATGGGTTTTTACCGAAAATTCCGCTGTCTTTGTCTAAAAAATAAGGGGTGATTAATGTTATAAGAGCCGCAAAAACCCAGTGCACGCTTGCGCCAAAAGATTGTCCTAATGCCCGGACATTGTTAGGGAATATTTCTGAAATGAACACCCATATTACGGCCCCTTGCCCAATGGCATGGGATGCAATGAAGATAATTAGTGAAGAAAGGAGAATTGTATTACCCGCCTGAAATTTAAAACAGATGGCCACGGATACGAGGCTTAAAATGTAACCGAGCGAACCTATGATCAGCAATTGTTTTCTTCCGATACGATCAATAAGATATAAGCCAACGAAAGTGAAAACCAGATTCGTGCCGCCGAGTGCGATGGAACTTGCAAGCGAATCTTTGGCTGCAATACCAGCGCTTTGTAAAATTTGAGGAGCATAATATAATATGAAATTAATTCCTGACCATTGATTAAAGAACGCTATAAAAAATGCCAGCCACAAAACTGCATTGTATTTTTTATTGAAAAATAGTTTTTCATTCGTAAGGCTTGCTTTAACCGTTGCATTCGCTGTAAGAATTAAATTTATTTCTTTGTCGGGATCATCTGCCCCTATTAGTACAAGGATCTGCCTGGCTTTCGCTAAATTGTTTTGTATAGTAATCAGCCAGCGTGGGCTCTCGGGTACACTAAACACCAGTGCGGTATAAATAATAGAGGGAATTGCCATGACACCCAGCATCCAACGCCAGTCGTTAACACCGCCAACTCCTTTTAGCAAATAGTTAGAGAAGTATGCAACAAAAATTCCAAATACAATATTAAACTGGTATAACCCCGCCAATCTGCCTCTTGTTTTAGCAGTGGATATTTCTGAAATATAAGTCGGGGCAGCAACTGACGAAACGCCAATACCAATACCCCCAATAAAACGAAAGAATGAAAATGAATAGGGATCGGGAGCCAGTGCTGAACCTATAGCAGACAAGCTGAACAAAATGCCAATCCACAACAATACTTTTTTGCGTCCAAATTTTTCAGTCGGAATACCTCCGAAAATGGCACCTATTACCGTTCCCCATAAGGCCATCGACATAATAAAAAAACCATGAAACAACGGAGTGGTATGCCACAGTGCCTGAATTGGTTGATTAGCGCCTGAGATTACAACAGTATCAAATCCAAATATGAAACCGGCCAACGCCGCAACTATTGACCAAAGAAGCAGTTTGTTTTTATTCATAACAAGTATCGTTTTACTGGAAAAGGTAAATCAATTTAAGGTAGAAAACTTCGTGTCGCAATTTCGCATTATTTCCATTTATATCATCATTCAAGAAAAGAAAGGTTTAAATCTGGAGGGTAGGGAGCGGCAAAAAAAAAGCTACCAGAGGCAGCCTTAGTTAATGGGTTATTTCAAGAGTTCAAAGGTAAAGCAGGGCCGGGGTAGATTCAGGTAGTTTTTATTTTCGCCGGCTAGTCAATTAACGCTATCTATTTATCTTTATTGCGATGATTGACAAAAAATAGAAATTTCTCTACAAGCATATGAAGAGTATATGGGTCGTTTTATGGAATATTGTCGTCGCAGAAATTTTTATTATGAAGTCATACTCTCACTCAACGGTATCTTTTAATAATGATGTATATAAAAACTTTAAAAATGAAAAAACTAATATTGATCGTGTTGTTGTTCCTGGGGTTTTATTGTGGAAATGTCTGCACTGCCTTTTCGCAGAAGTCCGTTTTTAGTTATGAAAAATACACTAACGGTAAAGGTGATACGCTAAATTATCGCCAGTTGTTTCCTGATTATGACACCTTGCGCAAATATCCGCTGGTAATCTTTTTGCATGGCTCAGGCGAAAGAGGAAATGATAACGAGGCGCAACTAAAATGGGGCGTTATGAATTTTGCCGGTGACGGGAATTTAATAAAATATCCGGCTATTGTTATTGCTCCGCAATGCCCTCCAAAAAGTGAGTGGGCCAATTTCTCCGGTAAAAAAAATACCAGGGAAAAATTGTTACAACCCGAGCCGACAAAACCGATGGAACTGTTAATCGAACTTATACATCAAATCATTAAAAAAATGCCGGTCGATACGAATCGCATCTATATTACGGGCCTTTCTATGGGAGGTTACGGAACGTACGATGCAATTGAACGATATCCGGACTTATTTGCGGCGGCTGTACCCGTGTGTGGTGCGGGCGATATAACAAAAGCGCCGTTAATAGCACACATTCCTATTTGGATTTTCACAGGCGCTGAAGATGCTGCTGTAAATCCCCTGTATTCTCTTGATATGGCAGAGGCACTTACCAAAGCCGGGGCTCACCCGGGCTTTACCCAATATCCCGAAGTTGGTCATTTTTCATGGCTGGGCGCTTACAGCGATCCATTAATGATAGAATGGCTGTTCAGGCAGCACAAATGATCGATACTGCGTGTATGCTAAACAGTTAGTAATTCAATATTTAACTGCTGATATATTTTACAAAACTTCTCTTAGCGATGGGTAACAGGGTTTCTTCCATTGGGTAAGCCAACGAGGTTTCGATATTATATACGGCTGGGTTTGGCAATTGCGGATGACTTCTTATTAATTCCGCTTTTATGTTTTCGGCTGAGTTACTTACGGAACGTATCCATTCGTTTATAAAATCTGTCCTGATGCCACGATATTTTTCATCGTGCTTTTCATAAATCGTAAGGTGATATTGGTAAGCAACCGTTGTATTAAATCTTCCGTCGCATATCAGCAGGTAACCTTCATTAGTATCAAGTGGAATAATACCCACGGGCTCAATACTTAATTTTGCTTCAACGTATTCATATATTTCTGCCCCGTTTTTTATGGTGTTTTTTATCTTTTCTGCCGAATAGTGAACGATGTCTTCCAGTTCTTTCATCAGTTCATTGTCTTCTATAATTCTTTCATATTCGAGCTGCAGTTTTTTTATGTTTACTTCGGTAAGCTGTTTTGGAAAATGTTCCTGCAAAAACCTACTGTTCTCCCGGAATGCAACGATATTGTTATAATGAAATATAATATCGGCCAGTTGGGGATAAAGTTTATTTTGATTGAAATAAGAATTTACGTGTTGGAGGTAGGCGAGCAGTGTATATTTTTTTAGTTCGAAATCAATATAACCTTCAGCAAACCATGTTTCAGATAGGGACTTCATGTTTTATACTTTATTGATTAATAAATTGAATTTACGAATTTGATCTTATATTTTTAGAACGATAAATGTGATAAAATGTTATGAGGTTAGTGACCAAATTATTTTGAGCTGGTTTCCGTGATTGCTTTTGAGCAAGGAAAAATGCGAAAGTATTTCGTAAACAGGCGATATCTCTGAAACCCATCCCGCTTTTATAGAAATAAAAATTAATATTGGCTGGTTTAAATCGGCCTATGGACATTTAATTTATGTAATTCAAGAATAGTTGTCTTGCCATCATCACTTTCGCGGTACATCGGTATAAACTTACGGTTAAATAGAATTTCATTAAAAGTATATGATGTCCGCTGCTGCACGAAATTGGAAAATACATCATCAAAGCCCCGCAGCATTACGTACAATTCTGCATCTGAGCTTTTCATATCTTCTTCCGTTAAGCCATAGAACGGGCTATTCTCATCAATTGGATGCACCACTGTCCAGCTCAATGGCATGCTTTCAACACGTGTTCTTTCAAGCTCAAGACTAAAATATTTGTAAACAGGTTTATCATTTTCAAGCAGCAGCAACCCGGTATTTACTTTTATCTCAAGGTCGGTGAGTGCATGCTTATCCTTAAAAGCTGCAAAACGAAACATAAGTCCTTTGCCGTCTTTGAAAGGGCATATCAGTGCATGGTCACTGAAGATCAAATAACTTTTCGGTTTTGAAAAACGTCCATAAATAAGGCCAGTCGCAATTGCAAGAGATAGAAATCCTGTTAGTGCTTCCGCAGCTGCAACAATATTAGCTCCGTCTCCTACAGGACTTACGTGGCCATAACCGACCGTAGTGAAAGTTTGCGTACTGAAATAGAAAACTTCTCTTGCAAGTTTCCAGTTACTGCCATCCGTTAGCCCGTTGAGTTGATCCACGCCTATGAGTAGATAAATAACGGTAAAAAAAATATTGATAGCCACATAAAAAATAAATATTACTGTAATAAATTTCCAAAGAGGCAGGTTAAGCATGTCCTGGAACAAACTGAAACGTTTGAAGAAAGGCAGTCCCTCTTTTACGAGATTATAACTTCCATCCTTATTAATGAAGCGGCCACCAGTATCATTGGTGTTGCTTGCAAAACCGGTATCATTATTCTGCTTTGAAAATGGATTTATTCTTTTAGGCGACGACATTATTAGTTGGTGTGATTAATGATACAAATCTATTTCATATTAGAAGTAATTCTCGATTTAATCCGGGCAAAAAATCAGCCCTTTGCCTGGATTTATATAATTTTTTTTGCTAACTTTTGTTCGCGGTTATTACATTTACCAACTGAAAATAACTTGGAACTAATTTCAATAAAGCGGAATTCAATCGTATTATATGGACATGTCAACTTTTACGGCAAGTTTATCCGCTAGCGAGCCGCCGCAAAATATTTCGGTGTACCTGAAATCTTTGTGGTACGACGCAAAAGGCGATTGGGATAAGGCTCACCGGCTAATACAAGATGTTGATGATAAAAATGCAGCCTGGATACATGCCTATCTTCATCGCAAAGAAGGAGATGTTGCAAATTCGGGCTACTGGTATGGCCGGGCCGGTAAAAACAGGTCATCACTTTCACTGGAAAAAGAATGGGAAGAAATTGTAACGACATTAATTTGACGACGTATTGCCGGAAGCACAAATTCTCTTTAAAAAAAATCGTCCAATTAAATTAGTAATAAAGAAATCCAGCCAGGAACAGGTTCTCTACTAGGTTTTTGTACGTACGGCGAATAGTGTCAATTGTTTTTATTCAATATCACTGCGCCTGTTATGAGCGAAAAAAAGCTAAAAATAAAAAGATACGTCAAAAATAAATTGCTATACAATTGACTGTTAAACAAGCAGAGTAAAATAAGTATACCAACTCCGCAACCACTTAATATCAGGGAGAATCCAATCAGTTGTCTAAGGCCCATTGAAATGTTTTTTTTGTGGTTAAAGACATCATAATCTGAGGTTAAATACCTACCGAATCCTCCTGTGCAAATGATGTACCAGTTTTGATGACCAGCTGCAACTTTAAATTTATTTTCTCATAGTAAACTTAAAATAGTAATGGCCTACCTTTTTTTAAGCAGGCAAGCCATTTGTTGTTTTGAATAATTAAGTTTGAAAAATGCTATTAAAGTTTTGCAACAATAATATCTTCGTGTACCTGCGAGCGTGAGCTTATTTTATACACTTCTGTATGATGAGTTCTCAAAGAAGTAACTTCAACTTTAACATTAATATCCGAAGCATCTAGTTCTTCGTTGTTAACGTTTATCAAGTATTTTCTTGTGTAGTTAACATCCTTTGCCTTTACTTTTTCCGAATAAATTATATCATTGTTTTCGTCTTTTAAAGTGATATAATAAACTTCGGATTCGTCAGGATTCAGGCTTAGCTGAAATACAGGCTGGTCTTTAACTTTCCCGAGGTATTTGAATTCGACCGGATCGCCTGTTTTTGCATGTGCAAATGTTGGAGTTGCTAACCCAACGGTACAAAGGGAAAATAACCCGATTGCAATTGATTTTGTTGTTTTGATTGTCTGTTTCATAAAGTGAATTTTTGAATTTGATGATTAAAAACTTTTTCTTCAATCAAACAATCATTGTGTAAAAGTAGAATAGAATAAATCGCTTCGCAAGCTAACTTCGGTAACTTTTTTTCATCTTAAAAGTTATAAAAGATGTTGTAAATCGTTGACCACAAAGGTTATCGCGAGGTTATGGATTTGATGACCAAGCTCAAAGCCGTGCAAATTCTTACCCATTTTGCCAAATGTTATTATGGAAATTACTTTCGGAAATCGTAGATTTTCTATAATTAAGCAAGGTTCGTTATGTGGTTTTCCAAAGTAAAAATTTATTATTGGAGAAGCTTAAACCGGGAGCTGGCAGCTTTACTTTTAAAACGAAGTCCTTTTAAATTTCGAAGGGTTTAAAAATAAAAAGTAAAGAAATATCCGGCGATATTTTAGGTGGCGCTAATTGAATTTATTAAAAAGACGATGGTTTGCTAAAAAAATGCCAGCCATTAGTTTATAAACCAAATAAAAAAGAGCCACTTATTTAGAGTGGCTCTTACCCCCAATTTAAGTTGCCCTAAATTTAATTTTTAATAAGTTTTCATATAAAGGCAATTATCTATTTCAATCAAACCACTTGTATTGATGCGCCAGGGTCATTACCTGGGCTTTGGAATTTACCTGTAATTTTTCGTAAACATTTGAAATGTGTTTTCGAACAGTTAAAGTGCTTATGTTTAGCGTTTCGGCAATTCGCTTTGCGTCAAATCCATGAATTGTGTATTTAAGAATTTCCTTTTCTCTATCGGATAATAAAGAGCTTAGCTGGTTATTTTTTTCATTTCCGCTTGCAGAAGGAAAGCTGGTCCGGCTCAGCAAATCAAATGCTTTGCGGGCGATAGCAGGGCTCATTGGCGCACCGCCGTATTCCTTGCAATTGGTAATGGCGTTGTGAATTTCAATAGCGCTGTCATCTTTAAGCAAATAACCACTTGCGCCGGATTGAATAGCTTCAAAAATTTTTTCATCGTCATCAAATACCGTCAGAATAATAAAATGTATTTGCGGATATAGTGGCTTTGCTATTTGGATCGTTTGTATACCATTGAGCTCAGGCATTTCGAGGTCAACGAAAATTATCTCGGGTTGTTTATTAAGTGGTAATCCCTTTAATTGCTCAATGCAATCATGTCCATTTACCGCCATAAATACGAGGTTCAGGTCGTCAAACGAATTGACTTTCTGTTCAAATGTATTTCGGTTTATAGCTTTATCGTCTGCAAATGCAATTAATGTAGGCATTATTGAACTTTTTTGTAAAAGAAAGCAATAAATTTTTTCCCTGCAATACTAAGTATGTAGTATTGTGTCTGAAGTCAAAATTATCGTGGTACCCGAAGGTTCGTTTTTTGCCACACAGAAATACAAACCTGATTCCGCAGCTCTCAATTTCATATTTTTTATCCCGTTGCCGTTGCTTAAATAGCCAATGTCGGTAATCCCCGTTCCATTGTCTTTAACGCAAAGCGTTAAAGTTCCGTTGCTTTCAAAAACGATCTCAATTACGCTTGCCCCGCTGTGCTTTAAAGCATTGGTACAGGCTTCCTGCAAAACACGGAAAATGTTTAACGCCTGGATGGCCGGGAAGGACGTGTCGTTAGTAATCTTGTCCAGGATTTCAATATGAACATTTGGGTATGCGGATATTATTTTTTTTATATAACTCTTAAAGCGGTCACTAATTCCTGTCAAGAAGATTTTTTCCTTGTACGACGCCCAAATCGTATCACGCAGGTTGCTCATTAATTCAATAGCATTTATTTTTAAATTAAAGAAAGCGGGCTCAGTGTCGTTTTTTTTATTCACAACTATATCGTCAACGTTCGCAATAATTGCCGTTGCATAAGCACCCATATTATCGTGCAGATCTGCCGCAATTCGTTTTCGTTCTTTTTCTTCTGCATGAATAACAGCTTCATGTGATAAGCGTTTTTCTTCGGCCATCATAAAAGAAAGCTTCATCTTTTGTTTTTTTCTATAAATTCTAAAAAGAAGGGTAGCCGACGCCGTTATTAAAAGAAACAATATTAAAGAACCAAAAAGCAAGTAATTTTTTTTGACAAGATCGAGGTGTTGTCTAACTATAATATTTTCTTTCTTTTGCATTTCATATTTACCCTGGATTTCTGCAAGTGCTTCCGCCGAATTTTTTTTATACAGTGAATCTTTCAGCGCTATGATTTTTTTAAGAGTTTCGCCATACATTTTGTAATCGCCAGCGACATAGTAATTTTGTGCCAGACCATCGTAAAGCAACGGCAATTTAGAATTGATATTATTTTTTATGGCCATATCAATTCCTTCCTGTGAAATAGCAATGCCTTTTTGTGGCTGGTTGTTATGATAATAATAAACGGCCAGTTGTTCCATGTCGCTAACAATAAAAAAGGGATCACCAATTTGTTTACGAATCTTCACCACTTCAATCAGTTCATCTTCCGCTTGTTTGTTTCTATTGGTTGCACTCATTATATCCGCTTTTATAGCCAGTGAATTGGCCAGCGAAGTCAGATTTTCAAATTTGCGAGCTAAAGGGATGGCTTTATTGATATAATATTCTCCGGAATCGTTTTTATTAATTGAACTATAGGCAGCGGCTATATTGGAGTAAATAAAACTTATATATTCGCCATATTTTTCTGTATTGTGAGCAGCAGGATTTTGTAATGCAGTTTTTAAAAAGCCAATAGCCTCCTGGTTTTGATCCATTTCCATATTAATCCAACCTAAATCGTTTAACGCCAGTAACCCGCTCAATGTATCCCTGCTTTTTTCGGATTCATTTAGCAATAAATAACACATGGCAAAGCTTTCTTTATACCGGTTTGCTTTAATAAGTAAACCTATTTTAGTTCCAATAAAACTCAGGTACTGCTCGTTTTCGTCAATATTATTTTTAAGTTCAGAAATATAAGTATCGCACAGTGATAACGCAGAATCAATTTGGCCTTTTTTTATAAGATAATTTACGTAATAATAGTCCGCACGGATAATATCATGCCTCTTGTTTTCGGCAGCACTTAATGTTTTTGCAATGGACGCATACTTATATAAAGTGTCAGTAGAAAGAGAATGCCGTTTAGTACAAAGAGCAAAAATTGCCTCAAGTCTTTTTGAATTATTTGCCGCTTTATCGATTTGATTCTTTAAACTGTCAATTGTATGAGTCTGGCAAATACATGGCTGATGATTTAAACAGCAAACAAAAAGAAAGTATAGGTATGGCCTCCTGTACATTTTCCTCAAAGAATTAATTTAGGTAATAAGTGCAATTTAATAATGCCTTTCCAATTAAGAAGCGAATTGCCTGATCAAAAAAATATTTATTTTTTGCGGATCACCGTTCATTCTAATCAACTTCCGCTTGCCTTTGAAATGAAATAAATATTCAGGATAACGTATAATAAAAGAATTCCCTGCGCAACAATCATATCAAATCTTCTGGCCTTTCTTTCTTTCTTTTCTTTTACAAGTTTTAATGAGTATGCAGTGGCGCTGATGATTATAAAAATGAAGAATAAGGTAAGACCATGTAATGTGTCAACGAGTGTGAAAGATGTTGATTCGGGCAATGCAGAGTCAATTATATATTTATTGCCTATCACCGCAAATAATGAACCCACACTTAATCCAAATCTTGAATCGATACCATCGGGATGAATGTAAAAGCAAACGTAGGCAATCAGGAATGCGATGTACATTCCAATAAACATTTTCCAGAATAGCCCTGAAGCGTCTCGCGTTATACTAAGTCTCACTCTAAAGGCACTATACTCAGTATGCGGCCTGGCAAGGGTTTCATCACCAAAGCCGGTTTCATAAATTTTCATACCGGTAGAAATTATGCAGCTATCGATGTTCCATCCATTCAATGTAAAACGCGGATCATAATGTTTACCAAGTGTGTCTGCAACAAAAACCAAAGAGCGGGAATCATACTGCGAATTTTCAATTGAAAGTCTTAGCTTTTGTTGATCGAAAGGGAAGTTGCCAATCTTCCATGAATCCTTCATAATACATTGCAATTTCATCAGAATATAAACTTTACCATCGGAGCTGTCTACAGTTGCAAATGATCTTGTACACATTTTTGGCCATTGGAACTTCGAGGTTTTGTAAAAAATCGAAATCCTTATTTTTATATTTTAGCCACAACCAAAATGTTATTGAATATTCCTTTTGTTTAAAGTCGATATCGTGTATGCTGTTGATGTAAATACCGGTTTTAACCGTATCCGGTGTGGTATCCTGTGCATAACAGCCGGACCTTATAAGTAATAAATTAAAAGCACTGAAGACAGCAAAGCAAATTGCCTTTTTCATTTTTCTTTATTTAAAAACGAAAATTAGAGAATACAGAGTACTCTGCAAATAATTTTATAAATGGCCAGGGTTGATCGAAATGCCGCAAAGAACGAAATGTTTTGCTCTTTGTTCTTTAAAATTTTATTTTGCAGCCCAATAAAATACTATGATTAAAGAAAAAATATTAGTGATAGGCGCCTGCGGGCAAATAGGTGTGGAACTAACGTTGGAGCTTAGACGAATTTATGGAGGAGCGCAGGTTGTTGCTTCTGATCTGCGGGAAGAGAATGAACTATTGAAAGGTACGGGGCCATACGTAAGCCTGGATGTTATGAATAAAGAAATGCTTCATGTGCAAATTATCAGGCAGAATATTACGCAGATCTATTTGTTGGCTGCAATCTTGTCTGCAACAGGGGAGAAGAATCCAAATCTTGCCTGGAGCCTTAACATGCAAAGTCTTTTAAATGTTTTAGACATAGCAAAAGATGAACAGATAAAAAAGGTGTATTGGCCGAGCAGCATAGCCGTTTTTGGGCCGACTTCACCGAAAAAAAATTGCCCTCAGCAAACCATCATAGAACCGATAACAGTTTATGGTATTAGTAAATATGCAGGCGAGTTCTGGTGCAATTATTATAATCACCGTTATGGGCTCGATGTGAGAAGCCTGAGATATCCCGGCCTTATCAGTTACAAGAGCGAGCCCGGCGGCGGAACAACCGATTATGCCGTTGAGATATTTTACGATGCATTAGAGGATAAAAAATATAAGTGCTTTTTAAAAGAAAATACCTACCTGCCTATGATGTATATGCCTGACGCTATACGAGCAACCATCGAATTGATGGAGGCAGAGGCGGCTAACATAACTATTCGCACTTCTTATAACATTTCGGGAATGAGTTTTTCCCCTAAAGAAATAAGTGCAGAAATCAAGAAGCATATTCCTGAATTTATTACCAACGTATGAACCGGATTACCGGCAACCAATTGCGGAAAGTTGGCCGCAAAGCATAGATGACAGTGTTGCGATTAATGACTGGCATTGGAAACCTGCTTATCGATTTGAGCAGCATGACCGGGGAAATGCTTAAGAACATAAAGTAATTTCCGACAAAAAATATAGTAAAAGTACTTCCCCACGGGCATTGCATATTCGAATTTATTGCCACATATTTGTATGCTAAATTTTTTCCAGTTTTACACCGGAATCAATTTAGTAACCCAATTTTTCACGAAAAACAAAAAAAATGAAAAAGCTAATTTTTTCAATCGCACTTTTTACGATTGCTATGACAGCTGTTAATGCTCAGAAAAATGACAGCAAGCCCACTACCATTAGTATTGCCGCTAATGTAGGTGTTCCTACTTCAAGTGGATATTCCTTTGCGGTGGGTGGTGATATTCAAGCGGATTTTGGCGTAGCCGAAGCAGTTAAAATTACGGTAAGTGGCGGCTATGAAAATTATTCAGTTAAATCATCTTTTGGTGGCGGCAGTGGGTATTTTATTCCTTTATTGGCTGGGGTAAAGTTTGCTTTTGCTGATAAATTTTATGGTCATGCTCAGTTGGGATATGGAATTGCGCAAGGCGGCGGCGGAGCATTTGGTTATGCGCCCAGCATTGGATACAATGT
The DNA here is from genome assembly GCA_963756945.1 of uncultured Chitinophagaceae bacterium. Lineage (GTDB taxonomy): Bacteria > Bacteroidota > Bacteroidia > Chitinophagales > Chitinophagaceae > Ginsengibacter. Next base: position 383,621 of record CAVWQJ010000046.1, on the reverse strand, counting down.
GAGCGAAAATTTTGATCTTTCGTTAAGTACCTCGCCTTTAGTAAAAATTCATACACTTTGGGAAGTCTTAATGTAAGGCTTGCCTACAATTTCTAAATGAAAATGTTTTTTATCTTTTTAAGGCCTCTGACAAGAGGCCTTATTTATTTTTAAGGGGAATGATCTTGGGAATCGCGATTGGGATCTAAAAATTCAATACATCTCTCATATTGTAAATGCCTTTTTTCCGCGATATAAATTCTGCAGCAAGTACTGCCCCGGCCGCAAAGCCTTTACTGTTATGGGCTGTATGAATAATTTCTATTTCATCAACATCCGAACTATATTTCACGGAATGTGTGCCTGCTGCAGGGTCTATTCTCTTACTTAAAATTGGTAGTTCGTCAGAAATATCTGAGTCCTTATTCACCCATTTAGTTTTATGCGGCAACGTTGCAATAATCCCTTCTGCAAGGGTGATGGCAGTTCCACTTGGCGCATCTTTCTTTTCGGTATGATGTATTTCTTCCATACTAACAATATAGTTCAGCTGGCGTTTCATCAACTTTGCCAACTTCTTATTCAATTCAAAAAAAATATTTACGCCAATACTAAAATTGCTGGCGTATAAAAACGTACCGTTAAGTTTCTTTACATTTTTGCTCAACCACGTCCATCTTATCCAAGCCAACCTGTTGTTCCGCAAATTACGGGAATTCCTGCGCCGAAAGCACAATAAAATATTCTCTACAGCACTTTGTGGATTTGTAAATTCAATAGCGACATCAGCTTTTTGTAAGTTTTGTTCTGTAAGTTCTTCAAGATTTTGATCATGTATTCGCAAAACAATATTATGTCCTTTTTGTAAAGCAATTTCTTCAATAGCCTTACCCATTTTACCATAACCTAATAACGCAATGTTCATAAAATAAAATAAGAATAAAAATAATTGCTCAAAATTCGTGCAATATAATTGCAATGATGCGAAACAAAATCCGATTTTATGGAAGGGGCAATAAAGCTTTGGAATGATTGTCTTTGAAAAAGAATACAAATGAAATTCCAGGCCCATTATTGTAAGAGTTTAATCCCGGCCGGATTTTCATGCTTACATCGGGGCTTACATCAAATCCCTTTAAATGCGCATCAACAGTGGCATCAACAACATTTAATCCCCAAAACAGCAGGAAAAACAAAACAGAATAATCAATATTCTGGCGGTACTCATTACGATACGATCGCAGAGATTCTGTTGAAAGATTGATAAAATCCGGATACACCTGGTTATCATTACCCGGGATTGTATCCGATCGGAGTATTACTGCCTGTCGTAAGCGTCTATAGGTCTTTAAATTATAAAAAAATATTCCGGCGGTAGTCCCCAGTGCGCCATAGACAATAGGAATTTTCCAATATTTTTTATTGTAGAACTGTCCCCATCCGGGTAAAATTGCTGAACGCAACGTGGCAACTTTTGGATTGAATTTTTTCTTTACAGACTTTTCAGACACAACTGAGTCCTTCCTGGTGGTGTCAGAGCCAGCATCTGCCTTTACAATTACCGTATCTTCTTTTTGCTGCGCAAATATCTTTATATCATGTAGTATGAAGAGAAAAAAAAAGGTGCCGAAAAGTAAGAATGTTTTTAGCATAAACTTAATCGACAGGAACCTGCATCTTTTCTAAAATTGAGCTCAATTCTTCAATTGAAAAGTAGTCTAATGTAATAGAGCCTGCTCCTTTTTTATTTTGTGTCATTTTTACTTTAGTGCTGAAATGCGATGCTAAATTATCTTCAATTTTCTTTAAAGAGGGTGGGAGCGCAGCTTTTACCGAATTATTAACAGCGTCTTTTATAGGAGTATACAATTTACGCACGAGGTCCTCGGTTTGCCTTACAGAAAGCTCTTTGTTTTTAATCTCATTAAAAATGTACAGTTGTTTGTCTATCATATCTACATTTATAAGCGCTCTTGCATGGCCCATACTTATAATTCCATTTCTTACTGCCGCTTGTATATCGGGTGGCAATTTCAATAAACGAATGTAGTTGGTAATTGTACTTCTCTCTTTTGCCATGCGCTCTGCAAGTTGCTCCTGTGTATAATCCAACTCTTCCATGAGGTGTTTGTAGCTCAGAGCAATTTCTATGGCATTAAGATCTTCACGCTGCAAATTTTCGAGTAGGGCCAGTTCAAGAACCTTTGAATCTTTAGCTTCCCGGATATAAACGGGAACATCGGCCAGGCCTGCTATTTTTGCAGCCCTGTATCTTCTTTCTCCTGCTATAATCCGGTATTTACCGTTAGTAAGTTTAGTAACCGTAAGTGGTTGAATTACGTCGTGTATTTTTAATGATGCCGCTAATTCACTTAATGAATTTTCATCAAAATCATGTCTCGGCTGATCCGGATTTGCTTCGATCAGGTGAAGTGGAATTCGGGTATTCACCGGATGAAATTTTTCCGGAGTTTCTTTTTTTAAATTGTCTGATGTAGCCGAAAGATCTGCATCTATATTTTGTAACAACGACCGGATACCTTTTCCTAAAGCATCTTTTTTATTGGGAATACTCATGTTTAATTTTTTACGAAGATTTTACCAGTTTACTCAAAGATGTTCCATCACTCTTTCGTTCTGATGAATTTTAGTCAAATTATTTCTCTGAAGTATCTCTTTCGCAAGATTTAAGTAATTGATGGCTCCTTTACTTTCAGCATCGTAAAGAATAGCAGGCTTACCAAAACTTGGCGCTTCACTTAATTTTGTATTTCGATGAATAATGCTGTTGAACACAAGATCTTCAAAATGGCGTCTCACTTCGCTCACTACCTGGTTACACAACCGAAGCCTGCCGTCGTACATTGTCATTAAAAGGCCTTCTATTTGTAAAGAGGTATTGAGCCTGCTTTGAACAATTTTTATTGTATTAAGCAATTTGCCCAGGCCTTCCAAAGCAAAAAATTCCGTTTGAACAGGGACTATTACACTGTCAGCCGCCGTTAGCGCATTTACAGTTATTAATCCAAGCGATGGGGAGCAATCTATAATTATGAAAGTCGTATTGTCGATTTAATATCACGCAGTACATTCTTTAAAACGCTTTCCCTGTCAGGATAATTGATCATCTCAATTTCGGCGCCCACCAAATCAATATGAGATGGAATAAGATCAAGATATGGAATTTCAGTTTTTAATATTACATCTCTTGCCGGCGTATCATTAACCATGCAATCGTAAATACCGGTCGTCATGTTATGAAGATCAAATCCTACACCAGTAGTACTGTTTGCCTGCGGATCAGCATCTACCAACAGCGTTTTATATTCAAGCACAGCAAGACTTGCAGCTAAATTTATCGCTGTTGTGGTTTTACCCACACCTCCTTTTTGATTGGCTATTCCTATAATTTTACCCATATATTAATCAGCAATAATTTCCTTTGATTTTTTATCATTTGCCCGGCAACAAAATTTATAATAAAAACCTATTTTGAAAAGGGCGCTAAAGTAAACATAAATTTAAAGACAGTGCCCAAATAAAATTTCAAAAATTTATGGTCAGTTTCAATAATGAGAATTATCAAATCGACCCGGTGCCAGATTGGCAAATTTAAATATTAGGCTTAATATTAGTGAACTTTCACTTTATAAAAACAGTTTATTAATCAACCAACTTCTAACAATCCTATTTTTGTTGAAATTTAAGTGAAGCAGGGAAAATTTATATGATATATACAATTATAAGCGGCACGAACCGCATTGGAAGTTATACTGAAAAAGTTGCCGCCGAATACCAACGATTACTGAAAGAAAAGAATATTAATGCACAAATTTTATCATTGATAAATTTAAATGTGCTTACACGTACACCGGAGTTAATAAAAGTTGAAAACGAAATTCTGATACCTACTCAAAAGTTTATTTTTATTTTGCCGGAGTATAATGGCACATTTCCCGGCGTTTTGAAGGCCATGATAGATAGTAGCGATGTTAAGAAAGTTTGGTACCATAAGAAAGCGTTGCTTACCGGTGTTTCAACCGGCAGAGCTGGCAATCTAAGAGGAATGGATCATCTCTCTGCATCGCTGAATTATCTTAAAATGCATGTACATCATAACAAATTACCCATTTCTGTTATTGATAAAGTAATCGACGCAACGGGCAGGCTAAATGATGAAACTTTAAAAGTTATTGATGAGCAATTAACTGAATTTATAAATTATTAACCACGAATTATTCGAATTATAGTATTTCACTAATTAACCCATTAACTAATAACTAATGCGTACACCTTTAGGCGCCTTTATATTTGTAATTATCATGTTGTTGCTTGATGCATATGTTTTCCAGGCAATAAAAACAGTAAGCCAGTCTGCTTCTTCAAAGACAAATACAATCATTACTTATGTTTATTGGACTATTTCAATAATTGCTATCGCAGGATTTTTACTTTTTGTTTTTACCGGCCCGGATTTTATGCCGAAGAAAGTCAGGACTTATCTTTTTGCAACTGTTATCGGGCTATTTCTCGCAAAATTTTTGGCAGTTGTTTTCTTTTTAGTTGATGATATACGAAGATTGATACAATTGGTGGCGGGAAAACTTTTTTTTAATAATACCGAAGGCGAAATAATTAGTGAAGAACCGTATTAGCCGATCGTTATTTTTAAGCTGGCTTGGCCTCGCTGCGGGCAGCACTTTGTTTGGAAGTTTAGATGTATGGTTTAGTAATAAATACAATTACCAGGTTAAAAGAATTTCGTTAAAGTTCGATAACCTTCCTGCGGCGTTCAAAGGATTTAAGATTGTTCATTTCAGTGACGTACATTCAGGCAGCTTTACTAATAAGGAAGCGGTAATACATGGATTGATAAAATCATTGCCGAAAAAGCAGACCTCGTTATTTTTAGTGGTGATCTTGTAAATGACGTTGCCACGGAAATGAACGACTACATTGATGTATTTAATAAAATAAAAGCGCCATTTGGCGTATTTTCTACTTTGGGAAATCATGATTATGGAGATTATGCTCACTGGCCGGACAGAACCGCCGCTTTTAGGGAAAAAGAAAGACTAGCCGGCAAACATTTATTAACTCCTTTGCAACAGGCCAATCTCGATCATCTTAAAAATATTCATGCCTCTATGGGCTGGAATTTATTGAATGATGAAAACAGGGCAATAGAAAAAGATGGCGAAAGTATTTCGATTATTGGAGTGCAAAACTGGAGCGCCAAGGCGAGATTTCCTAAATATGGCAATATGGCTAAGGCTTATGCGGGTAGTGAAAAATATCCATTTAAGATTTTAATTAGTCACGATCCGAGTCACTGGGATGCGGAGGTGCGTCCTCAATATGGGGATGTAGATCTCACATTAAGCGGACATACACATGGAATGCAGTTTGGGGTTGAAATTCCGGGTTTTAAATGGAGCCCGGTTCAATATGTTTATAAAGAATGGGATGGACTTTATGAAGAAGGAAAGCAAAAATTGTATGTAAATCCCGGGTATGGATTTATAGGTTATCCGGGAAGGGTGGGCATTTTGCCGGAAATAACAGTAATAGAACTGGTGTAAACGTTGAACAATTTTTTATTTAAAACATCCGTGTATATGTTATACCAAATTAAATACTTTTGGCGTTTCAATATTTTAATAGGTCGCAAACAATATAAAGCAGCAATCCATTTAATTAAATAATCCGTTAATACGATTAGAAAAAAAATTTCCATTGAGTACGACTGCTGATACGTTTATTAAATCCCGTGATTCGAATCTAACTTTAGTAAGAAGGCGCTCCAGGCATCGACCGGCCAAGCGATTTCAAACTTAAATACTTTTTTAAGTGGTTGAAAAAAGATCCCACAAAATTTATTGCCTATATCTGGTTTGTTATTTTGATTTATATAACGATCTTATTTGTGCAATATGCAAACGAGCAGAAAAAAGCGAGGCAAAATATTAATGGAACTACACAATTAAATACTAATAGTGATAACTAAATATATCGGCAATTGAGTCGCGGCATTTAGGCGCAAATATCCGGGTCAACTCTAGCATCACAATTTTAAAACTTATTCTTCCACATCATACTTTCGACGGGCTTATTAGGTTGCCCGCTATACTTTGCATTTTTCTTTGTGTTGTATTTTACTTCAACTTCCCCCTCAACAGGAAAGTATATTAATTGTCCAATCGGCATGCCCGCATATATTCTCACGGGAATTTTACTGGAAATTTCCAACGTCCAGTTTCCGCAAAAGCCGACGTCGCCCTTTCCTGCCGTTGCATGAATATCAATACCAAGTCGGCCTGTTGAAGATTTTCCTTCGAGAAAGGGAACATGTGCATGCGTTTCAGTATACTCTAAGGTTACTCCCAGATACAATTCGCCCGGTTCCAAGACATATCCTTCCTCCGGTATTTCAAAATGATTAATCTCATTATGTTTTTTAGCGTCGAGTATTTTGTCTTTGTAAGTAGCAAGATATTTTCCCAAATGCACATCGTAACTGTTGCTTCCCAGTTTATCGCGGTTATAGGGTTCAATTATGATGGTCTTCTTTTCAATTTCTTCAAGAATTCTTGTGTCTGATAAAATCATTTAAGCGCTTTATTTTATTGTTTGCAAAATAATTCATACATCTGCAAAACAAGCGTAACTTTTTTTTGAATGCCTTTGTTTTATCAACATAATATCAACGACACGTCAAAGCTTGCTGTGTGGCACATTACAGAGAATGAATATTTCTTTCTCGAAAAAGTTCACTTGCAGAAGTCGATTGGTCATCCTCATAAAAAGTTGCAACATTTGGCTGGTAGATATTTACTTCAATTGCTGCATCCTGAGTTTCCTCTGCATTTAATAGAAATTGCTGAATCTAACAAACCGCTCTTGCAAGATCAATCGTATCATTTTTCTATTTCACATTGCGGGGATTATGCGGCGGCTATTATTAGTGAAAGTGAAAGTGCCGGTATTGATGTAGAGTTGATTACGCCCAAAGTGGAATTGATACAACATAAGTTTTTATCAGTTGATGAATTAAAACTTTTGCCTGAAATAAATTCCGCTTTCTTAACCTTATGCTGGAGTTGCAAAGAAGCCGTTTATAAATGGTATGGTAAGGGGGGTGTAGATTTCAAAAATCATATTCATCTAAATAAATTTCTAAATAGAAAAGAAGTTATTGAGTGCGATTTTTTGAAAGAAGAAAAGACATTCCTTCAAATTCACTATAAATTTTTTGAAGGTATGTGCCTGGCATGGCTGATTGGGTAAATAATCATTATTTGTTTAAAGGATCCTGGTTAAGCGTTTCGCAAATGCATTGGTACAATTCATGATACTTGTTTCTTAACTCTTTGGGTTTTTCAAAAAAAAGCTCTACACTTTCAGCCCAAAATTCCTGGAAATTCCTTTTTGCATAATCTGAATATATACCATCGTTATTTTGAGTAATGTCCTGGAAAATTTCATTGCCACATGCATTGAATTTATTGAAGCCATGGATGAACTTCATATCTTTTGAATCATGTGTATCAAAATTTTCGTAATAGTATGCGTGTGCCATTTCATGAAGCCCGACATTATCACCATCATCCGGTAATTGAAAACCTTTTAAAAAATATTTCCACGAAATATTGATATTGTATGCATCAACATTACCTTCCAGGTAACGAATCGTTGGTTCGACAGCAATAAATTCCTCGGGGTAAATATTTATAATTTTAAAGTTGGGTAAGATGTAATGTTCAAGCCCGAAACTTAACTGGATAGCACTTGCACTGATAAGAATAGGCATTTCTTTAAAACCACTTTTATCATGGATATTAAACGTTTTATCAGCAATAAATTCATTAACACGTTCAATAAATTTTTGCTGCTCAGGAAAAGTTAAGACGACAAAATAAGGGAGATGTTTAGTAAGGGCGCTTTTAACATCCGTTCGGGAAAACATTAGGTCCTTCCCATCGTAGGCGAGATAGGGAATAGTATCATTATTTTCTTCGTCAACATCTTCTTCTGCATCACTCTCTTCTTCATCACTTTCATCAGTAACTGTATCTTTCCCGGATGAAACAAACAAAAGTCCCAGGATAATAAAAAAACCAAAAACGGCCATTGCTTCTTCAACATGATGATTATATGCCCACAAAAAAAGGATACCGAATAACGCAAAAAAAACCGTGGCCTGTCTTTTAAAATAGCTCATTGGGTTTTATTCTTCCAGTAAACTATTTTCGTCCAACAAACTCATATCGATAGAATCCTGCCCTGCAATTCCTTCAATTGAGCCCTTTACGTGTGCCGAATTCAACAAAACTTTTTCCAGTTGTTTCTCTCTTGCTTTCCACAAGCGTTCCATAGAATCCCTTTCTTTTTGTATGCCAATTTTCATTGCAAAAAATCCTTCACGAATAGCTTTCCATTGCTCACTGAATTCGTTGCTGGTTAAATAATCATACAACAAATGCATTTTATCACCTTTATTTTCCTGGCTCTTTGCCGATGTATAAATTTTTATTATTGCATCACGTAGTACGTTGGCAAGCGCTTTTACATCAGAAAAAGTGCATACCCAAATTCCGTCTTTAAGCCCAAAACAATCCATGTCTTTGGGCATTGTTTTGGTAACCAGCACTGCTACATCTGCACCGGTACTGCGCATATCTTTTTTAAATTTTTCTATCCAGTCGGCACCAAAGTTTTCAGTGCGTTTACTTTCATAAATTATTTTACCGCATTCCTGGCCGAAATTATTTCTTACCAATTGAATGCAATCAGCGCCTCTCACTCCTTTACCAACTTCAGTGATTATATCAAAAGGAAAATTGTTGCGTAAGATTTCTTCCAAAGCAATTTCCTGTACTTCGCCCTGGCGCTGCATAGAACCCTGCTCCGCTTTGCGTTTCATTTCATCAATTAATTTTGTTTGATCTCCCAGTTGCTTCTCGAGTTCTTTAAATTTTAAATTATTTTCGGTTTCCTTAATAACATTTTTTTCTATTTCCTGCTTTCTGATTTGTTCGCTTAATGCTGCTCTTTCTATTGACAATTTTTTTTGAAGTGCAATTTCCATTTCTTCTTCTTTGTTTTTTAATTCCTGCACTTTCTTCAAAAATTCGAGTTCCTTCTGCCTGGCAGATTTTAATTTTTCTTCGTTATCATTATTTGCCTGTTGTAAAATTTTCAATTGGTTTTCATAATCGCTGCTGATAGATTTTCGAAGCTTTTCCTGTACTTCATTTTCAATTTTCAGTTTTTCTTTTTGCATTCTTTCAGCAAACAATTCATTTTCTTTTTCTTTCTTTTTTTCAAATTCCTTTTGTTGATCTTCAAAAATCTTTTGTTGATCAGAAAATTGCTTTAATAATTTTTGCCTGTCATTATTAAATTTTTCTTCATATTCTTTTTCTAAAGATTTTGCAATGGCATCTTCCGGTGCAAATTCATGTTTACAGTTAGGACAAGTAATTAGCGTGGTCATAATTTCGTTGCTTTAAATAAATATCATTGAAAAATTGCAATAAAATAATATTAGAATGGATGGCTGCTTATTGGAAAATTTTTAAGCAATTTCCAGCAGATAATTTGCATCAATTTTTAATACCTTATGTAACCCTTTCAGAAATGCTACATCTGCTTTTCGTTTGCCGGAAAGTATCTCGGAAATTTTTGATTTACCCAAGCCAAGTTCATCAGCAAGTTTTGCCTGTGTCATTTTATTTTCAAATAATTTCAGTTCTACTAATTCCGCAATAGTTTTTGGTGGCTTTGCGGGTTTTAAACCTAATACTTCATCCTCGTATTTTTCAGCGGCAACAGCCATAGCAGAGAGTTTTTTAAGTTCAGCGGAACTCAAATTCGCTTCTCCTTTATTCATAAGATTATAAACAGCAACCATAGTTTCATGATAGGACTTTTTAGAATTTATCAGATGTTTCATATACTTATTTTTTAAAATTTACTTTAGCTACTTCTAATTTATCATACTCCTTGTGATCGCCTATAAATAAAATAAAAACAGTTCTTTTTTTAAAAATGATCAGAGCTATTAAACGATAATGGTTACCTTTTATATTAAAAACATATCTGTCATTTCCTACGGAATCGGTTGTATTAAATGTTTTTTTAACTTCCGTTAAATTTTTCCAGTTTGCGGTCTTAGTTTCTTCGTACCACTTTTGCAATGCAATTTGTGCATCTTTATGCTTTTCAGAAAAATCCCTGATTATTGATTTTGATATAATAACCATTTTGTATAAAAGTAGAATTTTATTCTGAAAAATAGAATTTTAAAAATGTATAGGGAGATAAAAAATACCCGGAATATTTCCGGGTTTTGTGCGGCAAAGGAGATTCGAACTCCCACACCCTTTCGGGCGCTACCACCTCAAAGTAGTGCGTCTACCAATTTCGCCATCGCCGCATATTTAGTAGTTATCAAAATAGAAATCTTTATTACTTTGGATTGCAAATTTAATAAAACCCTTCAATTAAACTTATGTGTTTAAAACTATCCTGAAAGTAGTTCCTTTATTGGGTTCCGAAGATTTTACATATAGTTGTCCTTTGTGATATTGTTCTATAATTCTTTTTGAAAGCGACAACCCAAGGCCCCAACCTCTTTTTTTTGTGGTAAATCCCGGCTTAAAAACTTTTGCAACATTTTGCTTGCTGATGCCTCTTCCATTATCTGCTACATCAATTACGATATGGCCTGGCTGTTCCTTAATTTTAATATTGATATTTCCTTTCCCTTCCATAGCATCCAATGCATTTTTTAAAAGATTTTCAATAACCCAATCAAAAAGCGGTGCAGAAATATTTGTAATAACGGGTCCGGCAGGAGCTTCTACCAAAAAGCTTACTTTATCTGTTGATCTTCTTTTTATGTAACTAACCATTTTTTGCACCTGCTCTGTAATGTTATATTCTTCCAGTTTTGGAGCGCTGCCTATTTTACCAAAGCGGTCGCTTATGAGTTTTAACCGGTTCACATCTTTTTCCATTTCAATAGAAATAGAATTAGATGATTGAGTTTCCTTCAACATTTCCACCCAACCTTCCAAAGATGAAATAGGAGTGCCAAGTTGATGTGCTGTTTCTTTTGCCATACCCGCCCAAACCTGGTTTTGAGTTGATCGGTTCCTGGTGGAAATGGCATATAAAGTAATAATGATGAATAACGCAACAATAAATAATTGCACTATGGGATAATACCTTACTTGTTTTAGTAAATCAGAATCGCCATAATAATATTTATTAATGATCACCGGGTTGTTGCTTATTTCAATTGTAATAGGGTCATGTTGTTTTTTAAACTCGGCCAGTTTTTTGCGAACATAATTGCTGTCTTTTTTCGCAAGGGATGAATCAAGATTCAACACTTCCCCGGATGGTTTATCATTTTCGTCTGTTTCTATAATCGGAATATCCTTATTTTCTGAAGTAATAATATTGGTAAGATCTAAAGATGATCTTTCAGTAGTTTCGGCTCTGGTTTTTAATGCCTGTACCCATACATTTACTTTTTGGCGCTCTTCAACGGCAATTTTTTTTGCTAAGAAATTTGAATAGAAAATAGTGCCGGTAACAATAGCAACAGCAATTACTGCAAGCCATGTTCTGAAGTGAAAAAGCTGACCGAGCATTAAGAAATAGTTATTATTAAATTGATTATTATCAAATCTAAAAGCTATTTCCCATAATTATCGGAATTGAAATCTAAAATTTTTATGTTTGTACTTTATTAATAACAATATAATTGATCTCTTCACCCTCAGTAGCCGTTGTAATCCTTAACTGGAACGGGAAATCTTTTCTTGAAAAATTTCTCCCTTCAGTTATGGCATCTGTATACGATAACCTCACTGTTATTGTTGCAGATAATGCTTCGGATGATGATTCAATTGATTTTTTGAAAAAGGATTACCCTGGAGTAGAAATTTTATTAAGCAATATGAACGAAGGATTTGCTAAAGGCTACAACTCAGCATTGAAGGAGGTATTAGCAGACTATTATATTTTATTGAATAGTGATGTGCAGGTTACCAAAGGCTGGATTGAACCCATTATTTCCCTGATGGAATCTGATGAAAAAATTGCCGCATGCCAGCCTAAAATTTTGTCTTTTAAGCAGAGAAAACAATTTGAATATGCAGGAGCCTGTGGAGGTTTTATTGATAAATTAGGATATCCGTTTACACGCGGCCGTATTTTTGAAACCTGTGAAATAGATAGTGGCCAATACGATAATTCAACACAAATATTTTGGGCTACCGGTGCCGCGTTGTTTGTAAGAGCCAAAGTGTTTCACGAATTGAATGGTTTTGATGAAGTTTTTTTTGCCCATCAAGAGGAGATAGATTTATGCTGGAGAATGCAACGTAAGGGCTATTCAGTGTATGTGGTTCCATCGTCTGTTGTGTATCATGTAGGCGGAGGAACGTTGCCAATGGGCGACCGTAAAAAAGTATATCTCAACTTCAGGAACAACCTGATAATGATGACAAAAAATTTACCTGTTTTAGAAAGAACATGGAAAATCCCTTTGCGTATTGTCTTGGATATAATCGCCGCCTACCGGTCTTTAATAGATGGTAATTTCAGTACTTTTATTTCAATAGCTTCTGCGCACATGCATTATGCTGAGTGGGTTCTTACCGGTAAAAGAGGGAAGAAATTTTCTAAAATAAAGATGAAAAATATATTACCTGTTTATGATGGAAGCATTGTCTGGCAATATTATATAAAACAGAAAAAAACATTTTCTGAAATTATTCCTTTTAAAAAATGATTTTCAAGCTCAATCATTTATTTTTGCATAGCAAAATTTAATATATGGAACACGAAGAAGTGCTTGATCATTCAGATCTGGATAATTCAGATAAGGACATTGCTCACAATTGGGTTTCCTCTTCTCGTTTTCTTTTTTATTGCCAGTTGATAATTTTCGCGGCACTTGTTTTGGGAGGGTGTTACACCATGTATAAACACAGGTATAAGGGTAAACCGGAAGTGGAAGTTCCCGGCAATACTTTGTACAATCCTCAATACAAATAAATTTTGCGTAAGCGTCGGTAATTATTACTTTTGCAATCCATTTTTTATAGTTCTTAATATCAAGGGTAAGTAACTCTCCCGATAGCTAATCGGGATGGTAGAGTGCGAAAAATTCTCTTAAAGCGGAAGTAGCTCATTTGGTAGAGCACGACCTTGCCAAGGTCGGGGTGGCCGGTTCGAGCCCGGTCTTCCGCTCATAATTTCCCGACGATGTCGGGATTTTTTTTGAATTTTTAGAAATGTGTTTACCCGGGTGGTGGAACTGGTAGACACGCAGGACTTAAAATCCTGTGATCAGCAATGGTCGTGTGGGTTCAACTCCCATCCCGGGTACTGGTTACTTTTTAAAGCCTTGTTAGTGTTCGCTTTCAAGGCTTATTTTTTTGTGATGAACATTTGGTGAGCAATATTGCAAAAGCCGTGAAAATGAATGCGCGACGAAGCTTTTTCATCTATATGATTGTTTTTAAGACAGTATTCAATATTTATTGAAATTGTTTTATTAATTATTTTTTTTCTGCCCTTATCATTTCTGATCCTGCAAGCAGGAAGGCGCCGATTGCGTGTGTATCATTTAATTCTTTCGGGCGATCATAATAAAACCTAATGTTATCGCCAATGTTTGTGCCTATGCATACATCCGGTATTTCACCATCGGCAGTAATTTTTGAAACAAGGCCTTTCCATCCATCTTCCGCAATGGTTAAATACGTTTTATTGATCCATCCTTCGTTTACTGCTCTTGCAACCGCATAAGTAAACATAGCGGTTACTGAACTTTCCAAATAAGAATCAGGCTTATCCAATACCTGGTGCCAAAGCCCTGAAATGTCCTGGTAGCGGGAGTATCCAACAATCTGTCTTAATAACAAATTAATCAACTCCTGTCGTTTTGGATGATTGGCCGGAAGATTCATTCAGCAATTGCGCTTCTGCCATTGCAAGCCAACCATTGCATCTTCCCCAATGCGCCACTCCATTCATTTTTACATCGCTATACCAGCAATGAAAAAATAAACCCGTCATTGGATCGTACAGGTATTTATTAAAATTTTCTACCTGTTTTATTGCATCATCAAAATATTTATTATCGCCGGTGAGTTTACCCATGCGTGCCAAAAATGGAACACTCATATAAAGATCATCAGCCCAAATAGTAGCATTGCGTGGCTTTGGCCGGCACAAAGTTCCATCAGGTAAACGTTGTTGCTTATGTAAAATATAATTGCCTGCACGATCTAAATAAGCCCGGTATTCTTTTCTTTTGTCCATTCCATACACATCAGCAAGCGCTGCTGCCAGAGAACCGCATGCATCTAAATTTCCCATGCTGAAAAATGCACCCCATTCTGTTTTCTTTTTGGCATCGTATAGCTTTTTGAAATAATCAATGTTGCTGAAGATGAAATCAAAATTTTTCTTTGAATAATCTGAATATTTTTTATCATTCAGTACATTGCTTAACTCTACCATTCCAACATTTAATACGCCATTTACATACGCCCATTTGTTGTAGCCACTTTCAGCCCTTACATTGGAAGAAGTATCCATTCCTTTTGTACTTGAAAATTTTTCACCGGTTGCATTATTTACAAATTGAAAGCTGGTATTTTCAATTACATGATCAGCAACTTTACGAACAATTTCTTCTGTGATTATTTTTCTGCTGTGCAAAAAGATTACAGCTAACAATTAATAGTGGGAGAAAAAATGATTTCATTTTTTTATTGATTGATCGGTTAATATAAAAAGTATTAATTTTTGTTTTTAATAATTCTATTAAATTTTTTTCCATTCTCTTTTAGTTGTGCTATGATATAGCGATTGGGGTTGCAATCCATCTTTATTCTGTCCTTCCCATTCGCCATCAGGCCTTGCCGTGAAGCGTCCTTCATATTTTTCTCCATGCAACCCAATGCAATAATTCTTTCCATTTACATAGGGACTTTGAACTGCTGCTTTCCTAACGGTGCAATTCCAAAGTATTTGCGTTACGCCTACCCAACCATGTCCGCTTCCATAATTACCCCGATCCTGTATATTAATATCTCCATCTGTTATTATATTATCATACAAAGTTCCCATACTCCAGCGATGATGTGGTCCAATATCGGCGTGTGTATTTTTTGCAGTACAGTTATAAAATACATTCGGTCCGCGGGTTCTTGCACCCGTTACAAAATCATGCCGGCCTTCTGTGGTGTTACAATTCATTACCAAATTCATTTGGCCTGTATTATTAAAAGAATATCTGCGGCCACCTGTTATGATGGATTTTGCATCAAAACAATTACAATCAGTAACCGTTATATTTCTTGCATCAGTTTGGAGGCTTACGCAACTGTAACCAAAATAGCGTGAAGTAACATTACGAACCCAGCCATTTTCAATTTTATTAAATGTAATAGCTTCCCATCCATGGTTCTCTGCGGTATCGCTTGTATATTGCTGATTCGCAATATAAATTCTCAACGCCCACATTGGTAATTCGTCCGTCAAAATTATATTTATAAATTACAGGAGC
This sequence comes from uncultured Chitinophagaceae bacterium, assembly GCA_963756945.1. Taxonomy (GTDB): domain Bacteria; phylum Bacteroidota; class Bacteroidia; order Chitinophagales; family Chitinophagaceae; genus Ginsengibacter. The sequence continues at coordinate 368,044 of CAVWQJ010000046.1, read as the reverse complement.
GCCATACTTTGGTCCCATGGCCATCACGATAGGGTTGTCAATAAATATTTTATCGCCTTCAATTTTTGTGATAGTTCTTTCAAACTGAATATTATATTCATAGGCTTTCCATTGTTTTGTTCCGTTTCTTTCTACAATCTGGTCCATCTTCAAATCTTTTATCCATTGATCTGTACCGGGACGATACACTATAATTCTGTCGCCAATTTTATATTTTTTCGAGGATGAAACATTAAATGATTTCGTGCCAACCGGCACATACGCATCTGTAATTTCAGCTCGCGAATCGGGCACTTCCTTAATTTTACCTTTGCCTGAAACTGAGATCAGGGTTCTATGTCCAGTACCTGTTGCAACAAGCTTTGTAGCATTTCCTTCGCCCCTCAAAACAATTCCGCTTGCTTCAATTTTTATAGTGCCTGGAATATTATAAGTTCCTTTTTTTAAAAGAATAGTTCCTCTGAAACCTTTTTTATCCGGAGCAATTTTGGAAACTTCATCAATAGCTGATTGAATGATTTCCTGACTGCTTCCATTTGCAGATGCTTCAATTGTTTTTACAACAGAAACATCCGGAATTATTTTGTCTCCTCCATAATATCCAACATTGCTAAAGTCAGGAAACGTATTTCCTTTTTCATCAGGAATATAATTCAGGACTCCGTTTTTATTAATTTTTACAAATTCAGATTCCCATAAACTTTTCCTGCTAAATGCAAATAGGATCAGCATGATAAACAGGTACAGGAAAAATTGCGTGGTTGATTTTATTCTCATTGCTATAACAATCGTGTAATGAAATAGGAGTAAAATTCATCATAATATTCCTACAAAAAATTTATATTAAAAGCATAATGCCAACATAGTTGAATAATTTGCTAATGGAATAAAGTCGTTACTATGTAATTATTGTTCTTTTTGTATTGGCGGTTAACCGCATACTAACGATTGCAAATTTAGTTATACAGATTACCTGATGAAAAAGATAATTAGCTTCTCTATTTTACTTTTTGTGTTATCATTTTTTTGTTCTGTAAAAAGTGTTATCGGCGCTGATACAACAAGTATTAAAAGCCCTGATGGCGCAATATTTTTTAAGTTATTTCAGCAGGGTAACGATCTTGCATACACGATTACTTTTAATGGGAAAGCTATTATTGAACCTTCTCTTTTTTCAATGACAGTGGATGGGAATGCTGTTACTAAAAATACTACTGCAGACAAGACCGACCGCTTCAGTTTTAATAAAACCTATGAATGGAGAGGCGCTCATTCAACAGCCTTGAATCAATATAACGATGCGAAGATTATATTAAATGAAAATGGCGATGCAATAGAAATAAGAGTGTTTAAAGATGCGGCAGCATTTCGTTTTATTATTCCGGGCAAGGGAAATATAAATCGTATTCCTGATGAATCAACTGTTTTTAATATTCCTTCTAGAAGCACCTTATGGTATCATGATCTTTACATGCATTATGAAAGTGTTCATGTAAAAAAGAAAATTGATGATGTTCAGGATGGGGAATGGGTAGCGCCTCCTGCAACATTTAAATTGCCACAAGGCGTTTATGCAAGCATTACAGAAGCTGCTTTATTAAATTATGCCGGCATGGCAATGCAGGCAAATGGAAAAAACGGCCTGGTAATACGCCTCGCAAATCATCAGCCTACATCATATCCCTATCGTCTCAGGTATAGTCCTGCAGATACTTTAAGAATGCTTCAGCCTGCAGCATATAGCGGGTACTATCACAACACCGTGGCGTGTAGTAATTATTGGTAAAGATTTAAATACGTTAGTAAACAGCGATGTTGTTCCTGATCTTAATTTGCCGCCGGACCCAAAATTATTTCCAAAAGGAATTAATACAGGTTGGATAAAACCGGGCCGTGCTGTTTGGAAATATTTAAATGGCGGCGGCGACGGCACGTTAGAAGTGATGAAACATTTTACCGATGGCGCTGCAGCATTGGGATTTGAACATAATATTCTTGAAGGCTTTTGGACAAAATGGACAGACGATGAGATAAAAGAATTGGTTGATTATTCCAAACAAAAAGGAGTTAGCATCTGGCTTTGGAAACATTCTAAAAGTTTACGCAATGTTGTTGCAAGAGATTCATTTTTCAGAAAGTGTTATAAACTTGGTGTGGCAGGAGCGAAGATTGATTTTTTTGATAGTGAAGCAAAAGAGGTAATTGATCTCTATGAAAATATTTTAAAAGAAGCAGCAAAGTATCACGTGATGTGTGATTTTCATGGAGCCAATAAACCAACAGGTTTGGCAAGAACCTTTCCGAATGAAATGACAAGAGAAGCAGTGAAAGGAATGGAAGCAAGCAAACTTGAAGACAGGGCAACGCATGAAACCACACTTCCTTTCACAAGACTTTTAGCAGGACCTGCAGAATATACCGTTGTTCATTTTGGTAACAGGAGAAAAAATACAACATGGGCACACCAGGTTGCGAGTGCTGCCATATTAAGTGCGCCGTTGTTAACCTATGCCGCAAACCCTGACACGCTTTTAGCAAACCCTGCGGTTGAAATAATTAAAAGCATACCGGCAACCTGGGATGAAACAATCGTATTACCTCCATCTGAAATTGGCGAGATTGCTGTGTACGCAAGAAGAAAAGGCGATACCTGGTTCCTGGCAATAATGAATGGAGTAGGAGAAAGGGAAATAAAAATTCCTTTACATTTTTTAAAAGGAAATTATAAAGCGCTTATTGCAAAAGATGATGCCAGATAATCCCGCAGCAATTATAATGGAGCATACGAATTATTCATCCAAAAACATAATCACTCTTGATCTTATTTCAGGAGGCGGTTATATAGCGAAATTTTCAAAATAAATTTGTAACTAAATACATAATATATAAATATATTTAAGAGTTAAATCAACCTTAATGAAAAATAAAAATATACAAATGAATTTAAAAGGTTTCTTATTAGTTATTGTTGCTGTTGCGTTATCCTTTACCGTAAATGCAAAAAAGCAAAATACTTTTTACAATGTAAAAGATTTTGGTGCTAAAGGTGATGGGGTTACTGTCGATGGAATCGCTATCAATAAAGCAATTGATGAAGCAGCAAATGCAGGCGGAGGTACCGTTTATTTTCCTGCAGGAAATTACCTCAGCGGCTCTATTCATCTAAAAAGTAATATTTGTTTATATATCGACCAGGGAGCAACATTAATTGCTGCTTCGGATTCATCTGACTTTGATAAACCCGAAAAAAGCGTAAATGATATCTACCAGGATTATGGACATAGCCATTGGCATAACAGTTTTATTTGGGGAGAAAATTTACATGATGTTTCTATTATTGGTACAGGAACTATTTGGGGAAAAGGATTGGTGCGAAGCGGAAGAAATGGAGATGGAAAGCCCAATAAAGCCATCAGCCTTTTGCTTTGCCGCAATGTTATCATAAGAGATATTTCCATTTTACATGGAGGATGGTTTGCAATACTTGCGACCGGTGTCGATAATCTTACCATAGATAATTTAAAAGTTGATACGAACCGTGATGGATTTGACATTGATTGTTGTAAAAACGTTCGTGTTTCCAATTGCACCGTTAACTCTCCTTTCGATGACGGTATTTGTTTGAAAAGTTCTTTCGGTCTGGGGTATCGAAAGCAACAGAAAATGTTACCATCACCAATTGCCAGGTGAGTGGCTATGATGAAGGAACATTGCTCGATGGAACTTTTAAAAGAACATATTCCAAATATTCAGATCATACGCCGACAGGAAGAATAAAATTTGGAACAGAATCTAATGGCGGATTTAAAAACATTACCATTACAAATTGCGTGTTTGAATATTGCCGCGGACTGGCGCTGGAAACAGTGGATGGCGCTTTGCTTGAGGACGTAACAATATCAAATATAACCATGCGTGATATTGGAAATGCTCCTATCTTCATTCGCCTGGGAGCAAGAATGAGGGGACCTGATTCCATACCAATTGGAACCTGCCGAAGAATTATTATCAGCAATATTGTTGCTTATAATGTTGATAGCAGGCAGGGCGCGATTATTAGCGGACTTCCCGGGTCACGATATTGAAGACCTGCAATTGAGCAACATAAGAATTTATTATAAAGGCGGTGGCCCCAAAGATTCTGTAAACCGCGTTGTTCCTGAATATGAAAAAGATTATCCTGAACCGGGCAATTGGAAAGTAATGCCTTCATACGGCTTTTATATCCGGCATGTAAAGAATCTAAAAATGCATGATGTACAGGTAAGTTTTATGAATGATGATTATCGGCCACCTTTTATTTTAGATGATGTGAAAGGCGCAATACTTTACGATATACAAGCACAAAAAAATTCAAGCACGTCTTCTATTATTTTAAAAAATGATAAAGATATTAACCTAAAGGAAATAGATGGCGTAAAAAATACTTCAATAAAAAATGTGTTAAAAAAAGAACTATAAAAAAAGTATAGGGAATTAAGTACCTAATTCGCAAATGCCATGCTATATAGTTTTTAATTGTTGTGACCTTTAGGTTGCGGTTAAGAATAAAAAGTTAGCCGGCTTTAATTTAAAAACGGAATATTTTACTATTTAGCAATAAATTCTTTCTGGTAGCTGACGGGACTCATGCCCGTAACCTTCTTAAAGTATTTATGAAAGCTTGTGAAATTATTAAAGCCGCTTTCATAGCACAGGCGTTTAATGCATTGATTATTTTCAATAAGCAATTTGCATGCATGGCCTACACGAAGTTCTATCAGGAATTGAGAATAGGTTTTCCTTGTTCTTGATTTAAAATAACGGCAGAAGGAATTAGGGCTGATATTGGCAACGTCTGCAATTTCCTCCAACTGAATTTTTCCTTTAAAATGTTTTAATGAATATTCATAGATGGCATTAATTCGCTCGTTTTCTGCTTCGACAGAGTCGGGCTTGAATCCCAGCGACGATAAAGAGGATAACTGTCTGCAATCCGAAATGCACGATAGCGCTTCCATTAACAAAATGATTCTTTTTGAACCGGTAGAGGTAATAAGTTGTTCGAGCAATTCAGCCACGACGATCCTTGGTCTGCCGGTGATCTGTAATCCTCTTTTTGCCTTCTCTAAAACATTTCTAAGGTTGGCGTTTTCGGGCAGCGAAAGAAAATATTCACCCCAGAAGTTTTCTGTAAAATGTGCTACTCTTACATCAGCACGCTGCCTCGCATTTTCGTCGAAGTAATTATCTTCAAATCTCCAGTAGTGTGGCAGGTTACTTCCTACAAGAACAACATCACCTGACTTAAAACTTTTGATACTATCACCGATAAATTGTGTGCCTTCACCCTTTTTAAAATGAATAAGTTCCACTTCGGCGTGATAGTGCCAGCGATTATTTATATGTGGAACTAAATCCTGCCGAACACTGAAAGAATGGCCAGGGCCTCTCATAACTTTAAGCAACTGTGGTCTCATTAACTTATTTTAGTATTAACAATTAAATTAATAAGTGACTCTTTGCAAATTAGCTTATTAATTATTTTTTTGGAAAAAAATTCCCGAAAACGTTTTCGGAAAATTTTCATAACTATCACGAGTACACGAAATTGATTAAAGAAATTTATTCGGATGAGGAGGAAAAAAATTAGCTCAGGGCCGGGTCTACGATTTTGATATTTTTAAATAACAAAAACAGTTGCCAGATATTCTATAGAATAAAAATTACTTAAAATTATTTTAATACTTAGAAACTTGAAGGGAAGGCAATTATGCGAAGTTAACGGATAGCAGCAGAATAATTCGGTGTCTTGTTAGGAATTAAAAGATCTAAATGCGTCAACGTAAATACAAACTTCACGGAGCTTTTTTGTAACATTACCAGAGATAATGGCCACAGGCGGAAACTTATGCACTTAATCCTTTTATCTTATCTTCATCCATTTTATAAAACCAATTTAAAACACTTTGTGAATTTTTCGTAAAATATTTGCAATAAAATCTGGAAACGATTTCATAATATTTAATATTTTAGATGTTCATGTGGGTTGTTCGTGTACTTGGGTGTATGATATACTATACCGGGTTATTTCTGATGAATTTTTCGTTTAGGCAGGTAAAAAGAATAAATAGCTTAAAAGAATGTGTATTTATTTAAAGAGTGCGAGGATTGAAGGTATTATCTTGGCAAATTGAAAAATGTATAAGAAAAATACCGGTTGCAAAAAATAAATAACTTAATTCATTACCTGGATTATTACACCCGGAACGATTGTTAACAGATTTACCCACAGGTACAAAAAAAGAGTATCATCTATACAAAGAGTAGCGATGAAAAAAAAGAAACCTTCAAAAACTAATTCAATTGAGGAAATAGCGGCAGCATTGCAATTGTCTCCGGCAACCATCTCCCGTGTATTAAACAATCGTCCACACGTACATAGAGAAACACGTGCGAAAGTGATGAAGATGGTAGAGCGGGTTGGCTATCGCCGAAACATAATGGCTTCGGGCCTGCGAACAAATAAGACACATACCATCGGAATGATCGTGCCGCGAATTTCAATGTTCTTACATGCAGCCATAATTACTGTAGTTCAAAACTCTTTGCATGCACACGGGTATAATTTGATAATCTGCCAATCGAACGAATCGGTAGAAATGGAAAAAGATCTTGCACGTACGCTTTATGCTTCCAGGGTAGAGGCCGTGATTGTTGCATGTACATTGTTCACGACGGATTTTGTTCATTTTGATGTATTAACCAACAATAATGTACCGGTTATTTTTTATGATCGTGTTCCGACGAAAGCGCTTTCCCGCTTTTACGGTGAAAGGCGATGATTTTAGGGGAGGATATCTTGGAACTTCTCATTTAATCGAATTAGGTTGCCGGCGAATTGCGTATATCTCCGGACCGTTATCCTGCAATATTTATACAGAAAGGCTTGCGGGGTTTAAAAATGCAATGTCGCAAAATGAGGTTGTGTTGCTGGAGAATATGATCTTTTACCAGGAATTAAATGCGGGCAATGCGCGAAAGGCATTGCATCTTTTATTCTCACATGAACCTTATCCTGACGGCATATTTGCTACGAATGATACAACAGCTTTGGCGGCACTTGAATTTGCAAAAGAGAATGGTATATCAGTTCCCCAGGATTTAAAGATCGTAGGCTATTCAAATGATCCTCGTTCCTCTATAGTTGCACCATCGATAACCAGTATCGAACAGTTCCCGGACCGTATGGGCAAAGCTGTTGTAGAATTAATACTCACAATACTTGGCAAAGAAGACGGCCCCGGTGTGTCTGTAGACCCGATACCAGTAGTAACGCCGGTGCAGCTTATCAGGAGAATGTCAACATAAGTAGAGAATAATTTTTTTATTTTCCTGTAGAATTTCTTTGTATCAGTTTTGAATTAAAAACAATGTTTTCTTTTTTTAACTGATACTTTTTCTTGTCGAGCGCTGTAAATAAAATAGATGCAGCCTCCCTGCCAATCTCAAATGCAGGTTGTGTTATGGTAGTTAAGGACGGATTCAAAAAGGCTGCGGTTTGAAGGTTGGAAAAGCTGATGACCTTTACATCTTCCGGAATCGCATAACCAAGATCGTTACAAAGTTGGTAGCACAAGATGGCATATCTTTCAACAGCTGCAAAAATCCCATCCGGCTTTTGTTTTATGCTAAAAAGCTTTTGCAAAAGCTGGTAATCTTTCTCATTATCGTTAATGCATTGAACCAACAAATTTTTATTGAAAGGTATATGATTATCTGCCAGGGCCTTCATGTAACCTTGCATACGTCGGGTTCCTATTGAGAGGCTGTTTGATATCATCAGATGCGCAATCCTTTTACAACCTTGCTCCACCAGGTGTTGGGTGGCAGCATAGCCGCTTTCAAAATCGTCTGTAGTAACGCAGGGTGTATTTAGCTGTTCATATACCCGATCGAAAAAAACAATTGGCAGACCTCTTTCATGCAATTGGTGAAGGTAGGTGTAATCGGTAGTAGTACTGGACAGTGAAATCAATAGACCATCCACTCTGCCATTATGCAAATGTTTTATGTATGCAATTTCTTTTGCTGTATCCTCATGGGTAAGATAAATCAATACATGATACCCCTTTTCCTGCGCTACCGATTCAATTCCCTTGATTGCCAAAGAAAAATAGTTATTGTCAATTTCGGGGATGATTACGGCGATGGTTTTGCTCTTATTCCTCCGCAGGCTGCTCGCATATAAATTGGGCTGATAATTCAACTCTTTGGCAAGAGCCGTTACCCGCTCCTTTGTTTCTTTACTAATATCATAACTATCTCTTAGTGCTTTTGATACGGTAGAAATAGAGATATCAAGAATCTGGGCTAATTTCTTAAGGTTTATTGGCTCCATTTATCAGGCTTCGTTGCAATGGACGAAAGGTAACAATTAATGCTGAAAACGATTCCATTTCTTTTCATTTCGGACGAGAATTTTTGCAATGACACAGACTCTTTTATGTTGGCTTCTTTTCATCTTTTCCTATGATAAAATTTCTTATTTGTGCTCGCGGATACTGTCGCATATTTTCTTAAAAACTCCCTGTCTCTAATCAATAATTTGGCTGCATAAAAACTTGCTAAAATAGCTTAGAACAAGGATAATATGGGAAAGTGCATAAAGAAAAAATCTCGCTTACTTGCAAGGGCAGCCGACAGAATTTAAAGTTTCTTTTAGTCATTGATTCTTATTGATTAAAAAACTTGGTTTTGCCTTAAAAAAAGATCACTAAAATAAACGATTGCTATATGAAAGAGAAATCAAATTACCATCTTCTTGTATTTTCCAGAAGTGTTGCTTTTTGCCTGCCATTTCTTTTAACTGCCTTGACGGTTTTTTCCCAGGGAATAGCTGTGAGGGGAACAGTAAGCGACCCCGATGGAAACGGGATTGAAGGAGCTAGTGTAAACATTAAAGGAACCAATGCAGGTACTGTTACGGATAGTAAGGGTAACTATTCACTCAACGTAGCGAAACCCAATACTGTTTTAGTTTATTCCTACGTAGGTTATACACCTCAGGAGGTGGCCATTAATTTGAGGAAGAAAATTAATGTGACGCTTCGGCCAAATGCTTCAAATCTCGATGCAGTGGTCGTTATCGGTTATGGTAGTCAGAAAAAAAGAGACGTAACAGGGGCTATTTCTTCTGTGGGTAAAGAACAAATAAAAGAGCGGCAACCTTTGAACGTGTTAGATGCCTTACAGGGGCAGGTGCCTGGTTTGCAAATAGCACAAGAGTCAGGTCGCCCGGGTGCCAATAGTTCAATTCGTATCCGTGGAACGGCTACACTTGAAGCTGGGGCTGATCCGCTTTATATAGTAGACGGAGCACAGGGAGTTAATATTGATGGCATTAACCCTGCTGATATTGAATCAATCGAAGTGTTAAGAGATGCTGCGTCCGCGGCAATCTATGGTGCCCGTTCAGCAAATGGCGTCATAATAATTACAACAAAAAAAGGCAAAGATGGAAAGCCAAGAATAGCCCTTCAATATCTTAATAGTTATGGAACGCTGGCTCACAAAGTTCCGCAGGCAAATGCTGCGGACAGAAGATTGCTGGATCTTAAGCGAAGCTCAAGTGGCGTAAATAACAGGCCTACTGATTCTTTAAACCCGGGATATAATGCAGATAATGATTACCAGGATTTGCTTACCCGTACTGCAATAAGAAACCAGGTTGATCTTAGTGTAAGCGGTGGAACAAAAGTGCTGAATTATTATTCAAGTTTGGGTTATTATGATGACGAAGGAATTATTGTAAACAGTTGGGCAAAATCAGTGCGAGGAAGATTCAATGTAGATTTTACACCCAGTACCAGGGTAACGTTTGGCAGCCGCATACAGGCTTATTATGAAAAGGAGAACAGGATAAATGAAGGTAATACCTTGCAACAGGCGATACAGCGACCGCCCAACTTTAGAATATATTGGCCGGATGGAACATTATCCGGAATTATTGGGGGCAGAAGAAATCCTTTGGCTGAATCGCTCTTAGATAAAAATAATTATGATACGTATGATGCGAGCATTTATAATTATTTCACTTATAATTTTTTTAAGGAATTAAAATTTACAGTTGATGCCAATTTCAGGACCACTTATGTGCACAACCTGGCATTTACTCCTAAACTGGTAAGCAGCGCCAATCCCCTTAATAATAGTCTTGACGATGCAACAGATTTTAATACATATTGGCAGGTACAGGGATATTTTAATTATGATAAAACTTTTGCAAGCAATCATCATATTACGGCGGTATTAGGAGTGAGCGCCGACCAGGGTTTTGACCACACTGCAGAAAACCAGGGAACCGACTTGCTCTCAGAATCTGTGCTTACTTTAAATTCGGCGCAGGTGCTATTACCTGGCACTACTCATGAAGAAAAATATTTTTCAAATTCAGTTTTTGCAAGGTTGGGTTATGCATATAAAGGAAAATATCTTATCAATAGCAATTTCAGAGCTGATGCTTCTTCACGTTTTGGTAAAGATAACAGGTGGGGATACTTTCCTTCTGCATCCATTGGCTGGCGCTTCTCGGAAGAGAAATTTATGGACTGGTCAAGAAAATATCTCACCGACGGTAAATTGCGCATGAGCTATGGGGCTACCGGTAATGACCAGATCGGCCCGTACGAATCGATTCTGACATACACATTCGGTTCCAATTACTATAACGGCGTTTCAGGCGTAGCAACGAACAGCACGTTTGGAAACAACAGGTTAAGTTGGGAATCAACAACACAGTTAGATATAGGAACAGACCTGACTTTATTAAATGGCAGACTGAGCATTACCGCAGACTATTATAATAAACTAACTAGTAAACTTCTGTACAGTGCACCATTACCCTCTAACACAGGATTTAACAGTGTTAAGGTAAATGTTGGCGATATTCAAAACAAGGGATTCGAATTTTTAGTCAGTGGATATCCTGTTCGCACCAAAGATCTCCAATGGAATATTTCTTATAACATGTCATTCAATAACAATACAGTTAAAAAATTATACGGGGGAACTGATCTCCTTCCGAGTGGTTCAGGCGCACACGTTTGGAGAGTAAGCGAGGACGGGAGATTGGGAGATTTTTATGGTTATAAAGCGCTTGGCGTTTATGCGTACGATCAGTCAAATGCTTACACACCGGACTGGCAGCAATTGACACCCGTGTTTGATAATAGTGGCACGTTTACCGGCTATACACAAAACGGAAAGTCCTATACAGGTGAAGTGAAACAATTATATACCAATGGAAACCTCTTAAAAGGGGGGGATATGATTTGGCAGAACACTGATAAAGACAGTGTAATTGATGACAATGACAGAATTATTTTGGGCAATGCACAGCCCAAATGGATTGCCGGCCTCACTAACCTGATCACTTACAAACAATTTACTTTATCATTCTCATTTTACGTTAGTTGGGGTGGACAAATATACAACCGGGCCCGTGAAAACTTAAATTCAAACGCGACTACCAATGTAACTCCCGAGCCTGATTACATTCACGGCGCATGGTGGCACCAGGGCGATCAAACTATATATCCTGTTGCTAAAAAAAGTGGTGTAGACAATGGAAGAGATGGAAGCAGCCTTTATATTGAAGATGCTTCTTTTATCCGCTTCAGGAATCTCAGGCTTAGCTACAACCTTCCATCGAAAATTCTTTCCAGGATAAAAATGAATTCCTTATCGGTATTTGTTTATGGCAACAACCTACTCACCTGGACAAAATATAAATGGTACGATCCCGAGATATCTCTTGGAAGCGCACTTACACCTGGCGTTGATAGCGGCCGTTATCCAAGAGAAAGAGAAATAGGAGGAGGTCTGAATGTTAACTTTTAAATCAATTCAAATGAGAAGATTAATATATTTAATTGCATTACTCACACCGTCATTCATAGGATGTAAAAAGCAACTTGACCAGCAACCCATTTCTGATTTGTCAAGCAAATTGTTTTGGAAAACCCCTGATGATGCTGAATTAGGTAACGCAGCTGTATACGATGGAATTCAAAAAGCTTTTAGCAGCAGTGGAAGTTTTATAGAATGGGGCGATGCCCGTTCAGATAATTTTACTTATGGAGGAACGGGTACAAATCAAATAAATGTTTCTCTTAACGGAATAAATTCAACCACAGGCTCTGCAAGCTGGGATAACTTATACGTTGCAATTTCACGGGCAAATTTTGCGATAAAATATTTACCGGGAATATCAGGTTTAAGCGAAGCAGATCGCAATAACTATCTTGCGCAGGCTTATGGTACAAGAGCTTACCTGTATTTTTATTTAGTGAGGCTTTGGGGAGATGCGCCTGTGAGATTAACTCCTTATGAAAACGTTAGTTCAGATCCGGATCTTCCAAGAAGCCCGGCAGATTCTATTTTGAACAGTGTAATTATACCCGATCTTTTAAAGGCGGATACGCTTGCAAATCCCACCGAAAAAAGTACATTTCTCTTAAACACAGGCGGTATATTATCTATACTTACTGACGTTTATATGTGGCAAAAAAATTACGACAAAGTAATTGAGACGACAGATAAGTTAATTGCATTGAATAGGTATTCACTGGTTTCTGCTACAAACTACAGAGATATTTATGTGTTGGGAAATACTAAAGAAAACATCTGGAGCCTTGATTGGGATTACCTTGTAGATGGTGGAAACGGGGGAGTCAGTAATATTGCAGCCAGTGATCATACTTCTAATTATTATATAGATAGCATTCCCTTTTTAAGATTAGAAAGCAATCCCACTGATATAAGGCGATGGGCCCTATATGACACTACCGTATCTGCTGCGTTGCAAAGAATCATTTCAATTTGGAAGTATTTTCCTGTAGACCCCGCTACCGCAAAACCTGCCGTGGCAGCTACCAAAGAAAACCAGGCAAAATTACCTTTATACAGGTGGGCGGATATTATATTAATGCGGGCGGAAGCGTTGAATGCAACGGGTGATAAAACGGGGGCTTTTACCTTATTAAATCAAATTCGTTCACGGGCAAATGTTCCAACGCTCGACGAAGCCAATTATGCGTCGCAAGATGATGTGGAAACTGCTATACTCGATGAAAGACAATTGGAATTATTAGGGGAAGGCAAACGGTGGTTTGATCTTGCAAGAACAGGGAGAGTGATCGATGTGATGGATCCATTAATACGTCAAAGAGAAAGTGATTTAGGAATAGACCAAACGGGATTTTCGGATGCCCGAAAAATCCTGTGGCCAATATCAAGAGATGCCTTAATAGGTAATCCGTTATTAATACAGAATCCACCTTACTCCAATTAATCTATTCAGACTAAATAACGAAATTATGAAAGCAATAAGATTACAGCGAAAGATAATTATTTGCATCACTTGCGCTTGCCTGGGGGCACTGGGTTTTACAAGTTGTAAAAAACTTGCCGGACTTCCCTTGCAGCAAAACACAGATCATATAATAAGCACTCTTGACCCTCATATAAATAAATCAGCGCTCCAGTTTTTAAAAGACAGGGCGTTAGGACAGGGCGACGATACTATTTTTTTACGTATGTATCAGGCCGTTATATATTCCGGTATCGATACCGCGGAATATTCCAAACCGGGAAGAACTTTTATCTTCCTGCACGATGATGCGGTTTATCGTGTCGCAAGTAATAAAGTTACAACCGACTGCTTTTTTGGGCACTACCTTGTAAATGGACAACCCGCCACAAAGTGGGAAGACTATCCTCCTGAATTTGTAAAAAATTATCTTCTTTCACTCATCGTACCCGGTGAATATTCTTTTGATAATGTTGGCCCGGATCCTGTTACAGCAACAAGCCTGATGCCTGCCGGAACCGATACCTTAAACCCGGAAAGTAAAATTGTTTTTACAGTAGTTAACGATAGAAATTCAAGATTTACCATTAATGGTTTTCCGGGAAGCGATTTTCCGGCACCGAATCTTGCAGCCCCCGGACTTGCTGCACGAACTGGCGGCATTATCGCTACTAACGGTCCCATACACGTAGTTGACAGAGTTGTTTTTTACAAGACGGAATAAAGCAAGTTCATGACTTCAAAATTTCTTCTTAAAAATTAATGCTTGCCTACAATACAACGTTTGAAGTCTGTTTTGGGATCTGATACGTTCAAAAATTGGAATTGTACGATACAACCTTAAGTTTAATTAAATTTTAAATCGATTGCAATATGAAACAAAAATCTATCTGCTCCTCTCCCTGGTTATCCAGGTTTTCCTTATTTTTCATTCTGTTCTTTTTGTTTAGTAATGTTGTTTTTTCTCAAACGACAGTTGTAAAGGGAACAGTAACAGACGCACAAGGCAAAGCTCTTGAAGGAGCCAATATTAGCGTACGGGGCGCTACTAATGGTACCATCACAGATGCTACCGGTAAATATTCGATTACAGTACCTGAAAATGACGTCTTAATTTTCAGCTTTGCCGGGTTTAAAGAGCAGGTTATTCCTGTTAAAAACCAAACCATCGTCAATGTTTCATTAACGCCTGAAATAAATAGCCTGGAGGAAGTTATTGTTACGGGATATCGCTCACAAACCCGTGGTAGTGTAGATGGCTCAGTTTCTTCGGTAAATAGCAAGGAGTTTATTGATGTACCCGTTGACAATATTTCTAATGCTTTGGCTGGAAGATTATCGGGTGTAACTATTACCCAGGGTTCTGGTACCCCGGGAATGCAGTCCGACATAAGAATTCGTGCGTCAGGAACTTATAACAATGCGGATCCTCTATATGTAATTGATGGTATCGTGAGTGATAAATTTACCTTCGATGGGCTAACTGCAGACCAGATCGAAGACGTTACTGTATTAAAAGACGGGGCCTCTGCAGCCATCTATGGGTCAAGAGCAGCTAATGGTGTTGTACTGGTAACCACTAAAAGAGGGAAAGCCGGCAGTCCCGTTCTCTCCTATACTGGTCTATATGGATTTCAAAATCCAACAAAGATTCCCAAAACGCTTAATGCTTATGAACATGCAAGTGCAATTAATCTCCAGTTAAATTATATTAATGCCGACCCAAACGACGCAAGATATTATACCCCTGACGAACTTGATTATTTTAAAACACATTCATGGAATTGGATGGATGAATTGTGGCAAAACCCTGCCAGCACTCAGCACACTTTAGATGTGAGCGGCGGTACAGATAAAGTGAAGTACTTCCTTGGGGGCTCCTATAATTATTCTACCGGTTCCTTTAACAACCTTGATTATTCGAAGTATACCCTTAAGGGGCAATGTTGATGTTTCTGTAACGCGGGATTTAAAATTATCGCTCGATTTAAATACTGATACACGTCATACTAATGAACCGAGTTGGCAGGTAGGAAATCAGCGCCAGGAAGATTTATATAAAGCGCTCTTAGTTAGAACGAGCATGGTAGATCCATATATAAACGGGCAGCCCGTGGGCAATTGGGTGGAATGGCATCCCGGCGTAGTTGTTACACCAGGCCTTTCCGGGTTACGAAAAAAGAAATCAAAAAGAATTCAATGCTACTGTGTCCTTAAATTATGCTGCGCCTTTTGTGAAAGGATTAAGCATAAAAACATCATTAAATAAATATGATCGTGATATATTTATTAAGCAATTGAACACTGCCTTATAACATGGTATTGTTTAATACTTTGGGACAACACAATCACATTGTAGGAGATTCAGCGGTTGGCATCAGGCCAAGGGCAGCTGATCAGATTTTTTCGTTCTGAAGATGATAAAGTAAATCGGTACCAGTTTAATGTGCAATTGAATTATAAAAGAAATTTTGGTAAACATGGCATTGACGCAGTTTTAGTATATGAGCAGGCTGAAGAAGATATAAGTTCTTTTTATGGACGAAAAGATGATTTGGTTTCTTCCGCTATCGATCAATATATTTCTGCACAAACACCGAAAGATGTAGGTGGCGATGAAGACCAATCGGCAAGATTATCATATGTAGGCCTTGCCAGTTATAATTACGATCACAAATACCTGCTGGATGCTTCATTCCGTTATGATGCTTCTTTAATTTTTCCGCCGGGCCATCGTTGGGGATTTTTCCCGTCCGCTTCGGCCGGATGGGTAATTTCGGAGGAGCCTTTCTTTCAAGATGTTCATTTTATTAATGATCTTAAATTAAGAGCCTCGGTTGGGTTGGTAGGAAATGACGCCGTAGGTCAATGGCAGTATCTGCAGTTATATAATATAGTAAATACCGGAGGAGTCTTTAACAATTCTACGGTTGGAATAGAGCCGGGCGTATTGCCTAACCCAGGCATTACATGGGAAAAAGCCCTGAGTTATAATACCGGGTTTGATACCCGTTTTTGGGATAATAAGATGAATTTTAAACTTGATTTATTTTATCGACAGAACCTATGATATCCTGGGCTCCAGCCAGCAAAGTTACCCAAGCACATTTGGGGCAACGTTAGGATCAACCAACTATCAAAAAATTGATGCAAAAGGATTCGAGGTTGAATTGGGATATAACGGTTCATCTGGTAACGGCTGTAACCAGTTTAGTTACCAGGTAAACGCCAATTTTGGCTTTGCAACAACCAAAATCATCCAGGTAGATGAAGCTGAAAATCTTCCATCATACTGGTCTGCAATTGGCCGCCCGGTTGGGTTGCAAACTAATGGAACAAGCATTAATCAAAATGGGCTTTATAGCAGCGATATGCTTCTAGGCTATGTAGCTACAGGTAGTTATTCGCACCCAGGCCGATCTTGATGCATTGCCGGCTGGCTATACTATTCTTGGCGTTAAGCCGCAGCTAGGCATGCTTAAATTACAAGGATATAAGGGGACCGAATTCTGATAAACCCGATGGAAAAATTACTTCTGATGACCGTGAGTTTCTTGGTAAATACAGTATCCCTCCTATGAATTATGGACTATCGACTTAATTTTTCCTGGAGATCTTTTGGCCTCGATATCCTTGTCCAGGGTGTAGCCGGTGCTAAATCTATGCTGGGCACAGTAGGCAGAGATATCCAGGCAAGAGCGGAAGAATCTTCTATGGAATATTGGGCCGATAGCTGGAGCCCGGAAAACCCTAATGGAAAATATCCCGGGTACAGAGTTTCGGGTTACCGTACCCGTTATGATCCCTCTACCTTTTTCTTAGTTGATAATTCATTTGTGCAGGTTAAAAAACATGAATTTTTCTTATGCACTTCCACAAAGTTTAATCAGGAAGGCGGGATTAAAAACCGTTAGAGCATTTTTCAATGGTACCAATCTTTTCATGATTTATAGCGCTAACAAATTGTATGATCCTGAACAGGTTCTCATTAACTCATATCCCACATATGAAAAATTATTCATTCGGTCTAAACATCAGTTTATAAATTAAAAATTATTGCTATATGAAATTTTTAAAATACTATCCTTATTATTTTACTGCTATATGCTAGGTAGTTGTACAAAAGTTTTGGATAAAAAGCCTTTGAGCCAGGTTAGTGAAAAAGACGTTTGGAATAATCTGGATCTCGCCAATGCCTATATGAACAGGATATATGCCCGCAATTTGCCGGGATGGAGTACCGAATATACCAACTACTCTGATGAGTCAGATGGCGGAGGCAGTTATATGTACGGACAACTTAACGGCAAATTCAGTTAACTACTGGCCATATGATGATATAAGGGAAATCAATGAACTTATCAGCCAATATCGATAATGGTGATCTTGATGATGCAGATCAAAAAGCTTCTTAAGGGACAGGCTTTTTTCTTTCAGGGGCTGGGTTTATTTTCAAATGGTAATACGTTATGGAGGTGTACCTCTGGTACTTCATCCGCAAACTCGAGGAGTGAGGATTTATTTGTAAAAAGAAATACTACTTCAGAATGCATACAACAAATAGTATCCGATTTGGATAGCGCTGCAAATGATTTGCCGTCTTTCGGACCCGGATCCGGAAGTAATGATGGACATGTGCATAAAGGAACTGCCCTTGCTGTAAAGGGAAGGGTTCTCTTATATTATGCAAGCCCCCAGTTTGATCCTGGCCAAACCCAGGCCGGCCGTTGGCAGGCAGCTTATGATGCCAATAAAGAAGCGAAGGATTACCTGGAATCCGAGGGTTTTGGCCTTTATCCTGACTTATTCGAAATTTGGTTTGATGAGATGAATAAAGAAGACATTTTTGTACGCCGTTATGATTACACGCCCAACAATTCCGAAAGCTGGAATAACTGGGCTGCATCTACACGACCCCTTGATGTTTCGCAGGGTGCAACCGGCGGTAACAGGCCGGCACTGGAAATCGTAAATGCTTATCCCATGAAAGATGGCAAGTGCGATTGATGATCCGGCTTCCACATATACATATGATCCCGCATATTACTGGAAAAATCAGCGACCCCCGGTTTAAGGAAACAATTGTGTATAACGGTGCAGAATGGGGGATAGGCAATAACGGACCACAGCCCGGTCGTATAGAATTTACCTATGTTGGCGGGGAACAAAACAGCCCGACAATTACGGGCTTCTATGCGAAAAAGGCTGTCGATTCAACCCAAAATTCCATTGAAGCCTTCAACAGTAGTACAGACTGGGTAGAGCTTCAGGTTTGCTGAAGTGCTCCTCAACCTGGCAGAAGCAGCTAATGAGATAGGTAATACCTCAGAGGCTTATCCTCTTTTAACGGCCATCAGGGCACGGGCAGGGATTGATCCGGGAACTGATGATCTTTATGGCTTGAACCCGGGTATGAATCAGGCTCAAATGAGGGAGCCATAAGGCTGGAAAGAAAAATTGAACTGGCTTTTGAAGGAAAACGCTATTGGGATTTAAGAAGATGGAGATTGTTTGAAACGAAAGCTAAATGGCACCCGCAGCCATGGGTTAACGATAACATTGAAAATATCTGCAACTGACTGGAATTCGCTGAAAAATTCAATGAGCTCTGAGGAACTGGAAAATTATCTAGATCAACACTATACTGATGTTTTTAATGATAATGTTAAAGTAGTCGATACTCAATTTGATATTAATTGGAAGCCTGAATATTATTTCTTCGCTATACCTTCAAGTCAACTTGAGTTAAACAGCAAACTGGAGCAAACTATAGGGTGGGACGGAGGAACTTTTGACCCGTTAAAATAAATATAACAATAACGCATACACGAAATAATAAATAACATACAATATGAGCAATGCTGGCAGTGATTCACTTTCAAGAAGAAAATTGCTGGGTTATGTCGCGACAGCTTCATTAGCATACAACCGGGTTACTCGCATCACCTGCAAAAGTATTTGCCGGAGGACATGACTTTGATCCACCTCCCGACGATAAAAATTCCGGAACCAGCATATACAACATTCGTGATTTTGGAGCGGCAGGTGATGGCAAAACGTTGGATACATTAGCGCTGCAGAAAGCTATCGATGCCTGTAATAAAGATGAGGGAGGTATTGTGCTGGTACCTGCCGGCATGTTTGTAATTGGTACGGTGCAAATGAAAAGTAATGTCACACTCCATATCGCGGCAAGTGGAGTTTTATTGGGCACAGATGATGGTAAACAATATTACGCTGATGATAACATACCGCTCTCCGGCGATACTACTTTAGGAGATGGAAATGTAGGATTGATATTTGCCATAAACGCTGAGAACTTCAGTATTGAAGGCACGGGAACCATTGACGGTAATGGAGCCCGGTTTCGCAGTCCGTCCAAAGGTGTACCGCCACCTGCAGGTATCAGTGGCTCTCATCGCCCGTATCATCTTTTATTTTACCAATGTAAAAATATTGCTGTCAATGATATTTTTCTGAAGAACAGCGCCTTTCATTCTGTGAGAGTGGTACAGTGCGAGTATGCGAAGTTTGAAGGGTTACACATTCATAGCCGGGTTATTCATAATAATGACGGGTTTCATTTTATCAGCAGCAAATATGTACATGTAAGTAAATGTGATGTGCAAACGCAGGATGATGCATGTGCGCTGTTTGGCAGTTGCCAGTTTGTTACCGTAAGCGATTGTTCATTTAGCACCCGCTGGTCTGTGTTTCGTTTCGGTGGTGGTATCGCGGAGAACATAACGGTATCTAATTGCATCATATACGAAACATATGGATGTCCTATAAAAATGCGCTGTGCACGCGGTTCACGCTTTGAAAATATTTTGTTTTCCAATATCATTATGAAAGATGTAACGGGTCCGATCTCCATTGGACTTGGTACGGGGCATGATGGAAGCAGGAAACTATCCGATGAGCCAGGCATTGTTCGTAACATTTCTTTTAATAATATCAGGGCTACCGTTGTAAAGCCGGTTCCATTGCCCGATGCAGAGTTTGAGAGTGCTTACCGTCCGGCTGAAGTTTTTTCCTGTATAACATTGAATGCACTCGAAGGTGTATTTCTTGAAAATATTTCTTTCAACGATGTGCATGTTACTTTCCCGGGTGGTGGCACAGCAGAACAGGGCGCCGTACGTGATGTACCCCAGGTGGCAAAAGAATATTTTGAAATGGGCATTCCGCCTTCCTATGCGTTATATGCAAGGAATGTGAAAGGCCTTACGTTGCAAAATGTGCGGTTTGAAAAAGCAGCAGCCGATGCAAGACCTGCAATAATATTCGATCATGTGGAAGATGCTTCAGTAAATGGTTTAAGTGTTCAGGGAGAAAAGGAAGCGGAGTCGGTTGTGCGATTTATAAATAGCAAATTTATTCTGCTTAATGCTGTAAGAAACCTGGCAGAGTCATCTGTATTTATGCAGGTAGAGGGAGCGGATTCGAATAGGACATCACTGTGTTCGGAAGCGATATTTCAAAAGCATCAGAACCTGTAAAGTTTGGTAACGGCGCCAACAACCAATCGGTGAAAATGCAGATATAGATTTAGTCAATACAACATGACATTTGACAATAATAAAACTGGTAAGATTTGTTGCTGTAACGTAATATGAAAAAAATAATTCCGATCTTTTTTATACTGGCTCTGGCCGGCGATGCGGCATCTACATGCACAACAATCAACCAGGCTCATCAATAACTGGCAATTTCTGAAAAAAGGATCTTGGCGGAGTTTGGGAGGCGTACGCTCTGTAGGTAAGGGAAATCCTGAAAGTGTTCCTGTATGGAAAGATGTTACATTGCCGCATTGCGTAAATGCAAGAGATGCTGTTGATCCTGATGTGAAGTTATTACCAGGGGCCGGCATGGTATCGCACCCAATTAGATATTCAAAATCCTTATAAAAATGGAAGAACATTATTGCATTTTGAAGGCGCAGGACAAAAAACTAACGTATATGTGTACACTACGGAAGTGGGATCGCATGTAGGTGGTTATGATGAATGGACAGTCGATATAACAGATGCAGTTGATTCGTTTAAAAAAACCGAAGCCTTTCAAAAACAATTCAAAGGAAAAATTCCCATTTCCATCCGCAGCGATAATTCCCGTGATCTTGAAATGATTCCGTCCGATCTGTCTGATTTTAATTTGTATGGAGGTATTTATCGTTACCTTAATTTGGTGTATGTGCCTGCTCTTTCTATTGATAAATTATTTGCCCACGCAGAAGTAGATAGTTTAGGCAAAGTTGGTAAGGTAAATATTAAAGCAAGATTTTATAATCCCGGAAATGTCGGTAGCGCAACTGTTTCCATCAAACTAATTGATCCTTCAGGAAAAATAATTCATCAGCAAGAAAAAGAAATTAATGATTTGAAAGGAGATATTTCTATTACTGAGTTCACCGTAAAAAAACCTCAACTATGGTCTACAGAAAAACCATCACTATATACCATTGAAACCACTGTTACAACAAAAGATGGTGTTTTTACACGATCAGACAAAGTTGGCTTTCGTCATTTTGAATTTGTTACAAAAGGGCCCTTTCCTGTTAAATGGAAAGCGCCTGTTAATAAGAGGCACGCAGCGGCATGAAGACCAGGCAGGCGTTGGCGCTGCAATGACAGAAGATATGATAAGAAAGGAAATGATAATGATAAAGGAGATGGGAGCCAACTTTATTCGCCTGGCACATTATCAGCAATCACGTATTGTTTTAAATCTTTGCGACAGCCTTGGTATTTTAGTTTGGGAAGAAATTCCCTGGTGCCGTGGCGGGTTGGGCGGCGAAAATTATAAACAGCAAGCCACGACGCATGCTTACCAATATGATTGAGCAACATTACAATCATCCGTCAGTTATTATCTGGGGATTGGGAAATGAAAATGACTGGCCTGGCGACTTTCCGCAATTTGATAAAGAAAATATCAGGGCTTTTATGAAAGAGTTGAATGCATCTTGCGCATCATTTAGATCCCTCACGGAAGACGGCTATACGCAGATGTGATTTTTGTAAAGATATTGTTGATGTTTATTCTCCTTCTATATGGGCAGGATGGTATCGCGGCGTTTATACCGAATACAAACAAGTAACAGAAGAAGAATTTAAAAAAGTAGATCATTTTCTTCACATGGAATGGGGCGGAGACAGCCATGCAGGCCGTCATTCAGAAAATCCTGATAAGGCATTGCAAAAAATAAAAGCGCAGGCGCTGCAGATGAACGTGCAGGAGATGCTTCATTATTTGGCGGCGCAGCAAGGGTTTCAAAAGATGGCGACTGGAGTGAATCTTATATCTGTAATCTTTTTGACTGGCACTTAAAAGAACAGGAAACAATGCCCTGGCTAACCGGAACTGCACAATGGATCTTTAAAGATTTTTCTACGCCAGTGCGACCGGGTAATCCTATTCCGTATGTGAATCGAAAAAGGATTGGTGCAAAGGGATCTTACAAAAAAAGAAGGTTACTATGTTTTTCAATCTTATTGGGCTACCAAACCCATGGTACATATTTATGGGCATTCATGGCCGGTGCGTTGGGGAGATGAAGGTGAAGAAAAAATGGTAAAAGTATATTCCAATTGTGATGAAGCGGAGTTGTTTGTAAATGGTAAAAGTTATGGAGTAAAAAAACGAAACAGCCAGGATTTTCCTGCGGCAGGTTTACGCTGGAATGTAAAATTTAATAAAGGAGAAAACACATGTAAATGTGATCGCAAAAAAAGGTAAAGTAGAAGTGAAAGATGCGATCAGTTTTCAATATCAGACTGAAAAATGGGGTAAGCCAGCTAAAGCAATAATTGAAAAAATAAAAGAAGAAAATGATACAGCTACCATAGAAGTTAAATTATTTGATGATAAAAATATTCAATGTTTGGATGCGGCCAACTGGGTTCGCTTTGGATTGACCGGTGATGGTAAATTGATAGATGATTTAGGTACAACAACAGGATCAAGATATGTTCAAATGTACAATGGCAGAGCAATTATCCGGGTAAAAATAACAATGGTCACAGTGTTGTTAGCGCCAAAGTGGACGAAGGTGCTGACTGTTTTCTTAAATTTTTAATTGATGAAAAAGATAATTTTAGTTTTGGTTTTTTGACTGGATATTGTTTTAAGGGTATATGTCAAAATCAGGATACGTGCCTCTAAAACTTTGGTATAACCAGCCAGCCGATGCATGGGAAGAAGCTTTGCCATTGGGCAATGCAAAAACAGGCGCCATGGTTTTTGGCGGTGTTACACACAGAACATTTTCAATTAAATGATAACACGCTTTGGTCGGGTTATCCAAATCCCGGCAATAATCCCAATGGTCCAAAAATTTTACCGCAGGTAAGAAAACAAATTTTTGAAGGAAATTATGATAGTGCTACTACGCTTTGGAAAAAAATGCAGGGGCCTTATTCTGCACGCTATCTTCCATTGGCTGATTTATGGTTGAAAAATAATTTGAAGGATAGCAGTTACATCTTTTTATTATCGTGATCTTGATTTGAATAATGCAACATCAACCGTAAAATATACAATCGATGGAATAACCTATCAGCGTGAAACTTTTATCAGTCATCCTGATAAAATAATGGTCATTCGAATAACTGCTGATAAAAAGGGAGCATTGAATTTCACCACATCCATCACCAGTAAATTAAAATACCAGGTTAACTGCAGTTGATAATAATCATTTAGTTTGAAAGGCAAAGGCGCCAAAGTTTGTTGCCAACAGGGAGTATGAACCTAAGCAGATTGTATATGATGACTGGAACGGGGAAGGAATGAATTTTGAAGTGGATGTAAAAATTATTACTGAAAATGGTTCAGTAAAAAAATCAGGAGATGAACTAACAGTATCTAATGCAGATGCAGTAACCATCTATCTTTCCGAAGCCACAAGCTTTAATGGTTTTGATAAATCTCCGGGATTGCAGGGAAAGGATCCATCTATTGAAGCAAAATCCGATTTGCAAAAGGCAATTAAGAAATCTTATGATCAGTTAAAAAAAGATCATATCAGCAGATTATCAATCTCTTTTCAATCGCGTACACTTTCGGTTAGGGATAAACGCAGATTTGCAATCGCTGCCAACAGATCAACGTTTGAAAAATTTTGTATCCGATCACGACAATAGTTTGGTGGTTTTGTATTACCAGTTTGGCAGGTATCTTGATGATTTCCGCTTCAAGGCCGGGATCGCCACCAACTAATCTGCAAGGAATCTGGAATGATCATGTGCAGCCTCCCTGGGGAAGTAACTATACAACCAACATCAATACAGAAATGAATTACTGGCCTGCGGAAAATACCAATCTTTCCGAATGTCATCAGCCATTGTTTGATTTTATGAAAGAACTGGCAGTGAATGGAGCACAGACCGCAAAAATAAATTACAACATAAATGAAGGCTGGGTTACACATCATAATTCTGATATCTGGGCAAAGACATCACCACCCGGTGGATTAGGATGGAATGACCCAAAAGCAATGCCACGCTGGTCTGCATGGCCCATGGCTGGCGCATGGTTCAGCACACATTTGTGGGAGCACTATTTATTTACCGGCGATAAAAAATTTTTAAAGAATGAAGCCTATCCTTTAATGAAAGGCGCCGCACAATTTATGTTGCATTGGCTGATCGTTGATCCCAAAACAGGCTATCTCGTTACCAACCCTTCGACGTCTCCTGAAAATACCATTAAGATAAAAGGCAAAGAATACCAGCTTTCTATGGCATCCACGATGGATATGTCTATTATCCGCGAATTGTTTACTGAAGTAATAAAATCTTCGCAACGGTTAGGTGTAGACGAAAATTTCAGAAATCAACTTATAAAAGCAAAAGCAAAATTATATCCTTTTCATATCGGGCAATATGGCCAACTGCAGGAATGGTTTAAAGATTGGGATGATCCTAATGATAAGCATCGGCACATCTCACATTTGTTTGGATTATTTCCGGGAAATGAAATTACCCTGAATAAGACACCTGAATTGGCGGCGGCCGCAAAAGAATCACTTATTCTTCGCGGTGATGTAAGCACCGGCTGGTCTATGGCATGGAAAATTAATTGGTGGGCACGCCTGCATGATGGAGAACATGCATATAAAATTTTAACTTCCGCATTTAATTATATTGATCCTAAAGAAAAAAGGGAAACGATGGGCGGCGGTGGAACCTATCCTGATTTATTTGATGCACATCCTCCATTTCAAATTGATGGAAACTTTGGAGCAACGGCCGGCATAACCGAAATGTTATTGCAAAGTCATGATGGAGCAATTACTTTATTACCCGCGTTGCCATCTGCATGGAAAGAAGGCAGCATTAAAGGCATAAAAGCGAGAGGTAATTTTACTGTTGATATAAGTTGGAAAGATGGAAAACTTTTGCAAAGCAAAATTTATTCCGCCTTAGGAGGCAACTGTCGCATACGAACTTATCAACCAGTAAAAGTGGTAGAAGTAAAATATACAAATGCAACAGGAGAGAATCCAAATCCTTTAAATACCGTGTATGGCAAACCTCCTTATGTAAATAATTCCAAAGCAAAACTTCCTGATCTTAACCTGGAAAAAGAATTTGTAATTGATTTTAAAACTGAAAAAGGTAAAACGTATACAATTATTCCATTATAGCTATGAAATTTTTTAAAATTATACTTATCGTGTTTCTCGTGCCCTCATTTACAACGGCACAGCAATCAGTTTATGATCAGGCAAAGGATGTTTTGCAAAAGCAAATTATGAAAGAAGCTGCATGGGCAATGCAGCAGCTACCCGTTACCGTTACAGCTTATTCATCACCAAGAAGTGCAGGTGGAAAACATGATTTTTTTTCCGAAGGTGATTATTGGTGGCCGAATCCTGTAAGCCCGGACAGCCCCTACATTCAGCGGGATGGCATGACTAACCCGGATAATTTTGTAGCACATCGCCATGCCATGATTCGATTCAGCAGGATCGTTGGTGCATTGGCTTCTGCTTATAAATTAACCGGAGATAAAAAATATTTGCTGCAGGCGATGAAACATTGCAAAGCGTGGTTTGTGGATACGGCTACTTTAATGAATCCAAACCTGTTATATGCACAGGCAATTAAAGGAAGATTTACCGGAAGAGGCATCGGAATTATTGATACCATTCAATTGATGGAAGTGGTGCAGGGATTAATGGTGATGGAAGATGATCCGTGCAATGGATAAAGATTTATTGGCAGCAATAAAAAATTGGTTTGCGAATACCTGCAATGGCTAACTACACATCATTATGGCAAAGCAGAAATGAATGCAACCAATAATCACGGAACCTGCTGGGCAATGCAGGTCGCAGAATTTTCAAAATTTACCGGCAACAAAAAGCTGATGGAATTTTGCAGTGACCGTTATAAAAATATTTTTCTTGTAAAACAAATGGCAGAGGATGGAAGTTTTCCAAGAGAAACCGGCAGAACCAAACCTTATGGCTATTCGATTTTTAATTTGGATGCAATGACAACTTTATGCCAGATTCTTTCTACTAAAGAAAATGATCTTTGGAATTATCAAACACCAGATGGCAAGTCAATAAAAAAAGGAATTGAATTTTTATATCCATATATCATTGATAAAAATAAATGGCCTTTCAAGCATGATGTAATGTATTGGAACGACTGGCCTGTAGCCCAACCATTTTTAATTTTTGGCGCTGACAGCTTATAATAATAATGATTGGTTTAACACATGGAAAAAATTAGACCACGACCCAAAGTAGATGAAGTGATTCGCAATTTGCCTGTTCGCCATCCATTGATTTGGTTGAATTAAAAAATAAAAATGAAACTGAAAAGAAGATATTCTTTTGATGATGAAACCTGCGTTGATTTTGACTGTCACGCTTTGCGTTTATGCCACGCCGTTGGTTGCACAAACTGCCGGAGATGAAGACAAAGAAATGTTCAACGATGGAAAAGCACAGAGATCAAAAAGCAATTGATGATGCGGTTAATGGTTGGTGGACAGTCTCAATGAAAAATCATGATCAGCGGATAAAATGGTGGCGTGAAGCAAAGTTTGGCATGTTTATTCACTGGGGCGTTTATTCAACTGCTGGCGGGGAATGGAAAGGAAAAAGGGTAGATGGTTATGCGGAACATTTAATGCGCAAGGAAAAAATTTCACGTAAAGAATATTTAGAACTTGCTCACCAATTCAATCCAGTAAAATTTAATGCAGATGAATGGGTTCGAAATGCAAAGAATGCCGGGATGAGATATATGATCATCACTGCGAAACATCATGATGGCTTTGCGATGTATCCTTCCGAAGTTTCTGATTTTAATATAAGGAAACAAACTCCTTTTAAAAGAGATCCAATGGCAGAGCTTTCTGCAGCCTGCAAAAAATATGGATTGAAATTCGGCTTCTATTATTCGCATGCATTTGATTGGGAACATCCGGATGCGCCGGGTAATGATTGGGAATATAAAAATCCGGGCGGCGATCTAAATTTATATGGTGGAAGAAATTGGTACGATCTTCATCCTGAATTATTAGCAAAAGCAAAAAGATATGTTGATGAAAAAGCGATACCTCAAATAAAAGAATTGATCGCAAAATATCATCCCGATATTTTATGGTTTGATACACCACAGAAATTACCATTGTCAGAAAATATACGGATATCTAAAAGCTATTCGTGAAGTCAGATCCAAATGTCGTTGTAAATGGACGATTGGTAAGAAGCGCGACAGCAAATTTTGGGGATTATAAAAATACTGCAGACCGTCCTGCAGAATTTTATCCTGTTGCAGGTGATTGGGAAGCCATTCCAACAACGAATGAATCTTACGGCTATTCGAAATTTGATACTAGCCATAAACCAGCTTCCCATTTTATCCGGCTGCTTGCCAGCGCTGCATCACGTGGTGGAAATTTATTAATGAATATCGGCCCGAAAGGAGACGGAACCTTTGATAAACCAGACCTTGCAATTTTAAATGGCATTGGCAAATGGATGCATAAAAATGGTGAAAGTATTTATGGAACTACTGCCAGTTCTTTGCCTTTGCAAAGCTGGGGCGTATCTACTTTAAAGAAAAATAAATTATACCTGCATGTTTTTAGCTGGCCTTCAGATGGCAAACTTATATGTCGGTGGGTTGAAAAGTAATATTGATAAAGTGTATTTATTAGCGAACCCCAAAAGAACATTTGATGTAAAGAGATTAAATAAAAAAGATGTTCTTATTCTTCTTCCAAAAAAATCAATTGATTCAATCAATACCGTTCTGGTTGTTGATCTGAAAAATAAAATTGCAACGGATAGTGTAAGATATGTTTCAACAAATATTCCTGTAACAAGATTGCTTGCTTATGATGCAACACAACATGGCAAAGGCTTTGGTTTTGGTGATGGGAAAAAAGACCGGTATTATGTTGAAGGATGGAAGAATAAAGAACAGTCTCTTGACTGGCAATTTAGAACAGGCGCTGAGAGTGATTTTAAACTTTTGATCAAATATGTTGCACCTCCGGAAACAAGCGGTGGCACGTATTCGATATCACTTGATAATAATTATTCGCAACATTCCGTAATAACCGGTGAAAAAAATACAAGCGTTGTTACTGATGAATTGGGAACGTATCATTTGCCTGCAGGTATTCATAATTTAAAGATTTCGCCACTTTCATTTGGTAAAACAGAATTGATGAAATTGCTGGAAGTGCAATTAATACCGGTTGCTGTAAACAAAATACCACTACCAAAAATTTTTGCAGATGCAGAACAACAAACGAAATTAATGTTAGCTGAAATTCCAAAAGCAAAAAAAGGAAACGCTGACCTTGTTTCACCAAGAACATTAGATAATGATGAATTAAAACTTGTTCCTTCAAAAGACTGGACCAGTGGCTTTTTTCCGGGCGAGCTTTGGTTTTTGTATGAATATTCAGGAAAAGATGAATGGAAAAATGAGGCAGAAAAGTTTACGGCAAACATTGAAAAAGAAAAATATAACGGTGGCACACACGATATGGGTTTTAAAATTTATAATAGTTTCGGGAATGGTTATCGATTGACAAAAGATGCGCACTATAAAGATGTGATCATTCAAGGCTGCAAAAACATTGATCAACCCGCTTCAATCCCATCACCGGTGTTATCAGGTCATGGGATCATCACAAGCAACAATGGGAATACCCGGTTATCATTGATAATATGATAAATCTTGAGCTTTTATTTGAAGCAACTAAACTAACGGGAGATTCTTCCTTTTATAAAATTGCGGTAAGTCATGCGAATACCACCATGAAAAATCATTATAGAAGTGACTACAGTTCTTATCATGTAGTGGATTATGATACAGCAACCGGGAAAGTAATAAAGAAAAATACTGCACAGGGTTACAGTGACGAATCTGCCTGGGCACGCGGACAAGCGTGGGGGTTATACGGTTTTACGATGTGCTATCGCGAAACAAAAAATAAAGTCTACCTCCAACAGGCCGATCATATTGCGCATTTTATTTTAAACAATCCCCATTTGCCCAATGATCTTGTCCCTTATTGGGATTTTGATGCACCGGGTATTCCGAATGAACCAAGAGATGCATCTGCTGCAGCTATAATGGCATCGGCATTATACGAATTAAGTACCTATAGCAACAATGGAAAATATTACAGGAAGACAGCCGATAAAATTATTGAAAATCTTACACGTTACTATCGTTCACCATTAGACGAAAATAAAGGTTTTATTTTATTGCATAGCACCGGCTCCAAACCTGCAAATAGTGAAGTTGATGTGCCAATAATATATGCTGATTATTATTACCTCGAAGCTTTACTGCGTAAGAAAAAACTAGAGGAAGGAAAGAAATTGTTTTGATTTTCATAAAAGAAGCAGCGTATAAGGAGAGGTAACTAACCCGACTAAACATGAAAAAGGTAAATAACATCCATATTTTTAAACCAGTTCTTTTTGCTTTAGCTTTTTATTATTAGAAATCTGTTCTGCACATTCCCAAACAATATATGCAGGAAGATATAAAGCCGTTTTCAACGCTCCACCGAAAGATGTTCCTACTTCAAAAGTTCCCGATGCTCCTCTGGCTGGTAATGGCGATATTGGATTGACGTTAGGTGGGAAACCGGATCACTTGCATTTTTATTTTGGTAAAAATGATTTCTGGCGGGCATACCCGGTTTATCCCGGCGGTGGAATTGCACTTGCCCGGTGGATTAGAGATTGGAATAGATGCATTACATGGCGCATCTTATTACGCAGAGGAGTTATTTGATAAGGCGGCAATAAAAGCAAAATTCAGAAAAGGTGATCTTGAAGTTTCGCTTAAAACCTGGGTTTCGGCTACTTCAAATACCATAGTCGCTGAATTTATTTCAAATAAAACTGTGACTTAAAATTCAATTTATGGGCTGCGGAAGGAAATACTTCTGAAACGAGTAAGGGGACGAACGGGCAATGTTTATTGGGTAACACGCTCATTTGAAAATACTCCTTTATTGGCAGTGGCCTTCTCATGTTGCCATCGCAATGAAAGTGATTGGCAGTACACCTTCTAAAGAAAACACAGTAACACTACCAGCTAATAAAAAAGTTACGATTGTTATTACCATTTATACTAATAACGACCGTAAGAACTGGAAAGAAAGCGCTATCAGCGAAACGAATTCGTTAACCGTTGCTTCTGTCGAAGACCTGCGTGAGAAACATGAAAGATGGTGGAAAAAATTTTGGGGGAAATCTGGTATTCAGATTGCGGATACGCTGCTTGAAAAATATTATTATGCTTCGCAATATTTGTTTGCCTGCAGTTCACGTGGTAATAAATTTGCTCCCGGCATCTGGGGACCCTTTATTACAAAGGACTCGACAGCATGGGGCGGTGATTATCACCTGAACTATAATTATGAGGCGCCATATTGGGCGGCTTACTCATCGAATCATATTGATCTGACAAATAATTATGATGAGCCGTTGCTGGATTATATGGAACAGGGGAAAAAGTTTGCAAAGGATCTGCTGGGAGTGAGCGGGATTTATTATCCTGTTGGCTTAGGCCCTAAAGGATTATGCACTACACGTTGGCCGCTTACTCCTGGTGAAATGGAAAAACGGTATGGAACCCGTGAGAATACTATTGATAGCGGCTATAAATTTCTTGGTCAAAAAATAAATGCTGTTTTCGGTGCCGGGAACATGCTGATGCGTTTTTACAGTACCTATGATATTGCTTATGCTAAACGCGTTTATCCTTACCTGTTAGCATGCGCCAATTTCTGGGAAGATTATTTAAAATTTGAAGATGGACGTTATGTAATCTACATGGATCATTTTGGAGAAGTGATGCCAAACCTGCGTAACAAAGGACAATGGCGAAACCGGTTGGGCGATTTCAATTCAACACTTTCTTTGGGATTAGTGAAAATGTTGTTTAAAGGAATAATTGACGTTAGTACTTATTTAAACAAAGATGCAGACAAGCAACAAAAATGGAAATTTATCCTGTCACATATCAGTGATTTCCCTACCGGGAATGTGGATGGAAGAGCTGCACTTAAAAGCATGGAAAGAAATTGGAGAGGAACACCCGAAGCATCAGGATTATCACGTGTCTCTATTCACGGCCTTATTCTTCCCGGCGGCGTTTGCGGCCCCGTAAGTACACCTGAATTTAATAAAATTTTATTAAGCGATGTGGCGCATTGGAAAGATGGAATGGAAAGCCCTGGCCAATGGGGCAATACATTAAACAACGGAATAGAAACATGTTTTCCCGGCGCTGTTCGGGTAGGATATAATGCCGATGAAATATTAAAATATCTGAAAGCACGGATCGCTCTTCAATCCCTTCCTAATCTCTGGATTACACAGGGCGGTGGCGGTGTAGAAACGCTTAGTGCTGTGCCGCTTACCATTAATGAAATGCTGATGCAAAGCTATGAAGGCGTGCTTCGTATTTTCCCAAACTGGGATATACATAAAGATGCCAGCTTTAATAATCTCCGGGCATATGGAGCTTTTCTTGTGAGCAGTAATCTAAAAAACGGAAAGATCGAATATGTAAAAATATACAGTGAAAAAGGGCGTCTGTGCAAAATGAAAAATCCATGGCATGGTAAAACAATTCAACTTATTCGCAACGGACAAAATAGCGGAAAAGCTACATGGAGATGAACTTATGTTTGCTACCAAAGAAAATGAACTTATAAAAATATTATGTCAATAAAATATCGGTGCTTTTAAAAGTTACAATTGAAAAAAAATATTTAAACTGGAAAAATAAAATATGAAAAAAATCCTTCTTGCATTTTTAATTTTTATTGTATCTGAAAAATTGTTAGCCAAGACCATTATTGTTTCATCTATACCCGCTCTTCAAAATGCAATTGACAATGCCAAACCCGGAGATATTATTCTTCTTAAGGATGGCGTATATACCACTACAACTAATATTATTGTCTATAAACAAGGAACCCAAAAAGAGCCCATCACAATATCGGCACAAAATATCGGAGGCGCTGAAATTGCCGGGGCTGGCGGATTTAATCTTGTGAGTCCTGCTACTTATATTATCATTCGTGGCTTCAAATTCACCCATGATGCATCAAAAGCAAGATCTGCTGCAGGCACCAGTTTCTGCCGTTGGACAAGAAATATTTTTGAGACGCCTGGTAATGGTGAGGACCTTACAATTGCAGGCAATGATCAACAAATTGACCATAATACTTTTCAAAATAAAGATGCTATGGGAAGATTTCTTGCGATTAGAGGAAGTGGCAAACCAGATTGCGAGAGCGGCTTTTAATAGATCACAATTATTTTAGAAATTTTAAAAGCCAGGGTGGCAAGAATGGGGCTGAAGCCTTCCAGTTTGGTTTGAGTGGATTCAGTCTATCATCAAGCAACAGTATTGTTGAATATAATCTCTTTGAAGATTGCGCAGGAGAGAATGAATTGATTTCTGTGAAGGCATCAGCAGTTACGCTTCGTTACAATACAATTCGTAATTGCCCGGCTCAATTCACTTTGCGGCATGGGAATAAATCGTTGGTATATGGAAATTATTTTATCAATACTCCCGGCCTTAGAATTTTTGGTGATGATCATTTAATCTATAGTAATTA
Source organism: uncultured Chitinophagaceae bacterium (assembly GCA_963756945.1). GTDB lineage: Bacteria > Bacteroidota > Bacteroidia > Chitinophagales > Chitinophagaceae > Ginsengibacter. The sequence continues at coordinate 334,557 of CAVWQJ010000046.1, read as the reverse complement.
TTTTGAAAATTGTAAGCCTGCAATTACAGTTGGTAATGGTGATGGTGAGGTTGCCGATGGCGCCAAGTTCACGTCGCATGACAGGCCGGATAGAGTAATGATTGCTTTTAATACACTTGTCAATAACACTATAAATATAACCATGACTCCACGTACTAATGGTTTAGGAGCAACGTACATAACCGTCGCTAATAATATTATCAGCGGAGGAGGTGCGGCGGCAGTTATTTCAGGACCTTACGTGAATGGAGCCTGGACTGGAAATATTTTATTCAAAACTAACGGTGCAGGCTACATGCCCGCCGGCGGATATACAACGGTTGATCCAGGTTTCAGCAAAGACAAAAATGGAATTTTTCATCTTGCGAAAAATAGCCCTGCGATAAATGCTGCAATTAATAATTATCCATCAATTAATGTAGATATGGATGGGCAGGAAAGAGTAGCGCCATTCGATATAGGCGCCGACGAAATTTCCCCTTCCGATGTTAAAGCCACGGTACTGGAAGCAAAAGATGTTGGCGTTGAAGGAAAAAAATAACAAATAAAAAAGCACATTATTCTTCGAAAATGAAATCTTTTCTCACTGCGGCAATCACACATATTTAGTTTCCGCTTTGCGTTTATGCGGTCATGTTATAATTTAAAAAAGTGAAAATATGCTGAAGTGAATAGTTGTTATGTAAAATCCGGGTTTTGTGTCAATATGATTGAATAAAATGTAAATCTTTTATAGTTTATGCTTGTAATAAAGCGTTTAATTGCGTTATTATATTCTTTCAGAAAAATAAATTTTTTTAAACGATAGCTTATTAAATATGAAAAAGTACTTTCTCGTTTTAGTTGCCATAATTTTTGGTTTGCAATGTGTTTTTAGTCAGCAAATTTCTAAAGATGAACGAATGAAATGGTGGCGGGAAGCCCGTTTCGGCATGTTCATTCACTGGGGTGTTTACTCTGTTCCTGCAGGAACGTATGATGGCCATAGGATTGGGCACATTGGAGAATGGATTATGAACAGGGGAAAAATTCCCGTTGTGGAATATCAAAAATTTGCCAAAGAATTTAATCCTGTAAAATTTGACGCAGATGCCTGGGTAAGGATGGCAAAAAATGCGGGCATGAAATATATTGTAATAACTGCAAAGCATCATGATGGATTTGCTATGTTTAAAACAAAAGCAAGCAAATGGAACATTGTAGATGCAACGCCGTATGGTAAAGATGTTTTGAAACAAATGGCGGCTGCCTGTAAAAAATATGGAATCAAATTAGGCTTTTATTATTCGCAGGCACAGGACTGGAATAATCCCGGCGGAGCCGCTGCACGAAAACCTGCAACTGAAGGATGGGCGAACCCTGATTCGGCAAAAATTGATGCTTACACTACTGCGCATAATGGACATTGGGATCCCGCTCAAACAACAAAGACCATGGCGCAGTACATTGATGATGTTGCAGTGCCACAGGTAAAAGAATTGCTTACTAATTATGGCGATGTAGCGGTGCTGTGGTGGGACACACCAACAGGAATGACCGATGAGTATGCAGAAAAATTAAATGCATTATTAAGTCTTCAACCAAAGATTATTACGAACGATCGTTTAAAACGCCCTGATTTTCCCGGCGATTATAAAACTCCCGAACAACGAATTCCCAACTTAAGTGAGCTGGATGGTAAAGATTGGGAAACCTGTATGACGATGAATGAAACTTGGGGTTACAAGTCTTATGCGCACAACTGGAAAAGCACGGAAACGCTGATACGAAATTTGATTGACATTGCATCGAAAGGTGGAAATTATTTATTAAATGTAGGACCAAAACCAGATGGAACATTTCCGCAGGAAAGTATTGACCGGTTAAAGGAAATAGGAGATTGGATGAAAGTAAACGGTGAAGCGATTTATGATACAAAAGCAAGTCCATTACCCGTATTACCATGGGGACGCTGTACGAAAAAAGAAAATGCAAATACGACAACACTTTATCTTTCTGTGTTCGATTGGCCAACGGACGGCAAACTTGTTGTTCCGGGAGTAAAGAATGAAATTGTTTCTGCAAAATTATTAGCTAATGGCAAAACATTAAAAGCAGAAAAAGGCTGACGATGGAATTATTATTTATGTTCCTGCAAAAGCGCCCGATACAATTGCATCAGTAATTAAACTGGAAGTAAAGGGGAAAGTTCCTAATCAAAATGTTGCAGTAAATACAAAATGAAAATCGGGTAGGCTTTGGCGTTATGGTCTTTCGGGCAGCGAAGGTTGCACTACGTTATTTTACAATTTCTAAGTTCAAATTTATTAACATAGCTCTCTATTTATGAAAAGAATTTTTTTTATACTTTTTATATTTTCTTCTTCCTTAAGTGTATTAAAAGCGCAGGATACTTTATCTAAATATATTCTTACGCCAAAGAGCGGCCCTGAACCAAGAATTAACGGGGCTACAGTTTTTGGCGTTCGTCCAAACCATCCAATTATTTTTACCATTCCTGCAACGGGAACAAGGCCAATGACTTTTTCGGCCGATCATTTACCTAAAGGAGTGACACTTGATAAAACAACCGGAAGAATTTCCGGTTCAATAAAGAAAACCGGGTCATATACAATTACACTTCACGCAAAAAATAAAATAGCACAAGCATCAGAAATATTTAAAATTATTGTAGGTGAAAATATTGCACTTACTCCGCCGATGGGATGGAATAGCTGGAACGTATATGCGTCAAAAGTTACGCAGGATTTGGTTTTGGCTAATGCAAAAGCGATGGTGAGTTCCGGACTCATTAATCATGGATGGACTTACATGAATATTGATGACGTGTGGCAGGGAAAACGAGGAGGTAAGTTTGGTGGAATACTTCCTGACTCAGCAACATTTCCAGACATGCAAGCTTTATGTGATGAGATACATGGTATGGGATTGAAAGCCGGAATTTATTCAACACCATGGGTTGAATCTTATGGACATCATATTGGTGGATCAGCAATGAATCCTGAAGGAACATTTGAAAGAACAAAAGAAAATATCCGACGCAATAAAAAGATATTGCCATATGCAATTGGAAAATATACTTTTTGGGATAAAGATGTAAAGCAATGGGCACACTGGGGTTTTGATTATTTAAAATATGACTGGAATCCCGGCTGAGCTTCCTGAAACAAAAGCGATGTATGATGATTTACGTGCCAGTGGCCGCGATATTGTTTTCAGTCTTTCCAACAGTATTCCCTTTGCGATCCATTGGTGAATTGTCTAAAGTTTCCAATGCATGGCGTACGGGGGCGATATTAGAGATAACTGGAAAAGTTTAAAGAGCCGTTTGCTAACCCAGGATAAATGGGCGCCTTATGCAAGGCCGGGTCATTGGAATGATCCGGATATGATGATCGTTGGATGGTTGGGCTGGGGTAAAGGTCCACGTCCAACCAATCTTACTCCTGATGAACAATATTCTCACATGAGCGCATGGTGCCTTCAGTCTGTACCATTATTATTGGGATGCGATCTTACAAAGCTGGATGATTTTACATTAAGCCTTTTAACTAATGATGAAGTGATTGCAGTAAACCAGGACCCTTTAGGAAAGCAGGCGACAGTTGTTTCGCAGCAGGATTCTTCGGGAGTATTGGCGAAGGACCTTGCAGACGGAAGCAAAGCAGCCGGTTTATTTAATCTAACGGATAGCATTACGCGAAAAATTATTTTGAAATGGAGCGACCTTGGAATAAAGGGTAAATATATTGTCCGTGATCTCTGGAGGCAAAAGGATTTAGGAACTTTCGATGATGAGTTTTCTGCAGATGTAAATCCTCATGGTGTGGTAATGATCAGCCTTAGAAAAGCGGGTTGAAATGATAACAATTCCAGTTACTTCATAAAGAGAACTCATGATGCGCTGTTTTATTTCTTATTTAACTAAAATTTGTTTCATTGTTTTTGCTGCACTGCTCTCTCTGCGGATCTCGTCTTTCGCCCAAAACGACAAGCCGGGAAAAAGTGAATGGGTTCATTTCAATGATTACGGAAAGCTTGTGTATATGGAAACGAAAACCGGCTACAAGATCATGGATTTTTCCTTTGCGGGTTATATGGGTGGGGGCGCAAAAATTCCGGACGTTGAAACTAAAATTATAATAACACCAAAAGATGGCGACAATACTACGGCGATTCAAAATGCCATAGACGAAGTTTCAAATATGCCACTGGTAAATGGTTTCAGAGGCGCTGTGCTTTTAAAGCCGGGAATGTATAACTGTGAAAAGACCATAAGCATTAATGCGAGCGGCGTTGTTTTAAGAGGAAGCGGGCCAGGCTCTGATGGCACTGTTATCAATATGACCGGCAGCCCGCACGTTTGTATTTCAATAAGAAATAAAGTTGATTATAATATTGTCGGGGTTCCTGTTTCTTTTGCAGATGCCTATGTTCCATCCGGTGCCATATCTTTCAAACTTACCGATGCTGCCAACTTTAAAATTGGAGATACTGTTCGAATAATCAAGCCCGTTACCGAATCATGGGTAAAATTTATGGGCATGGATCAATTAGTGCGAAATGGCAAGAAGCAAACATGGATTACAGGTGAAATAGTGTGCGACCGCATCATTAAAAGAAAAGATAAAAATAAAATTACAGTTGATGTTCCTCTGACGGATAGCTACGATTCGAAGTATCTCGATCCTCCCGGAGTTTCAGTTGTAAAAATTTCATCATCCGGCGAATTGTCACAAATCGGAATTGAAAATTTTAGAATTGTTTCTCCTTCACAATCGGTTACAATTAATCAAGGTCATAACCGGGCTTTCACCATGAGTGGGCTTACTGACGGATGGGCAAGAAACATCGATATATTCAATACTGTTAATAGTGTAAGCGTTACCGGTAGACGCATAACAGTTGAAAATATAAATATTAAACATGATTTACCGACGATAGGCGCAGCAAAGCCTGCTGATATAAATGGAAGCGGGCCACAATTATTTTTCAATCATTGCAATATTACGGGGGATAATCTTTTTTTCTTTGGAACAGGAGCAAAAGTAACCGGGCCGGTTGTTTTACTCAATTGTGTATTTCATGGTAATGGCTGGATTCAACCACATCAACGTTGGGCGACAGGATTACTAATAGATAACTGCGAGGTGCCGGAAGGTGGAATTGACTTTATGAATCGTGGCGAAATGGGCTCGGGGCATGGATGGGCGATTGGATGGGCCGTTGCCTGGAATTGTAAAGCGAAATCATACCTAAATCAAATGCCTCCCGGCGCAGCTAATTGGGTTATCGGAAGTTTTGGAGAAAAAGAAAAAAGAGCTATTCCCTTTGATAAAGAACCTTTGTTGCCGGAAGGTATTTATGATTCTTATAAAAAGCCTGTGACGCCGAAAAGTTTGTATTTAGAACAGTTAAAAGAAAGTCTGGGAGAGGGTCTTTGAAGAATATTGGGTATTAAAGGGTTGTACAATACAGTTTTAAAACAACTCAATATATTTAAAGATAGATTTTAAACAAAACTCCAAATAAAATTCGAATACAATTCCCGTTATCCTGCCATAGATGACCTTAGAAAAAAAGCAAGGAAGCGAATTCCCAAATTTGCATTTGATTATCTCGATGGAGGCTGTAATGAAGATATAAACCTTGTTAAGAATGCGACGGAAATCCGGAAAGTCGAGTTCGTTCCTCATTACCTCAGAAAGCACGAGGGTCCGGAGATAAAGAAGGAATTATTCTGCTATACGTACGATGCGCCTTTTGGTATTGCACCCATCAGGCCACAGGGATTGATTTGGCGCGGTTCGCCGGATATCCTGGCAAGTGCAGTTTTTGAGCATAATATTCCATTTATTCTGAGCGCAGCCTGATGAAAAACAAACATGCAATTAATATCACCGCTAAATAATAATTGTTTCCCACCGTCGCAGTAAAAGCCTTTTATATTGCAGAATGTTTTTAACTGCGTAATGCAATTTTATAACAGAGAAAGCCCCGGATAAAACAAGAGAACGGGAGAAGCAATGATGTAAGTTAAAGGCCACGTGATTTTACAAAGTATACCTCGCTTTAACATGAGAGAGTATTTTCTCTTTAGAAGTTTCTGCATCCGTTACGCTGCTTTCAACCTCCTTTGTTAATTGAGCCAATTCATCATCATGCAACGAATCCGCAAACCATGTTGAGTAATCATGACGCTTCAGATGAAAGTTCCATGTTTTATCATCAACGCCGTCTGCCATTTGTACAAACATTAATGCATTGTTGGCTTTAAGGTTTAGTTTATTTCCCGGTCCTCTAAATATAAATGCATTGTGGATCATATCTCCTGTTGCATATTTTCTAATGTGTCGTTTGCTTAAATGTTCCGGTTTTCTTGTTTCGATAACAAAAGGTTTTGCCTGGGTAACTTCCCATAACCATGCACTGCCCTTTGGCAATGCATGCACTTCTCTAAACATATTGTCAGCGTCTTTAATTCGTGCAAAGTCAGATAAAATATGTGCAGGTTGATCACCGATTGCAATAACCGTATCCACATATTTTAAAATGCTGCGGTTTAAGTTCTTCACAGTGGTAGAAATAAGCAACATGTTATTTAAATTATCAGGTATACTGAAAAAGCTATCTTCTATTTCGGCAGGCAACAAATGATTGCTTTCATCAATGATAAGCCAATGCGGGTGTCCTCTTTTATTTTTTAGCGCATTAAACTTTGCAATAAATTCATTAAAGAAAAAAGGCCTTTTTTTCAGTGGGATGCCGAGCAAACAAACCACTGCATTCTGGGCTACATTTTCAAGTAATGCTATCACTTCATCTGCAACAGGTTCGTGGTCCCCATCTCCAATAACAACAGCATTTGGGAAATCAGTATAATCACCTTCGGGATCAATAATGCAAAACTGGTGTTTTGTTTCAACAAGCGCTTCGATGAACGCCGTGGTTAATGTTGATTTGCCGCCGCCTGAACTTCCTGCCACGAGTATTCCATTCCTGTAAGCGCTTAAGCTAAAATCATGATCATCTTTTTTACCAATTACCAGCCTGCTTTTCTTTAAAATTTTATCCGCAAAAGCAAGATCATTTTCTATTAAAGAGGTAATAAGTTCTGCTACCCCTGCACCATGGCCGTATCGTGTAACAATTGTTGCTTCATTCTTAATAGAATCGAGTGCATTGGCCACTGCTGCACTGCATTCTGCTATACGAAACATTGCATGGTCATTTTCTGCATCGCCTATTGCTACCACATTATGCATTGATATTTTCAGATGATCCAAGGCAGCTTGTAAACCGGCAGCTTTATTTACGCCCGGGGGTAAAACCATAACAGCTCCTTTATTAAAAATAACCTGGTATTCAATACCTGCTTTGTGTATGGCTTGCAACACGGTCGCTTCAAATGGTTCCCATGTGGCAACTATTACGCGACCCACAGATAGCGGCGATACCTTTTTTTGCTTTAACTCATTAATGAAATTTTCGGGCGGTTTTTCTCCTAACAACGTTTCCTGTTTGCTGGCAGGATCAAATATTAGCGCACCGTTTTCTGCAACAACCAGGTCAAAGAGTTTATATTCCGGGAATATAGTTAATAAGTCGTCCAGTTCGCGGCCGGTAACAAGAATTAGTTTTCTCGAAGATGCCTTGCATTTTAGTAATGCTTCGACTGTTTCATCGTCTACTTTTCCATGCAATGCTATAGTACCATCGTAGTCAGTCGCCAATACATGATAACGCATATTTTTTTTGGTAGTTAATGCAGGAATCATGCTAAACCATTGAGCGCCGGGTTAAATTTTTGGAGTGCCGCAAATGACGCTATGTTTGGGTTCATTCAATATTGGTTCAAATATTCAACAACGTTTTGGACCCTAAGTAACTTTTTCTTTATTCTTTTGTTTATTCCCAGCTTGCCTTTTTTTGATTTTTTGATTTTTTCTTCTTTCGTTTAATGCTTCTTTTTCAGATGCAGAAATGTTGTCCACATCATCTTCGGTCCGCTGGAAATCTCTATCTGTAGGATCATAATCTTTCATCTGGTTTCGCTGTTTGATATGTGGGTATTCCATAACGGTTTTTTTTATATTCAGTAATACTTTTACGGCCGCAATTATTAAGCCACTATGCGGTCTTAACAGCCATTGGGATGTGTTTCCCTGGTTTTCAGTATTTTCTGGGATTGGTAAGAGTTAGCTATATCTTTTATTTGCAGAAACACCCGCCTGCGGACAAGATTGCCCAATCGATTTAATAACGAAAACGCATATTCGAAATGAAAAGATTCGATGATCTTGTGCTGCACATTTGACAATATATCTACCTAAATTACTTATACCATTGATTTACTTGTATTAAACCTGGTTAATGTTGAATGATATCAGTAGCCCAGGGAAGAGTAAGCCAAGGCCGAATTACGCGAGAGAAACCTAATTTGTCTGTTCGTCCATATTTCTCTTGGGCCTGCTACCGGATTTTCCCCTGAAGTAAAAAATAACAAATACACTCGCTATCATAATACCGCAAATGGTTAAAAATATAACTGTTCCCATAACTAATAATTTAGATGGATGTCATAATGGTCTAAAAAAAGTTTTACAAAAACCATGCTTGATAACCATTATACTATTTTTAGATTGTTAAACCTTCCATCGGTAAGAAGTCGTTTAGTCAAAAAAGTGTTTATTGATATCTCACATTAATTCTTCGTCACGTACTCGTTACCGTTAGTAATTTCTGTCATCCCAATTTTTTGCAGTATGTTAAGGTTTAACTTGTAAAAATTTATTTGTAATTGATGCAGCTTAGGAAAACTGAAAAGGTCAGACCTCTCGTCTGACCTTTGAATATCTAAGCCAAAACATTTATTGTATTGACAAGATACTTATGATTCCATCAGGTAAAGTTTTTACTAAATGCTGCCACTCACGACCGGCTTTTTTGTATAGCTTTTGCAGCCCCAAGATGCTTGTACAAAGTGGGTAGAGTTTTAACTGCAAAATTTTTGAAAGCCGAATCGCTGGAATTTTTGGCAGCATTCTCAAAAAGATCAATAGCATCTTTGTGGTCTTTTACCATCATGTCTATATAGTTCTTATCAAAATCTTTTTCATTCTCCTTGCTTAGAGTCGTCGATATCTTTTTGATCGTCCTGGCTCATTGAAGAAGGTAATGAGATGTTTTTTTGTGCGGCAATGTCTTTTAATTTGTCACCGGCATTTGTATGATCCTTTACCATCATCTTGCCAAAATCCTTAATTTTTGTATTAGTTGATTTTTGTTCTGCCAGGTTACCGAGCGCTACCTCTCATCATACCACCATCGGCGGCCTTTACAGCAAATTTAGCCACATCATCACTTACGGACATAGCATTCGCTACTGTATCTTTTTTGCTTTAGCTGACATATCGGTCGTGTCTTTGTTTGCATTCGTGTCATTTGCTGCATCGACACTATCCTTTTCATTACCGCTATTGTTGCATGCTTGCGTTGTCAACAATATACTTGCAATTAAAATTGCGGTGATCTTTTTCATAATATTTATTTTTTGGTTAACGATTATCATGGTGGGACAAACAAATAGCAAGCCATTCTGCTCCATCGAAATGCGGTAAGACGATTGGTAATAGAGTTTAATTTTATTGCATTTACGTCTTGGCCGGGGCAATTTTCTTATGGAATTAATATTGAGATTATTCAATGATTCGCAGTAAATATTTTGCAACGATTATAGTTTATCTGTAAGCCCGGCAATAAGGTAATTGAGAATTTGATCTGTCAGACTTAAAAAAAAATTAAACACGTTATCATATAAGTAAAACCAAATGGAAATCGATATGGGAACCGGGCCTTATTTAAGAGTGTCTTCAATATTGCGCCCACACGCTTTTGGAAATAATCGATTGTTTATATAATTCTTCAATCTAAAAAAATATGTGGATATGCTTCCTCAAATCGCTTGGCTTTATTTGGATTTATTTATTGCTGTAAGTGTATTTTTAAATAATTTGCCATGCCTAACCAGTTTAACCATTAACCATGTCATTTTATTGTAACATCTTGGCAGAGTGTTTGTAAAATATAAAATAGATTGATGCTTAAATGTGGCCAATCATGTCGCTAACAATAAGATGTGATTTATTTGTGCTCTTTAAATTTGAGCCTCCTGAGACAAACGTTTAAATTTTAGAGTACGCCACTACGTTAGATTTGTTCGGTTTTAGTTTTTGAGGAATCAAGCCATCATGTTTATTGATGGCTTTTTATTTTTTAACTGTGTGATCGGCTATAAGGCGTTATGTCTTTTATTACTATTAATTAATTTAACGTTTAAGCCCGGCTGCGGCTTTACATCCGAAGCTTACAGGGTTGTAAAAAAACATACGCATATTGAGTAATTTCTTACCGCGAATGCCATCCTGTTCCTGGTAAACTACGTTGCATACCACATGGCATGGTTTTTTGACTTCACATATAAAAATTCATTTTTAAATTGAAATCACAATGGCACAATTGCATGTACAACCCAAGCGACAGAGTTACTGGTGGCTGTGGCTGCTGCTGCTTATAGCTATTGCTGCGGTTATAATTTGGTATATTAATGATCACAATAAAAATCCGACTCGGAATAACACTAAAATTTCGCTCGAGAAAATATACCAGGCGTCTGGTGTTGTGTCTATTTCAAAATGGCGGTTATCCCACAGAGACACGGGTTGGAAAAATTAATGCAGAAAATTATTACTAATGAATAAAAGCATTTTTGATGCCTGCGTTGATGACAATGAAGATGCGCTTACGAATATGATTGTTTCGTTAAAAAAAGATACAAATGAAAGTAACAATCAGAGGCATATGGGATATCCTAAAAAAATCATTTACTGGTTTTTCGAATGACAGAATATTAAAGTTGAGTGCAGCACTTGCTTATTATACCGTTTTTTCTGTGGGTCCATTATTGATAGTTGTTATTTTTTTGTGTAGCATTTTTTTTGGTAAAGAAGCTGTTGAAGGAACTATCCATGGACAGATACAGGGTTTTGTAGGACACGACGCAGCAATGCAATTACAGGAAATAATAAAAAGCGCTGCAATTGCGGGCAAGGGAAAGATTGCTGCGATTATTGGCGTGATAACCCTGTTAATAGGCGCAACCACCATGTTTAGCGAGATGCAGGATTCCATCAATATGATTTGGGAAATAAAAACAAAACCAAAATCCGCTATTTGGCTTTTCATTAAAACCCGTTTATTATCATTTGGTGTAATCGCCAGTCTTGGTTTTCTTTTACTGGTTACATTGATTATTTCCGGATTGATAGAAGCCTTAAGCCAAAGACTGCAATTGCACTTTCATGCAGTAACCGTAACATTTTTTTACATACTTGATCTTGTTTTAAACTTTGTTGTTATTACCGTTTTATTTGGCGTAATATTTAAAGTATTACCGGATGCCAGGATAAAATGGAAAGATATAATGGCAGGCGCTATCGCAACCGCGATTTTGTTTATGCTGGGCAAATTTGCGATTTCTTTTTATATAACAAAGGCAAACGTTGGAAACACTTATGGAACCGCAGGTTCTTTGGTAATATTGCTGGTTTGGATTTATTATTCTTCGGTCATATTATATTTCGGGGCAGAATTTACCAAGGCCTATGCTATAAAATATGGAAGCCGCATAACCCCAAATAATTATGCCGTTATCGCAAAAACAATTGAAGTAGAACATAGAAATGAAAGCTTTCAACAGGTTGAGAAATCGGAAATTAAAAAGAAAAATTGACTTAACCCACCAGGCTTTGCTCGCAACGTGCATTAACAAAATAATTGTAGTCCTCCCTGTCAGTTAAGTTTCTTATACTTATATTTTTGTTTTATTTCCTGGTTAAAAAAAGTTCCCCTGGAACCGGAGGTCTTAAGTAACTCGTAAGTCATTTCAGGTACATTTTCATAATCATAAATTGATCCTGAAACAAAAATAATTCTCAGTGTGTGCGAATGAGAATTATAATGCATGCTTCTGATAACGGACGATGGCATTTGCAAAATACTATTGATAAATTATCTAATTATAGCGTACAAGCCAGGGCAAAAAGGCCGCATTTAAGAGCAGGTGTTCAGCCCATATTATCAACAAAAGTTTTAATGCTCCAATATTAGTTTCCCAATGTTGGTTCCCATAAGCTGGATTATTTGCTGTCACCTTCATAATCCCGCCCCCGCGAACGCCCAAATTCAGATTCCAGATTTTGCGGACCTTCATTGTACCTGCGTCTTTGAGAGCCGAAATGTGATCGCTGCCCGCTATCGTGCTGATTCGGATACGCCGGATCATCATCGTATTCAGAAAAATTATTTACATGAGAATTTTGATTACGACGGCCGCTGCTCCGCCGGTTTTGGTCGTCTTCATAAACCGGATTTCTTTTTCGGTTACTATTGTTTTGCTTATTGTTTTTCATAACTAATAATTTTTTTGAGTTCCGGAAAATCGTTCATATATTTGTTCAAATAGTATGCCTTGTGAAATATCATTGGAAAGATCAGATGTTTGTAGCGTGCCATTCACATACCTGTTAACGAAGAAAAAATGAGCGTCTACTACTTGTCTTTACTTTCCGGCCGGTTAGGAGCGTTTGTTTGCGCTTTTGTTGAATGTTGGCGTTGAGTGGTTGTCTTCATATCGTAAAAAATTAGCTTTTAAAAATGCGGAAAAAACTATGCCGGTAAATGTGGAAACCGCTTAATGTTGAGCGATAACACATTTTATGCAAAGGCGATTCGTTACGATCTATAACAAGTACATCTTAATCGGAAAAATTATTTGTGCAATCGTAGTCAATATTTAGTCAGCTATTTAAATATGCTTATTTTCTTTGGTGTGATTTTTGCGTAAAATCTTTTTCAATTTTTCACCATTCAACATAATGCGTAAAGTTCTCGTTGTTGATGACGATACCGATATATTAACTGTGGTCGAAATAATACTGCGTATGCACAAGTTTGCGGTCAAAGCCATCTCCAGGCCGGAAGACATTTATCCGTCGGTTCAAGCTTTTTCCCCTGATTTGATTTTACTTGATGTGGCGCTGGGTAATGCTGATGGGCGCACAATATGTAAGAAATTAAAACAATCAATCGAGACCATGCATATTCCCGTAATCCTTTTTTCAGCCCATTATGATTTAGTAAATAGTATGCATGAGTTTATGGCAAATGGGATTGTTACGAAACCTTTTGAAACATCTTATTTGGTAGAAACTATCAGGAAATTTATTGCCTGATGTTTTTATTTATTTAACCGCTTAAAGCTATTGTGTATTGTTTGTGTAAAATTATACCCACTGCGGTGCATGTTCATCTCAATTGCACGGCCGCATACAATTATTTTAAATATCGATATCAAAAAAGTTTTTATGAAACCCAGGATAATTCTTCCAACTGTTTTTTTGATGGTCTCCTTTTTCGCAAGCGGGCAACAGGATACTGCAGCGGTGTCAAAACTTCTGAATCTTTCCTTAGAAGAATTAATGAATATTAAAGTAGTCACGGCTTCCGGTTTCATGCAAACAGTTTCCGAAGCTCCTTCAACCATAACGGTTATTACTGCGCAGCAAATTGCGGACAGAGGTTATGAACAATTAGAAGACGCTTTACGGGACGTGCCGGGTATCGATATGATTCACATAAATGGCTATGCGCCTACGCTATTTTATTTTAGAGGAATGTATGGCGCAGAGAACTTAAGAGCACTGCTAATGATTGATGGAATTGTCGAAAACAATATTCTTGGAAGCAACGATTTAGCAGGGCCCGCATATAGTCTCCACAATATAGAGCGAATTGAAATTATTTGGGGGCCGGTTTCTGCATTGTATGGCGCAAATGCATTTGGAGGTGTAATTAATATGATCACTAAAAAGGGCCGTGATATTAATGGAATTCATGCGGAGCAGGGCTTTGGAAGTTTTAATACCTCTTTTGAAAAAATTAACCTGGGTTTAAAAAAATCTAAATTTGAATTTGCATTGGCCGGCACATTATTTAGTACCGATGGCCCTAAGTTTACCAACCGGGATCCCAATTATTCAGGCTCCTATGTGAACAAAGCTTATTCCCTCATCGGAAGTGTTAGTTATTACTCAAAAAAATCGGTTACAACTTTTGGCTACCGCACTTTCAGAACTCCGATGGGATGGGGAACTTATTCCAATAGCCCTACCACGTATTTAGGCCTTCCTTCGCAAGGTTATGGCAACAGCGGAATTGTGGGAGTAATTCAAAGTAATATCAGGGGTGAAAGATCAGGACTTGATGATGCATTTCTGCGCACTTCGTATTTACAAAATGAATGGAAGCCAAACGATAAATTCAACATGGTTTCCCGCATTGTATTATCGCGAAACGGGCACGGCAGACGATTCATATATTTATGTAACGGCCAATGGTACAAAATTGATCTGGCTTCCCATAACAAGTTATTCTAACCGCATTGCAGGCATCGGTAACTCGCGAATTATTCACTTTCGGAAAAGCACCAATTTAGTGCGGGTATTGAAGTTGATCGGGATAATGTAGAGAGAGGCGCCCGAAGAACTACGTTTGATATTAATACAATTTATTTAATAGATGGTGTTGACACAGTAACAAATATCCATGCAACTTTTTTTCCCAGGCTACATGACATACGAACAACTGTTGGAAGCTATTTGCAATATAATTTGAGTACAAACATACTGGGCAAAACCAATTTTACATTTGGGGGCCGGCTTGATTATAATAGTTATTGGGGTAATGCCCTAAGTCCGCGTATCGCCAGTTGTAAACCAACAGGGAAAAAACCTGACGTTCAAGTTGCAGTTTGGCAGGGCATTTCGTGCCCCAACTAATCTTGAAATATATCAAATACCAGCCAACAGTAACTTTCACCTGGAAAAAGAACAAATAACAACGTATGAAGTAAATGCAATTTATTCGCCCTCGGAAAATGTGCGATTGCAGTTAAACGGTTTTCGTAATGAACTTTCAGACGTTATTGCACTAACACTTTTATCATCGCCACTTACACCAGATAAAAACCCGGGCGCCATCAGTATAAATGGCGCTGAAGGAATTTTGAATGCCGATATAAATGAGGACATCACGGCTTTTGTAAATTTAACCTACCAATATGCGTGGGGAAAAAATCTTGTAACCGGCAATGCCCGCAAACTTGCCGGCATTGCTAATATAAAAGGAAACGCTGGAGTGACAATGCATTTAGATAATTTCTTAATAGTTAGCGTTAGCGGTAATTGGGTAGGTAACCGTCCTGCGCCCCGTACAGATCCTTATGGTCCGGTAAAAGGATATTTCTTAACGAACTTAACAGTTAGCACTGAAAAAATATTCAATAACAGGATAACCGTGAGTTTGAATATTCATAACCTGTTCAATGTGAAATGGCTTGATCCCGGATTTCGAACAGCAGATGGATTTTTATATGCTACAGTACTTGAGCAACCTGGAAGCAGTGGATTAATAAAAATAGGGGTTAATTTATAATTGTTTAAAAATACTTGTCTAAAGAAATTAAAATAATTCAATAAAAAGATGGGTAGAAAGCTCCTGTTTATTTTACTGATGTGCTATGGCTCAGTCGACGCAATAGCGCAGCAACGGGAAGCGGAAGCAAATCTCAAAGCGGCATTTATTTATAATTTCATAAAGTATATAGATTGGAATGCTCCTGCTGATGACCCATTTATTATTGCTGTTATCGGCTCTTCCCCGGTTTATAATTCGCTCCAGGAAATAGCAAATGTTGAAACAATAAATGGAAAAAAAATTGTCGTTCTTCATTTCAATAGTCCGGAAGATATCAGTTCCTGCAACATTCTTTTTATCCCGGCAAATTCCCGCTATTCACTTTCATCTATCTTAGCAGAGGTCACAAGGGGCACACTCACCATAAGTGAAGAACCTGGATATGCTGAAATGGGAACAGCTTTTAACTTTGTATTGGTGAGGGGGAAACTTAAATTTGAAGCGAACCTGGATGCAATTGCTGCTGCCGGATTAAAAGCCGGATCGCAATTATTGAAACTGGCTCTTATTGTAAAGTAAAACGATTTTATGATTCTTAAAACAGACACTATTGTTTAAGTTGCGAAATATATCAATTCGCGGCAAGCTCATTTTAATGCAGGTTTTTACCAGCGTAATTGTGTTAGGACTTTGTTTCGCTGCATTTGTTGTCTCCCACATTAAAGATTACAAAGTGCGGAAGGTTGATAGTATGACAAGTCTTGCGAGGGTAATTGGTAATAATAGTATTCCAACTTTTCAGTTTAAGGATGATGATTATGCAAAACAGATTCTGGGTGATCTGCGGCAGGTTTCACCCGAAGTTTTAAATGCATGCATTCTTGACCGGCAACAGAATGTTTTTGCAAATTATACAAGGCCGGGAGCAGATTCTTTTCATTTTACTTTGCCTGGTTCAGGCACAAAAACGTTCGAATTTACCGACGATAACCTTTTTATTTATAGCAGTATCATCAATAATACAGATACGCTGGGTACAGTATGCCTGAGAACAAACCTTAATGAATTAGCCGATATAAAAGCCACACAATACAGCATTGCATTGATATTGCTTATTGTGGGAGTTGGCCTTTCCTTTGTTATTGCGTTTATTGTTCAACGTTATATTTCAAGGCGAATTTTGAACCTTGCAAATGTTATGAAGGATGTAAATGAAACAGGCGATTATAAAAAGCGTGTGTATGATTCTGACAAGGATGAAATTAACACGCTGGCGCAGGTGTTCAACGAAATGATGGAACAAATTTCTATAAGTCAGCAAAAAAAAGATGAATTTATTGGCATCGCCAGCCACGAATTAAAAACTCCGCTTACAAGTATTAAGGCCTATTTGCAGGTGCTTGAATCCATCGAAACCGATGAAACCCACAAAAAGTACGTTAATAAGAGCCTTGACAGCGTGAACAAATTGCAGCAGCTTATCTATGATCTTTTGGACGTGTCAAAAATTCAAAGTAATCAACTGTACCTCAATCTAACGGAATTTGAAATTGATAATTTCATAGATGAAACTATTGCGGAATTCCAGTTTGTGGCAGGCGACCATAAAATCTTAAGAAATGGTTCCGAATTTAAGTACATTATACAGGCCGACCGGCAACGACTTGAGCAGGTTCTAACTAATCTTCTGTCCAATGCTGCGAAATATTCGCCCGCTTCGAAAGAAATAATTGTTTATACGGAAAAGCGTGGGCAGGACTTACTGATCAGGGTTAGGGACTTCGGGTTTGGGATTGAAAAAGGCGAATTGAATAAGGTGTTTGAACGTTTTTACAGAACAAAAACAAACTCAATTCTTATTTCTGGTTTTGGCCTCGGCCTTTACATATGTAAGGATATTATTAGAAGACATCATGGCAATATATGGGCTGAAAATGACGATAACGGAACGTCTTTTTATTTTTCATTGCCACTGAATAACACGGTTAAATCAAAATAAAAATATTGCATTGGCGGATTATTTAAGCGATGCTATTTATTCCGGTTTTGATAGATTTATTTTGAAATCTTTAATTCGTAAAAAATTACCAAAACGCCGTTTGACCAAATTGAATCAGCATGGAATATTAATTCCCAACTCCTTTAGCAATTCAGAAGCTTCAGTACTAACTTTCCACCGGGGATATGTCTTGCCCCGGATAATGACATTTTCGAAGATAATAAGACCGCGTTTTACAAGCGCAGTGAATGAGCCATCTATATCAGTGGGTCCCAATGGTAGATTTGCATTCTGTCTCCTGCACGCACGTTCAAGAGTTTTTATCATTAAACTACTAAGAGAATATTTTGTTTTTAAAGGCTTCATAAATAACCTTTGATAATTTAATCACCAACAAGTACTTTGCCATAATTACATAACAAAGCCTCTTCCATCAGGCTTCAAAAGCTATTCTTTTGGATTTATTTCAACTTAAAAGAAGCAGTTAAACATAATTATAGTTCAAGACACACTCAGTCGCCGGGTTACAAAGACAATAACAACGATTTGAAATTCTAAAAATAAAAAATAAGATGAACCCGAATTTCTTAACACACGCGATATAATGGTTGTATTGCGTATACAAAATTTTATTACAGACTTTTTTTTCAAACAAAGCTAACAGAATTAAATATATAGTTTAATTTACATATTATTTTATCCCCGATGACTCCAATAACAGAAAGGGCTTTCGAACCTCTCGATTATTCCTTTAAATATTTTGAATCTCTTTTTTCGAACACAGTTCAAAATTGTATTTTACTTCTTGATGAAAAAGGAATAATAATAGCGATTAATAACGCCTTTGAAAATCGTTTTGGCTACAGGCGGGATGAAGTTACCGGAAAATACATTTCGATGTTTTTTACAGAGGCCGATATAAAACAAGGAAAGCCGGAAATTGAAATTCAAAATGTATTAAAGACGGGTCAGTCATTTGATAATAACTATTTAGTAAGGAAAGATAATAGCATCACCTGGGTTTCGGGAGAATCAATCCTCGTAAAAAATGAAAGCGCAGCAATAAGGATATTAAAAGTTATCCAGGACATTGACGTGCAGAAAAAATCGGAAGAACAGTTTGCCCGCCTGGGCGAATTCAATGAAAAAATTCTTATGTCGATTGAAGATGCAGTTGTTGTATTAGACCGGCATTTGAACATGCTGGATAGTAATACTTCATTTAATGCCATTTTTAATGTAAACATTAAGAACGGAGTTCCGAATAATTTCAGTGACATTATTAAGCGGTTTAATGTATCAGGTGAGTTGCTGAAAAATATTAATAAAACCTGCCTGTCTAATAGTGGTTTCAACAACTATCCCATAGAAATCGAAACAGCGCCTAACGTGAAAAAAGCTTTTGATGTAAGCTGCAATTTGATGGCGTATAACAACGAAGATTTGAAGTTGATTATTATTATGCATGATATTACCGTACATAAGGAACTGGAAAGAGAGCGGGAAGATGTTATAGGATTTGTAGCCCATGAGCTTAGAAACCCATTGGCGAACCTTGTTTTGTGCAATGAATTATTGGGAGAATTGATTAAAGAAAACGACACCGAATCAATTGATGATTTGCTGCAACGAAGTAAGAACAATATTATGAGGCTAAATAAACTGATTGGCGAACTATATGATGCGGCTAAAATAAACTCTGGAAACTTAATACTGAATGTATCAACATTCAATTTTCAGGAAATGATAACGGAAGCTATAGACACTATAAAAGTCTTGCATCCGCTCTATAATATTGTTGTTAAAGGTAATGGCAATATTGAAACTAACGGTGACCGTTACAGGCTAATCCAGGTTGTTACAAACTACCTGAGCAACGGGATAAAATATTCTGATGGCAATCCAGAAGTTGAACTTCATATAACCTATACGGATGAATCTATTACAGTTTCTGTTAGAGATTACGGTTTAGGAATCTCTGCAAAAGAGCTGCCTTTTATTTTTGAACGTTTTTTCAGGGCCAAGAAGGCAAAAAACCTGGAAGGAATAGGCCTTGGCCTATATATATGTCGCCGGATTATTAATGCACATCGGGGAGAAGTTTGGGCAGAAAGTGCGGAAGGTAAAGGCTCAACATTCTATTTTTCGATCCCACGTACCTGACAATTTTATGGCATGCCTCTTGATTTGTTTTTCAAAAATACTTTATGAAAACGATCCTCGTAATAAATAACGATTTTGACACCATGACCCTTATAAAGAAGTGGCTGGAAATAAAAGGTTACAAAGTTAAATTTACTGGTAATCACGATGAAGCTTTGAGGTTAATGAAAGACTTTAAGCCTTCTCTTGTAATAATAGATATTTTGCAGTATGCAATTGCGAATGATATCAAAGCGAATCCGCAATTTAAGAATACTCCGATGCTTTTAATGACGGGCTATACTTCTACATACACACCTAAAAACCTGCTCGTGGACGATTCAATTGAAAAGCCATTTGATCTGCCGCTATTGGAAAGCAAAATAAAAGCACTTCTGGCTAACGTTGAGGTATAAACGAAGTTATTTATTATTTTTTTATGGCCAATTTCCATGATAATAAAATCATGCAGATAGTGATGAGCTCTTAAAATGGCTTTTATAAAATTGTGTCTCACTCCGCAGCATTTGGTTGCAATTAATTAAAACAAAAAGGCCAGATAATTATCTGACCCTTCATTTCGAAAAACCAATGCCCATCATATTGGAAGGACATTCATTGTAAGGTTTGATAAAAAGTATGCCAAAATTTATTTTCAAAATTTACTAATTATCTGTCATTGGTTTAATAAGCTAACGCGGTGAATTAATTTTGTAATTTATTTATGCTAATTTATCTCAGGAACGTTGGTGCTAAAGTACCCGGCTAAGTTTCAATGTGGAACTTTTTCATCAACCCGGTTTTTAATTTCCACCTCTATTATAGTTTTGGGTATGGCATATTTTTGGTCTTGGGTAAATATTAAACAAAACCATATGGATAAATCTTTTACCTGGATAATGAACATTATCGAAAGTTGCACAAACGATTTTCATTTTAGTTGTGCAGATATTCTTATTTCGTTGTTCAAGATGAAATACGGAGATGACGAATTAACGACAGAACTTCTTGATCTCCGGGCCAGAAAATGGAACACGATTCACGGAATATTATTATAACTGCGATAAGAAATTGCCTGCATCAATCCTCGACTTAAATTAAACGACAAGGCGGGATAATTGAGGAAATGAATTGATACGATTTAGTATCTGAATTTATAAGAGTGCATAGCACTAAAATGCCTTGTCATCATCTATGAGAATTTTTTTCGACTAACAGCTTTATATGTGGCGTGCTAAGTGAAAACTATAATTGATTTGCAAGGTAGTCCCGGCCCTTTAATGTAAGATGAACACACATAAAACGCTTGCCATCGCCATCTTCAATAAAGTCTGCTTTAAGTAAGCCTCTGTCTACAAGGCCCTTTGCGCCTCTTTCAGTTGCCTCACAAGGAAACAAATTCATTATTTCTCTTTCGTGGCATTCCATTAAGCATTCAATCATAGAATTGGTAAGAGGTCTTTCGGTGTCAGTTGCTGTTCTATACATATCGTAAACTTTTTAGGGTTTAAAATTTTATATAGCCAAAACGAGGTAAATCTTTTACTGTAACGATTCAAAGAAACACAAGTGCACTTATCGGGTAATCAAAGTAAATGCCAAAAATATTTAATATGATAAAATTTCTCCGGGTTTTTTAAAAACACTTTATTGCGATTTCGCCGTTGAACTTGCGTGGGTTAAATGGTAAGAAAATATTGAGATGGTTATATATTGCTAAACCCAGTTGTATTAATGTACAAACAGAATTTTTCTGATTTGTTATAAGAAATCTTAACTCCAGGCCCGGGCGATTAAATTGAGAAATAAGAAGCAGATTTTAAACTTGAATTCGCTGGAGGTTGAATTAAGAATGATATTATAAGAAAATGGACCCTATACTTCTAACTGAAGATAAGGTCCATTTATATATACTCTCATTTTGCTAAAACACTGCTAAGCATTTGCAGCTTCCAGATTAACCGAAGATTCAGCGATGCTGGTTAACTTCTCATCTGCTCCCTTTTCCTCTTCTAAAGTTTGCTGCAATAAAGATGCGACTTCATCTTCTCCCAGGGTTTTTGCAAATGCACACAAAGTACCATATGTTGCTATCTCGTAATGCTCTACTTTTTGCCCTGCCGAGATAATGCCTGCGTCTCTTACAATTCCCTCCGGAGTATCTTCCATAATTTCTTCCGCTTCTTTTATTAAGCCATCCATCGCTTCACACTTCTTTGCCCGCGCCGCCTTGCCCAACATTTGGAAGGCCTCTTCGATGCGGTCGACATGACCCCTGGTTTCTTCCAAATGATCTTCCAATGCCTGCGCAAGATCTTGTGTCGTTGTATTTTTAATCATTTTTGGAATCGCTTTGGTTAAAGCTTTTTCTGCCCAATAAATGTCTTTTAATTCATCTTCAAATAAATCACGGAAACCCTGTTCTGCATTTGAGCCATTTGTAGCTGACTTGCCATTAGTTCTTGAGTTTTTTTGATTTGATGTAGATTGATTGTCGTTCGATTTTGAAGTGCTTGATTTCATAGTTTATATTTTTTTTGTTGAAAAATTTGTTTCTATGCAAATAATATAATTATGTGCCACTTTTCATTACCGGATTGGTGATCTTTGATTTATTTAATTATTGTTCTCTAAGAAGCGATACTATATAGCAAACAGTAAACTCAACTGGCTATGTAAATAACGTGAACGCCTTGCGGTAAAGGATAAGAGATGGTGTGTAAACATTGCGTTCTTTCTACAAACGCATTTTACCATGAGTATTTCTTTACACGTTTCTGCGTGTCATTTTAATTGCTTATCAAAAATATTGATCCGGTCATTTTTTGTAGGAACTTATTAACTCATCTTCCAGTGCACGTAGGCCCGCGTAAACACCCTTACAGCAAAGTTGAAGAAGGCAAAATATTCTGTATTTTATCGGCCTGCTTCAAAGAGGGATGAAGCGTTGATTGCAACAACATTGCGATATGGAATGGGTTTGTTGTATTCAATAAATGAAATTATTCATAAACGATAAACGTTAAGAACCTGGCCAGGTATGTTTTGCAATAGTCGCCCCCAGGATTAATGCGCTCAATCCTGCCGCTATTTCCCATTTATTTTTTTTGGCAAATAATATTGGACTGCCATGCTTCGCATGTTTTGTGAAAGGCCCATGTGCACCGTGATCGCCGGGAATACTTTCCCATAAATTATTTTGCAGGTTGGGATCTTTTGCTTCTTTGGTTTGTTGCCCTTCGTAACCTGTCTTACCCAAATATTTATCTAAATAGCCCGGCGCCACTTTGTTACCAAGGATGGTTTTATAGGTTGAGTAACCATAAAAAACTTCGCGTTCAGTATGTTTGGCCGCATACAAAACCGCTTCAGCCGCAGCCTCCGGCTGGTAGATGGTGCCCATTGGTTTTGGTTTATTGGGTAAATAACTTTTTACAAAACCAAATTGCGTAGTGTTCATCGCGGGCATCTGTACCATCGTTAACTGTACGTTACTTTTGTCATGATATAGTTCTGCTCTCAATGATTCGAAGAAGCCATGAATGCCATGTTTTGCGCCACAATAGGCCGATTGCAATGGAATGCCCCTGTACGCCAATGCAGAGCCAATCAAAATTATTTTTCCTTCATCGCGGGGCAACATTTTTTTTAATGCAGCCATTGTTCCATATACCTGTCCCAAATAAGTTACGTCGGTTACTCGCTTAAATTCATCGGCAGTCATTTTCTTTAAAGGCCCGAAAACACTTACCATAGCGTTGTTTACCCAGATGTCTATAGAACCTAACTGTTCTTCTATTAAATCTGCAGCCTTATCAAAATCTGCTGCATTGCTTACATCCATTGGAATTACGAGTGCCTTACCTCCCAATTGCTCTACTTCTTTTTTGTGCTCCAAGTAATCCGTCTTCGCCTCTTGCTATCAGTGCTACTTTAGCACCTTCTTTTGCAAAGGCTCTTGCGATAGAACGGCCCAGGCCGGCTGAAGCGCCGGTTACGACGACGACTTTATTTTTAAAATGTTTCATAGTTATATTATTTTAATGAGTATTACATTGCTTCTTTAATACCTTTTTTTATCAGCCACCAATTAACCGGGATAGGCAGTTATAAATCCCAACAGCATTCCAATCTGCATCATAAACCAGAATATCGGATCTGTTGCCTCAAGCTTCCTGTTGAAAATTATAAATACTGAAATAGCCATCCATCCATACATTCCAATCTGCCAGCTTGTGAGTGATAAGGTATCAGCCTTTAATGCAGCCTTAATGGCTTTACCCGCCGACATTTTTTTCATAGGCTTGATTGCGTAATACTGAAAAATAATTCCGATTAAAAAAGCAATTATATAATCAACTAACCAGCTCCCATATACGCTGCTTCCAAACAATGTGAAAGGAAAAGCCAATAATCCAAACTCGGCAATGATATCTCCTAAAGTGCAACCACTGCCGCAATGCAGTGTGCCTTATGTAACGCTTTGCCAAAATGGTTTTTTTTGCGTTTGTTCCTTGAACGTTATCTTGATGTTTGCTATTGATTTTTTTCATTGATTTCCTGCCAATCGTATAATAAGCAATCAATGCAAGCGGCCCCGCATATAAAGCGGTTACAGGCCAAACGATGTTCATGATCCACATCTTTTGTGCATGCCCCATAAGCAGGTCAGCTGAAATAATTAAGAGGCAAATGCCGCCAATAGAAAGTGATAATATGGATATAGAACGTAACAAATTCAATCATCGGGTTTAGCTGGAATAATTTTTACTGTAAAATTTTTGTTCTCCCATTGTTTGGCTTTATTCCAGAAAAATGTGAATTCAATTTCCTTCGCATCTTCCTTTTGTGAATCAATATCAGCGACAAACAATGAGAGGCCGAATGTCTTTCACGGATCGGCAGTTTACTTGTTTCCCAATTATCATCTGTCCAGTGCACAACAGCATCCGACTTTACAATAATGCGCAGTTTTTTTGATGAGGCGTATGCTTTTTAATTTGCATGTCGAAACTCCATGTACTAAATGTTGATAGCGTGTTTTGTTTTATATAGCGCTCTAAAGTTTGCGGCGGCATATCAAATACTTTTTTACTGCTGATAGAAGCGCAAAGTTTTATATACTCTGCATGCGCCCATGTAAGCGGCATGGCGGAGCCGGAAGGTTTTCCAAAATACAATTCCTTTTCCGGTATATCCTCTGTATCCCATATTTGTTCGGAAATAAAACCATTGGATGCAAAAGCATCCATCGCCTGCAAGAAGTTTTTTGGCGCCGGTTATATTTCCGGCAGCTACTTCGTAATGCCCGCGTTCGCCGGTAAGCAAAGGCCATGCCCTGCCAATACCTGTTCCATCATAAGCATCGTCCATTACTCTTTTCTCCGTAACCAT
This sequence comes from uncultured Chitinophagaceae bacterium, assembly GCA_963756945.1. Classification (GTDB taxonomy): domain Bacteria; phylum Bacteroidota; class Bacteroidia; order Chitinophagales; family Chitinophagaceae; genus Ginsengibacter. Next base: position 309,488 of record CAVWQJ010000046.1, on the reverse strand, counting down.
CATTATTATAACGATGCCAGCATGGGCCATTGGGCGTATCAACCTTCAGTAATGCATCAATTACCTTAATGGTATTAATAATTTTAGGATCATTTGCGTCGCGAAGACCAAATCTTACCAGCGCCAAGTGCATCCACACTTACCAGTTCGTTTATTTTCGTTTTGCCGTCTCCGTTATGGTGGTTTTTCAAGATCGATGGACTCGTCAGTTAATTCCTGCTGCCGAAATATCACGATACGGATTAATCCTGATATAATATCCTTCAACATTATGCTCTTTTGCAAGTGAAGTGCCCGTCACATACGTCCACTTTTCAATATTGGCATTCCACTCATCGGCCATTTCCCGGCAATATTTTGCCAATTCTGTTCTCATTATTTATTTCTGCAATGTCAGCGCCGGCAAGCATAGCCTGCGATGCTAACGGCAATAGTAAATGTTGAATAACCTTTCTCTTCTTCCCATCTGTCTTGCTGGGAATAAGGGCCCGTTTTGCATTAAAAATGCAATTGCTTTTTTTATACCCGGCCAATATCTTTTCTAGCCGTTTGGCATCCATTGTTTTATTTCGAATACAACGCTCAACCAATAAAATGGGAAATGCCACCTGGTCTATTTGCAAACCTTTCCAGTGAGCTACTCCCTCAAGCCACATATTCTGCGGCCAGCTTCCATCTTCTTTTTGTGTTGACATTAAATAATTCACTATGCGCAAGTGCATCATCAGTGGCGTTTATTGCCAAAAAGCCGCCGGCGCTTTCTACAAGGTCCCTCGGCCACACCACGTGGTAACCGCCTGTATCATCATCGCCTTTTGTTTCACCCCACGGAATCGAAAGGCTGGCGAGCACGCCTCCCGGAAAAGTTTTTGCTTCATGGATGCGCATAACGGCTGGCGCTTATTCGATAATTTTTGGCGCGTGAAGCGCTTCAGTCCTTTTAACCAGTTTTGCCATCCTCTCACATATTTTTCCTGCAAATACTCGTATCCGTCCAAAAGACTGCCGAGGGCATTATTGGAGGCCTCATTCACATTTCGGCCAAAGCCAATGCGCCAAAGTAAATTCAGTGCTTTCAGTTATATCAATCTCTGCCATCAAGCGCAATGTTCCCTTCTTCGGCCTTCCATATTCCCATGTCATTTTTTTATTGCATATGCAAATCCGTCCATCCATCCGATTTGCCAACATAGCCAACAGAACGCTTTAACCATTTATTGGAACAGGCCAGAGCGAGGCATAAGCCATCGCTGTATGCATACAGCATTGGCACTCCTTTATATTCACCAGTCCATCCCGTATTGTTATTCCCATGATCATTTAAATGCGGCGCTAATAAAACATGCACGTGATATTTTTCATCATCTTTTTTCTTTTGTTTGAATGTTGTTTTTTGAATAACCGTGCTGCGCAAAGGATCGGCAATAATTTCTTTATTAATCCCGTACTTATTTTTAAGGCAGGTGTTTACCAGTTTATAAGCAGGCACACCCGGCTTTATCATTTTTATTGCGTGTCTGCAATCTCTTTTTTCTTCTGAAAAAAAATCTGCATCGTTTGTTATAATTAATTCCATGTCTCTCATGCATGCGATATCTTCCCTTGGAATAATAAACTTCGTTGATGATGCCATGGCTTAACGTAAATGCTACCTGTGATGCGGTATCTAAGGCTTTTCCAATTCCTGATTTAGCGCTTGATGTCCATTTGGGTTTTATGCCTGGCCAACCCGGTGCAGAAGTGTGATTCATTTATTTTGATTCTAAACTTTTATTATTATGTTGTCTTTTTTATTTTGAAATTGCAACAATGCAATGATCTCTTATTCAGTATAAGCGATTGTTGTTATTAAGGCATTGGCATTTTGCCTTGAATCCAGCCTTGTATGTTGCACTACAACAGGAACGTCGGATACAAATACGCTTGAATAATCTGTTCCTTTGGGAATGGTTTGCGGATCATCGAGATTATTAAATCGTACATGCTTTGTTCGTTTAGCCTCGACCGTTATTTTGTAGGGCCCTACCGGATCTTTATCCGAAAAATAAATCATGATTTCGATATGCGCATCTTCGTCAGAAGTATTTAAAATGCAGGCCGCTTCATGGCTGGTAAAATCGGGCTCCGGCCCATTGCTCCATCCCGGAATATATCCTTCGGCTATAGCCCAGATCTTTTTTCCTATTGTCATTATCATACATTTTACTTTGTTTTTAATTAATTGCATCAAACACAACTCCGGTAACTACTGCATATACCGCATGATGAAAAATATCGATCGCAATGTCTTTTGGTTTCCATTGGCTAACCGGCGGAGCAATATCCAAGTTTCGGTTCAATAGTTATCGCTGTTCCCCAAATGGCAGCCAAATGAACTGATGTTGCGGCAAAACCCGTAATGCCCGCGAGTGATAATAAACCCCGCAGTACACCATTTACGGAGCCATACGTGTAATGAATTTCATTTGAAAACTTTCAGCATTTCCTTTATCCGGGTGAATATGCAAGACTTTTTTAACTGCTTTAACTGTGGCCTGGCTGGGTTTTCTTCCTGTAAGTTTCATTTCTATTTTTTGTGAAATGGTCATTGCGATAGTGCCTGCGCAACCTGCAATTAATCCTTTGCCAATCGCTGCACCCAATGCCCCTAACGCTGTAGATTCATGTGATTTATGTTTCATCATGTTATTTATTATTTTTTGCGATGATGGATCTTGTTATCAATAAATGTTATAATTGCCAACGCCGCTCCGGCAACTAATGCTCGTCTTCATCTTTTGCTTTGGACGTTGCTTTAAGCTTATGCGTTTTCAAATAATCTTTTTCAGGATTTGGTTCAAAATAAGTTTTGTGTTGAAGCCCGATGTCCAGCACCTGCGCAAGATGCAATCCCTTTCGGTTCGTTTTGCTCTATCTGTTCACGGCAACTAAAGCCATCGGCTATGATAAAACCATTGCTATCAAAACTTCTCACGGCAGGTAATAAAACTCTTTCACCTGCTTTTATAGATACATCATAATGATCACCTTTTTCATAACCAAAATAACCTGCCATACCACAACATCCTGCATCTAATACTTCATAATCCAAACCTGTTTTTTTAAGCAGGCTTTCTTCGCAATCTAATTTCATAATCGCTTTGTGATGGCAATGGCCTTGTATGATTGCTTTGTTATTTATTTGCGGAACTTCAAAATCATGCGCTTGTTTTTCTAAAAATTCCGCTAACGTAAACACCTGTTTTTTTAATCGCTTTGCATCTTCGCTATCGCGGAAATAAATTGCACAGCTCATCTCTGAAAACGGCTACACAACTGGGTTCGAAGCCAACGATGGGTGTTCCTTCTACTATATCATCTTGTAATGTTTCTAATATATCGGTCAACATTTTCTTTGCCTGCTTCAGCATACCAAAATCATATAATGGCCTTCCGCAACACAATATTTTTTTTGGAATAATCACCTGGTATCCTGCCGCTTCCAATACATTAACACCTGCAACTAATGTTTCAGGTAAAAAGAAATTATTAAATGTATCGGCCCAGATAATCACTTTTGGTTTGGCTGTATTTTTTATATGCCTGTTCTTAAACCAATCTCTAAAGGTGCGTTCTGCAAATTTTGGAATAGAGCGCTTTTGTGTAACACCGGCCATTGCTTTTGCAATAGAACTCAACACCGGCGCATGCGTAAGAAAATTTACGATGCCCGGCATTTTTGATGCAAGCCGCGACCACCAATAGATCCATCCAAATGCATAAGCAGTTCGCGGCCGCAATTTTCCTTTATAATAATGCGATAAAAATTCTGATTTATAGGTTGCCATATCCACATTTACGGGGCAATCGCCTTTACATCCTTTGCAGGCAAGACAGAGATCCAATGATTGTTTTACTTCTTCATTTTTCCAACCGCCTTTTAATACATCGCCTTCCATCATTTCAAAAAGCATGCGGGCTCTGCCTCTTGTGCTGTGCTCTTCTTCACGGGTAACCATATAACTCGGGCACATAGTTCCTCCTTCGTGCCTGCGGCATTTACCTACGCCTACGCAGAGGTTAGCTGCTTCTGCAAAATTGTTGTGCTGTTCAGGAAATTGAAAATGCGTTTTTAAAACAGGCGGATTATAAGTTGTACCCGTTCGAAGATTATTCGTTTGTCCATAGGTTTCCAAAATTTTTCCCGGGTTCATTTTCCATTGCGGATCCCAAATTGTTTTAAACTCTTTAAACGCCTGCATAATTTCTTTGCCATACATTATTTCCAATAAATCGCCACGTGACTGGCCATCGCCATGTTCACCGGAATTAGAGCCACCGTAGCTTACAGCCAGATGCGAAGCTTCAATCGTAAACTGTTTATATTTTGCAATTCCATCTTCCGTTTCCAAATCAAAACCAACACGGCAATGAATACATCCTTGTCCAAAGTGGCCATATAAAGAAGGATTGTAATCATACTTTGTAAACAATGCACGCAAGGTCTTTCAGATAATCGCCGACTTTTTCAGGCGGACACGCAGAATCTTCCCAACCGGGATGCATCGTGGGTAAACCCGGCACGGCAGCGGTAGCGCCGAGGCCTGATTCTCTAATTTCCCATAGCATTTTTTCCTGCTTCTCATCATCAAAGAGACTCATCGTTGGAACCGGTATCACCTTTCTTCAATTCCTCCATCAGGTCTTTTGCCTTTTGATCTGATTGTTCTTTTGTGTCTGCACCAAACTCAACAAGCAACCAGGCTTCACCTTGCGGCAACAAAGGAATATCTTCTACATTTAAACCTTTCCGTTTCATGTATTCAATCAACAGTTGATCAATGCCTTCCAGGCCGATAGGTTTATGCGTTAAAATTTTAGGGACTGCATAGCCTGCATCAGGCAAGGTTTGATAACCTAATACGAGCAGTGATCGTTTTTTGGGAGCCTTCAGCAAATTCATTGTGGCTTCCAAAATTGTTACTAACGTGCCCTCGGAACCTACTAATGCAGCAGCAACATTAAACCCGTTTTCAGGAAGTAATTGCGGCAAATTATATCCTGAAACTCTTCTTGGAATTTTCGGAAATTTTGTGCGGATAAGATGCGCATATTTATCGCGGAGCGCTTTCATTTTTGCATATATCTCACCGCGCCTTCCGCCTTCGTTAATAATATTTTCAAGCTCTTCTTCAGATGTTGGACCAACCTTTAATTTGAGTCCGTCATACGTAACAACAGTCATTGATTCCACATTATCAGCGGTTCTGGCGCCTTTGCCTTCAAATTGGGCCATCACCGAATGAATGCCGCAGGAATCATTGCCGAGCATGCCACCTAATGTGCAGTGGGTGTGTGTTGCAGGGTCTGGCCCAAAAGTTAAACCTGTTTTTCTTTCCGTGGTGTGGCGCATGGTATCCAATACAATTCCGGGCTCAACCGTTACCAGCTTTTGTTCTTCATCAATATCTAAAATACGGTTATAATATTTTGACATGTCCATTAATACAGCCACGTTGCAACATTGGCCGGCAAGGCTTGTTCCGCCACCGCGGGATAAAACCGGTGCATTATATTTTCTGCAAAGCGCCAATGTTTGAAGAATATCGTTCTCATTTTTTGGCAATATAACGCCTATGGGTACCTGCCGGTAATTGGAGCCGTCGGTTGCATATAACGCACGGCTGCCTTTATCAAACCGCACTTCACCTTCAATTGTGGCCAATAATTCTTTTTCAAGGCTGACTTGCATCCACGCCTGCGGCATCTTTGGTTTGAAAACGTGTATCAAAAATTTGCGGGTGCTGTTTTTTTTGCGAGTGTCCGTTTTGGTTATGTAACGGCTTTATATCTTTTTGTTGTATTTTTTTTATTTTTTTATCATCTGTTACCATTATCAGGTTTTTTTATAGTTTGTATTTAAGGGCATCTTTTTCTTTAAAGGTTAAACCAAGGCCGGGCTTTGACATATCCGGATAAACCATTCCATTTTTTGGAAGCGTAACTCCGTCAAAAAACATTTTTTCTATGCGGATATGATCGTGAAAATATTCAGCAATATAAAATGAAGGCAAAGCCAACGCAGCGTGCAAATGCAGCGATGGCGCACAATGCGAAGAAAATGGAACCTGGTAAGCTTCGGCCAGGTGACCTGCTTTCATAAAATAAGAAATGCCACCGCAACGGGTGGCATCTGCCTGTAAAATATCAACTGCGCCTGCGTGCAGCATTTTATCAAAATAAGGAAGGTTGTATCCATACTCTCCGGCAGCAACATTTATTTTTGAAGGCACATGTTCTCTTATAAAACGCAAGCCTTTTAGGTTCGCAGAGGTTACCGGTTCTTCGTACCAGGTAACGTTGTATTCATTGAAAGCATTTGCTTTTTCCAGCGCCTGTTTTACTGTGTAAGCGCCGTTTGCATCCACAAACAATGCTGCGTCGCTGCCAATTGCTTTCCGTGCCGCTGCAATCCGCTGAACATCTTTTTCAGGTTCGCTGCCGATTTTCATTTTAAAACAATGCAATACTTTCTGATGCCCATTGCTGAAATTGTTTCTGCGTTTGTGCATTACTGTAAGATGTGAATCCTCCGCTTCCGTAAACCGGCATGCCATCTTTTGCTTTTCCTAGCAAACTACATAAAGGAAGATTGAGCAATTTTGCCTTTAGGTCCCACAATGCATTATCTACGGCACTTACAGCCATCATGGCTATTCCACAATCACCATTATTTCTTATGGCGCGATATTGTATCGAACGTAATGCCTTCAATATCCATCGCATTTTTGCCAACAACAATTTCCTTTAATGTTTTATCTATGACTGATCGCGGCTGCTTCATGTGCATAAGTGTATCCCATCCTTTTTTTCCTCCGGCCGTCAATTTCGGCCAAAACCATTGTTGTGCTATTCCATTTGTATGGTTCCGTCCGCTTCGGGCAAATCGGTTGGTATTTTATATGCCGAAACTTTTAGATCGTTAATCAATATGGTATCATCCGATTTCACTTTTAGTTATGCGCATGTGGTAAATAATCTTCCACTACATCTTTCCAGGATTGTTTGATCATGTCCCATGTATCGGCATCGCCTTTGACCATGGAGGAAGCAAATGCTTTTGCCTGTTTAAATGTTATATGCGGTGGCAGCGGTGGCACTGAAGGATCGGTGTAAGCCTCCAACACAACTGGTCTTATTACAGGCAAGCGTTCTCTCAATTGCCAATATAATATCATCTTCTTTATCCACTTTAATCCCTTCCAGCCCCAGTATTCTTAGCATATTCTGCGAAGGGGAAATCAGGCAGATCCTGTGATGCTTCAAATTTTGGATCACCTTCCATTATGCGTTGCTCCCATGTTACCTGGTTGAGATCACGGTTATTAAGCACCACGATAATTAATTTCGGATTGCTCCATTGCTTCCAATATTTTGAAATAGTTATTAACCCATTATTGCCCAGCATTTGCATGGCGCCATCGCCTACTAACGCTATGGATACACGATCAGGATATGCAAACTTTGCGGCAATGGCATAAGGAACGCCGGGACACATGGTAGCAAGGTTGCCGGACAGAGAGGCTTTCATGCCTGTGCGTATTTTTATATCACGTGCAAACCAGTCTGCAGATGTTCCGGAGTCGGAAGACAAGATGCAATTATCAGGAAGGCGTGAGGAGAGTTCCCAATAAATTCTTTGCGGGTTAATCGGGTTGGCACTGTTCATCGCTCTTGCTTCTACCACTTCCCACCATTCTTTATTATTTTTAGCAATTTCGTCCTGCCAGCTTCTGTCTTCTTTCCTTTGCAGCAATGGAATTAATGCCTTTAAAGTTTCTTTGCTATCGCCCTGCAAGATTCATTTCCATCGGGTATCGTATGCCGAGCATTTTGCCATCAATATCTATTTGCACTCCGCGTGCCTTTCCTTCTTTAGGCAAAAATTCAGAGTAGGGAAAACTGGAGCCAATCATTAACAGCGTATCACAATCCATCATCAAATCCCAACTTGGCTTGGTACCTAATAAACCGATTGAACCAGTAACGTATGGAAGATCATCCGGCAACACCGCTTTTCCAAGCAATGCTTTTGCAACGCCTGCGCCCAATAATTCTGCTACTTCCATTACTTCGGTTTCGGCGCCGAAGGCGCCGGCACCTACCAGCATCGCCACTTTTTTTCCTTCATTTAATATGTCTGCTGCCTTTTGTAAATCACTTTGGTGCGGGAATTATTTGCGGCAGTAGAATAACCGATTCCTGAATGAATGGTTCCATGAGCTCTTTCCGGTTCTTCAAATGCGACCTCCTGCAAATCATTAGGAATGATAATGCAAGTAACACATCTTTCATTCTTTGCAATTCGTATAGCCCTGTCAGTTAGATGCCGTATTTGTGAAGGTACGGTTGCCATGTGAACGAACTCATGCGCCACATCTTTATATAAAGAAATGAGGTCAACTTCCTGCTGGTAACTTCCACCAATAGCGGCACGGGCCTGCTGGCCAACAATAGCTACAACCGGCTGGTGATCCATCTTTGCGTCATACAATCCATTTAATAAGTGAATAGCGCCGGGGCCGGAAGTAGCCATACATACCCCTACCTCACCGGTAAATTTTGCATGGGCACAAGCCATGAAGGCAGCATTTTCTTCATGCCTTACCTGTATAAATTCTATTTTATCTTCCAGGCGGTTTAAAGAACCCATTAAACCATTTATGCCATCCCCGGGAAAACCAAATATTCTTTTAATTCCCCATTCGCTTAATCTTTCAACCAGGAAATCACCGACAGTGTTGCTCATAGTAAATTATATTAAAGGTTATGAATGATATAAAAAGCGCAGTAATTGTTGGTTCTCAAAAGTCCTGCCATTATCGATAATTCTTGTTCTCTTGCAGGGTTATTATCATTTGCATATTCATCTGGAATTAAAGAAGTAAGGATTTTTTTCCCCTTTGTGGTAAGATTGACCACACTTTGTTATCATCTCATTTTAATCGACCTCATTTACAAATGGCAACTTTGCATAGTATTAATAAATTTTGCACAGCAAGAAAGAACAACAAATAAAATCTGGCACGTATTTTTAACTATTAGCACTTAAATTTATTTTATGCTTAAGTACGCAGTCATATTTTTTATAATAGCCATCGTTGCAGCCATCTTTGGCTTTACCGGCATTGCAGCCGGTGCAGCCTCCATTGCTAAAGTGCTGTTTTTCATTTTTATTGTATTGTTTCTTTTGGCTATAATATTTGGCGCAAAGGTTTTTGGCAAATAGACAATGCCGGTTGATTGATGCATATTTTCGGAAGTGCGGCTATGCCTTATAGTTAGTTCCTGGTTTTTTGAACGGGGAGATGCACATCTATCTTTTAGATAGTCAGGCCATGCCATTCGAAAATTCAATGCAAAGGAAAAGGATGGATGTGTTGAATCCGGGTTAGGGAGGATACAATTGTGTTATTTCAAATACTGCTTAGGCCAAATTGCATTCCCCGCAATGCCTTTTTCTTAGTGCCTTTTTGCTGTATAAGAACTTTGAATTTATTCCCCATTTCTCCAAGTAATTTATTTATTTGAAAACCGATGTTGACAATATTAGCGGTCTTGTCTTTTTCCAATTCCCTCAGTGTGTCAGCTATCCCCAATGAGCGCAGGAAAAAATTTTGATTGCAAAATCCGGCGAATTGCAACCCATAATTTTGCCCCCATCCATGTATCGCCGAAAAATTCACGTGTGCTGTAATGTCCTGCTGGCCGATATTAGCGTACGGAGAAAAATTTACACGATGTTTAAAATAACAGGTGAGTGTGCCTTTATTTCTTTCAGGAGCATATAATTCGTAAGCGGGATATCCGTAATCAACCGTAATAATGAAACCCCGTTCAACGTTTGTTGCAATTTGTTTTATCCATTTTTCAACTTCAAGATTTACTTCTGTACAATATTCTTTTGGCAAGGTTATACAGTGCTGTTGCAGATACTGTTTAGTTTTTTCCGATGCGGGCAGCAGCTCTTCAACAAACCGATCCTGGTAGTCAACGAAAACTTCCATTAACTCATCTTTCATTACTATACGGTTAACAGCGAAATTATCAACTACTTCGTTTGAAATTACACATCCTTTTATTCCTTTTATTTCATCAATACTTTTAATCCATTTTACTTTTTCATCCAGCAGTTTTTGCTGTTCTTTTTGCATAACCTCGCTCTTTTCAATTATAAAATATTTTAAATTACCGTGAAGCGCTTCATTGTTTTTGAGATAATTTAAAATATCAAAACATAAAATGCCGGAACCTGCCCCATACTCAACAATTGTTAGTGGATCTTTGTCCATTAAATTCCACATTTCTTCCAATTGTCTTCCAAGCATTTGCCCAAATAAATTGCTGAGAACGGGGCTTGTATAGTAGTCGCCATTGATTCCTAATTTTTCTTTTGGTGAAGTATAATAACCAAGATTTGGGTAATACAAAGCCATCTCCATATAATCGTGAAACGAAATAGGTCCGTTATCTTTAATCGTTTTAATAATGATTTCCTCAAGTTTTGTATACATCTTTAAAAATCTTAAGATTGTACCAACATCTTTTCTGCATAGCAGGGATACGAAGTCAACGCCAATAATCTGACCAGTTCTATTAAGCAATGATTGCACTTCAATTTTTATTTGTTGATAAAGAAATTTTTTGAAAGATGAAATTGTGCTTAGAAACTTTTCTTCTTTTGTTCATTTATACGCAGATGTAGACATTAATATTATAAGCAGGCAAGGAAATGGTAAGTATTGTTTACTGATGACATTTGCCTAAAACGTGATGGATAAAAAGTCTTAAAACGTAATAAAACTAACAAGTTGCATTTGATGATATTATTCTTGTTAATGGAAATATTTGTTTGATGAACCAAAGAATCATTTTTGCAATATTATAAATTAGCAGTAAAGCAATTAATGTGAAAACAAAACATGATGTTGTTGTAGTTGGTTCGGGACCGAATGGTTTTGCTGCCGCCATTACGATGCAGCGTGCGGGATTGAATGTATTGCTCATCGAAGGAAAAAGTAGTTTGGGTGGTGGTGTGCGCTCTGCGGCACTTACGCTTCCCGGTTTCATGCATGATGTATGTTCTGCCGTTTATCCGCTGGCGGCAAACTCCCCGGTTTTCAGGCAATTTAATCTTGAACAGTTTGGACTTGAATATATAACCCCAACGTATGCTGTTGCCCATCCTTTTGACGATGGCTCATCAATAAGTATACAATCTTCTATAGAAACAACAGCTGCTCAGTTTGGTGAAGATTCCAATAATTATAAAAAAGCTTTTTCGATGTTGGTTAAAGAATGGCCATCGATCCGATCGGCTTTTTTAGGACCGCTGCATGCGAGTGCTCCATCAATAGCGAAGGCGAAATTCGCTTATTATGCACTTAGTTCAGCAAGTCATTTTGCACAACACCAGTTTGCCAGCACTAAAGCTCAATCTTTTTTTGCGGGCATGGGAGCGCATTCCATGCTTCCTCTGAATGTCCTTACAACTTCGTCTATGGCACTCGTTCTTAACATACTTGCGCATGTTAACAGTTGGCCTTTGCCAAAGGGAGGAGCACAACAAATAACCAATGCCATGTCAGCATGTTTTAAAAGCTCTGGTGGAGAAATACAAACAGGAAATATGATAACTTCTCTGAAACAATTGCCATCGTGCAAAGCCTTAATTCTTGATCTCACAACTAAGCAACTATGTACGGTAGCAGGCGAACAATTTTCTTCATTGTATAAATGGCAGCTAAAAAATTACAAATATGGACCTGGTATATTTAAGATCGATTGGGCGTTGAACAATCCTGTCCCTTTTACAAATGCGCAATGCAGGTTAGCGCCTGCCGTTCACATCGGCGGTACCATAAAAGAGATTTATGACAGCGAGTTAATTATTTCGAAGAATCAGCATTCAGACAAGCCATTCGTTCTATTTGTGCAACCCGGCGTTGTTGATACATCGAGAGCGCCGAAGGGCAAATTCGTAGCATGGGCATACTGTCATGTTCCTAATGGTTCCACAATTGACATGACTCATGCCATTGAGAAACAAATAGAGCGATTTGCTCCGGGCTTTACAGACTGTATTCTTGCACGGCATGTAATGAATTGTCAGGATATGGAAACTTATAATCCTAATTACGCAGGCGGAGACATTAACGGCGGGGCAGCTATTGCTACCCAGCTATATTCAAGGCCTGTTCTGCGACTTTCACCTTACCGCACGTCAGCAAAAGGTATTTATGTTTGCTCTTCTTCAACACCACCGGGCGGCGGTGTTCATGGTATTTGCGGTTATTATGCTGCAAGGCGGGCATTAAAAGATTTGTTTGATATACGACTTCCATTTCTATAGGTATATCCACAGTTGCAAAAATGGATAGCACTATTTAAACATAGATTTAAAAAGCCGTTCAAAAATGTGGCTTGAAGAAACTTCGATTAACCATAAGCGTTAGGTGCATATTATCTCATACCATATTTGAAGTAAAAAATAAAATAAGGCCAAATAAATACTGACCTTATGAAGACCCTGGCTATATATGAAATAGATTTCAAAAACAATCTTGAAAAAATATGCCAAAATGAGTCAGCGGTAAAATTGAAGCTAATTAAATGCTAATGCGCAATTTAGATGGTGACCAAAGATAGCAGGCATATTATTTGCTTCACTATAAGCAGGTAGATCAGGCATATTGTGAAAGAATATTTGCACTGGTTTTTAATGTGGGAGTTTTCTAATTCAACTTTAAAACCCGAACGTAATGCCGCTCATAAATCACCAAAAGGAAGCAATTTCAACGTATCCGGGAGAATATGTTCCTGATAATTTTAAGCTCGAAAATCTTGTCGAAGAATTGTCAAAGCATCATGAAGGAGGCAGGAAGCCAGATTACAATATCTCTGAAACTTCTGAATACTATAAAATAGAATTGGCAACGCCCGGGCTTCAGCGGGACGATTTTTTTGTGAATATAACAGCGTCCGGGTTTCTTTCTGTATCAGCTTTGCATAACAAGCAAGCGTTGGGCGAAGACGAACACTATAAAAAGCGCACATTTAATTATGAATGTTTTCATCGTAAAATTTTGCTTCCCACGGACGCCGATACCGACCTTTTGAAAACTGAATATGAAAAAGGTATTTTAACTTTCTGGTTTTTAAAAGCCGTTGGGACATACCAAAAAAGAGCTTCGACGGTTGCAGTGTATTGAATATCTACCGCTCCTCTTTAAGCTTTAATAACGGGCTTCTGTTGCTATTTGTTTTTATCTCTACTTGTGTAGCAAAAAAGTTTGTATTCACCTGGGTTGAACGAATAATTTTGTCTTCTGTTTAATTCTACTTTCCGCCCGCTAAATAAATCCTCATAAAAACCTGCAATTGCCGGGTGATCAATTTCGAAATCCACCGTTTGCGATGATAAGTTCATTATCACAAAAACTTTATCTTTTTGACGCCGGCACAGGTATGCCAGTATACTTTTATCTTTTGCCAAAAGGGTTAATACAGAAGCATTTTCCTGCAATGCTTTGTTTTGTGCACGCAGGTTGAGCATAGCCTTATAAAAATCGTGGAGCTGTACCTGATCACTCCAGGTAATTTCATCTTTTTCAAAAAAGGCCAATCGTTTCTTATTTGGCAGTTCCTGTCCGGAGTAGACTAAAGGAATGCCTGGCCATGTGCAGGTGAAAACGGCAAGAGCCTGGGCGCAGGTGCCGTACTTTTCATATTCTGTTCCGTAGTAGGAATTTTCATCATGATTGGACGTGAATAAAAGTTTTCTTGCTCCTGCAGGATATCCCGCATAGGTTGCAAGCATTTCTTTTATTTGTGGTAAACCAATTTCACCGGTTGAAAAATATTTATCAAAGGCCCGCATAACTTCCCAGCCATAAGTAACATCGAATACTTCATGATAATCAAAAACCTCGCACTCGGCAAGCCAGAATAAGGGCTTTATTGCATCGCATTCGGCTCTTGCTTCCAGCCAGAAATCGAGGGGAACTGTTCTTGCCATATCGCAGCGGAAGCCATCTATATCAAATTCCCGTATCCAGTATTTCATACTTGTGATCATTTCTTTGCGCATTGCGGGCATCGCATAGTTCAGGTCAATTACGTCTATCCAGCCATGTATACCTGTAAAATTTCCCATCTCGTCTTTCCTGTAAAACTCAGGATACTTGGTTGTCCATTGATGATCGTAGCCGGTGTGATTAGCTACCCAATCTATAATCACTTTCATACCCAGGGTATGCGCAACCGTTATAAGTTGTACAAAATCATCGACAGTTCCATAAGCTTTATCAATTTCAATATAAGACCTTGCTGCATAATAACTGCCCCATTTTCCTTGCCGCTTTTCTATGCTGATAGGCGTTATCGGCATCAGCCACAATATCTCAACTCCCATATCTTTTAGCCGGGGCATATGCCCGCAAAATGCCGCAATAGTACCTTCAGCAGTATATTGCCTGATGTTTACTTCGTATATGTTAGTACCGTTAGCCCACGAAATAATTGGAAATGCTGTACTCATTTATTTGTTTAATTGCGATATAAATAATCATTGGTTGTCCGACAAAAAATCTAATTTTCCGTGAAACCCATTCCCAGTAATGGTTCTAAGCCCCCTCTCCACCTGGAGAGGGGGTTGGGGGTGAGGTCTTGACAAGCAAAGAGTTGACTGGTTTACACGGACAATAATTATAATTAATGTAACGCACAAGAGCAATTAATTCTAAATTCTTTACACCATAATTGAAATTATTCTTGCTGCCCATAAAAAACGCCCATCTGGTTACGTATTTCATCCATCGTTGAAAGTACACTGCGGCTTAATTCGTGAGGCATCAAATCGCTTTCAATTCTTTTACCGGAAAGACAATTGATTACTTCTTCAATTTCAAACTGCAAACCGTGTCCTTTCCAATCCAAAGGGATATTCATTTTGTTTCCATCATCCAGATCAACTTCTATGCCTTTCGATTTTTCGAACCATTTGTCAAGTATCCTGATAACGCCTTTGGTTCCGTTAATTTGCGCCGGCTGATTTTGATTCATGAGTAATGAGGATTCCAAAATCGCATAGGCGTGATTGTTATAGGTGAGCAGAACACCACAAGCTTCATCAATTTTTTTATCAGATAATTTGCCGATAGCCTTTATAACGGATGGTTTTCCGGCAAGAAGCGTGCTTAAGAAAATGCAATACACACCGAGATCAAGCAGTGATCCGCCTCCCTTTTCCGGATCATAAAATCTGTTATTATCATCGTGTGGGGCTTTAAAAGCCATCGAAGCTTTTACACGCGTAATTTGGCCGATAATATTTTTGTTTATCAATGTTAGCAAGTTCGTAAAACTTGGTAAAAACCGTACCCACATAGCTTCCATTAAAAAAGTTTTGTTCGCTGCAGCTAACTTAATCAACTCGTCTAACTGTTCGTGGTTTAATACAATTGGCTTTTCACAAAGCACCGCTATTTTATTTTGAAGGCAGGCTTTTGTTTGCTCATAATGCAGTGCATGAGGCGTGGCAATATAAGCAACGTCCGCCCCGCTATTATTTATAAAATCATCAAGGCTTGTAAACCGTTTTGCAATGTGAAACTTATCTGCGAATTCATTCGCAGATTTTTCATGATCTGAAAAAACTGCATCCAGTGTTTGCGGCGGATTAACCAGCTTAATATCTTCTGCAAAATTATGCGCAATGTTACCCGGCCCTATAACGCCCCATTTATAACTATTCATTCAAATGCATTTGTATTTGTGTTATAAAATAATATGCCAATTGCGGACGGCCGGCATTATAAGTTAGTAAATACGCGAAGGCATATTTTGTAAAATCCGGGGCGGTCAGAAGGGCATCTCTAAGTAAAGCGATGAAAATTTTTGGTGAATGTAATAGAAACACGCAGTTAAAAATATTGTGCATGCGACTCAATAGTCATAATAACCCGCATCAACACATTTTATTGATACGCATAAAATAAATGTTTTATAACTATTTTAATTCATTGATTAAAGATTATAGCATTGATAATATAAAGAGGACTAAAGATATTTTGAGCTACGGACCCAGGAATGCATTTGAATTTAATTTGCGGAATACTATCTACAATTCAACAGCAAACTTTTCTACAGCGATTTCGTATCATTTTTCATGAAACAGGCTGGCCAGGCTTGCCGTAGAATTTTTTTTACTCTATAATTAACCCCGGGCTGGTAATAACAAAAATGGAATTCTTTTGAATTCTTATCATTCGTCCATCTATTTAAGAAACTATATAACTATAACGGATACCCGCAATATATTTATTCTAATATTAAACAGGCCTTTTATTAAATTAGCTAATTTGGCTGCCATTTGGGTTGATACCGGCAATACACCGGAACTTAAAATGGAACAATTTTTTCATAATCATTTAGTAAAAATAAAAAGCAAACAAATGAAAAATTTATCAGTAACCAGTGAAGCCTTCGCAGCGGGAGGCGACATACCTTCAAAATACACCTGTGATGGCGAAGCAGTAAACCCGCCTTTGTTCGTTGATAACATACCTTTGCACACGAAGACGCTTGCTATTATTGTTGAAGATCCTGATGCTCCGCGAGGAACTTTTGATCATTGGCTGTTATGGAATCTTCCGCCCGATCGAATTATAAAAGAAGACAGAGTTTTGGGAGCAAGCGGAAAAAACGGCGCAGGAAAAACCGGCTATTATGCTCCCTGTCCGCCATCAGGATCGCACCGCTATTATTTCAGGGTGTTTGCTTTGGATACAAGTCTTTCCCTGGAGGAAGGTTCTGAAAAAAAGGAATTAAAAGCAGCTATGGAAAACCACGTTCTTGCCGAAGGTGCTTTAATGGGAAAGTATCAGAAAAAGGGCCGCTGATTTCAGTGAATAAGTGTATACCCAACTTCTCATTTGGCGCTTGAATTAATAAGTGGCATTCTTAAAATATAACCGTTATGAGGCATGTAAGAGCAGAGGGTGGAGGCTTCAAGCCCAAACTAAATGAGGCGGGCATTGAATTAGTGTCTTGGTTGGTAACCGGGATGTTACCGTATGTGTGGCGCATATTTTATTCGTTTAAGCCCGGATGTTTTATTCAGGCGCAAATAGTACATGAATCAATATGAAGCACGGGTAAATTTCGCAAAGCGAATATATTCAGTGTTTTACGGCTGTATTTTTGCATCACGTTCGAAAGAAAATTTAAGCAATTTCCGTAAATGAGCCTGTTACAAAAAAAAAATAAGGGAAAAGGAGTACTTAAGATATTACCAGGGGCTATTGCTTCCTTAAAAAAAAATTTACTGGAACCGGTTTTTGGGGACAGTTCCAATGACAATGGGGAAGAAAAGCCTCCTTTGAGGTCAGAATTATTCACTGAAGAGCAACTTGATAAATATGCAATTTCACTTGCTGAAAGACATACCTTATTTTCTAAAACACCTTCAGAAAGCCTGTTAAAAAGACTTGATGAAAATGAAAAGATATTATTAGAGGTTCATGAAAATTTAACCCAGGCAGTAAAGTCAAATAACAGGATTGTTCCGGCCGCTGAATGGCTCCTGGATAATTTTTATCTTATCGAGGAACAAATTTATACTGCAAAAAAACATCTCCCAAAAGGCTATAGTAAAGAACTGCCACGACTTGTAAAAGGCCCTTCGGCAGGATTGCCGCGGATTTACGACATAGCTGTGGAAATCATTTCGCATACCGATGGCCATATTAACCTGAGTCGTCTCTCTAACTTTATTGCCAGTTATCAAACTATCAACTTTCTCGATCTTGGCGAATTATGGGCGATGCCGATAATGTTCAGACTTGCCTTACTTGAAAATCTGCGCCGCATTTCGATCCAGATATCTATCGATATCGCCAATCAAAAACTGGCTGCTGAATGGGGCGAAGAAATGATGGATACCATTGAGAAAAATCCTAAAAACCTGGTATTGGTGATTGCGGATATGGCGAGATCAAAACCTCCCATGGAAAGCTCTTTTGTTGCCGAACTATCAAGAAGACTGCAGGAAAAAGGGAATGCACTTACCCTGGCCATTAATTGGATGGAACAGCACCTTAGCGAAGAAGGGCTAAGTGTTACAACAATGGTGCAAACAGAAAATCAAAAGCAGGCTGCTGACCAGGTGTCGATAAGCAACAGCATAAATAGTTTACGTTTTTTGAGTACGACTGATTGGCGCAAGTTTGTTGAAAAACACAGTATTGTTGAACAAACGCTGTTGCAGGATGCCATTTATGGCCAAATGGATTTTAATACCAGGGACCAATACCGGCATGCAGTTGAAAGCTTTTCTAAAAATAGTCAATTGTCGGAGCGGGAAGTAGCTGTTATTGCCATTGAACATGCTAAATCAAATCATCAAAACATTGATCTGAAGAAAAATCATGTGGGATATTATCTCATTGGCAAGGGAGTGTTTGAGATTGAAAAAGTTGCTAAGGTGCAAATTGGTTTAATTAAAGCATGCAGGAGGTTTGTAAATAAGATACCGCTTTTTGTGTACGCAGGTTCAATATTAATTGCAACGGCGTTATTAACCTGGGCACCATTGCTGAAAGCGGAAGATGATGGAATGAAGCGTTGGGTATTAATATTTTTTGCCGTCATTTTATTCCTTGCGTTGAGCCAATTTATGACCTCAATCGTTAACTGGGTAACTACTTTGCTCACGAAACCTTGCTTACTGCCAAGAATGGATTTCTCGAGAGGTATCCCCGATGAATATCGTACAATGGTTGCAATACCTGTATTGCTTAACGACGAGGCGAATATTGACGATCTCACAGAAAGTCTTGAGTTACGTTTCCTGGCAAACAGGGATGACAATTTATCATTTGCGCTTTTGACCGATTTTAAGGATGCCACCCAAGAAACACTTCCCGAAGACGAATCGCTATTAAATATTGTTAGAAATAAGATATTGGAACTTAACAGAAAATACGAACGGGTGGCTGATGATACTTTCTTTCTCTTTCACCGGCCCCGGACGATGGAATGCACGGGATAAAATATGGATGGGATATGAGCGCAAACGCGGAAAGCTTGGTGAATTAAATGCCTTAATACTGGAAAATAAGAAGTCTTCATTTTCACTTATAATAGGCGAAGAAAGCGTATACAGATCTGTTAAATATATTATCACCCTCGATGCCGATACCCAATTTCCAAGAGATGTAGCGTGGAAGATGGCGGCTACCATGGCCCATCCGCTAAACCACCCGGTTTACAATGCAAAGAAGGGAAGGGTAACCGATGGATATAGTATTCTCCAGCCCCGGGTTTCAAGCAGCTTGCCCATGGGAAGGAGTTCTATATATTCAAGAATTCACGCCAATGACTCCGGAACTGATCCCTACACAAAAGCTACTTCCGATGTTTACCAGGATCTTTTTAACGAAGGTTCATATATTGGAAAAGGGATTTATGATGTGGCCGCTTTTGAAAAAGTAATTAAGAATAAATTTCCTGAGAATCGCATTTTAAGTCATGATCTTCTTGAAGGCGCCTATCTAAGAGCCGGGTTAATTACAGATATTCAGTTGTATGAAGAATACCCTTCCAATTATATAACAGATTTACAACGACGCTACCGTTGGATAAGGGGCGATTGGCAAATTGCAACGTGGATAGCGCCATTTGTTCCCGGCTTCGACAAAAAATTTCATAAAAATCCTATATCAACCCTTTCGGCGTGGAAGATATTAGACAATTTACGGAGAAGCCTTATTCCTATTGCCCTGCTCTTAATGTTCCTGGCTGGCTGGATAATCTCGGGTGATGCCGCATTTTGGATGGACGTTACGCTGGTAATTATTTTCGCTCCAACATTTATTCAATTTGTTTGGGAGATTTTTAAAAAGCCTCCTGATGTACTTTTCGCACAAAATGTATTATTTACCGCCAAAACTTTAAAAGCAAACCTCTCACAAAACCTGATCGATCTTGCCTGTCTTCCTTATGAAGCTTTTATAAATGCACATGCCATATTAATTACATTATGGCGCCTTTTCGTTTCAAGGAAAAATTTTCTCCAGTGGACTCCATACAGCGGCTATCAGCTTCATAAAAAAACAGTTATAAATACGTACCGGAAGGTGTGGTTTCCGTCAGTTCTGTCTATTGTCTTGTTTGTATACCTGAGCATGTATGTTCCGTTTACACTTGTCTTGTCGTTTCCCTTGCTCATTGCCTGGTTAGCTGCTCCATTGATAGTATGGTATATAAGCCGCCCCGTTCCGGAAAAAAAGATTCAGTTAGATGCCGCAAAAACCTTATATCTGCGCAACCTCGCCAGAAAGATCTGGGCATTTTTTGAAACATTTGTTGTGGAAGAAGATAACTGGTTACCTCCTGATAATTACCAGGAAGAGCCGGTGGAAAGGACTGCTCACCGCACATCGCCTACTAATATTGGGTTTTGCCTTTTAGCAAATCTTACCGCGAGGGATTTTGGATACATCACAAACAGCGTTTTTGTTGAACGTACTACCAACACAATAGATACGCTTACAAAAATGGAAAAATACAGGGGGCATTTATACAATTGGTACGATACGGTTTCATTAACTCCTTTAATGCCCAAATACATCTCGACAGTGGACAGCGGTAATTTTGTGAGTCATATATTAATTTTAAAACAATCTTTGTTTAGCATCCGGAATGAAAATATAATTGATGCGAAATTGTTTGAAGGGCTTTTAGACACGATCGGAATCCTTATCGAAAAGTTGCCGGATAACACCGTAGTTAAAAAGTTTAAGCGCCAGGTGGAAGATTTTCAAAATAAATTTGATACTCCATCATTACTAAATTCTTTTCTAAATGAGTTAACAACTTCTTTCAGAGAAATATTAATTGAGCTGGATCTCGATCCCGATAATGAAGATGATTGGTGGTCGCAAAAAATTGCGGAGCAATTAAATAATATACAAAGTGAAGTTTCCGTCTTTTTACCCTGGCTTTCGCTGAAAGCAGTTCCGCAGAAATTTGAACATCTGCTAAACGATCTTCCGGCCTTGCCCACGTTACACCAGGTGGCAAAGCTTGAAGAATTATTGCTTCAGAAAGTCATCTCCTCCTATCATGTTGATAATTCTTTTGAAGAGAATGAATGGCTGGATGCTTTTAGGGCTGCTATTACAGAGCCTGCAAGGCATGCCAAGGAGATGCTGCTAAAAATTAATTCCATACTCGTAAAATGCCTGGAACTTGCCACTATTGATTATAATTTTTTATTTGATAAAACCCGGCAGTTATTGTCTATTGGGTATAATGTGGACGAGCATAGAAAAGATAATAGTTATTATGACTTGCTTGCTTCTGAAGCGAGAGTAACAACTTTTGTTGGAATTGCGCAGGGTAAATTGCCCCAGCAAAGTTGGTTTGCACTCGGCAGAAAACTTACCAGCCAGGGAACAACGCCTGTTCTTCTCTCATGGAGCGGCTCAATGTTCGAATACCTTATGCCGATGCTAATAACGCCATCGTATGAAAACACTTTGCTTGATGAAACCAACAAAGGCATTATACAAAAGCAGGTTGATTATGGTAGAAAACGCGGTGTTCCCTGGGGTATTTCAGAATCAGGTTATAATTTGTTAGATGCGGATCTTAATTACCAGTACCGTGCGTTTGGCGTGCCCGGCCTGGGGTTCAAAAGAGGGCTGGGCGAAGACCTGGTTATTGCGCCGTATGCCTCCATGATGGCTTTGATGGTAGCGCCGGAGCAAGCCTATGATAATTTGATAAGACTAAAAGATGAAGGTTTTGAGGGCAGATATGGTTTTTATGAAGCAATTGATTACACAGCATCAAGGCTTCCAAGAAGAACCCCATATACCATCATAAAGTCTTTTATGGCTCATCACGAGGGGATGAGTTTTTTATCGATAAGTTACCTGCTTTTGAACAAACCTATGCAAAGTCGTTTTGAGGCAGATCTTCAATTGAGATCTGCACAATTATTACTTGAGGAGAGAGTTCCGAGAATTGTAAGTTTTTATTCACCTTCCGTTCACGAAGCCGACATCAATGTAACACCTGGCGGCAGTGAATCAATAAGGGTAATAAACACGCCGCATACTCTAATTCCGGAAGTACAGCTGTTATCTAACGGCCGCTATCACGTGATGCTTACCAATTCCGGCGGTGGGTACAGCAGGTGGAAAAATATTGCGCTTACCCGTTGGCGTGAGGATTGCACTTCCGACAACTGGGGAACCTTCTGCTATATTCGTGATCTCGAAAATAACAATACCTGGTCTGCAGCATTTCAGCCAATATTAAAACACAGCGATAATTATGAAGCTGTTTTTTCACAAGGAAGGGCAGAATTTCGACGGAGAGATTCGGCAATAGATACGCATACTGAAATTGTTGTATCTCCTGAAGATGATATAGAATTGCGGAGGGTGCACTTCACGAACCGGTCGCGTAAGAGAAAATTTATTGAAGTAACGAGTTACGCCGAAGTGGTATTAGCGTCTCCTATAGCAGATGAACTGCATCCTGCCTTTAGTAATCTTTTTGTTCAAACAGAAATTAATGAATCGCGGAATGCGATCATTTGTACCCGCAGGCCCCGTTCGGCAGAAGAACAAAACCCATGGATGTTGCATGTAATGAAAGTTCATAAGGCTGAAGTTCAGCAGGTAACTTACGAGACATCAAGAGATAAATTTATTGGAAGAGGCAATACGGTCAATAACCCCGAAGCGCTGAATTATCAGGATGGACTTTTGGGCAATAGTGGCTCAGTACTTGATCCTATTGTTTCAATACAATATCGCATTTACCTCGAACCTTATCAATCAGCAACCGTTGATATGATTTTTGGAATAGCAGAAACGAAAGAATTATGTTACAATCTTATCGGAAAATACCAGGATAGAAATATTGCGAATCGCGGGCTTGAACTGGCCTGGACTCATAGTCATGTAATACTTAAACAGATCAATGCAGTGGAAGCCGATTCACAATTATATAATAAGATTGCCGCATCAATTATTTATGCCAATGCTTCTTTGCGTACTGATCCCGCCAATATCATTAAGAATCAACGGGGGCAATCCGGTCTTTGGAGCTATGGAATTTCCGGAGACTTGCCTATTATTCTTTTGCAGATTGAAGATATTGATAATATCGAATTGGTGCGCCAGCTCGTACAGGCACATGCATATTGGTCTTTGAAAGGGCTTAAAACTGACCTTGTAATATGGAATAATGATCATGGCAGTTACAGGCATGTATTACAAGATAGAATTCATGGGTTAGTTGCCCCGGGATTGTCTGGAAATTTAAAAGATCAGCCTGGCGGCATTTTTATAAGATCTGTTGACCAGATATCGAATGAAGATAGAATTCTGTTTCACACTGTTGCTCATGTAGTTATTTCAGATTCACTTGGTTCCCTGGAAGAACAGATCTATAGGAACAATAAAATGAAATCATCGATTCCTCACTTCAACCCAACTAAATTCTATGCGTCTTTAGAAAATCCGCCAGCAATTGACCGCATTAGAAATGATTTGCAATTTTTCAATGGCCTGGGAGGCTTCACTAAAAATGGTAAAGAATATATTGTAATTACCACTCCCGGAAGAAGAACACCTGCTCCATGGATAAATGTGTTGGGTAATCCTCAATTTGGCACAATAGTCTCCGAGAGCGGGCAATCGTATACTTGGATCGATAATGCGCACGAGATCAGGCTAACGCCCTGGAATGATGATCCGATAACAGATTTAAAAGGAGAAGCTTTTTATATAAGGGACGAAGAGAGCGGCAAATTTTGGTCTCCAACTTCGTTGCCGTGCGGGGGCAACTCGCCTTATGTAACAAAGCACGGTTTTGGCTACAGCACTTTTGAACATTGGGAAGATGGCATTACATCCGAGATGACTGTTTTCATTGACATTGAAGAGCCCGTTAAATTTATTGTTATAAAAATAAAGAATAATTCAGGCAGGCTTCGTCACCTTTCCGTAACAGGTTATATGGAATGGGTGCTGGGAGACATACGTTCAAGATCCCTGATGCATACTATAACGGAAATGGACAAACGAAGCGGGGCAATTCTTGCGAGAAATTCATATAATGTGGAGTTTGAAAGCAGGGTGGCTTTTTTTGATACCGATGATTCAGTAAGAACATTTACCGCAGACCGCTCGGAGTTTTTAGGACGCAATGGAACGGTTAAAAACCCCGATGCTATGAACCGGGTAAGGCTTTCCGGCAAAAGAGGTGCAGCTTTGGATCCATGTGGTGCTATCCAGGTGGCATTTGATGTACATGATGAAGAAACAAGAGAAGTTATTTTCCGTATCGGAGCGGGTAGAAGCACGGAGGAGGTGCTGGCTCTCATAGAAAAATTCTCGGGCGGCGGGGCTGCTGAAAAAGCCCTGGAAAAAGTAAAAAGATTTTGGCAGTATTCTTTGGGTACAATACAAATTGAAACACCGGATGCAGCAACTAATATACTTGCAAATGGCTGGTTAAATTATCAATCGTTAAGTTCCCGTATTTGGGCGAGAACAGGATTTTATCAATCCGGAGGGGCATTCGGATTCAGAGACCAGTTGCAGGATGTATTGTCGTTGGTTTATTTGAAACCGTCGCTCGTAAAAGAACAGATATTGCTGTGTGCTTCCCGGCAGTTTATTGAGGGTGATGTGCAACACTGGTGGCATCCGCCCAAGGGACGCGGCGTTCGTACAACTTGTTCTGATGATTTTCTTTGGTTGCCTTATGTTACCTCAAGATATATAAATGTTACCGGCGACCAGGGGATATTAAATGAGTCTGTGTCTTTTCTTGAGGGCCGGCCATTAAATGCGGGAGAAGAGTCTTACTACGATCTTCCGATAAGATCCGATAAAGCGGCAACTATATATGAACACTGCGTAAAAGCAATTGAACATGGACTTCACTTTGGCGTACACGGTTTGCCCTTTATGGGTTCGGGCGATTGGAACGACGGAATGGATAAAGTTGGCAATGAGGGCAAAGGAGAAAGCGTATGGCTCGCCTTCTTCCTATACAATGTACTCGCAAATTTTACGGAAATAGCAAGGTTCAAAAATGACGGACCATTCGAAGAAAAGTGCAAACAATCTGCAGAAACTCTTAAAGCGAACATCAATAAAAATGCATGGGATGGAGAATGGTATCGCCGGGCTTATTTCGATGATGGCACTCCGCTTGGCTCAAAAGAAAATGACGAATGCAAGATCGATTCCATAGCGCAGAGTTGGTCCGTGCTCTCCGGCGGAGGTAATAGCGGGCATTCGAATATTGCCATGCAATCCGCAGCAAAATATCTTGTGCGTAAAGAAGATGGCATCATACAATTGTTCGATCCTCCGTTCGATAAATCTGCTCTTAATCCTGGTTATATTAAAGGCTATGTACCCGGCGTGCGGGAGAATGGCGGCCAGTATACTCATGCTGCAATCTGGCTTATAATGGCATTTGCTGCTTTAGGTGACAAGGAACGAACATGGGAATTATTGAAAATAATTAACCCTGTTAATCGCGGAGGCGCCCCTGAGAAAATAGCTGCATATAAAGTGGAACCTTACGTTATTGCGGCAGATGTGTATGCCGAACCAAAAAACAAAGGACGTGGCGGGTGGACGTGGTACACAGGATCTGCTGGTTGGATGTATCAGTTAGTTCTCGAATCTTTTATCGGCTTTAAACGGAAGGGCAATTTATTATATTTTAAGCCATGCATTCCTGACGATTGGCAGTCAGTAAAAATCAATTATCGATACATGGATACCAGTTATGAAATAGAGTTAAAAAAATTACAAGGTAATAAACAAGGCAAATTAATAGTTGATGGCCGAGCACAGGCAAATACTTCTCTCAATCTTATAAACGATGGGGCGACGCACCGGGTGGAACTTTTATTGTAAACCAGGAAATATTATGCCTGATCGTTTATCATGTATCCTGACTTTTTTTCTTTTTACACTTCGATATTTCTTTATTCCAATTTTCCAATATTATCCCGCAGTAATTTTTTCCTGACCTGTAAACGGATATCGTGTTTTAATAAAGTCCGGTTTCTTTATGATAAAGTCGATTTAAAAATGAAATACAAACGACATCAACAAGCCTCCCGCAACCAAAATACTGAAACCGATAATCAATAATCTGCGGATAGATTTGTCGGAAAGAAAAATGCCATAAATCATTTTAAGTAAGTTGTTGCTTGTAACTGCGTTTAGCACTGCCGTTATGATTACCGCGTTTTCAAGATTCCATTTACTTTGAAACAGGTTTAAAATAAAAGGATCAATGTCAGTAACGCCCACAACAAACGAAAGAACATTAATGCCACTTATTCCGTAACGCTTAGTAACGAGGCCGGTAATAATGGCAAAAAAAATGAAAAGGCCGGCAAAGAGCAGCGCCGTTTTAAATTCCAGTGGGTTACTGGTCGGTTCAAATTTTTGAGATGTTACCGAATGTCCATTTTTGTATTTATGAATCTTTAAAAAATAAAACGCAATTAACGAAGATATAATTATGAAGATCGAAAAAGAAGGGATAAGGCCTAACGCTAACGATTCATTAAAAAATAAGGCAAGTAGAAATAATCGCACGTACATCATTGTTGTGGCAAGGATAATGGCCGCAGCTATTTTATTTTTTTCGGCGAGTTTTTTACTTTTCCTTGCGAGAATAATTGTTGTTGCAGTGCTGCTGTACATGCCGCCCAAAATTCCGGTTAAAATAATTCCTGAATTGGGGAAGACAAATTTTTTGAGGAGATAACTAAAATATGAGATACCTGACACTGCTACTATTGCCAGCCAGAATTTATAGGGCGAAAAATTGAAATCTGCAGAGATGGGTTTATCCGGCAGCAACGGCAGAATCACAAAAGCAATTACCAGGAATTTTGCCAATGTAATAAATTCATTGTTATCGAATTTCGTAGAAAATTGAAAGAGTGTTTCTTTTATTTCGGTTATCACCATCACAAAAATTACAATCAAAAGAACCATCCAATTTGGTTGCGTGTATACAAGCGGCGCCAAACAATACGTGATTAAGGCAATGACTAATGAGGTAATGCCGAATTTTTTTTCTTCAACAATTTTCAGGTAATAATAAATGGATAGCAGTACAAGAATTGCTAATCCACCACCAAGAAAAGGAACCAATGTCTGAGGACTGATTACGTAGAGAATGAACCCCAAAATTCCTATAAGTGTAAATGTTCTGTCAGTACCGTACCTGCTTTCAAACTCTTCTTTAATATAATGCCTTCTCTGTTCCAGCCCGATAAGCAGCGAAAATAATGTAACAAGAATAAACTTGAGAATGCCGGTAGGAATAAGATGCAGTATTTCTTGACCCATATTATTTCTGATTGTACAATCGTCGTACTAAAATACATATTACTGATCGGCAATCCATCTTTTTGCTTCCTGCAATTCTGAATTTTTGAAGACACGAACTTCGCAAGGCACCAGGTATCCAAAGAATTTTGCAAAAGTATTTATCAAATGATGATCAGATACAAGTGCAACCCGTTCCCATGATGATAAATGTTTCATCCCGATCTTAGCATCATCAATCATCGCACTAAGATCAAATCCTGAAAAGTTATTTCCGAGATGATACAACATCCGGATTTTTTTATATGATTTGAATTTTGCTTCTACCGCAGGAATTAAAATAGTTTCATAATCCTTACCGGTTACTTTACCTTCTGCTGAAACGCCCAATACGTTTTCGGGCAGGTCTTTTATTAGTTGTAACATAATTATAAAATTTTATTTTGCATTACATCATATTCACCATTTCCAGTCTCTCACTTCAGGTATATCAATTCCGTTCTTCCGAATGTAATTTTTATGCTCAATCAATTTATCCTTCATTTCCTGTTTTAAATATGCCGCCGTATCTTTTAATTGTGGCAACCTGTCGATCACATCCTGCACCAGGTCAAAACGATCTAACTGGTTCATTACGGTCATGTCAAAGGGAGTGGTAATTGTTCCCTCTTCTTTATAGCCGCGTACATGTATGTTGTGATGATTGGTACGCCTGTATGTAAGCCGGTGAATCAGCCATGGATAAGCATGAAAAGCAAATATAACCGGTTTGTTTTTTGTAAAAAGCGCATCGAAGTCAGCATCGTTTAATCCATGCGGATGCTCGCTTTCCGGCTGAAGTTTCATTAAATCCACGACATTGACTACACGAATTTTTAATTCGGGTAGGCCTTTCCGTAAGATAGAAACGGCAGCCAATGTTTCTAATGTAGGAACATCACCGGCGCACGCCATTACAACATCCGGTTCTGCGCCTTCATCATTACTTGCCCACTCCCAAATGCCGATACCTTTTGTGCAGTGTACAACAGCTTCATCCATAGAAAGCCACTGTGGAGCCGGATGTTTGCCCGCAACAACAACATTCACGTAATGACGTGTTCTGAAGCAGTGATCCATTACGGATAACAGGCAGTTGGCATCGGGCGGGAGGTACACCCGCACAACCGAAGCTTTTTTATTCACCACATGATCAATAAACCCGGGGTCCTGGTGAGTAAAACCGTTATGATCCTGTCTCCACACGTGGGAGGCGAGTAAGATATTTAAAGATGGAAGTTTTTTGCGCCACGACAGTCCTGCAGTTACTTTCAGCCACTTCGCATGTTGGTTGAACATGGAGTCGATGATATGAATAAATGCTTCATAGCAATTAAATAGTCCATGCCTTCCCGTTAGGTTATAACCCTCAAGCCAACCTTCGCATTGATGTTCACTCAACATTTCCATTACCCGGCCTTCTGCTGCCAGAAACTCATCTGTGTCAATTGTCTCAGCTACCCACTGACGATTGGTAATTTCAAAAACTGCATTTAACCTGTTAGATAATGTTTCATCTGGACCAAACAGCCGGAAGTTCTTTGTTTCAAGATTAAGCTTGATAACATCCCGTACAAATGCACCCAAGATGCGGGTATCGCCGGGCCCTGTTGCACTGCGACTCTTAAGGTCGAATGCATAATCGCAGAAATTGGGTAGCCTCAGATCGTGAGACATCGGGCCACCATTTGAGTAAGGGTTTGAACCCATGCGGCTTTTGCCTTCCGGTGCCAGTTCTGCAAGTTCTGATCGCAACCGGCCATGTTCATCAAACAACTCTTCGGGTTTGTAACTTCTCAGCCACTCTTCGAGCTGCTTTAAATGTTCAGGATTTTTTGCGGGGTCCGTTATCGGAACCTGGTGTGCCCTGAATGTTCCTTCTACCGGTAACCCATCCACGAACTTTGGCCCCGTCCATCCTTTAGGTGTTTTTAAAATGATCATTGGCCAACGCGGGCGTTCAGTGTCGTTATGCTCAGCCGTATTTTTCTTTATGGATTTAACTTCTTCGATTACTTTATCAAGAAGCTTCGCCATTTGATGATGCATCGTCATAGGATCATCACCTTCCAGCAGGTAAGGTTCCCATCCATAACCCTTGAATAAATTTTCAAGTTCCTGGCGTCCTATTCTTGCCAGCACAGTTGGGTTAGCAATTTTATATCCGTTCAAATGTAAAATAGGAAGCACTGTGCCATCTGTTACAGGATTCAGAAACTTATTGGAATGCCATGCAGTAGCCAGTGGCCCGGTCTCCGCTTCGCCGTCGCCTACTACGCATGCAACAATTAAATCCGGGTTGTCGAATACAGCGCCAAAGGCATGGCTCAATGAGTAACCCAGTTCGCCGCCTTCGTGCATAGATCCAGGACATTCAGGAGACACGTGGCTTGGGATGCCGCCGGGAAATGAAAACTGTGTAAATAATTTTTTTAATCCTTCTTCATCCCGGCTGATATTCGGGTACACTTCACTGTAAGTTCCTTCAAGATATACGTTGCCAACGATTGCAGGACCCCCGTGGCCAGGTCCTGAAATATAGATCATATCCAGGTCATACTTTTTTATAATTCTGTTAAGATGAACATATATAAAGTTTTGACCGGGAGTAGTGCCCCAGTGGCCTAACAACATTTTTTTGATGTGTTCAGCCTTTAAAGGTTCCTTCATAAGCGGATTATCACGCAAATAGATTTGTCCAACAGAAAGATAGTTAGCTGCACGCCAGTAAGCATTCATTCTTTGTAAAAAGTCCTGCGTTATTCTTTCTTTTGTCGTGTCAATTGTTTGTGTTTCCATCTTCTATTTTTTATGATGATTAATTATTTTTTTGCAGACTGCCGCCGTTGATTTTGCAATCATTAATTCTTCATTGGTTGGAATAACATACACTTTTATAGTGCTTTCATTAGCAGATATCTGCAATTCGTTCTTGCTATTCCTTTCCTGGTTCAACTGAATGCCCATATATTTTAGATCTTCGCATATGCGTGTACGTATAGTTACCGCATTTTCACCAATCCCGCCGGAAAAAACAAGTATATCCAATCCTCCTAACGCTGCCGCATAACTGCCGATATATTTTTTAACCTGGTAACAAAACATTTCGATTGCCAAAGCTGCATCTCTATTCTCTTTTTCGCGTTGAAGCAAGTCCTGCATATCAGAACTTATACCCGATATTCCCAGCAACCCTGATTTGTGATTAATAAGGTCATTGAATTGTTCAGCATTTATTCCTTTTTGCATCAAATACCATGCGACACCGGGATCGAGATCACCACTCCTTGTACTCATTACGATCCCGCCGGCAGGCGTAAAGCCCATGCTCGTATCTATGCACTTACCATTTTTTACGGCTGCAAGACTTGCACCATTACCAAGATGCGCCAGGATGATTCGTCCATTGGATGCTACCTTATTCTGCCGGGATAATTCTTCCATTAAATAGCTATATGAAATACCATGGAAACCATAGCGCTGAATGCCCCGGTCGTAATATGTTTTTGGGATGGCAAAAATTTTAGCCACTTCCGGTATAGTGGTGTGAAACGCCGTGTCAAAACAGGCAACCTGCAAAAGCCGTGAATGTTTTTGTTGCAGCATTCGGATGATTTCAAGTTCGGCGGGTAAATGATCAGGATCGTAGCTGGTGATGCTGTTTAATTGCTGAAGCAAATCGCCTGTTATTACTTCCGCTTCGGTATGCTTCATTCCGTGCACAATGCGGTGGCCAATAGCTTTTATTTGCGGGAACCAATCCTGTATTCCGAGCCAATAAATTAAGGAAACGGATGCTGCATGGAAATCAGTTGCGTTTATGTTTATTTTCGACTTACCCTTACCGTTAGTTTTATTAATAATCAGCTCTGAAGCATTTAACCCAATGCGATTTATTTTCCCTGAAAGTTTTTGTGAAAAATCGTTTGTTTCATACACTCCGAATTTAATGCTGGAAGATCCTGCATTAATAGTCAATACGTATGAGTTTTCGTTATTCATAGTTTTACCGTTTCATCGAAACCGAATAATTTACTACTTAAAATTAATGCTGCCAAAGTATAAGATTATCTTCCAAATGAACATTAATATTTTCGTAACATGGTATTGTCCTGATACTGGAATCGTTCAAACGCCTCGAAGATTCTTGGTCTTTGTATTTTTTATGATCGATCCTTCAAAGCTTCAAATCCTGCAATCACATCAAACAATTCTTCATCAATAGTGCTTTGCCGAAGCCGGTTATAACTTTGTTTAAGATCATCCAGTATTTCATCAATATTTTTTTCTGCACGTTGCATGGCTTCCAATCTGCTGGCATTTTCACTGGCTAACGATTCTGCGCAAGCTTTATAAATAGAAACAAAAAGATATTCTCTTATCAATGCACGCAAAGTGTTGCTGATGGATCCAACTACTTGTGGCAAATTTTTTGAAGGCCATTTTAGTTTTTTTATTTCCTGTTCCCATTCACGGTCAAGCGGGAAGAGTCGCTGGCTGTGTTGCTCATAACCTGCACCTGGCAGTGGGCTATTGTTGAAAATGTAAAGATTATAGAGTTGATCTTGTTCCCTGTACTCTTCAATTTTAGCAAGAATATTATTTACCAGGGGTGTAATGGCAGTAACGGCATTGGGTACACTAAAAAGTTTCAACGGGAGGATATAACCATCTTCCAGTCTTGAATAAATTCTTTCCCCAACCGCCCATATTTCTTTTTGGTCGCCGACATTTCTTAAAGTATCCTCAGTAAACGTTGTTAGAATATCATTAAATCTGCCAACTAACCCCTGGTCCGATCCAAATATAACGGCAACGGTTAACTGCTTATTTTTTCTTATTTCGGTGCTTGCGGCAACTGATATTTTTTTGTTATGGAAGCATGCATTCAATCCAAGAGATATAGTGCGATAGTAATCCTGTAAAGATTGAACTGCCATTTCATATTGGTTTATATTGGAAGCTGCCATTGCCTTCATGGTGCGCACAACCGAAGCAAGTTCTCCTGCACTCTGTTTTCTTCTTTGCAAACTTCCCAATGTATCACTCATCAGTATTTGTTTTACTTTCAGTCACATCCTTAATTGGCCTGATCGCATCTTTTGCCAGAGATAAAATTTTTTCTTCATCATTTTTACTCAACGGCGATGAGGTATGGATACACTGCAACACATCGGCCGGCAATTGCGGTGATGCTTTTCTAACCAGCCCTTCCGCTTCTGCAATTTTATGTATTGGTATTGCGTCAAATAGTCCATTGGTTAATGTAAACAAAACCGCTACCTGTTCGGGCACGGAAACCGGCTGTAATTCTTGTTGTTTAAAGCATGCCCGGATTCTTTTTCCGTGCTCAATTATTTTACGGGTATTTTCATCGAGCCGGGTACCAAAGCGTGCGAATGTTTCCAGCTCTTCAAATTGTGCATAGGCAAGCTTTAGGTTTCCGGCAACTTTTTGGTAAGCGGACAATTGTGCTTTACCTCCTACACGCGAAACTGATTTGCCCACATCAACCGCGGGTAAAATGCCTAACTCGAACAGCTTCGGTGACAAATACAATTGGCCATCGGTTATTGAAATAAGGTTGGTTGGAATATACGCCGAAATATCCTGCGCCTCTGTTTCTATAATAGGCAAAGCGGTTAGTGAACCGCCGCCATGCTCTTTATTTAAATGTGTTGATCTTTCAAGAAGCCGCGAATGAATATAAAATATATCGCCTGGAAAAGCTTCTCTTCCCGGTGGCCTTCGCAATAAAAGAGATAATTCACGATAAGCCCTTGCATGATTGGTAAGATCATCATATACGATCAACACATCATGGCCCTGCTCCATAAAATATTCTGCAATACTTGTTGCGGCGTATGGAGCAATGTATTGAAGACCGGGCGGATTATTGCCTTCCGTGACAACAACGGTTGTGTAGTCCATAGCGCCTTTTTGCCTAAGTTGTGCAATTACCTTCGCAACAGAAGAAGCCCGCTGGCCTATAGCGCAATAAATGCACAAAACATTTTTATCATGCTGATTGCAAATCGTATCAAGAGCGATTGCAGTTTTACCCGTTTGGCGATCGCCTAATATCAATTCACGCTGGCCGCGACCAATTGGGATCAATGCATCAATTACCTTGATACCGGTTTGCAAAGGAACGTTCACCGCTTCACGGCTCATAATAGGAGGGGCGGGCCTTTCGATGGGCAATCGATGCGCAAATGTAATGGGGCCTTTGTCATCTAATGGCTCTCCCAGTGGATTAATAACACGGCCGATAAGTCCATCGCCAACAGGTATATCTGTAACACGATTTGTTCTCTCAACAACATCACCTGCCTGCAGGTGTTCGTCATTTCCCAATAAAACAACGCCTGTTTCATCTTCATCAAGGTTAAAAGCGATGCCATATAAATTACCTGGAAATTTCAGCAATTCTTCAAACCCCGTTCCCGGAAGTCCGCTCACTTTTGCTATGCCGGACGACACATTTTTTACAATCCCTTTTTCCTGCGGCTCAAATTCTTGCTTATAATTTTGCCTGCTGCGGCTCATCTCCGAAAATGTGTCATCAATTACTTTATTAAGATTATAAGGTTGCATTTTCTTTTTGTCTATGGTTGCCATTTATAGAATCGGCAATATTCTTTTTTAATGCATCGAGGTAAGATTCAATATTCCATGATAAATTATATTTTTCTGCATCAATTTCAATACCACTTACCAATGCGGAATTTAATTGATATTGAAATTTCGTTTCCTTTCCGGTAATGTCACTTATCGCTTTTTCGAGTTCGGATTTGGAAGATGAAGACAATTCAAAGGCACTTTTAATAAGAATTGTTTTATCAGCGTTCACGAATGCCTCCCTGAATTTTGCTTTCTCCTCGTCTTTTAAATCCTCTATTCTTTTAATAAAAACTTTTGCTGACTGTTCTTCAAGACTTGTGGAAGCAAGTTCGGAAAGTGTTTGATCAGCAATGGCAAAGACCTCATCCTGTGCTCTTCGTTTAAGCGTTTCAGTTATGTTCTCCTCCTCTTGCTTCAACGAGGCCTCATATTTCGCCCGCAAAGTGTTGGATTCATTTCTCGCTTCTTCAAATAGCCGTTGTTTTTCTGCTTTTGCTTCTTCCTGTACTCTATTCAGTTGAGCAGCTTTTTCTTTGTCAAACGCATCATTTTTTTGTTGAAATGCATCCCTTTCTTTTTTGGCCTCTGTTCTTTTTGCCTCCGCATCACTCAGTTGAGCGGCTATTTTTTTTTCTCTTTCAGCAATGGCGTTCAAAACGGGTTTATACAAAAACCTTTTTAACAACCATACGAGGATGAGAAAGTTAATAACCTGCGCTGCTACGGTGAACCAATCGATCTCCATAATTTGTATAAATTATTTGGCGATAAAATGATTCCAGAAGGGATTCGCAAAAATGAGGATCATCGATACTACGAAACAATAGATCGCCGTTGATTCTATCATTGCCAATCCTACAAATAATGTGCGGGTAATAGTGGAAGAAGCATCAGGTTGCTGGGCAATAGAGTTTAACGCAGATGCAACAGATTTGCCTTCACCTAATGCCGGCATCATACATCCGATACCCGTTGTGAGGCCGGCGGTAACGATTGACGCTACTCCAATTATAGTTGTACTATCCATGTTGTATTTCTTTTTTAGTTATTAAATTTTTGTTTGTTGTCTTTCTTTTATTTTCGGTTGTGGCTGCCGTTATATAAACCGTTGCCAGTATTGCAAATATGTAGGCCTGCACCATTCCTGTCAACATTCCCAGTGCGCTCATTACTACCGGGAAAAAAAACGGAGCAATTGAAAGCAGGATGGTAATAATGAGGCCTCCGCTCATAATGTTTCCAAATAACCTGACGGCAAGGGCTAAGGTTCGTGACAGTTCACTGATAATATTAAATGGCAGCATAATGAAACTGGGCTGCAAGTAAGATTCCAGGTATCCTTTTATTCCGCTTTCGGCAATTCCAAAAACAGGAACGGCAATGAATACACAAATTGCTAATGCAGCTGTCGTTGAAAGTGAACCTGTAGGCGGTTCATACCAGGGTAATATGGTGCAGAGATTTGACACAGCAATAAACAAAAACATGGTGCCAATGAACCCAATATATTTTGCGGGTTTATTCAGCCCTACTTCTTTTATCTGGTCTCTCATTCCTGTAACGAGCATTTCTAAAATAGCCTGCCAGCGTGTTGTCTTAATTTCTGATTTTAAATTGCGGGTAATAAGTTTTGCCCCCAACGCCAGGATGATTATCAGCGCCCATGTAGTAACTATGGTAAGATTTATATTGATAAATCCATGTTGCCAGAAGATCTTTTGGTCGGGGCTAAGCCTCATTGGATGCCTCCTCTATTAATGTAACTTTTGAATGACTATTTTTTTGAGTGACACGTGTTATAATTGTCCTTGCTATTAAGAACCCTGCAAGACAAACAAGCATTTTTTGCCAGCTATGTTGAGATACATAATAAAATCCTGCCAGAATAATTGCCATTCTGATAATAAAACTGCTGACAAATAGAAATGCAGCCTTCTTTGAATGCAATGCTCTTTGTATTGTGAGCCAGAGGCCACCAAAAAAGATAATTCCTAAAATGCCACCCGCAATTAATGATGGAAGCATGCCGATAATTTCATTCATTTTCATTGTCCTGTTTTTTATGTATTTCTTTGTTTTCTTTTTGAACCCAGTTCCAGGCAATCAGGCAGCCAATCATCAGCCCTGTAATTAACAGGCTGAGTGTCCATGAAAAATTTACCTTGTATTTTTTGTCCAGCCACACACCCAATGCTGCACCCAGCAAAGTGGGAACAGCTACTGACCAACCAACCATTCCAAATAAACCTAAACCTGCCCATACGCTCTTTTTTTCATATTGTGCCTGTAATCTCCTCTCTTCCTTATCGCCAACTTCTTTACTGAAAGACTTCTTATTATATGACTTCTCATCTCCCACTATCCTCTTCTTAATTTTTGAATATTACGGATAAACCCGCTTTCCAGTTTAGCCATGACCGAACGTGCATTTATTTCCTTTTCATCCAAGTCCATCATTTCTTTTTCAACATATGAACGCAGTTCTCCAAGCGGTGCATCGCCAACGGCATTTCTCACAGATACTAAAACATCAGCCCCTGCTTTTACAATAATACCTTCATCTAATGCCACATATTTCGTGCCTTCGTTTTCTCTTTGATAGGCTAAAATTCCCGGCACGATAGAAGCAGTAAAATCAAGTCTTTGTGGCAGAAGCCCAAAAGAACCAGCATTTGTTTCGATAACGATTTTCTTCACATTTTTTATTTCTGCAAATACTTTAAATGGAAGCAATATTTTCAGATTCATTAAAATGGTTTTTATCATTCATTTTTGTAGCCTCAACCCCCAATCCCCTCTCCAGAGGGGCCGAGAGTATTAGAACGTACCTATAGCTTTCTTCTGTTTTACTTCGTCTATAGAACCTATCATATAAAAATCACTCTCGGGATAGTCCTTAAATTCATCATTTAAAATTCTTTCGCATCCATCAAGTGCGTCTTTCAGTGGCACATTTTTTCCTTTGGACTGGCTGAATTGTTCTGTAGTAAAAAATGGCTGTGTAAGAAAACGCTCGAGTCTTCGTGACCGGTTCACCGTTTTTTGATCATTTGCTGAAAGCTGCTCCAGTCCAAGCATTGCAATTATATCTTTCAACTCTTCATATTGCGCAAATGTTTGCCGGATTTCCTGTGCAATGTTGTAATGTCTTTCGCCAATGATACCTGGTGTTGCCATTTTGGAACCTGATTGTAACAAATCAATAGCAGGATACAAACCTTCGCTTGCTCTTTTCCTGGACAAAACAATAGATGCAGACAAGTGAGAAAACGTATGCACTGCCGCAGGGTCCGTTAGGTCATCAGCCGGAACATATACGGCCTGTATAGAAGTGATCGCTCCCGCGTTGGTATTCGCAATACGCTCTTCAAGTTCTGATAGTTCAGTCCCCATCGTTGGCTGATAGCCAAGCCTGGAAGGCATTTGGCCCATCAACCCAGATACTTCCATACCTGCCTGAATAAAACGGAAAATATTATCGATGAGCAGTAACACATCTTTATGCTCATCGTCACGAAAATATTCAGCCATTGTTAGTGCAGCATGGCCTACACGAAAACGGGCTCCCGGTAATTCATTCATTTGGCCAAAAATCATCGCCATGTTTGGCAATACACCGGCTTCCTTCATATCATAATAAAGTTCCAGCCCCTCGCGACAACGTTCGCCGATACCGCAGAACATGCTAATGCCATTGTGATTTTTTACCATGTTATGAATGAGCTCCGTTAGTAAAACTGTTTTACCAACGCCGGCCCCGCCAAATAAACCGGCTTTACCTCCGCGTTCTAACGGTACTAACACATCAATGGCTTTAATGCCTGTTTCAAAAACTTCAGAAGTGGTTGAGCGTTCAATTAACGTTGGCGGACTTTGATGAATACTTCTCCATTCAGTTGAAGCCGGTAAAATATAAGCATCAGAAGCATTGCCAAAAACATCAAACATATGCCCAAGGATTTTTTCACCAACAGGAACTTTTAATGGTTCATTTATTGTTTCAGCTTTCATGCCTCTTGCGAGACCTTGTGTTGGAGTTAATGCAATTCCCCGAACATGTTTGTTATCTAATTGCAATTGCACTTCAATAACAACTTTCATGTCGTTGCCGGTTCTTACAACTGAGTTGATTTCGGGAAGATTTTCCTGAAATTGTATATCTACTATACTGCCGCGTACGGCCGTTATTTTGCCTGTTGTTATTTTTTTTGCGGAGGTGCCTGTACTTTCTTTATTAATATTATTTGAACTAGTATTCATAACTAATTCTTTATTCAAAATTAAGTTGTTGATTAATTTGTTACTTCAATTATTTCTCTTACGAGCGAGACTTAGTGTCCCATTTTAGTCATTTTATCCAAAGTTATTAGCGTAGGCTCTCAAATTTAAGCAAAACAAAATTCGTCAATTATGATATAAAAAGTAAAATAATATGACACAGATCACCAATAGCGGGGTGTATGAAAATGAATATTGTTAAATCCAGGCTCAGCGAAGGTATAAATTGAAAGCCCTGTCAGCATTGGCTTTCAGGGCTTTCAATTTCGCAGGCAAGCGATTTAAATAAATTTTGTATTACAATATATCCTGGTAGTGCCAGGAAAATTTATATTATCACTGTGTAATTTTTATTCATTTTATAATTAATAATGGTTATTAAAAAAGTTATTTATGATTACACGGTTGTTTTAAACCTTTCATAAAAAGCTCTATCGAGCGATTCTTTATTATCAGGGTGGGCTATACGAATTAATTCTTTCGCTCTCTGTTTCAAATTTTTCCCAAATAGATCAGTCATTCCAAACTCAGTTACCACCCAATGCACGTGGCCTCTTGTTGTAACAACGCCGGCGCCCTCTTTCAAGAATGGAACAATTCGTGAAATACCTTTTGATGTCACCGACGGCATTGCAATAATCGGTTTACCTCCTTCAGATAATGAAGCGCCTCTTATAAAATCCATTTGGCCGCCTATGCCTGAATATTGATAGGTTCCAAAAGAATCTGCGCATACCTGTCCCGTTAGGTCAATTTCAATAGCGCTATTTATGGCAGTTGCCTTCGGGTTTTTTCTAATGATGCTTGTGTCGTTTACATAACTAATATCCATTACTCTAATGGAGGGATTGTCATCTACAAAATCGTATAATTTCCTGGTGCCGGCCATAAAGCCGGTTACAGTTTTGCCGACATTTATTTTTTTACGGCTGTTGTCAATTATTCCTTTTTCTATTAACGGTATTACTCCGTCGGATAACATTTCTGTATGTATGCCAAGCCCTTTGTGGTTATTAAGATTCTGTAATACCTGGTCGGGAATTGCGCCTATGCCTAACTGTAAGGTTGCACCGTCTTCAATAAGGGAAGCAACGTTGTATCCAATTTTAGTAATTGTCTCACTTGATTTGGATGAATAATCAATCTCGGGAAGTTCTGCATCGTGCCAAACCAATGCATCTATTTTATCAACATGAATAAATCCCTGGCCATGCGTGCGGGGCATTTTGGAATTCACCTGGGCTATAATGTACTTTGCCGTATCTACGGCAGCACGGGCAATATCAACCGACGTTCCTAAAGAACAATATCCATGTGAATCAGGCGGAGACACCTGCACGATGGCAACGTCTAATGGCAATATTTTTCTTGTGAATAATTGGGGAATCTGGCTAAGAAATATAGGCACGTAGTCTCCATGATCACTGTTAACAACGGCACGGGTATTTTCTGAAACAAACAATGAATTTATAAAGAAGCTGTTTTTGTATTTGGGATCATTGAAACTTATATTCCCAAATGTAGTAATACTCACGAGTTCAACGTTGTTGAGCTCGGCATACCTGTTTTGCATAGCTTCTAAAACATGCATGGGAGTAGCGGCGCTTCCATGTACAAAAACCCTGTTGCCAGATTGAATAATTTTTACTGCCTCTTCCGCAGAAACATTTTTACCAGATTCCATTATACGGTCTTAATTTTTTTGGTTGTTCAGAAAATAAAGTTGTCAGTCATCGATGAATTCCAAAAGCTGTAGCGCTCCATGGTTTATTAGCAAAGCAAATTAAAACTTTCATCTAAAATGATTTTATTGTTTTTCAAATCTCCCGGTTTTGCTTTTCACTTTAATTCGGAACATGATAGGTTTAATTCTATTTGCATCATTAACACTTGCACGAGATGTCTCATGCTGATGTGGATGAATGGTAGAACTCGTTAAGTACGGCCAAACGCGATCGAACAAATAATCCCTTGCCTTGTCTGCAGTTTCGCCTTTTAATTCAACAAAAGTACCGTCGATTACTACGCTTCGCCAATTAGCCATATTGTTCATCGCATCTACTTCAAAACATACGTTAGGATTTTTGCGCAAGATGGTAAGCTTCTTTCCTTCTCTTGTTTGCCCTATTATGTCTTTGCCATCATACACATAAGTTACGGGAACGATGTATGGTTTTTTCCCATCTGTACAGGCAAGTCTTCCTATCGCCTGTGCAAGCAGGAAATGATTTATTTGTAATTCATTTAATTCGCCAAGCATCTCTAACGTTTAATTGTAATCTCGTCAAAAATATAGCAGGCACGGCTTTCATAATATGATACCTGACACCGGGATGTGTGACAATAATCATGGATTCTTGAGTTGATCTTAGAAAAAATCAATAGAGAAAAATGCGGATTATTATAAGGGAATGATTTCAGTTGATTTTCAAACAGGCCTGGCGCAGCAATTTTGAACAACTTTTTTTTCAATTTTAGGGCTTACATAAGGTATGCCCAAACCCATGCCACGAAGAATTAAAAGACAGGCGAGCAATGTCATCATATAAGGATAGGCCTTACGTATTTTTTGACGAATGCCAATGCTTACATAGTTTCCAAAAAAAGCAATGCTCCACATCATTGGTAAAGTTCCCAATCCAAAGAAAGCCATAAAAATTATACTGTTTGCCACATCACCTGTTGATACTGCTACCGCTGCCGCCATATACACCAGGCCGCATGGAAGTAGTCCGTTTAACAGACCAATTGAAAATAATGAAGAGAAATTTTTCTTTGAAAAAAGGCTACCCAATACAGAGCGCAATTTTTGGAGGAATGTGAGAATAAAATTTTGGTTTTGGAAAGATGAAAAACGTTTAGGAAGAATTATAAAAAAAATAATCAACACGCCTAAAATAATT
This sequence comes from uncultured Chitinophagaceae bacterium, assembly GCA_963756945.1. Taxonomy (GTDB): domain Bacteria; phylum Bacteroidota; class Bacteroidia; order Chitinophagales; family Chitinophagaceae; genus Ginsengibacter. Next base: position 268,210 of record CAVWQJ010000046.1, on the reverse strand, counting down.
GACAGCCACTGTTGATAGCCAAAGAGAGCAACGCTTTTGCCGACAATTCCAAAAAGGAAACCAAAAGCACTATAGGTGATAATGCGGCCGGAATTATAAAACAGAGCGCCGGAAAATTTTGCCCAATCACTGTCATGTTTTAATGGAAGCGATAATGCTATCGGGCCACACATTCCCACGCAGTGAAAGCTTCCAAGCAAACCCATCATAAATGCAGCAAGTACTAACTGGGACATAAAGCCTTCATTAATTTATTAATAATTTCTTTTGAAAATAGTAGCTTCTTCCATCTGCCTGCCAGCTCAATTGTAATTCAAACTCTTTTTTATTAAGAACACCAACGGGCACGAATAAAGGTGCATCCTGTATTGAAAAAGTTTGCGTGATGTCCTTATCCTCATCAGACGGGCAATATAATACTACGTCACCGGTGATTTTTTTTCCTGCAAAATCTTTTGGAAAAACAACAGTTAATTTACCTTCATTCATTTCATATTTAACTGTATCAGATAAAAGGCCAACCCTGTTCATAGCATCAATTTTTAGTTGGTATTTCAATTCTTTGGCATAATAATCTGTAGTTACCAAATCCACCTTTTGACTGGATGATTTAAACAACCAGGAACATAATGCCGGTAACAAAAACCGCATACACAAGAAGTATTTTATAGCCCCAGTTCATAAAAATTATTTTATCAATTATAAATTTCGGGCCCAATAAAATTGGCCTCGATTGTTTTTATTTTTTTATTGTTCTCATACATTCCAATCTTTAACTCTGTTTTCCATCCCTTGATTTCATCCCGGTTGAGCTTGATAAAAAATTGCAGATGGGAGTAATCTTCTTTTTTTACAATAAGGCTGCTGTTTCCAATCACTTCAATTTCACCAGGAACGTCTTCAAGCTTTAGAGTATAGCTTATGTCTTCATGCGTTTTATTGGCAAGCTTAAGATTATAGAGATTACTAATACGCCCGTCGGGCAGGGAAGTATAGGTCATGCCTGCAGTGCGCATAAGCCGGGCATCCAAATCGGTACGGCTTACCAAAAGAAAAACCAGCAACGACATTAATAAGGCCAGTACAGAGGTATACGCTCTTATCCTTGCTGTAAATCGTAATTTAACGCCATTCACAATACTGTTTTCTGATGCATACCTGACTAACCCAACAGGCTTTTTAATGCTCGTCATAATAGCATCACAGGCATCGATACACGCAGTGCAGTTTACGCATTCGAGCTGTGTGCCGTTTCGTATATCGATACCCGTAGGGCACACACGAACGCAGGCAAAGCAATCAATACAATCGCCTTGTTGGGGAACGATGGCTTCCATCTTTTGAGAAATGCTTTTACAGGCGCCGTCATCTTTGCAGTCAACACATTTGCAGTCGTGATCTTCTTTCTTTTTTAGCTTGCCCCGGGTTCGCCGCGTTTGTGATCGTAGGCAACTACAATTGAATTTTTATCCAGCAGCACCCCCTGTAATCTTCCATAGGGACATACAACCATGCAGGCCTGTTCTCTAAACCACCAATAAACAAAAAAGAATACGCTTGTAAAAACGAGTAATGAAATCAATGTTCCTATATGTGCTAACGGATCTTTCAAATAACCGAGCAACTGATCCATACTTATAAGGTAAGCCAGAAAGAAATTGGCTATTATGAATGAGAGAGAAAAAAATATTACAAACTTAAGCGCCCTTTTCTTTATTTTTTCAGCATTCCATGGCATTACTTTTAATTGTTTTTGTTTGGCAGAATCGCCATCAATCCAATATTCAATTTTGCGAAAAACCATTTCCATAAAAATAGTTTGCGGGCATGCCCATCCGCAAAATATTCGACCGAACACTACCGTAAATAAAATAATAAACACCATGAATGTGAGCATGGCAATACCGAAAATAAAAAAGTCCTGGGGCCAAAATACCATTCCAAAAATGATAAATTTGCGGTCCAGGACATTTAACATCAGGAGTGGTTCCCCATGGACCTTTATGAATGGAAGACTAAAAAAAACAATAAGATAGAAAATACTGAATCTTGTTCGTAAGTTATATAACCTTCCTTTTGGCTTTTTAGGATTAATAAAATTTCTCGTTCCCTCGTTGCTTATAGTCGCAACTGAGTCTCTGAAACTTCCTTTTATATCCACTTCTGTAGTTGCTTCCATAGTAAAAAATTTTGATCTGCCGCACTTTAGTTTGGAGTGTTTACCGCAGGCGTCGTGTCGTTAACTTTTGTTGTATTCGGTGCTGCCGAATCTCCGTTTGAACCAGCTTGCGAATTGGATGCATCTGAATACAAATCTCCCTGGGGCGCTTTGGAATTCGGCGGATTAGTGCCATTCAATGTTTTTACATAGCTTGCCAGTAAACTAATTTCTTTGGGTGTATATACCGATGACCACGCCTGCATTCCTTTATCGGGGTAACCATGTTTAATTGATTGAAATATGTCGTTAAGTGAACCTTTGTGAAGCCAATAATTATCTGTAAGGTTTGGCCCTGCGCCTCCTTCACCTAGTTTACCATGACATGCAAAACAAGTAGTTGTAAATATATCTTTTGCTTTTGCTAAGCCGGCTGCATCAGCGTACGGAACATTGTTCTCATCAATTTTATCTTTATTATTTGCTTCATATATTTCTTTTTGAATTTTTGCCTTCGCCATTTCGGCCTGGTATTCTTGCGTTGGATTTTTTCCATAGCCAAATACATGAAAGTTTAAAAGATAAACAACAGCTACACCAATTGTTATATAGAATCCATATTTCCACCATGGTGGTAATGCATTGTCCAGTTCCCTGATTCCATCATAGTTGTGATCCAGCATAACGTCTTGTTCCTTTTCAACCGGAATGGCTTTGGTAAATATTTTTTTATCGAGGCCAGACCACCAGAGTTTAAACTTATTTGCTTTCGCAGGTGCAGTTGTCTTTTCTTCTCTGGCAACAACTCAGCAGAAAATCTTTTTATTAAAAAGGTGAAAAATAAAATAATTATGACTTCAGTTGCCAATACTGATACCAGCAAATAAAAAGTTCCTGAAGAAAGTCCACCGTAATTCGAAATGACTTTTGCGGTTTGCGCTTGTGTCGCATCCTGGGCCGAAGTTGTTTGCGCTGCAAAAAGCAACGCTGCCATTAATAAAGCAGGCAATACTTTTGGAACTTTATTTTTTTCAATAACCTGCTTTCCTAACGTAAGCAAAACACGACCGAGTAACCAAATTACAAATACCAACAATCCCATGACTACAATCAAAAGTGTTTCAAGTTGATTATTGGATGAAAGTGTCGTACTCGTTACGGGCGCTGCGTCCTGGGCCATTGCAGCCGATGTTCCTAATAAGGCGGTTAATATAGTTAAACTTATTTTTTTAACTGATCGAATATGTTGCATACTTTTTTAATTATATGGTTGAGTTATTTAATTCTTCTTTATCAAATGGAATATTGGATAATTCATTGACCCTGTCTTTGCCCATTTTTTTTACCAATACTAACAACACAATAAAAAAGGCAAGGAATATGAACAAGGAAATAAATGCATATACATGCACACCGTCAATTTTCTCCGCGTATTGTTTAATGAATTTAAACATGATTTATTTATTATAAGTGGTGTTTGTATTTTTAGAGATGTCGGTTCCCAGTCGCTGGATGTATGCGATTAATGCAATCACTTCTTTACGCGGGGAAATCCGGATACTATCGCTCAGCAAATTATCAGTGATTTGCTTTGCCTGTAATTTCAAGTCGGCCATTGCATTTTTTCATACTTTTTCGGGTAGGGTACACCGAGAGTTGTCATTGCGTGTATTTTTGCGGGCAGATCGGAAGTGTCCAGATCTTCCTGGAGCATGAAAGCATACGATGGCATAACAGAACCTTCACTCATGGAAGATGGTTCACGGAAATGCCTGAAGTGCCATCCATTTGTTTTTTTCAGGTTGCCTGTGCCTTCTCTTGCCAGGTCGGGACCGGTTCGCTTACTTCCCCATTGAAAAGGATGATCATATACAAATTCGCCGGCTTTTGAATATTCGCCATAGCGTTCTGTTTCACTTCTAAAGGGACGTATCATTTGTGAGTGGCAGAGGTAACATCCTTCCCTTACATAAATATCCCTTCCTTGTAATTCAAGCGGTGTATAAGGTTTTACACTGCTGATGGTTGGAACATTTGATTTTATCAGGAAGGTGGGAACCAGTTCGATGATACCACCAATTAGAATAACGACCAGGCTAAGTACCATCAATTGTACCGGCTTTCTTTCAATCCACCTGTGCCAGTGTTCACCTTTATGGGCCATATAATTTTTTTCCAAAGGAGCGGCTTCAGCTTCTTCATTTGCAACCAGCTTTCCTGATTTTACTGTTTTATAAAAATTATAAACCATAAATAAAACGCCAACCAAATACAACGTTCCTCCTAAAGAACGCATGGCGTAAAATGGTTTCATATAAGTAACTGTTTCAAGAAAAGTATATTTCAACTGGCCGGCTTCAGTAAATTGTTTCCACATAGAGCTTTGCGTAAAACCTGCCCAGTACATCGGAACTGCATAAAATAATATACCCAGTGTGCCAAGCCAGAAATGATTATTGGCTAATTTTTTTGAATACAGATCTGTTTTAAAAATTCTTGGGATCAAGCCAGTATAAAATACCAAAGGTTAGCATACCGTTCCAGCCTAATGCACCTACGTGCACGTGTGCAATTATCCAGTCGGTATAGTGTGATAACAGCACTTACGCTTTTTAATGAAAGCATGGGGCCTTCAAAAGTTGCCATACCATAAGCAGTAACCGCAACCACCATAAATTTTAAGATAACATCATCCCTTACCCTGATCCCATGCGCCGCGAAGTGTAAGTAAGCCATTGATCATACCACCCCAGCTTGGAAATATGAGCATAAATGAAAATACAACTCCTAACGATTGCGCCCAGTTGGGCAAAGCGGTATATAATAAATGGTGAGGGCCTGCCCAGATATATAAAAATATCAATGACCAGAAGTGAATGATGGAAAGCCTGTAAGAATAAACAGGCCGGTTGGCTGCTTTTGGCAAGAAATAATACATCAACCCGAGGTAAGGTGTTGTTAAAAAGAACGCCACTGCATTATGACCATACCACCATTGCACCAATGCATCCTGAACACCTGCATACAAACTATAACTCTTTAACCAAGTATAAGGCAATTCTCCTGAACGTACAATATGTAAAACCGCAACAGTAACAAATGTGGCTATGTAAAACCAGATGGCCACATACAAATGTTTTTCTCTTCTTTTAATGATGGTGGCAAACATGTTCCAGCCAAATACCACCCAGATAATGGTGATGGCCATATCAATTGGCCATATCAGTTCGGCATATTCTGCACCTTGCTGTAATACCGAGTGGAAGTGTAATAGCAGCCGCCAACGATGATCAATTGCCAGCCCCAGAAATGAATTTTGCTGAGTTTATCGCTGAACATTCTTGTTTTACAAAGGCGTTGTAATGAATAATAAACACCCATGAAAATACCATTGCCTACAAATGCAAAAATTACTGCATTGGTATGCAGGGGGCGCAACCTGCCGAACGATCCATATTGCGTTATATTTAAAACAGTGGGGAATACCAATTGCAATGCTACAATAAACCGACAAGCATTCCAACAGCGCCCCATATAACAGTGGCATAAGCGAAGTTTCTTACTATCCTGTTATCATAATAAAATTTTTCTACCTGCATATAATTTTGGGTGATTTTTAAAAATGATGATGAATTTGTTTATTTATTATTTGACTTTTTTTCTTCTCTTGCCTCAATAGATTTTGGCATATCATCAAAAAGCATTCGCACCGAAGGCGTATAGTCATCATCATACTGCCCGGATCTGGCGCTCCACAAAAAAGCCACTAAAAAGCCTGCGGCAACGCAATACTTATGCCGATTAAAATAATTAATGCACTCATTAATGATATTTTAGTTGCCAAAAATACCGGAGCTTATGTTTTGATCTTATGATGAGTATCAAATCAAAAACTGATTTTAATCATCCTTGCTTCATAATTTTTTTATCCGTGCACTCAATGTTGACAATGCGGTTACCAGCAACACGATACTGATGCTGCTGGCCGGCATTAAGATAGCTGCTACCATGGGAGATAAGATGCCGTGAACGGCAAATGAAAGACCAACTATATTGTATAAAATTGAAAGAATAAAGCTAACAGTAACGATGCTTTTGCCCGATCTCGCAAAGGCAATAAATCTATCGATCAGCTTAACATTTGTTCCATCGAGGATAGCATCACAGGCGGGCGAAAACTGTGATGTATTATCGCTGACCGCTATCCCTACATTGCTTTGCATTAAGGCCCCTGCATCATTAAGGCCATCACCCAACATTAATACATTTTTACCCTTAGCGCCGGATGGTACAACAGGTGAGTTCTGCAGTGATTTTATGAAATCAAGTTTTTGTTGAGGTGACTGGTTAAAAAGAAGCTGTGTGTTATTATCAAACATCTTTGCCAGTTTTTCTTTTTCTGAATTGTTGTCGCCGGATAAAACATGCAACTCAAATTTTTCCTCTTTTAAACGGATCGCTAATTCATCGATTCCATCGCGGTATTGATTGCTTACCGTGAACTTGCCCATGTGTACATTGTTCATCATCACGTGAACATGAGTGCCAGTGTCGTAAGAAATAATTCCGGGGTCAAATTGATTGAGGAAACCGGCAGAACCCATTTTTATATTGATGTTGTTTACCGTGGCTTCTAATCCTTTCCCCGCGTACTCTTTAAATGCTTCAATCGCCATTGTGCCTGATTCCATTGGCAGCCACGAAGCGATGATCTTACTTAACGGATGCGATGATTGTTTGGTAATATTTTTAATAGCCACGAGTTCTTTAGATGTTAGCGGCGTCCCTTCATAACTAACTTTCGACGATTTGTTTTGGGTGATGGTTCCGGTTTTATCAAGTACAATTGTGTTGATCTTAGCCAATGATTCTATAACACCTGCATTTTTTAAATACAATTTATTTTTTCCAAAAATGCGCAGCATATTTCCATAGGTAAAAGTTGCCGAAAGCAAAAGGGAACATGGGCAGGCAACAATTAACACCGCTGTGAGAGAAGGCAATATTTTAGAAGAATCATATTGCCACCAAAATAAGATGGTACAGAATGCAATGCTAAATAATACAAGCGTAAAATAACGGCTCCATGGATGTATGAAGGATTTATCTTCATTTTTTTTGCTATTGAATATTTCGTTATTCCAGAGTTGGGTGATATAACTCTGCGATACTTCTTTAACGATTTCCATTTCAATAGCGCCGCCAATTTGTTTACCGCCTGCATAAACTAAGTCGCCTGTTTTTTTTGCAACGGGGGTTGTTTCGCCGCTAACAAAACTATAATCAATATTGGCATTTCCTTTTATCAGTATCGCATCTGCAGGTATCATTTCTTCATTGCGGAGTATAATGCGGTTGGCCTTTTGCAATTGTGTGACGGGGATATTTTTTTCAACGTTGTCTTTAATAACGGTAACGCCTAAAGGAAAATAAGATTTGTAATCCCTGTCGAATGAAAAGGAATCATAGGTTTTATTTTGAAACCATCTACCAATTAATAAAAAGAATATTATTCCTGTTCCTGAATCAAGATAACCGGCGCCATGACCACTTAATGATCTCGTAATAGCTTCTGGCAAACGTTACTATAATAGCCAAAGCTATCGGTGCGTCAATATTCAGAAATTTTTGCCGCAGCCCTTTCCATGCAGAGATGAAAATACCGGAAGCACTGAAAAATAACACCGGTAACGACAAGGCAATATTCATCCATGTGAAAGTTTCCTTCAGCCCGGCTTGTTCAATATTTCCTCCCGAAAAATATTCCGGGAAACTTAGCATCATAATGTTTGAAAAACAAAAGCCTGCAACACCAATTTTATAAATCTGTTGCCTGTTAAATGTTGTTGGTTTCCCGGTTCGTGTATCATTAAGCGTTATACTTGGCTCATAGCCAATAAAGGCAAGTAATTCAACAACCTTTCTTAAAGTAATCAGTTGCGGATTAAAGGCGATAAATACTTCTTTCTTTTGAAAATTTGATTGAGAAGTGATGATGCCTTCATTAATTTTGTGCAGGTTCTCCAGTAAAAAAATACACGAAGAACAATGAATTTGCGGCAACTGAAATACAACATTGGTTTTGTTGTCACTGTTAAATTCTGCCAGCTTATTTATAGTTGCCGGATCGTCGAGATAGCCAAATCTTTCAGAAGTGAACTTTCCTTTGGCTTTGATACCAGGATTTTTATCAAGGTTGTAATAATTACATAGGTTGTTTTCGTTAAGCAAGAGATATACCTGCTTGCAGCCATTGCAGCAAAATACTTTATCATCAGCCTGAAACGTATTATCCTCGCATGTTTCGCTGCAATGGTAACAGGGCACTTGTATTGCTGTGCGATTAATTAATGGTTTGGGGTTTGCTTTATTTATTATTGACATACTGTTTTAATACTACCTGGAAAAATATTGGTCTACATCAACGAATATTAATTTTATTAAATTGATTTCAACTAAAAATGTGCGATGAAAATGGGCTGTAGTATGGCTTTGATGATGAGGTCAGCACGGCTTGGTTTAATTATCCTTGATAGTGTATTTCTCCCATAAGCGCCCATTACTAAAAAAGTATTGTTTCTCGCAGAAATAAATTCAACCAGGCTGTTGTACATATTTCCTTTTAGCACTTCAAAATGCAAATCATAATAGTAGTTTTTCAGGAGTTCTTTTAATTTAAACCTGTTGGCGTCTTTCCATTCACCGGTATCATTAATGTGCACCACGTTTATTTTTTTATCATGCAATTGAGGAAACAAATACGTAAACTGTTTAATGGCAAATACCGAAGAGGCCGAACCATCATAGGTAAAAATAACCTCGTCAATATCCTCAAAATTTTCGGGAGCTATCACTACAGGGCATTCTGTGCTTTTCAAAACGTCTTTTATAAAATTGGTGGGTGTTCCTTCAAATTGTTTATTAAATGAAGTAGCCCCATCAAGTACAATCATGTCTGCATACCGGCTTTCTTCAATTAATTCATAGGCTGGTATACCCCTGTCGCGATGTAAAACAAAGTTTACACCCATATTAGCGGCTGCTTCCTTGTAGGTCAAAATATTTTGGTCTATTAATTCGGGTCTGTTCAATTGTCCATTATCCGGCTTATTTAAATGGCTTTTAAAATTGTTTTTCCCCGCGGAAGCCTTTAGGCTTATCGATTCTTCGTAAGCCAGGTTTTCCAGGAAAACACCGGTTATTTTTGAATTGGTTAACCTTCCCAGGTAGCTTGCAAATTCAAGCGAATTCTTGTCCGGGTTAGCTGCATTTATTGCTACTAATATTTTTCTCATTGGTTAAATTTTAAAATATAGGTAACGTTTGTTGATAATTTAAATAAGGGTTATAGAGAAAACTTATTCCTGATTCATCTTTATTTGAGTAAAAATATTATTTGTAAAAAACGTATCGCATGATTTGTAACCACTCATCAGATGATAGTAGTCATTATTTTTTTTGGAAGTATAATTAGAACAGGAATGAGCTTTAACTGGTAAAGAGATTATTTTTCTTCGAACGATAAGTGCTCCTCTAATTGATTTTGGGATTATATTTTCAGTTGGTTTCTAAAATGAAATTTAATATTGTTCTTGTCGGGAGCAACTAAATGGTAGTGATGTGAATCAGGCGCAACTATAATTAAAGTCATCTGATAAAAGAAACCGTTGTGATAGCTTTGGACAAAGGGAAATTTTATGAAAGCAATATTGATAGCGACAGACTTCTCTCCTGCATCAAGGGTTGCATCTTTGTATGGGGTGCAACTTGCAAAGGCACTTGATGCAAAGGTAATATTGTTTAACGCCTATAAGGTTCCGCCCTCGCAGCCTGCATTGAATGCAGGTATATCGAGGTATGATATAATGATGCGATCTGACAGTCAGTTACTGAATGAAGCAAATTTCCTGACCCCTGTGCATTCGTTGATAGAGATTATGTGCGATGAGGGCGAGGCGGCAGATGCTATAGTTAATGCCGGCAATGAAAAGAAGATTGATTTTATTATCGCCGGAATCAACGGAACCGGCAGAGATCGTAGAAAAATATTTGGAAGCACGGCTGTAGCGCTTACGGGAAATACGAATGTGCCATTAATTTTAGTACCTGAAAATGTAGAATATAAAAGCCCCGCGACAATTGTTTTTGCAAGCGATTTGGGGCTTGATACCGACTTACATGTGTTAGATAATTTAGCAGATTTAATTCAGGCCGTTAAACCAAAATTGTATGTGGTAACTGTTTTAAAAAACAAACACGAAGAATGGTTCGAAGTTTCAAATACCCACCAAACACTAAGGAAAGCAGCCGAAACTTTTGCCGAAAAATTTGAATACCCGGATGACATTGATATAACCAAGGCACTGAATTCATTTGTAGAAAAGCATGAAGCCGATATGTTGGTGATGATGCCACATAAGCATAAATGGCTTGAACGGATCTTTAGAAAAAGCGAGACAAAGGAAATGATCTTTCATACGCATGTTCCATTATTAATATTACCTGAACGAATGTTTGAGGAAAGTCAATTTCAAAAAAATAAAACTTTTGTACTGAATTAAAACAGCAAAAGAAAAGAAGAAGATATCATTACTCGTCGGATTAATTTTGTGAACAAAAATGAATTACCATGAAAAAGATAATAATTCCATTTGACGGAGGGAATTTTTCAAAAGGCGCTTTTTCTTTTGCATGCAACGTAAATAAGAAAACGCCAATTTTACTAACCGGTATTTTTTTAGCAGAAACAAATTACGAATCTCTTTTTTTCTTTCCCAGCGCTTTTGCGGCACCAGCCTATATACCCGTGAGAGAAGGCATCGATGAAGATGTTTTAGAAAACAGCATAAAGGATTTTACCAGGTTGTGCGATGAGAATAATATAAAATATAAAGTACATAAAGACATTTACGAATCGGCGCTTTCACAGTTATCAAAAGAAACCCGTTTTGCTGATCTTATGATAATTGGCAGTGAAATTTTTTATACCAGTAATGAAAATGATCCGCTTGAATATTTATTGAATGCATTGCATGATACCGAATGCCCGGTAATTATTGTGCCCGAGCAATTTGATTTTCCATCACATATAATCCTGGCATACGACGGTTCCGAACCTTCAGTTTACGCCATTAAGCAATTTGTGAATTTATTCCCCGAACTGTGTTCTCTAAAAACGATATTAGTTTATGCAGGAGACGGGAAGCACGACATTCCGGACCAACAGTTGATTGAAGAATTTGCGTTTGCCCACTTTGAAAACTTTTCAGTAAATAAAATTCCTGTTACTGATAAAAATATTTTTAATGAATGGCTTGCAAAACAGTCAAATCCTTTATTGGTTAGCGGATCATTCAGCAGGTCCGAAATTTCACAATTATTCAAACGCAGTTTTATTATTAAGACAATTAAAGATCATAAAACTCCTGTTTTTATTGCCCACCGGTAAACATTGCGGGAGGTAACTTATAATAAATTGATAACATTAAACCATCATATTCAACATACAAAAACCACTGAACCGGCAATTTGGTTTATTACCATTTTGTTGACTGTTATTTGTTTTCCGTTTCTAAAGAATGTGGTCGTGTCTGTGCTGCTGAAGCTTTATGAGTTATTCGTTCAACATGCAACAGGTGCATAGATTTTACTTAACCTGCGATGGCGATTCCAATCAGCGTGCCATCTGTAAAATTCATTTTTCGGAGCCTTTGTAAATGAGGAGTGTCAAGCCATTTTATGACGGCTGTCATCGACAGGTGCATTGCTTAAAGTTATATTTGACTAATAAAAAATGGGTCTTATGAAACAGAACCTATTATCTCACCTGGCTGCGGCAAGTGAGACAGAATATAATCTGCCGTCCGTTTCTATAATTCTTCCGTTTGAACCGAAAATGCAATCAAAAAGTGAGCTTACTTCAGCATTGCAATCTGTAGTTGAAAAAGTCGAGCAAAGAATATTTGATAATTTTTCTATTGACATGGCTTTGCTGGTTATACAGAAGCTAAAGTATATTATCAAGAATCTTGATTTCAGTACCCACAAAAAAAGTATCGCAATTTATGTTTCGCCCGTGTTTGAAAAAGTTTTATACCTCAGTGTTGAAGTTGACGAAAGAGTCGTGTTGGATAAATCATTTCATATACAAGACCTCATAAAAAATAAAAAAGAATTGCATCAATATCTTTTACTGCAACTAACCGAAAAGGAGTGCAGGATTTATGTAAATGAATCCGGTGAGATGCAAAAGATTTTTTTTAGCGGTTTAGAAAATTTTTTAGAATATACTGACCCGTTATATCATCGTCTAAAAATTAAAAATTGTGATCATGAATGTGTTCGAATCAATATCGATAAATTTCTGCAGCGCATTGATAACTCACTTGATTTTATAATGGAATCTTATCACCTGCCGCTATTTATAATTGGGAACGAAAATGTATTAGATCACTTTAAACAGGTAACCACGCACGTAACTTCAGTTATTGAAAACATAATAAGTGACTACAAGGAAGCAGACACCGAAGCACTTAAAGAAATTATCGCGCCATACATTGCCGATTGGAAAAAAGTGAAGCAAAAGTTTTTATTAAATGCACTTCAAACAGCTGCGGATAAAAATAAACTTGCTTCGGGACTCATCGATGTACTTAACGCGGTTATGGAACATCATTGCCGCCTGCTTTTACTTGAAGAGAATTATAAATATTCTGAAATCGATACCAGCAACAAAGAAATGATTTATACAGCCAATAAATTATACAACCGTTTTTCTTATTTAAAAAATACGGTGGATGAAATTATTGAGAAGATACTTGAAGACGGTGGAGATGTGGATTTCGTGAACAAAAAAATCATGGAGCCCTATAATCACATTGCTCTTATACTTAATTCTAAAAAAAATTTATATGAAAACAATTATCCTGGCGACTGATTTTTCTTCAATAGCTTTAAATGCCGCAAATTATGCAGCAGATATGGCAGTCGCCATAAATGCGGATTTACTATTACTTAATGTGCAAAAAATCCCTATTTATTATAATGATATACCTCCTGTTACAACTACAGAAGATATAATCGGTAATGCCGAAGAAATTTTAGAAGAATTGAAAAGAAAACTGCAAAGAAAAACGGGTAATAAAATCAGGATTGCAACGGAAGTTGAAATGGGTACTTTTTTTACTCAGCTAAGCGCTGTTTGCGATCGCGTACACCCGTTTGCGTTAGTTATGGGAAACCAGGGTGTAACTAATGCCGAGCGGATATTTTTTGGAAGCCATACCATAATTGCAATGAAACATCTTAGGTGGCCAATATTGGCAATACCACGCGGGGTGAAGTTTGCAAATATTAAAAAGATCGGGCTGGCCTGCGACTTTGAAAAGGTTGTTGATAAAACACCTGTTGATGAGATTGAAGAACTCGTTAAAATTTTCAATGCCCGGCTATATGTTATTAATACAGGTTCAACAGAAGCTCATGATCCTGAAATGGTGTTCCAGTCTGGTTTGCTGCAGGTAATGTTGAAAGATGTGAAACCGCAATTTCATTTCATAAACAATAAAGATATAGATGAAGGCCTGATGGATTTTTGTGAAAAGAATAATATTGATCTTCTTATGGTAACTCATAAGCGGCATTCGCTTCTTGAGAAGATGATTCAAAGAAGCCATACAAAACATTTGATATTACATAGCCACATACCCGTAATGGCGCTTCACGAATAAGCTGACAGTTGAATATCTTATAGCAGGAAATTTACAAGGAAAGGTCTTGCATCACAATTTTTTATCGTTAGCATGGCGGCTCCAAACGTGTTCGTCAATTATTATCACAATTTTTTTTGTAGTCTCAATTATGCAATATGTCAAAAATAGTTACCATAACGTTTAGTCCCTGTATTGATAAAAGCACTTCAATATCATGTTTAATTCCGGAGAAAAAATTGCAATGTGCGTCACCAAAACTTGAGCCGGGCGGCGGCGGCATTAATGTTGCAAGAGCGCTGAAAAAACTGGGCGAAGATGCTATTGCTGTATTTCCTTCTGGTGGTTACACCGGAAGGTTTTTTAATCATTTAATGGAAAGGGAAAATATTAATTCCAAAATAATAGAAATTGAAAATGAGACACGCGAAAATATTATTGTGCTTGATCAATCCATCAACGCCCAATACCGTTTTGGAATGCCTGGCTCTTTGTTAAGCGAACATGAATGGAAAGAATGTTTAACAGCAGTGGAAGAAATAAATGATGCAGCTTTTATAATTGCAAGCGGCAGTTTACCGCCGGGAGTTCCTATCAATATTTATGCAATGCTTGCGGAGATTGCAAACAAAAAAAGTGCAAAATTAATTGTAGATACGTCGGGAGAAGCATTGAAAGAAGCTGTACAGAAAGGCATTTACCTTCTAAAACCAAATCTTGGCGAACTTGCATTTTTGGCCGGAATGGATGAATTGCAGCCGGAGGATGTTGTGACTGTTTCCAGGGAAGTTATTGAAAGAGGTATGTGTGAAGTAATCGTAATTTCAATGGGCATGGCAGGCGCAACTCTTATAACAAAAAATTTCACTGAGATAATTACCGCCCCAGAGGTTTTAAGAAAGAGTACCGTTGGTGCAGGGGACAGCATGGTTGCAGGAATTGTTTTTTTTCTTTCAAATGGAAAAAGCTTGCAGGAAGCTGCTAAATTTGGTGTGGCTTGCGGCACCGCAGCCACTATGAATGCAGGTACAGAACTTTGCAGGAAAGAGGATGCCTTTCAACTTTATGAAATGATGGAGCAGGTACCCCAATTTAATTTTGCTACTACCAATGGATAAAAGCGATCCAAAAAATATTATCACGAAACATTACCGGTCGCTACATAAACTCATAACAATTGTAAATAAAGATTTCGAAACAGAATCCATTCACAAACTGCGGGTGGAATATAAAAAGCTTCGGGCTTTTTTGAGGATGCTTTCAACTGAAAACGCATCGCAGAAAAAAATAAAAATTCCCCGGAAGTTAAAAAAGGCATACGCAATAGCAGGCTCAATTCGCGATCTGCAGTTGCAACACAAAACTATCCTTGCTTTTGCCGGAAAAGAAAAAAAAAGAATAAAGTCTTATTTGAAATTACTTGAACACCAGGTAAGAATATTACAAGCCCAATTCCGCGATATTCCTGTTAAAAAAGCAATTAGTAAATGGATAAAAAAAACGGGAGCATCAACTCTCGAAAAAATAAATGTAACTATTGCGGGCAGATTTATTAATAATAATTGCATGGCCATAATTGCGATTATTACGAGCGGTAATTTCAGTGATGCAAATATGCATGATGTAAGGAAACATCTGAAGGATATTTTTTACACGATTCAAAAACTGGAAAGTGCAGGATGAGGAAATAAATTTTCAAAGTGACGAAATCCCGGACGCAGAAAAAAAATATTTTGACGGGCTTCTTGAAGAGTTTGGAAATTTGCAGGATAAGTATACATCAATTACCTTATTGGATGAACATTGGATATTGCCTCTGAGCCTGGCTACCAGGGAATTATTGATGCGAGTAAAGAATGTGTTTATTGCCGAACACGACGCTGTAAAAATGATTCTGATACGAAGATTGCAACACGAAATAGTTCCCCATTTGGAGAAATTTAAAAGTCTGAATGCTGAAACCGTTTAAGGAATTTTCGAGGAAAATTAGCGTATTATGAATTTTATTACTATTTTGGCATCATTGTAAAAATTAAGGTATTTCTAATTGAACACTTAGTTTTTATAATTAGTTAGTTTTGGTACGGCCCTGGTTTCTACTGGGGCCTTTTTTTTCGTCTAATCCAGGGCGTTACAGAGTCATTTATAATAATTATTACTCTTGTCTTTTTGAATTTTAGCAGCATCAAATCAACAACTGAGGATGATAACAATCATTTAAACTATTGACGGTGTTCATTGACGTTCGAACCGGAAAAGAGGAAATTTGGAAATTGATCTGCGCAATGATAAAACCCGGCAATCATGCATTATTTATCAATAAACAGGATGGGTTTTATTACAGCAATATTGTCTGTAATTTTTGGATTCGGTTATTCAATAGCCCAAATATTATCAACGGCTCAGGTTATTCCGCATCCGCAGGATTTATTCTGGTTGTTTCTTCCTTCACTATTTTTAGCGCCATCATTCTTAGTAGCCATTATATGCCTGCATTATATTGCAAGCGCCAGTCTTAAAATCTGGACCAATATAGGAGTTGCATTTGCAGTAATATATTGCGTTGACGTTACTATTGTTTATTTCACCCAGCTTACAGTAGTTGTGCCTGCTCAATTAAAGGCACGGACAGACGAAAAAAGCGTGCTGTTATTTAACCCAAAAACATTTTTGATGGCGGTTGATTGTTTAGGTTATTTCTTCATGAGCCTCTCAACACTCTTCGCAGCATTTGCATTTAGAAATAATACATGGTTGTATCGGGGACTGTTGTGGAATGGCGCATTAATGCCGGTATTAGTGCTGGCATTTTTCTACCCAACATTTTATTATATCGGTGCTTTATGGATGGTAACATTTCCAATTGCGATGATTAGCGCCGCTAAGTTTTTTCGTAACGATTCGCGAAGCAAACTCAAATTAAGTTTAGAATATGAAACTAAATAAAGAATGGCACCTGGCTCACCCGATGCCAAAAAACCCAACTCAGCAACAACGAATTGAATGGCACATTGCACATGCAAAAAATTGCAGTTGCCGGGAGATTCCTGCAAAGCTGAAAGAAGAAATCAAAAAGTTTAAAATAAATATACCGGGGCAGTGAGAGATTTAAATTATAACGTATTTCTGGCATTGTATATTTTTTCTAATTTACTCGCACTGGCAATGCTTTGGGCGGGTTGGAAAAATCAACGCGTTTTACGATTACTGGTATCCCTGGTATTTGCATGGGCAAGCTGGACTAACTGGAACGAGGCTGTAATTGCTCCCCAGTTTTACCTGGATTATGCAGGTCTTACATTTTGGGGCTTATACAGGAATTTTATTAACGGGTGGTTCAGTACTCATATTACCTTAACTGTTGGTTTTATTGCCACCTGTCAATCACTAATTGCCATTTCTATGTTATTTAAAGGATGGATATTTAAGACCGGTGCTATTGGCTCCATCATTTTTTTGATTGCTATTGCGCCACTCGGTTTTGGAGCGGCGTTTCCATGCACGTTGATAATGGCCGTATCTATTTTGTTATTGTTGCGTAAAAAAGAAATTAACTATTTATGGAAACCGCAATATGTAAAAGGGCATAATAATTGACCATGCTCAGTTTATATTTGACCTCTGTCATCCTTTTGAAGTTTACAATTAAGGAATTTTGCTTATGATATGGATAATAATAATACTGTTCATATTATTAATAATTGGCTGGATTTTGGTGTCACCGTTAGAATTAAAAATTGATTCACGAATTCCGGAAATTATCATACGATGGAGAAGCATTGGAAGAGCATCAGTTATATATGATAATGATGAATGGTGGTTAAATATTCACGTCTTGTTCTTTAATAAAAGCTGGTCGTTGATGCAAATGATTTTTGCAGATAAAAAATATAAAAAGAAGATAAAAAAGATTCAAGGCCAAAGAAAAAAAGGTCGCAGCAAATGGATAGGAAAGTTCTTTAAAATTATCGGGACTTTTAGAATAAGCCAATTGAAAATTGCAATTGGCAGCAGCGATAATACGATAAACGCAAAGTTGTATCCTTTGAATTTTTTGCCGCTAACCAGGCAATATATCCGTCTAAATTTTATAGATGAAAACTATCTTCTATTAACAATCAAAAATCGACCATTCCGGATAATCTATGCATTGATGACGTAAATTATTTATTAACTTTTAAAAACAATTTTATGGCAATCAATCTTGATGAAACAGTAAAGCAACTTACTGATTTTATGAAAACAGAAGCAAAGACCGAAACAGTAATCGGTCAATCTTTTCAATTAGGCGAATTTACCTGTGTACCCGTAATTAAATTTGGAATGGGCCTTGGTTATGGCGGTGGTGAAGGTCACGGAGATGCGCCTAATAAAGGCAAAGGAGAAGGTGGTGGCTCTGGCGCAGGTGGTGGCATCGGCGTAACGCCAATTGGTTTTCTTGCAACCCGTGGGGGCCAAATATCTTTTATAGCAACATCTACGAGCAAAGGCCTGGGCGCCGCTTTTGAAAAAGTTCCTGACCTTATTGAAAAATTTATGGAAAAGAGAAAACAACAAAAGGCAGAACCTGTGGCATGAGTTACCAGTTAAAAAGTAACAGGATCTCCGAATTGGTCATGAATGAATTATTTTCCTAAAATGATTCAGCCTGTTACTTTTTTTGTTTCAATTAAAAATATCAACGTAAACTTATTTTGAACTTGAAATCCTTATAGATATTTACAACTAATTTTGCAATTAAAAATATATCACTATGGGAGCAAAAGAATTTTTTACGGTTAACGGAGAACATCTGCTTCAAAAAATAAAAGAGCTCATTTCAGAAGGAAATGTACGCCGGATAACTATTACGGAAAAGTCCGGCAAAGAGCTGATGAGTTTCCCGCTGACTGTCGGTGTAGTGGGAGCGTTGTTTGCACCCGTGCTGGCAGCAATCGGGGCATTGGCTGCCATAATAGGAGAATGTACCATAGCAGTGGAAAGAGAAGAGAGTGAAAACAAATAATCTTTCCATAAATTAAAAAAATATGGTTTCAATTCACCTTCCTGGTATAGAATAATTTTTATCTATGCTTTATAATACTATATTCATTCCTTACATGTTTCTTGCTAATTTGCATTAAGTCCTGAGTGCATTGGGATATTTGTGTTTCTTTCTACATTAAATTTGCCTGATGCGATCTACTCCTCAAAATAGTGCACTCTTTGATCATTCATCCATGGGCATTGTTGTGGTTAACCAGGATGGAGAAATACAAGCGATAAATCCCTTCGCATTAAAACTTTTTGGATACGAACTTGAAGAATTGATAAACAAACCCATCGAACTTCTTATACCCGGGCGGTTTCGCCATAAACACGTGCATCACAGGCACGCATACACGCATCATCCAAAGAGCAGGCCAATGGGTGTAGGCATGGACCTGTTTGCTGTAAGAAAAGACGGTACAGAATTTCCCGTTGAAGTGAGTTTGGGCAATTTTAAAAATAACGGGGACGAAAATGTAATCGCTTTTATCAGCGATATAACAATACGCAAAAGGGCGCAGGAAGAAATTGCGAAATTGAATGATGAATTGGAAGAAACAGTAGACAGTCGCACAAAAGAATTAAGGGAAACGCTTTTGCAACTGCAGGTGTCAAGTAAAAAACTTGAAGATACCTTGTCGTATCAAAATGCTTTGCTCGATAATGCCGGGGCAATGATTATTGCTACTGATGAAAAAGGTATTATTAAACTTTTCAATCCTGAAGCGTCACTTAACCTGGGATATCGTGAATCGGAGGTTATCGATAAAAAGCGAATTAACATTTTGCACAATAAGAAGGAGCTGGAAATGCGCAGGCGGGAACTGCATCAAAAATTTGGTATAGATATTAAAGACGATTTTGAAGTTTTAATTGAAAAATCAAGGCGAAATATTCATAAGGAAGAACAATATAGTTACATAAGAAAGGATGGTTCTTCAATCCCTATTTCACTAACGCTGACGACTATACTGGACAGTGCCGGCCTGATCACCGGGTTTATGGTTATTGCAATTGATATATCTCAAAGAAAAAAGGCGGAAGAAGATCTTAAAACGGCTCTCGAGAAAGCAAATGAATTGAGCGAACTTAAATCAAATTTTGTTTCGATGGCTTCCCACGAATTTCGTACACCATTGAGCACGATTCTCTCGTCGGCCTACTTAATCGAAAAATATACAACTTCTGATGAACAGTTGAAAAGAGAAAGGCATTTAGGAAGAATTATTTCTTCGGTAAACATGCTTACTGATATTTTGAATGATTTTTTAAGTGTTGGTAAAATAGAAGAAGGCAAGATACAAGTGAAGCTGTCAGAATTTAATATTGAAAATTTCATTGCATTAATTATCGAAGAAATTAAAGATAACCTGAAGAAGAAGCAGGAAATTTCTTATGTGCATGAAGGGAACCCTGAAGTAGTATTAGACCCATCGTTGTTAAAACATATTGTAATGAACCTGGTTTCAAATGCAAGTAAATTTTCCCCGGAAAATACCTGTATTGAAATGAAAACCTCCCTAAAGGAAAATAAGTTTAGCCTCTCTGTAAAAGACCACGGCATCGGAATTTCAAAAGTGGACCAGCAACATCTAACGGAGCGTTTTTTCCGTGCAACTAATGCAGCCAACGTACAAGGAACTGGGCTTGGTTTACATATAGTTTCAAAATATGCAGAGCTTATGAACGGAAACCTTTCATACGAAAGTGAGCTTAGTAAGGGCACCGAGTTCATAATTACATTAATTTTAAAGAAATAATATGAAAAAAATTCTCCTGATAGAGGACAACGATGACATTCGTGAAAACACGGCGGAAATACTTGAGCTCTCCAATTACAAGGTAATTGTGGCCGAGAATGGTAAAGTGGGAGTTGAAAAAGCAATTGAGCATATGCCGGATCTTATTATATGCGACATAATGATGCCCGGCCTTGACGGCTATGGCGTTCTGCACGCTGTGCACAAGAATGAAACAATAAAAAATACGCCGTTTATATTCTTAACTGCAAAAACGGAACGTTCTGATTTTCGTAAAGGAATGGAACTCGGCGCCGATGATTACATCACCAAACCATTTGAAGGAATTGAATTATTAAATGCTGTTGAAAGCCGGTTAAGAAAACTTGATTTGCTGAAAAAAGAAATAGCACCTGGCCTGGAAGGTTTGCAAAATCTTATGGAAACTTCTTTTGGAAAAGATAGCTTACAGGATCTTGTTGAAGGCCGCAACGTAAATACTTACAAGAAAAAGCAAATTATTTATTCGCAGGGAAATTATCCAAACCGGCTTTATTATGTGATTAGAGGAAAGGTAAAATCTTTCAAAATTCATGATGATGGAAAGGAACTTGTAACAGAATTATATAGTGCCGGTGACTTCCTTGGATATATAGCTCTTTTGGAAGAAACTGTTTATAAAGATACCGCGGAAGCATTGGAAGAAACAGAGTTGGCGATAGTACCAAAAGAGGAATTTGAAGAACTGCTGAACAAGAGCCCTGAAGTAACTAAAAAGTTTATACAATTATTGGCCAAAAATATTACGGAGAAAGAAAATCATTTGCTGGGACTTGCTTATAACTCTTTACGCAAGAAGGTGGCTGAAGCTTTAATCATGCTTCAGAAAAAATATAACACACAGGAGGCTGGCGTTTTTACGATTGACATCAGCCGTGAAAACCTGGCCAGCATTGCAGGTACTGCTACAGAATCTGTAATAAGAACGTTAAGTGATTTTCGCAGTGAAAAATTAATTGAGATTAATAGCGGAAACATTAAAATTATTAATTATAAAAAACTCGAAAACCTCGTCAATTAACAGGCACCTGTTTCCGCCGGTTACATATTTTCCAAAATATAGGTATTAAAATTAAGTTGCAGTTGAAAAAATCTTCCTTCAGAATTGGCCATGTTTTTGCGAAGATGTTCAAGCTTTCTATCGATGGTGTATTCGTTGATACCGATACCCAATTTAGTGTTCAATAATAATTTATCGAGTTCAGCAATATCATTTCTAAGAAAAGTAATTGTTTCGTCCTGTTTAATAAATTTGGTTTGAAAATTTTCAAATTCTTCCAGCAGTTTTCTGTCAAACCCATTCTTAAGAATTTCTGAAAGCCGGTTTTTTAAGCAAACGTTTTCGTCACTGAAAAAGTTTAAAAGCCTTTTCCAGGTATTAACTTCAACCTGTAGTTGATTAATTTTGAGGTTTTCGTTCATTCGATTCCTGCCTGATATGTTAATATTTAAAGTTTGTTTCATGATGTTTCCTGTTGTTATTCATAAAATTCAAGCCATAAAAAAACACTTTATTCCAATGCCTTAAACAGAATTTTAATAATGGAAACATTTAAAATTGATTCGTCTGATAT
This sequence comes from uncultured Chitinophagaceae bacterium, assembly GCA_963756945.1. Taxonomy (GTDB): domain Bacteria; phylum Bacteroidota; class Bacteroidia; order Chitinophagales; family Chitinophagaceae; genus Ginsengibacter. The sequence continues at coordinate 245,943 of CAVWQJ010000046.1, read as the reverse complement.
TTTAAAACTTGTTATTACAGGTTACAAAGAATTTGGATAGTTAATCAGTATTTAGAAATTAATTAAGATTGTAAAAAACTGCTCCGCCTTTGACCGTGGCAGAGCAGTAGCCGGCGCCGTTAATTCACAGCAATTTTTTTTGCCACCGGCTTTTTAGCTTCCTCTTTACGAGGCAACGAAATTTTTAACACCCCGTCTTCATACTTAGCATTAATTTTTTCCTGTTTAATCTCTTCAGGTAGTGAAAAACAACGGCTAAAAGAAGAATAGCTATACTCTTTGCGGGTAAACTTCTTGTTTTTATCTTCTTTATTTTCCTCTTTTTCACTACTGATTGTGAGCATATTTCCATCTACAGAAATTTTAAAATCCTCTTTCTTCATTCCGGGTACAGCAAGTGCCACGAGGTATTCATTCGGATGTTCTGTAATATTCACGGCCGGCACATTCATTGGCCGTACGTTCCACCTGCCACTATCAAACAAATCAGTCCATGGTTTAAAAAAATCATCAAAAACTGACGGCATTGATTCGTTTAACCTGGTTAATGCTTTTGTTTCCATGATCTTTATTTTAAATGTTATAGATATTAGTTACAATACAAAAGTATTTTTTTGGGAGGGTTAAATACAGGACTGGGGTCATAACAAATAGTGAGATTCATCAGTAAAGACTAATATATCATTTACCTGATTATCAGTTAGTGACTGTTTTCTTATAAGGAATTGGGTTGAGGTGCATAAGAAAATTACCGAAGGTGATTAAAATAAAAAGCAAACAAATAAAACAAGTTCCTGGTGAATTGATGAAAACCAATGGATTAATTTCCTGAGAATATCTTTTGTTTTTGTACCGTGTAATGGTGTTATAGCAATACAGTTAGCCGCTATAATTTCGTCAAGCTGTTGCCGGAGGCTCAATGTTATTTGGTTAACGATTTTTATGCTTGAAAATTGAATGTAGAAAATTGATTATTGGGTGTTTTTAAGGTAAATATTCAACACGCAATATCCAATAATCAATATTCAAGTGGGACGGTATTGCTTTACTAAATGACATTGGTCGGACGCTTGCAGCAAATGGCCTTACTTGCCCATAACCCTTATTTAAACAGTTATTTTTTGCCGCTTGCTTTTTCGCTCTCTTGAATATCCATTTGACAGGATATTCCTGGATAGAATTAATAACGGTACATGCGTATGAAAGATCATATCTTTTGTTTCACTCTTCGTAAACAGGCGTTTCAGCCACAGATGTTTATGGGGAATCATAACCAGCATATCTGCCTTATTCATCTCGATAAATGTGTTTAATGCATAGCTGATGTCTGCATCAGAAGAGTATTCAAATGTGGTTATGCCTTCTGTTTGCGTAAGAAGATGTGGCGTATTTATTTTAAATACTTTTTTATTCTTAACAACCCTTACTATATAAAGTTTTGATTTAAACAGTTGCGTGATTTCAGTGATATAAGCAGGGATGCCTTTGTCAAGCACGGAAGCATCGTTTGCAAAAACCATAATATCAAGCCTTTTGAATTTTGCTTTTTCCGGCACAATAATCAATGGTATGTTAGTTTTTTTTGCCAATGCGGTAGCTGTACTGCCAAATATTTTCTTTAAACTTTTGCCGGCACCTTTCATTCCCACGATAATAAAATCAACTTTTTTTTCATTTGCGATATTAATGATCGCATCAAATGACGGGCCTTCATCACAAAAAATCTCTATTACCGTTCGGCCCGGGTCCAGCATATTTGCTTCATCCAGTAAGTGTTTATCAGTTTGCATCATTACGTCGTAACGGGATACGCTCATGGTAATTGATGGCGGTGGATTTGGAACTGTGAAAGCAGTAAACAAAATAATATTAGCGTTAATTGCTTTGGCAAGTTCTACTCCATACACAGAAGCATTGTGTGATGCAGGTGAGAAATCGGTGGCTATTAATATTGTTTTTTTCATGATGTCTTGCTTTAATCAAATTTATCAAGTTTGTAAGCCTTTTTTAATGATTAAAATTATCATGAGATTTGATTTTTATCATGTTTTCAGGTTAGTGCTATTTGTATCGTTGACACTTATTGATTAAATACCAATTCATTTTTTAAGACAGTATGATATAATGGAAATGCGTTAAACGCGATGATGCAATTTCCAGAGCCCGCTCAATGTAAAAATGGTTCGAAATATTTGCAGCAGCACAGGTGATATATATCAATGAAATCAATGATCTTATTCATTGAATTCGATAGCCTAATATGATATTTTGTAACGAAAAAAATGCTGGCGTGAAAAAGTTTTCAGTTGTTTTTGATCGGTACAGAATGTCTGAGAGTTTGATGTAATATGCCATTCAGTTAACGCAAGCGGCAAATGCGCACCTGGTTGGCGTGTTTCTTGATGAAAGTATTTATCACACCTATAACATGTATAGAGTATAGAAAATTTGATAAAGTTTATAAAAATCACAACTATGTTAAAAAAAATAATCGTTCCTACTGATTTCTCAGCATGCGCAAATAACGCAGTTGAGTATGCAGTGCAATCAGCAAAAATTCTTCCTGCCGAAGTTATTGTGCTCCATTCATTTGATGTGAAGGGAGATCTATACACCGATTATATGGGCGTCAATAAAGAGTTTAATCAAATTCAGCTGAACGAAGCATTGAAGAATTTAGAGATGCTTAAGAACAGTATTAAAGAGAAAACAGGCATGGATATAAGAACTGTCGTTTCCAAAAAACCGCTTCAAAAAGCATTACGGGATGCAGCAGAGGCTGATGATATCAGCCTGGTAATTATGGGTAGTACGGGCGCCCACGGCATAAAGAGAATGTTTTTTGGAAGTAACACATCCTCAACATTAGGGAATAGCAAAGTGCCCGTAATGGTGATACCATGCAATTACGAATGGAAGAAACCGGAAAAAATTGTTTTTGCCACTAATCGTTTTGAAAAAGAAAAATTTATTCTTGATTTTCTTTTTGAAATGGCTGATTTATTTATGGCGCAGATAGAAGTAGTTGTATTTAGTGAGGAGGAAAATAAAGAATCACTTATCTATGCTGAAGACTCCCGTAATCTTTACGAATACGGAAGCATGATTAGTAAAAAGTATAGCGAAAAAACCTTATCAGCTGTACATCTTGCAGGAAGAGATTTTAAGCAATCAATTTCAGATTATATTGATGAAAATGATATTGATATACTGGCAATGGTTAAATACGAAAGAGGTTTTTGGGAAGACCTGTTTCACACGAGCCTGACAAAATCAATGAGCTATCATACGAAAATAGCCTTGCTTGCAATACCTGCAAAGCAATGATTGTTTTATGAAAACATTTGAATTAATGATTTAAAAAACAGACATATGAAAAGTACAAAAGCTGGCGTTTGGATCGATACTGAAAAGGCCGTAATTGTTTCTCTAAAAGGTAAAGGGCATACAATTAAAATTGTAGATTCCCTAATTGAAAGCCGGGAGAGGATTCCCGGAGAAAAGAAAATGTTTACAAGATTTGGAGTTCAATTTTCCAATTTTGAAACAAAAAAAGAAAACCGAAAAAATCATGAGATACAGAAGTATTTGAAAAAAGTAGTTGATGAAATTAAAGATACCGACGAAGTTGTTTTGTTTGGGCCTGCAGAAATGAAAACAGAGCTTGAGAAGTTTATGCTAAATAAATCCATACAATCACCTGTTATCAGAAGAGTTGAAACCACTGATAGTATGACACAAAATCAAATAGTGGCATGGGTGAAAGATTTTTACGAGGATAAATAGTCGAATGGCTTCCCTGCGCAAATTATTTGACTTCAATTTTGTCGCGATATTGATAACAGACTCATTTGATTTCTTATTTATTGTGATTTCCCAACTTCATTCGCACGACCTTTATAATTTCTATCCAACCCGTACTTACAATGGCTACCAGTATAAATAGTAATAAATATATTGGCGAAACATAGTCAAGCCCAAACAGGTTTCTAAAGAAAGTTATATAGAGAAACGAAAATATTAATACAAGTGTAATTGCAATTATTGCGGGAACGAGATAATTCCTGTAGCGGATGGTTTGGAAAATGGGATATTGAAAAGAACGATTACTAAGCGTGAGAAAGATGTTGCAAAATAACAATGTTATAAATATTGAAGTGCGGATCATGTTTTCACTTTGATGCTGTTGCATGAAATAATAGCCGGCGCCAAGACAGCCTGCGGTTATCATCAAACCTTGTGCTATACTTATTTGCAATTGCCTGCCCGATAAAAATGTCGCGGACAAATGCCTTGGCAAACGCAGCATGGTTCCGGGTTCCATTGGTTCATTTTCATAAATAATAGAACAGGTTGGTCCCATAATTAACTCTAAAAAAATAACATGAACGGGTGTAAAAATTTCATTGAACTTCCATGAAAAAAGCAAAGGCAGTGTTACAATTAGTATAATGGGTATATGGATTGAAACAATATATTGAATTGCTTTTTTGAGATTATCATAGATTTTTCTGCCAAGAGCAACCGCATCTGTCAAATGCGAAAGATCATCATCGGTGATAATTAATCCTGCTGTATTTTTTGCTACTTCGCTTCCGCGTTTACCCATGGCAATACCAATATGGGCGGCTCTCAATGCAGGCGCATCATTCACGCCGTCACCTGTCATAGCAACCACTTCACCATTTTCAATCAGCGCATTTATAACACTTAGTTTGGCTTCAGGAAACATTCGTGCAAAGACGTTTGTGTCTTGTACCTGTTTTTTTAATTCAACAGATGAAAGGTGTGTTACTTCATTCCCCGTTATATATTTACCATCATCATCCAGCTTAATTAAATGTGCTATTGCCATTGACGTTTCGGGGTAATCACCTGTAAGCATTTTTACAGAAATGCCCGCATCCTTAAACATTTTAACGGTATCGGCAATTTTAGGTTTAGGTGGGTCATAAAAAGCTATCATTCCCAGGAATTTAAAATCAAATTCTTCCTGTGATACCGGCCATGTTGATTTGGTCCAATATCCTTTGCCAACACCTAATACCCTGAATCCTTCCCTGGCATACAATTGCAATTGTTGTTGAATTTTTTTTATTTCTTCTGCACTCAAACCGCTTTTAGTTAGCAATGCTTCGGGACCACCTTTTGCTGCAATAATAAATTCGTTTAAATTGTTTTTAAAGATGTGTGTCATCATCGGCGGCTTGCCACTTATTGGGTATTCATGAACCTGTTGGTATTGCGTACGTTTATCCTCGTCCGTTATGTGTTGGTATAAATTATGAATTGCTTTTTCCATTGGATCGAAGGGTTCTGTTTCGCTTGACCACATGGCATACTCTATAAGTTCCTGAGGCAAATCATTTTTATTTTCAACCTTAATGGAGCTTTTGGATATCGCATCATAGACATATGCAATACTCATTTTGTTTTCTGTGAGTGTACCTGTTTTGTCAACACAAAGTACAGTAGCTGAACCTAACGTTTCAACATACTGAGGTTGTTTTACTATAATATTATTTCTTAATAATCTAAATGCACCCAATGCCTGGAAGGTAGTAAACGCAACAGGAATCTCTTCAGGAAGAATGCTCATTGCAAGCGTTAAACCCTGGAGAAAAGATTGAATAAAATTGCCTGACTGTAAATAGTGATATCCAACTACAATAATAAAAGCTATAACTCCAATCCATACCATAATGCGAACAAAAGAATTGATTTGTTTCTGCAACGGAGTTTTTAGAATATTGACTTCTTTAATTGATAAACCAATTTTACCTAACATCGTTTCTTATTACCAACTGCAATAGTTTTTGCGATAGCTCTTCCACTGATTATCTGTGTGCCTTTGTAAACCTTGTCATTATTTTCAGCCGATTTTTCTACCGGAAATGATTCACCTGTAAGAATAGATTCATTAACGGAAAAATCATTTGCTGAAATAACAACGCCATCTACCGAAATTATCTCGCCTTCTTCTAATACAACAATATCATCTACAACAATTTCTTCAGTTGGTATTTTAATTTGTACACCGTTGCGTATAACGTTAGACTTTGGCGCTGATAATTTTTTTAAAGCGCTTACCGCATCCTGGCTGCGGTATTCCTGGTATAAGGGAAATACCCGAAACAATAAAAATGGAAACCATCATTATAATTCCATCTGAATATCTTCCAACAAAAAAATATATTAAGCAGGCTGCCAGCAACAAAATAAACATTGGCTGAAAAAAAATTTCTTTCAATACATGAAGCAACAAACGATTTTCTCCGGCATGTTCTTTATTAACTCCATAAGCGGCTCTTGATTTTGTAACCTCTTCATCTCTTAAGCCTTGTATATTTTTTTGATCTATCTGCATGTAAAATATTATTGAGTGTATTTTATTTTAAAAGCCTATATACATCTTTATTGTATTGTAACTTACCCGCAGTGTCGGTCTCAACGGTTTGATAAACTACAAATACAGGTATTGGGCTGATCAATTTTTAGTGTGACAGGCTGTTGTTCTTTTAGGCAAGATGCCAAAAAGTTACTATCAATTTTATTTGTCGTAACAATTGGTTAGCGAGTTCTATTGGTTCCTGAATGCGAATACAACCATGGCTGTAATAGCCGATAGCCCGAAAGAAAAGCAACCTTATTGTTTGTATCGTGCAGGTATACACTGTATGGTGATGTGAGATTAAATTTTATTACTCCTAAAGAATTATCACAACCGGTTGATTGTCGAATGCGAAAAGGGAAATAATTCCTGGAATAATTTTTCCAGTTCAGTTTATGATGATCAACAATATTCCCTTTTAAATCCAATACCTGCATATTTAGTGCGTCTACGTCGCCCGGGTTTCTCTTGAATTCAGGTAACAATTCATTCAACGCAATGCTTGCCGGCACATTCCAGTAAGGATATAAAACGATGTAGTTGCAGTACGTTGCAATGCGTGGTGTTTTGGTTGATGGTTTCCCCACAACGGCTTTCATTCTTAGCCTCACGCTATCATATTCATTGTAACGCAAAGTTGCGGATGCAATATTTACTACGATCCATTTTTCAAATTTGAAATGATGCATCCAGCGATAAAATTGCAGCGATGTGCTCAATTGTTTTTTTTGCAAAGAAGTTAAGGAGTCACGTTTGAATTGTAATTCCCTTTTTATAGTTTGATATTCGGCATCGCCTGGTTCTAAAGAATTAAAAAAAGCAAGCAACGCTTCCTGCGAGTTTGCATCCAACAATCCTTTCAATAGAAATTGATTATCCTCTCCCTCTTGTTTTGAAGAAAGTTCATCACTCAACATCCAGTGATCAATATCATTCCCCTGGTATATGTCTTTGCAATAAGTAATAGCAGCATCAGTAAAAATCCGGTCCATTTTTATCGCCGGATTACTATCCGCCGGCAAAAAATTTTTGGCGATATATTTATCGATTTCTGTTAAGTGATATTTTTCTTTCCTTAATCCTGAATTTATTGAACTATCAATCTTCTCCTTTAATAATTGTCTTAAGGAGTAAGAATTTGAATCCGGCAAAAACCAAAACAACTTGTTACTTCTTAGTTCATAAAAATTGTTTACAAGTTTAAGATAAAGCAGGTTTGCTACATAGGAAGTATCAATGACTCTATTTTGAAGTGATGCATCTTTGCGGGCCATTAAGAAAATAGGAACAGCAAAAAGTATAGTAATCAACAGGATGATGCGTTTTAGAAAATTCATTTTATTTTGTTGATAAAAGGGATGAATCATAGTTACCCGTGATTTATTATAAAGGCGGAATCATATCCGGGGTGTTACGGCAAAAGCCTCCAATCACCATATTTTTATTAAAAAGTATAGAATTAGGCATTTAGGCCGCAAAGCACGACCAATAAATGTTTTAAGATTTGGCAGTAGCCTCGCAGAGGCGATATATAACATGCCGCTCCTACGGAGCTAACCGAAAAAAATGAATGCCTTTCATTACCTCTACTAATATATCGCCCCAATGGGGCTCGTTAATGAAACCCTGCTGATACTATAAATGCGAACTAAATATTTAATTCTATAAAAATAAATCAGTTCAGAAACACCGGATATGATAGGGAATCAAAATGCGTATGATATTAATCACAAATAACAATAATTAATGTCATTGTACAGGCTTCGGTTCTTTGTAACATTTGTAATATGAATAAATCTGAAAGTATGAGCGATATATTGCCATTACTTACCAAATACGATGTAGCTACACCACGCTACACCAGTTACCCAACTGTGCCTTACTGGGATTTTTCCAAACTTGACAATAGCAGATGGAAACAATCGGTAGTAAATACTTTCAAATCGGAGAAAGGCGAATTATGTATCTATATTCATTTGCCTTTTTGCGAAAGCCTGTGTACTTTTTGTGCATGTAACAAGCGTATTACCAAAAATCACAACGTTGAGGAATCGTACATAGATGCTGTTTTAAAAGAATGGAAAATGTATCGTGATGTATTGCCCGGAGTTCCCAAAATAAAAGAGATTCATTTGGGGGGAGGAACACCAACTTTTTTTAGTGCGGACAATCTCGTTTATTTAATTACAAGTATTATTAAAGATGCTGTTATTAAAGATGAACATGAGTTCAGCGTTGAAATACATCCCAATTCTGCTACGGAAGAACATCTGAAAAAATTATCGGCGATTGGGTTCAACAGGATCAGTATTGGCGTGCAGGACTTTGATCCTTACATACAGTATGCCATTAACAGGAATCAATCGTACGAACGGACAAAAGAAGTTTTTGACTGGGCAAGAAAATATAATTTCAAGAGTATTAATGTTGATTTAATTTATGGGCTTCCACATCAAACTGTAAAATCTGTTGAGCATACTATTGCGCTTATTAAAAAATTGATGCCTGATCGCATTGCATTTTATTCTTACGCACATGTACCGTGGAAGAGTAAAGCCCAGCGCAGGTATACAGAAAACGATCTGCCGCCGGCCTCTGTAAAATGGGAAATATATACCAGGGGCAGAATGCTCCTGGAGCAGGCGGGTTTTGAAAGTATAGGAATGGATCATTTCGCATTACAGAACGATCCATTATTTATTGCTGCAGAAAAAGGCAAGCTTCACCGCAATTTTATGGGTTATACAACAACACAGTCGAAGCTGATAATTGGTCTCGGAGCTTCATCTATCAGTGCAACGAAAGACGCCTTTGCTCAAAATGAAAAGGTGATTGAGGATTATGAAGCCAAAATTAACTCAGGAAATTTTCCGTTAGTAAATGGTCATTTATTAGATGAAGAAGATCTCTTAATTCAAAACTATGTTCACGAATTAATGTGTTTGAATAAAACAACATTGCATAAAGAATTACACGATGTTGATTTTTTGACAAACATTTTATCAAAGCTTTCATCTCTTGAAGCTGATGGTTTGGTAGAGATAGATGGTGATGTGATAAATGTTACTGCAAAAGGAAGACTATTTATAAGAAATATTTGCGCCGCTGTAGATGCTTATCTCTTCAAAAAAGAAATGGCGGGGCAAACCTTTAGTAAAGCTATATAACAGGTAAGCAATTATTAAATAATTAAAGTTGTGCAATTAGTTAGAAAAGTTCGTTATACAAACAAACTTACTTATACGAACAAAGTTTCTTATACAAATAAAGTTCATTGCAGAATGGGGTTTTAATTGCCCCGATCCTTTAGGTCGGGGACTAATATTCCGTTGTTTTCGGCTTTAGCCAAATTTATTCAGTTATGAGGCTAAAGCCGTTAAGCCCTTCCTTTTTTGCCCCGACCTAAAGGACCGGGGCTAATTGATTAACGAACCAGTCGCATAAACCCATAAATCGTATGATAACGTTGTGGCTTGTTCGAAATTCGTAATCTTATATTATAAAGAATTTTCTTTTTTCTCAATTAAACAGCTCTTCCCATTTTCTTTATTTTCACTATCTGGAACGCCAGGAAGAAAATAGTTCCCCAGATTCCTGCAACAATAGAAAAGACTGTAACGAGCAACCAGACAGGAGTTTCGGTGCGTGTTGACCACAGCGTTCTTTGGGCAAAGAAATTATTTGAAGGTTGAATTGCAGATCCCCAGTTTATCGTCTTTTCTGCTATACAACGTGCCATAGGTATCGTTATCATCCACTTTCGCAACCAGCGTAATGTTACCTTTTTCGTCGCCAGGAATTGAATCCTTTTTAAATTCGGCGCTTGAAACACCTGTAGAATCGGAGGTGTATGTCGCTTCATCACCTACGGATAAATTACCAAGCATACGTTTTATAGAAAGATTCATGTCGATATCTTTAACCGGAACCCAGGTATTTCCGTTTTTCTCTTTCAATTCGCCAATAACAGTTCTTACTCCATCCACAGAAGTAGTATCGACTGTAAGAATCGCTTTTTTAACTGTGATGTCGGCGCTTAATGATTCCTTTCCTGCAGATGAATCGGACAGGGCAAGAAATTTAAATTCGTCGACCGAATCCCACGTGTTTTTGAAAGACGGTGGCAATCCAATTCTTGCTTTTCCGATCGTATCGGTAACCACTTTGCCAAGCAGGTTTTTTTGTTCGGCTTCGTCAAAATAAATATTCAGCGATATATCTTTTACAGGCTCAAATTTTCGCCCGATTTTCTTTTTTGTAGTTACCTCCAAATAAGGTACGTGATTTGCCGGCAGGAAATAACTAATGCTCAGCATTGTTGGTGATGCGGCAGCAGAATCCTGTGCATTTATAGTTTCAACTGATGTTCCTAACAGGAGCGCCAGGATAACAATAAATTTATGATAGCTGTACATTTTTATATTCTTCAATGGTTTCATCTTGTTTGGTTATTTCGTGTTTGTCTTCCAGTGTTTTATAAATTGATATTATCGGAAACACTCTTACAAAAAAAGTAATGATGAGTAAAACGCCTGCCATAGAACCCATGGTTATGGCCCATTCTTCCCAACTTGGAAAGTAGTGACTGAACCTTGCGGGGGAATCGTATTTTGGTAAAAACGGATGCAGCAGTGTTGGCGTTACAATAAGATATCTTTTAAACCATGCACCTATAACCACCATTACACCTACTATGAACATCGGCAAAGGTTTTCTTCCTTTTTTAAAGATCAGAATTAAAATAGGAATGATCATCCCTATGAAAATGGCAAACCAGAACATAATTGAATAGTCACCGGTAAAAAGGCCATTTAAATAATCCTTCTCTTCTTTTTTCATTTTAAAAGCCGGCACTAAAAATTCATTCACATTAAAATATAAATATAATAGTGCAAGCATTACCGTTATCTTACCCATTTTATCAAAATGCTGGTCAGTAATGTAAGGTTCCAGTTTATATACCCGGCGAAAAACATACATGGCTACGCCTACTGCACCGGCGCCTACCAGGAAGGCGCCTGAAACAAAGTAGGCCCCGAAATTGCTGCTGTCCCATCCCGGCCGATAGGTAGTTGCAAATAACCAGGAGGTAACTGTGTGTATGCAAAATGCCACCGGAACAATGGTAATACAAAGTATGGTAATGGACCTATCCCTGATCTTTTCCTGCGCCGGCGTACCTTTCCAAAATGATGCCATCCATTTATATAGCTTTAAAAAAGGCTTGCCCAGCTTATCTTTCAAAGAGAGCATCATTTTAACATCCGGGATCAATGTAATGTATAGCAGAAATAAGCTTAAGAAGAAATAAGTGGTAATTACGATTACATCCCACAATATTGGTGACTGGATGCGGCCATGCGTAAACAAAAAATATATTCTATCCGGCCTGCCCATATCTACAATGATAATGAGTGCCGCAAAAGTAATATTTGATACTGCAATAATTTCGGCTATGCGTGTCAGTGGTGTTCGCCAGGGCACTCCGGAAAGGCGGAAAATTGCAGTGATTAGCGATCCCACAAGACTTACTGCAACAAAGAAAACAAAGTTTGAAATATAAATTCCCCACGATACATAATCGCCCATGTTGGTGACTATCAAACCCTCTCTTAATTGTTTGATGTAAGCGAATGCGCCAATACAACAAATGGCAATTAATCCTGCGGTCCATATCATTCCCCTACGGCCAAATTTTTGTGGCAATAGATCATTGGTAATTTGTTCCTCAGATAAATTTTTCAGATTTTCCACGGTATTAGTTTAAGATTTTTTTCAGCAGGCGCTTCTTTGTCGAGGCCTTCTTCAAATTTAAAATTTCTGTTTACTGGTGGCAGGTAATAAACACTTGGTTTTGTTCCTAAATCTTCCATCAGGCGATAACCGGCCTTGTCTCTAACGAGGTCGCTGAAACGAAAAGTTTCAGAACCGTTAGTAACGGAGTCTTCAATCATATCTCCAAAGAAATACACTCCGTTAGGGCAGGCAGAAACGCAATGTGGCAACATTCCCATACGGGTCATATCGGGACAGAAATCGCATTTGCCAACTGTTCCTTTTTTCTGTGGTAGACTGGTTTCCGGGTTGTACGGTTGATCAGCAATATCTACCGGAAGATTAGGATCTCCCCAGTTAAATACACGGGTAGAATAAGGACATGCTGCCATACAGAAACGACAGCCAATACATCTGTCGCTATCGATCAATACAATTCCGTCCTGGCGTTTGAATGTTGCATCTACCGGGCATACTTTTACACAAGGCGGTTCATCGCAATGCATGCAGGTGGTAGGTTGCCAGTAAGGAGCTTCTTTTTGTGCGTCCTGCATCGGGTAAACCTTTATCCAGTTTTGGGCATCCTGTACATGGTGCGCATGATTGCAGGATGACTGGCAGGCCTTCACATTTTTACAACGTGAAAGATCAATAACCATTACAAATTTTTTACCCGGGATACCTTTTCTTGCTTCCTCGTTACTTACCGATGGCATATGTGGAACAGGTTTTAGAAAGGCCTTATCCACTTCAATAATATTACCATCCACCGAAAGTAATTTCACTTTTTCACCCGAGGGAATTATCTCTTCTTCCGCGTGCGAGTGTGGTGCTTTGGAATTGCAGGCAACAGCAAGAGTAGTAAGTAATCCTGCCGCCAGAAATTCCCTTCGTGATTTGTCTTGATTCATTTTTAATGTGGTTGTTGGATTTGGTTATTTTTTAATCCAGGCTTGCATTTCTTTATTGGTAATTTTCTTCTTCGTTTTTGGAAGAGCTGCTATGTCAACCTCCACCAGTTTACCATCCTGTGTAAGCATTTTTACCGTGCTTGATTTTTTTGTTTTTTTGCCTGGTATAAAAAATCTAAAGGCAGTTAATAAAGCGGCTGCGGAAATGCCTACGCCAATAAATTTTTTACGGCTTTGCAATTTATTTTCGTTGTCCATAAATTTTGTTTCTTAATGAGAGAAGGTTTATTCGGGAGATGAACGAATTATTTGTTCAATGTTCTTACATAGTCAACGAGGCTCCAGATATCTTCTTCGTCAGGAATTTTTTTCTTGAAGCTTGGCATATCTTCTCTGCCTTCGGATATTTTATAGAAGAAGGCTCCGTCTGATTGTTTTTGAACATCAGGCAAGGAAAAATTACCAGGTTCAGTTTTTAATTGTGCAGCTTTTGATCCATCGCCGTGCCCTGTCTTGCCATGGCAGGACTGGCAATTTCTTGCCCACAGTTCCTTGCCGTTTTTAAGTGATTCGGCGTTAGCGGCAACAGGGTTTTTCATCTTTTCATATTTATCAGGAACAACCCACGGTTTTTTCTGCTGGAAAGCGGTAGTGACGGTAAAAATTGTAACGCTTGTAAAAGCCAGGGCAGTTGTTAATAAGAATTTTGTTTTCATGTTATTTTAGGTTTTATTGATTTGTGAATGTTTCAAGATAGATATATTTAAAAAAAAATTTTTCACAGTCTTGTAATCTTTACCGTTATTCTAAATGTGAAACTGCGTAAAAATAATGGTAGCTACAATAGAATTTTATGAGAGCCATCAGTCATTTGCGTGATTTATGTCAGAGATCAAAAAAAATGAATGTGATGAGACGAACTTATTTGCACAGTATGCTTTTAAGAACGGCTTATTTCTAACCCAAATCCATAAACGCATCATTTGTAAGAAATAAAAAATATTCACGTATTGCGTTAAAAAATGTTACAAGAATAAAGCACATCTTAAAAAATAGTTTCAGGTCAACATCTCATCTTATAATCAGATCAACCTATTTATTGAAATAAAACCCCAACTCTGTATCAACATTTGGCATATCAACAAGCACCGGATTTTTTTTTGTATCGAAAAGAAACAAGCCACAGATATCGTTTTTGTCATTTAAGTCGACGCATATTTTGGTTTCATCTGTCTTTACAAATAAAATATACCGGGCTTTGGTAGCATCAACAACTTTTAACCGGGGCCAATATTTTTTAAGTTCTATCCTGGCATTTTGTATTTGATAATGACAATCGTGTGTAAGCATATCGAAAATTGCTTTTTCATTCACCGATTTTATCTTTTCCATCTGTAACGAATCAGGGCTGTAGAATACAGCAGACCTGCCTTTTACGATAATTGTATCATTAAAACTGGATGCCGGCTTTTTTACAATCGGTGGCTTTTTTCTTGTGCTTTTTTCCTCCTGTTGATTATTACTTTTCTTAGCGTTTTCGGAACATGATGTAAACAGAAATATTGTGAATATGCTAAATATTAGTATTGGACAAGAAATGATTTTGGCGAAATTCTTTTTCATATAATATAGAAGACAACTAAAAACTTCCTGTTAATATTTTATGCTTAATAGTTATTGAGATAGCCACGTTACTTTTTTATCGCAATCCGTCATAAAAATAAAGAACCCCGAATTGAAATTCAACTAAGGGTTCCCGCGGTTTTTGAATTGCAGCTTTATTTTTTATTTAGACAAAATCTTCGTGATCGTTAAAAGTTCCACAACCTGGTAATATTAAATCCTATAACGAACTGACCACCCTTAACCTTTGTACCTCCTGTTTGTTTAAACCCAAATGGATTGTTTGTATTATAGAGGCTGTTCTGTTGTGGGTTCAGCAGTGTGTAATTGCCTCCAAATAATTGGAAAGTGTGGCCACTGCTATTAAACTCAAAACCAAACGCTATATTCGGATGCGGGTTGTTAGTTGGGAACCGTGTAAGCGGCTGATCGTAATCAACAATTATTGATGTTACTTCCGTTAATTTATATCGTGCACTAAAGGATGCGGCAAACATATCAAACTTCTCTTCTTTATACGCAAATGTTAAGGTATCCTTTTGCGCATAATAACCAGGCACTGAATTTTGATGAGATACGCTGGCGCCTACCTGTATGGAAAGGTTATCCGAAATTTTTCTTGCCACTATCAATTCGTTGAAAAAAGATAAACGTTGTGTTTG
This sequence comes from uncultured Chitinophagaceae bacterium, assembly GCA_963756945.1. Classification (GTDB taxonomy): domain Bacteria; phylum Bacteroidota; class Bacteroidia; order Chitinophagales; family Chitinophagaceae; genus Ginsengibacter. The sequence goes on along the minus strand of CAVWQJ010000046.1, from coordinate 230,581 downwards.
GTAAGTATAGAGAAAGTGACTGGGATCTGCTTTTGTTGCATATGCCATATTACCATAATAAGTTACACTTACCGGGTATTTTCCTTTTGTTTGTTTTATGATCGCATACTTTGCATTGCCATCTAAAAGCATGTTGCCATTGTTTCTTGTTGCCCCAAATCCAAGGTTCAAATTATTAATTGGTGCATAGCTAAAGCCGATTCGCATGTTGGCAGAAGCGTACAAACCCCACAGATCTTTAACCCCATTTTCTACCGTTCCAAACCTATGTTGAATATCTGCTTCAAAAGTTCCTTTTATGGGTACCATTACAGTTTGGTCATCGATGATCCACATACTCCGAAATGTATTTTTCACAGGTTTGTGTTTTATTGGTGCCGCAGTTGTTTCAGCGGCTGTGCTATCATCCTGCGCAAAAATATTACCGTTAACCAGGCAAAGTAAAACCGCTATATAAGCGCAAAATTTCAGTTGCCTTTTTGATGTATAAATAGTTCTTTTCATTTGATTAATTTTTTTAGGATCACTTAATTGTTAGGAGCGCCATTTCTTATCCAGTCATAAATTTTTTGCCTGTCTCCGGCATCAGGAATGTGTACTTCCATATTTCCATTTATTTGAATATAAATTTCACTCTGGTCTGGCTTAATCGTGTTGACGAATCCTCCCAAAAGTTGTTGATAAGAAACATCGGCGCTTAGATAAGGTACCTGCGATCCTTTTACGTGACAACCAGACAAGGCACAGTTAGTAGTAAAAATGGGTTGGAGGTCGCCGCTAAAACTTACATATTGAGGAGGCTTCGTGGAAACAACAGCAGGAAGAATCACATCTTTATAGCAGCTGCTCAACACAAGACTCACAAAGAACAGTAATCCCGCATATATTAATAATCGTTTCATTATAATTATATTTTTGGGTGATTATTTATTATTGAAATTTATGTTGCACTGCACTGAAACAATATCTGATATTTCAGCCGTGGTCATCCCGAATGATCTGCAGTTGAACTTAAAGTTTAATTGCAAACCAAATACATCATAAGCTGAAGCAGTACCGGCTCCAATCGTTGATCTTTTTACATAAGAAAGTGTACCATTTATTGTTGTATCATGTGGAGCAGCAAGCAATCCTTTCCAACTCATTACCATTGTAACAATATAGCCGGGACTTTGGGGATCAAGTTCCACTTTGGTTGTTCTGATAACTGCTACGTTAGAGTCCTGCAGGTTTTGTGTGCCGGCTATTGTTTTGGGTGCAGCTACATAACCCAAATAGCAGCCTCCATCTCTTCCGGCTTCCCCTGTGTTAGATGTATTCATCTGAACATAGCCGGCGAAATAAGTTTTTGTCGGATCGTTTTCATAGAAGGCCCATGAAGTATCCAGCACAGGCTGACCTGTTGTAACATATTGCTGCCTTGCGGAAACTGGAAGGCTGTTTAATCCAAACATGTTAAATCTACCAGTCAGCAGGGCGCCTTGTTCAAGGTAGTCACCTGACCATAATACACTGGAATGTGCCTTGTCCATTTTCCATTGCGTTGTATCACCCTTAGTTTCGGTTCCTGGCAGGAAAGAGGCATTGCCACGGTTAATAACGACGGTACCTGTTGACTGGTCCGGAAGAATTAAATCTTTGTGTGTGCAACTGGCAATATAGCCATAACCACTTATTAAAATTATGGCGATTAAAAGAAGTGTTTTGTTGTTGAGCAGTTTCATATTAAATTTTTACGTTTGAATAATTGAATGAAAGCACGAAACTATACTGGCCATTTTAATATTCTTATGACTGTAATCAACCTGTTGTGTGACTTTTGTCACACAGGGAGAGAGGCATGCCATAAACACTGGCATCACTATAAAATCAATTATGTACTTTACTGAAGTTTATATAGAAGCGGAAAAAGTAATATTACTAACAGCAACCATTAAACGCAGATCGCGATCTTAAATTTTGTTTTTATTCAGGGAGATAAGAAGTGAAAATAATAACATTAGCACGAAAGCTCCTGCATTTAAAAGCAGGCTAATGGTATATATTCTCATATCATTCTTTAAGATATTCCCGTCTGTTGATGAAGCAAAATGTAATACGATATCCTTCAGCAAAAAGAAAAAGAATACAAGGCTATGAAGTAAGCTTAACACTTTTTTCCTGCTAACTGCAGGTATCCAGAAGAGTATTGAAAGAAGCGCCCAGATCATTAGCCAGGGCAAATGCATCATTTGCTTTATATTTCCTGATGAGTAATTAAAATATAATTTTTTTAGTTGAAGCCCAAGATAAAGCGTTCCTATGAGCGCATAAGCGTAAGGCAAAACTGAAACTATCCTGTTCTTAAAATTATTTCCTGGTCTTTTATTACCGGCGAAGTAAATTATAATAGCGTATAGTAAAGGATAGCCCGAAAAGAAGGCCATTAATTCTAACTGTTGCAGGTACGCGAAGAAACTATTTGCCATAGTTAAAGATAAGCCGTAATAGAATTATTGATAATTTATAATCAATGCGAATTTGATTTAAGAACGGGATCGAATAACTTTTCTTATGAAATAAAAAAATGTCAGAGCAAGAATTGTAATTGCAAGAAGTTTAATCCATGGAAAACGATAGCTGGTTGCTGTAAGGTTTACCGGATCAGTATTTCCTACTATGATCATGTTGGACCAGAAATAGGGCAGTAACTTTTCGTTGCTATTGTTTTTTATGTAGGATATTTTAGCTTCTCTCAACGCTTCATCTTTATTCATTCCTCTTGAAAGATTCTGATTGAAGCTTTCTGTAATAGCATAAATAGTATATTCATCTGCATTCCACAATGTTGCTGCCACTGATGGAATGCCTGCGGCAGTAAAGCCTCTCGCTAAACTATAAATGCCTTCGCCGGTTGCATTTTTTCCTAAATTGGTCTGACAGGCGCTTAATACAACCAATTCCGTAGCAGGGTGCTGAATTAACTGTAATTCTGATAAGTGAATTACAGAATCCTGCATGAAAAGTTTTGGTTCAATGTCAGTGCTGTCTGCAACTGCATGAGAGAAAACATTTACAATACTGTAACCGGGCATTTGCGCAAAGAAATTTTTTCGGTTTGCATCCTTTCCTGTTAGTATATGATTGCTGCTGTAATATTTTGCACAATCACCTATGGCACGGGAAGAATTGGTGAGATCTGCTTCAATGAGGTAAGACGAAAATGAAACCGGGGCTATACCCAGAAAATTTCCCGTGGCATCATTGTTACGATCCCGGCCCATCATTAAATTACGGGCGGCATATACATAACTAAAGCTGTAATCATTCAAGAGAAAATTTTTACCGCCGGCGTCGGTACACAATGCTTCAAAAGGAATTACCAGGTTATCCAGGCAAATAATTATCCGGTCTTTGGGTAGTTGGAGAGGCAGAAATAAACTTTTATAAATAGAATTCGACAAGGATGCAAAAAGATCATAATGACTATTCAGGGAATTTTTATCCGAACAAAACTGCAAAAACCTGGCAAGCTGGTTATTATCAAATTCATTCTTTGAGAGCCTTATGAACCTGGTATTGCCGGGTGTAATTGCTAAAATATAAGTTACGGTGTCACCAATAAAATAATGTACGAAAGACTGGTTATTTTTTGAAAGATAATTCTGCAGGTCTTTGAGCGAAGGAACTTCATCTGCATATTTATACTGGTAATAATTCGGATACCTTTGTTCTAATGATTTTATGTAATGCTCAAAATCATCTTTGGCATTTAAAAATTTTACCTGTTGTGCTGCATATTCCTGTGATGCTTCATTAAGAGATATAAGCTTTTGTTGCTGTTCGATTATATTGATTTGCAGCTTTTCTTCTTTTGCAGCATCTGTAGCCGGCAGCTTAGATGAAGCTCCTAATTCATTCAATTTATCATTCAATAGAACTGCCCGGCTTTTTTCCATAAAGTAAAAAGCGAGTTCTGTGTTCATACTCTCATAAGACGCCTCAAGTGCAAATGAAAAAATTTCACGGGTTTTATTTCTCCAGTATAATTTGCTTTTTTCGCCTGATTGTGCGTGCCTCACTTTGGTAATCATTGTATCACTTAACATACAAGTTTGCAAACAAGCATTCAGGTATTTTTTATCTTTTGTCTTCTTAAAAAGATTCAATAGCAAATCAGTTTTATTATCCAATAAAACAAGTATGAGGTCCTTATTATTTATCGGGTTAAGCTGAACGGAATTGGGATTATCTAAAATACTATTGAGACTGCACTTAATTTGATCAAATGCTTTCAAATAGTTTTTGGCAGATTGTTCGTAATTATTTTTAAAGAAATACATAGCTCCTGTATTTACATAAGCCTGGCAGATAATATCCGGATCATTTGCTATTACAGCATACCTGAGACCGTTCAGATAATTTTTCAATGCATTATTGTAATCATGTAAACGATTCACATAAAAATTTCCAATACCTAAATAATCCTCTGCAACTTCCCCGGGGTTAGCAGCCAGGTGAATTTCCTTTAAAGCTGCCTGATATAATGCAAGTGCTTCAGCAAAACGTTGATTATTTTCGTAAGCTAAACCTTTTGCATTGAGTGCCTGAGACATTGCAAAATGGTCATTTAAATTTTTAGCAATGGAAAATCCCGAATCTGCATATTTGACCGAATTTGTGAATGAACTTTGAACAGCGTAGGCCTGTGCATTTAAATTTAGAAATAATGCCTTATTATAAAGATCATCAACTTGCGCTGCCTCCGCCAGGCCAATGAGGTTTTCCTCAATGCATCTTTGGTAATCTCCGCGTGCAAAAAAAATAGTGCTTCTCGCTTTTCTTGCGTCAAATATCAGATCTTGTCTTTCCGGAAATTTTTTATAAAGCCTGAAAGCGCTATCATAATATGCGAGGGCCTCATCTGTCAGCCCTGCATCACTATAATAAAAGCCGACGTTACTATAGCTCTTGATGGCAAACCATGGGCAAGAACCATTATTTTGGGAGGTATTAATTCTTATAGATTCTTTTGTAAGATATATTGCTTTCGTATAACTTTTGTTTGCTGTATACTCGTATAGCCCAATCCTATGTAACAGTCTTGCATAGACGGAATCTTTTGATAGTTTGCAATCTTCAAAAATATTCTTCAATTTATATAGACTTTGTAATTTTTGATCCACAGGCATTGCATCGGCCTCAATATGTAAAATGGTGTCCCACATAAACCGATTGGTTGGGCATTGCCCGGAGCTATACGTGCAAAAAGCCCCTGCAAGAATGCAAAGGCTTAATTTTTTTTTGATTTTATTTTTTATTCTGTTTACTTTTCGTCCCACATTATTACTATGAATGTTTGTGTGTTACTCTTCCGTTAACAAGTTGCGAAGCTGGTCTTGTAGGGGCAGTAGATGTTTGTGTTATGGTAGTTCCAAGAGCCCCCCAAATTGCAGACTTTGACGGCACGGTTCCAACCGCTGACAAGACGGGCTGAAGCCTGAAATAATTTGCCGCAATTTTGCCGGTGACAATGGGAGTAGCAAACGACGACCCTTTAACTGCTTCACTCGGAGCAATGGGATTCTGAAATACAAAATCTTTGTCAGCAAAAACACCTATATCTACCACATGGCTTGAATAATTCTGATCAGGACAAGCCATGCTATTATTGATAGTAGTTGCTGCAATCACGTTCCATAACTCCGGTGCAAGAGATGCGGGATAGAAAGAAACACTATCCAGGTTTCGAACCCCGGTCGGGTTCATGGAAGGATAGATCAGCTTTTCATTGGCATCGTCTTTATTTCCTGCCGCAGCTACTATTATAATTTTATTATCAGTAAGATAATGTTGCATATATGCCTTCAGCAAAGTTGCAGACACGTCAGGCATCAGGCCAGCATCGGTTTGATGGTATTTAGGAGCATAAAATCCAAAACTTGCATTTATAATATTTGCTCCAAGTTTTTGCGCATAGGCAAGCCCGCAAAGAATATGATACAGATTGCTCCTTCCTACTGCATCGTGAATTTTTACCGGTAAAATTTTTATGGCATTTTCACCATATTCTTTTTCCTGATTAACGATAAAGCCTGATACAATTGTTCCATGCTTTGAACCGCCATTGGCAAAATAATCATCTCTCCAGTCTTTACTATCATTCACAAAATTCCATCCCGCATTTCCACTAATACCTTTGCAGGAAACAATACCCGGAGGAGCTTTGTAAAAATGTTTTTTTAATAATGTTTCATCCGGGTCATCACCTGTATCAAATACTGCAACAACAACAGCAGATTTAGTGGGTTGATGATTAGGCATCGTGTCGATTACATGATTTTCTTTGTCAATACTATCGGTAAACTGCACTGGAAAATTGAGGCTCCAATAAAGTCCGTTTCCCCCACCGCTGGGGCCGCAATTGGTTTTACCTTGCGTACAGGTAGTTTGAGTTTGAATGAAATTAGGAATGCCTGCTCCACTTAATAGCATTAAGGAACTGTCACAGTCTTCGCAAACAGATTTTATATTAACATCTCCGTAGATTCTCTTAATACTATCAATCCAGTTTGGTAATGACTCATCTCCTGCAGTAGGGTCTAACCACACCAAAAGTTCTGTGGTATCTGTGGCAATATGGGGGTATTTATATGCGACGGGAGGAGTTGGTATAGTATTGTTACCGCTCTTTTTATTGGGACAACCCGTTATAAAAAATACTGCCGGCAATAGACAAAAAAGTTTGAATACTGCAACAGTGTTATTTTTTTTTGCCAATAATGATATTGATTTCATAACAAAATTTTAATGGTAAACTTTAATAATTATAAAAATATTTAGTTGCCTAAAATTTCTTCAACCACTCCTCCGCCTCTTTCTTCCCTTCCAAATTTTCATCTCTTACTTGCTCTAACAATAACTTTGCTGCATCTTTATCACCATCTTTATTTCTTTTAAGCAAGGTTATCGCCTTATAAAATTTTCCCGGATTGCTGTACAATCCTGTATCAGCTTCCAGCATGGTAAAATATTCTAATGCCTTGTCGTAATTATTAAGCCTGAGGGAAACGATACCGGCATCTTTTTTTGCTTCACTGTTTTTTGGATCGCTTTTTACAAGCATTTCGAATATCGAAAGCGCCTCCGTTAGTTTATCGGAGTTAAATAATTTTAAGCCCGTTTGCATGCTGTCGGCGTTGCCCATGGTAACGCTTAAGTTTTTGAAATTTTGTTGTATATATTTTTCAGCGAGTTGTGGAGGTGAATTTTTATTTCCGGTAAAAAGCCAGGCAACAACAAGAACTGCAATAATCACACTAGCAGCTGCCATATACTTCCAAACATTTCTGACAGGTCGTTTTATAGAAATTACTTTTTGCTCATTATAAATTTCCCTGAATCTTTGTTTCTTTTCTTCCTGAACCTGTTGTTGCATCATGCCATTTGCAGAAATATAAAAAGCTACTTCTTCAGCAAAAGATGGATCTTCAATTATCTTTTTTTCGAATAGTATTTTTTGTACATCGTCATTAGTGCCCTTAAAATAATTCTCTATAAATTCCAGGTTTTCCATTTCATCCCTTTTTGATATTATATAATTGACGCAACTTATCTAAACAACGCAGCCGGCTCGTCTTAACTACATCCGGTGACTTATATTCCATGGTCGCGGCTATTTCTTTATCATTATATCCTTCTGCAAACATTGATAATAATTGTTTGCAGTTGTCACCTATCTCAGTCAATTTTGCTTTAAGAAGTGCTGCATCATTTTTTTCAACTAATTGTTGAATAATCGTTTTGGCCGGATCAGAAATCATTGTAAGCATATCAGAAATTGGCGCTGTTTGATGAACGCTGCTCTTATTGGTCGTTTTTTTCCTGATAAGGTCAACGCATTTATTGTTAAAAATTCTGTAGAGGTAGGTTTTTAATGAAGATCGTTTTTCAAAACGGTCGGCGGAAACGTTTTCAATTACTTGTAATATTGTGTCGGAGTAAGCATTGAAGGCATCTTCCTGGTCTAATGAATACTTATTTATTCCTTCTTTAATAAAATAAATATGCCGGCTGAATAATTCTTCTTCGGCCTTTCTTCGTACCATTTTACTTTCCTTAAGTTGCCGTATTATTTCTTCATCATCAGAAATTACGGTTGGGAAAACTGGCATAAATTATCAGACTATTACATTAAGATAATGAAAATAAGCAACACCGGAAATGTTTCCGATTCCTTTTTTAGTCAAAGTCAGCTTATTTTAAAAATATAACGGGCAGCACCACACGAACCTTCATGGCAAAATGTTAAACGGTAAGTTTTTCCTCGTTTAATAATAAAATAAAATCATTTTGTTTCCCCCTTTCTTTTTTCCGCGACAAATCATGCAACGAACAAACAACAATTAATTCAAAAACAATTAAACTAAAAAAAATGAAAAGGTTTCTTATCGCCTTCGTGGCAGGATGTGTTCTTGCCCTGGCAACAAACAGCGGAGCAAATGCTCAAAGCTCCAATAACATTGTTTCGGCAGAACAATATAAAATGCCGCTTAAAATTAACAGCTCAGTATTACCGGCAGAAACAAATTCCGCTATTCTTGATGCAAGCATGGTTAGCGCCAAAGCATTAAAAGATTTTAAAAAGTCTTATAAAAATGCAGGTGATGCCAAATGGGTGAAAAACGACAATGGCGTTACTGCCCGGTTCAATTCTAATGGTATTGAAAATGTAATCTACTATGATAAAAAAGGCAATTGGCAAGCATCTTTGAAAGGATATTTCGAAGATAAATTAGACAGGACGGTGAGAGGCATTGTTAAGCAAAAATATTATGATTACAAAATCGCCTATGTACAGGAAGTTGAAACCGGTTCAACAATAGGAACGCCGACTTATATGGTGCACATAGAAAGTAATGATGATTTTAAAATTGTAAGAGTTTTTGACGGATCAATGGATATCTATGAAGAATTCGCGAAACAAAAATGAAAAACTAAATTAACCACCTCATGATCATAACCTGTAAGTCGACAAATAAAATTTCGATTTTATCATAAAGCCATCTGATGTAAAGATGGCTTCTTTGCTTTCTCTATATGTATCTTCTCATTTCTTGTAATAATTTCAATCTTGATTTTTTGTTTTAAGTTTAATTAATATTTTCATTCGCAATAATATTATTAAAGCTAAAATGCCTTTGCCTCCACTGTCTCCAAATGTTGAACTAAAACGAACGCTTACTCCGGCAATGCTGTGGGGGCTTGGGGTAGGTTACGTTATTTCGGGAATGTATTTCGGATGGAACCTCGGGCTTGCTGAAGGCGGTACATTGGGATTAGCCATTGCTACTTTTTTTATCATAATAATGTATGTAACGTTTACATTCAGTTATGCTGAATTAGCAAGCGCCATACCTAAAGCGGGTGGCGCTTTTGATTATGCCAACCGGGCTCTTGGAAATGATTTGGGCTTTATAGCAGGCATGGCTCAAAACATTGAATTCATTTTTGCTCCCCCGGCAATTGCATTTGCTATTGGGGCCTATTTTAATTTATTCTTTCCTCAAATTCCGGTTATTGCCATTGCCATTTTTGCCTATGTTGTTTTTACAGCGTTGAATATTTATGGAGTGAAAGCGGCCGCCATGTTTGAGTTGGCAATAACAATTTTAGCGGTGGGAGAGTTGCTTTTATTCACGGGTATTACCATTCCTCATTTTGATTTTAAAAATTTGCAACACAATGCACTGCTTCATGGCTGGCAGGGAATTTTTGCCGCTATACCTTTTGCTATCTGGTTTTTCCTGGCTATTGAAGGCGTCGCCAATGTCGCTGAAGAAGCCATTAATCCACAACGAACTATCCTCCTTGGATTTGGGTCTGCTATATTAACACTCGTTATTTTATGCGTATTAACTTTTGTGTCTTCAATTGGAGTAGCCGGTTGGGAAGCGATTGTTTATAAAGCAGATGGCACTTCTTCCGATTCGCCGTTGCCGCTGGCTTTGAGCCATATTGTTGGCAGTAATAATGCCATGTATCATTTATTAATTACGGTAGGTCTGTTTGGTTTAGTGGCATCTTTTCATGGAATTATTTTAGCGGCCGGACGATCTGTTTTTGAATTTGGAAGAGTAAAATTTGCGCCGTCCTTTCTAGGTAAAATTCATGCAAAATTTCAAACACCTTCCAACGCGTTGCTCGTAAACCTGGTGATAGGAGTTATTGCATTACTCACGGGTAAAACCGCTGAGATCATCACTATATCTGTGTTTGGCGCATTGACGTTATATATTATTTCTATGATTTCCCAAATTCGTTTAAGAAAAAAAGAACCTCAATTAGAGCGGCCTTTTAAAGTGCCGATGTATCCATTGTTTCCTATCACTGCTTTGGTAATTGCGGTTATATCCTTTGTCGCGATGACGATTTTTAATTTAGAACTTGCTATTGTTTATTTTGTGATAATGATTGTTTGTTACATTGCTTTTAAATTGTTTAAGAGATAGATTTCCCACAAAGCCACGAAGTTCACAAAGGGTTTTTTCTTAGCGGCCTTAGTGTCTTTGTGGGAAACTAAAATATTTTTCCACGAAGCAACTGAAACCCCAAAGGATTTTGATAAACAACCTTAGTGTTCTCCCTTGGCTCTGTGGGAAACCGTGGGAAATCGAAAGTTACTTCCGGGAAAATAATTAAAATAAATTTGGCAGAACTAAATAAATTAGTATGTTTGTTCTAAATAAATTAGTTACTATGGCAGTTGCAGGACTTAACTTGAAATATTTAAGAAAGCTTCGTGGATGGACGCAGGAAGAATTTGCATCCAAGCTTGGTATTAAGCGTTCCCTTATTGGCGCTTATGAAGAAGAAAGAGCGGAGCCAAGGACAGACGTTCTCGAAATAGTTTCTGAAATCTTCAAAGTAACCTTAGATGAACTCTTATTACATGACCTCAGCGAATCAAAAGGTTCCAGCTACCTTGCTAAAAGGCGCCAGCTTAAAATGATGAGCGCTGACAGGAATCTTATCCATTTTGTTCCTGTAAAAGCTGCCGCAGGTTACCTGGCAGGTTATGCCGATAGTGAATTTATTGATGAGCTGAATACTTTTACTTTACCCATGCTTTCAGGTGGTACATACAGGGCCTTTGAAATAATAGGAGATAGTATGATGCCTACGCCCAGCGGAAGCGTAATCGTAGGTGAGAAAGTGGAAAACATTGACAGTATTAAAAGCAATGCCGCCTACATTGTCGTTAGTAAAAGCGAGGGCATTGTTTACAAAAGGGTTATTAAAAGTAACAAAAATAAAAACAAGCTTACATTGGTAAGCGACAACCCGGCTTACCAACCCTACCAGGTACATACCGCCGATGTGCTGGAGGTGTGGCAGGCGCAGGCAGCTATTAATAAAGTGACGCAGCAGCAACGATGGGATGTTGATTCGTTGGTAAATTTGGTTAGCAACTTACAGGACCAGGTAAGCTCATTAAAAAAGAAAATGAATTAGGAATTGGTTATGTTGTAAATAATGGGATAATTCGTATCATGCAGGAAAACTAAGAAGTTTCAAAATAAACATTCAACATATATCCATTCACAACAAAATTATTATCATGATCAAATTACAAATTATCGGGAACCTGGGCACAGATTGCACCACCAATGAAGTAAACGGAAGAAGCGTAATCAATTTTCCTGTGGCCCATTCAGAAAAATATAAAGATTCACAGGGAAACCTGGTAGAAAAAACGACATGGGTAAAATGCGCTTACTGGACAGACAGGACAGCTATTGCACAATACCTTAAAAAAGGCCAGCTCGTATATGCCGAAGGAAGTCCGGAAGCTGAAGGATATCTAAATAAAGACAATCAAAATGCAGCTTCATTAAAGATGATTGTTTTCAGAATGCAATTGTTAGGCAGCAAAAATGATAACCAGGAGGGAGGCAGCCAGCCATCAAATAACTATCAACAATCAGCAGGTAGCCCGAAAGTTAGTCAGCCTGCAGGGATGGAAGAACCAGCGGACGATCTTCCGTTTTAAATTAATTTCATATAATGGGTGGGTTAGTAAAGCGACAGTTTTTTATTGTCGCTTTTTTATTGACAGGTGCTATTGTTGACGATACAATCAGCATGATATCAAAATAAACCGGGAGCGGGGACTTGATTGCAGGTTTCTGCGATCTTAGCCCAAATAATAAAGGGTATTACAATGGAAAAGGATCATTGACACAGGTCAATATTTAGTTACTTTGTTAATTGCTTAACCGATAAAATAAGATATTTAATAAAATGGAATAAATGAAAACAACAGAACATATCATCAAACAGTACCAACTCTTAACGCACTGGTATCTTTCAGTGTTGGCCGATATTAATGACCAGGATGGCAGCAAGACATTAATGACAACACCAATAGTTTGGAATGGCTTGCAGGACACTTAATTACAGGTCGTTATAGAAATATTATACGTTTAGGTATAAAACCGGCGCCGTATAAATACCTTGACCTGTTTATAAATCAAACAATTCCTCCACCGAACGCGATTGCTTTTAACAAAAAAATAGTTTATCCAACCCTGACACAGTCAAGAGAACAATGGAAAAATTACTCAGACATTTTTTTACAAGGATTAAATACCAGCGACGAAAATATTTTAAAGGCAGAAATACCTTTTTCAGTTCCAACAGGTGGTAATACTGTTATGGATGCTTTGCTATTCGTTATATTACACGAAACTTACCATATCGGTCAAATGAGCATTATCCGCAAATCTATGGGATATAATTCCATGCAAGTTGTGCCGCGAAGATAAAAGCAACGGACCGAAGTCATCATGACTGTGGTAATACTTGCGGTATTTCTGTTTTCCCAGGTTTATTAAATTGGAAGAGCCATTACTTTGCTCGGTTAAAAATCATTCAAAATGGCTGCCCGGCGCTTTGGCACAAGTTATATTTTTGGGTTAGATTTAATGTTTACACAGTAACGCCTTAAAATAAATACATGAAACTCAAAGAACTTTTTAGCATAATAATAAAAGTGTTTGGATTTTTTATCATCAAAGACATTTTGGCTACGCTGCCTTATTTGATTACACCAATTTTATCTTTGGCAAATAGCGACCCGGGAATTGAGTGGGGAACTTTAATTGTATCAATGCTTGTCCTGGCGCTATATTTCTCCATTGCCTACGCATTAATTTTCAAAACAGATTCGATGCTTGCTTTTTTAAAATTGGAGCCACAATTAAGTCATGAATACCTGACTTTTGATGTGTCGGCAGTAAACATTTTAACCATTGCATTGATAATTCTTTCGGGTTATATTTTGATTGACGAAATACCTGATTTTTGTAATTACCTTCTTGTGTATTATGAGCAATCCCAATTAAGATTTCAGGCAACAAAACCTCCAATGGCCAAACTGGTGATATCCGCGGTAAAAATTTTAATAGCATTTTTAATAATTGGTGAACGCAAAAAAATAATTCAGCTTATTCAAAAAGATCAGCCCTTTCCGGAAGAGGAAGTTATTGAGGAAGATGAGCAACCAGCATAATAATCCGGTAAGATAACAGGTTTTGGCGCTTTAATGACGAGAAGTAGTTTTACTAGTTCTGATGCATTTTGGTGGAAACTAACGGTGGAGATTATTCGCCATTTGGTCGGGAGACTGGCCTTTCAGCATGCCAGCCATACGGCCCCCGGTTTTAAAGCTTTTTTTTAACGGGAATTGAGAATTTGGATAAAAATACTTTGTCCGAAGTTATCACCCATCTATACCGTTACAAGAATGACCAATGAGGAGTTTTCGAGTATGATTTTTGTTTGTTTTAAGGATAGCGTATCTTTTCATTATCTATTTATAAACGGCAGTCTAATCAATGAATACAGACCAAAGTAAGCCTGTTGCGGTTATAGGAGCTGGAATAGCCGGTTTAACAGCTGCTAAATGCCTGCGCCAAAATAATATACTGTTCATATTATTTGAAGGCGGTAAAAAAATTGCAGGGTTGGCTGCTTCTTTTAAAGACGCCGAAGGATTTAGCCACGATTTTGGAGCTCATTTTATAACCAATCGATTAGCAAAGGCGATCGGCATAAGTGCAGAATGCCGTTTGGTGAAATATTATGGTGAATCGGTCTGGATTAAAGGGAAGACGTATAGCTATCCTTTTGGATTAATAAGAATTCCAAGGATGAGTTTAAGTTGGATGGCAAGCCAGTTTAAATCATTGCATACGGAACATGCTCCTGAATCCGCTGCTGACTGGTTCACAGAACGATATGGCTCTGCTCTTGCAAATGAAGTCGCCTTGCCGCTTATCGAGGCATGGTCGGGAATAGAGGCAAAAGACCTTTCAGCGGGTGTTGGTGATGGTTTATTTGGAGGTCACATTCTAAAAACTTTATATCTCAAGATGGCAGCGATGGTTACAGGGCGTGCCGTCGCATGCGGCTATAGTAAAGAAAAAGCTGAAACACCAAAAGTTTGGCATGTTTATCCGGAAAAGGGTGTCTCAGCCATCTGTGAGAAACTTGCTGAAGATTTGAAAGATTGTATCAGACTTGAATCTCCGGTTAATTCCATTTTCGTAAGAAATGAAAAGGTCACTGAAATTAGTGTTGCAGGTAAGATAATTGAAGTATCGGGAGTAATCAGTACAGCACCTGCAAATATTTTATCAAAATTGGTCAAAGGAACAAACGCTCTAAAAAGCATTGAGGCTTTTCGTTACCGCCCCATGATTTTTGTTAACATGCGATTTGAAGGCCGCATGCTCTTATCGGATACCGTTTTATGGCTTCCTGAAAAGAAATTCCCTTTCTTTCGGCTTACCGAAGCCCCTATATCGATGCCATGGCTTGCACCGGAAGGAAAAACCATAATCACTGTTGATATAGGCTGCGAAAAGGATGATCACATGTGGTCGATGGATGAAGACAAACTTGCCCGGCTCTGTTTGGATCATCTTAGTGAAATAATTCCGGATGCCAGGGAAAGATATCTGGGCTGCACTGTTTTGCGTACCCAGGTTGCATATCCTGTCTTTCTTAATTCGTACGAAACGGATCGCCGGAATTTTGCTAATTCAACGCAGATCGAAAATCTTTTGAGTGTTGGGCGTAACGGCGAATTTTCTCATATGTTCATGGAAGACGTTTATTGGCGCACTCAGAAAAAAACGGAAGAATTTATAAAGAAGAGAAAGTTATTGTCTGAAAGCGAAATTAGCTTGGCTTAATCATACCTGTGCTATCATCAATTTGTAAGGCTGAGCATGTTAATGAGCAAAGAGTATTTTCTTGCTTTATGAATATGAATTGTATAAAGGATTTATACTTACCAGTTTTTGCATCTATGAAATATGAAAAAGAAAATTTCAGAGTTTATATGCAAATCAAGACTAACTCAAATGTGTGAGCGCAGCTTTTGTTACTATACTGATAATAACAGCCGTAAGCCGGTGAATCAAATTACTTGTATTATAGGGTTAAAAAGCTTAGATGTCACAAATACTTTTTGTCCGATATTTAAATTAGCAATTTCATCCGCCGTCGCTATCACTTTAATAATGTTATTCATTGAGAGCACGCTCACAATGTAAACGATGTCGTTTTTCTTTATATCGATCACTTCGCCGGTAACATTAAATGTACCGCTCATCTTTTGTTCTGTAAAAACATCTATAGGTTTGCCCTGCTTAATAATTTTGCCTTCATCAAGTATTATAACGTTATCGGATAACCGGAATATTTCAGGCAGGTGATGGCTTACTAATATTGTAGTGAGTTTATAAAGCTGATGAGCCTTAAAAATATAATCCTGCAGTTTAAAACGCATTTCATCATCAAGGGCGGACAGCGGTTCATCTAATAGAAGAATTTTCGGTTGTCGTGCAATGGCCCTGGCCAAAGCTACCCGCTGCTGTTGCCCGCCTGATAAACCGGAGGGGTTGTTATTTTGCAGTTGTTCCAGTTCCATTAATTCCATTAATTCTTTTACAATTTTTTTATCGCCTTTTTTCTTCAAAGCGAATTGAAGGTTTTCTTTTACAGTCAGATTGGGGAACAATGCATAATCCTGGAAAACAAAGCCAATAGAGCGATTTTGTGCATGAAGATGTAACTTCTTGTTCCTGTCATCCCAAATTTCATTTTCAACTTCAATAAAACTTTCATCAGCTTTGGTGAGCCCTGCGAGTATGCGAAGAATCGTTGTTTTGCCGGCGCCTGATTTTCCAAATAAAGAAATTAATTGCCCATTCTTCAAGGGTAAAGGAAACGTCCAAAGGCATTTTGCCTTGAGTTGTATTCAGCATTTTATATGCCCGGAATTGTATCATTACAAAAGAGTAGCGGCCCGTTTTTTATTGTTAATAAGGTGAACTCCCAAAAGAATTAAGAAAGTAAATACAAATAATATCAGCGCATATACATTAGCGTTATGATAGTTCATTGATTCTACTTCATCATAAACGGCAATAGATACCACCCTCGTTTCTTTGGGAATACTTCCACCAACCATCAACACTACACCGAATTCGCCTATTGTATGTGCAAAGGTCATTACTATGCCCGTTAACAACGATGCCCGGATATTGGGAAGAAGGATTTTAATGAGTGTCGTAAATTTTGATTTTCCCAAAGTAAGAGATGCTTCCTTTAAAGATGAGGGAAGGTTTTTAAAGCCGGCCACAACAGGATTAATCATAAAAGGCAAACTGTATATAACAGACGCAATAACCAAACCCGTAAATGTAAATACGAGGCGCAAATTAAAATAGGTGTCAATAAATTTTCCAAAAGTATTTGCAGGGCTAAAGGCAACCAATAAATAAAAGCCCAAAACAGATGGCGGAAGAACTAACGGTAATGTTATGATTACTTCGGCAACGGTTTTCAATTTGAATTTACTGTAAGTGAGCCAATACGCTAACGGTATAGAAATGACAAACAAAATGAAGGTTACAATAAGAGCTAATTTACAACTGAGCCATAATGGTGATAAGTCAATCATCAGGAGATACACTTATTTCATTTGTTTTTATGAGCGCTGTTACAAGATCGTTTTCGTTTAGATTCAGTTGTGCGCACGCATTTGCCGTGATAATTGAAGTTATGATTGTTTCGCCAAACAACAATTCAAGCTGGCATAAAATTATTCCTTTGTCTATTGAAAGTATTTTGCATGGAATACGATTTTGTGTGCTCACTTTCACGTCAGCATCTTTTGAAATCATCACTTCAATTTCTTTAAAAAACAAGTTCACGTGTTTGCCCTGTTGCAACCAGTCAGCACTTTCAACATCAGCCATAACCAAAGAAGTGAACATGCAATTATTCGGTCCCTGCACTTTCACAATTGACAGGCCTTCATGTGACTGTATTCCTGTTATCGTTCCTTTTAACTGATTCATTTTATTTCTTTTGAGAAAAGCCGTAATACTTTAAAATAGTAATTGCAGCCGGTGATGAAATGAAGTTATAAAATGAAGTGGCAGTTGAATTTGCCATAGAATGTTTCAATAATGCATAAGCCTGCTCCAACGGTGAGTGGCTTTCTTCGGGAACCAGATAATATTTGCCGCCTTCGCTTTTCATAGCCGGAGACAGTGCCAGCGATAATGCAACTACTCCAATATCTGCAGCGCCGGTTGTTACAAATTGTGCAGTTTGTGAAATGTTTTCACCCATTACTAATTTTTCCTGAATTTGGTTGTATAATTTATAATAAAGCAAACTTTCCTGTGCACGCTTGCCATACGGCGCATGTGACGGATTTGCAATAGCAATTTTTTTAATTCCCGCATCAAGCAATGTATTCATTCCTTCTTTATTAGGATCTGTTTTTTTACTCCAAAGAACTATTTGGCCAATGCCATACGCTTTGATGTCACCAATTGTTAAGCCCTTATCTTTTAACTTATTTGGATAATCAACATCAGCCGAAAAGAAAATATCAAATGGAGCGCCATTACTAATTTGTTGAAAGAATTTACCGGAAGAGCCATAAGTAACTTGTATACCTGCTTCGGGATTTTGTGCCTTATAACTAGTGATAATTGAGTCCATCGCAAATTTTAAGTCGGCTGCGGCAGCAATGGTAATTTTTGGTTGTTGTTTAAAAAGAGCGAATGCGTATAATCCATTTAATGCGACTAAAGTAAATATTGATTTTATATTTTTCACCGGGATAATAATTTAGAATTTAATATACCCTGAAAGAACTTAAGGGCAATGAATCGCGATAGCTTTCTCCCCATAAATTAATTTTAAGAATATCTAAATTTATGTTCATCTGCAATCTTAGAAAATTTTTCCAACTCTTTTTTATTCAGACTTCCTGTTGGTGCCTATCAATCCTTATTGTAAACATGTTTAAAAATGCGGAAAGTGATAATCATGATTGTTGTTTTTATTGGACAAATATTCCCACTTGCATGCCATCCTGCAAAACATCTGGCATTATTTCATTTTTACAGACAATGTGCATTACAATAATAATTTGATCGCCTGAACGTCACTCAACATTTTGTCATTAAATCTTATTTGGTCTGGTTTTGGTATCACAATTTTTTATAAATAGAAAGTAATAATCAAGCATAATTGATTAAAGATTAAGCTGGAATATTTTTAATGCAAGTTAACCGCATTGTTATGGAGAAGACAACAATGAAGCCCACATTTCGGAAAGTGCCGGCAAAACAGGACATGTTTCAATTATTAAGAGACGAGGTAAATCGTACTGTAAAAGATCTTGAACCTCCACGCAGTTATGTGATAATCATAAAGGCAATTCTTTTTCCTGCACTGTATTTATCATTTTACATTGCGGCGTTGGTTATGGGAAAGAACACTTTTATCTTATATACCTGTTACGTGTTTTTGGGTATTATGATAGATTTAAATTTCCTGAATCTCATTCACGATGCGGTTCATAACACCCTCTTTAAAAGCAAGAACTTAAACAAACTATGTGTGCATTTATTTGACGTGATGGGCGCCAATAGTTTTATCTGGCGGCTAAGACATATAAGGCTTCATCACAATTATCCGAATGTGCTGCATTGGGACAGCGATTTTGAACAGAGTCCAATGGCAAGGGTATTTCCTAACGCACCTTATTTGCCCATACATCGTTACCAACATATTTATCTTCCTTTGCTTTATCCGTTGTTTCTTTTTAACTGGTTGCTGGTCCGTGATTTTAAAGACTTTTTTAGAAGTAAACAATCAGTAAGAAAAGTAGCCCGCATCCCGTTCATTGAATACATTAAACTGGGTTTATTTAAACTTTTCTTCTTTACATATCTTATAATAATTCCCAAATTGGTATTGAATATTTCGTGGATGCAAATATTGGGCGCATTTTTTATTATGATTTTAACAGCAAGCATATTTGGGTTAATTGTATTAATTACTCCTCATGCTGTGCCTGATAGCTCTTTTCCAATAGCGGATAAAAGTGGCCGGTTGCCAACAGGTTGGTTCGAGCACCAGCTGCGCACAACAAACGATGTTGCTGAAGATAATTGGTTTACGAGGTTCTTTATGGGATGCTTTAATTATCACATAGCCCATCATTTATTTCCGTCGGTTAATCATGTGTATTATCCCGAAATAACTGCACTTGTAAAGAAGTTCGCTGAAAATAATAACCTGCCTTACCGTCGTTTTCCTCTTATTGTTTCTTTAAAAAAACATTACCAGTTATTAAAGAATAACAGCTTTAGAGAAAACCTGTTTGAAGAAGTTATGTAGTAAATCTAAACCCGGATATCCATAATAAATAATGGAAACATCCGGTGGAAATTAACTGTTATGCCCGCTAATAGCAATATGTTCCTTTATTTTTTAGCTACGTATAAGGCTGACAGTTAGTATATCACGTTTAACAGTTATATTAACGGAGGCACTTCTTCGGGAACAACACGCGGGCCTGTATCCGGTGGAAATTTACCCGGATTTCTCAGCCTGCTGTGATAACGGCTATAGCCAAAATAAATAATAAAGCCAATAAGCAGCCATCCTATAAGCCTTGCCCAGTTTGTCCATCCCAGCCCAAAGATCATGGCCCCGCAGACTAAAATGCCAAGAATCGCAACAAGTCCAACTGCAGGTACCTTAAATTCTCTTTTTATTTCAGGATGTTTTCTACGCATGATCCAAACTCCTGCGCATACAAGTATGAAAGCGAATAAAGTTCCAATACTGGTCATGTCTCCAACGATGTCGCCGGGAATAAACGAAGCAAAAATTCCGACAAGTAAAAGAAATATCAGGTTTGATTTATAAGGTGTTTTAAATTTAGAATGTATCTGTGAAAATACACTTGGCACCAAACCATCCTTACTCATTGAATAGAATACTCTTGATTGCCCCATAAGCATTACAAGAATTACTGACGAGAAACCCGCAAGTATCGCAATAGTTACGAGGTTGCTCAACCATTTATAAGTTGGCACCCACACGCCATTGATCATTGATCCACTCATATGTTCAATTGCATAAACTACTGAGGCCTCTTTTCCTTGTGTTCTAAAATCGTGAACAGAAGCAACTCCGGTGAGCACATAAGAAAACAGAATATATAAAATGGTGCAAATTACAAGTGATCCAAGAATACCAATCGGCATATCCTTTTTAGGATTTCTGGTTTCCTGGGCAGCCGTGGAAACCGCATCAAAGCCGATGAATGCAAAGAACACAACGCCCGCTGCTCCTAATATTCCAACTATGCCTCCATAATGATGTGATATACCTTGCTGATCAGTGTATGTTGAATTGGCAGGGATAAAAGGTGTGTGATTTTCGGGTCTAATATATTGCCATCCCATTGCTATCACAACAACAACAATTGCCACCTTTAAAATAACAATGATCGCATTTACCACCGCAGATTCCTGCATGCCTCTTATCAATAATAAAGTGAGTACAATTATAATGAACAAAGCGGGCAAATTCATTATTCCATGAATACCCGATGTAGAAACTTCAAATGGCGAATGGCACCATTGATAGGGAACATGCAGTCCAAAAATTTCCAAAAGTTTATTAAAGTATTCGCTCCATGCAATAGCTACGGTTGCCGCACCAACGCCGTATTCAAGAATGAGATCCCATCCAATAATCCACGCAATAAACTCGCCCATTGTTGCATATGAATACGTATAAGCGCTGCCCGCAATTGGAATCATAGATGCAAATTCTGCGTAGCACAATCCTGCAAATGCACATCCAATTGAAGCTACAATAAAACCAATTGTTACCGAAGGCCCAGCATTCTGCGCCGCCGCAGCAGCCGTTCTTACAAAGAGCCCGGCACCTATTATAGCGCCGATGCCAAGAGCAATTAAATTAACGGGACCCAATGTTCTTTTCAATGTGTTACCCGAATCGCTTGCCTCAGCCATAAGGCTGCTCATAGGTTTAGTTACAAATAAACTCATATAAATGAATTGAGGTTTTGGTTTTCAATTATGGAAAAGTAAGGAATTAATTTTTAAAATGAAGAACGTATACGTAATTTTTAATGACCATGTCTCATAACTCATTTTAAATATTATATTGCAAACTTTATGAGTTTTACAAACACTATTAGCAAAAATAAAAACAGGCTTACCATTTATGTTCTCATAGCAATGCTTGCCGGAACCTTGCTGGGATATATCGTACATGAAAATTCCATCTCCCTCATTTATCGCTTCCTTTTCTGTTGACATGAATTTATTAACTACCATTTTTTTAAGACTGGTGCAAATGATTATTGCTCCGTTAGTGTTTTCAACATTAGTGGTAGGCATTGCAAAACTGGGTAATTTAAAAACCGTTGGCAGAATAGGTGGTAAGGCGCTTTTATGGTTTGTTTCCGCATCTTTGGTGAGTCTTTTTATAGGGCTTGTATTGGTAAATTATTTCAAACCGGGAGACGCCATAAATTTAAGTGTAGCGGATGTTTCATGCAGCAAAAGATTTAATGAGTAATACCCAGCAGTTTTCTCTTAACCAATTTTGTTGAGCATGTTTTTCCAAAAAGTATTTTCCAATCTATGGCGTCCAATGAAATTTTACAAATTGTAATTTTTAGCGTCTTCTTCGGAATTGCTGCTACCGTCAATTGGCGATTATGCAAAACCGCTAATAAAAGCGCTTGAAAGTGTGTCGCATATTATTTTAAAAATGGTTGGGTATGTAATGAACTTTGCCCCACTTGGAGTATTTGGTGCATTGGCCGCCGTTATTGCAACTAACGGATTTGGCATATTTAAATTTTATGGCGACTATCTTTTCTTTTTTGTAATTGGAATTTTTATTCTCTGGGCTGTGTTAATTGCTGTTGGGTATTTAATCTTAAAGAACAAGGTCCCTCTACTTTTAAAAAGAATTGCACAACCTTTATTAATAGCATTTAGTACAACAAGCAGCGAAGCTG
This sequence comes from uncultured Chitinophagaceae bacterium, assembly GCA_963756945.1. GTDB lineage: Bacteria > Bacteroidota > Bacteroidia > Chitinophagales > Chitinophagaceae > Ginsengibacter. The sequence goes on along the minus strand of CAVWQJ010000046.1, from coordinate 208,152 downwards.
TTTTTCCTAAACTAACGGAGGAGCTTGAACGCTTTGGCTGCCCGGAAAAAATAGTTGCTTTTACTTTGCCGTTAGGCTACAGCTTTAACCTCGATGGCAGCATGATGTATATGACATTTGCGAGCATTGCAATATCACAGGCATATAGAATTCACATGGATGTAGGAACGCAAATTACCATGTTGCTTGTGTTAATGCTTACCAGCAAAGGAATTGCAGGTGTACCCCGTGCCGCACTTGGTTGTGGTGTTAGCAACTTGCGGTATGTTTAATATTCCACCTGCAGGAATTGCTTTAATATTGCCAATAGATCATTTTTGCGATATGTTTCGCACTATGACTAATGTGCTGGGAAATGCATTGGCTACATCAGCCGTAAGTAAATGGGAAGGTGAACTTGCCAATTAATAATTTAAATAATTATCAGTGGAATTATTAGACATTTTAGGAATAAGCATTAGAGAATTACTGAACCCTCATTTCTATATACAGCATGGCGGATTATGGATGATACTGTTTATTGTGTTTGCTGAAACAGGATTGTTTGCAGGTTTCTTTTTGCCGGGAGATGCACTTACTTTTTGTTACCGGTATTTTCAGCAGTACAACAAACAATGTTCCGGGCATTGTAGCATCGGCTATGTTTGAAACCAACAGTCAATGGGCAGATCTTTTTATTTTATGGTTGCTGATTTCAATAGCGGGTATTTTAGGAAATTATGTGGGTTACTGGTTTGGCAAAAAAAGCGGGCCTTTTTTATTTGAAAGAAAAGACACGTTCTTCTTTAAGAAAAAATACCTGGTACAAGCGCATGATTTTTATGAAAAGAATGGAGGCCAGGCAATTGTTCTGGCAAGATTCGTTCCGTTTGTCAGAACCTTTGCGCCCATAGTTGCGGGCATTGTTTTAATGAATCATAAAAAATTCGCTTACTATAATATGCTGGGAAGCATACTGTGGGTTGGTAGTATGTTATTCGCCGGGCATTTTTTGCAGACTTTTATCATGCACCAGTTTCAATTTGATTTGAAAGAACATCTTGAAGTAATTGTGGTAGGAATTATAGTGGTTACCACCTTTCCCGTTTTATGGAAAGTATTTGTTCCTAAAAAAAAGGGAAGTAATAATACAAGTATTTGATTTTTGATATGAATAAAAAACACGTTGCAGTTTTTTCAATTCCTGTAATTGTCGCAGCATTGGGATATTTTGTTGATATATATGACCTGCTTCTCTTCGCTATAGTTCGTATTCCAAGCTTGAAATCCCTGGGATTAAGTGCGACAGATATTGACAAACAAGGAGAATTGATCCTCGGTATTCAAATGGTTGGATTGTTAATCGGTGGTATTATATGGGGAATAGCGGGTGATAAGAAAGGACGGCTCAGTATACTTTTTGGCTCTATTATATTATATTCTCTTGCCAATATTGCTAATGGTTTTGTGCAAACTTTGCCTCAATATGCAATCGCCCGGTTTGTTGCAGGCATAGGCCTTGCGGGTGAACTGGGTGGCGGCATTACATTAGTAGCGGAATTGCTCAAAAAAGAACAAAGAGGAATTGGTACATCACTTGTAGCCGGATTGGGACTAACGGGGGCCGTAGTCGCTTTTTTTATCTCACAAAAATATGATTGGAGAATTTGTTATTTCATCGGGGGTGGCCTTGGCTTTCTTTTGCTTTTAATGCGTGTGAGTGTATTTGAGTCGGGAATGTATAAATCGATGGATCAATCCGTATCTAAAGGAAACTTTTTAATGTTTTTTACTAACGGTAAAAGGTTTAAAAAATATGCGTGCAGCATTTTGTTGGGTCTCCCAACGTGGTATGTAATAGGCATTCTTATTGCCTTCTCCAATAAGTTTGCAAAGAGCTTTGGTATAAGTGAAGATGTAAGCCCGGGTAAGGCTACTATGTACGCATATGTTGCTATCTCCATTGGTGATGTATTGGCGGGCCTGCTCAGCCATGTTTTAAAGAGCAGGAAAAAGGCATTGTATGTTTTTTATGTGCTCACTATTATAATGATATCACTGTATTTTATGCAAACGGCCGCAAGTAGTGCTGCTACTATGTATTGGATTTCCGCAGGGCTGGGGCTGGCCACGGGTTTTTGGGCGATATTTGTTACTATGGGTGCGGAGCAATTTGGAACCAACCTTCGTGCAACCGCGGCAACTACTATTCCTAATATGGTCCGCGGGTCTTTACCATTAATGCTTTTACTGTTTAATGGTTTGCAACATTACTTCAGTTATGTTATGAGTGGTTTAATAACAGGCATTGTCGTTATGATTATTAGTATTGTTGCTACTGTATTAACAGAAGAAACTTTTCACAAGGAACTTGATTATATAGAAATGTAAAATTTGGCAGTTTTGTTTGAGTTTTTAATTCGTGTAAATCAGTGTAATTCGTGGCAAAAAAATTTCTTATTATCCGCTTTTCTTCTATTGGAGATATTGTACTAACTACCCCGGTTGTACGCTGTTTACGTAAGCACTTTCCCGACGCAGTTATCTGCTTTCTAACCAAAAAAAAATTTGCAGGTATTGTTGAATCGAATCCATATATAACAAGAGTAATTACTCTTGATGATGATTTTGATGATACGATAGATATCCTCAAAGATGAAAAATTTGATGCCGTTATTGATCTTCATTTTAATTTGCGCACGCTTAGAATTAAACAGGCGTTAAAGGGAGTTCCCTTTTATTCTTTTAATAAATTGAATACGCAAAAATGGATATATACGAACTTTAAAATAAACCTGATGCCTGACAAACATATTGTTGACAGGTATATGGAAACAGTCTCAGGCCTCGGTGTAGTTAATGATGGATTGGGGCTTGATTTTTTTATTCCTGAAAAAGATAAAGTTAAAGAATCAGACATTCCTTTTTCTCATTCGCAGGGATTTTTAGCCATTGCAATTGGTGCCGCCCATTTTACAAAAAAATTGCCGGTGGATAAATTAAAAGAACTATGTGCTAAAATTGAATACCCGATTATTTTGCTGGGTGGTAAAGAAGACTTTGACAATGGTGCTGATGTCAGCAATGTTGATTCTGTAAAAATCTATAATGCCTGCGGAAAGTTTTCGCTAAATGAATCTGCTGATATTGTTCGTAAATCCAATTTGGTAATAAGCCATGACACAGGTCTGATGCATATTGCGGCAGCATTTAAAAAAATGGTTTTTTCTGTTTGGGGTAATACAGTTCCTTCGTTTGGAATGTATCCTTACAAAACAGAATATAAAATTTTCCAGGTAAATAAATTGTGGTGCAGGCCCTGCAGTAAAATTGGGTTTGATAAATGCCCGCTGGGTCATTTTAAATGCATGAATAAAATTGAAACGGAAGAAATAGTACGTAGCACTAAAGAGTTTCTCACGCAAAAACATTGAGAGTATTTAAACATATTGATTTTTGATTACAGACGGCCGGTTCGTTTCACTTAATGGAATATTTACATGCCAGGTGCAACCTTTTCCCGGCGAAGAAATTATTTCGGCAAAACCGCCAAAATTTTCGGCACGATTATAAATATTGGTTATTCCCAATCCTTTTTTGAAGGAAACTAAGTCAAATCCTTTTCCATTATCCGTTACCGTTAGGTTAAGGATATCATCTTTATCAGACAGATTAATATTTACCTGGCTTGCGTTGGCATGCTTAAGAATATTATTTATTACTTCCTGTATAATACGATACACTGCTAATCTGAGTGGTTGTGTTATTTTACTTTCAGACAATTGACCAATTGTAAGTTTTACTTCAAAACTTTTAGGGATATGTAATTTTTCCGCAAAGACCTTTAAAGCGGCGCGAAGGCCATTCATTTTTAACTCTGTAGGAGTAAGGTTGCGGCTTATGTTGCGCAGCTCTTCAATTGCTTTTTGAACATAATCGAGGCTTTGCGATACGAGGGATTCTTTAATTATTTCCTGCTTTTGCGCTGTCTTTAAATATAATATTGCCGCAGCAAGTAACTGGTTTACATTGTCATGCAACTCTGCAGAAAGTTCATTTCTTTCCTTTTCCTGTGCGTCGATTACGGCATTAACAACATCCTTCTTTTTTTGTTTTTCAGTTATCAAAACCTGTTCCTGCAAATCACGTTCTTCAGTTACATCCTGCATCGAACCGATTACCCGTACAGCTTTACCGGTTTTGTTTCGAATTATATATGCCTGGTCAATTACAATTTTATAAGATCCGTCGGCGCAGAGATATCTGTATTCAAGCTGCCAGCGTGAGGCATTACTATTGAGTGATTCTTCAACAATTTTTAAAACGTTGGCAATATCGTCCTTATGTATCTTTTCATAATTGTGCGGTTCATACAGGTCGGTCATTTCGTAGCCATAAAGATTTTTATAACCTCCTGTTCTTCTTATTTTATTTTCTTTAAGATTCCAGTCCCAAATTACATCGCGGGTAGCTTTGCCTGCATATTCAAAAAGTTCATTACTTCTTTTTAGGGCACGTTGGGTAAGTAATTCAGCGGTAATATCAATTGACTGTCCTCCTTCCAGGCAATTACCTTCAACATCCTGTATTGGAAATTTAAAAGTTCGGTAAGTAATGCACTTTATTTTCTGCATCGGTCCATTCGTGAAATAATTCAATGCTTTTCTTTTTTATAAGAACATCTTCATGAGGCATCAGAACCTTTTCTCTTTCCGAAATTGGCTGGCCATCCCCGATCTTTTTGTTCAAATGATCATCAGTGTAATTAAATGAAGTTTTAAAACGTGTATTCATGTAATGCAGCACGCCTTGCGCATCCGTTATCCACGCCAATAATGGTGCATTTTCCATAAAAGATTGAAACTGGTTTCTCTCTTTTATAATTTCCATCCTGTTGTTTACCTGTCCTGATAATATTAAGGGCAAGGCCACCAATCAATCGTTTTTGATTGTGATGGCCTAACGGGAATTTATATACCTGGAAAGAATCTTTTTCACCGTACTCGTCAATGGCTTCTTCAAAAGTTTCGATACCGGTATTTTTTTCCAGCACTTCAAGATCACTTGCCTTGCAATTTGGCTTCATTGAAACAGGATAATAATCAAAAATATTTTCTCCAATAGCATTGTCGGGAAGGCCGAAAGAACTCTTGAACAGAGTGTTCATATAATGCAATATGCCATCTTCATCATTTATCCATGCAAGGGCTGGAGCATACTCCATAAAAGTCTGGAACTGCTGTTGTTCTTTTACCAAATCAAGCCGGGACTTTTTCTGTTCAACATCAAATTTGTTTTCCGTTTCTGCCTGTATAACATCACTGATCATCGCCACAAAACCAGTTGTTTTTCCTGCCTCATCTTTTATTGCGTTTACTCTTGTTTGCAGATGGAATTTTTTGCCATCCTTTTTTTCGACTAAAATATCTCCGTTCCAAAAGCCATTGTTGCAAAGGTGTTTTTTAATATTATTTTCCGAATCATTGACAAAATCTATTTTGCTAATCTGGTGCGAAGGACCGGTAATGTCATTTTCATATTTTAAATCAAACATCATTTCTGCTTTACGATTCCAACTCTTTATACAAAAATTTTCATCGCTCGAAATAATAGCATCCGAAATATTGTCCAGTAAAATGGCCTGCTGTAATAATGTCTGCTCCGCTTTTTTGTGTTTGGTAATGTCTGTGCCTAAAAAGCGAATTCCCTGCACTTTGTTTTGTTCGTTAACAATTGCACTTACTTCCCATTTGAACCAACTTACACTGTTAGCGGTTGCTAGTTTGTATTTCGATACAAATAATTTTACCGGGATTATTTATGCATTCATTATTAGCTTCGAGAAATTTTTCCATTTGGAAAGATTGCGCCACGTCAGTAAAAAGGCGACCCTTCCAGTCTTCATTTTCCAATCCAAAATGTTTCTGAAATAATCGGTTCGTATGTAAAAAACGAAAGTGAGTATCAGTGAAGCCACATAAAAACTCTGAAGAGTTGTTCAAATGAGATATGTCCATCAGGAAGGAATCCATTTCAGTTTTTCAGAATTGGTATATGAATTTAAGAAAACAATTTAGGCAATTTATTTTATTTAGCATCAATACAATTTATCATAAACGAAGAATAGCTGCATTTTATTGGAAGAGAACCGGGTTTCATAATGGCAGCTTATCGCGAAAAGCGAATTACCTCACGCACGACAATTGCGTTTTGGATTTAACTTTTTATTTCCGGGCATCGTAAAATTTTTGTAACATATTTACATTTAAAATAATGTGCTATAAATCTATTCTTCTGATTATTGTGTTTGTGGTAACAATGCATCATTGCATTGCGCAGAGAGTGATTGTGCATGCGTTTATGGAGAATAGAAAGGCTTCTATAAAAAGTGATACTATTTACTATGATTTTAACAGGAAACTGCGGTGGAGCGATTTTAAAGGGAAGCCGGATGAAAATAATTTTGCCGGCGCAGTAACTGCTTCGGGCTTCGCATTCGATTCGCAAATGAATTTTGATGGAACTAACATCTATCTAAACATTGGGGTATACACTTTTTTTGCCAGGAGCGATTCATGGAGAAAGCCCGGTATTAATTCCGAATATCATTTATTACATGAGCAGCATCATTTTGATTTAACAAGAATTGGCGCAGAAAAATTTATTACTGAAATTCAAAAGGTAAGTTTTACAAAAGGAAATTATACGGCATTGCTTAGTTCTATTTTCGATAAGGTCTATAAAGAAAATTCAGACATACAGCATTTATATGACAAGGAAACCAGCCATAGCATCAACGTGGAAAAGCAATTAGAATGGAATAATAAAATTGCTGCGGAAATTGAAAAGATCAGGCAAAGTGTTGTAATAAATTAAAAACTTTTCGTTTCTAAAACGTCATCAAACCTTTTCATCTTTTATACTCACCATTAATATTGGTATACGAAGTTCGTGCCTTACTGAGTTAACTGTTTCACCATAAATTATATCCTTAAAGCCTGTGTGACCATGCGCTCCTACAACCAACATATCTGCATTACTCTCTTTTACAAGCCTTACAATTTCTTTTGCACGGTTTCTAAATCCAAGAAGACTGGTTGCGTTAAACCCTTTTTCTTTTAATTGATTAACATAACTATCCAATTGAGCATGATCTTTTCTTGTTTCGTAATCATCACTTTGGCTGCCCCATAATTTTGCGGATGCACTTTCAACAATATGAAGAAGTATATATTGAGTTTGTTTATTTCCCTGGCCTATTGCATAGCTAATCAATTTTTTATCGTTTTCAGAAAAATCCAGCGCAATTGCTATTCTGTTGTATAAAGGAATATCGAGTATAATGTTTTCCATTTCAGGATGTATTTTAATAGAAGCTGCCATTTTTCTTCTTGTTATTGCCGGTTCAAAAAGAATGTATAAAAGTAAAGCGCTAAAAAATAATGCCACTTGCAATAATTATTATTTTTGGCATTATTGCATTCGCCTTCAAATACAGGCACAGACTGGCTTACCAGCATTTGAACATTCAACCATATAAGTACGGCTGCAATAAGCCACGCCAAAATTTTTGTTGGGGCTTTTATTACAAAATTTCCCATTTTTGATTTATCACTTACAAAATGTATTAGTGGAATGATGGCAAATCCAAGCTGAAGGCTAAGAATAACCTGGCTAAGTATCAACAAATAATCAACCTGCTTATCTCCATAAATTATTATTACAATTAACGCAGGAATAATCGCAAGCAACCTTGTTATAAGTCTTCGCAACCATGGATTTATCCGAAGTCTAAGATAGCCTTCCATAACGATTTGACCGGCAAGTGTACCCGTAATTGTCGAGCTTTGGCCTGCAGCAATAAGTGCAATAGCAAATAAGTATGGGCGCAACATTACCTAAAAAGTTCGGTAACAGCCGATATGCCTCATGAATTTCTGTAACCTGTGTTGCCGGATTTAAAAAATAACTGCTGCAGCGACAATTAATATCGCAGCATTTACAAAGAAAGCCAGATTTAATGCAACGGTGCTGTCAATTCTATTGTATTTAATTGCCTGTTTTATTCCCTTTTCGGTACGATCAATTTTTCTTGTTTGCACAAGCGCTGAATGCAAGTAAAGATTATGTGGCATTACAGTGGCGCCAATAATACCTATTGCAATATATAATCGCTTCATTGTTCGGAATATGTGGTACAAAGCCTGTAGCAATTTCACCTACATCAGGTGATGCCATTATCATTTGAATTAGAAATGCACCTGCAATTATTCCAACAAGTGTAATGATAAATATTTCCATTTTTCTCATCCCCAACCTTTGGAGATAGAGCAATAAAAATGTATCCAGTACGGTAAGGCAAACTCCCCAGATAAGTGGCAATCCGGTGAGTAACTGAATTCCTATGGCCATTCCTAATACTTCTGCAAGGTCACATGCGGCAATCGCAATTTCTGCAAGAATGTATAATGTAAAATTTACTATTCTCGGGTATGCCTCCCTGTTAGCCTGTGCAAGATCTCGCCCTCTTACAATACCAAGCCGTGCCGATAAGCCCTTGCAGAAGTAACGCCATAAGATTACTCATCAGCAGCACCCAGATAAGTGCGTAACCAAATTTGCTTCCTCCCTGCAGGTCTGTAGCCCAGTTGCCCGGATCCATATAACCAACACTTATAAGATAGGCCGGCCCTAAAAAAGAAAATATTCTTTTCCATCCCATTCTCCCTGTTTCAATGCTTCCGTGTACTTCGCTCAGCGAATTATCATATAGTTTCTTTTCAATTATCATAAACGAAAATATTTTGAGCGGCCAGTCCGCTAATAATGCATTCAGGTTGTTTGGCAATCTTTATTTGAAGTGAACCATCAAATACAAACGACTTCAGTACCTTTATTGGTGACCCTATTTTTATTCCATAATGATTCAACATTTCCATCATTTGTGGCGTCTGGTTGCTGACGGAACTTACCACCGCATTTTTTTTAATGGATAAATCTTTTAAGGCAATTTGTTGAAGCACGGGCATAACACCTTTTTCATCCGGAATAGGATCGCCATGCGGATCTATTTTAGGTTTGCCAAGAAAATGATCCAAGTTTTTCTATAAGCTCAATACTGCTTACATGCTCCAGTTCTTCAGCTATGTCGTGAACCTTTTCCCATTCCATATCAAGCTTCGATACTAAAAAGAATTCCCATAACCGATGTCTTCTTATTATCTTGAGTGCCTGCTTTTTGCCGGCGCTATTTAGCCTGAATCCATAGTACTTTTTATATTCCAGCAGGTTTTTCGATTTTAATTTTTTCAGCATATCCGTTATAGAAGCTGCGCTTGTATCAAGAAAAGCGGCGAGGGAGTTGGTATTTACCTTCTCTGTTTTAGACTGGAGATTATAAATACTTTTTATATAGTTTTCTTCGCTCTCGGATAATTTCATGTTCATTAAAAAAAATTTTAGACAAATCTAAAAATTAAATTTGATAACTCAATCTTAAAAATTAAAATGAAAAGCTGCATTTTAGTTTTATGTGGAATCTGCAGGCAATCGGCTGTGATTTGATAAGGAAATAATTATAATAGCTTTGGAAAAATTAAAAACAATTGCCAGATGCTCGATTATTATACAAAAATTAATTTGAAAATGAAACATTTATAAATGTTTAGCGTTACTAAACGTGAGTGCAACAACATACAACCGTAAACGGAACATTCATATATTGAATTTTCCTTTTATCTTGCGCCCTCATTAAATTCGATCTGATTATATTATGAGTTTTGAAAATTACAGTGTTCCCTATGAAACCGAAGCAAGATATTCAAAAAAGGTTGCTTACTTCTCAATGGAATTTGCCATTCACCAGCCATTAAAAATTTATAGTGGTGGTTTGGGTTTTTTATCTGGTTCTCATTTGCGCAGTGCTTATGAGCTTAAACAAAACTTAATCGGCATCGGTATTTTCTGGAAAGAAGGCTATTATGACCAGGCAAGAAACCAGGACCAAACTTTGAATGTTGTCTGGATCGATAAGATCTATAATTTTCTTGAAGATACGGGAATCATGTACCAGATACCAATTCATGATCATCCTGTTTGGGTTAAAGTTTGGTATCTAAATCCTAAAACATTTAATACTGCTCCGCTGTTTTTGCTTAGCACTGATGTGCCCGAAAATGATTATGTATCCCAAACAATTACGAACAGGTTATATGATGGAAATGCTGCTACTAAAATTGCCCAGTTTATTTTGCTTGGAATTGGCGGCGCTAAATTGATTGATGAATTAAATTTCAACCCGGACTTGTATCATCTTAAATGAAGCGCATGCTGTAAGTTCAGTATTTTATCTGTTTAAAAAATTTGGTAATAAAGAAGATGTAAAGAAACGATTGGTTTTTACAACACATACACCGGAAGAAGCGGGTAACGAAAAACATGATATGTTTCTTTGCGAGAAAATGAGTTATTTCTGCGGTATGCCTTTGGCACAAGTAAGAGAACTGACCGGTATGACAGATAATCTTTTCAATCATTCGCTGGCGGCGTTGCGTTTTGCCCATCTTGCCAATGGAGTATCGCAACTTCATGGAGAAGTGAGCCGGCAAATGTGGAAGAAGTATGAAGGTATTTGTGAAATAAAATCTATTACCAATGCTCAAAACTGGCGCTATTGGGCAGATAAACAATTATACCGGGCTAAGGAAGAAGGAAACGATGAATGTTTTGATGACAGAAAAAAATATCTTAAAAAGAGAGCTCTTGAAATTGTTGCAGATCAAACTGGCAAACTAATGAAACCAGATGTGCTTACTATTGTTTGGGCACGAAGATTTGCAGGTTATAAAAGAGCCGAATTACTAACGAGAGACCATAAACGCTTTGAAGCGTTATTAAATAATCCAAAATATCCTATACAGATTATATGGGCGGGAAAGCCTTACCCGCTTGATTTTCCTGCAATAGCCGATTTCAATCACCTTGTGAATTTAAGTAAGCAATATAAAAATGTTGCGGTATGTACCGGCTATGAACTTACATTAAGCAAACGCTTAAAACAAGCGGCGGATGTCTGGTTAAATAATCCTCGTGTGCCCAGGGAAGCAAGTGGAACAAGTGGTATGACGGCAGCTATGAATGGTGCAGTGAACCTTAGTACCAATGATGGATGGATATGTGAATTTATAAACAACGGCAACAATGGATTTGTGGTGCCTCCGGCTGATTATATGAATATGCATGTTGAAGAACAGGATGAGTATGATTTGAATAAATTATACGAAATTCTGGAAAATGAAATACTGCCAATCTATTATAATGATTTTGATACATGGAGGCAAATTGTGAAAAACGGAATGAGAGATGTACAGTTTCAGTTTGACAGCAACCGGATGGCGAATGAATATTATGAGATATTGTATAAATAGATTCGCGAACCATGATTTATAGATCAGTTGGATAATGGTGCGCAAAAAATGATATTATAATTTAAAAAGTTCAGCCAAAACATCACAAACAATTCCACAAGTCCTTTTATCCATTACTCCCAATTTTTTGATGAATCTTACTTTATCAACCGATCTGATTTGGTCGAGGGCTATCTGGCCATGTCGTTTTTGAAAAACACATGTTATTCTTGTGGGATAAGGTTTGATAGCGCTTGTCATGGCAGCAACTGTAATGGTATTGAGATATTTATTTACTATGTCAGGAGAAATAACCAGGCAAGGCCTGGCTTTGTTAATCTCACTACCTAAGGTTGGCTCAAGATTTACCAACCATACCTCAAAGCGCGAAACTACCACGTCCATTCTTTTTTATCAAAAGAATTCTTAAATCCTTCCAGCAAAGCCTTATCAGGAGTGTGTCCTTCCTTTTTTGCTTTTTTAAACTGTTCATCCCATTGTTCTCTTGGCCTTACTTTTACAGGCATAATGAGTAAGCCATTTTCCTGCGGAATCACTTCCACTTCGTTTTCAAACTGGTATTGTTCCAGTAATGTTTTGGATAAAGTAATTCCCTTTGAATTCCCTATCTTTTTTAAACGTGTTCTCATAAAGCTAAGTTATAACAATGTTAGAACCGAGGCAATTTTATTTATAAAATCTATTTTCTTGTAATTTATTTTTCCGAAAGCGTCCGGGATGGTATTAACTTAGTTCTTTCACGTCTTTGCCTTTGTGGGCTTTATCATCAGCAAGGTTGTGATTTGCTTTCTCCCGAAAGCATTCGGGATGATATTAACTTAGTTCTTTCACACCTGCGGGTAATGGATATAAGTTGGTTCACTTTTTAATTATTTTTTTATCATTAATATCGTGTGCTAAAAAAAAGGACAATGCACTTATAAATCGTATAACGTTAGTGGATACTATTCATAAAACATATTTAGCTCTCGGTGATTCGTACACGATTGGCGAATCTGTTTGCGGGTCGGAAAGGTATCCTGTGCAAACTCTAAAATTATTAAGACTTCAAAACATACAGATTAAAGGCCTGGATATTACTAGCGGATACCGGATGGACAACAACCAATCTTGTTAATGCTTTAAATAATAATCCACCAAAGAAAAATTATTCGATGGTATCACTTCTTATAGGAGTTAATAATCAGTATCAGCATGAGAGTATTGAAGCATATAAACTTGAATTCACTGAATTATTGAACAGAGCAATTTCTTATGCAAATAATAATAAAAACCGGGTATTCGTACTTTCTATTCCTGATTATAGTGTGACACCTTTTGCTGCAACGCTTAGATACAGCAAAAATTGCAAAAGAAATTGATGAATTTAACGCTGCCAACAAAGCCATTACTTTAGCTGCGGGCGTTCAATATCTTGACATAACTCCCATCTCCAGGGAGGCTAAATATAATCTTCAACTTGTAGCCGGTGACGGCCTGCATCCATCAGCCATTCAATATCAAAAATGGAGTGCAGTTTTAGCGCCATTGATGCAACAAGCAATTACATTAGTAACTAATCTATATTTGTCAACGTTATGATTGACAAAACACTTTCCCTTTATAAAAGAGCATATGGCGGCCTGTCACCAGGCACGTGGTGGCTTTCGCTTGTAATGCTTGTAAACAGGAGCGGAACGATGGTTATCCCTTTTATGACCATGTATCTTACGCAACATTATGGTGTTACTATTGGCAAAGCTGGTTTTGTTATGAGCCTTTTCGGATTGGGTGCAATTGCAGGTTCGCTAACGGGCGGTAAGTTAGTGGATAGAGTAGGATATTACTATGTGCAATTGTTTGCGCTGATACTTGGCGGATCTATGTTTATAATCCTGGGCCAGGTTCATTCTTATCCTGGAATCTGCATTTGTACATTCATTCTTGCTATTTTAAATGAGTCCTTCAGGCCGGCAAATACAGTTGCTATTGCCCATTACAGCAAGGAAGTTAACAGAACCCGGTCCTATTCACTTAACAGGCTTGCCATTAATCTTGGCTGGGCTGCCGGAGGAGCTTTGGGAGGAATTATCGCCAGTTTTAATTACAATTTGTTGTTTTGGGTTGATGGAGTTACTAACCTGATGGCAGCGTGCCTGTTATATATAACGCTGTCGCCTAAACGTAATTCAGCTACAGAAGTAAAAAGCAGGGAGAAGGCTCAGGTAAAGAATTCAGCCTATAAAGACCGCACTTATATTTCTTTTGTTTTTTTGGTTTTCTTATTTGCGCTTTGTTTCTTCCAGCTATTCACAACAATACCTGTTTTTTTCAAAGAAAATTTCCATTTAAGTGTTTTGTTTATCGGGCTGATAATGGCGCTCAATGGATTGATCATTGCTTTATTTGAAATGATTACCATCTTTTCACTTGAAGGCAAACGCCCCTCACTTCATTTTATATCAGGCGGTGTTTTGCTGGTATCAATCGCTTTTCTGTTATTGAATTTTCCTGCGATAAATTATGGCATGATTGCCTTATTGTCAATGTTGATTTTAACTTTCGGGGAAATACTTGCCATGCCCTTTATGAATGCATTCTGGATTGGCAGGACTGTGCAGAATAACCGCGGCCAATATGCGGCGCTATATAGTGTAGCCTGGGCTTCAGCTCAAACAGTTGGCCCTTATGCAGGCTCCTTAATTGCAGAACATTCAGGATACAAAACGCTTTGGTATGTTATTGGTTCCATTTGTTTTTTACTCGCTATTTTCTACCGGCGGCTGCAAACAGACCGCGTTTTATCGGCTTAAAAAATCCTGGTAAGAGAATTGCATGTATGCCTTACCGTTATTAATATCGGTTGAGTCAACTTTTCCCTTTTCATAAATAGCTTTTTTCGAAATATTATCCAGGGTTACTACACCTGGCGGAGTAACAAAACCAAAGCCATCGTTAAAGCTATAGAATGCAAAAGAGCGTGCGGACGAATCTAAAAGGTCTTTACTCCATTTAAATTTATTGGAAGAGATATTAAGCTGATCTAAAACCGTTGATACAATATCTGTTTGAGATCCTATAGTGGATACTACGCCTTTTACTTTTAAAGCGCCACCCGTAAATATTAAAGGGATGTGAAATTTCGAAGGAAGATCGTTTCTGTCGTGTCCCGGCAAAGGATGCCCGTGGTCGGCCACTAATACGATAAATGTATTTTGCCATAACGGATCTTCTTTTAAGCGATTTATAAATACACCTATGCAGCTATCTGTATAGGCAACGGAGTTTCTGAATTTTGATGTTTCATCACTTCCTTTAAATTTATGAAATGCAGGCACATCATAAGGCTCGTGGCTGCTGAGTGTAAAAATTGTTGCAAAAAAAGGCTGTTGCTTTCGTTTAATATCTGCAAAAAAAGTATCTAACGCAAACTGATCATGCACGCCCCACGACGTAGTTCTTTCAGAAATGGGAAAGGAATATTTACTCACCAATTTATCAAAGCCGGTGTTGACGAGATAAGATTTTATGTTGGCAAATTCAAGTTCGCCGCCGTACGTATAACTGGTGCCATATCCATTAGCTTCCAGTGTTTTTGTTATAGACGGCAGATTTTGTGTTTTTGTTGGCGTTTTTATTATAGAGGTTAACGCCTGGTTGGGGTAGCCGCTCAATACTGCCGTAAGGCCTTTTTCACTTCTATCTCCGGCTGCAAAAATATTTGTGAATAGCAATCCGTCGGCTGCAATCTTGTCAAGGTTGGGAGTAACACCTGATTCACCGCCAAGGCAACCAACAAACTTTGCGGTATAACTTTCAAGAATAATAAATATAATGTTTGGCTTTTTAACCGTTAGTATGGATGGAATCTTAACCGGCCCGGTGTTATATAATTCTGTCACTAATTGCCTGGCTTCATTATCAGGAAAATAATTGAACGGGTTTTCCTTATTGTTTCTGTTAAGAATTGAAGACGCAATATTCCATGGTAAATTTAATGCTGCATGATCTGCAAACAATTTTGTTGAAAAATAAACATCGCTTTGGTTCATTGGAATTTTTTGAATGCCGCCGCGGATAGGTACAAACAAAAATGCTATTAAAAACAAGGAGATTAAAAAGTTAAGTAATGAAAACTTGCCCGGCATAAAGTGAACATATTTTTCAACTGTTTTTTTATATACCCATATAAATGATACCGATAAAATCATAAAGATGATTAATAACAAAAATAATGGCGCCGATGAAACGGAGGCGCCCATTTCTTTTGGAGATTTCAGGTATAGCAGCGGAGTTGCGTCCATCCGGTAGCCCCATGCTGTATACAACTCCAGGTCGGCTGTTGTTAAAAACGAAATCAATACGATAACGATAATTGTATAAATTTTTAATACCTTTTCAATATGGATTTTTATGAAGACAGTTCTTACAAAAAATAAAATAAAAGGGAAAATACAGATATACGATGTGAACGATAAGTCCATTCTTGAGCCATATAGAAATACTTTAAAAATTTCAGCAGTTGTTAGCGTTGCAGTAAGCCGATGATGATAAACCAGGAAAAGCGATTTGGAAATTAGAAAATAAAAAATCCAGAATGCGAAGTAAGCAATGTATCCGTAATATTTTTTCACGCGGCAAAAATACTACTAACGGGAATAAAGAAAAGTGAATGAGGTTTAAAGTCGACCGAAAAAGTAAAGTAACTATTGAAGAAAAAAGTTAAAATTATTTTAACGCGAAACTCTGCAAAGCCATCAAACGTATTTTTATTAAATAGTTTTTATGAAAAAGTTTGGTTACCTGATTCTTTCAATTGGCGTAATTTTAACGCTATGGTTTTGCATCTCGTCATGCGGCGTGAAAAATAAAGAAAGCACATCGAATTTGAAAACTGATTTACCCATATCTGGTGATAAAAACGTTGCGGTTCTTGAACTGTTCACTTCCCAGGGTTGCTCAAGCTGTCCTCCTGCAGACCGGCTTCTGGGCAGTTACACTTCTAAAGAAAATGTAATTGTTCTCTCTTTTCATGTTGATTACTGGAACCGTTTAGGATGGAAGGACCCATACAGTTCAAAAGAATATACGAAACGCCAATACGAATACGCGTCAGCGTTACATGCCGACGTTTATACGCCGCAACTCGTTATTAACGGCGAACATGAAATGATTGGCAGCGATGCCGGTAAAATTTCTGATGCGGTTGATAAAGTATTGGCGGATCAGCCTGAAGCAACTGTTTCTATAAAAACGGTAAAGGTTGAAAAGGCCCGCCTGCCAGACGGACAGGGAAAAGCTAATATAACTTTTGACGTATCCGGCAATATCACCAATTCGGTATTAAACGTTGCACTGGTTGAAAAGAAAACAACTACCAGTGTAAAAGCTGGTGAGAACGGCGGGGCAACACTCATTAATTATAATGTGGTGAGAAATTTTAAAACCATAAATAACATTACTAAAGAAAATAATGAAGCAACGATAGATACACCTTCCTCCGGCTTAAATAACCTGTCAGTGGTTTTATATCTTCAGCAAAAAAAGAGTAATAAAATTTCAGCAGCGGACCAGGCAAATTTCTAACGCACTTAATAAAATAATCAGTTACATAAGTTTTACAGCGGTTACCGAAGTAGCGTTAACTTTTGTAGGAATTTCCTGTCCCATAACGCTGATGTTTCCAGAGGCATCCATAGTAGTGTTATTTTGTAAGATTACGCCGGTATTAATATCAACCGTTTCTTCGCCGGAAAATTTGCCAATGGTTTTTGTAGAGATTTCCATTCCCTGCATCTCGATCTTTGTATCCCTTGTTTCTGTGCCGGAAATAGTTATTGTTGCTATATTTTCTTTTATGTCTTTTATTGTATAATTAGTGACCCTCGTAACTCCATCCTTTGATGTAGAATCCTGCCAACTGTTGCCTGGCTGCGCTTTTTTGGAAATTGCCTGGAAAGCAAATACTGCGCCATAACCCTGTGATTCCGGATCGCCCATTTGCTTTAGCATCATTTCAGTTGGAGTGGGTGCCATACTTTGAGTAGAATCATTTTTGTCCTGCACGATAACTTTGCCGGATAAATTCATGACAACAGGATGGGGATGATTAATATAATCTTTCAGATTACTCCCCATTTCGCCGTCCATATCTTCTTTTTTATCGGAATCGAAATTGATGTTTTGACCCATTGTTGACATATTCATTTTAATTGCGGCAATTTTATTGGTCATGTTGTAAGCGCTATCCGTAACGTCGTCTACCTCCATGTCGTAAACCGTAGTTATGTCCGCATTTGTCACCATCGATTGGCCCTGCATTTCGGAAGTACTGTTAGTAGTTATTTTATTTTCTACAACGTATTTCTGGCCTTTTATTAGCGTAACTTTCGTTTTGGCCTCTTCTTCTTTTGGAGCAACTGAAGCAGTGCCCGATATTTTATGAGAGCAACTTGTCGCTGTAATTACTATAAAGAATGCAAAAAGAATATTTTTTTTCATTTGTTTTTTTTCTTGATTGCAAATATAGGTTGGCTTATTAAACTATTGGTGCTGCTTTGCTAATATTAAATAATATTTGAAGGGTAAATTGATGATGGGTAAGAATTCTATCGCAAAATAATCTGCAAGGACCTTACTTTGGTTTGCGACTGAAAGTAGTGATTTACCTGGGTCACTAAATAAAAAAAAGGAAGCGATTAAACTTCCCTTATGAACTTGAAAATATCGATTTTAGCCGATTAATTTCACATTAACGGCATTCATGCCTTTTTGTCCATTTTGCAAGTCGAATTCCACTTTATCGTTCTCTTTAATTTCATCAATTAAGCCGCTTGCATGTACAAATGTTTCCTTTGAGGAATCATCGTGTTTAATAAAACCGAAGCCTTTTTCAGTATTGAAAAATTTTACGGTTCCTGTTGTTTTGTTGTCCATTGTATTGTTGTTATTTAAAAAATTAAACGCGAAGATAGGCTTTTTAATATTAGTCTGGCAATGAATATACAACCACATCAAAAATTAACCTTTTTGTGAAAGTAAAGAGGGCTTCGATGTTTTTGCTTCAAAGAGCTCTTGAAACAGGGGACTTTCGGTTTTTTTTATTTTGTCCCAAAAAGTAAAATATAAGCCGTAGTTATACTTAAACTGTTTGTGATGAAGAGAATGATGCGTTGCACCAATAAGCAATTTGCCAAAAAAGTTATTATTAAATTTATAAGGATAAATTTCAATATCAAGATGATTAATAACACTGCTGATCGTCATGATGGTAAGCTGAATAATTATTATATAATAATGCATCGGCAAAATCATAAGCATAAGCGGTAAAAAAATTGCCTGTAACAAACCTTCCAGAGGGTGAAATGAAAAGGCCGTAAAAGGACTTGCAATATTACTGTCGTGATGAACTTTATGAACAATTTTAAAAATAGTGGGTTGATGCATCCACCTGTGAAGCCAGTAATAAAATGTTTCGTGAGCCAGCATAAAAATAACCAGGCTCACCGGTAAGTACCACCACCCATATAAATTGGCGTCTGTATAAACTCTTGTAAATCCTTTTTGCCACAATATAACGGTAGCTGTACCCGCAACTGAAAATAAAAGCGAGGTTATCATACTCCATTTTACTTCCACCTTAAATTGTCCTTTTTTATAATTTCTCGTATTTATTTTGCGTGCTTTCCACCTTTCGGGAAACCATACATAGAATACCAGGTAGAACATTCCTGCTATTAAAAAATATCTTCCGGTTATGATAACAAAAAAAATAATTGTAATTGCAATCAGCCAGTAAGGTCTGGTAAAATCGGAAACATCCATTGTTTCAATTTACAGAAAAAAATTTCAAATTATAACATTTGAATAAAATGTGTATGGGAACGGGTGGTCGTATTTTCAGGTTTTTGTAGGATATTTTCCCCGCGTAAGATTTATTAAAATTTATATACCAGCCCGGTTGCAAAAAAAGGCCCTTTAAAATATAAGGGCCTTTAAGAATTACTTTCGTTAATAATTTCTTCAATTATTGCACATTGATTAGCCTGGCCGGCTTTTGTTTTGCTTCTTCTCTTTTAGCAATTTCCAGCCGTAATATTCCATTTTCATACCTGGCCTCAACTTTATCGGCATTTACTACTTCCTTAGGTAAATGAAACGTCCTGTAAAACGACTGGTAGCTAAATTCCTTCCGGTTGAAATTCTCTCCATCCTTCTCTTCAGATTCATTTTGTTTTTCTGAACTGATCGTGAGCGCTGAACCATCGATTTCAATTTTAAAATCTTTCTTATCCATCCCGGGTGCAGCCATCTCTACTAAAAAACTATCAGGTTTTTCTTTGATGTTTACTGCAGGGATACTGTTACCAGCATTGGCAAAATTGGAATCCCAATTGAACAAATCGTTATTGAAAAAATTATTCCAAATGGACGGCATATATTCTGACCCGCCATTTCTTTTTACTAGTGTCATAGTTTACCTCCTTTTTTAATTGTTAATAATTTATTTGTTGTATAATAAAACAAATAAAATGCCATTAAAAAATGCACTGTTAAAGCCTGAAATATTTTCAGAAAAACTGCCAGGTTATATCTACGGTAAGAAAATTTAATAAATTTAAAAGGAGTCTTCCGGAATGTCATCGTGATTGTCACCTCCAAGGCTGTAATCATTATTCTCCTCATCTTCTTCACCTATTTCTTCGTCATTGTCATCATCTTCAGCACCAGGTACATCGAGGTCTGTTCCTGATAAATCATCCTTGAAGCTGCCTTCATTTAATAGAGTTCCATCATCATCTGCGTTATCAAGAGCTGCCTCCCGCAAATGGCCGTCATCTCCTTCAGGCATGTCATTGGCGGCATTTTCAAGATCTTCTTTTTCTGTTTCAGAAACATTCGAATCAGTATTTTCATCTATTACTTCGTTTGCGTCATCTCCAAAAATATCATCGCCCTCTTCATCCGCAGAAGATGATGTTATATCAGCCATTTCTCCCATTGGCGCCGGAACAATATTTGCCTGGCCTGGAATGTCCGACAATTCGGGTAAATCAAAAATAGTTAAGTTCGGTTGCAACATTTCTCTTTTATCATCCTCTGAATCCTGGAGATCCATTGAAACCTCACTTCCTGCTATACTATTCTTACTTTGCATATTTAGATTTTTATTTTGTTAGAAAAATTCTCTGCTAGTTCGGTACTAGTAAAGTACTATAAAAATAATTCCCAAAACTTACAATTAATTCTTTGTCATTTAATTCAATACCCATACCTTTGCGCTCCCGAAATAAATTTGGTGCAGTAAAAGTTCTTTAAATATGTCTCAGAGAATCAGAATTAAACTCCAGTCTTATGATCACAACCTGGTTGATAAATCGGCCGAAAAGATTGTAAAGACAGTACGCAGTACAGGTGCAGTAGTTACCGGACCAATTCCTTTACCTACTCACAAAAAAATATTTACTGTTTTGCGTTCACCTCACGTTAACAAGAAAGCACGTGAACAGTTTCAATTGTGTACGCACAAACGTTTGCTGGATATTTATACCAGTAGTTCAAGAACAGTAGATGCATTATCAAAGCTTGATTTGCCATCTGGTGTTGATGTTGAGATTAAAGCGTAAGGCCCTTACTTCCCCTTCTCCTTTAGGAGAAGGACGGGATGAGGCTTACATAGTTCTTATATAAAATTGTAACATCCATCTGCGGCTTGCCGCAGCGCTGGATATAATAAAATAGAAATGAAAAGTATTATTGGAAAGAAAGTTGGCATGACCAGCATTTTCGATACTAACGGCAGGCAAACTGCTGTGACCATTATTGAAGCTGGCCCATGTGTTGTAACTCAGAAGAAAACTGTAGATACTGACGGATATAATGCAGTCCAGATTGCTTTCGGAGATAAAAAAGAAAAGCACACCCTTCTCTCAGAAAAAAACCATTTTGCCAAAGCAAATACTCCGGCAAAAAAATTCGTAAAAGAAATACGCGATAGCGAAACAGATAAAAATATTGGCGACACTATTAGTGTTGACATATTTAATGAAGGCGATAAAGTAGTCGTTATTGGCACAACCAAAGGAAAGGGTTTCCAGGGTGTGGTAAAACGTCATGGCTTTCATGGTGTTGGTGAACAATCTCACGGGCAACACGACAGATCAAGAGCCCCCGGATCTGTTGGTGGCTCATCCTATCCTTCCCGCGTATTTAAAGGTATGCGCATGGGTGGCCGCATGGGAAGCGATAAAGTTCAGATAAAAGGCCTCAAGGTGGTGAAAATTTTCCCTGAGAAAAATTATATATTAATAAGTGGTTCGGTTCCCGGCCATAATGGTTCCATCCTCTTAATTCAGAAGTAATATGAAATTAGACGTAATAAATATAGAAGGAAAAAAGACCGGCAGAAACATCGATTTACCTGATGAAATATTTGGCGCGGATCCTAACAGTCATGTTATCTGGCTGGCTGTTAAACAACATTTAGCCGCTCGTCGCCAGGGTACTCACAAAGTTAAGACAAGGGCAGAAGTGGAAGGTTCTTCAAAGAAACTTCACAAACAAAAAGGAACCGGGGGCAGCCGTAAAGGAAATCTTCGTAACCCATTGTATAAAGGCGGTGGTACGGTTTTCGGGCCAAAACCTCATGGGTACGACATTAAGTTAAACCGCAAGGTAAAAGATCTCGCAAAAATTGGTGCGTTGAGTGCAAAGGCAAAAGACAATAAGATTTTTATTGTAGAAGATATTACTATGGAAGCACCTGCTACCAAACAATTCACGCAAATATTCAGCACAATAGTTCCGGAAAGCAGGAAGGCACTTTTCATTATGCCTGAGCACAATGAAAATGTTTACAAAAGTTTTCGTAATGCACCTTCAATCTGCGGGACGCTATTGAGCGATATCAATACATATGATATAATGAATTCGGATACGGTTGTATTCACCGAGAGTGCAGCGAAGATATTTGTTGAAGAAAACGACGAAGAAAAAGAAGTTGCGGCAGTGAAGAAATAGCGGCAGTGAAGAAATAGAAGAAAGTAATTTAAGTAACAAAAAAATTGAAAAGACATGAAACTGTCTGAAGTTTTAATAAAGCCTGTTTTATCTGAGAAAGTTAACCGTCTAACGGAAAAGCATAACCGCTATACTTTTATTGTTAACAGGAAAGCCAATAAGCTGGAAATTAAAAAAGCGGTAGAAGAATTTTACGGCATCCAGGTGGAGGATGTTAATACGTTAACGATGCCATCAAAAGTAAAACAACGTAATACAAAGGCAGGGTTACTTACCGGTCGTAAACCTGCCAAGAAGAAAGCGGTAGTTACAGTGGCTGAAGGGGAAACGATAGATTTATACGGAAATATATAACAGGAATAATTTTTAAAATCCCGGATATTTTCCGGGACTAAAATAAATAAAAATGGCTTTAAGAAAATACAAACCAACAACCGCAGGAACACGCTGGAGAATTGGTAATGCGTATGCAGAAGTTACTACAAATGTTCCTGAAAAGAGCCTGGTAGAAAAAGTACATCATACTGCTGGCCGTAATGCGCAGGGCCGCAGAAGTATGAGATATCTTGGTGGCGGGCATAAAAAAATGTATCGCGTAATTGATTTTAAAAGAGATAAGAAAGATATTCCTGCAACGGTTAAGTCGATCGAATATGATCCAAACAGAAGTGCATTTATTGCTTTGGTTTCTCATGTGGATGGTGAAAAAAGATATATACTGGCGCCGCAGGGTTTGCAAATTGGCGGTTCAATAGTAAGTGGTGATGCGGTGGCTCCTGAATTGGGCAATGCCTTAATGCTTAAAAATATTCCTTTAGGAACAGTGGTTCACAATATTGAAATGCAACCTGGCCAGGGCGGAAAATTGGCAAGGAGTGCCGGGTCATCCGCTCAGCTTGCTAATAAAGAAGAGAAATATGCAGTACTGAAGATGCCAAGCGGAGAATTGAGAAAGATCTTGATTAACTGTTATGCAACGGTAGGTGTGGTAAGCAACAGCGATCATAGCCTGGAAAGTAAAGGAAAGGCGGGTAGAAACAGGTGGTTGGGCATCAGGCCAAGAACAAGAGGTGTAGCAATGAACCCTGTTGATCACCCAATGGGTGGAGGCGAAGGAAAAGCATCTGGTGGACATCCAAGAAGCAGAACAGGCAAATATGCAAAAGGACAAATTACCCGTGTTCGCGGTAAAGGTTCAGATAAAATGATTATTCAAAGAAGAAACGGAAAAAAATTACCCAATAAATAAATAAACATTTACTGTTAAAATGGCCATACAGGTTATGGCAAATCAACAAAAAATAAATTATGGCTCGTTCAATTAAAAAAGGTCCTTATGTAGAAGCTAAGCTGGAGAATAAAGTGCTTGGCATTAATGAGGGTAAATCGAAGAAAGGTGTTATTAAAACATGGTCGCGTCGTTCTACAATTACGCCAGACTTTGTAGGTCATACATTCGCAGTGCATAACGGAAATAAATTTATTCCGGTGTATGTAACGGAATTTATGGTAGGTCATAAGTTAGGTGAATTTGCACCAACAAGAAACTTTAAAGGTCACTCAAGTAAAAAGATCGCATAGAGAAAAAGCAGGTATCGAGTAGCAGGTATCAAGAATAAAAAACAAGCCTTTACCAGATAACGGCCCTCTCTTAAGGAGAGGGGTTGGGGTGAGGCCAAAAATAAACAAAATGGAAGCAGTAGCTAAATTAAATAATTACCCCACTTCTCCCCGCAAAATGCGTTTGCTGGCAGACTTGATACGTGGGCTTGAGGTAGAAAAAGCTTTAGGAATTTTACAATTCAACCCAAAGCATCCTGCCGTGCCAATGTATAAATTATTAAAAAGCGCCATTAATAACTGGGAGCAAAAGAACTCCGATGAAAAAGTAGAAGATGCAGGCCTTATCGTAAAAACGATAATGGTAGACGGTGGACGAGTTATTAAACGTATGCGGCCAGCGCCACAAGGACGTGGATACAGAGTGCGTAAACGCAGCAATCATGTTACGATTATTGTTGACAGTAAACATAACGGGGTGCCTTCAGTAAAAAAGAATGTTGCCAAAGCTGAAGTTTTACCAGAGGTAGTTGCGGCCGAACCAGAACAAGAGGTGGTGGCACCAAAAAAGTCAGCTACTAAAAAGGCAACCGCTAAAAAAGAAGCAACAACAAAAACAGCGACTAATAAAGAAAAGACTGCTGAAGAGACAACTGAAAAGAAACCTACAGCTAAAAAAACAAAAAAATAAAAACCGAAAATGGGTCAAAAAACAAATCCGATTGGTGCCAGGTTAGGAATCATCCGTGGATGGGATAGCAACTGGTTTGCTCACCCTAAAGACTATGCGAAGAAATTGATTGAAGATGATAAAATAAGAACATATTTAAATGCCCGTATTAACAAAGGAGGTATAGCTAAGATTGTTATAGAGCGGACGCTTAATAAACTAATCATCACCATTCATACGTCAAAACCCGGGATCATTATTGGTAAAGGCGGTGGAGAAGTAGACCGTATTAAAGAAGAATTAAAGAAACTTACCGGTAAAGATGATGTTCAAATAAATATTCTTGAAATTCGTCGCCCGGAATTGGATGCCAATATTGTAGCAGATACTATTGCAAGGCAAATTGAAAATCGTATCAATTACAAAAGAGCGATCAAAATGTCAATTGCTTCTGCTCTTAGAATGGGTGCTGAAGGAATTAAAGTGAGAGTTGGTGGCAGATTGGGTGGTGCTGAAATTGCACGTAGCGAAGAAATAAAACAAGGCCGTACTCCATTACATACGTTACGTATGGATATTGATTATGCTAATGTATTTGCACAAACAGTTTATGGCAAAATAGGTGTGAAAGTGTGGATTTGTAAAGGAGAAGTTCTTGCAAAAAGAGATCTTAACCCGAATATAATCGCAGGTGGTGGCAAAAGTGATAATGAAATGCAGGGTGATAGAAGAGGTGGATTCAGCGACAGAGCGGAGGTGGCGACAGGGGAGATAGACGCGGTGGTGGTGGCGGAGATCGTAGAGGTGGCGGTGGCCAGAGAGGCGGCGGAGGCAGAAGGTAATTTTTTTGGAAATATTTCAATAAAGATATTTCAACATTTAACAATTAATAATTCAACAAATAATTTATGTTACAGCCAAAAAGAACGAAGCACAGAAAGATGCAGAAAGGCCGTATGAAAGGTGACACCAAGCGTGGTGCTTCTATTGCATTTGGAACCTTTGGCCTGAAAGCCCTTGAAGAAGTTTGGTTAACTAACAGGCAGATTGAATCGGCAAGGCAGGCATTAACCCGTCACATGAAACGTGAAGGAAATGTTTGGATAAGAATATTTCCTGATAAAGCCATTACCAAAAAGCCGGCAGAAGTGAGAATGGGTAAGGGTAAAGGTAACCCTGAATATTGTGCCGCTGTTGTTCAGCCAGGTAGAATCATTTTTGAAGCAGACGGAGTTACTGAGCAAATTGCTAAAGAAGCTTTTGAATTAGCTGCTCAAAAATTGCCTATTGCTACAAAATTTGTTGTAAGAAGAGATTACCAGGCATAATTAGATGGCTAAACTGATTTGCATATTATAAATAATAAAAAGAGATGTCTAATAAAAACGATTTTAGAAACAGTTTGAAAGAGATGACTGAGGTTGACCTTAAAGCGAGGATCGAGGAAGATGAACTGCGTATAAAGAAACTAAAATTTGCTCATGCTGTTTCCCCGTTGGAAAATCCGATGAGTATTCGCGATGTCAGAAAAGATCTGGCCCGTTTAAAAACTGAATTAAAGTCAAAACAATCTGGCTCTAAAGCATAAAAATACAATAATGTTGGATAGAAATTTAAGAAAAACAAGAACAGGTGTGGTTTCCAGTAATAAGATGGATAAGACCATAACTGTAAAAGTTGAAAGGAAAGTGAAGCATCCTTTATATGGTAAGTTCGTTAAAAAAACTACCAGTTTTCATGCTCATGATGAAAAGAATGAGTGCAGCATTGGAGATATTGTGAAAATTATGGAGACCAGGCCAATGAGTAAATTGAAGCGCTGGAGATTGGTGGAAGTAATTGAAAAAGTAAAATAAGAAAGCTGTTAGCTGTGAAGCGATGCGCTATTAGCAAAACAATTTCAAAATTATAAGTTAATCAGCTAAAGGCAAACTAGCCGAAAGCTAAAAGCTAAAATAAAATGATTCAGCAAGAAAGCAGACTAAATGTAGCAGACAACAGTGGAGCAAAGGAAGTTCTGTGTATTCGTGTTCTTGGAAATTCTGGCCAGGATTATGCTCATGTAGGCGATAAAATAGTGGTGACGGTAAAAGATGCATTGCCCCAGGGCGGTATTAAGAAAGGAACTGTAAGTAAAGCTGTTATAGTTCGTACAAAAAACAAGCTTCGTCGTAAAGATGGTTCTTATATCCGGTTCGACGATAATGCTGTTGTGCTTTTAAATGCAACGGATGAACCAAGAGGAACCAGAATTTTTGGGCCGGTTGCCCGTGAACTTAGAGATAAAGGGTATATGAAGATAATTTCCCTTGCCCCTGAAGTATTATAATTGTATCTTTGCACCCCCAAAAAAAGGGGTATTTAATAAGAATAACTAAAGACAAAATATTTGTCAAAAATGAAGACAAGATTTAAACCAAAGTTCAACATAAAAAAAGGCGATTCAGTGGTAGTTATTACCGGTGATGATAAAGACCTTAAAAAGCCGCGTAAAGTTCTGGAGGTAATTACTGAAAAAAACCGTGTATTGGTAGAAGGTGTAAATTTTGTAACAAAACATACAAAGCCTTCTGCTCAAAATACAAAAGGTGGCATCATGAAAGTTGAAGCTCCGGTAGCCATTTCAAATGTGATGCTTTGGGATGCAAAGTCTCACTCTCATTCAAAAATCAGCAGAACAAGAAACGAGGATGGAAAATTATTAAGAACAGCAAAAAAATCAGGGGAGGTAATTAAATAATGAGCACTGAAAAATATACTCCGAGACTGGCAGATAAGTATAAGAAAGAAGTTGTACCTGCCTTAATGAAAAAATTTGCATACAAGTCAATAATGCAGGCGCCAAGGCTTACAAAGGTTTGTATTAATCGCGGCGTTAACGGAGCTGTTGCAGATAAAAAATTAGTTGATGTTTCTATTGAGGAATTAACAACAATTACCGGTCAAAAAGCTGTAG
This sequence comes from uncultured Chitinophagaceae bacterium, assembly GCA_963756945.1. Classification (GTDB taxonomy): domain Bacteria; phylum Bacteroidota; class Bacteroidia; order Chitinophagales; family Chitinophagaceae; genus Ginsengibacter. Next base: position 180,563 of record CAVWQJ010000046.1, on the reverse strand, counting down.
CTACTATGTCTAAAAAAGATATTTCCAACTTTAAGCTGCGTAAGAATATGCCCATTGGCGCAAAGGTTACTTTACGTGGTGTGAATATGTATGAATTTGTTGACAGGTTGGTATCTGTTTCTCTTCCCCGTGTTAGTGATTTTAAAGGTATCAGCGATAAATCATTTGATGGCCGTGGAAACTATACTTTAGGAGTTACTGAGCAAATCATTTTTCCTGAAATTGATATTGATAAAGTAAATAAAATTACCGGTCTTGATATCACTTTTGTAACAACTGCAAATACTAACGAAGAAGCATTTGAATTGTTGAAAGAATTGGGTATGCCTTTTAAAAACGTAAAGAAATAACTTCGGCAAATACAGGGTGATAAAATAAAAATAAAAAATATGGCTAAAGAGTCAATAAAAGCAAGGCAGAAAAAGCGTGAAAAAATGGTGGCACAATATGCCGAAAAAAGAAAAGCATTAAAAGAAGCGGGCGATTATCGTGGTTTGGATCTTCTTCCAAAAAATGCATCTCCTGTTCGGTTAAAAAATCGTTGCCAGCTTACAGGCCGCCCACGAGGTTATTTAAGGCACTTTGGGCTTTCAAGAAATGTTTTCCGTGATATGGCCTTGGAGGGAAAAATTCCAGGCGTGAAAAAAGCGAGTTGGTAAAAAGATTTTGAATGGTATCAATGGATATCGCATTGTAAATAAATAAAAAAAAGAACTGAACAATGGTTACTGATCCTATAGCAGATTACTTAACAAGAATTAGAAACGCTCAAATGGCCAATCATAGGATTGTGGAAATTCCTGCAAGTAATTTGAAAAAACGTATCACTGAAATTTTGTACGATAAAGGATATATTTTGAAATATAAATTTGAAGATGATTCAAAACAAGGCTTAATTAAGATAGCTTTGAAATACGATCCTTAAACTAAGCTTCCGGCAATTCAAAGCCTGGAAAGAGTTAGCCGCCCGGGCTTACGTACTTATTCAAAGCCAGATGAATTTAAAAGGGTAAAGAATGGCTTAGGCATCGCAATCGTTTCTACTTCTAAAGGTGTAATGACCGATAAAGAAGCAAAGTCACAGAATGTGGGTGGAGAAGTTTTGTGTAATATTTATTAATTTTTTTTGGTAAGATAATTAAGCCTTAGTCGTGGCTGAACACTGCCAGAGTAATAACAAAATAAAAAACCGGCTATGTCAAGAATTGGAAAAAATCCTGTTGTAATTACAAAAGGAGTTAACGTAACAGTGGGTGCTGATAATGTAATAACAGTAAAAGGACCTAAAGGAGAATTAAAGCAAACTATCGACCGTGATATTAAAGTCGAGGTTAAGGATGATAAAATTGAATTTGTTCGTCCGACTGATCAGATCAGGCACAAAGCTTTGCATGGCTTATATCGTTCACTTGTAAATAATATGGTTCAAGGTGTTACCGAAGGTTATGTAAAAAAACTGGAATTGGTGGGTGTTGGTTATAAAGCATCTAACCAGGGAAATCTGCTGGATCTTTCTTTAGGTTATTCTCATAATATTGTTTTTGAAATTCCTAAAGAATTGAAAGTAGCTACTGCACAGGAAAAAGGTAAAAATCCTATCATTACTCTTGAAAGTATCGATAAGCAATTGCTTGGCCAGGTTGCTGCAAAAATTCGCAGCCTTCGTAAGCCAGAACCATACAAAGGAAAGGGTGTTAAGTTTGAAGGCGAAGTATTGCGTAGGAAAGCCGGTAAGTCTGCAGGTAAATAAGTAAAGTAAATAACATTTCTCCGGCAGTATCGGAGGGAGCAAATAGAATAACAATGAACTCAAAAGTTAGCGCAAGGCAAAAGATCAGGTATCGCATCCGCAAAAAAATAAGCGGCAGCGCTCAAAAGCCAAGACTTAGTGTTTTTAGGAGCAACCGCGACATTTACGTGCAATTAATTGATGATGCAAATGGTGTTACAATCGCTTCTGCATCCTCAAAGCAAGCTGATATCGTTGCTCAAAAAGTAAACAAGGTTGAAAAAAGTAAATTGGTAGGATCGGCTATTGCAAAGAAATCAGAAGAACTCGGAATTAAAGATGTTGTATTTGACCGTAGTGGTTATATCTATCATGGTCGCGTTAAAGCAGTGGCAGAAGGAGCAAGAGAAGGTGGCCTGAAATTTTAATTTAAAATTTGTAAAAATTATCAATATTGAAAGCAAATATGCAAAGAGTAAAAGGGGTGATCTTGACTGAAAGAAAAAGTAGTTTCCATTAACCGCGTTGTCAAGACAACCAAAGGCGGAAGAGCATTTAGCTTTTCTGCATTGGTTGTAGTTGGAAATGAAAATGGTGTTGTTGGACAGGGATTAGGTAAAGCAAAGAAGTTCAGGAAGCCATACTCAAAGGAATTGAAGATGCAAAAAAGAACCTTATAAAAGTTCCGATTATGCATGGTACTATCCCTCACGAACAATGGAGTAAAGAAGGCGCCGCAAAAATTTTGATTAAGCCAGCCGCCCATGGTACCGGTGTAATTGCAGGAGGTAGTATGCGTGCTGTATTGGAAAGCGCCGGTATTACAGACGTTCTTGCAAAATCACTTGGTTCAGCCAATCCTCATAATGTGGTTAAAGCAACTGTTAAAGCTTTGGCAACTTTACGAGAACCAATCAGCGTTGCGAAAACAAGAAATATTTCTTTAAAGAAAGTATTTAACGGATAATTAAGATGATTAAGTAGTAGTCAATGAGTCATTACATTGCATTGAGTAAAATGACTAATGACCAATACTAATCATCATGACTAAATATTTAAAAAATGGAAAAGATTAAAATAAAACAGGTTAAAAGTGGAATTGACCGCTCAGAGCGTCAAAAGCTAACGCTTAAGGCACTTGGATTAAATAAGATGAATGCTTCAAAAGAAGTTGAGGCTACTCCACAGATTTTGGGAATGGTTAAAAAAGTGAACCACTTAATTACCGTTGAAGAAATATCATAATGATATTTTTGTTTTGCAAATAGACTCTTTAAAAATTATACAATCATAAAGCGAGCTCCGGGTACACGGGGCGTTAAGTTCAAAAAAAGTACAATGCAACTAAGTAATTTAAGGCCTGCAAAAGGCGCTACTCACAAAGAAAAAAGAATAGGCCGTGGTGAAGCTTCCGGTAAAGGTGGCACTTCAACAAAAGGTAATAAAGGCGGACAGAGCCGTGCAGGTTATAAAATTAAGATGGCACACGAAGGTGGCCAGATGCCCATTCAGCGCAGACTTCCCAAACGCGGATTCAAAAACATCAACAGGATAGAATATAAAGTTTTCAATCTTGGTCAAATTGATCAATTGATTGAAAAACATGGTATAAAAGAATTCAATCTTGAAAACTTATATATCAATAATTTGATTAGCCAGACTGATAGGGTAAAGATTCTTGGAAATGGAGTATTAAAAGCAAATATTCCTTTTAAAGTAAATGCAATTAGTGCAAAAGCGAAGGGTGCAATAGAATCTGCAGGCGGAACAGTCGAAATAGTTAAATAAATAATTGATATTTGCTGTCTGAAACGCAATGCAAATAATTAAATCTTGATAATTCTGTGAAGAAATTCATCAAAACATTAAAAAACATCTGGACAATTGAAGAATTGAGAAATAAAATTCTCTTTACTTTATTGTTGATACTCATCTACAGGGTTGGCTCTTATATTGTACTTCCGGGACTTGATCCCAACCAACTTACCAATCTTGCCAATAGTTCCAAAGGTGGCATGTTAGGGCTGTTAAATGCCTTTGTTGGCGGGGCTTTTGCCAAAGCATCAATTTTTGCATTGGGAATTATGCCTTACATTTCTGCATCTATTTTTATGCAGTTGATGACTATTTTGGTTCCTCAAATTTCTAAGATTCAAAAGGAAGGCGAAAGTGGCCAGAAGAAAATAAATCAGTGGACACGCTATCTTACTGTTATTGTTACAGCATTCCAGGCAGCCGCATATATCGGATTTTTAACAAGCTCAAACCAGGGGCATTGCTGCCTGCTTATCAACCTTACTTCTGGGTTTCCACTGTTATACTTCTTACAACCGGTACTTTGTTTGTTATGTGGCTTGGTGAAAAAATTACTGATAAGGGTTTAGGCAATGGTACTTCTATAATAATCATGGTAGGAATTTTGGCCAGGCTTCCACAAAATTTTATCCAGGAATTTACTGCAAAACAAACACGTGGTGGTGGTGGATTATTAATTTTTCTTGTAGAAATAGCGGCATTTATAGCCGTTATTCTTGGATTGATTGTATTGGTTCAGGGAGTACGAAAAGTTCCGGTGAATTATGCAAAGCAAATTGTAGGTAACAGGCAGTTTGGCGGAGCAAGACAATTTCTTCCGTTGAAAGTAAATGCTGCTGGTGTTATGCCTATCATTTTTGCGCAGGCTATTATGTTTTTACCAACCATTTTTTTAGGTTTTCAAACTACCGGAAAAAATTGGGCGCAATACTTCACGCAGCCTACCAACATTGTTTATATGGCAGTATATTCTGTGATGGTGATAGGATTTACTTTTCTTTATACGGCATTAATTTTTAATCCAAGACAAGTATCTGACGATCTTAAACGAAGTAATGGGTTTATTCCTGGTGTAAAACCGGGCCAGCCTACTACAGATTATATAGGTGCGATAATGGATCGCATTACTTTACCGGGAGCTATCTTACTTGCATTTGTAGGAATTTTGCCGGGTATTGCTCAGTTGCTTGGCGTTACGCAGGGATTCGCTTCATTTTATGGAGGTACGTCTTTGCTGATTATGGTTGCGGTTGTTTTGGATACCCTTCAACAAATTGAAACGCAATTATTGATGAGGCAATATGATGGGTTGATGAGTTCAGGTCGCATCCAGGGAAGACAATCTGTTGCACCTGGTGTAACCGGAAATGTTTAATAATTTTATACCGAGTTTATTTATATCCCTGGCCTATAATGTCAGGGTTTTTTTTAAATAGTATGATTATCTATAAAACACATGAAGAGGTTGAACTTGTAAGGGAAAGTTGTTTGCTTGTGAATAACACAATTGCTGAAATAGCAAAGGCTGTAAAGCCCGGGGTTTCTACACTTTATCTCAATAACCTGGCAGAAGAATTTATCCGTGACCATGGCGCTATTCCGTCGTTTAAGAATTATCACGGTTTTCCATATGCCTGTTGCATGTCAGTGAATGATGCAGTGGTTCACGGATTCCCCACAAATAATCCACTCAAGGAAGATGATATTTTATCGGTAGATGTCGGAACATTTAAAAATGGCTTTCATGGAGATAGCGCATACACGTTGGCGTTAGCAAAGGTGGCTGACGAAACAAAAAAACTCATGCGTGTTACAAAAGAATCTCTTTACAAAGGAATAGAAAAAGCAATCGCCGGCAATCGTGTAGGAGATATTGCTTTTGCTGTACAGGAATATACTGAACGTAAAAACGGTTACGGAGTTGTACGTGAATTAGTGGGACATGGTTTAGGGAGAGACCTTCATGAAGATCCGCAGGTTCCGAATTATGGCAAACGTGGCAGCGGTACTAAATTGCAGGAAGGGCTCGTAATCGCGATTGAACCCATGATAAATCTTGGTAAACGTTATGTTTATAATGATAAAGACGGATGGACAGTACGTACAAAAGATGGCAAGCCATCAGCACATTATGAACACACAGTTTGTGTAAGAAAAGATAAAGCAGATATTCTTTCTTCTTTTGAATCAATTGAAACTGCCGAAAAAGCTAACCCAAATTTGAGTTCTGATTATTATTAGGAAGGAACTTTAATTTTATATTCCCACTTTTGTTTGCGGTACGCCATTATTTACTTTCACTAAGGTATTCCCGTACTTTGTTTTAATTTATTATAATGGTGAAGAAAAAGCTAATCGTTATAGGAGGAGGCGCGGCAGGTTTTTTCTGTGCCGTAAATGCTGCCTCGCAAAATAGAAACCTTGAAGTAACGATTGTAGAAAAATCAAATAAGCTTTTAAGCAAAGTAAAAGTGAGCGGAGGTGGACGATGTAATGTTACTCACGCCTGTTTCAGCATTGCGGAGATGATAAAAAAATATCCGCGTGGAGAGAAATTTTTAAAACAATCGTTCCATCATTTTTTTACTACAGATACGATTGAATGGTTTCAACGTAGAAATGTAAAATTAAAAACTGAAGCTGATGGACGAATGTTTCCTGAAAGTAATTCTTCCGAAACGATTATAAATTGCCTGTTGCTAGAGGCAAATAAATACAATGTTCAAATTTTAATGAACCGGGAAGTGATTGGAATCGAAAACATTTCTGCCGACGATAAAAGAAAGTTATTTCAATTACCATTTAAAAATGATTTGGCTTTAAATGCCGATTTTGTTTGTATTGCCTGTGGAGGTTATCAAAAAGAGAACCAATATAAATGGATGACTAAGCTGGGACATAGTTTTGAAAAGCCCGTTCCTTCTTTGTTTACATTTAATATTTTGAAAGATCCGATTTTGGACCTCATGGGTATTTCCGTTGAAAATGCCCAGGTTAAAATTAATGGGACTAAACTAACTCAAACAGGCCCTGTATTAATCACGCATTGGGGATTTAGCGGTCCTGCTATTTTAAAGCTTTCTGCATTTGCGGCTAAACACCTTGCTTCTTTGCAATATCATTTCTCCATTTCAATTAACTGGATAAGCAATTACAATGAGAGTTCTCTTTTAGAAAAGTTTAAATCAATAAGATTAGAAAATGCCTCGAAAAAAGTAATCAATAAAAATCCATTTACTCTTCCACAGAGATTATGGGAATATCATTTAGACATTTGCGGAATAAAACCAGAACTAAGATGGGCTGACCTTCCTTCAAAGCAACAAAATATTTTGGTAAAGCAATTATGTTCGCAACAATTTGCGGTACAGGGCAAAACAACATTTAAAGAAGAATTTGTAACAGCTGGCGGAATTAAACTGAATGAAATAGAAGCAAATACCATGGCAAGTAAAGTTGTTCCAAATCTTTTTTTTGCCGGTGAAATTTTAGATGTTGATGGAATTACCGGTGGTTTTAATTTTCAACACGCGTGGACGAGCGGTTTTTTGGCTTCAAAAGAAATAAGCAGGATTTCAAGAGAAGAGAATAATAATTTGCCTACATAATAATTAATAATAATAATATGATGCTGCATATTATTATGATCCCAATTAGCGCATAAGTAATTATTTTTGATTTGTCTGATGGCATTGTAGATCTTATAAGTATTCAGATTGTCCTTTAGAAACGTATTTCCACACAAATTGTACCATTAAATCTACTATAGCTTTTCATAAAACTGTGTAAGACGTTGTTGCAATTCGTACACGGTGGGATTCGGAATATTTGAATTTGTTCTTTGCGAAAATAAATATAAACCTGGCATTGATTTTAACTTAAAAAAAATCCCGTTACTGACGAGGTAACGGGATTCTAAAATGAAAAAACTATCTATTCACTATCTTCAGCTTTTGTATCTGTATTTTCTTCTGCTTTAATTGAATCGTCATCCTTTTTTTCAGCTGTGATTTCTTTCTTCTTAGCTTCATCTTTCAATGCAGCCGCTTTTTGTTTTTCCAAAGCAGCTTCACCATCATTATCCATTTTCTTTTTCAGATCTGCTAAAACTCCAAGATCGCCTAAAGTTGTCTTTTCAACCTTGCTCTGAATATTTTTTACAGCTTTCTTCGTTGATTCAGCTTCTGCTCTCTTCTCTTTTATTTCGGCATTTTTTTCTTCAGCTTTCGCCTGTTCCCAAATGCGGCTATGACTAAGAATTATTTTCTTATCGTTGCGGTCAAATTCAATAACCATAAATTTCGCTATATCGTCTATGCCAATAAAAGTATCATCTTCTTTCCTCAAATGACGGGCAGGCGCAAAGCCTTCAAGGCCATATGGAAGCTGAATAGTGGCCCCTTTATCATCCTTCCTGGTTACAGTTCCTTCGTGGATGCTGCCAACAGGGAATGTCTCTTCCAAAGAATTCCAGGGATCTTCTTCAATTTGTTTATGTCCCAAGCTGCAGCTTACGGTTTTCTTTATCAATGCTCATAATAATAACATCAATCTCGTTACCAACTTTCGTGTACTCGTTGGGGTTATTAAAGCGTTTTAACCAGCTAAGATCACTGATGTGTATCATTCCGCCAATGCCCGGAGACAATTCGACAAACACGCCATAAGGCGTAATGTTCTTAACTAACCCTTTATGTTTGCTTCCTTCAGGATATTTTGTTTCTATTGTGTTCCACGGATCTTCAGTCATTTGTTTTATGGACAAACTCATCTTGCGATCTTCTTTGCTAAGTGTTACAATTTTTGCTTCATATTCATCACCCAGTTTAAAGAATTCTTTCGCATTGATTGGTGTGTTAGCCCATGTTATTTCACTTACATGAACCAGGCCTTCAACACCGGGGAATATTTCAAGGAAAGCACCATAATCCTCAATGTTCACTACTCTGCCTTTTACAATTTCACCTTCTTTTACAGTATCAGGTAAAGTATCCCATGGATGAGGCGTTAATTGCTTCAATCCGAGACTGATGCGTTTTTTATCATCATCAAAATCAAGTACAACAACATTGAGTTTTTGGTCAAGTTTCAATACCTCACTTGGATGATTAATACGTCCCCAGCTAATATCAGTTATGTATAATAGACCATCCAGGCCACCAAGATCGAGGAACGCACCAAAGTCTGTAATATTTTTTATGGTTCCTTCCAATACCTGGCCTTTCTCAAGTTTACCGATAATTTCAGCACGCTGTTGTTCAATATCACTTTCAATAAGAGCCTTATGCGAAACAACTGCATTTTTTATTGCCTCATTAATTTTCACAACTTTAAACTCCATTGTTTTACCAACAAACTGATCGTAATCAGTTACGGGCTTTACATCGATTTGAGAACCTGGCAGGAATGTTTCCATACCAAACACATCAACGATAAGGCCGCCTTTTGTTTTACTGGTAACGAGACCTGTAACAATTTCGCCGGTCTTATGCATATCAACAATTCTTTCCCACGCACGGGTAGTGCGGGCTTGCTTGCGACTTAAGTGCAGGTTTCCTTCCCTGTCTTCTTTTTCCGCAACCATTACTTCTACTTCGTCGCCTACTTTAAGATTCGGCATGTCGCGAAACTCATTCAATGAAATAAGGCCATCACTTTTAAAACCGATATTAATAACAACGTCTGTTTTGGTCATTCCAACAACAGTACCGTGAATCATTTCATTGTCATTTATCTGCTTAAAAGTTTTGTCATAAACTTCATCATATTTTTTTCTTTCTTCCTGGTTATATGATGTTACGTTTCTCTTATCCACGCTCCAGTCAAAATCATCATGTGGTGTTGATAGCGCTTCTTCATGAATTTCAACCTCAGTAGGCTGAACTTCAGTAGCTGCCTGTGTCGACTCCACATCAGGAAAATCAGGAAAGGGTACACCCTCGATGCCGCCCTGTGGCATTTCTTCAATCGTCTGTTTAATTCCAGGGTTAGTTTCAGCATTCACAAGCGGACTTGGATCATTTTTAATTTGTTCTTCCATGATAATAATCAACAGGTGATTTTTTTATTGCTGCATCCCGCTTTTTCAGGATCCTGTTCATCAGCATTTGGTTAAAAAATTCGTTACTTGTAATTCACTCCAAAATTTTTTTTATTTTGGGACTGCAAAGGTAATAAAATACTTGTATTTTAGGGCATTTTAAGTGAATTATCCTGAATTTTTTCTATTGAATATTTCAACGGAAATCCTGGCATAAAAAATCGGTTTAATGTAAATAATTGGTTATTGATTATTTGAGATCGGTTTGCCTAAATTGCAGATATTTTTTTCGACAAAAAAAATAACAATGAAAAGATGGCTTGATAGTTTGAAACAAACACGAGTTGCTAAATCGATAGTTTATTTCCTGGTGGGCATAGTCACTTATCCCGGATTTGCAATCATAAACAGTATCAATATAACTGGCACGGAGCATTTTAAAAACCTTCCGAAGAAAAATGTTCTGTTCGTAAGCAACCATCAAACTTATTTTGCTGATGTAATTATGTTTCTACATATTTTTTGTGCAGTTAAATGGCGGAAAGAAAACAGGCTTGGCATTCCATTTTATTTATTGAATCCATTTACAAGAGTATATTATGTAGCGGCGGCAGAAACTATGAAAAGTAGCTTCATCAGCAAAGTATTTAAATGGGCAGGGGCTATAACGGTAAAGCGTACCTGGAGAACGGAAGGTAAGGAAGTGCAGCGTGGACTCGACCCGGGGGATACCAGGAAAATTGGCAGGGCACTCGAAAATAATTGGGTGATAACTTTCCCGCAGGGAACCACCAAGCCCTTTGCTCCGGGAAGAAAAGGGACAGCATTTATTATTAAAAATTATAAACCAATAGTAGTGCCTGTAGTGATAAGTGGTTTTTGGCGTGCCTTCAATAAAAAAGGATTAAAATTCAAAAAGAAGGGAACTGTGCTTAATGTACATTTTAAAGAACCTTTACAATTTACCTATGAAGAAAGCATTGACGCAATCCTGGAAACGGTGATGGATGCTATTGAGCAAAGTAAAAAATTTATGATGAAAAGCAAGCATCATTTAATAACAGCCTTGGATAAATAGTTATGAGGTATGAGGTGTGAGGTAATGAGGTATCAGGGTGTCTTGGCTTCAACATCGTACATCGAACATCGTACATCAAACATCGTATATCGTACTTAAAATTAGCTTTGTGTAAATAGCGCTTTCAACTCAACGGCGTCCACTGGCTTCATTTTCCCACCAAGAATTAATCTAAGTTGCCTGCGTCGTAAAGCACTTGCAAAAAGAGAATGTTCCTCTTCTGTTTCCGGTTCAAGAACAGGCACAGGCCTCGGTTTGCTATTTGGATCAAGAGCAACAAAAGTATAATAGGCCTCATTACTTTTATAACGGTATTGCTGAATGATATCTTCTCCCCAAACATTCAAATGCACTTCCATGCTGGTATTAAATGCCCTTGTTACTTTTGCTTCAATGTGTACTACATTGCCAAGTTTTATAGGACTGGTGAAAGAAATATTGTCGACCGAAGCAGTGACGACGGGAGCATTACAATGTTTTGTTCCCGATATAGCCGCGGCAATATCCATCCAGTACATCAATCTGCCGCCCATTAAATTACCAAATGTATTAGTGTCATTTGGTAAAACAATTTCTGTCATTATTACCAAACTCTCTGAAGCCTTTTTTGAAATCATCTTATTAATTTTTGCAAAGATAAGGTTGCACGATGAAGATGAAAGTTTGAATGTTTTTAATGTAGTCAATTTGCTTTTGTTTTATATTTAATAATTCATATAAATGCTTTTGCATGGATACTTCCACACGAAATAGTTACTAAAAATGATTTGCTGTTATTGCAACTACCTGTCGACTATTGATGAAGTAATTGCCCAACTCGAAAAAATTATTATTTATTGCAAAACGAATAATAGCTGTGCAGGTTATTTTGCTGTACTATACCACAAGGTTACCCGCAAAGTGAAGGATTGTATCATAAATAAAGAATTTGAAGATGGTGCAAGAATGGAACGTCTTGATGTAGCATTTGCTAACAGGTATTTAATTGCATTTTATGACTGGATAGCAGGCAAACCAACTACTAATTCATGGAAGATTGCGTTTGATGCAATTGCTCAAAACAAATCTCTTGTACTTCAACATTTATTATTGGGTATGAACGCCCATATAAACTTCGACCTGGGAATAGCCACCACAGCTATTATGGAAGGATCTGCGTTGGAAGATATTCATCACGATTTCAATACTATCAACTCCATTTTAGGTTCTATGATTGACAATGTAGAAGATTGTCTTACTAAAGTAAATCCACTTATGCGATTGCTTAACTTAAATATTTATAAGTATGATGAAATGTTGGTTCAGTTTAGTATAAACACAGCAAGAGATGGGGCATGGGTTTTTGCGCAACAATTGGCTGGGAAAAAAAATAACGATTACGATGATTGTGTTAATACAAGAGATGCAAGCATTCAACAAATAGGAAACAGCATTGCCAATCCTCGTGGATTTTTATTAAGATTTATAGCAGGCCTAATCCGGTTATTCGAAAAAAAGTCGGTCTCTGCCGTTATCGATTTCTTAGGCACTTAAACAAAAAATATCGTTTTTATTTATTTGGTGATTACTTTTTGATTATAGAATTTCACCCCTCCATTTATGACAAATATTTCTTTTGAGAATACGGAAGTTGCTTTTGAATACAAAAGTGACAAAGAATTAAAAAAGGCAAAATTTCTCTTTTCTTCAATGGGAAAACCATGGTTGGTGAAACTCGGCCTGAAGCTAACACCATGGGCGCTCAAAGTAGGATTGCCTGTTAAGGGCTTAATCAGGCAAACAATTTTTACCCAGTTTGTTGGCGGAGAATCTTTGCAGGAAACTTCGGTAGTCGCTGATAAACTTGGGAAATTTAATGTGCAGGTAATTCTCGATTATGGAGTAGAAGGAAAAGAAGGTGAAGAAAATTTCGATAAAGCAAGGGATGTATTTATTCAATCTATTCAATACGCCTCTACCCAAAGTAATATTCCTTTTATGAGTGTGAAACTAACTGGTTATGCCAGGTTTGGTTTACTTCAAAAGTTGCACGAATCATCCGATTATAATGATATCATTAAAGGAATTGTTCCTTTAACGTCATTAACTGAAAATGAAAAAGAGGAGTGGTTCAGAGTTGTCGATCGGGTAGATACAATCTGTAGAACTGCAAAAAACAAAAACATCGGCGTACTCGTCGATGCAGAAGAAACATGGATACAGGATCCTGTAGACGCATTAACAATGCAAATGATGCAGAAATACAACGTTGAAAAAGCTGTTGTTTATAATACGGCCCAGCTTTACAGAAAAGATCGCTTGCAATTTATTAAAGACAGTTGCCAGTTTGCAAAAGAAAATAAATTTGAATTAGGGATGAAATTAGTGCGGGGCGCCTATATGGATAAAGAACGTGAACGTGCGGAATTGTTGGGTTATCCCTCCCCAATTAACGAAAGCAAGCAGGCAACGGATGATGAGTATAATAGTGCTACTGAATTTTGCATCAATCCTGATAATCGTGTATTCATTATAGTTGGGTCTCACAATGAGTCCAGTAATTTATATGCAACTGAATTGATGAAAAAATTTGGCTTGCCTTTGCATTATGATCGCGTTCATTTTTCGCAATTGTACGGAATGAGCGATAACATTTCATTCAACCTCGCAAAGGCGGGTTGTTTTGTAAGTAAATATTTGCCCTTCGGTCCTATTAAAGATGTAATACCGTATTTAATGCGGAGAGCCCAGGAAAATTCTTCTGTAAGCGGACAAACGGGAAGAGAACTTGGATTGATAAAAAAAGAGTTAGCTCGAAGAAAAAATAGTCATTAAACTAATTGTCATTAACTCATTATAGTAACTTTATCAGGAATTAACAATTGACTATTAACTTTTCTTACATCTTTATTACCTGGCTTTCCACCAAAGCAAAGACAATATCTTTCTTTTTTGGTTTGATTTTATGCAAACCCGTGAACATGCTGAAAGCGGGCAGGACAGCATATTTTTCCGTAAAGTAAAAACATGGTAACGTGAAAGATTGCTTACCATTGCCATTTACTCTTGACACCCGGGTGAATATGACCGGAAAACGTAAAAAGATCTTCACCGTCTGTTTCGCATTCCAATGTTATGTCGTGTGTAAAGCAAAATTTATTTAGTGATAGTTTTTGCTTCTCAATTTTTATGTTGCAGTCTTCATAAAATTTATTGGCAAGAATATCATGATTGCCTTTAATAAGGTGAATATTAATTAAAGGGATATCATTTCTCCATTTTAGAAAAAGGTCTATCTCTTTGTTGGCACGGCTATGAAACATATCGCCCGCAATTAGTAAAGATGTAGGCTTAAAAAATTGAATTTGTGTAAACAACCTTTGCAGATCCTCTTTAAAAATATTCTGAGGTACTCCGATGCCCTCTTTTCTGAAATGACCGGTCTTTCCAAAATGTAAGTCTGAAAGTATCAGTGCCTTTTCTTCCTCCCAATAGATGCAGCGGGCGGGTGAAAGCCAAAGTGTTTGATCGCGAAGGATAAATTTTTGAGGAGAAAACAAGTTTTTATTTGCAAAAGTACTTATAGAAAAATATATAAAACAATGCAACGAAAACACTTTCCATTTTGTCATGTAATAAAAAAGAATGATCAAGGTAGTACTTAGTTTACTCATTTTGTTTTCAGTCACCGAATGTAAGAAATCGTCTGACGAATGCACGAATGTGGCAGTTACCCTGACTGCTTCTTCCTGCAGTCACGTCGGTGTTATTTTAAATGACACTAAATATCCTACAGACGATTTACCTGCCCAATATGCTATAGAGGGCAAAAATATTTGTATAGAATATTCTTTCTGGGATGATCCTAAAGAATGTCCTTGCTGCGGTGGAAGAAAAGTTCATGTAATTGCTGTGCATTAAAATTATTTTTTTTCTTTTTTAGTTTGTACAATTCCCTATAAAATTTTTGCTTTTTTTTAAAACCTCTTTGAGGAATGCCTTTATTTCTCCAACTGCATTTGCATTCTCTTCACCCTGTCCTCCAGTTTTTCCGAAGTAAGATTTTCCCGCATACTATCCACTTTAATCGGGAAACAAAATGGTGTAAGCCTGTTTGGAAAAGTGATAATGATTTTACTTTGTTGAATTCGCTCAAGCATGTTGCGAAGTCTTTCTTCTTCCATTTGTTGTTCCATCACTTCATTATATGATTGGCGAAGCAATAAGTTGCCTGGCTCGTATTCCGCAAATACATTAAAAAGGAGCGAAGCTGATGATTGCAAATGTCTTGCTTTCTTTTGTTCACCCGGGAAAGCCTGTAAAAATTAATCCGCCTATCACTGCAATATCCCTGAATTTTCTTTTTGCCATTTCCACACTATTCAGGCTTCGCTGTATATCATTAAATAAATTGTCAGGAGAAAATAATTCATAGGAATTTGTATCATCTAACGGTATCGGTTGATCGCTGAGTAATTCAAAACCATAATCATTCATGGCAATTGAAAATGTAATGGGAGTAATGCGGCTTATCCGGTATGCTAATACTGCAGCCATGGCTTCGTGCACCAATCTTCCTTCAAATGGAAAAACAAAAAGGTGAAAACCATCTTTGGTTTCAATATGCTCAATAAGCAATTCATTTTGTTTTGGAATATGAGACAAATATTCCTGCAACTCGAATAATGGTTGCAACGCTCTTATTTCCGGAACAATATTTCTCTTATCTTTTTTATGCAGCAGCAGTCCGGCCTCATCAAATTTCTTTCTCAACATAAAACCAAGGTTTGCCGATAAGGGCATACGGCCTCCCTGCCAGCTTGGAATGATAGATTTTTTTGCATTGGATTTTCTAACCAATGCAGTCATTTCCTTGACCATTACAAATTCCAGGTTTCTTCCTGCCAGGGTAAAGTTATCACCCGGTTGCAGGCGGGCAATAAACCATTCTTCAATAACACCTACAAATCCACCGCTGATAAATTTCACTTTCATCATCGGGTCACTAACGATCGTGCCTATATGCATTCTATGCCGCATGGCAATTCGCCGGTTATTTATTTTGTATAAGCCATTAATTATTTCTATTTTTTTATAATCATCATATTGATTTAATGCAACGCCACCTGTTGTGGCAAACTGAATAATCTGCAGCCATTCATCATCTGTTATATCGCGGTAGCAATAAGTTGTTTTAATTTCTTTAAAAATCTGCTCCGGAATAAATCCATCTGAAATGGCCAGCGTGCTTAAATATTGTATCAGCACATCAAAACATAAAAGCCTTGGCTCACGGCTTTCAATTAATTTAATCTCCGTTGCTTCTTTTAGTGCTGCAGCTTCTATCAATTCAAGTGAATGCGTTGGCAGAAAATAAATCTTGCTCACTTCGCCGGGCCGGTGGCCGCTCCTTCCCGCACGCTGCAAAAACCTCGCAACTCCCTTTGGCGAACCAACCTGTATAACGGTCTCGACTGGACGAAAATCGACACCAAGGTCGAGACTTGCTGTACATACAACTGCTTTTAGTTTCCCTGTGTGTAAATTTTCTTCAACCCAACTTCTTATTTCCGGTTCAATACTTCCATGATGCAATGCAATGGCGCCTGCAAGTTCAGGACAAGCGGTAAGCAAAGCCTGGTACCACATTTCGCTCATGCCCCTGGTGTTAATGAAAATGAGCGTGGTAGTGCTTTTCATTATGATGGGAATCACTTTGTGAACCAGCTTTATACCTAAGTGTCCTGCCCATGGAAATGTTTCGATCTCATCGGGAAACACAGATTCAATGTGTATGGGCTTATCTATTTTGGCAGTTACAGTCTCGCCAAATTTTATCGGTGGTTGTTGCGATAAGTGAGCCATCGGCGAAAGTAGCACTTCCTTTGCCTCTTGCAAGATTTCCTATGGTTGCCGAGATGCCCCACAGAGAACACTGACTATTGACCGTTGACAATTGACTATGAATAATTCTCGAAATCGCCAATTCGACCTGCACGCCTCTTTTTGATCCCAATAATTCATGCCATTCATCAACAGCAATTATTTTTAAAGAAGTAAATATTTCAGGATAATTTTTTTGTGCCAATAGAAGATGCAAACTTTCAGGAGTTATTATGAGCACTTCCGGAACCTGCCGCTTTTGTTTTTGCCTTTCGGCAATGCTGGTATCTCCGTTTCTAATACCAACTTTCCAATTCATTCCAAGCTCATAAATAACTTCTTCCATTGCCCGCCCAATATCCGTTGCCAACGCCCTTAAAGGAGTTATCCATAAAAGCTGCAGGTTATTTTTTGATTTTGATTTATAATTTTTTGGATGCTCATTTATAAAATCAATAATTGCCCCGAGGAAAACAGAAAATGTTTTCCCGCAACCGGTTGGTGCATTTACAAGCCCCGATTTTTTATTGATGATGTGTTGCCATGTTTCCTGTTGAAACTGAAAAGGCGATAGCCCTTTTTCTTGTAGCCATGTATTAATAATTGTGTAACCTTTGGTAGTTTCTAATTTCACTTTGGCTTTATAAAGTTTTCAGATATTCTATAAGTGAGGCTCTTTCCTCATTTGAAAGCTTGTCGCCAAAGGTATGTCCGGCGTTGCTATAGCCTTTCAATGTAGTGTTATAAGTGTCTTTATTTATCGCTGTGAACTCTTCCTTATATTTCCATCCCGGCGAATCAATGTCATACTGTGGATTTTTAAAATCACGGCTCCAGTATTTTGGCCGTAGCTTACTGTTTAACAATGTTTCGAGGTTGGGTACAGAACCATTATGCAAATAAGGCGCTGTAGCCCAAATGCCATTTAGTGGCGGCGCAATGTATCCCTTAAAAGGTATAAGTTTTGCCGGATGATCGCCTGTTGTAAACCAGCTTTGATTAAACCAATTTATAAATTGCGGGCTGCTGTAATTGGCGGAATAGAGCAAAGAATCTGTTTGAATAGTTTCTTCCGGAATAAGGAGGTTAGGATAATCTGCGTCTTTACCATAAGTACCGTGGCAACCGGAGCAGGATGTCTCAAAAATAAGCCGACCGCTTTCAGCAAGTTTTCTGTTGATTAGTTTGGGATACACCGGGGGTTGCAGTGAATATATATACGCAAGCACATCATTAAAGTGTTTATCAACTTCTGCTGCTTCGCTGGTATCCGTAACCGTTAGTAAGTTTGAAGCCATTAAAAATCTGCCGAAATCGCCTCGACCAAATCCATTGTAAAACATGGCATGTTTCTTTTTGAGCAACCACCAGGGTGGCACGTCCGTGGGTATTAGTTCTTCGGGTATCGATAACTGTGAGCTATCTATCCATCGAAAAGATTTTGGGTCCCTGTGAGCCACAAGTAAGGCGGCTAAACGGTCTGCAATGTTTACTCCTTTTGTTTCGGCTACCAGGTATGGTGATACGGCTTCAACCGATTGAATAAAATTTTTAGCGGCATCGTATTTCAAATTGTTGCCGGCGCCGGTTTTCAGAAATCTTTCAAGGAGCCTGGCTGTAACGGAACGATCAGTGGTATAATCTGATAAAGAGTTACCCATGCCAATTAAAAGCTTACCGTTGAATTCCTGTGCATGGCATTGCAGGCAATTGGGAGATACTATTTTTTCACCATTGGGAGCGACTACGGCATTAAATGAATAAGGAATGTCTTTATTAATTCCTTCTCTTCCTAAATCTTCAGCACTTTTGCCAATGCCCATTTTAAAAAATGAAAAGGGAATTCCGCTTTTCAAATAGTCACCTGTAGTTAAATAGTTGTAGCCCGCTTCGGCGTTACCTGGCCTTTGTTTAGACGCTTCAATATACACGGGCTCTGCTCTCTTTTTTGTTTTACCAAAGAAGCTAAAAGTTATAATAAAACCGGCAAAAAATAATATGGTAAACGAAGTTTTCACTCACCCAAAGTTATTTTATAATCAAGGAGAATTTGTGGGTTTAACAACATTTAAAAAATTGACCGTAGGGAATTCATGGATTCATTTCCCATAAATGTTGAGCATTTGTTTTAGATCGTCTAACGTATTTATTTCGTCTACCGTTTTGTCGTGTCTCCAGCGGATCATTCGTGGAAACCTGAGGGCCACTCCGCTTTTATGACGATTGCTGGCGGCAATACCTTCAAATGCAATTTCAAAAACCAGTTCGGGTTTTACGGTTCGCACCGGACCGAATTTTTCGATAGAATTTCTTTTCACAAAATTATCAACTTGCGCAAATTCCTGGTCGGTTAAACCAGAATAAGCCTTTGTAAATGCAACAAGTTTATCTCCATCTTTCACTGCAAAAGTATAGTCGGTATATAAATTGCTTCTTCTGCCACTTCCTTTTTGAGCGTATATCATAACACAGTCTATAGTTAAAGGATCAATCTTCCATTTCCACCAATCGCCCCGTTTTCTTCCAACTTTATAACCAGATATTTTTCTTTTCAACATAATACCTTCACTATTCATCTCCCGTGATTTATTTCTTATTTCTGACAATTCCTTCCATGAAATGAAATTGATAATTTCAGAAATTTTTATTGCGGAGATGTTTACGGGGAGAATAATTTCTTCCAATTTTTTTCTTCTTTCTGAAAGCGTTCTATGCCGCCAGTCGTCGTAGTTATATTCCAGTAGATCGTAGGCAAAAAAACTAATTGGTGCGTCAAGCAACTGCTTCTTTCCAACATTTTTTCTTCCAATGCGGGTTTGTAAAACGGAGAAGGGAAGAGGTTTTCCATTTACGGCGGGAATTATTTCTCCATCAAGAACTATACCGTCCGGCAAAAGATCTTTCAATATATAATACTCGGGAAATTTATCCGTCATTAATTCTTCGCCGCGGCTCCATACAAATAGTTCGCCGTTTCGTTTTATCATTTGCCCGCGAATGCCATCCCATTTCCATTCGGCTTGCCATTCTGCAGGGTCGCCTAAATTTTCAGGTTCTTCTTCTAAAGCGTATGCTAAATAAAAAGGGTAAGGCTTTGAAAAATCAGTTACCGAGGCGGCTTCACTTAGAAGATCGTCAAACGAAGTTGTTGAAGGATCCCAATTACCGGTAATTCGATGTGCGATTACTGATGGAGATAATTCGTTTGTTTTGGCTAATGCATTTACAATTGTTTTTTGTGACACGCCTATTCGAAAACTGCCGGTTATTAATTTATTAAACACAAACCTTTCGTCACGATTCATTTGGTTCCAGCTTTCAATAATAAATTGTTTTCTTACCGCTTCATCCTGTTTTTCAATTGATATAAATGTTTCCAAATAATGTGAAAGACTTTTATTAACATGGTCTTCCTTTTTTGTTTCCGGCAAAAGCAGCGCAAGTGTTTCGGCGAGGTCGCCAACAGTAGAATAGCATTCATCAAAAAGCCACGATGGATAGTGGGTTAGTTCTGCACACCATTCCCGCATTAGCCTGGAACTGACCGTGCGTCTCGGTCTGCGACCGCTGAAAATTGCTATCACCCAAACTTTGTCGTTGTCCGGAGCAATGGCAAAATAATCAGTTAGACTCTCCAGTTTGTCATTTGTTTTTGTCGAAGAACTTAATTCACCTACGAGTTGTGCAAATAATTCCAGTCCGGGAATACCATCATATTCTCTGCTTTTAGAATGAGTATTAAAAATATTTGCCTTATCTGTTATCACACTTTACTATAGAATAATTTCGTTTTCGTTTTTGTTTTGCTGTAATTCTTCAGGCACTTCTTCATCTTCATCTCCGTATTTGGTTTTTACCTCTGCAGCAACGGCAATTTGTTCTTCATTACAGTAACGGGTAAACGCAGACTGAAAACCATGCGTAACGAAAATTCTTTCTGCGCCGGTTGCTTTTATAGTTTGCAATAGTCCGTCCCAGTCTGCATGATCGCTTAATGCAAAACCTTCATCAACATTTCTTCTTCTTGCGTTGCCTCTCACCTGCATCCAGCCGCTGCAAAGCCCTACAGAATAAGGCATAAACTTTTTCATCCAACTGGTTCCATCCGCCGATGTTGGCGCAACCACTACTTCGCCCTTTAATAATTCTTTCGGTGTCTCGGGTGTTACCCTTACAACCTTTGCAAGATTCCATCCGGCATCTATAAGCATTTGTTGCATATTAAAAATAGCGCCATGCGCATATATGGTTTGGGTCGTTTCTTTTATCGCCTGTAACACACGCTGGGCTTTGCCTAAGCTATAGGTAAGTATTATGCTGGCTTTGCCATTCTCTTTATTTTTATTGATCCAATTTATGATGTTGTCATAAATTTCCTGTTGAGGTTTCCATTTATAAATTGGCAATCCGAAAGTGGATTCTGTAATGAATGTGTTACATTTCACCGGTGCAAATTTGCCGCTGATGCCGTCGTCTTCTATTTTATAGTCCCCACTTACAACCCAAACTTCTCCATTGCATTCAACCCTAATTTGTGATGAGCCAATAATGTGCCCCGCAGGATGCAATGAAACTTTTACTGCATTCAAATAGATTGGTTCGTTCCAGTTGAGTGTTTGATAATTATTTTCGCCAAGCCGCAGTTGCAGTATAGGTTTTGTATCAGTATGACACAGATAATATTTATTGCCAGAGTATGCGTGATCTGAGTGGCCATGCGTAATGATTGCTTTATCTACAGGTTTCCACGGATCAATAAAAAAATTTCCTTTTTCGCAATACAGCCCTTTATCAGTAAATGAAATTAGATTGTTCATGGGTATTGAAAGTTACAAAATGCTTGCCTGATTTTGCACTGATTTCCAACAACATTTATCGGCTATAAATGTTTATGATGCAGTCTTATTGCATATAAGCTTCTAATAAAAAAGCCCTTTGAAAGGGCTTAAATTTTATTAATTGTTAATTCAAAAAATGCACCAGAAATTTTCTATTGCTTAAGAAGCAAAATATATTTAACCATTTGTTCTGCATCGGCTTCACTTAATTCGGGATGAGGCGTCATCATTACATCTCCCCAAACTCCTTTACCACCTGAAATTACTTTATGAGCAAGATAGGTGACTGCGGTATCGTTCCCTGCATATTTGTTGGCAACATCTTTGTAGGCCGGTCCAATTAACTTCTCACTTACTTTGTGGCACGTTAAGCAATTTGATTTTGCTACCAGCGCTAATCCTTTTTGATAATCAGGATTGGAAGAAATATCACTGGTTGCGGCATTTGTTGTTGTGGCAGTATCAGTTGGTGCATTGGCTGAAGTTTCCTGATTGCCGCCGCCTCCACAAGATGCAATTAAGATAAGTAAAGGAAGTACTGTGAGAATTTTTTTCATTGTTTAGATATTAATTAAAATTTTATGGTTGAAATAAAATTAAAGGTATAATAATCAATATTCTGAAACGAAAAATTTTTTTCGTTTTTTAATCGGAAGGAAACGTTTTTAGTCTTAAATGCAAATCACTTTTATTTGTCTTGATGATATTGATATCTTTTCAATATTCTAAAATTTAATTATTGTGCAATTTTCATTTCTCCTTACTGTAACTTTATCTCAAATCCAGGATCTGAGCATGAATTCTTTTTTCAGAAAATTACCTCTCTCGATTAAATTAATGCTGATAGGCATTATACCGGTACTATTTCTGATTTACTTATCCCGCCAATTGTATAATGATAAGAAGCAGCGGGTTAAATTAATTGCAGACTATGTCGAACATATTCATGAGTCGCAAAACGTTGCAAAACTTATGAGTGAGCTTGAAAACGAACGAAAGTATTCATTCCAGTACGCTTTAAAAAAGACCAACTATAGTAACATCATTTTACAAAGGACGCGGACGGATGCCATTATAGCCCTGCTCGATAAAAGTAAAGACCTTGCTATTTCAGATTTTGCGAAATATACCTTCCTGGATAAACTATCCGGAATTCGCAATTCAATAGATTCTTCGGGAAATTACCCTGCTGATGCCCTCATGAAATACTACACAAGTGTAATCTCGCGACTTAATACACTCATTTCTGTAACCTCAGCAAGCAATACTTTTTTGCAACCGGTTTATAAAGACCTGATTGCGCAAAAGACGCTTTTCGAAATGGTTACACTTCTTGGCGTAATCAGAACAAATATTTACACCTCTCTCTATACTAAAAAATATAACAAAGAAACTTTTTCCCAAACTATCAGAACGTATGATTTTTTAAAAAGTTATGAAGCGGAATTTTTATTAAAGGCTTCACTCCGGTCGATTATCACATACAAACGATTGAAGGATTCAACAACACTGAATCCTACCCTGGCTTACATTGATAATTTGGTTGCCCATTCGTTACCCGATACTTCCATAAGTGCAGAAGAGTGGTGGAACCTTTCTTCAAATGGAACAGATGTTTTAAAAAAAGAAGGACATGATTTGGGAATGACCATTGAAGCCGGAATGGATCACATTTACAACGAGGAAGTAAACTCGAAAAACAGGACATTAATTTTTCTTATTGCTGCCATAGTTTTAGTAATAAGTTTTGTTTTGTACACTATAAGGGTAATTAGTAAAATGTTGAGTGAACTTAAAGTAGCGGCCCAAAAAATATCTCTCGGCGGTACGGGATTAAAGTTTATTGATATGTCGAATGATGTAATGGGCAGCCTTGCAGATTCTATACTTGAGATCGATAAAAATTATGTAGAACTTGCTCACACCGCCAACTTAATAGGAGCAGGTAATTTTGATGTGTCAGTAAATCCGAGAAGCGATGAAGATTTGTTGGGGAATTCAATTAAGAAAATGAAAAGAAATCTGCGTCAATTTGCCGCGGAGAAAGATAAAGTGCAGCAGGAAACCCTCGAGCTTATGAACAGAAAAGATGATTTTTTAAGTATTGCAAGCCACGAGTTAAAAACACCGGTAACTTCTTTAAAGGCGTACACGCAACTTTTGCAAATGGATGCTATAGAAAACGCAGACAAAAGAAGAGAGTCAATGCTTGCTAAAATGGACAGCCAGATTGATAAGTTAACATCTCTGATAACCGATTTGCTCGACACATCAAAAATGCAGAATGGAAAGTTGATATATAATAAAACTTTTTTTCAGTTAAATGAACTCGTGAAAGAAATTGTTGACGAAATACAGGTAACAAATGCTTCTCATCAGATTACAATTGAAAAAAATATTCCGTTGCAATTATACGCCGACAGGGAAAGAATAAGCCAGGTACTTTCTAACCTCCTGAGTAATGCCATTAAATATTGCCCGGATTGTAAAGAGATAATTGTGAGATTAGAAAAAAAAGGTGAGATGGCAATTTGTTCTGTGCAGGATTTTGGTAACGGTATACTTAAAGCCCAACAGGACAAAATATTCGAACGGTTTTATAGGGTGACCGGCAATAACCTGCATACTTATCCTGGCTTAGGCCTGGGGCTTTTTATTGCCAAAGAAATTATAGAAAGGCATAGTGGAAAAATTTGGTTTGAAAGTGAGGAAGGTAATAGGCAGTACTTTTTATTTTAGCCTTCCGATTGCTGTAAACCATGATAAATCGGTTAAAGATGTTGTATTAGCAGAAATAACATTTGAAGAAATTATTTCAAATCGAGGCAACATTTATTTCTCCAATTTTTCGCCGAGCTCTACCACTTTATCAACTAGAATCTTAAAATCTTCTTGTATGGTTCTATGATTGGTGTTGGCAACTCGTAAAGAATATTTTCCCTTTCAAGTATCGTGTATGAAGGAAGCGCAACGCCGCTTTCATGTAATTGAAACAACAGTTCTTTATTTAAAGAATTTAATTGATCCTCGTCTGTAGATTTCCTTTATAACGAAAGCAAAGAAGGTTAAGTGGAGCCGGCGCAGTTAACTCCAAT
Source organism: uncultured Chitinophagaceae bacterium (assembly GCA_963756945.1). Classification (GTDB taxonomy): domain Bacteria; phylum Bacteroidota; class Bacteroidia; order Chitinophagales; family Chitinophagaceae; genus Ginsengibacter. The sequence continues at coordinate 156,106 of CAVWQJ010000046.1, read as the reverse complement.
TTAGGATTATTGTTTACCAGTAATTTTAAATATTGCACCTGTTCAACATTTTGAGTAACCATTCTGCCATATTTCTTTATACCATGTTCTTTTATCGACATCCATATTTTTAATGCTTTGAAACCCCGTGATAGTTCAACTCCATAATCGCTAAACCAAATATCTCCGCCACCCATGCCTCTTTTTTCATGCTGAAGATAGGCTGCCTGTAATGAAAATGCTTTATAATGCGTTGCCTTATTACGTACAAGCACACACGAAGCTTCATAAGGCACATACATCCATTTATGCATATCCAGCGCGAGGGAATCTGCCCGCTCAATTCCAGCCACTCTATCTTTATATTTTTCTGATAAAATAAGCATAGCTCCAATTGCGCCATCAACATGAAACCACAGATTTTCTTTTTTGCATAAATCGGCCAATGCATTTAAGTCGTCACAAGCACCTGTGTTTACAGTAACCGCATTGCCAACTACGCAGAATGGTTGCAGACCTTGCTCAATATCTTGTTTGATCTGTTGTTGCAGTTCGTCAATTTTTATTTCATAATTATCATTAACGCCAATCAATCGCAGCGAATCACTTCCCAATCCTAAAAGTTCAACTGATTTGTTCACACAATTGTGCACTTCCGTAGAAGCATACACCATCATTCGTTTTTTGAGAACCATATAATACCTTTTTTACGCAAATCGAAATCGGCCTTTGCATAACGGGCAACAGTAATGCATATAAGATTTGCCATTGAGCCGCCGCTAACAAGCAACCCGCTTGCATCCGACGGAAAGCCAAACAATTCAATAAACCAATCTATCAATTGTTTTTCTACAAGCCCGCCAACCTGGTTACCACCACCCTGGTTAATATTGATGCCTGCAGCAAGCATATCGGCAAGCATAGTAAAAGGCGTGCCGTTTCCCATTACCCAACCCCAAAAACGCGGATGAATATTGCCGGTGGGATATGGCCGTATTTTGGTTTTAAAATCGGCATAAATTGATTCATGCATTTGCCCTTCGCATGGATATAGGTTCATTAAAAAAATCTTTAACCTCTGCAGGTGGCTCCTGCCATACTTTTCGTTCACGCACTGTAGAAAGAAACTGCATCATATCTTTTACCATCTGCACGCCGAGTTGTTCCATACCGTCCAATCGATTGGGTCAAGGGTTTCTTCTTTTGTATCCATCTTCTGTTATATTTTTTTTTATTCTAAATGTCAATACCCGGGAAGTCCGGCTTTTTTTAATTCACGATTAACTGATGGAATATCTGATTTTTTAATTTTCATCCATACTTCTTCAAGTTGTTGAAAATTCTTGTTTAATTCACCTACAGATTCAATAGTTCTCTTTGTTGGTGGCATATCTGATTCTTGTAAAATGCCGAAGAGAGATGCGAATGAATTACTTACCTGGCTGAAGGCTTTCGATTTATCTTTAGTTTTTGCATTCTCAATATTTATTATTTTTTCGTCCAGGCTACTTAAAGACGCATGCAGGTCGTCCTTTGATTTTGACAGTAATTCTTTGATTTGATTGTGAATACTAACAGTCTCATTTGAGATTTTGGAGATCTTCAACCTGCCTTCGTAACAAACCATAGAAAGATCATATTGTTTTTTCAATTCCGCTGCAGATGTTTTTACCCTTGGATCCATTTTAATAATTAGTGGTTGTGAAAACGTTTCGTTATTTACTTTTAATCTAACGGTGTAATTCCCTGGCATCACCCACGGAGATGTAGATTCGGGAGCTGTGTTTTTATAAACTGCTGCTATCGGATATGATGCCGGAAGATTGAGTGGGGTATAATGTAAGTCCCAGATAAACCTGTGTGAACCAGCCTCTCCTGATAAAATTTGCTGCGGACGAATCCAGTAAAGAGGAATGTCAACCGCCGGAATTTTATACAAAGTATCGTTGCTGCTGTAATGCCTTACAACATTTCCTTTTGCATCAATAATTTCGAGTGTTACTTCTCCGTTAGCCTTCCCATTTAAATTATAATCAATAATAGCGCCATCGGGAGGATTTTGACCGGCAGGTTCATCCGGTGGCAAAGGTGTATCGGTATTGTTATCCCATCTTACTCTTGTTGTCGTTGCCGGCTTAAATAGAAAATTGTGCTCAGCAATTTTATTGTTAATCTGGCGCAGTGAAGTCATATTATCTAATATCCAAAAGCCCCTTCCATGCGTAGCAACGGCCAGGTCATTATCTTTTACAATCAGGTCGCGTACAGAAGTAGCTGGCATATTTAAGCGAAGCGATTGCCAGTTATTACCATCGTTAAATGAAACATAAACCTGCGTTTCCGATGTGGCATACAACAATCCCTTTTTTTCGGGATCTTCCCTAACTGCGTTTATGGGGTCGTTAGGTAAACCGTTTACAATTTGTTTCCATGTTATTCCGCCGTCATTTGTTTTATAGATGTAAGGATGCAGGTCGTCGCATCTTAACCTGTTTACAGCAAGCGTAAGCGGTATTCACATCAAAGTGCCCGGCATCTATCATAGATATTTTGCTCCATGAGTTATTGCGGGAGGGGTAACATTTTTCCATGTTTTGCCGCCATCTTTTGTAATATGAATTAATCCATCGTCAGTTCCTGCCCAAATGGTATTAATATTAATCGGGGAAGGAGCAACGGTATAAATTACTCCACGGCGTAGCATTTTCTTTACTGCATCATCGTTATAAATTCCTACACTTGCCGGAATATCCCAGCTTTCTCTTGATAGGTCGGGGCTGATGACCTGCCAATTGTTACCGCCGTCCAGTGTTTTAAATAAAACATTTCCTGCATAGTATAATGTCTTATGATCAACTGGTGAAAAGATAACCGGTTCTGTGCGAACAAAACGATAATCCGAATTTCGTTTAGCCTGCTGGCGTTATACTTTGAACCTGCCCGGTAAGTTTGTTATATTTTGATATTTTTCCACCATAAATAATATTTGAATTGAGCGGATCTGGTGCAACATATCCATATTCCTGGGCGCCCACCGGATGCCAGTCACGAAAGGTGATTTCTCCATCATTGCCCCTTGAAGCAATGCCGACAGAACCACTTTCCTGCTGGCCGCTGTATAAGTTATACGGAAAAGCATTGTCTGCACTTACATGATACAATTGCGCTGTAGGCTGGTTGTACCATGAACTCCATGTGTCGCCACCATTGACCGTTATGATAGCTCCCTGGTCGCCTGTTACTAACATCACTTTTGTGTTTTCAGGATTGATCCAGATATTTTGATAATCGTCGCCACCTGGTGCGCCACGAATACCCTTCCATGTTTTTCCTCCATTAACGGATTTCCAAACGACGATGCTGGTACTGTAAATAGTTTCAGGATCTTTAGGATCTACCATTATTTCCGGAACATCGCCACCTCCAATTCTTGCTTCAGGTCGTCCATCATCAGTTATTTCATGCCAGTTTTCTCCTCCATCATCTGAACGAAATAGCCCCATTCCCGTTCCTGTCCCGTATTCATTTTCTTTATCTGTGCCTATAACTACATAAACTATATTTGATGAAGATGGTGCAATGGCAAGGTGGGCTTGCACCATATTGGCCGGTAGATTTGTTATGAGTTTTTTCCAGGTCTTACCACCGTCAGTTGATTTATAAATGCCTCCGTTAGTACCCGACCACTCACCATTTTCCCATGGACCTTCACGGGATTGCCATAATGTGGCAAAAATAATGTCTGTATTATTTGGATCAATAGCCACATCGTCTCCGCCTGTATTTTCGTCTACGTATAGAACGTTAGTAAATGTTTTGCCGCCATCTTCCGATCTGTAAATTCCCCTTTCTTTGTTTGGTCCGTAAGGATGGCCTAATACTGCTACGAAAATCCTATCAGGATTTTTTGGATCAACGGCAATCTTAGGAATTTGTTGACCCTCCTGTAAACCAAGGTGTGTCCATGTTTTGCCGGCATCTTCCGATTTATACATTCCGTTCCCTGTTGAGAGATCCGGGCGATGCAGCCCTTCTCCGCTGCCTACATAAATAATATTTGGGTTTGATGGAGCAACCGCAATGGTCCCTATTGAACCGGTAGATTGATCATCAAAGATTGGAAACCATGTTCTTCCATAATCAGTAGTCTTCCAAACGCCGCCATTATTTACGCCAATGTAAAATACATTGGGTTGTTGCGGAACGCCTGCTGCGCCAACTGTTCTTCCTCCACGATAAGGGCCGATGCTTCGCCATTGAAGGCTGTTGTATAAAGATGAATCTGTGCGTTGGGCCGTTAATGAAGATGGGATAAAGAATATGCTTGCAAAAAATAAAAATGGTAAATACGAAATATTTTTTTTCATGGTATAGACGTAAATATTTTTTTGATAAAGAATGCTCCTAAGGTAGGCAGAAATGGAATAGAAGAAAGGAAGTTATCAGCAAAAAAATATAGAAATATAATATATAACGGCAGCTTTTATGATATGCTCAATTCTTCATAAGCAGCCTGCAAGCGGACGTTGTATACCATCGCCTTTCCATTGCGGAGAGCCTGGGTATTTCTGTAGCTTTTAAAATTTCATCTTTTGTTTTACCATCTTTCATTTCATCGCCCACAAATTTTAAAACGTTAGCGAGATAATCGCGAAAAGCCAGCAGGTCATCTTTTGGACCTGTCACATTATAGCCGTCTGCGGCATGGCCGTAAATGAATTTTGTTTTATTGCTGAATTTTTTTGTTGCCGCATCCAATACATTTATCCAACTTTGAATATTTGCACCTGCACTTCGATCAACAAAAGGATGGCGGCGGTTAAATACAAGATCACCCATGTGAACAATATTGGCATGTTGCAAATGTATCATTGCATCACCGTTAGTATGCCCGGCGCCGAAATAATGCAAGGCAACTTTTTCATTGCCAGCCTTTTCTTCCCAAACACTTCCAAAAGTATTATTAGGATAATATTGTTTGTCCTCATTATTATTTTTAATCGGCTACATTTTTCTGGTTGACTAAAGAATTTTCATGGGCCAGTACTCTCGTTACGATATCTTTAAAAGCAATGTTTCCCGAAGTGTGATCTCCATGATGATGGGTATTGATCAGCAATCGAAATGGGTGATTATTTCTTTTTTTTAGTTCGGCAATTAAGTGTGGAGCCGTATCAGGAAATTGCGCATCAATAACCGTTATTCCATCTTTTGAAAAATGAAAAGCAATAGTGCCACCTTTTTCGATAAACACACCAATGTTATCTGTGAGCATTGTTATTTTCCATGGATCATCTATAAACATTTTCAAAAGACCTTTATGGCTCATCGATAAGGCTCCACATGTAAAAGCTGATTTTTGTATGAATGAACGACGGTGCATAAATAAAGTTTGAATTGTGAGATCAGAACACAATCAATTTACATAAAAAATTTCTATTCTTTTACGATCGTCTTTTCAATTCTGCGGTCTGGAATGAGCCACATAGCGGCGACGCATGCGTAAAGAAATAAACTGATTGGCGGATTAAAAAATGCAGCGGCGATAGCAATAAGATATATCACAACTGAAATGATGCCCTTCTTATCCTTTCCAATAGCCCGGGCTATTGCCGAATCTTTTCCATGAAGTTTTACAAGAGCCTGCGCCAGGATATAATATGCCACACCTGCCATAAATAGAATTATTCCATATACTATTATAGGCCATTTCGTAAAGTTATTTTCGCCCATCCAGCCCGATGCGAATGGTACCAATGAAAGCCAAAAAAGTAAATGAGTATTTGCCCATAAAACCGCACCGTTCACGTGTTTCACACTATACATCATGTGATGGTGATTACTCCAGTATATTCCGAGATAAATGAAGCTGAGAATGTAACTTAGAAAAATTGGTAATATTGGCCTCAGAGAATCTAAATCATCGCCATGTGGAATCTTCATTTCCAATAGCATTACTGTAATTAATATGGCAAGAACGCCATCGCTAAAAGCTTGTAATCTTTCTGTTCTCATATTTTTTGAGTAATACCTGGCGAAGGAAATTCCATTACAATGTAAATCTATGATAAATAGAAAAGGAGAAAAAACATTCTTAGCTTACCATTCTCTTACAACATCTCCGTTTAAAATTTCCATTATAAAGAGATGCTTGTTTTCATAATAATCAGGAGTGTTGTTTTGCTTTTCAATGTAAACCGGGCGAAAATTATAATCGTGAAAAACAGAATAATCGCTTTCATTAAGATGGGACATAATTTCACCAGGATATTTGAGCAGGAGGTTTGTAAAATACCAGGTTACACCAAACCCTTTATAAGCCATGTCTGATGGTTTTGCCCTGTATAATTGAAAATATTTTTTTATCAATATACTGTCGACTAAATTATTTTTTGCATCATAAGTGAGGCGTAGTAAAACGTATAGGGAAATCGGTATAAGCATCTTTTTTATACAGGCTTCTAAATCCATCCCAATTTGGCATTCCTATCAAAACCACCGAATGTTTTTTTTGTATTGCATAACATGCGTCAGCTAAACTTTTTGCAAGATCTTCATCAAGCGTGGCTCCAATTATAACGGAGGTATGTAATGTGTCTATCCTGTTCGCTAAACTATAAGTGGATATGGTACTATCTACCATTATAGTCTTTATGTTCAATAATGGTTTTCCTTCTTCAGAATTAATACTTCTAAAATAGTTCTCTATTCTGTCATCGCCTTTCTTTTTAACGATATAAATTTTGTCCGTTCCGTGCTTTTGTAAAAGATAACTAAATATACCTTCACAGTTAGCCTTTAAGGTCGAATTAACAATAACCAAAAATGGATTTGCGAGTATGCCACCATCGTTAGGATAAGTTGCAGATATGAAAGGAATATTTTTTTCTAAGGCAAAATCAGCCAGCTCGCTGATAATCAGGATCTTTTACTGATCCGATAATCAGGTTAACATTATCAAGCTTTCTATATTTTATGAGCCATGAAATGGGCTGCTGGTAGGATTTTGAATCGTAGATATTTGCTTCCACAGATTTTCCATTTATACTTAATGTATCAAGTGCAATGTGAGCGCCTTGAACAAACTCAACTGCCGGCATAATGAATTTTGGAAGCGAATTGTCAGGGGTTAATTGACCGTTTGAAAAAGCGGAATCAAGATATAACGGAGCAAATATTGCTATGTGATAGGTTTCTGGTAATGTCGTAGTCGTGTCGTTTTGGGCAAATAACGATTGCGAAGCAGCACCAATCATTAAAACGGATAAAATCAAAATATTTTTCTTCATAAATTGAGGCTAATTAGCGATGATCAATTAGCAATAAGCAAATACGCAATAGATAATAAACAATTGCAAAAAGAAATCCAAACCAATGAAATGGTAAACCACAACCTGATTTTATTCCCATTCAATAGTTGCAGGCGGTTTACTGCTGATGTCATAAACAACTCTGTTAATCCCTTTTACATTATTAATAATTTCATTAGAAACATAGGCAAGAAATTCATAAGGTAAATGTGCCCAATCTGCCGTCATACCATCTACAGACGTTACTGCTCTTAAAGCTACGGTAAATTCGTAAGTTCTTTCATCGCCCATAACGCCTACGCTTTTTACAGGCAATAAGATAGCGCCCGCCTGCCAAACGGTTGCATACAAATCATATTTTAGTAAAGCGTTAGTATAAATTGAATCTGCCTGTTGCAATAATTGCACCTTTTCTTCTGTAACTTCTCCTAAAATTCGAATGGCAAGGCCAGGCCCGGGAAATGGATGACGATTTAAAAGTGCGGAAGGAAGACCAAGTTCGGCACCAACTTTTCTTACTTCATCTTTAAACAACGAGCGTAATGGCTCTACAAGCTTTAGCTTCATATAGTCAGGAAGTCCCCCCACGTTATGATGGGATTTAATAGTTTGAGACGGACCATGAACTGACATGGATTCAATTACATCAGGATAAATAGTGCCCTGCCCTAAAAATTCTATGCCTTCGATTTTATGTGCTTCTTGATCAAAAATTTCAATGAAACACTTGCCAATAATTTTTCGCTTTTCTTCCGGGCTTACTTTGCCGGCAAGTTTTGTGTAAAAATGATCTTTTGCGTCTACGCCGGTTATGTTTAATCCGATGCTTTTACAGGACGTCAACACTTGTTGAAATTCATCTTTACGTAATACGCCGTTATCTACAAATATTCCAAATAAGTTTTTGCCAATTGCTTTATGGATGAGCGTTGCTGCCACTGTTGAATCAACTCCGCCGCTTAAAGCCATGATCACTTTTTTATCGCCAATATTTTTTTTAATGGCTTCAACTGTATCGTTAATGAAATGCGCTGGCGTCCAATCTTGTCTACATCCACACACATTTATTAAAAAATTTTTAATAATTTTTTTGCCTTCGGCAGAATGATACACTTCCGGGTGAAATTGTAAACCGAATAGTTTTATTGTTCCATTTTCATATTTAAAAGCAGCGACAGGAATGCTGTGCGTTGTTGCCGATAGTGAAAAGTTTTCAGGCAGTTTCACAATAGTGTCGCTATGGCTCATCCAAACGTCAGAATCATTTCTTACATCTTTTAATACTTCATGATTGTCTGAAACCTGCAATTTTGCCCTGCCGTATTCACGCTTATCACTTTTTTCAACAACACCTCCATATAATTTTGCGCTAAGCTGAGCGCCATAGCAAATTCCCAACACTGGCACTTTTTCAGCAATTGCTTTCACATCAACCGAAGGTGCATTTGGTTCATTAACAGAAAATGGAGAACCGGAAAGGATAATACCTTTCAATTCTTTAGTAAATTCTATTTCTTTATTATAAGGGATAATCTCGCAATACACATTCGCCTCCCGAACGGCCCTGGCAATTAGTTGAGTGTATTGTGAGCCGAAATCGAGAATCAGAATTTTTTGCGTCATTTGCAGCGAAGTTAAAAAGTTTATTGAAGTTTGTATCTTGCTAAATGATAATCTTTAAAAAACAGCACGATGAAAAATTTTATAATTATTGCTGCCTCGATATTGTTGATAAGTTCCTGCAATATGATTTCCGGAAATGGCAACATTCGTACGGAAAAAAGAAATACCGGCGATTTTAAGTCTGTAAAAACTTCTGGTTCGATAGACGTAGAAATCAAAAGTGGCGACACTTATGCTGTAACTGCAGAAGATGACGATAACATACTTCCATATGTTGTTACAGAAGTAAATAATGGCACGTTAGATATTCATTACAGGAATAATACCTCAATAAGTAATGACCATGCAAAAGTGTATGTAACTGCTTCTTCCCTTGATAAGGTAATCGTGTCAGGATCGGCAGATGTTGACATTCGCGATGTTCTCAAAAACTCGAAAAAAATTGACGTGAGTATCTCAGGGTCAGGAAATATAAAAGGTGCGTTAGATGCACCGGAGGTTTCTGTTGATATTAATGGTTCGGGCGATGTAACATTAAAAGGCCGAACGAAAGATTTTGACGGCAATATTAGTGGAAGCGGAGATATTAATTGCGGCGGCCTGCAAAGTGAAAATGCAATCGTTACGGTTTCGGGCAGCGGTAATGTGCATGTATTTGCAAGCGTTCATTTAAAGGCATCAACATTTGGAAGTGGTGATATATATTATGGCGGCAATCCGCAAAATCCTGAAATTCATACGGCGGGCAGCGGGAATGTGCAGGCGGAGAAATAGGAGAGACAAGGTCGCTAAAATATTACAACGATAGTGCACAGGTCAAATACAATACTTTTTAAACTTTCCCGGTTTCAGAAATTTACACGTATCTTTATAAAAATATTACACGTATAATGAGTACAAAATTAACCCTCACAATAGATGAAAAAGTAATTGATTCTGCAAAGCAGTATGCACAAAAAAAAGGTAAAAGCCTTTCTCACATCGTCGAAAACTATTTAATGTCAGTTACATCGAAGGAAACTAAAGATGAATCACTTTCACCCAAAGTTTTAAAATTTATGGGTGTTATAAAATTACCTAAGAACTATAATTACAAAAAAGAAATGAGTAATGTGTTGTCAAAGAAATATAAAAAATGAAAAATATTTTTTTAGATACCAATGTCATCATTGATTTTCTTGCAGACCGAAGGCCTTTTTCCTTATCAGCGGCAAAAATATTTAATTATTCTTTGCAGAAGAAAGTAGAGATTTTTATATCTGCTGTTTCCTATAACAATATTTATTACATCTTAAGACAGTATTTAACTAACAAGGAAACAATTAAGCTTTTAGATGAACTATGTGAAATGACTGAAATAGCTGATGTTACAAAAGCCATAATTAGGCAGTCTTTAAAAACTGACTTTAAAGATTTTGAAGAGGCAATCCAATATAATTGCGCCCTTGCCACTGATAAAATTGACTTTATCGTAACACGTGATACAAAAGATTTTAAGAATAGCATTTTGCCAGTACTGACACCTGAAGAAGCGATAAGCTCCCTGGAAATAATTTAACCTCGAAAGTTTTTTGCCATGTTGTCAGCAAAATTATTATGGCATTTTTTTTGAAAACAATTGCAAAAAATACCAACATGCAAAAAGGAAGCATAAGAGTTCAAACAGAGAATATTTTCCCAATTATTAAGAAGTTTTTGTACAGCGATCATGAAATTTTTATTCGTGAGCTGGTGAGTAATGCAGTTGATGCCACGCAAAAGTTAAAAACATATTCTTCACTGGGCGAAGCAAAAGGAGATTTGGAAAATATTGATATAACCATTTCTATTGATAAAGAAAAAAAGACATTAACCATTTCCGATAAGGGTGTTGGAATGACAGAGGAAGAAGTGGATAAATATATTAACCAGGTTGCTTTTAGCAGTGCAGAAGAATTTCTGGAAAAATATAAAGGAAAGAATGAAGCCAATATTATTGGTCATTTTGGCTTAGGATTTTATTCGTCTTTTATGGTGAGTGATAAAGTTGAGATCATAACAAAAAGCTTTAAAGAAGATGCCAAAGCTGTAAGATGGGAATGCGATGGAAGCCCGGAATTTACACTTGAGGAAACTGAAAAAGAAACAAGGGGAACGGATATTATTTTATACATTAATGAAGAAAGTGCAGAATTTTTGGAAACGGAGCGGATTCAAAACATGCTCGAGAAATTCTGTAAATTTTTACCTGTTCCAATAAAATTCGAGGATAAGCAAATAAATAATACTAATCCTGCGTGGACTAAAAAGCCCACTGATCTTACGCCTCAAGACTACCAGGATTTCTATAAAGAATTATATCCTTTCAGTGAAGCGCCACTATTCTGGATTCATCTGAATGTTGATTATCCGTTTAACCTTACAGGTATTTTGTATTTCCCTAAAGTAAAACAGCGTTTCGAAATTCAGAAAGATAAAATACAATTATACAGCAACCAGGTATTTGTAACTGACGAAGTGAAAGATATCGTTCCGGAATTTTTAATGTTGCTGCATGGAGTAATTGATAGCCCGGATATTCCTTTGAATGTTAGCAGAAGTTATTTGCAGGGCGATCCGAATGTGAAGAAGATAAATTCTTACATTACCAAAAAAGTTGCGGATAAACTGGAAGAAATATTTAAAAGTGACCGCAAATCTTTTGAAGAAAAATGGGAAAGTCTTGGATTGTTTGTAAAATATGGAATGATAACAGATGATAAGTTTCTGGAAAAGGCAAATAAGTTTAATTTGTTTGAAGATGCCGATGGAGGTAAGTTTTATACGCTCGATGAATATCGTGCTGCAACAGAAACTTTACAAAAAAATAAAGATGGTAAACTGGTAATGTTGTACACCACAGATCCCGTACAACAAAACAGTTATATACAAGCTGCAAAGAAAAAAAATTATATTGTTGTAAAGCTGGAAACTATTGTGGATGCTGCGTTTATCAACAATATGGAAATGAAATGGAACGATGTTCAGTTTGTGCGTGTTGATGCGGATATAACCGATAACTTAATTGATAAAGGCGATCATATTGATAGCGTATTAAGCAAAGAAGATCAGTTGAAATTAAAGGACATGTTTCATTTTGAAATACCTGAATTACATGTTTCAGTAGAAGTGAAAGGACTTTCAAGTGATACACTACCGGTTATAGCTACACGCCCGGAATTTATGAGAAGAATGAAAGATATGGCCATGACTGGCGGTGGCGGAATGGGAAGCTTTTATGGAAATTTGCCCGAAGAAGTTACGCTTACTGTAAATGGCAACCATCCTGTATATCAAAAAATATTGAATGAAGAAAATAAAGATAAACAGGAAAAAGAAGTTAGAAATTTAGCTGACCTTGCTTTGCTTTCACAGGGATTATTGAAAGGCAACGAACTTACGAACTTCATAAACAGAAGTGTTGAAATGATGGAAGGCAAAGAGAAGAGTAAAATAATACTGGAGGTTTAATTTAGATGATACGGTTTTAATAGCACTGGAGTTTTTCAGGGCTATTTTTTTGTATAACAGATTTCATGGATTTTCGATGTTATTACTTAGTTGTTTTGATAAAATGCTCAATTCTAAATATTGCAATTTCTTAAAATAATATTCTTCTTCAAATCCGCGCTTAAAAAGATTTCTTTATGAACAGGATTTGCATACATGATGTAAATCTTTCTTTCTTTTTCTTTAAGAGAGAGAGAATATTTTTTACAACTTTAAGCATTATTACATCATCAAAAGGATTGAAGAAAAAGAAAACAGTTTGATTTTTTTGTATTTTGTAATTAACTACATCATCACAAATAATATTAAATTTTGCTAACGGGAAACGCGGAATTGTATTTTGTACATTCTTCTCCGCTAATGCACATAGGGCTTTTGCAAAATCAATTCCTGTAATATCAGTGAAGCCATAGTGTGCGGCAACCATCATTGCCCGGCCTTTTCCACATCCAAAATCGGTAAAATTTTTATTTTCGTTTATGCCTACCGACAGCTGCTTACCAGGTAGTCGAAGCCTTTTTCAAGAATAAAATAATTGCAGGCCTGGTAAATCGAACCGTGATCAAGATTATCACCTTTTACAGTTATTGTTTTCAGCCTGTCTAATTCTATGGTGTCGAGGTTATATTTTCTTTCTCCTTTTATTTCATGATAAATGCTAAAAAAGGCAAGTGGAAAATTCCAATTCATTCCAATAAAAAACCAGTACTTTATATAGTAAATAAACTTTTTTATAGAAAAATAATTTAATTGAGATGAGTTTCAGAAAGCCTGAAATCGATAACCTTTAGCTGCAGATTTGTTTCACCGTTCCATTCATTTTCATCGATAGTATAAACTATATCAACTGGCTTTTGCATTTGTAACAAGTGGAATTTTTCGGCCATATTAAAACCAATTCCAGTTAATACAATATTATCCTGTTTTAATACGAAACGAACATGAAGCTCCTTTACAATTTTCGACCATGTTGTATCCCAAACATTCTTTGTAATAAAAACCGGGCGAAGATTTTCGGGTCCGTATGGTTCCATTTGCGTTATAATGTTATAAAAACTTTTGGTGATATTTTTAAATTCAATTTCGGCATCAACTACAATTTCAGGAATAAGGAGTTGTGGCTCTATGCTTGAAGAAACAATCTCCTCAAATTTGTTACTGAATGCAATTACATTTTCAGGCAAAAGGGTTAAACCTGCCGCAGCGAAATGCCCACCATAGCCAATTAAATATTCTCGGCATTCATGAATGGCTTCATATAAATTAAAGCCCGGAACACTGCGTGCACTTCCTCCAATATATTCTCCGCTTTGGGCTAAAACTACTGTTGGGCGGTAGTATTTTTCTATAAGCCTGCTGGCAACAATTCCGACTACACCTTTATGCCAATGTGATTTAAAAACGACGGTAGTTTTTCGGTTGACCATGATTTCGTCGCTTCCAATAATTGCCAACGCCTCTTCGGTAATATTTGTATCAGCTTCTTTACGATCGGTATTATCGCTATGTAGCATTTCAGCATATTCTTTGGCCTTAGTATAATTATCTTCAATAAACATCAATACTGCTTTTCTTGCATCATCCATTCGGCCTGCGGCGTTTACCCTCGGGGCAATAATAAAAACTACATTGTTAATGGAAAACTTTTTTTGAAGACCACTCAGTTCAATCAATGCTTTTATTCCTGCCAGCGGATTGCTGTTCATCTTCTGCAAGCCATAATACGCTAAAATCCTGTTTTCTCCAGTAATGGGAACTATATCAGCGCCTATAGCGGTTACAACCAGGTCAAGATAACAGTTGTGTTCTTCATCGGGTAGCCCTAACCGTATGGAGAGTGCTGTAATAAGTTTATAACCGACTCCGCAACCACAGAGCTCCTTGTAAGGATAATTACAATTCTTTTGCTTAGGATTTAATATGGCAACAGCTGGTGGCAGTTCATGATCGGGAAGGTGATGGTCGCATACAATAAAATCAAGACCTAACTGGTTAGCGTACCCGATAAGTTCTACTGATTTTATTCCGCAATCAAGAGATATTATGAGATTAAAATTGTTTTGTTTTGCAAAATCAATTCCCTGCCGGCTTACGCCATAGCCTTCCCGATATCGGTGAGGTATATAAAAATCAATATTGTCTTCGTCATAAATCTTTTTTAGAAACCGAAACATGCACGCCACAGATGTTGTTCCATCTACATCGTAGTCTCCAAAAACAAGAATTTTTTCCTTATTATTTATTGCTTCTAAGATTCTTTCAACTGCCTTGTCCATGTCTTTCATCAGGAAGGGATCATGGAGTTGTGAAAGATGTGGCCTGAAATAATTTTTGGCTTTTTCAAAAGTATTAACATCTCGCTGAACAAGAATTTTGCAAAGCTCATAACTTATTTGAAGCGAATCCCGCAAAGCAATAATCTTGCTTTCGTCTGCTGACACTATTTTCCATTTTTTTTCCATGAATATATTTTACTAAACGTCCAATCAGCATTAATACTTTCTGTCTGTTGTGTACATTACTAATTCCTCAAGCCCTTTCCTGATGTCATTTTCAGGAAATTCAGATAATATTTGCAAAGCTTCATCCCGATACTCGGCCATTTTTTTTGCTGCATATTTAATTCCTCCCGTTTCAATAACCCGGTTTAACACGTATTTTATTTTTGCGGGATCTTTATTTTGATTTTTTATTATATAAATAATCTTTTTCTTCTCAGTAGCGTCAATGTTATTTAAAGTATATATTAACGGAAGGGTTAGTTTTTTTTCTTTAAGATCATTTCCGGTAGGTTTCCCGATATCTTTATCACCATAATCAAAAAGATCATCTTTTATTTGGAAAGCAATCCCCGTTTTTTCTCCAAACAATTTCATCTTTTCTGTAATGGTTTCATCCTGGCTCGTACTCCAGGCACCTACAGCACAAGCGGAAGAAAGTAATGATGCTGTTTTGCTCCTTATTATTTCAAAGTAAATATCTTCATTGAGATTTAATTTTCTTGATTTTTCTAATTGAAGCAATTCGCCCTCACTCATTTGCTTTACCGCATCAGACAAAATGTGAAGATGTTTAATATCCCCGGCCCCGGTAGAGAGGAGTAAACCTTTAGAAAGCAAATAATCTCCTACAAGAACAGCAATTTTATTTTTCCAAAGGGCGTTGATTGAAAAAAAACCTCTTCTTTCAAGAGATTCATCAACTACATCGTCGTGAACTAACGTCGCCGTATGCAATAATTCCACCAAGGCAGCAGCCCGGTATGTGGATTCGTTTACTGGTCCATGCAGCTTGGCGCTTAAAAAAACGAACATTGGGCGCAATTGTTTTCCTTTTCGCTTAATTATGTATTTCATAATCCGGTCAAGTAAAGGAGTGTTACTTTTTACCGATTCGGCAAATTTTTGTTCGAAGATGTTTAGCTCGCTCGCAATAAGGTCTTTAGAAAACTTCATAATTTTATTAAAAGGCAATATAGTGCAAAACAATAATTAAAATTTTATTATAATGGGAAGCAATTTGCCCGGTATCTTTTTGAATTGAAACAAAAAGTGTAATTGAAAGGTAAAAACTTTATGATGATGCAGCTATATGCTTAAATAACAAGTCTGCATTTACGAAATTGTAACGATATATAAATGGCTCAAAATCTAAATAATTGCTAAAAAAAATTTGAATTTTGACATTCGTTTAATATTTTTGCGAATAATCAACTAGTTTATTTAAGAAATCATTAATCAAAAAGTTATGGCAAGCAAAAAGTACAAATTATTATTATTGGGGATACTGTCCCTTCTGTCCTTCGGCGTTTTCGCCCAGGACACCGGAGTTTATAATATTTATGACTCAAGCGTAATTACCCCCAAAGGACAAGCGCAGCAAAATGAGTTTATGAATAATACCTATGATTTTCCGGCAAGACCAAGAAACGAAATTGAGGTTGGTATTTCAGGCGGCATGTTTTCTGTGAGTGGCGATGTGGCTGCAAAATTGCCCACACCCGGTGTTTCCATACATATTCGTAAAGCATTAGGCTACATTTTTTCATTGAGACTACAATATGAATATGGCGTAGGAAAAGGCCTAAACTGGAAGCCATCTATCGGATATAAAAATAATCCGGTCTGGTCGGCTTACAACTCAGCAACTTTAACTCCGGTTTATTACAATTATCGCACGCATGTCAGTGATCTCTCTTTACAAGGATTATTTACATTAAACAATGTACGGTTTCACAAACAAAAAACGGGTTTTGTCCTCTATGGGGGTGTTGGTTTCGGATTAACCGCCTATCACACAATGGTTAATGCTTTGAACGGTTCAACTCCTTACAATTTTGCGATCCATTACGGCATCCGGATACTCAAACAGGAAAGATATTCGTAAAGCATTAAAAGACATGATGGATAATAGTTATGAAACGGATGCTGAGAATAACACGAAAAACACACCAAAATTGGGATCGAGCACTTTGAGACCATCTGGTAGTATTATTGCTGGTATAGCATTTAAATTAAGTAAGCGAATTAATCTTGCTCTGGAAGATAAATTTACTTTTATTAAAGATGATCTTTTGGATGGACAGCAATGGCAGGAGCACCCAGTAGCCGATCCTGCTCAGTCAAGCGTGATTACGATACTTATAATTATGCTTCAGTAGGATTGAACTTTAATATTGGCAAAAAAGCTGTTGAACCATTATGGTGGATCAACCCACTTGACTATGCTTATAGCGAAATCAACAATCCAAAGCATATGAAAATACCAAAACCTGTATTTGATGATGCTGATGGTGATGGTGTTGTTGACCAGCTTGATAAAGAACCAAATACACCGGCCGGTTGTCCTGTTGATACTCATGGTGTTTCAAAAGATACAGATGGCGATGGTGTTCCTGATTGTAAAGACAAGCAATTAATTACTCCTACAGAGTGCCAACCTGTTGATGCTGATGGTGTAGGAAAATGCCCGGATCCGGAATGTTGCAAAATAATTGATAGTTTGAGAAATAGCATGAATGCCTGTAAAATTGGAGATCTACCAAGCGTATCTTTTAGAGGAAGAGCCGGAGCTCTCAGCAGCGATGCAAAAGCAATGTTATCTACTGTAGCTTCCAGATTAAAAGATAATGCTGAATGTTCAATTATTGTTACTGGCTATCCTGCAGCATCTAAAGCATCTCAGGCTCTTTGCAATAAAAGAGTTGCTGCTATCAAAGCTTACTTAACAGAAAAAGAAGGAATTAGTGCTGATCGGGTTGATACCAATTGTGAAGTTGGTGGAGGTGATGCAAATACTGTTGATATTAAAGCTAAATAAAAAGTCCACTTTTTGCTCAATGATAAGACCCTTCCCATTTGGGGAGGGTTTTTTATGTTTATCAAAATATTAACTGCATTGATTTTGCGTAATTTTTTTTTAAAATCATTTTTGTCTAAAATCACTTAATTTCGCACCTCCTTATGATGAAATTAGCCTATAGTTTTGTTTTTGCCACTCTTTTTAATAGTCGGTTGTTCCAGGCAATTTAATAAGGTGCTCAAAAGCAAAGACTATGATTATAAGCTTAAAATGGCTGATAAATATTATGGGAACAAAAAGTACAAGAATGCCGAAGAGTTATATGTAGAATTATTTCCCGATCTTTAAGGGATCTGAAAAATTTGAAGAATTATATTATAAGTATGCATATTGCTCGTTTTACGAAAAAAACTATCCAGATGCTGAAAATCTTTTTAAAGGATTTTTAGAAGTGTTTCCAAATAGTGAGAAGGCAGAAGAAATAGCTTATATGCACGCTTATTGTTTTTATTTGCAATCACCCAGAGTTGGAACTTGACCAAATAAATACTAATAAGGCTATTGGGATGATGCAATCGTTTATTAGTACACATCCTAATTCGACAAGAATAAAAGACGCTAATGAAATTATTGCTAAGTGCAGGGCTAAGCTTGAGCTAAAAGAATATAAGAGCGCTGAATTATATTATGATCTTCAACAGTACCGTGCTGCCGGAATTTCTTTTACAAACTTGTTGAACAGTTATCCGGAGTCGAGTCAAGGAGAAGAGTATATGTTAATGGCTGTAAAATCTTACTATCATTTCGCCAGAATGAGTGTTTTCGATAAACAAGAAGAACGTTATCAAAAAGTATCTACCGAATATTTTGATTTTGCAGATAGATATCCTGATAGCAAACTTTTAAAAGATGCTGAAAATT
The DNA here is from genome assembly GCA_963756945.1 of uncultured Chitinophagaceae bacterium. Classification (GTDB taxonomy): domain Bacteria; phylum Bacteroidota; class Bacteroidia; order Chitinophagales; family Chitinophagaceae; genus Ginsengibacter. The sequence continues at coordinate 137,444 of CAVWQJ010000046.1, read as the reverse complement.
ATAAAAACATCAGTCTGAATAACATTAAAAAAATACAAAATGAGCAAATTAAGACGCCAGCAAAGCGCTAATACCAGTAATGTGGTTGAAACAAAAAACCTTACCGATGTAAAAGCGAAAACAGGTAACTTATATGAATCCATTGCTGTAATTGCAAAAAGGGCCAACCAAATTAATATTTCTATTAAAGAAGAACTTCATAATAAACTTGAAGAATTTGCCAGCCATACTGATAGCCTGGAAGAGATTCATGAAAATAAGGAGCAAATAGAAATTTCCAAAGCCTATGAAAGAATGCCTAATCCGGCGCTTTTGGCTACGGCCGAATTTATGGATGATAAAATCTATTATCGTAGAAATGAAGATAACCTGTTTGATTGAGTTGCAGGAATTATGCTGATATGATTTTAATGTAATCTTTGCAGAAGAAATGATAATTTTAATGGCGGTCTTATTCCGCCATTTTTATTTTTGCTATCCTGATAAATTGCGATTCTCAATTGTTGAATAAGACGGGATATTTGTAATACCATCAATAATAATGCATACCATAAATGCAAACTGAAATTTTTAAAGGAAAAAAAATATTGTTGTGCGTAACGGGAAGTATTGCAGCCTACAAAGCTGTTGTTTTATTACGTTTGCTTATTAAAAACGGAGCAGAAGTAAAAGTGATATTAACAAAGGCTGCAATTGATTTTGTTTCACCGCTAACTTTCTCAACGTTATCGAAAAATAAAATATTGTATGAGCTTTTTGATCAGGAAACCTGGGCCAACCATGTGATGCTTGGTCGATGGGCAGATGTAATGTTGATTGCGCCGGCTTCATGTAATACATTGGCTAAAATGGCAAATGGTATTTGCGATAATTTATTATTGGCAACATACCTTTCGGCAACTTGTCCTGTTTTAATTGCGCCTGCCATGGATGAAGATATGTGGCATCATCTATCTACTCAAAAAAATATTGAATTTTTAAAAAAGGCTGGCAATGAATTATTGCCGGTTAATAACGGAGAACTTGCCAGTGGTTTAAATGGTGAAGGCCGCATGGCGGAACCTGAGGAAATTATCAGTTATCTCGAATCATTTTTTATCAAAACATTCAAGCTTAAAGGGACTGAGGGCACTTAGTTAACTGCGGGGCCTACACGAGAAGCAATTGATCCCGTAAGATTTATTGGAAATCCGTCAACAGGTACAATGGGTGTTGCGCTTGCAGAAGAATTAGCGGCAAGGGGGGCTCATGTTCATCTTGTTATTGGACCATCAGAATGAAAAATTCCTTCAAATGTTGAAATTACAAATGTTGTCTCCGCAAATGAAATGTATGAAGAAAGTTTGAAATACCTTGGTAGTAGCGATATCATCATAATGGCTGCGGCAGTTTCAGATTATACGCCTGAAAATCCGGAAAAAGAGAAAATTAAGAAGGAGAACGATGAACTAACCTTGAAATTAATTAAAACGAAAGATATATTATTCGACGCTGGTAAGCTAAAGACATCGCAACAGACGCTCGTGGGATTTGCCTTAGAAACTAATAACGAGAGAGAAAATGCTTTGGCAAAACTTGAGAAAAAAAATGCAGATCTTATCGTTCTTAATTCTTTGAATGATGAAGGCGCAGGCTTTGGAGACAGCACCAACAAAATTATTATTTTTGACCGGAGAGGCAACGAATTCAAATTTGATAAAAAAACGAAGAAAGAAGTTGCCGGTGATATTATAAACACTATTATCAATTATCGAAATGCATAAGATTATCTTTTTTCTTTTTTTTATTTTTTCCACAATTGTTATTAATGCGCAGGAACTTAGAGCGAGAGTGAGTGTTCTAAGTAGTAGAGTTGCAAATAATGTAGACAAAAAAACATTTCAGACTTTGCAGACTGCCTTGGATAATTTTATAAACACCCGTAAATGGACATAATGACAACTTTGCCCAGCAAGAGAAAATTGATTGTAGTTTTTTACTGAATCTTCAATCTACAGGAGATGCAAATGTTTACAAAGCATCTCTCACAATTCAATCGGCCACGGCCCGTTTTTAATTCTTCCTATGTTTGTCCTTTAATCAATTTTCAGGATAATGATATAATATTTAAATATGCTGAATTTCAGCAACTGGAATTTAACGATAACAGGGTTTCGGGAACTGATGCCTTGGCATCAAATCTTAACGGCCGTGATTGCTTATTATATAAATATTATTTTGGGCATGGATTATGACTCGTTTTCTCAAAGGGGAGGAGATGCTTATTTTCAAAGAGCACAAAATATTGTAAACAATGCTCCTGAAGGAAAAGACATTTCAGGATGGAAGGCATTTGATGGCACAAGAAATCGATATTGGCTTGTCGAAAATTTATTAAACAGCAAGTACACTATTATTCACGATGCCATATATGATTACTACAGGCTTGGAATGGATAAGCTTTATGACGAAGAAGCAAATGCAAGAATTCAAATGTTGAATGTGCTCAATATGCTTAATAACCTGAACACAGAAAATCCAAATACTATGATTCTTCAATTCTTTTTCCAGGGCAAGTCGCAGGAACTTATAAATATATTTTCAAAAGCTTCTCCTCCGGACAAAGCAAGAGCTTTGGAATTTTTGCAAAAATTGGATGTTCCTAATGCACCGAAATATAAAGAAGCACTTAAGTGATGAAAAACATTTTGCTTTTAATTATTTTTAGCTTCCTGTGGTCATGTTCGGGAAAAAATAAAGTTCCTGCAGAAATTATCCAGCCAGACGAAATGCAAAACATATTATGGGATGTAATGAGAGCGCAGGCACTTTCAACAGAAATTGCGCGAAAAGATTCGAGCATAAATGAGATAGCAGAAACAAAAGTGCTAACACAAAAAGTATTTGAAATTCACAATATTACCTCAACATCGTTTAACGCGTAGTTATAGTTGGTATACGAATCATCCGGATATAATGAGAATTGTTTTTGATAGCCTTAATGCCCAAAACCAGCGCGAAACTCAATTGGAAATGAAAGAAAGAAACCATCCTTTGAAACTAGACACTTCAAAAAAATTGAAGCCATTTAGAAAATTTACTCCATCAAAAGATTTAACTCAATAATAAATCAGGTAACAATAAATGAACAAAGTATTTAGTAATGCCAGGGATGCTATAAGCGATATTAAAGATGGAAGTATACTTAATGCTTGGTGGATTTGGTTTATGTGGAATTCCCGAAAATTGTATAAATGCCTTAGCCAAAAAAAAAGTTAAGAATCTTACCTGTATTTCTAACAATGCAGGCGTAGACGATTTTGGAATAGGATTGCTGTTACAGCAAAAACAAGTAATAAAAATGATTGCATCTTATGTTGGGGAAAATGCAGAATTTGAGAGACAATTATTGAGCGGAGAGCTTGAAGTTGAATTGATTCCCCAGGGAACATTGGCAACAAGGTGTATGGCAGCTGGATATGGCATACCTGCATTTTTTACACCGGCTGGGGTAGGAACAGAAGTTGCTAAGGGCAAAGAACTACGTGAATTCAATGGCAAAAAATATCTCATGGAATATGCATTTGACTCTGATTTTGCATTAATAAAAGCGTGGAAAGGCGATACAGCGGGAAATCTCATTTATAAAGAAACCGCCAGAAATTTTAATCCTTTAATGGCTATGGCGGGCAAAATTACCATTGCAGAAGTAGAGGAATTATTGGAGCCTGGCCAACTGGATCCGAACGAAATTCACACTCCTGGAATTTATGTTCATAGAATTTTCCAGGGTAATGATTATGAGAAAAGAATTGAACATAGAACTGTACAGAAAAGAAAATATTTTAAGATAATTTCCGTAATTCTTACTAACCAACTTTAATAACATCGAATCAATTCATTAAGAATGTTAGATAAAAATCAAATAGCACGAAGGATAGCAAGCGAACTAAAGGACGGCTTTTATGTGAATTTGGGAATTGGAATTCCAACACTTGTCGCCAATTATATTCCAGAAGGAATTGATGTCGTTTTGCAATCTGAAAATGGTTTATTAGGAATGGGACCATTCCCCATGGAGGGTGATGAAGATCCAGATTTGATCAATGCGGGAAAACAAACGATAACAACGGTTCCCGGCTCGGCTTTTTTTGATAGTGCTATGAGTTTCGGCATGATCCGTGCCGGAAAAGTCGATCTTACAGTACTAGGGGCAATGGAAGTGAGTGAAAAAGGCGATATTGCTAATTGGAAAATTCCGGGAAAAATGGTTAAAGGTATGGGCGGTGCTATGGATCTTGTAGCCAGTGCCAAAAATATTATCGTGGCAATGATGCATACTAACCCTAAAGGACAATCGAAATTACTTTCACGATGTACGCTCCCTCTTACGGGTGTTGGCTGTGTAAAAAAAATCGTTACCGAGCTGGGTGTGCTAAATATTACTGATGATGGATTTCAATTAATTGAAAGAGCACCGGGAGTTTCTGTAGAATGAAATTAAAAGTAAAACTGAAGGAAAGCTTTATTTTGAAAGCGATGTGCCCGGAAATGAAACCAGAAGACTTAGAATAGTATTTTTGAATTTTGCCAGGGAATTGAAACTGATAAAGGTCGCCCTTTATTCTATGAGTGAATTTTTCATGGCGAAGAAAACAAGTCCCACGGAATTTTTTACACCAAATCTTTCCATCAACCTATCTTTAATGGCCTCAACTGTTCTTGCACTTATATCCATTTTTTGAGCAATTTCCTGGGCTGTATATTCGAGGCAAACCAGAGAGAGCACTTCTTTTTCCCGGTCACTTATCACAACTTCGCTATTGAGATTTGGATTAAATTTCTGCTTCGAATAATTCTTTTTAATAAGAACCCGGTTCACAAAGTTATTTAGATAAAACCCGGTTCTCATTACATCCATAATACCTTGTTTTATTTCCTCCGGATCAGTGCTCTTCAATAAATATCCATTTGCACCACTGTCCATAAGATGACCCACGAAGCGCTCATCTTCGTACATTGTTAAAATCAATATTCTAATTGCGGGAAAATGTTTATTTAGATATTTTGTTGTTTCAATTCCATCTTTCACCGGCATTTTTAAGTCCATAAGTATTATGTCCGGCTTTGCAGCTTCAACTCCCTGAATAAGTTCTTCACCATTTTCAGCTTCCAGTACAAATTGGATATTATGATAGGGCTTTAAAGAAAGTATAACCCCCTTTCTAAAAATTTTATGATCGTCAGCTATAGCAACTTTAATTATATCCATAGTCAATCTAAGGGGTTGAATAAAAAGTAAAGATCAGTTACAAAATATATTATTTATGGTTGATTTATTTACCCGGTTCTCTTGGTACTTCAATGGTTACCTTATAGTAAGTTTGCGTGCTGTCAATTTCAAATGAAATGCTACCATTTAATACTTTAATCCGGCTTTCTATATTTTTTAAACCCAACCCACCGGAAGCGTAATTTAGCTTTTCAAATTCCTCCTGAAGAATACCTTTCCCATCATGATGTATGCGAAAGTAAGAAAAATTCCCTTGTACATTTTGGGTAAGGTGAATAAATCCCGCACAGCTATGTTTTATAATATTTGTAACCAATTCCTGCAGTACACGAAATACCAGCAATTCCTGGTCTTCTTTTAATCTTTCCCTATTGTCATGAAACCGGGCGCTGGCATTAATTACGCCCGAACCATTTATTTTTTCAAACAAATCTTTCATTGCCGATTCCAAACCAAAGTTTTTAAGTGTTGGGTGGCATTAAGACTGTGAGATATATTGCGGATAAGTTGTATGCTGTCATCAATAATTTGCTTGGCGCTAAATATTGACTGCAACTGGACCGCTGTTTCCTGGTGAATGAGATTCTCATTAAGATAAAGCCTGGCGGTTGCTAAAAGAGGTCCCGCATCATCATGAAGATCAGCTGCAATACGCTGTCTTTCTTCTTCCTGGAAATTGATAGAAGCTTTCAGCAACATTTGCTGTTTTTCTTCCTCCATTTTTTGCAATTGTTTATTGAATCTTATTACCCTTCGTTGGTGAAAAACAACTACAGAAACAAGCGTAATAGCCATTACAAACATCCCAAGGGTACCAAATATAAGTATGTTAGTTACGCTAAAGGAATTATCAGGAGTTTGTAAAAAAAACATGCAGGAAGTTTAAGCTTGATTTTTTAGTTTAAAATTATGAAAGTCGTCGTCCCAGCTCTTATCTTTTTGCTTTTGTATGTTTGTAGGGGTAGGCTTCATAAGCATTGCAATAGAAAGTAAAATATTTTTTAAGATATTGAATACTGAATTTATTACAACATATTGATTTTGAAAGCTTTTACTCTTAGCCATATTTTCAGTCATAATATATAGAAAAAAAGTACCCGATAAATAAATCAAAAACGTAATTATTATCCAAAAATTGGATGATGAGTAGACGAAAAGACTATTACTACCTTTTATTTGTACGACTAAATAGTATATACACAGCAGTATAATTATAATGGATTCTAAACCAGCCGTAAATGAATCAAAATTATTCATTTGGTTGATCAGGAAAAAATCAATAAACGCAAAAATTACAAATATTCCAAAAATTATCGGAAGGATTATTCTTATTATACGTTGTTTGCAATGCGTAGTAATAATAACCGCAAAAAAATGTAAATTCTATAACTGTAAAAAGTGCAAACAGAATCGTATCAATATCTATGTGATTCTGATATGTATAGTAGATAACTATTTCATTTAGATTGCAATATAAAACATAAAAAAAAATTACCCATAGTGTCCTTTCTTTATTATTTTTCTTAAATAATAAAAAGAACACTATGGGTAATAAGTTCGAAAAAGTACCTAAGTATGAAATTAATCTTATAAATAGCAGGTCAGTTTAAGACCAAATATAACTATCTATTTTAATTTTTTGAAAACTTTATGCGCTAAGTACTTCGATCACGCCATTTACAGTCATCCCAGTAAATTGTTCTGTCGGCAACAATTGCATCCTGTTTAACGATGTCACCAGTATTGGTAACTACGGAAAATTCAAGGATGTCTTTTCCTTCAGCATCAACTCCTGTGTAAACTAAATGCTCTTCATTCATGTTTGTAAGGCATTTGCGGAAGTTGATACCAACGCAACCTGGCTGAGCTAAAATTTGCTCAAGAATGTTGCGACCGATGTAATAACCTTTTGTTGCTTCTGGATTAGCTGCTCTGAAAGCATTAACTAATTTGCGGCCTTCGTTAAGACCGATGTTTTCGCCTACTTCAGCGAGTGTTTTGGTTTCTACGAGTGTGTTTTGTGTCATAATTGAAAGTTTTTAGTTGTTTTTTGTGGTTTATTTTGATAAATTCAAATGCTAACTTCCTAAAAAACAAATTATCATCCAACCTGTGTTATTACGTAACAGACTGATCTTTTTCCTCTGGAATTCAAGTTGGGCAAGGGTTTTAACGAGAAGTAATGCGTAATAATCCCGTTAAAAATGGGGTAAATGTACGTAAAAAAATAGTAAAATTACTATGTAAATTGATGAAGTTTTCACGATAGTATAAATACCTTAAAATAGAGAGTAAAAATAACAGTGTGTGTATCCGGGTTGTTGCAGCTTATAAAAAAGAAGTGAAATTATCTAGCTCTAACCTGTTCCGATGAGCAAATATAATAATTTAAATAACTTTTTTATTAAAGCATTTGAGACCGTTATTTGATACTTTGAATTTTATAGTTTAGTAATTTTTCAATTTTTCAAACTGTAGTTTAAAAAAAAATTGTCCAATGGAATTACAAAGAGCATATTTCCTTATTTTTTGCGATGTAGTTAATACATTAATTCGAGTTAAAATGCAAATGGGATTGAGTAAATTTCGAAGATATGTATAGTAAAATCTCTCACGTATTAGTACTAATAAAAGATTGCCTAACGAAAAAAATAATGGGTGATTTCTGAAATAGATTAGTACATTGTTCGTTATAGTTTTATATTTTTACTACTGATACTACCATTAAAACCGTAAGCGTATAAATCCATGTCTATAACTACAGTAATTAAGATTGCTATCGCCGACGACCACAAGATTTTCCGGGATGGCATTAAGATGGCACTATCAGCTAAAGAAAATCTTAAAATGATATGGGAAGCAGAGGATGGCAAAGATCTGATGCATAAGATTGAAATCAAAAAACCAGATGTATTATTGATGGATATAAGGATGCCTGAAATAGACGGCATTAATGCCATTTCAATGCTTCGAAAGGAACATGAAGATGTAAAAATAATTGTTCTTACAATGTACGATGATCAACAGATGATTAGCAGAATGATGGAGATGGGGGCCAATGCCTATCTTACAAAAACTACTGATCCTGATGAAATTTACGAGGCAATACTTACCTGCATGAATGATGAGTTTTACTTTAATCAACTCGTGAATAACGCTGTTATGGGCAAGTTGATGCAAAAGAAAAATGTGCGCCATCATTATGGAACCAGCGTCCCCATTACCTTTAGTGAGAAAGAATTGAAAATATTACAACTGCTTGCAGAGGATAAAACAACAGAAGAAATTTCTAAAATTATTTTTTTAAGCCCACGAACCATTGAAACTATTCGCCAGAATATGAAGAATAAAGTAGGTGCCAAAACTATTGGTGGCTTAATAACCTACGGAATGCGAAATAAAATTATTGAATAAAGCTAGCTTTCAGTTAGAAAATATTTACTTATTATACTTTTTTCAAATAGTTAGTGTAATAATCGCTCATTACTTTATGTAGTTCATTCTTCCTTAATTCAAAATCGTCAAACTTATTTATTGTAACTGGTGGCAAAAAATGAAACTCCATTTTTGACGGCCAGAAATAAAATGTTTTTCCCGGAGGCAGAACTTTTTTTGTATTGAATATAAGAGCTGGCATAATACTGGTTCCTGTTTCAACGGCCAGTTTAAATGCCCCATCATGAAATTCCTTTAAAGGCACTTCGGTTTTATTCCTGGTTCCTTCAGGGTAAACGCACATGTGCAATCCCAGGCTTAGAACCTCTTTCATTTTCTTGAAACTATTTTTCCTGCTGTTCTTATCATTTCTGTCAACAAGGATAGACCCTCTTTTATAGATCATTCCGAATAGCGGGATTTTCGCCATTTCCGCCTTGGCAATTGTTTTGTTACCACCCGGGATAAACGGCGTACTCAGAGGTACATCCATCAAAGAATTATGATTACAGATGACGATATAATTTTCTCCTTTTTTAAAATTTTTTGTTCCTTTAACTATTAAACGGCAGCCGGTCATAAAAAAAAATATGCGCATCCATATTTTTGAAATTGATCGAAAAATGTATGTTCGTTTCGGTTCTTTAATAATTCCGATAATCCATATTAGCAGAGCAGCAGGCAGCATCGTTATGATGAAAACTATAAGAGCCCATGCGGCAAAAAATCTGGCAAAAAAAATCTTCAATGTTTATGTATTTAAACTATTTTATTAGAGTTTCCAATCAATAGGTTCTTTTTGGTGTAATGCAAGTAAGTCATTTGTTTTTGAAAAATGTCTGCAACCAAAAAAGCCACGTTCCGCACTAAATGGAGAAGGATGCGCTGCCTTTAGAACATGATGTTTGGTTTCATCAATAAGAGATTGTTTCTCCTGGGCAAACTTCCCCCATAATAAAAAAACAATACCTATTTTATTTTCCGATATTTTCGAAATTACCGCATCGGTGAATTGAAGCCATCCAATTTTGCTGTGGCTCCCCGGTTCGTTTTGTCTAACGGTTAATGAAGCGTTTAAAAGCAATACGCCTTGTTTAGCCCATTTCTCAAGATTTCCATTTTTGGGAGGAGAATGCCCAGATCATTTTCAAGTTCTTTAAAAATATTGATTAATGACGGGGGTTTTGGAATACCATCTGGAACTGAAAAACTCAGGCCGTGCGCCTGCCCTTTGTTATGATATGGATCCTGACCTAATAAAACAACTTCTATTTTTGAAAATGGTGTTTTATTAAATGCGTTGAAGATTAATGAGCCTGGTGGGTAAATAATTTTGCCGGCAGATTTCTCTGCTTTTAAAAAAGTTACAATCTGTTGGAAATAGATCTTATCAAATTCATCTTTTAAAATATTTTTCCAACTCTCTTCAATCTGAACATTCATCATCTTGATTTTTAAAATAATACTGCAAGAATAGCGACATCAAAAATACATAAACGCGATTACTGTACTCGACTGAAGATTGCAAACAAGGGCATCCTGTAATGACAGAAATTTTTTCTTTGAAAAGAATTAGGTAGTGACCCCGGAACGACTCGAACGTTCGACCCACAGCTTAGAAGGCTGTTGCTCTATCCACTGAGCTACGGGGCCATAAATGCAATTATTTCGTTAGATACCCGGGCTTGTAAATTTAAGGTAGTTAACTAACGTTTGATCTTTGAATTTTAATGCCGATATTCCTTTAAAAATGCTGCAAATATAGCTCAATTACAAAATGTATTGCAAATTTAAAACAGTCTTATTTACAAGGCGTTTTTATAATTGAATACTAATGTTAGTATCTTTGCGCCACTAAACGTTATTAATTTTATTTTAAGTTTAATTACCTATTTATTAATTACAATCATTGATATATGAAACGAAAACTCGTGATTGCTTTTTTGGTCTTTGGTATAAGCCATTCAGCATTAGCACAAAAATTTTTATCTCCCGTTAAACAATCGCTTATTGGATTTCACTATCGCGTTGGTCGACTATAATTCACCCACACAAATAGATACTACATCATTGAAACAGGTTTTTAAAAAAGGTGATATTTTCAATCCCACAAAACAAAGTTCCGCTTTCACTATTTCCTATTGGAAAGGATTAAATAAGTACGTCGATTTTTCGGGAAAATTTAATGGTATATTTTATGATTACGCATTAAATAATTCCGGCCAATCTTATTCGAATGAATTTGGTGCCGAACTTGAAGGTGCACTAAACTTCCATCCTATAAGCGATGACCACCTTTTCACACCTTTTTTAACTGCGGGTATTGGAGGTGGGTATTATACCAATAAATATGGCGGTTATGTACCGTTAGGTTTAGGCTTTCAGTTTAATATTCAAAGCCAGGTGTATTTTCTTCTGCAAACTCAATACAGGGTTTCTTTAAGTAAAGATGTTTTTCCTAATAACTTATATCATTCATTAGGTGTGGCTGTAAATATAAGTAAAGAAAAAGCTTGCCGCTCCGGTTGTGGTTCCTATGGTAGAAGTTAAAGATCGTGATGGAGATGGTGTAGTTGACAGTTTAGATGCATGCCCTGACGAGGCTGGCACAGCCGCTTTGCAAGGATGTCCCGATCAGCGATGGCGATGGGATCGCAGATAAAGATGATAAATGTCCGGATGTTGCAGGTATCGCGAAGTATAACGGGTGTCCTATACCCGATACTGATAAAGATGGTATAAATGATGAAGAAGATAAGTGTCCCACAGTTGCAGGAGTTGCCCGTTACCAGGGTTGCCCGATACCTGATACAGATGGAGACGGTGTAAACGATGAAGAAGATAAATGTCCGAAAGAGGCGGGTCCGGCATCTAACTTTGGTTGCCCTGTAATCGACGTAGTTGTTGTTGAAAAGATAAACAAGGCAGCAAAAAATATTTTCTTTGCAACGGGAAGTTCTAAAGTTACTTCCAAAGTCATTTAAGTCACTGAAGGATGTGGCTCAAATATTGAAAGACAGTTCAACTTATAAAATAGATATTGATGGTTATACTGATATAACAGGCACACCAGAAAAGAACCAGGTTTTATCAGAAAACAGGGCCAACGCTGTTAAGCAATATCTTATAAGCAATGGAGTTGATGAAAGCCGTATAACCGCTACTGGTCATGGAATTAATGACCCCATAGCCGATAATAAGACAGCCGCCGGCCGTGCTAAAAACAGAAGGGTCGAAATGAAGCTGAGAAATTATTAATGGAATTTATTTATAATTGTTTAGTTAAAAAACCCTGTAAAAATTTTGCAGGGTTTTTTGATAACTAACGGCTAAGCTTAATCGATTTCAGCCGCAAAATTTATTGTGCTTTTTCTTCTAACTCCATTAGTTTTTCAAATAGCTTTTCATATTCTGCATTAGCCTTTTGCAACCGGGTGCAATTTTCCTTGTATTTATTTTCGGCTGTTAAAAATTTTTGTTTTTCAAGATAAATTTCGGGCAAAGCGAGATCTGCTTCCAAGTGCTATTTTTTCTTGATTGAGCTTTGCTATTTTTTCTTCCAACTGCTGAAAAAGCTTTTGTGTCTTTTGCAACTCTTTTTGAAAATCTTTATTTGGTGAGGCATTATTTACTTTCTTTTCAACAATAACTTCAGGCTTCTTTTCAACTGCTATTTCCTTCTTTTTTGAAGATTCAATTTCTGCTGATTTTCTTTCCTGCTTCCATCTTTCCCATTCATCATAAGTTCCAACAAATTCTTTTATTTTATAATCTTCAATTTCCCATATTTTATTGGCCGTTTGATTTACAAAATACCTATCGTGACTTACTAAAATATAACTGCCTTCATATTTATTTAATGCTTCAATAAGTAAATCAACAGAATGAATATCGAGGTGGTTGGTAGGTTCATCCAATAATAGAAAATTTGCTTTGCTCACAATTGTTTTTGCAAGAGCAACTCTTGCTTTTTCGCCACCGCTCAACACTTTTATTTTTTTATCAACATCATCCCCGCTAAATAAAAAGCAACCCAATAAAGTTCTTAACTCAAGTTCTGTTTTACCACTTCCTGAATAGTTCATTTCTTCCAACACTGTATGGTTAAGATCTAAAGCCTCAAGTTGGTGTTGTGCATAGAAAGCATCTTTCACATTGTGTCCTTCAATTCTTTCGCCGTCGAAAGTTTCAGTGCCGGCAACAATTCTAAGCAACGTCGATTTACCTTTACCGTTAGCTCCAATCAATCCAATTTTATCGCCACGATTTATTTCAGCTTTTGCATGCTCAACTATTTTTACATTTCCAAAGCTTTTTGAAACATCTTTTAATGTTGACAATACTCTGCCTGGCGTTATCCCAACTGTAAAATTAATACGCATGTTTGGTCGCTCAAGATCAGTATTTTCTATACGTTCAATTTTATCAAGTCGTTTCATGATACTCTGTGCCTGCGCAGCTTTGGAGGCTTTCGCTTTAAAACGTTCCACAAATCTTTCCTGTTGGCGAATATAATCCTGCTGATTTTCGTAAGCTCTTTTTTGTAATTCTATTCGCTGTTCTTTCTCCTGTTGATAATAAGTATAATTGCCCGTATAAAAATGTAATTCCTGCTGATATAATTCAACAATTTTTGTTACCATCCTATCCAGAAAATAACGGTCATGCGAAACAATTACAACCGAACCCTGGTAATGTTGCAAATATTTTTCAAGCCATTCAATTGAAGGAAGATCAAGATGGTTGGTAGGTTCATCAAGCAATAAAACATCAGGATGCATCAAAATCATTTTTGCCAATAACACCCTCATCCGCCATCCTCCACTGAATTCTTTATATGGCCTTTGTAAATCAGCATTAGGGAAACCTAATCCTTGTAAAATTTCCTCCGTTTTATGATGAATATCGTAGCCGCCTAAAATTTCAAGTTCATGCAGTTTATCAGCATATAAATGCGCCAATGCTTCATCAGAACTTTTTTCTAATTCAATTCCTATTTTTTCAATTTCTTTTTCTAAAGCAATTACTTTTTCAAAAGCACCCAAAGCTACCTGCAAAATAGAATCTTCCGTATCAAAACTTAACAAGTCCTGGTGAAGAAAACCTATCGTTGTTTCTTTGCCTTTTTCTACTGTACCTTTTGAAGGCAAATATTGGCCCGTAAATACTTTTAGTAAAGTTGATTTGCCTGTTCCATTGTATCCAATCAAGCCAATTCTTTCATTAGGTTGAATGTGCCAGGTTGCATCTTCAACAATAACTCTTGCGCCAAATTCAAACGTAACATTTTGTAACCCTAATAACATAAAATCTTTTTATAAGGGTGCAAATTTAAGTTCTATTTCGCTTAATATATCAGCGCATAATATTAGCTGATGTTAATATGTTATTTTTGAAAAAAAATTATATTGAATGAAAAGGTTGTTGGCAATTATTTTTTTAGCTGTTGTTTTGTTTGGTGCATATTGGTTTTTTTTTAAGAAAGATTCGCAAACTTCTGAACCAAAACAGGAAGCGATAAAAATTAAAAAACATTCAGAAGAATTTAATCAAAGTATCGCAAATGCTTTAAATGAATATTTTAATTTGAGAAACGCTTTTGCAGACGGTGACACCATAAAAATAAAAGCGCAAGTTCCAAAATTCAACGCATCTGTTGATAGTATAAAACTTGAAGAGCTTAAAAAAGATGACTCTCTCATTTTACCGTCGGTTCAACAACAGGTGAGTGATATAAAAGCCAATGCAGATGATATTTTATTGCAAAAGGATATTACTGAAATGCGGGAAGATTTCAGAATGGTTTCTGAAAATTTATATCCCTTCTTAAAAACGATTGCATATGAAGGGCCGAAGCTTTACTGGCAAAACTGCCCTACGGCTTTTGGGCAAGATAAGGAAGGAAGCTGGATGAGTAAATCTTCCGAAATAGTTAATCCTTATCTTGGCAAAAATCATCCTGAATGTGGTGAAATAAAGGATTCGCTTCAGTAACCTTATTTTTAATCTACCTTATGAAAGTGAAAAAGATATTTGCTTTTGCTCTTTTATTGATTCCTTTTTTTTCTTTTTCTCAGAATAAATATACTGTTAGTGGTTATGTCAAAGATTCACTCTCCGGCGAAACATTAATTGGTGCCACAGTTTCGGTTTTAGGAGAATCAAAGGGAATTACTTCAAATCAATTTGGTTTTTATTCAATAACCCTTACAGCGGGCACGTATAATTTTATTTGCTCCTACGTTGGTTATATTCCTCAAATAAAGACAATTAATTTAAACTCTAATGTTGAATATAACTTTGAAGTTGCTCCAAAAATTACCACTGAACAGGCTGTAATTATTTCCTCCAAAAAAAGAGATGCGAATGTAAAGACGGCTCAAATGGGAAAGATTGATCTTTCCATCAACCAGGTAAAATCCATTCCTGCCTTTTTAGGTGAAATAGATATTTTAAAAACCATCCAGCTTTTACCGGGAGTTCAAAGCGCAGGTGAGGGGAGTTCTGGTCTGTATGTTAGAGGCGGCGGCCCCGATCAAAATTTAATTTTATTGGATGATGCCGTTGTTTATAATACAGGCCATCTGTTTGGTTTTTTTTCCATCTTTAATGGTGATGCTATTAAAAGTACTTCGTTAATTAAAGGGGGAATGCCTGCACAATATGGCGGGCGACTATCAAGCGTACTCGATATTTCAATGAAAGAAGGTAATGATAAGAATTTTGTGGTGCAAGGTGGAATTGGTTTAATAGCTTCAAGACTTTCGATAGAGGGACCTATTAAAAAAAACCGCCAAGGCATAAAGCTTCTTTTATAATATCTGCAAGGAGAACTTATATTGATGCATTGGCAAAACCTTTTATAAAAAAATCAAGTTCATTTTATGGTTCAGGATATTATTTCTACGATTTAAATGCCAAGGTCAATTACAAATTTTCTGAAAAAGACCGGATTTATTTAAGTGGATATTTTGGAAAAGATAAATTTGATTTTGTTAATGGACAGCAATCTTTGAAGGTCAATATTCCCTGGGGAAATTCTACAGGAACTCTTCGCTATAATCATGTTTTTAATAATCGTTTATTTTCAAATACAACTGTTGTTTATAATGATTACAAATTCAATTTCGGAGCCAATCAAAATAATTTTCAACTTAATCTTTTATCAGGAATAAGGGACTGGAATGTAAAAGAAGATTTTGATTTGTATCCATTTACTAATCATAAATTAAAATTTGGTGCGTTATATACGCTATCATACATTTACTCCCTCAGTTGTTAGTGGAAGCCAGGATACAGTTGAGTTTAAGCCAAACAATGCACAACAGAAATATGCGCATGAAGCAGCAGTTTATATACAGGACGACTGGGACGTTAGTGATAAAATAAAAATCAACGCCGGTATTCGTGAAAGCGGTTTTCAGCAAATAGGTCCTTATAAAAACTATACAACAGATGACAATGGAAATCGCATAGATAGTTCTATTTATAAAAAAGGAAAGCCTGTAATAACGTACTTTGGATTTGAGCCACGTTTTACTATTCGTTATGCAATTAATGATGAAACATCTGTTAAAGCTTCAGTAACAAGAAACCTTCAATACATTCACCTGGTAAGTAATGCAGGTACTACTTTGCCAACCGATCTATGGGTGCCAAGTACTTTAAAAGTAAAGCCACAGGAAAGCTGGTTATATGCTTTGGGCTTGTTTAAAAATTTTAATGACAATACTTATGAAACATCTGTTGAAGTTTATTACAAACAATTGAAAAATCAAATAGAATACGAAGAAGGCTATACGCCTGCGACTTTGGAAGACACAGAAAACTTTTTCACATTTGGTAAAGGGTGGAGTTATGGAACCGAATTATTTATTAATAAAACAAAAGGAAGGTTAACCGGTTGGATTGGTTATACTTTAAGCTGGACTTATAGAAAATTTCCGGGATTGAATTCGGGAGAAAAATATTTTGCCAAATACGACAGGCGACATGATCTTTCAGTAGTGGGCATTTATGATCTTTCAAAAAAATGGAAGCTTTCGGGAACATTTGTTTTTGGATCTGGAAATGCCGCAACATTACCGCAACGGTTTTATATTTTTGATGGCGTACTAACGCAGGAGTATAGCCGAATTAATGAATACAGGTTGCCATCATACAGCCGCCTTGATCTTGGCGCTATTTATACACCCAATAAACATCCGGAAAGAAGGCTAAAAAGCCAATGGGTATTTAGTGTTTACAATGCTTATAACCGCAAAAATCCATATTTTATTTATTTTGATCAAACAGGAAATCCTTATGATGGAACTTTGAATGTGCAGGCGAAACAGGTTTCTATTTTCCCTGTTATTCCTTCTTTACCTGGAATTTTAAATTTTAACTGTCTCTTAAATTCTGGAAAGAGCTTAAACTTATTGCCCATGTTCAAATACAACACTACCGCTTTTTTCCGTATCTGAAGAGATATGTACTTCGTATCGTTTATTGCCATCCGTTACAATCATCAATGCAGTATTGGGAGGAATAGTTCCTAAATTATCAGCATACATCGTTATAATATTTTCTTTCATATTTTCGTCTAAGGCCAGCGTTAGTGATATGGGTTTTGTGGAAAGCATTTTATGCGAAAGAATTATTTTATTATTGTAAAAAACAGTTATAGAATCTCCGTCGATTTCACCATTGTCATAAAAATCAACCTTAAAAGTTGGTTGGTAAATAGAGATAGTTTTTATAATGTCTTTTCTCCGTGGTTCAAAACCTGTAATGCGTTGTTTAATAGTATCTGTCTTTTTAATTTCTGGAATTAGTGAAGGAATCTCTTTTGCAGTATTGTTTTCTTTTACGGTGGGATTTTTTATTTCAGGTTTTGGTTTAACAGGAGTTTTGTGAGCAGTTTTAGGTACATATTTTTTTGGTTTTGAAGCAATCGCTTTTTTAGGTGCCGGAACGTCCGCTTTCTTTTCAACAGGCTTGGTTCCCAACGCCATTTTCTTTATTATTCTTCTTGACAGAAATGTAGTTCCATAGCCGCAATTCCCATCCTGGTTGGGTGCAGGTATCCATGTTCCCCTGAGCGTTTCAATATCGCCACTATCCTGTACATAGTGCAACTTGTGCGTTTGAAAACAATTTTGAAATCCTGGTGGGGTATTGAATTTAACCCTTTCAATTTCTGTTACCACAAGGTCCTTTGTAGAGCGGTTAAGCGTTCCCGTTAGCTTGCAAATAGTATAATATCTTTTTGTGCCTTCATTAAAATAAGTATAAGAATACCCGAATACATCCGAACCTTTTGTTTCTAATTCCAAAACATAATCGATACCACTTCCCTCTAACCCTGAAAACCCATAGCTTGTTTCATTAAAACTCCCTTTCCATTGGCCATTAAAATCCTGGGCAAAAAGTGTTGATGAAATAAATAATAAAATAAAAATGTAAAATATCTTCATACTGTTTCGTAACAAATTATTAAAATAAACCAAAGTTTGAAGCCGGTGTTTAATTTCTTTCGGCAACTAATATTTTTTTAAGCAAATACAAAATTATAAGTAATTAAAAGTATATCCTTCAAAGGAATAGCATCTTTGTCTAATACTTCGTTAAATTTGCATTCCCAAAAATTTAAAAAAACGATTAAAAAGGAGTAGATTGAATTATGAATATAACTTTTCCTGATGGCGCTGTAAGGCAATATGAGCAAGGATCTACAGCTTTGGACATTGCAAAAAAAATAAGTGAAGGGCTTGCAAGAAAAATTCTTGCAGCAGAAGTTAATGGCGAAGTTTGGGATCTTTCACGACCAATAAAAAATGATTCAACCATTAAATTTCTTACCTGGGACGATGAAAAAGCGAAATCAACTTTTTGGCATTCATCCGCACATTTAATGGCCGAAGCTGTTGAAGATGCTTTTCCCGGAGTAAAATTTTGGGTAGGTCCGCCGATTGAAAAAGGATTTTATTATGATATTGATTTAGGCGATAATGTAATTAGCGAAAGTGATCTTGAAAAGCTCGAAAAGAAAATGAGTGAGCTTGTCAAAGCAAAATAATTCATTCATAAGAAAAGAAATTTCTAAAGCAGATGCTGTAAAATATTTTGCAGAAAAAGGAGATGAGTATAAACTTGATCTTTTACAAGGGCTTGAAGATGGTAATATTACTTTTTATACACAAGGAAATTTTACTGATCTCTGCCGTGGGCCGCATATTCCTTCAACAGGTTTAATAAAGGGAATAAAACTTACCAGCATTGCCGGCGCTTATTGGAAAGGCGATGAGAAAAATAAAATGCTTACCCGCATTTATGGTGTTACTTTTCCTAATCAAAAAGAATTGGATGAATACCTTGTTTTTTTAGAAGAAGCTAAAAAAAGAGATCATAGAAAATTGGGTAAAGAATTAGAGTTGTTTACTTTTTCTGAAAAAGTAGGAGCGGGCTTGCCTTTGTGGTTGCCAAAAGGTGCCATGCTTCGGGAAAGATTGCAGAATTTTTTGCAAAAAGCACAAATAGAATCAGGATATCTTCCTGTAATTACGCCGCACATTGGTTCTAAAAATTTATATGTAACCAGCGGCCATTATGAGAAATATGGGAAAGATAGTTTTCAACCGATAAAAACACCGGTGGAAGGGGAAGAGTTTTTTTTAAAGCCAATGAATTGTCCGCATCATTGTGAAATTTATAAATCATCTCCAAGAAGCTATAAGGATCTGCCACTTGCGCCTTGCAGAATTTGGAACTGTTTATCGATATGAACAATCCGGCGAATTGCATGGACTTACCAGGGTGAGAGGCTTTACACAGGATGATGCGCATTTGTTTTGTATGCCCAACCAGGTAAAAGATGAATTTAAAAAAGTAATTGATCTGGTGTTATATGTTTTTGCATCGCTTGGATTTACCGATTATACTGCACAAATTTCTTTGCGTGATCAGCATGATAAATCGAAATATATTGGAAGTGATGAAAACTGGGAACTTGCAGAAAAATCAATTATTGAAGCCGCAGAAGAAAAAGGTTTGAAAACTACTATAGAATTTGGCGAAGCGGCATTTTATGGCCCGAAACTTGACTTTATGGTTCGGGATGCAATTGGCAGAAAATGGCAATTGGGAACCATACAGGTTGATTATAATTTACCGGAACGTTTTGATTTAACGTATATTGGAGAAGATAATGCAAAGCATCGGCCGGTAATGATTCACCGGGCGCCGTTTGGAAGTATGGAAAGATTTATAGCTGTGTTGACAGAACATTGCGCCGGTAAATTTCCTATGTGGCTGGTGCCGGTGCAGGTTAAAATTTTGCCCATTAGTGATAAATTTTTATCTTATGCTGAAAATTTTTATCTGAATTAAAAAATAATGATATTCGTGCTGAAATTGATGACAGGAGTGAGAAGATCGGAAAGAAAATAAGAGATACTGAATTGGCAAAAATTCCGCTGATGCTTATTATAGGCGAGAAGGAAGTAAATGACAATAAGGTTTCTGTAAGAAGACAGGGCAAAGGCGATGAAGGAGTGAAAGATATAAATGAAGTGATTGAAATGATTAAATACGAAGTAAAAAATAAAAAAACAGTAGAAGTTACGGCTTAACTGCTTTATTATAACAAAGAAAACAATTTTTAAACTAAAATCAATTAATGGCATTTCCACCAAGAGCACCAAGAGGTGCATTTAATCCACGTTTCAAAAAAGAACAACAACAGGAACACAGAACTAACCATATGATAAAAGTACCGCAGGTACGTTTGGTTGGTGAAAATATTGAAATAGGAGTTTATTCCATTGCAGAAGCGCAAAGAATAGCAAATGACCAGGGACTTGACCTGGTTGAAATTTCTCCGCAGGCAGATCCGCCTGTTTGTAAAGTAATTGACTATAATAAATTTCTTTACGAAAAGAAGAAGAAAGAAAAGGAAATGAAGGCTAAGAGCAAAGTTTCTGAAGTAAAAGAAATTCGCTTTACGCCCAATACCGATGATCATGACTTTGATTTTAAATCCAAACATGCAGAAAATTTCTTAAAAGATGGCAATAAAGTAAAAGCATATGTGCAGTTTAAAGGAAGGGCTATTATGTTTAAAGAAAGAGGCGAATTATTATTACTAAAATTTGCTGAAAGATTGGTAGAAGTAGGAACCCTTGAAAGCATGCCTAAACTGGAAGGAAAAAGAATGTTTGCAATTTTTGCCCCTAAAAGTCAAAAGAAAAAATAATCTCTAAATAAGAATTTTGAATTTGACAAGGCACTGTTTATGGCAGTGCTTTATTGTTGATAGGCGCTTATTACGATTTATGGAAGAATGCGCCGATATCTATGTGAGTCGCAGCGACTACTTTAAGAAACAGGCGGAAGTGTTTATATAAACAATTTATTATCTGAAATAACGTTTATTAAGAAGTTTTACGTTTGGCATTGAGCAGATTGCCCGTTTTTATGGTTCATTTGTTAGTATAATTACTATTGATATAATTTCGTATTTATTCTGTTTAATTTACCATTTAAAACACAGACATTTGTAAATTGCGACTCTAATTTTAAAAATGACTAATTTCCGATGAAGACCGAAAACGAAGAAGTGATAAGGCTGATAATTGCTGATGACCATGTGCTCTACAGGGCGGGTGTAAAAAATGCCCTTTCATCCAAAAAAAATATTAAGGTAATTGCTGAGGCCGATAATGGCTCCCATCTTTTAAATATATTGAAGGGAATACAACCCGATGTTATTTTGCTTGATATTCAAATGCCCATAATGGATGGTATAACTACCTTGCCAGAGATTAAGAAATTGTATCCACGCATCAGGGTTATTATGCTTACCATGATGGATGACCAAAGTATGATTACCAAATTGATGGAACTTGGCGCCAATAGTTATCTTACTAAAACATCTGATTCGGAAATAATTTATGAAGCGATTAAAACCTGCTATGAGCAGGAATTTTATTTCAATTCACTAACAAATAAAGCCTTACTTAATAACCTCCGCCAGAAAACACCGTCTTCCATTAAACTTCAGCAGGAAGATGCAACACTCAGCGACAAAGAAATAACAGTTCTAAGACTGATGTGCGAAGAAAAAAGTACACGTGAAATTGCCGAAGCGGTTGATTTGAGTCCGCGAACCATTGAAGCAATAAGAGACAAGCTCAAAACCAAAACAGGAGCCAAAAGCACAGCCGGGCTGATTATGTTTGCCGTGAAAAACAAACTGCTCGAAGAAGACAATTAATTTTACTGATTACATACTATTATTTTTGCTCATTCATATTTAATTTATGGCTGAGTTTTTTTTTATTTATAATGATAAGTTTTATCCCGCGGATACTCCCGTTATAAGTTCAGGAAATCGCTCATTAAGGTATGGTGATGGCCTTTTTGAAACGATGAAATTGATCGATGGCCGGATTATTAATAAAGAATTTCACTTTGAAAGATTATTTAACGGACTTCATGTTCTGCAATTTGAGCTGCCAAAAAGATTTTAATGCTGTTTTTCTTGAAGAAAAAATTAATGATCTTATAAAAAAGAACAATCATGCAGCTTCAGCAAGAATTAGATTAATGATATTTCGTGGCAATGGTGGAATCTTTGATCCGGAAAATTTATTTCCAAATTATATTATTGAAAGCTGGCCGTTACATACCGGAATGCAGATTAAATGAAAACGGCTTAGTGATTGATGTTTTTCCCGGAACAAGGAAAAGTTGTGATAGTTTTTCAAATTTAAAATCAAATAATTATTTGCCTTATGTAATGGCAGGCTTGTATGCTAAAAAAAATAAACTGAATGATTGTATTGTTCTTAATTCCTTTGACAGAGTTTGCGACAGTGCCATTGCCAATATATTTATAGTTGAAAAAGATAAAATATTTACGCCGCCACTTTCAGAAGGTTGTGTCGCAGGAGTTATGCGCAGATGGTTGTTGGAGAAATTTGATTTAAAAAAGTATTATGTTATTGAAAAAAAACTCACAGTCAACGATATTCTTAATGCAGATGAATTTTTTCTTACCAATTCAATTTCTTATTTGCGCTGGGTAAAAAATTTCAAAGAAAAAAATTATAAAAATAAAATATGTAAAGAGATTTATAGCCTCATCCTTCAGCATATTTGAATAAAGATTATCCTCCATTTAAGAAAAGTTCATTCCGTGTAAAGATTTGATCACTGTTGGTTTTATTGATTGTATTATAAATATCCATAAATTTTTCAACTGCATTTTTCCCATCCTCCCCCAGGTTTATTGAATAATTATTTACGTACAGATCAATGTGTTTTTTCATCACTTCTGGTTCCATTTCCTGCGAATGCATTTTTACATATTCGGTAATAAGCGGATAATTCTTAAATGCAAATTCTATGCTTTCTTTTATTAAGTGAATCTACCTTCATTAGTATTTTTTCATCCATGTTTCTTTTTCCAACAATACCACCTAACGGTATCGGATAGCCGGTTTTTTCTTCCCAGAAATTGCCCAGGTCAACTACTTTCTGCAAGCCTTTGTCGAAATAGGTAAACCTGTTTTCATGAATAATAACACCAAAGATTTTTTACCGGAATTCAAAACAAAATTTTCTATCTCATCGTATCTTTTAAAGATCTTCTTTTTGGCATTAGGAAATGCCTGTGAAAATAACAGGTGAGCCGTAGTGTTTTCGCCGGGAATGGCAATTGTACAATCATTCACTTCATCAAATGATATCTTTTCTTTAGATATAAGAAGTGGCCCAACGCCTTTACCCAGTGCACTTCCGCTATTAAGTACTTTATAATTTTTAAGAATAAGATGTAACACACCATAACTCACTTTTGTAAAATCCAGTTGATTATTAATGGCAAGTTCATTCAACGTCTCAACATCTTCAAGCCTTACATCAAACTGTAATCCCTGGGTATCAATCTTATTATTTACCAGCGCATCAAAAATAAAAGTATCGTTTGGGCATGGGGAAAATCCAAGTGTATAAATCATATTTAAATAAAATTTTTTAGTAAAGATTTTAATTCAACATTCAGGTTAGTGATAGCTTCTTTCATAGCCCATTTGCTTTTATCCCTTTCACCAACCATATTCGAGATGCTGCGAAGCTGCAAAAAACCAACTTTCTGCAGCAGGCATACATAATGTAATGCAGCGCCTTCCATACTTTCAATACCGGGATTGAATTTATCAAACAGTTCGTTTACTTGCCCGGCATCATCAGTTATTTTATTTACAGTAATTGCCGTTGCTAATGGTAAGTGTTGCCTTCGAAAGATATTCATGCTGATTCACCAGCCAGCCATCTGTAAAAGGGAACTCATTTTTATTAATAAATCCTGTTTCAAACAGGGTGTTGAAGTTTCCTTTCTCATAAATGCCAACATCAGCCAAAGCAGTCTTTATTTACTAACACTACTTTTCCTTTTTTTATACTTCCTGAAAATGTGCCGGCAATGCCCGCCTGTATTACAAGATCATAATTTTTTTGACATAGTCTTTTTGTGAGATGAAATATTGTTGCAGGAATACCTATTCCGGTGATTAATACGTCGTAGACTTTATTCTCTTGTATAAAAGGTTCTAATTCAAATTCTGTCGCGGCGGTCTACCAATACATTCATCCTGCAAATTTCGTGGTTACAAAGCGTATTTTAATTTTCTGAGGCTACCTTTGCAAAAATATTTTTAAGTGTAATGGTTTATTTAACGAGAATTGAACATTTTAATGCGGCTCATAAACTGTATAACCCGGATTGGGACAAAGAAAAAAATGAAATTGTGTTTGGAAAATGCGCCAACGAAAACTGGCATGGACACAATTATGAGTTGTATGTTACTATAAAAGGTGAAGTTACAGAAGAGACGGGTTTTTTGTTTGATGTAAAAATTCTAAGTCTTCTCATAAAGCAATTTATATTGGATAAGCTCGATCATAAAAATCTAAATGTTGATGTTGAATTTTTAAAAGGACAAATGTGTTCAACAGAAAATCTTGCAATGGCAATATGGAAACAATTGCAACCGCGATTGCCCCAGCAGGTGGAATTGCATTGTATAAAACTATATGAAACGCCGCGTATTTATGTGGAGTATTTCGGCGATTAACCTATAAAATATTATTGAATGGAAAATAAAGTGTCAGTATACAGGAGAGAACATTTTAATGCGGCGCATCGCCTGAACAATCCTGCGTGGGATGAAGCTACAAACGAAAAAGTTTTTGGAAAATGTAATAATCCGTCTTATCACGGCCACAACTATGAAATAACAGTTAAGGTAACGGGCATTCCTAACGCTGATACAGGATTTGTGATAGATTTGAAAATGCTCAGCGATATTATTAATGAAAATGTTCTTGAAAAATTTGATCATAAAAATCTCAACCTCGATGTAAAAGAATTTGCAGAACTGAACCCAACCACAGAAAATATTGTTATAGTCATTTATAATATTTTGAGACCCATAATTGATAAAGATCTCGATTTACAGGTACGCCTATACGAAACACCAAGAAACTTTGCAGAATATCCTGCAGCTTAATTTTAACTTTAAATTTTATTTATAAATGGCTTACAAAAAAATTGAACAATACGATGACGCGGCTACGGATGGAGTTGGGTAAAAATTACAGGGAAGTAATAAAGTTAATTGGCGAAAATCCCGAACGGGAAGGACTGCTTAAAACGCCGGAGCGCCTTGCTAAAGCAATGCAGTTTGCAACGCAAGGATATAGCCTGGATGCGCACTGCTATTTTAAATTCTGCCAAGTTTCATGAAGAAATAAGTGAAATGATTATTGTGAAAGATATTGAATTGTACAGCATGTGCGAACATCACATGCTGCCTTTTTTTGGCAAAGCCCACATTGCGTATATACCGAACGGGTGGATAACGGGACTGAGTAAACTGGCACGTGTTGTGGATGTGTTTGCAAGGAGATTGCAGGTGCAGGAAAGGCTTACAACGCAAATACTTGATGCAATAAAAGAAAGTTTGAATCCATTGGGTGTAGCTGTGGTTATAGAAGCAGCGCATCTTTGCATGATGATGCGGGGTGTGCAAAAACAAAATTCAGTTACTACCACTTCCGCTTTTTCTGGCGAGTTTGAAAAGCAAACAACAAGAAATGAGTTCATTAATCTTATACAGGCTGATCTTATTAAAAGAAGATAAATAAAATATTTTATGGCACATGCTTTTGTATTTCCCGGTCAGGGTTCACAATTTATTGGAATGGGAAAGAATTTATATGATGAAGATGAACAGGCGCAACTCTTATTTGACAAGGCAAACGAAATTCTTGGCTTCCCGATTTCTGATGTAATGTTTTTTGGAACCGCGGAAGAATTAAAACAAACGAATGTAACGCAACCTGCCGTTTTTCTGCATTCTGTTATTGCTTTTAAAACGCTTGCCGTTAATAAACCGGATATGGTAGCAGGCCATTCGCTTGGCGAATTTTCTGCATTGGTTGCCAATGAATGTTTAAGTTTTGAAGATGCCTTTAAACTGGTTTCTATAAGGGCAGAGGCAATGCAAAAAGCTTGCGAAATTAATCCTTCAACAATGGCTGCGATACTTGCGCTTGATGATAAAAGGGTTGAAGAAATATGCGCTTCTATAATAAATGAAATTGTGGTAGCTGCCAATTACAATTGTCCCGGCCAGGTTGTTATTTCCGGTTCCATAAAAGGAATTGAGGAAGCCTGCATATTATTAAAAGAAGCCGGAGCCAAGCGAACACTTATACTTCCTGTTGGCGGCGCTTTTCATTCTCCATTGATGCAGCCTGCAAAAGAAGAACTGTCCAAAGCAATTGAAGAAACGCTTTTCAATTCGCCTATATGCCCTGTTTATCAAAATGTAGTTGCGAAAGCAGTAACTGATCCATCAGGAAATTAAAGCCAATTTAATTTCGCAACTAACCGGCCCCGTTAGATGGACACAAACAGTTGAACAAATGATTGCCGATGGTGCCACCCATTTCACAGAAGCAGGCCCCGGCAAAGTATTGCAGGGATTGATTCAAAAAATTAATAGAGAAGTTCAGGTGGATGGGATTGGGTAATCGGGGTTGCGCAACAAAATCCGTAAATTTGAGCTAATTAAAATAAATAGTTATGTCTCACTAAAAGATCAGGTTATTGAAATGGTTGCATCAATCGACGATGAACAGTTACTGGAATTGGTGAAAGCTGATATTGAGTATTTCAATGATAAAAATATAGACATTATAGATGAACTGAATAGTACAGACAGAGAAGAACTGATGAACTTATTAAACGAGCCTGATGAAAAAGATACAATGACTGAAGACGAATACAAAGCAGCAACAGCAAAATGGCGTACCAAATAATTTACAAGAAAAGATTCAACAACAAACTTGTTAAGCTGCTTCAATATCTTGAGAAAGAATGGAACGAAAAGACTGCCATTGAATTTTTAAATAAACTGGATAAGAGAATTGAAACCCTGCAGGAACATCCGTTTATTGGAAAGGTATCTATTGCAAAGCCGGAAGTACGGGCGATTTTAATTACAAAACACAACAGACTTTATTACAAGTTTAGCCAAAACAAGATAATTATCCTTAACATGTATGATACAAGGAGAAATCCTAAGAAAAATCCGTACAGTTAAAATCCAATATATGGATCTAAACAGTAGAGCAAGTGATTTCCGATGACGCAACCCGTTTCACCGAAGCAGGCACGGGAAAAGTTTTGCAGGGATTGGTTCAAAAAATTAATAGAGAAGTTAAGGTGGGTGGCATTGGATAATTATGGATTATGATGTAAAAAGATCTTTACAGATATTTTCTAAACTTCCCTTAAAGAAAAACTTTTTAAAATACATATCCTGGAAATTCAGGATATGGCAAAAACTTTTTTCACCTATATCTTCAAAATTGAACATAGGGCAAAAACTTTTAAAACCTATATGTTCAAAAGTTACGATAAGGCAAAAAACTTTGAGACACGGGTTGTAAAAACTTACGATAGGGCAAAAAACTTTAAAACATGGGTTGTCAAAACTTACGATAGGCAAAAAAACTTTAAAACCTATATCGTCAAAACTTACGATATGGCAAAAACTTTTTTTACATGGGTTGTAAAAATTTGCACTGTCTATTTTGGCATAAAAACATAAATCCTGGAAAACAAATATGTACATTTTGTCTGTAAAACCTCTATCGCCAAAAACTGGCGATAGAGTAAAAACTTTTTAAACAAGTGCCTGGGCGGGTGAGATTATGAATTATTTAATGTTATTTTAGGCATCGGGGTTTTCGATCCTGTTCTTTTTAATTCAGATACTTGTATTCGAAAACTTGCTAAGGCAAAATTATTGGCTTTGTCGAGACTTAATTTTGAAAAGAAGAAGACCATCATAGCAAAATAATAACCGCTATTTATGAACAGGCTCTTCCTGATATTTTATTTTACTGTAGTCTTGGAATTTGGTGGTCTTGCACAAGGTGGTCATTCCGCACAAAGCGAGTTACACGATACTATTCTGGCTCCTAAATATATTTTTGGATATCCGGCTGTTGCAGATAGCCTACTTAATTTAATTGCCAGTTATAGATTACCACATGATAGCATCTTTACCTATATAGCTGCATTTGCAATAAAATTTGATAAATATGGTAAAATCATGAAACAAGATTACCATATTTATGTACCACAAATGTCCCGCGTTTTTTCTCAAATAGCCGATACATTGCCTGTTTGGGTAAAAACAATTGATCATTGGATTCCTGCTTATAATAAGTGAACAAAAAATCCGGTCCCCAACTACACTTTGTATTTTGATGTTGAATTAAATACTGCCATCTGGATTAGCTTTGGAGATCACAAGGGTTTAAAGAAGGATTTATATAAAGTATCATATCCAATTCCCTACCCATAGCAAGTAACGCTAATATTTCCAAGTCCCATAGGGACTATTGGTGGGTAGAAACCCGCATGCCATCAACACCAAACGTTCCTTCGGAACGTACCGTGCGGTTTAATTTATTTATGCCACCTACCAAATGTGCCTACAGCACATTAAAGATTCAATTTTGCGTAAACCGAAGTGAGATTTTGAATTATTTGATGTTATTTTATACATCTGGGTTTTCGATAAAGTTATTTTTAATTCAGGTGTCTATGCACATTAAACCCTGCTGAGACAAAAACGGAAAAAAATGTTTATAACATTCAAGGCATCAATTGAAACACAGGTTGAAGCCGAATTAATAAAGAAAGGCGAAGTATTTAATTTCAACCCAAATAATCAGTGGACAGCAGAGTTTATAATTCAAAATATTACACATGAGGTATTTGAGTTTTCAAAAGAGGATATAATTTTTTCTTCCAAACAAAAAGAGCAATATAAAGACTACTTGCGACTTAACCCTTTTAGCGGTGGGGTATTTGCTGATGGAGTAACATATAAATTAGAAAGGACATATAAAAAAGGAGACATAAAATACTTTATAGAGGTTGACGGACTAAAGGTTGAACTAAAATTAAATTGGTGGAACAGGGAGAAAATAGAGTGGGTGCATGGTAAAAAAGTAAATTGGACTATTTGGCAAGTTACGGTCGCATCCATTGCAGTTATTGTTGTTGGTACTGTCGGTTATTTCAACTACACAAAAAATACATCGCCACCACCAACGAAAGACACGTCGATAAAAAGCAATACCAACCAATTGCATTCTCATGCTGCTGACACCTCAAAGAAAAACGATAGTAAAATTTCATTATCTGATTCAGCTAAACATTAAACATTAAACATTATTTTATGGATAAATCACCAGCAGGGAGAATTACAAACGCAGAACATTTATTAATCGGAAAATGGTTCAATGAAAGTATAGGAATATTTTTTAACGGTTCTGACGAACCGAATGGAACAGGGATTTTATTTATCGGCGACCCCAATTTAGCCATCTTCGCACAAGCGAGATATAAAGTATTAATTAAAGGCCTCGACTTGTACATACAGCTTATTTTAAATGACGCAACTCCCGATAAAAAAATAAGAGATTATAAGGTTAGGATATCCGATGGCATCAAAGAAGAACTTATTTTAGAATCGCCAGAAGGGTCTGTATTATCACTAAATAAATACTAATTGACACGTGTTTCATTTCTTAGTTCCAACTTTATAGTATTTGTTTAGCTAATCTAATTGCACATTATCTTGATGAAGTTTATATGAATCAAAATTATTAGGGGTTTTAAGTGGCTTAAATAATACAATTAAATTTTTCATTCTCATTTTTTTTATAAAAGTATGAACATTTATTAATGATTGTTTTATCATTTACAATCATTAGATTTATAATTTAATGTACTGGATTGTAGTAATATGATATTTTAAAAATGAAAAAGAAATTAACGTTTGCAGTGGTGCTGTTAGGATGTTTAATATCATGTTCTAAAGGTTCTAATTCGGGAGGTACTCCGCCAAATTATATCGGCACTTATAATAATACTGCTGGGGATGGTATTGTAACAGTTAAACAAGGGAGCGGTATTTACACAACGATAAAATGGCAATATCCTACTAATGAAATGATATTTGATAGTGTAAAAGTTGCCCCCGACCTAACCTTTACAGTTAATCAATTTTTAAAAAATCAACCTTACCCAATGAATAATGGTATTCATGCCATCGGTACAGGCAATTTCGGCACAAATACAATTCATTTTAATTTTACTGTGAATGGAACAATAATTTATGATGGGGTAAAACACTAATTATTCATGCAGATGTCGGTGTCCACCCCAACACCGAAGAATTATTTTCTCTGCCAATGATCCGACTGCTAAAATCAACCCGACTTTTTTTATTTAGCATGTTTAGTCTTGATTAGAATTATTATTCCACAATATTTCTTTATTTTCAATCTCACTAAAGTTTACCAAAATGTCTCATCCATTATTTCGTAAAAAGAGTGTGCCTGCAATTTTAAAAGAAGCGGCGGAAGGATTAACAGATGCCCACGGCCATCACGAAGACTTAAAGAAAGGTTTTAACCGTAAGAGACCTTACTTTTTTTGGAATAGCTGCAGTTATTGGTACCGGCGTGTTTACAGCTATTGGCACAGCCAGCTTTCATGGCGGCCCTGCTGTTACATTGTTATTTGCACTAACGGCTGTTGCATGTGGCTTTGCAGCTTTTTGTTATGCAGAGTTTGCGTCTACGGTTCCGGTATCGGGCAGCGCATACACGTATTCTTATGTTGCCTTTGGCGAATTGTTTGCCTGGATAATAGGGTGGGATCTTTTGATGGAATATGCAATTGGAAATATCGCAGTTGCCATTTCATGGAGCCAGTATTTTGTTCGCGTACTCGAAGGGTTTCATATACACATTCCTACCTGGATGACGATGGATTACTTCACAGCACACAAAGGTTATGATGAAGTATTTAAAGCTGTACAGGCACACGGCGCCAACGTAATTTCAACGCTCGATCAAAATCTTACCAATGCATATCATACATGGCTAACGGCTCCAACCTTGGGCGGATTCAGAATTATTATGAACATTCCTGCTTTATGTATTGTGGTGCTTATAACGTATGTCGTTTACATCGGCATACGCGAATCAAGAACGGCCAATAATGTGTTTGTTATAATAAAACTTGCTGTAATTCTTTTGGTAATAGTTGCGGGAGCATTTTATGTAAATCCTGTTAACTGGCATCCGTTTATGCCAAATGGTTTTTCGGGAGTACTAAGTGGCGTGTCGGCTGTGTTCTTTGCCTACATTGGTTTTGATGCCATCTCTACTACGGCGGAAGAATGTAAAAATCCCCAACGCGATTTGCCTAAGGCTATGTTTAATATTTTAATCATCTGTACCACTTTATATATTGTCCTTGTTATCGTTCTTACGGGAATGACGAATTATACAAAGCTGAATGTTGCCGATCCCCTTGCATTCGTTTTTCAAAATCAAAATTCAAAAGTAACGAACTGGCTTGCCGGTATTATTTCAGTAAGCGCTGTTTTTGTAATTGCGTCTGTGTTGCTTGTTTACCAGTTAGGGCCAGCCACGCATCTGGATGAGCATGAGCCGCGATGGTTTATTGCCAAAAATTTTTTCACGCATTCATCCCAAATACAGAACGCCTTCTTTTTCAACCATACTAACGGGATTTGTTGTAGGCGTACCCGCTTTATTTTTAAACTTAGATGTTGTTATTGCACTAACAAGCATCGGTACTTTGTTTGCATTTGTTTTGGTATGTGGCGGCATATTGGTATTACAGAAAAGTCCTAACCGGCCGGAATCGAAATTCAGGGTTCCGCAAATAAGCGGAAAATATATTATACCGGCATTGTTTATTATTTCAACTGCACTGGTGATTATTTATGCACCGGAACATTTTGCAGGGTTAATAAAAAAAGAAGGATTACCGATGCTTATATTTTGGATCGTTGCTACCACCATTTCAATATTATCATTTACTAAAGATTTTTCTTTAATACCTGTTTTGGGCTTGCTGAGTTGTTTTTATCTAATGGCACAGGAAAGCCACACCAATTGGTATCGTTTTTTGATCTGGCTCGTCATCGGGTTGGTTATTTATTTTTTGTATGGCAGGCATAATAGTAAGCTTGGAAAAGAGAGTAAACTAATATGATTGATAAGTTATAAAGGAATAAGTAAAGTAGCGAAGATTGTTTCTCCTGTTAAATACCGGTAATCTATAACTCATCACCCATAACTTACATCTCACACCTATCTTTGCATAATGAAATACCAATTGGGAGATAGGGTTTTGGTGCTGCATTCCAATGAAGAAGGAGAAGTGGTTGACATCATTAATGATAAGATGGTATTGATAGATGTGGACGGTGTGCGCTTTCCCGTATATATGGACCAGATTGACTTTCCCTATTATAAAATGTTCACGGAAAAGAAATATTTTGATGAACGCAATCCTTCCAATAAAAAAGATAAAGTTTATATCGATAATATTAAGAAAGAAAAGGCAACTCCCAAACACAAAGTGAGCGAAGGTGTATGGCTTTCATTTTTTCCTATTGTTTGATAAAAATGTTTTTGATGATGATGTTGTTGAAAGCTTTAAATTATATCTCATTAACCAAACTGATGAACCTTATGATTTTGTTTACCGCATTAATTTCGCAGGTTCGCCCGATTTTGAGTTGAAGAATCAATTATTTTCTTTGTCGGATTTTTATATTCATGATATTCCTTTCGAGCAAATGAATGACTCGCCGAAATTTACTTTTGAGTTTTCATTAATTAAACCAGATAAAAAGAAAGCGCCTTATTTTGAAACATCTTTAAAGATAAAAGCAAAACAATTGTTTCAAAAAATAGAAGAAATGAAGTTGAAGAATGAGCCATCTTTTTCATTTCTTCTTTTTGATAAATACCCGGATAAAATTGAAGAGGTTATTCCTGAATACACCAACACGCAAGGATTGCTTTATGATGCATCCAAAGCAAAACAAAACCTGGAACCCGCAAGATCAGTAATTGATCTTCATATTGAAAAGCTATCGGATGACTGGAAAAGGCTCAGCAACTTTGAAATACTTACCTTACAATTAAGAACATTTGAAAAATATTATAACCTTGCGATAGCACATCATCAACCCAATTTAATAGTAATACATGGAATAGGCACAGGAAAACTGCGTGAAGAAATTCATGAAATTTTAAAGTCGAAAAAAGAAGTGAAGAGTTTCGTGAATCAGTATCATCATAACTTTGGTTTCGGAGCCACGGAGATTTTTTTTCAATATTAAAACCCCTAAATCCCCTAAAGGGGACTTGGCACTCCGATGGTTCAATACTCCGGAGTCAATTAATACATTCATTAAGTTAAAAGTTTCGTAAGTCCCCTTTAGGGGATTTAGGGGTATCTTCGCTTTACTGCAAACCGGGTTATCGCTGTTATCGAAAGATAGTGGAGGAAAGTCCGGACAGCATAGAGCAACACACCGGTTAATGGCCGGTCCGCCTGATCTATTGGAGGATCGAGGGAAGAAAGTGCCACAGAAAATTACCGTTCCGCTTTAGAGTGGATAAGGGTGAAAACGTGAGGTAAGAGCTCACGGGAATTGTTGGTAACAATAGTTTTGGGTAAACCTTGTGTGCTGCAATGCCACGTATATCCCGATTTGCGTTAACGCAAAGTAAGCTGCTCGTTTATATTTCTGCTTTGCAGAATATCGGGAAGGGTAGGCAGCAAGATTGTTGCAGTAATGTAACAGCAAGATAAATGATAGCCATCCATCCTTTGCTTGTCGAAGGAAGGAAACAGAATCCGGCTTACAGGTTTGCAGTAAATTAATTTAAGGGAGAAGCAATTGGCTTCTCCCTTTTTATTAAGAATACACATTTGGTGATAAGGAAACATATCCTGTATCATGTAAACAAGACCACTAAAGGCGTATATGCAATCTTTAATTTAATTTATTGCGAATCTACGACTGGAATATTTCGGAGAATATAATTAAACAAGCATCCAATTAGAAATACCAGCCGTTTAGTTTTATTAATGGAGGAACAAAATTAATTTTATGTCTTGCTAAAAACTTAATTACATAAATAAAACGTAGCTTAATAATAAATTTTTCTTTAACGATTAATAGTACCGGATGAAGATATTTATACACTGGATTTTTGTCTTTTCTTTGTTTTTTCTTTCTCAGCAAATTCTTGCTCAGAAGCTGGCAGCGATCCCTTATGTTTCAGGAACTGTTGCGCCAATAGATTTGCAAAATTGTGGCGACGACAGGTTATTTGTTGTAGAAAGAGGCGGGCGAATTAAAATTATAAATGCAGATGGTACTTTACGTTCTACACCATTTCTTAGACATTACTTCAAAAATATCTTCAGCAACCGAAGGTGAAGAAGGCTTGCTGGGTTTGGCCTTTAGCCCCAATTATAAAATTGATGGTAAATTTTATGTTGATTACACAGGTCGTATATCCGGGCAACTTGACAACCTTTGTTGAAGAATATAAAGTAAGCGCAGCCGATTCGAATATTGCTGATCCGTCTTCTGCATTAACACTGCTTACTCAATCGCAACCTTTTACCAATCACAACGGGGGTAATGTAATGTTTGGTAAAGACGGTTATTTATACATTAACCTGGGAGATGGTGGTAGTGGTGGCGATCCTTATGGGAATGGGCAAAACAAAAAAACATTTCTTGCGAAAATATTGCGGATTGATATAAGTAATTCTTCGTCTGCCGAACCTTATGCTATTCCTCCTTCCAATCCATTTTATAACGACACAACAACCGGTATTAAAAAAGAAATTTGGGCTTATGGAGTTCGCAATCCGTTTAGAAGCAGTGTTGACAGGCTTACGGGAGATCTATTAATTGCCGATGTAGGCCAGAACAAAGTTGAAGAAATTGACTTTCAAAAGGCAGACGATCCGGGTGGAAGGAATTATGGATGGAATATTGTTGAAGGCGATTCATGCTATAACCCTGCATCAGGATGTAATAAAACCGGTATTACGATGCCGATTTATGAATATTTTCATAATGGAGGTGGCGGAGCTATAATAGGTGGCTATGTTTGCCGGAGTGCACAATCAAAATCTTTGTGGGGGCAATATATATTTACTGATGAGGTTCTGAAATTTGTGGATGGATTCTATTTGCAAAATGGTGTTGTCTCTGGCAACGTGAATCACTTCATTGCAGCAGCCCAGGCAACAGGTAATCCCGTTTCAATTGGTCAGGATAAATATGGCGATCAGTATATTATTTTTTACGGCAACGGAACAGTTTATAAACTCCAGGACACCAGTTACCTTAGACGGCCGAAAGCATATTTTACACCGATGAACGAGGGAAATAATTCATTTTTACTGCAAGGATTACAAGGAAAAAATTTAAGTTATCAATGGTTGAAAGATAGTGTTATTATTCCGGGAGCAACATCACCCGATTATGCGACATCAGATATTGCCAGCTATACATTAGAAGTAACAAATACCCTTCGATTTAAAGATACTTCGGATGCGTTCCTTTTAGGATCGTCTCTTCATCTAACATCATTTTCGGCACAAAAAATTCCAGGAGGATTTAGTAAGATTAGACTGGCAAACAACTTCCGAATTAAACATTGCGGGGTACACTATTCAAAGAAGAAAAAACAATGAAATAAATTTTTCGAATGTTAGTTTTGTCGCCAGTAAATCAATTGACGGTTTTTCCAATAAAACGATTGATTATACATTTATCGATTCTTCGGTATTGAACTATTCGAAGATATTTTACCGGCTGCAAATTGAACATGCCGATGGATCATTTACTTATTCAAACATAATATTCGTAAGCTGCTGATCTGACCAAGAACGGCTTCATTATTTTCCCTAATCCCGCCAAAGAGCAGGTGCAAATTTATTTGAATGAGTTTACGCAACCTGTAGCATTGATCCTGTATGATAACATCGGGAAAAAAATAAAACAGCAAATAATCAATCAGCAAAGCGCCACTGTTGAACTGCCAGCTTCCAGGGGACTATATATTGTACAACTAAGCAATATGAACGGAGATAATAAAGTGAGAAAAAAGGTTGTCGTGCTTTAAAATGAAACTTATTCATTTCATATTGGATTTGGACTTTTTTTAAACCGGCAGTGACTTGATATCCCCTTTACAAGATTCATTTGGCATATAATTGCATTACTATATCTTTGCCGCCTAAAAAAAGTTCTTTAAGAAATGCTAAGCAGAAGAATTATCAGGGTAAAAGTGATGCAGGCTTTATATAGCATTGAATCGATGAACAATGAAACCCGCCCCGGCGAAGCGCTGCAGATACTGAAACAAAATATCGAACAGGCCCGCCATTTATTTACTTACCTGGTATATTTAATTATTGAAGTGGCACGGTTTGCAGAGAAGGATGCCGCTCAAAAAGCCCAAAAACATTTACCATCTTTAAGCGATCTGAACATAAACACAAGGATTGCCGGCAACGAAATAGTTTGGGCTATTCTTGATAATAATTCATTTCAAAAATCGCTTGAACATTTCAAAATAAAATATTTAATAGATGATGAATTGGTGAGAAAATTATATCAATCATTAATTTCTTCAACTGAATACAAAGAATATACGAACGTTACATCAAGAGAGAAAAAATCTGAAAGAAAAATACTCGAATATATTTTCGGAACGCTTATGCTTCCTGAAGAAAACTTTATAAGCGATGTGGAAGAAAAATTTATTCATTGGGATGATGATGCAGACATGATGATCGTACTTATGAATGGGTTATTGCAAAAGCCTTCTGCATTCGATTTTGGAGAAATGGTAAGCAAAGAAAAAATGGAGTTTGCAGTGGAGTTAATGGAATGTGTAATTGATAAAAAAGATTTTTGCCTGGAATTGATTAAGCCTAAACTGAAAAACTGGGATGCCGAAAGAATTGCAGCACTTGATATGATCCTGATGCAAATGGGCGTATGTGAATTTTTATATTTTGAAACGATACCTCCGAAAGTTACCATTAACGAATACATTGACCTTGCTAAAGAATACAGTACAGAACAAAGCGGGCATTTCGTAAATGGAATACTCGATAACATTCATAAGGAACTGATTGCGCAGAATAAAATACATAAGAAGAATTTTAAAAACAGTACTTTATAATACCTTTGCAAAAAAATAAAGAATACATGAATAAATTGATTGCCGGCCTTTGTATAGCGTGTGTCTTATTTTCCTGTGACATTAGAAACACAAAAAACAAAGCTGATGCCCTGGCAACTAATAGTGGCACTGTTTATACTGATTCAACTACGGTTCAACTCATCGATTCTGTTTATAATTTCGGAAGCGTTACTGATGGTGATAAAGTGGAGTATAGTTATCGATTTCGCAATACAGGAAAAAATCCTTTAATAGTTTCATCTGCTGTTGCAAGTTGTGGCTGCACGGTCCCGGAAAAGCCTGAAGAGCCTATTAAACCTGGAGAAACCGGATTTTTAAAAGTGGTATTCAATAGTAAAGGCAGAGTAGGTGAGGTACACAAAACAATTACAGTCAGTTCAAATGCATATCCTAAATTTCCTGAATTGGAGTTAACAGGCCAGGTAGTTTCTGCAGAAAAATAATTCTAAACACAAAACAAAAACAAACAAAACAATTAATATGAATGTAGCAACGGTTTTTTTAATGTTAGGACAAGGAGGTTCAGGTGGTGCTGGTGGTTTCCAGTTTGTATTTTTAGGTCTTATGATTCTTGTATTCTGGATGTTTATGATAAGGCCGCAGGCAAAGAAAGCAAAACAACAAAAGCAATTTCTCTCCAATCTGCAAAAAGGTGATAAAATTGTAACGATTGCCGGTATTCACGGTACCGTAAATAAGATAAATGATGATGGAACTATGATGTTGGAAATTAACCCCGGCAGTTATATCAAAATTGAAAAAAGTTCTATAAGCATGGAGTGGACGGCTAATATCAACAAGCCTGTGGCTCCTATAAAATAATGTTAGATGTACGAGGTTAGATGTACGATGTTAGCAGAATGTTTAAACTAACATCGTACCTCGTACATCTAAGACTTATCGCTAATGCCAGTAGGCACCTAACTACCCATACTGTTATAGTAGTTTATTGCCTTTAAAAAGTCAGATTCTTTTTTAACCTTTAATTTATTCTCTTTCACAAAAGCTTCTACTTGTTTTTTCTTGTCAGAAGTTAAATCTTCCGAGGGTTGAAGAATTAAATTTTATTGGGGTAGCAACTTTGTTTATCAAAGCATACTGGGTGGTATGTAAAGTGTATTTTCTTGTGTTGTTAACAATACCATTTGAGTAATTTTCCCCTTCGGGTTTTTTCTCGTACTCCTGGAATATGGTTATTTTGCCCGTGTCAAGAAGTTCTACAAAATTATCCGATTGCGGATCAATATTATTTCTAAAAACCATTACGGAATTCGGATTGTCGGAATTACCATTATCATATATTCTTACCTCCCGAACGTTATCATCAAATTGAAAAATGGAATCAGCTACAGCATAAAGAAATATATGTCTTTGCGCATCCAGGTTTATTTTTTCAATAGGATATTTTTCACCGTCTTTTAAAGTGACTTCTCCTTTTTTCCAATTATCAAATACCAAAGGATTCCCTTCAACATCGTTATCTGCTTTTGCGGTAAATTGCTGGCCTTGAAAAGGAGCTTGTAAAACGTTAGGAGACATTCCCGTTTGAGAAAATGTTAGCGAAATGATGCTGAACGAAAACATGGTAAGGATTAATTTAAGCATAGATTGTTTTTTAGTTATAATATGAGAAATTATGTGCGTTATTGCAAAAATATTTATGGCAAGTAATTTATATCCAAAATAAAAGGGTAATAATCTTAATTAGCAGAATTTATTTCATTATAGTACGCAACTGCTTTCAAAAAATCAGGTTCATTTTTTACTTTAAGATGATTTGTTTTTACGAAAGCAACGACCTGATCTTTTCTATCCGAAGTTAAATCTCCAAGTGCAGAAGAGCCAAATTTAATGGGCACTGCATGGCCGTCAATTATGGAAAAATAATTAGGATGCAGTACATATTTTCTTGTGTTTTTCACGATGCCATTGGAATAATTTTCCCCCTCAGGCTTTTTAGTGAATTCGCAAAAGATAGTCACTTTTCCTTTCGTAAGAACCTGGACGAAATTTGCGGCATCGGGATTTATGTCTGTTCTAAAAATCATATCTGAAGAAGGATCAGCATCATGATCTTCACCATAAATTTTTACAATTCTTATATTATCGGAAAATTCATAAAGAGAATCATTTACAACATAAACAAACTGGTTTCGCGATGCATCGAGATTAATTTTTTCTAGCGGATATTTTTCCCCATTTTTTAAAGTTACTTCTCCCTTCTTCCAGTCCTCAAACAAGAATGGATTTCCCTCAACATCGGCTGTATTATCGCTCACTTTAAAATTTTGCCCCTTGAAAGGATCAGCCAAAATATTTGCCATGCCTGCAGGATTCAGGTGCTCGGACAAAATGCCATTGGTTGCTCCCGTTGGCCTTACAATGGAAGCGCCGGTTCTGGGAAAATGCAGGATAAACGATAGCTGCTAATAGTACGGAGGTGATAATTTTAAACATGAAATTTTCTTTTGATTAATAAAGATAACAAATAATGGATTTTATATATCAATTTTAACGCTGGAATAAAATGTTATTTTTACTCAGCAATAAAATGATAAAAATCGGATTAACAGGTGGAATTGGAAGTGGTAAAAGTACCGTTGCTCATATTTTTGAAACGCTTGGTATTCCGGTGTATTATGCTGATGCTGCTTCCAAAAGATTAATGAATGAAGATGATGAATTAAAGAATAAAATTAAAAGCGCCTTTGGGAAGAAAGTTATACAAATGATTTGCTTAACCGCAAATACTTATCTGATATTGTGTTTAGTGATCCTGAAAAAATAAAACTTCTGAATTCTCTGGTACATCCTGCTACTATTAAAGATGCAGAAGCCTGGATGCAAACGCAAACAACTCCTTATGTAATTAAAGAAGCGGCGTTAATTTTTGAGAGCGGTTCCAATAAAGATCTTGATTATGTGATTGGCGTAAAATCGCCGGCCGAACTAAGAATTAAAAGAGCAATGACCCGTGATAATATTTCCGCAGCACAGGTACAGGCCAGAATGGACAGGCAAATGGATGAAGAAGAAAAAATGCGTTTATGCGACTACGTAATAATAAATGACGAACATCAAATGCTTATTCCGCAGGTACTGGCTTTGCACGAATTAATTAGCCAATTAGCCAATTAGCTAATTAATTCCGGGAATTCTTTACTGCTACACATTACCTCATTAGCTCATTATCACATCATCACATTAGCACATTATCACATTAGCTCATTATCACATCATCACATTAGCACATTATCACATTAGCTAATTAACTCAAGTCCTTTCTTAATTCTTTTTAATCCTTCTTCAATATTCTTCATGTTATTGGCAAAAGAAATTCTTATGCAGGAAGGTTCACCAAAGGCATCACCGCTAACTGTTGATACATGTGCAGTATTTAAAAGATACATACAAAGGTCACTGGCATTATTGATTACTTCGCTGCCGGCTTTTTTACCAAAATAACTTTTCACCTCGGGGAAAATATAAAAGGCGCCATCGGGTTCGGTATATTTTATTCCCGGAATATCTTTTAATAATTCCATTACGCGTTGCTTGCGCAATTTAAATTCCTTTACCATCTCGTATGTGGACGCTAAAGGAGAATCCAATGCAGTAATAGCAGCCCGCTGTGCAATAGAATTTGTGCCGCTTGTAAACTGCCCCTGAATTTTTTCGCAGGCTTTTGCTATCTCAGCAGGAGCAGCAATATATCCTAATCTCCATCCCGTCATTGCGAAGCCTTTACTCAATCCATTTACAATTATGATGCGGTTTTTCAAATCATCAAACTGGGCAATACTTTGATGTCCACCTCCTCCATCATTAGCATAATCAATATACTCATATATCTCATCACTTATAATGAAGATTGACGGGTATTTTCTAAAAACATTGGCAAGCGCCTCCAATTCATCTTTCGTGTACACGGCACCGGTAGGATTGCATGGCGATGAGAAAATAAATAATTTTGTTTTAGGTGTAATAGATGCTTCCAGTTGTTCGGGTGTAAGCTTG
Organism: uncultured Chitinophagaceae bacterium; assembly: GCA_963756945.1. Taxonomy (GTDB): domain Bacteria; phylum Bacteroidota; class Bacteroidia; order Chitinophagales; family Chitinophagaceae; genus Ginsengibacter. The sequence continues at coordinate 96,013 of CAVWQJ010000046.1, read as the reverse complement.
AAGCCGGTTTCCATAGTGGTGTGTATAAACACTACTTTTCCTCTTCCAAATCTCGCGATCTCCGAATAAGAAACCCAGTAGGGTGTAGGGATAATAATTTCATCTTCATCGTCAAGGATGCTCAACATAACATTGGCAATACTTTGCTTGGCACCTGTGCTAACCACAATTTGTTGCGGTGTATAAGTAAGATTGTTATCGCGAAGCAATTTTCTGCAGATGGCTTCCCTAAGCTCAAGATATCCGGGAACAGGAGTATAGTGGCTCCAGTTTTCATCTATGGCTTTTTTTGCTGCTTCTTTTATATGTTCAGGCGTATTAAAGTCTGGTTCTCCTACGCTCAGGTCTACTACATCAATTCCTTGTGCTCTTAATTCCCGGCCGAGCTTAGCCATTTTCAATGTTTCAGGTTCATTAAATCTTAACAGGTTCGAAGAAAGTTGCATGATTTATTTTTTAAAAAATTTTTTGCAAAAATAAGAGATTGCAGTTTTGCAAAGCAAATCATTATTTGTCATAAATTATTTTGAAAGAAGAAAGGTCAGGCTGATAAGTTCTTTTTCTTTTTAGTTCGTAGTTATAAATTACTTGTCCGAGATTTTTCATAAATGGAAATCCGATGTTATCATAATCATATTTATCGTCATTCAAAATTCCATTAGCATTGCAATAGATAGCTGCAGATAAAAAGAATTCTACGTTCTTTTCAAAATCCACAATGTAGGCCACATCAACTAATTGTCCGTATGCATCACCTACTTTGTTGAAGATCCTGATTGCTTTTGGCAAAGGTTCCTTTTGCGAACCATAAAGTAAAAATTTTACATAAGCATCCGGAAGAGTATCGTAAGAAGGATGAATTGTTTCCGAAGGAAATTGCGACATGTATTGATGTACAAAATCATAATCGCTTTTTGTAAGATTGAAGTTTTGCTTAGACGGAACGTTACCAGGAAAAATAACACTTCTTAATATTTGATGGAGATCTTCAAGACTTAGCCTGTTCTTTTTTGAAAAATTCATAGGCCCGGGAACAAGTTCGCCATTGCTATAATATCCCCGCCCTAAAGAGTCGTGCCTTTCATTATAAATATCTGAATTATAAATCAATGGCTGGCTGTATAATACATTATTGCTGCTATCTAAAAAATTTACGGGATTCGTATGCCTGTTTTCATCGTCTGTTAAAAAGATGTCGAGGCGGTGCAGAATTTGGGCGTCTTTATATCCTTTATTATGAAGTTGCTCATTAATATAATGTTGGCCCAAAAATTCATACAACCTATTGAATGCCTCATTATCACTAACCAGGAAAATTCTTTTAATATAGCTTTCTATAGTTGGCCTTCCATCAATTGTTTGGGGATCGTTAAAGGTTGCAGTTTGGCCGCTGTATGCCGCTTCAGTAAGCATCGTTGTGGTTTTGGAAATTCCTGTTTTCTCAAGTTCGTTAAGTTTTTGTAAGGCGAGCAATGCGATGGGAAGTTTAACTGTAGAAGCAGGATAAAAATATCTCGTGGAATCTACATTGAAATAATAATCTTTAAACGATGGAACGTTGTCTTTGTCGCGGTTAATTTCAGTATAAATTATTTGAACATTCCATGCTTTTTTATTAACCAAAGCACTGTCAAAGAATTGAGGATATGCTTTCAAAAGACCTACCAAAAATGAATCGGTTTTTGCATTATCTTTTGTCGGAATTGCTTTATTCACAGTAGTGTCATTTATTTGTGTCCAAACGGTATCAACTATTTTTGTTGAAATGGTATCAACCACTTTTGCCAGGGGAGGAGCTTGAATTTTTTTAGGCGAACCACAGGTGCACAGTAAAATTGGCATTAACAATACCACCAATCGACCCTTTATTTCCATGTTAAATAAGTTCTTTCAAAAGTAGATAAATTCACATATTAAAAACGACTCTTCTATTTTGAAAAAGCCTTGCGGGTTCATGTAAAATCATGGCGGGTTTTAACTTCAAAACCCTATCTTTGCAAACTTCTAAAAATTAAGATATGAAACTGAAAGGATTGGTGTGGTTTTTTGCCATTACGCTTATTCTCATCTCTATTTACCAGCTTTCTTTTACCTGGGTTGTAAATAGCTACGAGGCAAAAGTTAAGCAGAAAGCTGAGAAAATTGTAAAAATGACCCATCCCGGTATAAGTGCCGATGAAAGAAGCGATCTGGTCACCCATCAATTAACGCGAATGCTCGACAGCTTAAAAGATGCGAAAATTTATCCTGTGCTGGGTACTTCTTATTTGAAATGCAAAGAAAATGAATTAAACCTTGGCCTTGATTTGCAGGGAGGAATGAACGTTACTTTAAATGTAGATTTGGAAGGGGTTATTAAATCGCTAAGTAACAATCCTAAAGACTCTTCGCTTATAAAAGCATTGGATAGTGCAAATGCCCGAAAAGCAAAAAGTGATCTTGATTATATTTCGTTATTCGGACAGGTTTTCAAACAACAAAATCCTTCTGCTAACCTTTCATCTCTATTTGCAGGAGTTGGCAAAACGATTAAGATAGGTGATAACGATCAGGAGGTATTGGATCAGTTGGAGACTATTTCAAAAAATGCTATTAATCAAACTTATAAAATTTTATCAAATCGTGTAGACCAGTTTGGTGTTGCTCAAACCTCTACTAATCTTGAAGTAAATAAAGGAATTATTACAGTCGAGCTTCCCGGTGTGCAAGATGCTACCAGGGTTAGAAAACTTCTCCAGGCTTCGGCGCATTTGCAATTTTGGGAAGTGTATAATATTGATGAATTAAAAAATAGTATTGAAAATGCGGACAAAGCATTGACACAATATTTAAATGGCACAAAGACGGATACTACCAGAAACACCGGTGATACTACTGCAGGCAAAGCAGACACTACAAAATTAACTGCCAACGATCATCCCCTGGCGGATGTTATTCATTTCATAGGCCCACAACAGGATAAAACGGGGAAACCTCAGTATTCTCCACAAATTGCAACTATCGAAGAAAAGGATACGGCAAAGGTTAATGAATATCTTAACCTTGATGTTGTAAAAAATAATTTCCCTGCTAACCTTAAATTTTTATATGGCCTTGAAGAGAAAGATGAAAAAACGGGACGGAGATATTTTCAATTATATGCAATAAAAACTATACCCGGCTCTGATAAAGCTAAACTTGAAGGAGAAGGTGTTGAAGATGCATCTGCGGATTATGATGAGCATGGGCGTCCTGCTATTAAAATGCAGATGACGCCAACGGGTACACGCACCTGGGCAAAAATGACGACTGACAATGTGAACAGGCCTATCGCAATTGTATTAGATGATGCAGTATACAGTGCACCGAATGTAATCAATCCTATTGAAGGCGGTAACTCCGAGATCAGCGGAAATTTTAGCGTGCAGGAAGCACAGGACCTTGCCAACATTTTAAAAATTGGTAAAATAGATGCACCTGCAAAAATCGTATCTGAACAAATTGTTGGCCCTACTCTTGGCAGGGAGGCTGTGCAAGGTGGCGCCAAAGCATTTGCTATTTCGTTTTTGGTGATTTTTATTTTGATGTTGGTTTATTACAATACGGCAGGGTGGGTAGCTAACATTGCTTTAATATTAAACTTATTATTTACCATCGGTGTATTAAGTGCTTTGGGCGCTTCGCTTACTGCTGCAGGTATTGCAGGCCTTGTTCTTACAATTGGTATGGCAGTAGATACCAACGTAATTATTTTTGAAAGAATAAAGGAAGAACTTACCCGTGGGAAAAATTACCAGCAGGCTGTTAACGATGGATACAGGCGATCGCTAGCTCCTGTAATTGATGCGCACGTTACAACCTTTTTAACTGCTGCAATACTTTTCTATTTTGGTCTGGGTCCTGTTAAAGGATTTGCAACCACACAAATGTTGGGGATTTCTCTATCGCTTTTCTGCGGTATCTTATTATCAAGATTGGTAACAGATGTATGGACAAACAGGCAAAGGCATTTCCAATATTTTACAGGTATTTCTAAAAAGATTTTTAAGCATGCAAACTTTAAGTTTATTGAATACAGAAAGTATGCATACATGCTTTCTGTTGTCGTTTTAATTCTTGGTGTTGGATCTTTTATCAATGGTTTTAACAAGGGCGTGGAATTTAAAGGCGGAAGGAGTTACACTGTTGAATTTACCCAGGACGTAAAAAATGAAGATATCCTGAATAATCTTCATAAAGAATTCGAAGGTGATTATCCGACGATTAAAACTATTGGCGATAGTAAACATCTCAATATTACTACCTCATACCTGATAGGCCAGGAAAATGCGGATAGTGCAGTACTTACCCGTCTATATCTTGGCTTAAAATCAAAGTTACCCGCTAACCTCACGTATCAGCAATTTGCGAAGAATAATATTCAAAGTTCGCAGGTAGTGCAGCCGGTTATTTCAAAAGATTTGCGCAATGGCGCTATAAAGGCTACGATCTTTGCATTGATGGCAATCATCCTGTATATATTCATTCGCTTCCGCGATTGGAGATATTCAATGGGAACTATTATTGCATTATTGCATGACGTGTTTGTTGCATTGGCCGTGTTTTCATTCTTCAAAAACGTTGTGCCGTTTCCGTTAGAAATTGACCAGCACTTTATTGCGGCGATACTAACGGTAATAGGTTTCTCGATGAATGATACGGTTATTGTATTCGACAGGATAAGGGAATATAGTCGACACATGAAGGGCGCCGATAAACCTACTATTATTAACCGTGCCGTTAATGATACGCTAAGTCGTACCATCATGACTTCAGCAACTGTATTCCTTACATTGCTTATCCTGTTTATTTTTGGAGGAGAAGTTACAAGGGGATTTGCATTTGCAATGTTGATCGGTGTTATCACGGGTACCTATTCATCTATTTTTGTTGCTGCTCCAATATTGGTTGATTTTGCAAAAGACAGGCCGTTAGGAGAGGCCGATCATGCAACTGAGAAACAAAAGAAAGTGGACGCTGCAAAATTGGCGAAAGCGAAATAATAATTTCTTTATAAAAATTTCAAAAGCCTGTTAGTTGAATGCTGACAGGCTTTTTTGTTGGCAAAAACTAAATTGACGATGCTAAAGCAAAATGCATTTGTGAATGATTTACTTTCAGTTGGCTAAAGCTAAACTGCAATGTATGATTGCCTGTGCGTCCATTTGATGGAGATTTATCTTAATGAGGAGAAATGAGGGGTTTTAACAAAAAACTATAAAGCAAGGTAGTTAAAGGGTTCATAGATTTTTTTGTTGACAGGAGATTGTGAATCATTCCAAAGAAAAATATATTTAAGATAGATTTGTTTTAACCGGCAAATATCAAATTGTATTCGGCAGATGCACTCATTCACTACAAGAATGCTAAAATAGTTGAATGGAAAGGCAATTTCGGGTAATATGTTATTCCGGTTTAATTCTTTATTTGCCAGCAGCAATATTTTATCTGCAAAAAAATATTGTCTCATTAAATTAGTGATTAAATTTAATGAAATTAATAATTTAAAAAACGACTGCGGGAGAACACATGATATGAACAATCGAAACTATACAATACCTATCATCTTAGTAACATCTTTATTTTTTTTATGGGCTTTCCTCCATAACATAAATCCAATATTAATTCCCCATCTAAAAAAGGCCTGCCAACTTACTGATACGCAATCTGCATTTATTGATACTTCAGTTTACCTTGCTTACTTTTCGGTTGCCCTTCCCGCCGGGTTGTTTATGCACAAGTACGGTTATAAAAAAGGGATATTATTTGGCTTGTTTTTATATGGGTTAGGTGCATTGCTTTTTGTTCCGGCAGCTTCCACCCGCAACTACACTTTTTTTCTTATAGCATTATTCGTTATTGCAAGCGGCGCTACATTTCTTGAAACAGTAGCTAATCCCTATATGGCAAAATTGGGCGATGAAAAATCAGGCGCAAGGAGATTAAATTTTGCTCAATCATTTAATGGGGTCGGGGCATTCATGGCGCCTATACTTGGCGGCCAGTTTATTTTGTCCGGTGTTGAGCATTCAGCGGCTGAGCTGAAACAAATGGCAGCGACGGGGCAATTAAATACCTATTTACAGTCCGAGGCTGATACAGTTAAGATACCGTATTTGGTAATTGCTGCGGGGGTGTTGTTACTGTTTGCACTTTTTTTTGTTTCAAAATTGCCCGAAGGCCAGGTTGTTCATGAAAATACTAAAGCTCCGTTTTCTTTTAAAGCGTTGAAAATACCACAAGTGAAATGGGCGGTAATTGCTCAATTTTTTTATGTTGGGGCGCAGGTAGGGATTGGAAGTTTTTTTATCCGTTTTTCCAGGTTCACTATGGGTTTACCTGAAAAGGAAGCTGCTTACCGGTGGGGATATATTGCTATGGTGGGGTTTATGGTTGGACGCTTTAGCGGCACTTACCTGATGAAATTTATAAAGCCTGAAAGGCTATTAGCTTCATATGCGATTATTAATATTTTATTGCTTGGAATTGCCGTATTCAGTCATGGGGAAATCGCGGTCTACACATTAATGGCTGTTCCATTTTTTATGTCTGTTATGTTTCCAACAATTTTCGCCCTGGGGGTAAAGGGGCTGGGAGAAGAAACCAAAATAGCATCTTCATTTTTAATTATGTCAATTGTAGGAGGCGCTATCTTTCCTTTGATAATGGGCAGAATATCCGATGCAACAGGCGGTGATATTCAATTATCTTATATAGTTCCTTTAGTTTGTTTCATCCCTGTATTGTTGTTTGCGCTGGGGCAAAAGAGCGGAGCAGATGATTCGAAAGCAGTTATAACATTAAGCCATTAATTGAATGTATGAAAAGACATTGCTTAACACTTGATTTAAAAGATGATCCTGAATTAATCAGGCAGTATGAAGCGTATCACAAAGAAGTTTGGCCGGAGATAATAAAATCGATAACCGATTCAGGCATTATTAACATGCAGATTTATCGATTCGAAACCCGGCTGTTTATGATAATGGAAGTGACTGATGATTTTAATTTTGAAGAGAAAGAACTTGCAGATCCTGAACAACCCAAAAGTGGAGGAGTGGGAAGAGTTAATGTGGAAATTTCAACAGCCGTTACCAGGAAGCAAACCAGGTGAAAAATGGAAATTGATGAACAAAATATTTGAACTAAACGAATTCTTAATATAATAATGACACAGAATAAAACAGTTCCGTATTTAAAAATACACCCCAACGATAATGTACTTGTTGCATTGCAAGACCTTCCATCTGGCGCAACCTTCTTAATTAGACAATGGGGAAGCTGGATACTCCCGCAAGATGTTGCATGCCAAACATAAATTCTATGTGCAATGATATGAAAGAAGGCGATGATGTAATAATGTATGGAACGCTTGTTGGCAAAGCTCAAACGAATATTCCAAAGGGCGGTTTAATGACAACGGCCAATACAAAACATGCGGCAGGTTCCTATGCTTACAGGGGATTTAATTATCAATGGAGGAAACCTGATATTTCGCGATTTATTAACCGGACTTTCAATGGTTATAAACGAAGTGACGGAAGAGTGGGTACTGCCAATAACTGGTTATTTATTCCAATGGTATTTTGTGAGAACCGGAATCTTGATATTATAAAAGATGCCTTGCAAAAAGAATTGGGCTATGCTCAATCCGATAAGTACAATAAGTTTACACAGCAATTGTTAGATGCATACAAGAATGGCGAAGATATTAGTAACATAAATTTAAGTTCACCTTCGGTCAAACGACAATCACTTTTTTAAAAATGTTGATGGAATAAAATTTTTAAATCATACAGGTGGTTGCGGGGGAACGAGAGATGATGCGGCTACATTAAGTTCTTTATTGGCTGCTTATGCGGATCATCCCAATGTTGGTGGTGTTACTGTTTTAAGTTTAGGTTGCCAAAACTTGCAGGTAGAATATTTTTTAAACGATCTGAAAAAACGCAATCCTTCTTTTGATAAACCGATGTATGTTTTTGAACAACAGCAATCGCAAAGCGAAGAGCAATTGATAAGTGATGCCATACGAAAAACATTTTTGGGACTAACGGAAATTAATAAGATTGAAAGGGAACCTGCTCCTTTGAGTGCATTAACCATTGGAGTTAAATGCGGTGGCAGTGATGGTTTTAGCGGTATCTCGGCAAATCCTTCTGTTGGCTATGCTTCTGATCTTTTGGTTGCATTAGGTGGCAAAGTTCTACTTGGCAGAATTTCCTGAACTGTGCGGCGCAGAACAGGAATTAATAGATAGATGCTTAAATAAAGACATCGCCAATAAGTTTATAAATTTGATGGAATCGTATAATGATCTTGCAAAAAAAGTGGGTTCCGGTTTTCACATGAATCCTTCTCCTGGTAATATTAAAGATGGTTTAATTACTGATGCCATTAAATCTACAGGCGCAGCAAGAAAAGGTGGCACATCTCCTGTTACCGATGTACTTGATTATACAGAACCGGCAGTTAAACCCGGCCTGAATTTAGTTTGTACTCCCGGTAACGATGTAGAAGCCACAACGGGCAAAGCCGCCTCTGGCGCAACACTTATTTTGTTTACTACCGGGCTCGGAACGCCTACCGGAAACCCAATTGCCTCCACGATAAAAATTGCAACAAATTCTAATCTTGCGAAAAGAATGAAAGACATCATCGATATTGATACCGGCGATGTTATCAGTGGGAAAAAAACAATTGAACAAATGGGTGAAGAAATATTGGAATACACCATTAAAGCAGCAAGCGGTGAAGTGATTCCTAAAGCTGTAATTCTTGGGGCAGGATGATTTTATTCCATGGAAACGGGGCGTATCTCTTTAATTTAAATTAATATGCAACAACCATGTTTGAGTTAAATAAAAAAATAGCAGTTGTTACGGGAGGCGGCAGCGGAATAGGTAAAGCAGTGGCCTTATTGTTTGCAAAGCAAGGTGCGGAAGTTCATGTTTTAGATCTCAATGAGACTGCCGGTAAAGCCACGGTAAATGAAATACAACAAGCAATGGAAAAGCGTTTATGCATGTATGTGATGTTACAAAACAGGCGAAGGTAGAACAGGTTTTTGATGAGATTGGTGACGCTGAATATTTTGGTAAACAGTGCAGGCATTTCACACGTCGGGAATATTGAAACCACCACGGAAAGCTGATTTTGACAGGCTCTACAATGTAAATATAAAAGGAGTTTATAACTGCCTGAGGTCTGCGGTTTCCATTATGAAAAAAAATAAATCAGGTGTAATTTTAAACCTTGCTTCAATTGCCACTATTGTTGGGCTTACAGATCGTTTTGCCTATTCAATGACTAAGGGTGCCGTCTATGCAATGACGTTATCGGTTGCAAGAGATTATCTTCATGAGGGGATAAGATGTAATTGTATTTCTCCTGCAAGGGTTCACACGCCTTTTGTGGATGATTTTATTAAAAAAAATTATCCCGGCAAAGAAGATGAAATGTTTGAAAAATTATCAAAGAGCCAGCCTATAGGCCGTATGGCGCAGCCTGAAGAGATTGCAGATCTTGTTTTATATTTATGTTCTGATGAAGCATCTTTTATTACAGGTTGCGATTACCCGATTGATGGGGGATTTATTAAATTAAATAATTAAAAATTTACTTTATTAAAATCAATATTAATGAAACTGATACGTTTTGGCGAATTTAATAAAGAAAAGACCGGGGTTATTATTAATGATGAATATTATGATACTTCAGCGTTTGGTGAAGATTACAATGAACATTTTTTTGAAACAGATGGATTGAACCGCTTGCAAAAATTTATAGAATCCGACAAAGACAAGTTGCCCAAAGTTTCAAAAGATGTGCGTTTAGGCTCTCCCGTTGCCCGCCCTTCAAAAATAATTTGTATCGGGTTGAACTATGCTGATCATGCTAAGGAAACGAAAGCAGCTATTCCTACAGAACCAATTATTTTCTTTAAATCCACTACGGCCTTATGCGGGCCTTTCGATGATGTAATTATTCCAAAGAACTCAACAAAATCTGATTGGGAAGTAGAGTTGGCGGTAGTAATTGGCAAAAAAGCTTCTTATATTGATGAAGCAGAAGCACTTAACTATGTGGCAGGATATTGTTTGCATAACGACCTGAGCGAACGGGCATTTCAGATAGAGCGAAACGGGCAATGGGTGAAAGGAAAGAGCTGTGATACTTTCGCACCTCTCGGTCCTTTTATGGCTACGAAAGATGAAATTAGCTGATGTTAATAATCTGCGTTTATGGCTTACCGTTAATGGAAAGATGATGCAGGATGGAAATACTTGCCAATTTTATTTTCAGGATACCTTTCCTGGTTTCTTATGTAAGCCAGTTTATGACATTACTTCCCGGGCGATGTAATTTCAACCGGCACTCCGGCCGGAGTTGGTTTGGGTATGAACCCACCACTGTATTTAAAACCAGGTGATATAATGGAATTAGGCATTGATGGTTTAGGTACGTCCAAACAAAATGTAAAGGCTTATGCCACGAATTGATTCACATCAGCATTTCTGGAAATTTGACCCGGTAAGAGATGCCTGGATTACTGATGACATGTCGACGATACGGAAAGATTTTTTTCCGCTGCACCTTGAGCCAATCTTAGCTGAAAATGGCTTCGAAGGCTGCGTCACTGTTCAATCCGATCAGTCGGAAAATGAAAATGTTTTTCAATTAGCTAATGCTGATGAACATGATTTTATAAAAGGAATTGTTGGCTGGGTAGATCTTCAGGCCGATAATGTTAAGGAAAAACTTTCTTATTATAGTCAGTTTAAAAAACTAAAAGGCTTTCGTCATATTTTACAGGGCGAGAAACAAAGAGACCTGATGCTGCAACCGGATTTTTTAAATGGAATCGGCGCATTACAGGAATTTAATTACACGTATGATATTCTTATCTATCCGGACCAACTTGGATTTATAAAAGAATTTGTGGCAAATTTCCGGAACAAAAATTTGTTATCGATCATCTTGCCAAACCATATATAAAAGACGGGAAAATTGATGAATGGAAAAAGGAGATTGAAGATGTCGCGAATTTGAAAATGTGTTTTGCAAAATTTCCGGCTATGTAACCGAAGCTGATTGGCATAATTGGAAGACTAGAAGACTTTCGCCCTTATTTTGATGTTGTTGTTAATGCGTTTGGTGTTGATCGTATTATGTTTGGATCTGACTGGCCGGTATGTTTGTTAGGTGGAAATTATAGTGATATATTGAATGTTGCGACAACCTACTTTTCAACTTTTACGCAAAACGAGCAAGATAAAATTTTCGGCAATAATGCAATTAAATTTTACAATTTATAACTATGGATCTGCAATTAAAAGATAAAGTGATCATCGTTACTGGTGGCGCTAAAGGAATTGGCGAAGGTATTGTAAGAGTATTGGCCGCTGAAGGCGCTATAACGGTGATCGTTGGACGCAATGAAAATGATAATTTAAAACTGTGCAACGAATTAGCTTCGGATACAACTGATATTTTCCAGGTGGCAGCAGAATTAACGAATCCCGGCCGAGTGTGAAAAAGCAGTTAATGAAGTAGTAAAAAAATACGGACGAATAGATGGACTGGTAAACAACGCGGGGCAGAATGATGGGGTGGGATTGGAGAATGGCAATTATGAGAAATTTATGTTGAGCCTTCATAAGAATTTAATTCATTATTATTTGATGGCACATTTTGCTTTACCGGAATTAAAAAAACAAAAAGGTTCCATTGTAAACATTAGCTCCAAGACGGCAGAAACCGGCCAGGGTAACACCTCTGCCTATGCTGCGTCTAACGGTGGCCGTAATGCTCTGACAAGAGAATGGGCAGTAGAATTATTGCCTTACGGCATACGGGTAAACGCAATTGTCGTCGCCGAATGCTGGACACCTCTTTATGAAAAATGGATCCAGACCTTGCCCAATCCAGAGGAAAAGCTTAAAGAGATAACTTCAAGGATTCCTTTGGAAAACCGTATGACAACGAAAGAAGAAATCGCCAACATGGTTGCATTTCTATTGTCAGAAAAATCAAGCCACACTACCGGGCAATTGATCCATGTGGATGGCGGATACGTGCATTTGGACAGGGCTTTATAAATATCCGGAGCTGAACTAAAAGTGAATCACTGAATTAATGTCGCTGCAATTTCGGTTTATAGTATAAACGTCACATGCGCCATTCCCTTAAATTTTAAATGAGTCTGGCCTTCCGCAAAATTTTGTACGACAGGTAACTGGCCATTTAATCCTAAACTAATTTTTCTGAAATTAAACTCGACTCCCATGATAGCGTTGGTAACATTACTGCCCGTGTATTGAACGATTTTGCTGTTGAATATATTTCCCGCCACGTTTTCATAACCTATTCCCGCATTGGGAGATATGCTTGTTTTCTTAACGGCTATTCGATAATAAGCAATTGCATTTGATGAAAACTTGTTGCCATATTTATATCCTCGCCGGTTAGCCATATTTATTTTATAGTTAACCGATGTATTTATTCCAAAGTTTTTTACTCTAACGTTATACATTGCGTTCAGCAGAAAATCTGTGCTACCGGTTCCTAATTCTGCGTTTATATCTGCAACCGAAAAATCGGGATTATTCAAATCGAGGTTAAAAGAACCTGTGGCAAGTTTAACGCCTCCACCCAGCCACAATTGCTGCTGCAATACTTTTCTTTTTGCAGTCAGCGATGTTTTGCGAAATACATTGTACTGGCCGATAATGGTAACGTCTCCCAAACCGTTAGGTGTGGATATTCCGTCATCGTCAATTTGTTTGTTCATGTAATAAGGAATAAACCCGAGTACCTGGAAGTTTCGCCCAATGTTAGCTCCGCCCCATATTTCCATTGTATTATAATAATTGGTACTAAATTGCGACGGGTCGCTGAACAAAATAGTGTGATATTTAGCGTAATTATAACGCACTCCCATAAACGCAGTTTGGAAATCAGGGAATAAGCCCATATAAGTGTTGGTGCCACCGCATCCGCAAATGGGGCATGCGAAACTACCTGATGTAAAAAATATTATGCTAAAAAATAAAACAATCCTCTTCATAAGAATTTATTTTCAATTTGTGTGGTGATAAAAATATTAATCTTGGTGTTCAGTAAAAATTTTATGTTTCATTACTGCTGCTATACCTGTGGCCCGTTGTTTTGCAAGCTCAGCATTTTTCCCTTCAAATAGTTCATCAATCGTTTGATCAAAAAGTTGTATCCATCGATCAAATTGCCCGGGATCAAGGTTTATTTTTTTATGGATATGTGTATGTAAAGTCATCGGGTTACCCGTGTAGCCACCTGTTTGGAAAATAGCGTTTTCCCAAAACCGGTACATTACCGGCAAATGAGTGTTCCAATTAACAGGAATCAATACATTAAAAATGGGCGCCAAAATATCATCGGTTCTCACTTTCTCATAAAATGTATTTACCAGGGTTTCTATGTCAGCTCTATTTTCAATATCCATCTTCAAATAATATATCAGCTATTCAATGCATTGATAGTGCAATTTTACAGCCATCATACAATTTCTTTTATGCGCTTAATCATATCCTAAAATAAAGAGTGCGGCAGCCTGGCATTAACTTTATGGATCCGGCTGATAATCATTACTTCTTCCTGTTTAATTTCTTAATCGATTTCATAAATATGATTATAATCATACAATAAACTGCGGAGAATCATTTTGAAGATAAATGCAGGTGAATAGCTTTGAGCTCATTAAAAATATTATTAAAATGATCAATACCGATTTACTCATCGCATGGGGGGCCGCTTATAAAAAAGTTCAGGCGGGAGAAATAATATTCAGTGAGGGAAGTGAAGCTCAATTTTATCACCAGTTAGAAAGTGGAATTATAAAATGGGTAAATATTGATGAAACCGGAACAGAGTTTATACATAATATAATTACGGCCGGCGAGAGTTTTGGTGAATTACCACTGTTTGATGATCAGCCATATGCTGCTTGCGCAATCGCCGAAACAGATGGTGTGATTTTACGCCTGCATAAATCTACTTTTCGTCAATTATTAAATGAAAGTCCTGAAATACTTTTTTCATTTACGAAATTGATGGCAGAAAGATTACGCTATAAATTTTTCATCTCGAAACAGGTGGCAGCTCATAAACCTGAGCAAACTTTAAGTTCATTACTTAGCCATTTCAAAAAATCAAATCTCCACCTTTGCCCAGACTGCAGCCAGTTAAAATTAACGAGACAACAACTCGCAAGTATGACTGGCATGCGGGTAGAAACAGTAATAAGAACCATGCGGAACATGCACGAACATGGAAGATTGCAAATTAAAGGAGGCAAGGTTTACTGTTAGTCAACATTTTTACTTGCTTTTTTTGGCCTCAACAATAGAATATTACAAATCTTTTGTTTTCCAATTGCTAATTAATTTTTGTCCTTTGATTAATATTTTTAAGCCTCTTCTCTTTAATGAAATATCAGGGTGCTTTTTTTTGTGTTCGTCTATGCTTTGTCGATAGCTTGCAATTATATTTTGATAGGACAATGTACCGATAACGTTATTATTTTCCTTATTCAAAACGGGTAACACATCTATACTTTCTTCCGCCATTAATTCCACTGCCGTTCGCAAGCTGTTGTCGACAGTAACAGAAATGTTTCTTCGTTTAATAAGTGTCGCAACAAGAGTATCTGCTTTATTAATTTTATTGAATAAATTAGATGAGCTTACAATGCCTTTGTATTCACCGTTCACATTTGAAACTATAAAATAATTTCGGTTATATTCCGGTTCGTCATTAAGCCAATCCAATACTTCACTAATATTGTTATCCTCGCTAATAATTAGTCCGTTCTTTTCCATTACCTGTTCAACAGAAACTTTTTCTAAAATGTCCGGTTCATAAGAATCGGGAGTTTTTACGCCCCTTCGGGAAATTTTCTCGGTCATGATTGTGCTTTCCATAAGAAAGTAGGATACGATATAAGATGCTCCGCAAGTTGCTAATAAGGGCAATAATGCATTTGATTGACCTGTTGTTTCAATGGCAAAGATGATTGAGGTTAAGAATGCCCTTGATGCACCCGCAAATAAAGCTGACATTCCAACTAATGCGGCAAGGGGCAAAGTGACGCCGGATAATGGAAACATATAAAGAACAAGACTCCCCAACAAGATACCTGCGGCACCGCCGATTGTCAGCAAAGGCGCCAGCGTTCCACCCGATGTACCGCTGCCTAATGCAATTGCCCAGGAAATAAATTTAAGAATACACAAATTCAGTATTATACGCATTGAAAGATTAACAGAAAGTATGTCGGTAATGTTACTATATCCCACACCCAGTGTACGTGGAGCAAAATATCCGATGATACCAACTGCCAGTCCACCAATGGCAGGCCACCACATCCAATGTATAGGTAGCTTTTCAAAACCGTCTTCAATCAGATATACAATTTTTGTAACACCTACTAGAAAGGAACCCGATCACGATACCCATTACGCTATAGGCAACAAGAGAAGTATTAGATGGCGCTTCAATAAATTTATTCATGGCGAAAACCGGGCCCGTACCAAATAATAAGTGATGGCCGGCTGCGCCTGTAATACAGGCTAATGCAACAGGAATTATAGAACGGGGAGAGAATTCAAACAATAAAAGTTCAATGGCCAAAAAAATAGCTGCGACAGGGCTTCCAAAAATTGCCGCCATGCCAGCCGTTGAACCCGCAGCCAATAATATTTTTCTTTCGTTATGGGTTATTTTTAATAATTGCCCCAACGTGCTGCCTAATGCGCCTCCCGTTGCAATAATAGGACCTTCTGCGCCAAATGGCCCACCTGTACCGATAGCAATAGCAGACGAAATTGGTTTTAAATAAGTAATCGTTGGTTTGATCTTACTTTGATTGGTTAATATTTGTTCCATTGCTTCGGGTATGCCATGTCCGCGTATTGCTTTGGAGCCGTATAAAGCCATCAATCCAACAATAATTCCTCCAACTACCGGGACAATAATTACGCCGATGCCAAGTAAATTGTTTACAGGAGTTGAATGAGCTATGGACCAATTTCCATAAAAAGAAATATTAGTGACCAGGTTAATTAGATAAATTAGGAATTTTGCAATAAAGCTGATACCAATAGCTACAAATACAGACAACAAGGATATGGTGAGCAACCGCTGTTTATGAAATGATAACTGTGGAGTAATATTTTCAGCCTCGAGAGTTGGCTGCAATGAAATTGAAATAGGGATTCCATTTTCAGGTCTTTCATTTTTTTTCATGAAGTAATCTGGTCTTGTCAAAAAGCAAAAATATGATATAAATCATATTTTGTGTCTATATTTAAATAATAAATGAATAGATGATACTATATGGATTCAAAATTAGCCGAGAAAAAGATTTTCTTACAATATGAAAAAAGCTGGTAATAGTTGCAATCTGAAAACTTGTTTTTTGTGCAGGAATTGTTTAAAACATTGGTTGCCCGCTGTGGAAGCGAATAAGCAAAATTTGGATTTTAAGAAAGGACAAAAAATTTTTGAAGAAGGGAACGCAGTAAAAGGAATCTATTTTTTGTTTAAAGGAAAAGTAAAAGTTCATAGGAAATGGGGGCAGGAGAAACAACTTATTTTGCATTTTGCAAAACAAGGTGATATAATCGGGTATCGCGGGCTGGGAAATCAAAAAGTATATCCGGTTTCGGCAACTGCTTTGGGAGATGTTACACTTTGTTTTATAGAGATTCCTTTTTTTGAAACAACCTTACAGGCAAATCCCCGGCTTACTTATACGCTTATGCAATTTTATGCCAATGAACTGCAACATGCAGAAAGACGAATTGGAAACCTTGTCCATCTGGACGTAAAATCCCGTGTTGCAGAAACACTATTAATGCTGAAAAGAGATTTCAGTGAAAACGAAAACGGATACATAAATATCACTTTGACTAAACAAGACCTGGCTTCTTATGCAGGCACTACATACGAAACGTTCTTCAGGATGATTACAGAATTAGAAAAAGAAAAAATTGTTCGTTTATCCGGGAAAGATATTGCTATAGTAAAAGAGAAAAAACTGGAAAAATTAATTGGATAGTACATCTTCAACAAATAAAATTGCGGCCGTAAATGAATCGTTTGTTGATGATGATTATTATGTGAAGATCTGCGGTTATTATCGATGAGGCATCGAACAATAGTTTTTTGATTGACACGGGTTTTTTATGAATATTCATCAGGAGCAGACCGGCAAACAAAATAAAAACTGCTGCCAAAAGTGCTCCATTCATGTATGGGACTGAAGTATAATTTAAATTGCCAAATATTTGCACTGAAACACGGCAGTGGCATGCATCTCTAACCTCCGAATAGATTTATTTCTATAATTTATTCCTTCAATTTTGTTTTATCTCCTTCCTCTGATTGTTCATCTTCGTTTTTCCATTGCCTGATTTTGGTAAAAGGTAATTGTAAAAGATTGTCCCAGGTCAATTCCTTTTCATTGGGATAAAAAGGAATGCCAGTCACAATTTCATCCTGGCGAACATTTAATCTTAAGGTATTGTGCAATCTGTCCCAAAAAGAAAAGATGATGGAAAAATTACTATCCGTTTCTCTTTTTTTTATGCTATGATGAATACCATGCATCCTGGGAGTTACAAAAATTTTATTCAATATTTTTTCAAAACGGAAAGGCATTTTTATATTGCTGTGCTGAAATTGATTAGCTGTTTCAAAAGCAATTTCATAAATGAGTACCATTAATGGAGAAATTCCTGTTAAAATAACGGCTGCACCACGAAAGAAAACAGAACCTGCTAATTCACCAAAATGAAAGCGAAAAGCAGTGGTGACGTCCAGGTCAGGATCGGTATGATGTACAAGGTGAAACCTCCACATCAGCGGTAGTTTATGAAGCACAATATGCCAGAGATAATTTGTGTAATCCAGCAATAGAAATGCAATAGCTGCTTTCGGCCATACCGGTGCATCATATATATAATTTAACCCGAAATGCCATTGCTGATTTTTGTATGCCAGCCACACAATGAGCGGAATAAATAAAAAACGAAGCAGTGCAAAGGATGGGATGGAAACTACAATATTAATGATGATTCTTTTCCAGCGGCTTTGTACTCTTTTTCTTAATTGGAATTTTGATTCAATAATGAACAGAATAATAAAAACACTAACCAATATTGCTGCGCCATAAGTATCAAAAAAACTCCTGATCATGTTTCTATATTTTTATTATTTGCCCGTTTCTCATTTAATGTTTGATTTAATTTTTCGAACCGATGAAATAAAAAATGTGCCCGTCAACAAAACAGGAAATACAATTGGTTTCGCTTAATATTTCTTATTGTCCATGAAAGCGAAAAAAAAGAATGGAACGGCGGCGGCATAAATACCTCCAAAAATATAGGGATTTACGCCGTGCCTTCTACCCAAACCCAAAAACGATTCTTTGAACGTTTCCCACAATTGCATTAGCTGAATATTCTGAATGCCACTTGTAAAAGTTTTTTAATGAAACCTGTAAGGCTTTGCTGTTTATACTGAGTAATAATTTTTTGATTGATTCTCGATGCAACCGGGTAGGGATAAATTTTATGGAAGATGGCCATTATTGACAGCTTGCCTGCATTGGCCAATATCAATTCCTGTATGAGTTCACCTGCATGGGGAGCAATCATAGTTCCACCCAGAATCTTTTGTTTTTTGAACCAATTTTTTTTGCTAATCAGCAAAATCATTTTTGCGTACCTGTAATTATCTACTACCGCCCGGTCATCATCTTCGAAGCTTTCCTGCAATTTTATGTAACCGGTGTTGCGGTCTTTTAATTGCTTTTCATTTAATCCAAATGTTGCCACTTCGGGATCGCTAAATGTAACCCACGACAGGTGATCATGGGATAATTTTTTCTTTAGCGGCGAGAAGAGATTGTTGATAATAATGCGTGCATGAAACTCTGCGACGTGCGAAAAATAAAGATCGCTTGCAACGTCTCCGCAAACAAGAACATTTTTATTAGTTGTGCGGAGATATTGATCTGTTATGATTTTATTGTTCTTTGTTTTGATGCCTGCTTTTGATAAGTGGAGCGGTTCTAATTTCAATTCCCTGCCAATGCCAACAAATATCGCATCAAAGTTTTCAATAAAAGTATTGCCATTCTTATTCTTTATAACAGCTTCGTTGGATGAAGTAAATTTTTCAATTGAAGTATTGAAATGAAAGGTTATTCCTTCCTGTAGCAATTGCTGCAACAAAATAGCGGCAATTGTTTCATCATCATGCATTAAAATCCTGTCTTCTTCTTCAATAATCGTTACTTCACTTCCTAACCTGCGAAAAGCCTGGCCTAACTCAATATTTATGGGACCGCCGCCTATCATTAACATTCGCTTTGGCAAATGTTCTGTGCGAAAGATATTTTCATTGTCAAAATAGCTGACCAATTCAACGCCCGGAACCTTCAGCTTACGCGGCTTTGAGCCTGTTGCAATAATAATTTTTTTTGCCGAATACTCTTCACCATTCACAACAACTGAATTCTTTCCTGAAAACGCTGCCACACCCAATTCCACATCAATCTCCTGGTCACGCAGCCATTGTGCATTTTCATGAGCCCTGATGCTCTCCTGCTTTTCATACAGATAATTAATTGCTTCGCGTATATCTGTTTCTCCAGTCACTTTCAAACCAAATTTACCCGCCAGCCGTGCGTTGTGTATGATCCGTGAAACGTGGATCAACGCCTTGCCTGGAACGCAACCGTCGTTCAAACATTCACCACCAATGTCACTGTCGCTTTTTGCAATCATCAGGGTTTTGACACATCCCCGTGCCATAAATAAGCCTGTGCTAAGCCCGCCTGACCCTGCACCAATGATAATTATATCATACTTTCTTTTTTTCAAAATGCATATTATTTTGCGTTAGTAACGTAAAAGAGTAGACGAAAAATTTTACTATCATAAAGAAGACCATTGGATACACTGGTGAGTATAGTTGTTAGCAGATTTTGTAAAGTTGTTGAATATACAGCAGGGCGTTATATCTTAAACAACTGCACCTCCACAACTGCTTCCGCAACCTGCAGTGCATCCATAGCAATGTTGTCCCGTGATAATTTTACGGTTTTGCAGCATTTGTAAATCGAATTGTGAAACATGCCTTGAAGCGCAATCAACTTTCAGATCGAGCATCTGGTTAAAATCACAATCGTGCAGAAACCCATCCCAACTAACAGAAATCGTATTCCGGCACATGACATTTTCCGCTGCCGCGGGATTATATGCATTTGCTATCTTTTCCATATATCTTTCATAGTTACCGCTGGTAAGTAAGTAATCGAGATAACGACTGATAGGTATGTTGGTTATAACGAAGAGATTATTGAATTTTATCTCAAATTTCTGCTTTAAAGCCTCTCTATATTCTTTTTCCAATGCTTGTTGCGAAGGTGGTAAGAATGCTCCCGCGGGATTGTAGACAAGATTTAATATTAGACCGGTTCCCTCTTCCCCATAGCCAACATCATTCAACATTTTAAGTGCGATGATGCTCTCTTTGAAAACACCGTCACCACGCTGCCTGTCTGTTCGTTCCTCTGTATAAAATGGAAGCGACGAAACCACTTCAATATTATGTTGTTTATAAAATTGCGGCAGATCATAATATTTCTTATTTGCCCTTATGATCGTAAGATTGCAACGTACCATAATATGCCTGCCCAGTTTTGAAACCTCTTCTGCAAACCAGCGAAAGTGTGGATTCAATTCAGGAGCTCCGCCAGTGATGTCTACTGTTGTGAGCTGCTTATTCTTTTGTAAGACATCGATACATAATTGCATCATATCCGCTGTCATTATTTCCCTGCGATCAGGACCTGCGTCTACGTGACAATGCCGGCAGGTTTGGTTACACATCTTTCCGATGTTTACCTGGAAGATCTCTATTTGTGTAGGTGTTAGTGGGTACAAACCGGATTGCTTCAATTTTTGCTGGAAGGGCACTAATGCAAATTCATCCACTTGCCTGTGTTCGAGTATTTGAATTTGTTCATCAGGGCAGGAGAGAAAACTATTTTGGCCTTTTAATGTTTTCATAATTACATCGCAATTTCTTTCACCTTATTCATCATTTGCACCCCATGAACCAATGACGCACCACCGCGAATGGCACAGGCAACATGGACTGCCTCCATCATCTGCGCTTCGCTCCATCCTTTTTCGAAAGCATCGCTGCTGTATGCGTCAATGCAATAAGGACATTGAATAGCATGAGCCACCGCAAGCGCTATCAATGATTTTTCCCTTGCTGTTAATTCGCTGTCTTTAAACACCTCTCCGTAATACGAAAAAAACTTGTCGCCTAAATCTTTCTGAAAATCTGCAACGTTCCCAAACTTTGCCAGGTCCTTTGCATTGTAGTAGTGTTCGTTCATCGGTTTGTGTTTGTTTTATTGATTATATCTCTATTAATAGAAACTGTTTGCTCCCGTTATTGTTCAATAATCTTTTATTCTTAACAGTCCCTTTATCATCTGGGACTCATCGCGTAACTGTTAGCCTTCTCTTCACTGTAATGTCCGGTTATTTTAAGATACCTGACAAGGACCAAACAGATTTTTATTAAGCCACACCAAACGAATTGTTGATACAGAGATCCGTTGCCATATTATTTTGTTAACGTCATAAATAAGTTATTTAAAGACTCTGCATATAACGGATGGGCAAAAACCATATCAGCGATTTCCTGGTAAGTTATTCCTCCCGCCATAGCCATTTGCAAAACAGACATGATCTCTCCGCCTTCCTGGCCCAAAACAGCGGCTCCTAATATTTTACCACTATCCGCATCTACTATAGCTTTCATAATACCGCGTGTATCTCCTGTTTCTATAGCACGTGCCACGTGGCTCATAGGTAGTTTGGCAACTCTTATATTCAATCCTTTTTTTATTGCTTCCTGCCCGGTAATGCCTATTCTACCTAATTGCGGATCTGTGAACATCGTGTAGGGAACCATCCTGCCTGTGATGCTCTTATTTTTACCATTCAGCAGGTTATTGTATAAGATGATATAGTCATTATAGGCAATGTGGGTAAATTCAGGGCCGCCTTTTACATCACCTATTGCATAGATGTCTTTGGCAGTAGTTTCTAACTTATCATTGGTAATGATCTGTTGCCTTTCATTTACTTCAATGCCTGCAGCCTTCAGATTTAAATGTTTGCTGTTAGGCGTTCTTCCCGCTGAAACCAGGATGTGTGAGCACCGCAGCATTCTTGCTACTTCACCTGCTTTTATATCTGCAACGATCGACCCATCTTCTTTTTTTATTTGTGTAACATTTACTTTCGTGATTACCTCTATTTCTTCTGATTCTAAAAACTTAAGCACTTCTTCTGAAATGTCTTCATCCTCTTTTGGAAGAAGCCTTTCGTTGTGCTCAAGAATACTCACCCTGCTGCCAAAGCGACGATACATTTGTCCAAATTCCAAACCTATATAGCCGCCGCCAATGATCATTAAATGTTCTGGTATAACCTGCAATTCCATTAACGATTCAGACGTATAATAGCCTGCTTCATTCAATCCAGCTATGTTTGGAATGGTGGGATGAGATCCTGTATCAATAAAAATCTTATCTGCCTTAATTTGCACTTCTCCTCCGTCATTAAGTGCAACCATTATTTCCTTCTCACCAGTAAAAGAAGCCACACCAAAAATAAGTTCGAGGTTTTCTGTTTTCTCCAGGCCTGTCTGCGATCCCTTTCTAAAATTTTCCACCACTTCATTTTTCCTTAACAGGACTTTATTAATATCAATAGTATAATCGTTAATACGCACTCCGTAATTAGCAGCTTTGTTTACAATATATGCTGTTTTTGCCGAAGCAATCATTGTTTTCGTGGGTGTACAACCAACATTCACACATGTACCGCCTACATAACTTTTTTCAACCAGGGCGGTCTTCCATCCTTGTTTTGCCAGCCTTTTTGCCAAAGGTGTGCCGCCTTGTCCGGAGCCTATTATCAAGGCATCAAAATGTTTCATCTATGCTGAAGTAATTAATTATCATTTTATTCGCAATACTAAAATAGCTCCTCATTGTCTTTACAATTTTTTTATTATTGTGGCTTCCAGTCCGGTGGTATCCGGTGATGGCGCCATCGAATTGAAATTTTTCTGTAGCACCTCGTTAATCAGCTTCGATTGCTTCATATAATTTCTGCAGCCTGAGCACAATCTAACGTGGATGCTTAGCTGCATATTTTGAATAAAACTTAAGCGGGCATCTTCTTTCACTTCCATTAGTTCTGTAGCCTTTGCACAGGAGAACATCATTGCTTGCATGAGATTCATAAAACAAAATTTAAGTAGTTAAATTTCGAAATGTTTCATTCGTTAGTCGCAAATTTCCGCATTCCTGACACGTTCTTCGGAAAATATTTTTTGAATCAGTATCGATCATCATTCTTTATTTAACCACCTCAACCAAATGTTTGGAATTCCTTTGTTCCACCTCTTTAATAAAAATGATAAGGCCAAACCAAATGCCGCGTGAGCAATAGTAACCGTCACTGCAAATTCATAGCCATCTTTAAAATTTATTCCAAAAAGTCCGATGCCTAATGATTTTACAACCGGGCTTAACATAAAGCCAACTCCAATTAATAATCCAAATAACAAGCCTTGCCATATTTTGGTTTGGCCTGCCAGCAAACTAAATATCAAACCAAACATAGCGCCGTTCCAAAAATGATAAGCCCAACCGGCTAAATCAGACCATATATCGGGACCAGAGGAAAATTGATTTAACATTAAAACTCCCATTAACCGCGGCAAATCACCTGGCATTGTTCCGAGCCTGAATCCAATTTCCCTGAAAATTTCGAGAACGATTGTTGAAATAAAACCCGCTGCAATTCCATTGAGTGCAAGACGGGTAACATCTTTATATTTTGAAAATTTTGCAATGATTATAACAACTATAATTAATGCTGCTGATGGAAATAAAAATTTATTAATCAGCGATGGAAAGGACGCCATACCTGCCTGTGCTGCCGGAAAAAGATTTGGTGATATTGCTGCTAAAGCCAGTAAAATAAGAGTAACGATTAATTTTCTTGTTTGGATAGTCATGATTGAATTTTTTAGAATAAAAGGATGGGCCAATTGACTAACCCATCCCTTGTATCATCATACCTTTCACTTTGCAAACATGCCTGTAAGCATAGCAACTTTTTTGTCCATTTCCTGTCCAATCATTTTAACTTTTGCTCCTGAAAAATTTCCAAGTTCGCCGGAAGGCGTAAAGTAGTTGATGTAGGTAATCCCATTATCTTCGTAAACATTCACCCTGATAGGAATTGCCAATCCAACAGCCTTATTTTCTGTGAAGGCTTCTTTACCCACATTGGGATTACCAATGAAAATTGATTCAGCGTTGAGCGATAGTCCGGTCATAGAAAGAATTTTTCCATGATTAATTTCTGCAAGAACCATCATGCCTGCATCCGCAACTCCTTTCTTAATTCCTGATACTGTCTCATTGAAGTTCTTAGCCGATTTTACTGTTACAAGTTTTTGTGCATTAGCTTGCTGGAAGCTAAAAAGAGCGATTGCAAAAAAAGCAATCATTAACCTGGTGAAAGGTTTTAAACCAATTAATTTTTTCATTTTTATATTTTTTAATGTTATTGATACTTACTAATACCAATAACTTTAAAAAATCACCCGCAAACTGAAAATGAGTTTAAATTTATTTTTTGCAACAGTGTTCTTTTTCCTGGATGGAAGGACATTTCACGCTGCCATAACTACAATAAACGCAACAATCACCTGAATTTGGGCACAGGGTCTCCTTACAATTTTCGCATTGATAAAAAAATTGACAAGCATCGGTTGGCATTTCTTCTTACTTTTGGTATCCGCATTTTGGACACGTAATGGTTGATTTAAGAATTAAGCTTTTCATCTCGCTCTTTTACTTTTCTGATTTGCTCAATGCATTTATGTTTTTGATTTTGTGCATTATGTTTAGTGGAGTAGCCATATTCTTTTTGAATTTCTTCAATATTTTTATTTTTAAAAAACATGGAATGCAGCAGATGATTACAATGGGCAGTTATTTTACTAAAATAGGTTTGTAATCTTTCCCAATAAGATTTTTCCTCATTTATTGCTGAAGATATTTCTGAATTAAATTTATCTAAAAGCATTTCTGAAAATTCAGCTTGCCGATAATATGATTTGTTCCTTAGTTTTTTAAACCACAGATTTTTACTGATAGCGATAATGTAAGTTTTTAAAGAAGCAGTCAATTCAAAGTTCTCGGTTCTTAACTTTTCTATCAATACAAGTAAGGTGTCCTGGAAGATATCCTTTGCATCGTCGGTCGTTCCACTGTTTTTTGTAACGAACTTTTGTACTGAAGCAAAATTTTCCTGGTATAAAGCCTCGTAGGTGCGTCTGTTGCCATTTTTGAGATTGGCGATCATTTGTTGGGATGCATCATTCATCTAATAAAAAATTGAATTGTAAGAGTTTAATTATTAAAACATTCATAACAGCGGGCAACAGCCGCATAATGGAACGATGTTTTGCAGGTAGTCGCTTCCTTATTCAATTCCTGACAACAACTATCAATTATTTTTTAAACCACTTTATATCCAGGCAATTTCTTAATTGTAGTTTAGCCCGGTGAATAATTTGCCAGAAGTTAGAAGTGGTGATTTCAAGCTGAGAACATATCTCTTTGCTTTCTGTTTCTTCGAGATATTTTAATTGAATGGCAGACGACCATTTATCAGGCAACGCTTTTAAGCAATCTGAGAGTGTTTTTGAAAATGCAGGATCATCTAATAAATGATCCACTTCAGTCCATTGCTTTGGCCTGTATTCCGGTTTCCACCGATGATTTTCATCAAAGAATTTTTCAATGATATCAGGGGATACTTCATTACCTCTTTTATATTGTAATCGAAAGTGATCAGCAATTTTATGTTTTAAGATAGAAAAAAGCCATGTCTTTGCACTGCTTTTATTTTGAAAATTATCATAAGATTGAAACGCGGATAAGAAGGTTTCCTGAACGATATCTTCGGCAATTTCCTTTTGGCCTACTTTGGCCATGGTGAAAGCATATAGTTCTTTGGTGTGAGTTTTTACCAGATCAATGATAGTTTCCTTTGTATCCTCTATATGCATGGAGAAACAAAGGTGTGGAAATTATTCTCAGCGGCCAAAGAAGGAAGGGACCTGGAACCATTAACTAAAAGTTTTTTTTTACGAAGAATACTTTTAGCCGGATAGCACAGGTTTTTTATGAATATTCATCATTAGCAGACCAAAAAATAAAATAAATGCCGCTGCTAAAAGTGCTTCATTCATGTATGGTACTGAAGTATAATTTAAATCGGCAATGCCTTGCACTAAGAGGAATATTTCATTGATAATAATTCCTGCAACAAAAATAATCACCCCTGTCTTTTTAATTTTAGTGAGAGGGAAATAGTTATACGCGATACCATAAGTTGCAATAAAAAGAGATACAACTCCAAGCAGTACCAAATGCAAATATCCAATCACTATTGGCCTGAATCCATACGTTAAGTAGCTTAAAGATGGAATGGCAGATGCCGCTTGCAATAGTAATTTTATACTATATGCTATAGCGCAGAGAATAAATAAAATCCTGGCAAAAGAATTTAAATGAGATTTTATGCGGTCTTGATATCCCTTGGTTGCCATTAGAATAACAATCCATCCAGCGATCTGCGCAAGTCCTGCTAATGCTACTAGTATGTATATCCACGATGGCATGGGTATCCACAAAGCGGATAAAAAATAAGCCGGCACGCAGGCAAATACGAAAAGGTAATACGCAGTCTTCAGTTTGTTGTCAGGGACTTCGTATAATCTTAACCGATAGGCTAACAATCCCATGCATGCAAATAAAAACCACCCGTTATATTGAAAGTGAAGGAAGAAATATATAGCAGCGACATATAGGTTCTGAAAGCTGCTTTTTGAGGCCATTAAGTAGGCCAGGGTGAAGGGACCTATTGACGACAAAACATTAAAAGACAGCGCTGCCTTAAAGAATAACTTTTCGACCGATGGTTCATTGATTCTTTTTAAGTCATTCCAAAATTGAATAGCAAAGGCATATCCTGCAAAAATAGATGCTGTTGAAAAGATGATGGAGCCAGTATCGTAACCCTCAAAAGGAAAGGTAAATAACATACCGTAAGCCGTAATTAGGTTGGCCCATAAAATCCAACGGTACTTTGGAAACTGGTTAGTCGCCGTCTTGTCTGATAGATATTTTATTAATAATGCCATTAACGCCTGGGTTACCCACCCGGAGAAAGCAAAATGAGAATGGGCATGTAATAAAAATTTTTGATCGACAAACGGTAACGAGTATGCAATTTTATAACGCAGTATGCATCCTAAGGCTCCCACCAACATTAAATTGAAAAAAGCGACTGATAGCCATTTTTGTAATGAACGATCCATTTGAGAGGCAAAGTAAAGTCGCAATAATTTTATGCTTTATGATTGCAATCATAAGCATTTTAAAAATAACAACGCTGTTTTTAATGTAGATCGTTTCATCTGATACCGAATGCTTGTAAAATCAAATGCCTTTCAGGCAATTATTCTTTATGATTCTTATTGGGTGCAGAGATGATCTTTATCATATTCTATATATAGAAAAAAAACATTGGTCTCGGGAAACCCAGTTCAGGCAAGACCTGTAAGAAATTTACGTGCATTGTCCGTCGCCCGCTTATCAGCTGGAATTTTCATTTATGATTGTACGCATAAAATGCTGATGCGTGCCATGGTAATATTGTGCCATCAATCAAGACAAAATATAAAAAAGTAAATAATATGAAAAAACTCATCTATTTAGGCGTGATAGCGCTAATGGCTGTTGCTTGTAATAATTCAAATAGCGATAGCAGCAAAAGTGAAGAGCCGGCAGTTACTCCGACAGAGACGTCAGGTGGCAATCCTTCTTATGATCCAAAACGCGGAGAAGGTCCATTTACTAAAGTTGACGTAAGTGCTAATCTTGATGTTGCAAAGGCTGATGCGGGGCAAAAAGTATATACTGTAAAATGCAGTGCCTGCCACAAATTAACCGATGAAAAATTGGTAGGACCGGGATGGAAAGGTGTTACCAGCAGGCATACTGCGGAATGGATTATGAATTTTGCATCAAACCCGGATGACATGTTAACAAAAGATCCCAAGGCTCAGGCAATGCTGGAAATATGCCTCGTGCGTATGCCCAATCAAAATTTAGTAGGCGATGATGCACGGAATGTATACGAATTTATGCGTAAGAACGACGGGGTGAAATAGTAAATATTATAAAAAACAATTCAAAATAAAATGAAAAAGAAAACATACCTGCTTTATGCCGTGGTAGCTGCTTTCATGATAACTGGTTTTTATTCCTGCAAACCTAAAAATACTTCTGATGCCATAAGCGGCGACGCTGCACAAAGAGTATATGTGGCTCCGGGAAAATATGATGAGTTTTACAATTTTGTTTCCGGCGGATTCAATGGTCAAATGGCCGTGTACGGGTTACCGTCAGGAAGACTATTGAAAATTATTCCCATATTTTCAGTGTTTCCTGAAAATGGTTATGGCTATAGTGAAGAAACCAAGCCAATGCTGAATACTTCTCACGGTTTTGTTCCCTGGGATGATCAACATCACCTGGAGCTCTCTCAAACTAATGGAGAGATAGATGGTCGTTGGATATTTGCCAATGCCAATAATACACCCCGAGTAGCAAGAGTTGACCTTACTACTTTTAAAACCGCAGAGATAATGGAATTGCCGAACAGCGCAGGAAATCACTCTTCTCCATTCATTACAGAAAATACTGAATACGTAATAGCGGGTACACGCTTTGCAGTGCCCACAGATAATGCTAACGGTGATGTACCCATTAATACTTACCGCAAAAACTTTAAAGCTTCAATAAGTTTTATCAGCGTAAATAAGGATTCCGGTACTATGAAAATTGCCTTTCAGTTAAGAGTGCCTCCGGTTGATTTTGATTTAAGCCATTCAGGTAAAGGCCCATCACACGACTGGTTTTTCTTTTCCTGTTATAATACTGAGCAGGCCAATACTTTGCTGGAAGTAAACGCATCGCAACGTGATAAAGATTTTATTCTTGCTGTAAACTGGAAAAAATTAGAAGAACTCGCAAAAGAAGGAAAGGGAAAAAATGAGGCTGTTGAATATGCGCATAATGTATATAGTGAAAGCACGCATAGCGCTACTTCTACGATTGAAAAACAAGTACTCGTTTTAGATGCTAAAGATTTTCCCGGGATATGTTATTTTATTCCTTGTCCAAAATCTCCTCACGGGTGTGATGTAGACCCAACAGGAGAATACATTGTAGGCAGTGGAAAATTAGCAGCTTTAATTCCTGTATTTAGTTTCGAAAAAATTCAAAAAGCTATTGCTGATAAAAAATTTATTGGTGATTATGAAGGTATACCCGTAATTGAATATGAAGCTGCTTTATATGGTGAAGTTAAAAAGCCCGGCTTAGGTCCGTTACATACCGAATTTGATGGTCGTGGAAATGCAATCACTACTATGTTTGTTTCATCGGAGATTGTAAAATGGAACATAAAGGATTTAAAGGTAATCGACAGGGAGCCCACTTATTACTCACCTGGTCACTTGTGCATTCCCGGTGGCGATTCCAGGAAACCTAATGGTAAATATGTAATTGTTTATAATAAAATTACCAAAGACAGGTATCTGCCAACGGGCCCGGAATTAGCACAGGCAGCGCAGATTTTTGATATCAGTGGTGATAAAATGAAATTGTTACTTGATTTTCCAACTGTAGGCGAACCACACTATGCACAGGCTGTTGAAGCCTCGTTGATAAAGGATAAATCTGTTAAGTTTTTTAAGATTGATGAAAATAAAAACCCTTATGTAACAAAGGGAGAATCCGAAGCAAAAGTAGTGCGCACTGGAAAAAGAGTTGATGTTTATATGACCATGATACGCTCTCACTTTGTGCCGGATAATATTGAAGGCATAAAAATGGGCGACCAGGTTTATTGGCATCTAACTAACCAGGAGCAGGATTGGGATGTACCGCATGGCTTTGCAATAAAAGGTGCACCAAACACCGCAGAGTTATTGGTAATGCCGGGCGAAACACAAACACTTTACTGGACCCGGAAAAACCAGGTATCTATCCATTTTACTGTACAGACTTCTGCAGTGCTCTTCACCAGGAAATGCAGGGTTACGTGAGGATATCGCCAGCCAACAGCGACGTAGCCCTCACATTCAATACAGGAAAAAATATGCCGGATAGTACCAGTAATCCTCCGCTGCTGGATAAATAAAAATTCTGTTGTTTCGGAGCCTTACAAAGTTCCCCGGAACAGTTATGTACACAGAAGATCATGGGTGCATCATCACGAATATGGTTGTTGCGTAAACTCCTTATGATGATTGAAGAATGAATACTTGTAAAATTTTAAAACAGTAAAAATTTTTCGTTATGAAAAGAATTATCAGTTTGTTTTTAGTTACAGTTTTGATAACCATTTTTTCATGTAATCAGGGCGCAGGGAATAAAACGGAAAATTCGACTGCCAATGATTCAACAACCGTTGCGGGAGGAGGACAGGAAAATGTGAGTGATAATGAATCACAAAAAGATATTGTAAAGACTGCGGTCGGTTCAAAAGATTTTACAACCCTTGTAGCCGCGTTAAAGCAGGCAGACCTTGTCACTTCTCTTTCCAATGCAGGGCCTTTCACAGTTTTCGCACCGACGAATGCGGCTTTCGATAAGCTTCCGGCTGGTACTGTTGATGGATTAATGAAGGATGATAAGAAAGATGACCTTGCGAACATCTTGCAATATCACGTTGCCCTCGGTGGATTGAAATCTGCTGATTTTAAGGATGGCCAGGTATTGGGCATGGCTAACGGGGACAATGTAACTATTCAGGTAAAAGATGGAAAAATTACTTTAAATAATTCAGCACAAATTACCGGCACCATCCAGGCAGCTAACGGTATAATTTACGCAATTGATGGAGTGTTGTTACCACCAGCCGCGAAATGATAAAGGCAGGTAGGAGATCTTAGTGTAGCAGATTTTTTTGTACTGGAATTGCTTCACATTAAAAGTATGGTTATGAAAAATAATAAATTAACGGGATATGCAAGATGGCTAATATTGTTGTGCAGTGCATTGCTTTTTGCTGTCTTATTTTTTCCTATTTGGCAAATTCAACTGGCCGCACCGCAGTACCCGGAAGGATTGGTGTTATTAATTTATGCCAACAAACTCGGAGGTAACGTAGATATTATAAATGGGTTAAACCATTATATAGGGATGAAGACGCTGCACACAGCGGACTTTTTAGAATTTACTATTCTTCCATATATTATTGGAGCCTTTGCCACTGCACTATTAATTACAGCGGTTGTTGGCAAAAGGTGGTTGCTCAATGTAATATTCGTTCTTTTCGTTTGCTTTGGCATAATTGCCATGATTGATTTCTGGAAATGGGATTATAATTATGGACACAATCTTAATCCGGATGCAGCGATTATTGTTCCCGGCATGGCCTATCAGCCACCGTTGATTGGTTATAAACAATTACTCAATTTTGGAGCTTACTCAATACCTCATATCGGCGGATGGCTATTTATTGGGGTGGGTGCTATT
Organism: uncultured Chitinophagaceae bacterium; assembly: GCA_963756945.1. Classification (GTDB taxonomy): domain Bacteria; phylum Bacteroidota; class Bacteroidia; order Chitinophagales; family Chitinophagaceae; genus Ginsengibacter. Next base: position 64,221 of record CAVWQJ010000046.1, on the reverse strand, counting down.
TTATTGGCACTCGTAGTTTTGGGATGGAATGATCATCGCAAATGGATAAAAAAATTTAAACCCGCAAGCAGCGCATTACCATTTTTACTTTTCCTTTCATTTAGCTCCTGCAATACCGGTCCGCAACCCATCATAACGGGAAAGGATATGTGCGATTATTGTAAAATGCCCATAAGTGATAAACGCTTTGGTGCAGAAATTGTAACTCAAAAGGGAAAGGTGTATAAATTCGATGATGCTCATTGTATAAAGTCATTTATTCAGTCGCCAGGCTTTAAAAACGAGAAAGGATACGATGTGTATTTTGTGGATTTCTCAGGTAACCATGCGTTAATTCCCGCGGCCACCGCATTTTATTTAAAAAGCAATGCCTTGAAAAGCCCTATGAATGGTAATATCGCTGCTTTCAGTAATGCAGATAGCTTAAAATTTGTAATGAATACTTACCCGGGTACTATACTTACCTGGAATCAAGTAGATACACCGTGATAAAATACTTAGGTTTCATATGGTCATTTTTATTATTTACCAGCATAGCTGCCATAGCCAATGTTCGGAAGGTTGGAACCAATCAATCCGTTCATTCAATTCAGCAGGCAATAAATGCTTCGCAAAATGGCGATACCATTTTGGTGGATGCGGGTATTTATAAAGAGAAGAATATTACTGTAAATAAGTCCATCACATTAATTGGAAACGACTACCCGGTATTGGATGGAGAACATAAATACGAAATTATTTCAGTAAGAGCTAACGGTGTTACCATTAACGGCTTTAAGCTGATGCACAGTGGTGTTTCAAGCATTACTGATATTGCGGGAATTAAAATTTATGAAAACAAAAATGTTGTCGTATCAGGAAATATATTAGAAGATACTTTTTTCGGAATCTATTTACAAAAAGCTACCGACTGTTTGGTAGAGAATAACAAACTTACCGCTTATGCTCTCACTGACCAACAAAGCGGAAATGGCATACATTGCTGGCAATGCGATAGCCTTCGCATTATTGGTAATACAGTTACCGGCCACCGCGATGGTATTTATTTTGAGTTTGTTACCAACTCGATAATATGGCGCAATATTTCAAGTGCCAACTCACGGTATGGGCTACACTTTATGTTCTCCCACAATGATGCATATATTTCCAATATTTTTCAAAATAACAGTGCAGGCGTATCCGTCATGTTCACTCACGGTGTAAAAATGTTTAATAATGTTTTTGAAGACAATTGGGGAGATGGATGCTATGGTATTTTTCTGAAAGAGATTACTGACAGTTATATTTTGGGAAATAAATTTTTAAGAAATACTACGGCAATTTCAATGGAAGGTGCTAACAGAGTATTGGTTGAAAAAAATGAATATATCAACAACGGCTGGGCATTCAAGATACAGGCAAGCTGCATGGATGATACACTTACGCACAATAATTTTATAGGCAACTCTTTTGACATAGCCACCAATGGAACGCTGGTATTGAACAACTTCAATTATAATTATTGGGATAAATACGAAGGATATGATTTGAACAAAGACAATTTAGGAGACGTACCCTATCATCCCGTTAGTATGTTCTCTATGATTGTTGCGGAAAATCCTACTGCAATGATTTTATTCAGAAGTGTTATGGCTAGCTTATTTGATAAAATCGAAAAAATTATTCCAAGCCTTACACCGGAAAATTTAGTTGATAAGTCTCCATTCATGAAACCCTTACCGTTATGATTATAGCTTCTAATGTTACCAAGAAATTTGGAAGGCTCGTTGCCTTGAACAATGTTTCAGCTACTTGTAATAAAGGCGAGTGTATCGCATTGATAGGACCGAATGGAAGCGGGAAAACAACGCTGGTAAAAAGTATTCTAGGCATGGTAGTACCCGATAGTGGATTCATCACATTTAATTCGAAAAATATTTTGCACGACTGGATGTACCGGGAGCATATAGGGTACATGCCGCAGATAGGACGTTATCCCGAAAATATGACGATCGGGCAAGTGTTGAATATGATGAAAGATATAAGAAGTAAAGGCAATAAATATAAGATAGATGAAGATTTGATTAAAGCTTTCAAACTGTCTGATCTTTTAAAGAAACGCATGCGCACCTTATCTGGTGGTACTACGCAAAAGGTGAGTGCTTCGCTTGCCTTCCTCTTCAACCCGGATGTGCTGATACTCGACGAACCCACTGCAGGTTTGGATCCGGTAGCATCAGAAATATTAAAAGAAAAAATTATTGCTGAAAAACAAAAAGGAAAATTAGTTCTAATAACATCGCATATACTAAGTGAGTTGGACGACCTGGTAACCCAGGTAATTTATATGCAGGATGGAAATTTAATATTTCATAAAAGTATTGAACTGTTGCGTGAAGATACCGGGGAAGAAAAACTATCCAGGGCTATTGCCTCTGTTATGCAAAAAAATAAATAGCATGCGAAAGATTATCAAATATGTAATTACAGATATTCTCAGGAATAAAATTGTTATTGCCTATACTTTGCTGTTGCTGATAATTTCGTTCAGCGTTTTCAATTTGGAAGACAATACTTCTAAAGGACTTTTAAGTTTAATGAACATTGTTTTAATAATAGTCCCATTAATTTGTATCATTTTTTCAACGATCTATGTTTACAACAGCGCTGAATTTATAGAGTTATTGGTTAGCCAGCCGCTTCAACGAAAGCATATATGGATTAGCCTTTTTGCTGGTATGGCCATCGCGTTGACTTTGTCTTTTTTTATTGGCGTTGGTATCGCCGTGCTCATATATTCGTTTACGGCTACAGGAATCATTTTAGTAGCGGTAGGTTTAATACTGACACTCATATTTGTGGCAATTGCCTTACTGGCGGCGGTTTACACAAGAGACAAAGCCAAAGGCATTGGCATTGCGGTATTACTGTGGCTATATTTTTCATTAATTTTCGATGGGCTTGTATTGTTCATTCTTTTTCAATTTGCAGATTACCCTTTGGAAAAACCAATGCTGTTATTGAGTGGCCTAAACCCTATCGATATGGGACGGATTTTGATATTGTTGAAAATGGATGTTTCTGCTTTGATGGGTTATACGGGTGCAGTTTTTCAAAGCTTTTTCGGAACAACTTACGGCTTCATCATTACCATCCTTGTTATGTTACTTTGGATGATAATACCCGTTAGTTTATCATTGCGCAAATTCAAAAGAAAAGATTTATAAATGGGCTGTAAATATTTGAATAATTTTTGTTATTACAGAATTATCTCAAAAAATAATTAAGATGATGAATGAAGCTAAAGAGATAATATCGTTAGAAGATATAAAAAAGCTTGTTGACACTTTTTATGAAAAAATAAAAGAGGACGAATTGCTGGGCCCGATATTTAACGAAAAAATAAAGGACCGCTGGCCGCAACACCTTGAAAAAATGTACACCTTCTGGCAAACACTTTTGTTAAACGAGCGGACTTACTTCGGCAGCCCTTTTCCGGCCCATGCGAGCTTGCCAGTGTCAGGCATGCATTTCAAAAGATGGATGGAATTATTTACTCAAACAGTTGATGAATTGTTTACAGGCGAAAAAGCAACGGAAGCGAAATGGCGTGCCGAAAAAATGGCTGAGATATTTGAAGAGAAAATCGGGTTCTATAAGAATTACCCGTTATAGATTCGTAATAATTATAAACCTGGTGCCATGCATGAAATTAAATTAAAACGTGTTTACGAACCAATCGAAAAAGGTGATGGCTTTCGGATTCTTGTAGATCGCTTATGGCCACGTGGAATAAGCAAAGAGAAAGGACATGTAGACCTTTGGCTTAAAGAAATAGCGCCGTCTGCTGCATTAAGAAAATGGTTTAATCATGAACCTGGAAAGTGGAACGAATTTGTTGAAAAGTATGATGAAGAATTGGAACAATCAGAAGCAGTAAACGAAATTATAAAGTTGGTAAAGAAACATAAAATTGTAACGCTGCTTTATGCAGCACGCGACGCACAATATAATAATGCAATAGTCCTTCAGGGTTTTTTGCAAAAAAAGATTACATAATTAAACATTACAATCACTTATGGAAAACAAACCTATCAAACGCAGTGAATACATTAAAAAGCTTTCAAAAGATCATCATTCCGGTTTGTTGTTTTGTTGGAAAATCAGGCAAGGGATAAAACATGAAGTGGCGACAGAACGAATAAAAAAGTATGCAGGTTATTTCTGGAGTAATCATTTAGCTGAGCACTTTAAAGAAGAAGAAGTGATATTGTTTTCTCCATTGAAAGATGAATTAGTACAAAAGGCGATTAACGATCACAAACAAATAAAACATCAACTTGATGAACTGTTGGATGGCTCAACGGCTGACCCAAAAACGGGATTGGCGCAGCTTGCTAATCTTATAGATGATCATATACGCTATGAGGAGAGAGAACTCTTTCCACATCTTGAAAAAGTGCTTAGTGAAAAGCAACTTGAAGAAATAGGCAGAAAACTTGACGCCCAACCATCTCCGTTGACGGAAGATTTTGAAGATCAATTTTGGATAAAATAACCCGCATTATAAAAGAGCATGTACTGGAAATGAACGAAATATTTAGTAATACGCATTACTCAGAATGAAATTCCAGATTAAGAATATTCATCTAAAAGTGATGTATGGCGAAGAAGAATATCATTTAGAAACTCATACAAATGAATACAGGAATTTAATGATGTTGCTATATGATAAAATTTATTTGGAAGACTTTGGCGAATGCAAAGGCATGGGGAGGTGTGGCACCTGTATGGTGGAAATAGTTGAAACTAAAAATGAATTGCGATACCTGGAAAGAAATGAAGAGACTACCTTAAAAAAAACAGGCGTAACGAATGTAAACCTAAGATTGGCTTGCCAGATACTGGTTAACGAAGCTTTGCAAAATGCTACAATTAGAGTTTATTGAACTGATTTGTCAATAGCTCTTAAAAGCTTTATATAAGACTATATTGATTTACCTGCAACGTGTCTCCGGATTAGATATTTGTACATTTAAAATAATAATAAAATGAAAAATTTACGATCCCAATTTTCATATGACCTACTAACCCAAAGGATGAAATCTTTCGCTGTATTCACAGTAGTATTACTTTTAGCAGCATGCAAAAATGGTAGCTCAAAATCTGTAATTGATAAACAATTTGAAGGAGATGGAGATAATCTTCCACGGGCAACACAGGAGATGGTTTCGCCACCCATGTTACCTAAATTTGATGAAGTAGATAAAGATGGCCCTAAAATAGTACAAGTTACTTTTACCGTACAAGAAAAGAAAATAGAGGTAGCTCCGGGCGATTCTATCTGGGCGTTCACCTACAACGGCACGGTGCCTGGTCCCATGATAGTAGTACATCAAGATGATTTTGTGGAATTGACTCTGAAAAATCCTGCTACAAATACACAAACCCATAATATCGATTTCCATGCCGCCACAGGCGCTTTGGGCGGTGGTGAAGTCTCTCTGGTAAATCCGGGTCAGCAGGTAACATTCAGGTTTAGATGTACAAAGCCAGGTGTTTTTGTTTATCACTGCGCACCCGGAGGTACCATGGTTCCCATTCACGTTACATCAGGCATGAATGGTGCTATAATGGTTTTGCCCCGCGAAGGATTAAAAGATGAAAATGGGAACCTGGTAAAATTCGACAAGGCATACTATGTAGCAGAACAGGATTATTATCTTCCAAAAGATAAGGATGGTAAAATTAAAAATATTTCGACCCCGCAGCAAAGCATACAGGAAATTGCAGAATCAGTTAAAACCCTTATGCCGACAAACATTGTTTTCAATGGAAGAGAGGGTGCTTTGTTAGGCAAAAATGCTTTGACCGCAAACGTTGGCGACAATGTTTTACTGATTACTTCGCAGGCCAATCGCGATACGCGTATCCATCTTATTGGCGGCCATGCAGATCTTTACTGGCCCGGAGGCAAGTTCAATAATACACCTTATACAGATTACGAAACATGGCCCGTTCCTGCCGGTTCAGCCGCTGCAGTAATATATAGATTCAGGGAACCAGGTACCTATTTGCTTTTAAACCACAACCTGATAGAAGCCTTTGATTTTGGGGCCATAGCTCAAATAAAAGTTGCAGGAAAGTGGGATAGTAGCCTGTTGAAGGTGATTCAAAAGCCTATGCCGGTAAAATAAATAGGAAATGGGTTTGTCGGAATTAATCTGAAATATCTATTCAGGAACAAAAATGCCTTTATATTTTTAAAAAATCTACTTGCTATTACAATTAAATCACTTTTAAATTTTATACAAAATGGAAACTTTATTTGAACAAGAGAACATCCTTAATGTAACACTGCTGGAACCAAGGCTAAAACATCCAACGATTTTTGTGCGTTTTGATGAGCTGGATCAGGGTGAAACTTTGACCATCCATAATGATCATGATCCTAAGCCACTCTACTACCAGTTATTGGGAGAAAGAGGAAATATTTTTAACTGGGAATACCTGGAAGAAGGGCCAGAGTTGTGGAGAGTAAAAATTTCACAAAAAAACTACAGGGGAAAATGATGAAACCCTTGGCGAAATTGTAGCAAAAGATTTGCGCAAAGCTGAAGTATTCAAAAAATATGGCCTGGATTTTTGTTGCGGAGGAAAGAAGACTGTAAAAGAAGCATGTGTGGAAAAAGGAATTGACGTAACTAAGATTGAACAGGAACTACAACAGGCTGACAAAAATATTATAAGTGCTCGTCCGCTTCCCTATAATGAATGGAGTTTGGATTTCCTTATAGATTATATTACGAATATGCATCACAGTTATGTAAAGAAAACGCTGCCTGATTTAGTAGCCTATGGTCATAAAGTGGCAGGTGTACATGGTGATCAGCATCCAGAATTATTGACCATCAGGGATCGCGTTAATGAAATAAATGCTGAATTAAGTGCTCACATGGTAAAAGAAGAAAAAGTATTATTTCCCTACATTAAAGAATTGGTATTTGCAGAAAAAAATTTGCATACCCGCCCGACACCGCATTTCGGCACGGTTCAAAATCCAATAAACATGATGGAGATGGAACATGAATTAGTTGGAAAAAACTTAGAAGAAATTAGGGTTTTGTCGCATGATTATTTTTTACCTGCAGACGCCTGTGGTTCTTACAAGTTGCTCTATAAAATACTTGAAGAGTTTGAGAACGACTTGCATATTCATGTTCATCTCGAAAACAATATATTATTTCCAAAGGCGCTTGCATTAGAGCGAAATAAAATCTAAACGATAACTCCTTATTACATTATTCGAAATAGTGATATAAATTGTTCGGCTTTATTCAATCCGGTAGTTTATGGCGATGTAAAAATAAACTTGAGTTATTTTTGCGGATGAATAATAATGAAACAAATTGTGTGCACCCGTTACAGGGAGAAGCAAATGAAACCGGTGCTGTAACGGCGGCGATTTACCCCGCTGTGGCATATGATTATATAGATAAGCAAACTTTACGCTACCCCGGCTTTTATTCCACCTATAACCAGGAACGGCTTGGTAAAATAATCTGCTCACTCGAGCATGGAGAATGGGGCATGGTTTTCAGTTCCGGCATGGCTGCCATAACCACGTCTATACTAAGTTTTCTGAGCAATGGTGACCATATAGTTTTTTCAAAAGATCTTTATGGAGGCACTTTAAAATTTGCAAATGAAGAACTTCCAAAACGGGGTGTTGTGTGCAGTTTTGCTAATGGCGACGCTGACAATTTTGAGGCAATGCTGCAACATAATACAAAAATATTTTACATTGAAACTCCTTCCAACCCCTTGCTTAACATTGTTTCAATTAAAGATATTTGTGCGATAGCAAGAGCAAAAAATATTATCACTATAATCGATAACACTTTTGCTTCTCCAATAAATCAACTGCCTATTGAAGAAGGTATTGATATAAGCGTACATAGTGGTACCAAATACCTGGGCGGCCACAACGATCTTCCTTACGGAGCTATGGTTTGTAATAGTGTTATTTATAAAGATGCAATTTATAATACAGCTAAAATGTACGGAGGTTCTTTAACACCCAATGAATGTTATTTAGCTGAACGAAGCCTCAAAACCCTTGCACTGAGAATAAATAAGCAAAATGAAAATGCGATGCACATTGCTGAATACCTCGAAAGTCATCCATCAATTAATAAAGTGTATTATCCCGGGTTGCCTTCACATCCGCAACATGCAATAGCAACGCAGCAGATGAAAGGATTTGGCGGAATGGTTTCTTTTGAATTAGATACTGATCTCGATGGCATTAAAGCATTTCAGCAAAACTCTCACGCTTATAAGTCCTGCGCTAAGCCTGGGTGGAGTAGAGAGCCTGATCTGCTCGCCCGCGTTTACATCCCACCGGTATTTGTCAAGAGATGAAAGACTCGCAATTGGGATAAAAGATAATTTATTAAGACTATCTGTTGGAATTGAAAATGCTGCTGATTTAATTGAGATATTGAACAGGCAATTAAGCAGAGAAAGTTTTAGAGTTCTTAATCCTAGTTTTTTGCTTTGCAAGGATAATTCCACATAATGGAGTTGAAATTAGCAAGCCCGGTAATAAAAACTCCCGTTAACGCTTCGTTTTCGGGAGTTTTATACTTAAGCTTATTCGAAATAACTGATTTTCAGCGGAGAGAGAGGGATTCGAACCCCCGGAGGTGTGACCCTCAACGGTTTTCAAGACCGCCTCATTAAACCGCTCTGACATCTCTCCGGCGCAAAAATAAGGTTGCAAATCACTTCCTCCAAAATTTGTTTTATATGTTTTATTTAAAACTTTTTATACACCTTTAAGGTTATAAATATTATGGCATAATTTATTCATTGTCTTTATGGAAGGCTGTAAATAGTTTGTGGTATTCCACTTGATATATTTTAATTAACAGGCTGTTTTAAATGAAAGATGAATTAGAAAGAAAACTGGAACAAGCTCCCGTAGTAAAAAAGGCTGAATGGATAACATTGAGACTTATTCTTGCACTTGTTTTATTTCTCGTAATCTTGTTTTCATTTGTCGCGATTGCTGATGAAATAGTTATAGAAAATGAAAACAAATTTGACCTCACGATATTAACAAAAATTGATTTATTGGTTTCTCCTGAAAGAACATCTTTAATGAAGGAAATTACTTTTTTTGGTTCAGAAATGTTTTTATTCCCTGCTTATTTGGTTTGTTATTTTTCTATTTAACGGAAAAAAACACGCTGGCGTCTGGATATTGCCATGATTGGATTAAGCAGCACCGGAATTCTTTTTTTATTTAAAAACATTTTTAAACGACATCGCCCGTTGGATCCTCTTGATTAGTCAATGTTACGGGTTTTAGTTTCCCCAGCGGCCATTCATTTTCATCCTTTACTTTTTTTGGAATTCTTATTTATATAATCTGGCATGCAAATATTCGAAAGCTTTGGAAAATAATCATTGCATTTTTGCTTTTTGTATTTGCCACAATAATTGCGTTTAGCAGGGTTTATCTTCGTGTACACTATCCCAGTGACGTGGTAGCAGGCTTTTGCCTGAGCGTTGTTTGGCTGATGCTATCAATATGGATTTTGCATAAAGCAGATAGAGGGATGGTTGCTGCAAATAAAAGAAGTAATAAACATGACAGCTAAATCCTGTGGTGGTCTGCTTTCCAGTTTACGATTGCTTTTTTTATGTCTCCCGGTTTCATATTTTCATTGGCAGCTTTTTCGGCAAGCGAAATAAATTCATCATCATCTGCAAAACGCAATGCAATTACCTGCGACTTGCGTAAACGCTTATCCAATAATTTACCTGTTAACGCAAAATGCCGAAGATTTTCTTCAGCACGTATTGCCCTGTCCTGCACGCCTACAGCAAATGAGCGGGCATACCAAAACAGCATTATACAGCCATAACTAAGGCCAAAAATGATTGCAGCAACTAATCTACCGGAATGTTGCTGGTAAGCTTTTTCAGCATTCCATGCGGAGCCTGCCAAACATAAAATCAATATAGTTAGAGTAACGAAATGAAACATGGGAACATAACGGGAATGGTTTTGATAACTCTGAACTTTCATGTTATTTATTTAAGGTTTTAGAAATTGAATGTATTATTTCAGCAGGTCAAGCAAAGCCCACATTTTTTTTCTTACATCATTGGCATTACCATCAAAATTATTTACTATAAATGCGAAAGTATAATCAACTCCCTTTTTTATTTTTTATAAATCCCGTGTAAGATACAACTCCTCCAATAGAACCGCTTTTCATTTTAATGCCATTTATTTCAGGCAATGCATTGTAGAACGCCGGAAACCAGGCTTGTTTTTTTGCGTACTGCATCACACTTACTAAAGTTGAAGTAGTAACGCGATTGGCAGGAGAGAGCCCGCTGCCATCAATAATATTCATCGCCGAAGGTTCAATACCTCTTTTTATTCCAAAAACTCTTTATAACATTTACACCACTGTCTGTAGCACCAATGTTTGTAAATTGACGGCCAAGTGTTTTTATTAAAGCTTCACCATAAAGGTTGATACTTTTTTTCAGGAACCAGTAAACAATGCTATCGAGGTCTGGCGAATAATGCGTGTAAAATGTATGCACCGAATCGCCATTTGTTTTTACATCAGGATAATCTTTGGCAATTGTTTCGAGCCGGTAAATTTTTTAAAGACGCCTCCAGCGTTATCGCCAATTGTTTTGCCGGCTCGGGCATAGAGCCGGAAATAACAAAATTATTTTCATTTACAGGAATCGTTCCCCTAACGTTGCCATAAGTATTGTCTTGTGGCATAAAAATATACGAATTATCGCCTGTACCTTTTTCTGCAGCAGTTGCCAATATGTTTAAGATTAAGTCCTGTAACAAAGGATGGCTTTGTATTTACCAACGTCACTGTATCACCTACATTCTTACCGGATTTTAAGAAAAGATCATATTGATTTTCCCTCCAGTTGAGAGCCCGTGCACCTGCGCCATAATAGTTTCCAATATCTTCCCATATCCATCCACTCAGGTGTTACTTCGCCTGTCCAGGCACTTTCATCTGCATATACATGCCCGTTAATTTCGTTTATGCCTTCACGTAATATTTCATTTTTAAATTCTGAAATAATATTTTCCTCTGTTGTTTCCGGGTATCTCCAGCTTCCCAATGTCGGGTCGCCACTCTCCTTTAATGATTATATCTCCATTCAACACTCCATTCACAATGTTGCCCGTGTAACCCAATGTAGTAGGATAAGTATAATAATGGCCCAACAATTCAAAAGCTGTTGAGGCAGTTATCACTTTCTGGCAACTGGCAGGAGCAAGCCCTGTTTCTGCATTAACACTGGTAATTGTTTGTCCGGTGGAATTATCTATAACTAAAAGGCTTATTGAAGCATGTTTGAAAACCTTTTGCGCTGCAAACTTTTTATACGCATTGTTAAAAGTAGTTTTGATATTTTGTGCATGCAGTTGTATCGAACAACAGGAAACAAACAAAAGAAGAATATTTTTCAAACTATATTTTTTTATTCAAAACTAATGCAAAATGGTAATCTTAATTTGCTGACCTAATTTTGCCCGATGAAAAATGTGAATGCAAGTATTGTAACTATTGGCGACGAATTGCTGATAGGCCAGGTGATTGGATACTAACAGCGCATGGATTGCCCAACAACTTAATAAAATTGGGGTTGCTGTAAAACGGCGTGTAGCCGTTGGAGATAGTCATGAGGAAATTGTGCAAATATTGGATGAAGAGAAAGAGCATTCAGATATTATTCTTATGACAGGTGGCCTTGGTCCAACATCTGATGATATTACGAAGACAGTTCTTTATGATTATTTCGGCGGAAAAATGGTCGTGAATGAAAAGGCGCTTGACAACGTAAAATACTTATTTGAAAAAGTATTTAAGCGGCCCATATCTGCTGTAAACCTTATGCAGGCTGAAGTTCCCGATGTGTGTGATGTAATTCAAAATAAAAGAGGTTCTGCACCGGGAATGATTTTTCACAAAGGAAATACTATTTATATAAGTATGCCCGGCGTTCCTTACGAAATGAAAGGTATTATGGAAGATGCCGTAATTCCCTTATTAAAAGAGAAATTTCAATTGCCTGTAATTGTTCATAGAACCATGCTTACCGCAGGCATTGGAGAATCGGCGCTTGCTGAAATTATTAAAGATTTTGAAGATGCATTGCCACCGGAAATTAAATTAGCTTACCTACCCACTTATGGTATGGTAAGGCTTCGTTTGTCTTCATCAGGTTTTGATAAAATGTCAGTGGAAAAAAACATTGATCGTTATTTTGATGAACTGAAAATTCTTGCAAAGGATTATCTCGTTACTGATGCGGATGAACCGATGCAGGTAGTAATTGGAAAAATATTAAAGGAAAAAAACAAAACTGTTTCTACTGCTGAAAGCTGCACCGGCGGATATATTGCACATCTTTTGACATTAGTGCCCGGCTCATCTAAATATTATGAAGGCAGTATTGTTAGCTATTCTTATAATGTAAAGGAAACGCTGCTTGGCGTGCATGAAAATACTTTAAACACTTTTGGAGCAGTAAGTGAACAAACGGTTCAGGAAATGTTGAAGGGATTATTAGTAAAATTAAATACTGACTATGGAATTGCTGTTTCAGGAATTATGGGCCCGGATGGAGGTACCGATGATAAGCCCGTAGGCACCGTTTGGATGGCTGTCGGCAATAAAGAAAATTATCACACGCAAAAAATTAACCTGCGTTTTAGCAGGGAGAGAAATATTGAAGTTACCGGAATGATGGCGTTAAATTTCTTAAGAAAATTTATATTGGCAAATTAATACCTCACATGTTTTAAAAACCTGTGAGATATTAAACTTATCGTTTTTACTTAATTTTGACATTCGACAATTAATAATTTAATAATACGTATATGAGCCTGGTAGATTTAGTAATGCCCAAGTTAGGGGAAAGCATCATGGAGGCCACCATTTTGAAATGGCTCAAAAAGCCCGGAGATAAGGTAGAACAGGATGAAACGGTGCTCGAAATTGCTACGGATAAAGTTGATAGTGAAGTGCCTTCTACTGTCGATGGAACAATTGCCGAAGTATTGTTTAAAGAAAATGATGTGGTACCCATTGGTAAAGTTATTGCACGAATAAACACAGAGACCAACGCAACTAATACGGTAACATCACCGGTAAATGAAGCGCCTTCACAAAGGACAGATCATTATGAAGAAGCGAATCTTGTTGAAGAAATTCCCTATCAGCCAACAGAAAAAGTTACGGCTTCAACCAGTACTAACGGTATTCGGTTTTATTCACCGTTAGTATTAAACATTGCATCCAGCGAAGGAATTTCAATGAGCGAACTGGAGCATATTGAAGGAACCGGCCAGGATGGAAGAGTGAGCAAGAAAGATATTATGGCTTACCTGGAAAACAGGAAAAGCCAACCCCAGGCAGAGAAATGTTGAAACACATGTTGCCGCTGCTGTTCACGAAGTTCCGGCTCCGCCACAAAAACAGGAGTATGCTACGCCCGTTACGTTTACTGGTAACGTGGAAATTATTGAAATGGATCGCATGCGCAAGATGATTGCGAAACACATGGTTGACAGCAAGCATACCAGCGCCCATGTTACCAGCTTTGCAGAATGTGATGTTACCAATCTTGTTTTATGGCGGGAAAAAGTGAAAAACGAATTTGAAAAAAGAGAAGGCGAAAAAATAACCTTTACCCCGTTATTTATCGAAGCTCTCATTAAGTGTATTAAAAGATATCCCTTGCTTAATAGCAGTGTTGATGTGGATAGAATCATTGTAAAGAAAGACATTAACATCGGCATGGCAACGGCGCTGCCTAATGGAAATTTAATTGTGCCGGTAATAAAAAATGCGGATCAGTTAAATTTAACCGGCCTTACCAAACAGGTAAATGGACTTGGCCAATGCTGCACGTACCGGCAAATTAAAACCAGATGATACTGCCGGTGGAACATTCACCATTACTAACGTTGGAACCTTTGGAAGTATAATGGGAACACCCATCATTAATCAGCCGCAGGTAGCTATTATGGCTGTTGGAGCAATTAAGAAAAGACCTGTTGTAATTGAGACAGAACAAGGCGATAGCATTGCTATCCGCCACATGATGTACATTTCTTTAAGTTATGATCATCGAATTATTGATGGTTCCTTGGGCTCCACCTTTTTAAATGCAGTTGCGAAAGAGTTTGAAAACTTTGATTGGAAAAGAAGCATTTAGGATGTACGATTTACGATGTGTGATGTACGATGTTATTGCCTAAAAGTAAACCCATACATATCAATTATTTTTGCTTTCGGGTAATTGATTATTGTTTTTTTTCTGTTTCGAAAGTCAGTTGTAAAAGTATTTCTGATAATCTGTCAATAGTCTGCTGGTTTGCTTCGTAAAACTTCTTGATAAAATTTAGGGATTTTGCACTTACATTTCTAAAGCCGCATTGTCTGTTAGAAATTACTCTGAAAGTGTTACAAAAGTAATTGTCAAACGCCGGAACAAAGCCAAAAACTCCAAGAAGAATTTTAGTTATCAATGTTAAGTCCGCGTTACCGTTGCGGATTAAACAATCTTTTATGTCTTGGTAGATTTTTATAATTCTTTGAATATTCTCTTCGTCATAGGTCAGGAACATCAATATTCCAAACAGATTTTTCCAAAGTTGCGATATATTGAATAGCCGGTTGAAAATGTTTTACGCTTTTTTGCAACAAGAAACTTGAACCTCTAAACATTCCCCAACTCGCTAAATAAAATCCGATTACTAAGCAACTTTTTTCTACGTCTTTTGTCAAGTCTTTTGTTGTCTTAAAGTAATTATAGCAATAGTCAAACGATACATAACGATCGTCTGGATTTAATTTTGATAAAAACTTTTTTACTATTGGTTCAATATCTGTTCGTGTCAATTTTTTCTATTTTATTACTTTAAATTGTAAAAGCAGCAGTGTAATTTCGAAAGATACATAATATGCTGTTTTACATCGTACATCCAACATCGTACATCGCACATTACATTTCCTCAGCCCACCTATCCCTCTCATCAGGACTAAATTTCCAGGGAGCAAAATTATTTTCAATATTACTGAACATCGTATTCCATTCGGCGGGTGCATTGCTTTCTTCCATAACTAACGACCTGCGTAACTCGAAAATAATATCGAGTGGGCTAATACTTACCGGGCATTCTTCTACGCAGGCGTTGCAGGTTGTACATGCTCTTAATTCTTCAGTGGTGATATAATTATGTAAAAGCGTTTTGGAATCATCTTTAAAAGAACCGTTCGCTTTAATATTCTTTCTTACTTCCTCCATTCTGTCGCGGGTATCCATCATTATTTTACGTGGGTTCAATAATTTACCTGTAATGTTGGCCGGGCAGGCAGCAGTACATCTTCCACATTCGGTACAAGTGTATGCATCCAATAAATTTTTCCAGCTTAAATCGAAAATATCTTTGGCACCGAACTTCGGCGGTTGTGCATTGGCGCCTGCCTGCCCCGTAGGCAGGTTAGCTGGTGCCAGTTCGGGTTTAAACATATATTGAACTTCTTTTTCAACGCTTTCCATATTCTCCATTTTTCCTTTTGGTTCCAGTGGTTTATAATAAGCATTTGGGAAAGCCAGCAAGATGTGAAAATGTTTGCTGTAAGGCAAATAATTAAGAAATGCAAAAATGCCTGTAATGTGCAACCACCAGCAGGTTCGCTCAATGCTAATTAATGAAGAGGCAGATAAATTTTGCAAAGACGACGCAAACAATCCGGATAAAATAAAATTTCCATGATCAGCATAATGCGGGCTTCCCTGCAATTGCAAGGCACGGTCCGCAGAGTTCATCGTAAGGAACAAACTCATTAAAATAATTTCTGTAATTAAAATTAAATTAGCATCCGTCCGTGGCCATCCATCCAGTTCATGTTTCATGAAACGTTTTAGTTTCAAAACATTCCTTCTTATTAAAAAAATAACACAGGCTAATAGTACACCAATAGCAAGTATTTCAAAAAAGTCAATTATAAATGTGTAAAAGCTGCCCAATGTATTTGCGAACATGCGATGGGTTCCAAATATGCCGTCAAGCACAATCTCCAATACTTCAATATTAATAATGATGAACCCGGCATAAATTACAAAATGCATTATGCCAACAAGCGGATAACGAAACATTTTCTTTTGTCCTAAAGCAAGCAACAAAACATTTTTCCACCGTTCCTTTGAATTGCCGGATAAATCTTCATCATGACCTAAATTAATATTGCTGTATATTTCCTTAACTTTTTTAGTAAACAATATAACAGCGGCAACCGTTAACAGGATAAAAAGAATTTGCTGAATAATTTCCATACAGAAGATATGTTGCTAAGTTAACGGTTTGAATTGTTTTATTGTTCAAATGCGAAGGACTATTTATTTTCATGAAAAATATTAAATATGGCGGACTGATAATTCGATTTTAAGTGCGGAGATTGCCCGGAAAAAATTACAACGGATGGCATTTGAAATTGTAGAGAAAAACATAGGAGAGAAAGAAATCATTCTTGCAGGAATAAAAGACAGCGGGTTAATTATCGCCAATATCATTCAAGCTATTTTTGCAGGAAGTTTTCAAAGGAAAAATTAAAGTGATCGAAATTAATATCGACAAAAAAAATCCAAAAATTATTTCTATTCCCAAAGAAAATACCTTTGATGATGCTGTTATAATTATTACAGATGATGTTGCCAACACGGTAAGACTTTATTGTATGCACTCAAACCTTTTTTAGAATTTTATCCTAAAAAAATACAGGCACTGGTATTGGTTGAAAGAAGTTATAAACAATTTCCTGTTGCACCTGATTATGTGGGTATGTCGGTTTCAACGGCAACAGATGAAAAAATTATTGTGGAAACTAACGGCACTGAAATTTTGGGAGCAAGATTGGTATAAGAAATCCCAACCCAACGCTTTCCTGAATGGGAAGTGACCGATTACTCAAATTTTATTTAACAAACGAAAGAGGTTGTAATTCCCCCTTCAGGGGGTTAGGGGGTCCTAAAACACAATCCAATGCCCTTTAAAACTTCCGTTGGAATATTCCAAAGTAGGCGCCGGAAATTTAAATGCATCAAGCACAAAAAATAAAATCTTCAGCCCTTTTTTATTAGTTCTTATTTTCGAAAAATCTACATCAGGAGAAATATACCATTGCCTGTATCGTTTAATATCACGCCGGTCAAATGTCACATTACCGTTAGCATCAAGTGCAATATTACTTCTTGCGCCAAACATTCCTTCCGCTCCATAGCCAAAAGAAAAAGATAACCAGCGTGGAAGTTTAGTATCAGGAAAAAATGATTTAATATTTGCGCTTAGCCAATAGCTCTGCGCATTATAATCTTTGATAAATCTTTCAATTTCTGTGCTGCCATAAATTGCATCGGCTCTTTTATCAAGATCCGGCTCGCCATAATTTTTCCTGTGAAAAGAAAATTTAAATTTTATTCTTTGATCATCCCACGCAAATTCCTGCGCAATAAACATTCCTGAGCCAATAATATTTGCGGCAAAATCGCCCGGGCTAAATCCATATTGTGAAGAAAAGCCATCCAAGAACTTCTATAATCGATTGGTAAGCAACGCCGCTTAATCCTCCAATCCATATTCTTTTTTTTCGCGGTAAACCCGCCCAGCGCCACGCTTCCATACTTGCACGGCTTTCGGTATAGGCACTGTAAGTATGCCCGACTTTATCTACCTGCAGCCATTCCGCATTATCATTAAAAAAATGAAAACCTGATCTTGGATATTTTGCATACCATTCTGCATTGAGGGCTGCAAGTAATGCTCCATATGCAACTACATTACTAACGTGTAACAAATCGCACTCTCTTTTTGTTATAAGGATTTAATGTATGCTGCCGGAAGTGAATCGTTGAAATTCTGCAGCTTGTTTAAACTAATGTTGGGTTTGAAATTATACTGTGCATATGAAAAATTAACTAAAAGAAAGGAAGCAATAACCAGGCACAGAAAAAGCCTTTGTTTCCTGTAGTTTTGCATCATACGCATCATACAAAAATACGTTTATTGCTTATTGATAGTTTTCAAATAATCAAAAATGAATATCTTCAAATTGTAAAAAAACAGAAATGGAACCAAAAACAGAAAGTAAAATTAAAGAGTGGCTAACGGGAGACTATGACGAAGCCACAAAAAATGAAATTCTTCGTTTGCAAAAAGATGATCCTGCACAATTGGAAGATGCATTTTACAAAGATCTTGAATTTGGCACCGGTGGCCTTAGGGGAATTATGGGCGTTGGTACCAACAGGATGAATACCTATACCGTTGGAATGGCAACGCAGGGATATGCAAATTATTTAAAGCAATGTTTTAGTGAAGTAAAAGTGGCGATAGCACATGACAGCCGCAACAACAGCCGCAAGTTTGCAGAAATTACTGCTAATATATTTGCAGCAAATGATATTAAAGTGTTTTTATTTGAATCGCTGCGACCCACGCCGGAATTGAGTTTTGCAATTCGTACTCTGGGTTGCCAGGGCGGTGTTGTTTGTACTGCATCGCACAATCCCAAAGAATATAACGGTTATAAAGCATATTGGGATGATGGCGCTCAAATGGTATCTCCGCATGACGAAAATATAATTACTGAAGTTGAAAAAATTAAAAGCCTTGATGATGTAAAATGGAAAGGCAACGAAAATAATATTACGATCATAGGGAAAGATATGGATGATAAATACATTGAGATGGTGAAGAGCCTCAGTGTAAATCCTGCGGCATGCAAAGCGCAACACGATCTTAAAATTGTTTATACTCCTATTCATGGTTCAGGTATTATGCTGGTACCGCAGGCCTTAAAGGCATTTGGTTTTGATAACGTTCATATTGTAAAAGAGCAGGAAAAGCCAGATGGAAATTTTCCAACAGTTGGTTATCCCAATCCCGAAGAAAAAGCAACGATGAGTATCGGCCTTAACAAAGCGAAAGAATTGGATGCGGATATTTTACTGGGCACTGACCCCGATGCGGATCGTGTAGGCGCCGGCGTTAGAAATGATAAAGGAGAATGGATTTTGTTGAATGGAAATCAAACTGCATTGATAGTTTTCAATTATCTTATTGAAGCGAGGAAAACCAGTGGACTTGCCAGGCCAAATGATATGGTGATAAAAACCATTGTTACCACCGATCTTATTGATATAATTGCAAAACAAAGTAATATAACCTGTTATAATGTACTTACCGGGTTTAAATGGATTGCCGCAATGATTAAAGAAAAAGAAGGTAAAGAAAATTATGTTGTTGGTGGTGAAGAAAGTTTTGGGTTGATGGTAGGAGATCAGGTTCGTGATAAAGATGCCATAAGCGCCGTAGCTATGATATGCGAAATAGCAGCGGTTGAAAAAAATAACGGACAAACACTTTATAACAAATTAATTGAGCTCTATGTTAAGTATGGATTTTATAAAGAAGACCTGATTTCTATTACAAAAAAAGGAATGAATGGCTCTAAGGAAATTGCAGACATGATGCAGGGTTATAGAGACAATCCCCCTAAAGAAATAGCCGGAAGCCCTGTAGTTGAAATTATATGATTATGATAGCCAGCTAATGAAAAATTTAAAGACCGGGGAAAGTAAAAAAATCGATCTTCCCAAAAGCAACGTACTGCAATTTATTACGGAAGACGGGAGTAAAATATCTGCCAGGCCAAGTGGAACAGAGCCAAAAATTAAATTTTATTTTGGTGTGAATATGCTTTTGAAAAATGCAGGCGAATTTGACTCAGCCAATCAAAAACTTGAGGGAAAAATAAAGGAGATAATTTCTTCAATGAAACTTCAATAAAACATTTGCCTGTCTGTTATGGATTTTTTCAGTCAAGCCAAAAAGTCATTTTTTTTTTAATGATATTTTATGCGATTGGCGCAGGCTTTCTTTTCAAGGAATGAGAGCCGTTTGCTTTTTAATTTTAGCCGTTTAATAATTATTTTCAATTAATAGGCTTTCATCTTAATCTGTAATTTGCTGAAAATAAGCCAATTAAAAACTTTAGCCTTTTTGGCAGCATTTTTGCTTTTATATAGTGTCTATGCTCCTTGAAAAATCTACAAATCCCAATAGACTTTGTTAAGACTCCCACTTTATTTTACACTATTGTTTTGAAAAACCTCTTTTGATCAGGGCAGCATATTTTACAATATGCTGCCTTTTTTTAGTTAAGAATTTTGGGATTGTATTTCTTATTTCAATAAAGGGAAACGTCTTTATAAAAAGAGAGCGTTGTGTCTGCTAAAAACCTAATTCCCCGTTTCTCCATCTCTCACTTTTATTTTCTTTTTGCCGCTATTCTTTTTTTCATATTCAATTACTTCCGCCGGCTTTGCAATCTTTTTTGGCTCTTCGGTAACGACCTCTGTTTTTGGCTGACTAAGCAGATGGCCACGATCATACTTTTCAAGTTTTATGATTCTGCCTGTGGAAGGATCGTAGTACGTCCAGTCTCCATTTTTTACACTGTACTGTTCAGCCTTCACAATTTTGTAGCTAAGAATTTCATTGTTTCCCGTTCCGTAAACAGGAATCGTATCATACGGTTGGTCGGGGTTATAAGCCCGCCAGTTTTCTTCTCTCACCAGGTCGCCCAAAGGTGTATAATATTGACAAAGGCCATCCTTTCCACCATATTTATAATTCTCAACTGCAATCAGATCACTTTTTAAGGTATATCTTCTCCACAGGCCATCCTTCTTATCATTAACAAAAATCCCCTCTTCTTCGTATCCGGGTTCTCCGCGGAGAGGGTCCACATGCACTACCCATTTTCCCTGCTTTAATCCTTTGTTATCGATTGCGTTTAATGTATCACCGTGTACAGATATCTTGTAAGATTTATATTGTGCGTCAGACGTGGAACAAAAATGAATGGCAATAAATAAAAATATAAGTTTGCTTGTTTTTAAAATCATAGAAATTAAATTTTAAATGATGTTTTTCAACTTCAAATTTACCAAATTAACAATTGCTTTTAGGCGGATGACCTTCTTGTTCGCATCAATTTTAACCTTTCTAAATACATATTCCCAGGTTCAGCCCACTAAAGCGGCTGAAAGATTGAACGGTTTATCGCATAGAAAATTATTGCAAAATCAATCATTATTAAAAGATATTAAGTTTAGAAATATTGGCCCATCCATAATGAGTGGCAGGGTAGTAGATGTAGATGTAAATCCGAACGACCCGACTGAATTTTATGTTGCTTATGCAACAGGCGGACTATGGCATACAACCAACAACGGACAAAGCTTTGTTCCTGTTTTTGATCGCGAAGATGTAATTGGCATCGGTGATATTGCGGTTAACTGGCATGATGGCGAAATATGGATAGGTACCGGCGAGGCAAATAGCAGCCGCTCTTCTTATTCAGGAATTGGGGTTTATAAAAGTGTTGATACCGGCAGAACGTGGCAGTACTTTGGCCTTCCTGAGAGTGAGCATATAGGAAAAATAATTTTAGACCCTGCGAACAAAAACATCGCATGGGTTGCGGCAATAGGGCATTTATATTCTGCAAATAAAGAGAGAGGAGTTTATAAAACAACTGATGGTGGTAAAACATGGAAACAGACATTATATGTCGATGATAATACCGGAGCAATTGATATGGACATCAATCCAAAAAATAGCGATGAATTATTTGCGTGTATGTGGCACCGTGAGAGAAGGGCCTGGAATTTTGTAGAAAGCGGCAATACTTCTGCTATTTATAAAAGTACTGATGGTGGCGATACATGGAAAAAGATTACCGGCGACGGAACCGGTTTCCCGCAAGACAATGGTATCGGAAGAATAGGCGTTGCTGTTTATGCGGCTAATCCGCAAATTATTTATGCAACACTTGACAATCAAAATCATAGGCCTGACACAGCAACTAAAAAAACAGACACCTCAAAATATGTAGTGGACGATTTTAAAAATATTACTAAAGAAAAGTTTTTGTTATTGAACGATAAAAAGCTCGATTCTTTTTTTATGCGGAACGATTTTGATGAAAAGTATAACGACTCAACGGTAAAGGAAATGGTTAGAACGGGAAAAATAAAACCAACTTCTATTTATGATTACCTGAATGATGCTAATGCTGAATTGTTCAACACACCTGTAATTGGATGCGAAGTGTACCGGAGTGACAATGGCGGCGTTAGTTGGAAAAAGATGAACACAAAAGGACTGAATTTATACAATACCTATGGATATTATTTTGGTAAACTTTCGGTATCACCCATAAATGAGAATAAAGTAGTCATCAACGGTTATACGCTCATGCTTAGTAATGATGGAGGTAAAACATTTAAGTCTGTTGATAAATCTAATACCCACGGCGACTGGCACGGAGAGTGGATCAATCCCTTGCGGGATAGCAACTGGGTTGCGGGTAATGATGGTGGCTGCAATATTACTTATGATAATGGACAACATTGGTTTAAAGCCAATACACCACCGGTGGCGCAATTTTATGCAATTGCAGTTGATGATGCCAAACCATATAACGTTTATGGAGGCATCCAGGATAACGGCGTTTGGTATGGATCATCTGGTGTAACCGGCAATCATCAGTCTGAAGAAGATGAAGAGGAACAGCCGGAAAATGAATGGAAAAACCTTGGCGGGGGAGATGGCATGCAGGTTCAGGTTGATACAAGAGATAACAAAACGGTTTATTTCGGCTCCCAGTTCGGTGAATACGAAAGAAGCGTAATCGACGGGCATAAAAGCAAACGCATTCATCCTATGCCCGACATTGAAGCTGAAAAGCTGCGCTACAACTGGCAAACTCCTATTTTATTGAGCAGTTTTAACCAGGATATTTTATATATGGGAACGGATGTGTTTTACCGAAGCATGAACAAAGGAGACAAAATGGTTCCAGTAAGTAAAGATCTTACCAACGGTAAAAAAGACGGCGATGTGCCTTACGGAACTATTGTAACTATCGGCGAATCGCCCTTAAGGTTTGGACTAATTTACGTTGGTACCGACGATGGGAATATACAAGTTAGCAAAGATGGCGGCTACACGTGGACGTTAGTAAATGGTAAATTGCCGGAAAACTTGTATGTGAGCCGTGTTGTTGCATCTTCGTTTAAAGAAGGAAGAGTATATGCAACGTTAAATGGATATCGCGATGACAATTTTACTCCATGGCTTTTTGTAAGTGAAGATTATGGACAAACATGGAATCAAATAGGAAGTAATTTGCCTTCAGGTCCTTTAAATGTTGTAAGAGAAGACCCGAAGTTTGAAGATATTTTATATGCAGGCAGCGACAACGGTTTATATGCATCTTTTAATAAAGGAAAAACCTTCATGGCTTTCGGAAATAATCTTCCTTCCGTACCGGTGCACGACATTGCTATTCAAAAAACAGCTAACGATATCGTTATAGGTACGCATGGCAGAAGTATCTATATCGCTTCGCTTGATGTGGTGCAAAAATTATATAAAGATTCTGTAAAATAATTTATTTCATTAAAGGGGATTTTAAACGAGTTACCTTCGATCAGTTCAATTTTTTTTGATTATTATTTTAAATAAAAACATGAAAATAAACCTGCAGTCCCTGCATTTTAAAGCCAGTGATCATCTGAAAGATTTTGTTGAAGAAAAAGTTGGAAAGCTTTCTCATATTGATGATTCAATTATGAGTGCCGATGTAACCTTGTTCACCGATGACGGAAATAATACCGATAACAAATTTTGTGAAATAAGATTAAGCGTACCAGGTTATGATGATTTTGTAAAGAAGAATGGTGAAAGCTACGAAGCAGCAACGCTGGATGCGGTAGATACACTGCAAAAGATTTTGAGAAGAAAAAAGGATCGGGCCTGATTTCTTTTCCCAGATAAAAAACGCCTTGTATTTCTATAAGGCGTTTTTAATATATTTTCAGAAAATTATTATTGTCATTCAACTAATGTCCCTCTCCTTTGTCATCCTGAGCTTGTCGAAGGAGGGGTTGGGGTGAAGTTGTTATCTTCCCCTTCCCTGCGACCAGCTTCTCGTTCTCCTGAAACCACTGTGTGAAGCAGGCTTGTTGCGCACCATTGGGTTTTTCTGAACCACAGGTGTTTGTACAAACTGCATATTACTCGCATATGGATGATCATCAACAACCGGAATTTCCAGTTTTATTAATTTATGAATATCACGCAGAAATTCTCTCTCTTCCATATCGCAAAAAGATAATGCTGTTCCGGATGCACCTGCTCTACCGGTACGGCCTATACGATGCACATAGGTTTCCGGTATATTAGGTAATTCAAAATTAATTACATGGCTAAGATCATCTACATCAATACCGCGGGCCGCAATATCCGTAGCTACTAACACCCGTATCTTGCCATTTTTAAAATCATTCAACGCATTTTGCCTGGCAGATTGTGTTTTGTTTCCATGAATAACGCCGGAACTTATTCTTGCACGATACAGTTCTTTCCCAATCTTATCTGCGCCATGCTTGGTTCTTGTAAATACCAATGCGCTTTGTATTTTATTATCTTTTAAAAGATGGATCAATAACTGGCGTTTGTCATTTTTCTCAACAAGGTAAACGGATTGTTCAATCTTTTCCACTGTTGAAGAAACAGGTGTCACTTCAACTCTTATAGGATTAGTTAATATAGAAGCGGAAAGCCTGGAGATTTCCGGCGGCATGGTTGCGGAAAAAAACAATGTTTGCCTTTTTACAGGAAGCTTTGCAATTATTTTTTTAACGTCATTAATAAAACCCATGTCAAGCATACGATCTGCCTCATCAAGCACGAACATTTTAATATGTTGAAGACTTACAAATCTTTGAGCCATCAAATCCAGCAACCTTCCCGGTGTGGCAATTAATATATCAACGCCCCTGCGTAATTGATTTGTTTGATGATATTGAGAAACGCCGCCGAATATAACTGTGTGCCTGAGGCCTGTGTGTTTTCCATAAGCCGCAAAACTTTCGTCTATCTGTATGGCCAACTCACGGGTAGGCGTGAGTATAAGCGCTTTAATGTTGTTGTTTTCTACCTCATGATTTTTTTGCAAAAATAAATTTTGCAATATGGGTATGGCAAATGCTGCCGTTTTACCCGTGCCTGTTTGAGCGCAGCCCAGCAGGTCTTTTCCTTTTAATACATCAGGTATGGCCTGTTCCTGTATTGGAGTTGGCGAGGTATAACCTTCTGCTTCGAGCGCCTTTAAAATGGGCGCAATTAAATGCAATTCTTTAAAATTCAAAATTTAATATTTTAATGTTAATGATAACTTCCGCGAACCTAATATGATTTATGAAAGTCGGTTACGAATATGCTCAAAACCTATGACTTGATGAGCTTTTACCGTTTTGGAAGATTATCCAGTCTGCTAAGTAGGAGTATATAATAAGGCGCAAATGTACATCTTATTGCGGTATAAACGCACTTTTTAAGAAGTTGTTGTGCAGGTGAGAAGTTACCGGGTATCAGTGATGAGGTATCAGATGCGGAGTGCATAAAGGTTATAACTGATTAGTGTATAGCCTGATAACTCATCACTAATAACTTATCGCCGACGCCTAACAACTACATTCTCTCAGGAACCTTAATGCCCAGTAACTGTAAAGCGCTTTTTATAACTGTCGCCGTCATCACGGAAATGTGTAATCGAAGATCTTTCTTTTCGTCACTTTCCGCATTGGAAA
The DNA here is from genome assembly GCA_963756945.1 of uncultured Chitinophagaceae bacterium. GTDB lineage: Bacteria > Bacteroidota > Bacteroidia > Chitinophagales > Chitinophagaceae > Ginsengibacter. The sequence goes on along the minus strand of CAVWQJ010000046.1, from coordinate 38,445 downwards.
CTGAATGCTCCACATAAAATGAATTAAATGTTTTAGCAAGATGAAATACATAGTTGGCAATAACGGAAGGATTCAGTTCTATCGCCGCCTGCTCAACAACGTTCGAATATTTTTCGAGAAAAATTAAAAGCTGCCTTTCGAGGGGAAGAAGTTTTTCCATTGACGATTGACCATTGACCATTGACTCATCTGTCCCTCCAATCTTTCTTAAAATCGATTGAATTCTTGCATACGTATATTGAACAAATGGTCCTGTAAATCCATGAAAATCGATGCTCTCTTCAGGATTAAAAATCATTCTTTTCTTTGGATCAACACGAAGCAAATAAAATTTCATAGCGCCCAGGCCAAGAATTTCATATAATTCTTTCAATTCATCTTCGGTAAAATCTTTTACTTTTCCCAATTCTTCCGTGTGATGTTTTGCAGTTGAAATCATTTCATCAATTAAGTCATCTGCATCCACGACGGTTCCTTCACGGCTTTTCATTTTGCCGGTGGTAAGTTCCACCATTCCATAACTTAAATGAAGTATATTATCAGCAAAAGGCATTCCCAGCTTCCTGCAAATTTCCTTCAACACCTTCATGTGATAAATTTGCTCATCGCCGATTACATAAATACTTTCATCCAAATGGTATTGCTCAAACTTTTGTTTTACCAGGCCAATATCCTGTGTTATATAAACGGAAGTTCCATCACCACGCAATAATAATTTTTCGTCTAAGCCTGCCTGTGAGAGATCAATCCAAACACTGCCATCTTCCTTCTTATAAAACGAACCATCTTCCAAACCTTTTTGCACAAATTCTTTTCCAAGAATGTAGGTCTGACTTTCATAAAATGTCTGGTCAAAATCGCTGCCTATTCTTTTATATGTTTCATCAAAACCTTTGTATACCCAACCATTCATTTTGTTCCAAAGTTCCATTATGTCGGGCTTTCCATGTTCCCAATCCAATAACATCTGTTGGGTCTTTTTCATTATCGGCGCTTCCTTTTCAGCTTTTGCCTTTTCAACCCCTTCACTAATTAACTTATTAACTTCTTCCTTATATTCATCATTAAATTTTACATAATAATCTCCCACAAAATGATCGCCTTTTGTGCGTGTTGATTCCGGTGTAGCGCCATTTGCAAATTCTTCCCAGGCGATCATACTCTTGCAAATATGAATACCACGGTCGTTAACAATACTTGATTTATATACTTCGTATCCATTCGCCTTTAAAATTTCTGCAACACTCCAGCCCAAAAAATTATTTCTTAAATGCCCGAGGTGCAAAGGCTTATTGGTATTTGGCGACGAGTATTCAACCATTACCTTTTTATGGTTCAAAGGTTTTTTACCGAAACATATATCGTTATAATTTTTTTCCAGGAAAGTTTGCAGCGCCTGTTCTGAAATGTTGAGGTTTAGAAAAGCTTTTATAACATTATAGCCTGAAAAAAAATCCGGATTATTTTTCATTAGATTCTCTCCAAGGTTTTTTGCCAAAACATCCGGAGCCACCCTTAAATTTTTTACCAAAGCAAAAAGCACAATTGAATAGTCTCCTTCAAATTCAGGTTTGGTTTCGTTTACCTGGAAATCTTTTTCAGAAAATTGTTGCCCGTATAATTCTTCCAAACTTTTAGTTACTGCAGCCTGTATTAAATGTGTAAACGCCATGTTATAAAAAATGATTGGCAAAATTAATCTTCTTTTTCCTTTGGTTGAACGATGATAGTTTTGGAATGGTGAAGCGTTATTCAGGGAATTAAAAAATATAGGGTATAAAGAGTTACAGTTTAAAAAATAATAAATAAGTTATTTAATCTTTATTTATGCTTTCCAAAGAGAGTAAACAGGTTAAATACCTGAACTTTATAACAACACCTGTAAGAAATTCCTGTGAAAAAAATTATTTGACCTTTATTATTTTCTATGGCTGTATTTGCCGCCGGGGCACAAAAAGCACCTGACGCCATACTTGGCACCTGGATAACTACTTCAGGAAATTGTAAGATTGAAGTGTATAAACAACGTGAGGAATTTAAGGGTAAAATTATATGGCTTAAAGAAGATAAAAATGGAATGAGTGATTATTACGATAAAAAAAATCCTAACCCTGCCTTACGTAACAGAAAACTTTTAGGGATGGATGTGGTAAACGGACTTCATTACGATCCTGATGAAGATAGATATGTTGATGGTGTGATTTACGATGCAAGAAACGGCAAAAAATGGGATTCAGTTGCATGGTTGACCGATGAGGATTTACTAAAAGTAAAAGGTTATTGGGTATTTAAATTTCTGAGTGAAACCAATACTTTTAAAAGGGCATAAATCAATTCTTCGAAGCCCTTCTTATGCGTGGAACAGATCCGTTACTTTTTTTACAGGCAATCAAAACTAACGAACAAATAATCTTTTCGCTGTCGCTGGCGGATGCGCAATGCTAAACCTGTGAGGTTTCCAAAAACCTCACAGGTTTTCGCGAACAACTATAAATTACCCGCTTCCATTCTGCCCGGGATACGTGGCCCTTTTAACATTAAAACGTATAAGTTACATGTACCAATCCTCTTGTTTTATATTGCGTTTGTCCCAAAGCGTAATCCTGTGCAACGGGCAATTGCACGTTAGCGCCTACCGTTATCTTATTTATGTTGATATCAACTCCGGCTGAGGCCAATGCTGCATAACCTCCTGTTTCATCAACCTTACTTTTATTAAGATTATTTGCTGACACATGCTCATAAAGCAATCCGATATTAGGAGCCATGAAAACTGAATTCTTCACAGTCGCCTGGTAGTAAACAAAACTGTTGGCAGAAAGGCGGTCGCCATAGCGGAAATCACTTTTATTGTTGGTATTTATTTTATAATTAACCGTTGTATTAATTCCCAATTTGCCGAAATGTATATTATACATTGCATTGGCAATAAAATCAAGACTGCCGGTTCCCATCTCGCTATTTACGTCACCCAGCAATTCTTCCACATCCTGCGATGCAGCACTTTTGAAGTCAACATTATATTGACCCGTTGGCAATTTTACACCGGCGCCCAGCCATAATTGTTGCGTCACCTGCTTATTGTTCCTGTTTAAGCCGGTCGATTTCCATACCTCATAATTGGCAACAATGCTGGCATCACCCAAACCATTTTTTCTCTTGATACCGTCATCAGTATTTTGGTAGTTGAAGTGATAAGGAATGAATCCTAACAGTTGCCATTTAGTACCGAGTGTAATGCCGCCATACAATTCTGCAATTTTATAATAGTCGTGGGAAAATTGCCCGGGGTCATCTTTTAAACGGGTTTCGTAATGTGAGTATTGGTAGCGAACGCCAACAAACTTTCCGTTGTAAGTAGGGAGTAAACCAATATAAAAACCACCAACGCCGCATCCGCAAATGGGGCAGCCAAAAGAAACAGGTATAATAAATAATGTTATAATAAATAAAGCTATCTTTTTCATGTAGTTCAAATTTTTAGAATAATAATACAGCCTGGCGCCAGGTGCGCAGGCATTTCAGAAACGATAAAATTTTATGAGAAGATGCCTTGTGGCGGATGAAAAAAATCTGAAGCTTTCGCAACCGTTAAATTATTATTGCGATTGAAGTACCGGTTTTTAGAGAGTAAAAGAAACGATACATTAACGAGGGAACATAATGGCGTAAGTGAAATCACTTCATTCCTGTTGTCATTTTTTCTTCCGGGAATTTGCTGATCTTTCTTTTCTTCCTGTGAAAGTTTCTTTTTGAGCTGACAACGGCCATTACAATGCATTAACGGGCGGCTGCGGTTCTCACATAAATTTTTAGCAATGAATTTTTGATTGGCATAAAACTCAAACGTAATAAAATACTGGCTGAACGTTTGACACAAAAATATCAATATAAAAAAAGACGCTATGGAACGATTGAACAACACAGGTTGTAAAGGTATCTGATTAATGGTTTTTGTCAGCGAAAAATATCTCCAACGTTTTGGATGATCTTAATAAAAACTTTACTTTAGACTGGTAGTTGCATTGACGCACCCCGGCAAGCGCACCCTTCAACAAAGGCAGGACAAAAGTGTATTTAGGTGTTCCAGGAAATTTAATTGCATATGCCTGCCGACTTTCATTTCAAAAAGGTCTTGATGGTTTCGTCTCTTTTCACTCAAAGACAAAGCTTATTGACCATTATATAAAAACGCCGGGCGCATATCATTTCGGTAGACACTTAACGATAATTGATACATTGCCTGCAAAAGCATTAATTGAAAATACTTCAAATCATAAATTATGGGATTAATCAAAGAACCTTTAGAAGTTGATTTTTATGTTGACCCAAGACCTTTAACAAAAGAAGAACGCGAAAAAATCAGTCGGCATATTCGTGAATACAAAGTAAAAATGGGAAAACAAAAAAAACGCCAAACGTCTTTAAAAAAGAAACAGGTTAATACTTCAAAGTGAAAGCACCTCTTCCCTCTTTTTGGCCGGTATCCCACCGCACATTTATTATGCGGCGTTTTGTTTCAGGATATCAAAACCGCGGCGATTAAAGCGTGACCGGGCTAAAATAGTGAAGCCATGCATTGCCAAAAAATACAAAAGCCACACAAAAGAAAATAACAGCCCATGTTTTCATTTTAATAAAAATGAATAAATTTACAGTGTCCATTTTTTTCTTATTCCCCTCTCTGTCTTTGTAATAGTCATCTTTCGTCAGGTGCGTCCATATTGAGGCTAACAGAAACGAAATTCCAATAGTTGTATAAAAATCTATTGAGGCAAACACACCGCCAATGTTTCTGTGAAGTACGCCAACGAGTTCAGCAGTTACTAAACTAATAACTATAAGATAAAAGCAGAACCAAAATGCCTTTGCCTTTATTTAGCCGAAAGAGAAGATGCATGGTTAAACTTAACTTATTTTGTTGTTTTTAGATTTAAGTTTTAGGCTAATATAAAACATCTTTTAATTTATTGGAAGTATTGGGATCTATCAGGCTGGCTATACAAGGAACATGTGCAGTGGCCCAATATTCAATAGGGCAGATACCCTACCGCTCAGAAGCCATGCTGCATATCTGCGGCAGAAGGGGATATAAATATTCTTCTGCAAAGTTTTATCAGAGCGTTGATGAGTTTGGTTTTTTTGAAACATTGGATAGCATAATATAATTGATAGTATGGCCCTAAACTGATGTTGGTGATTGCCAGGCTGCAAAACCATCCGCACGAACACCAAACATCGGCGGTCTCTTTTAGTCTTTGTAATGTTTTAGTTTTGGTAGGGAGGGAAGACCAACGAGGGCAAAGACTACTATCAACTACCGACCACCTTTTTCGAATGTCTTCTTATAGAGTTGATATCTCACTTAAGAGAATTGAGTATCAGAGTTTGGATGACTTTGTAAAGGATATATGGAAAAGAGTGCACTAATTGGTAATGCTGCCAACAACTGCACTGGCAATATTGTTGTCCCGGCGGGCAATGTCATTAAGTTAAGGGAATGATGTCACCCCTTCGGGGTTTAGAAAATTTTCTTATTGTAATTCTATAATCATATCAGCCTTTCAGGCTTTGTATTAATCCCGAAAGGGATGCAATTATTATAGCTGAAGATAGAAAGTCACATCAAACCCCGAAGGGGTGATATATTAATTTCATTTTAAAAATTCTTAACTTAACGACATTGCCCGGCGGGGTTTTCACAGAATAAATTATCGGTTACCAGTACCCTGGTGTGAAACCCCGACGACGAAAGAACGCTTCACCCGTTTGCAGTCAAACTTCAAAGTAATATGGATTAGGCGAAATTTACAAAAAAGCAAAAGCGGGATTATTAAATTGATACAGTATCCGGCATCTGAATTAAAACTAGTAAACTTTCGTTATTTTGGAAAATGGGATAAGGAAAGGTTTATGAGTTAAATGCAATAACACATAAGATGATTTTCGCACAGTAAGTTCAGTATCTTCTGTTGTTAATTTATCTGATAAATCAGTCACACCCGGTAAGCAGCAATGCATTTGAGAAAAGAATGTCATCTTCGAGATGAAAATGAATGAGCAGATCATCTTCAAGTTCCTTGATTTTTTCAAATAAGGCCTTATAAGAATTACAGGCATCAGAAGGTATTCCAAAATTATCGGTAACCTGGCGAAGCGCTTTCAGATACGTAAATGCCTTTGCATGTTCGTTTTGCAGCACTTTTATTTTCCCCTCTAACGATTGCGAAATGCAAGTATCATTTATTTCGGTATAGCTGATAGCGTTTGCCCTTTGCCTGAGCCGGGGAAAGATGAATTGCTCCTCTTCTTTCATATGATTTAACAAATCGTGGAGGAATAAAAAGATAATTTTATTGAGTGTTAGCAATTCCGGATGATTATCGCTATGCCGATACGTAACTTTTTGAGCTAAGTTATAAATAACAGCAGCGTTTTTTTTAGCCAACTCGTGATGTGTTTTAACAATGTAATCAACAAGGAAATCTGTTTGTCCTTTGCCAAATCCATTCCCTGACGTTGGCTTAAATACTTTAAAAGGCTGAAGTACACTCTTTACAGATTCAATACTGCCTTTCCCATTGATACCAGTATTAATTTGACTGAGATCTATCCGCTTGTCCTTTAAAATCTCCCGATCATAGCGTCTCTCGTTAGCAACGGCGCTTTCTGTCTTAACAAATGGTATAGTATCCATATCAAAAATTTTAACTTAGATTCTTTAAATGCTTTTAATTGATCACCCATCTGTATTTATTAGATACCGGTTTAATCGATAATCCCAAAACTATATACAGGTTATTAGTATGGCATTAAGGCAACATTAGAATGTGATTAGAAAAGATCGATTTTTTCAAAATCTGAAATGATAAGAAGTAAATTGCTTCTTTTAAAGGCTATTCTACATTTATGGAGAGACGAATATTAATTGTTGAAGACGAAAAAAAAATTGCCGATACGCTTAAGTTTGGGCTTGATGAAATTGGCTTTAATGTGGAAGTTGCTTACGATGGCAAACTAGGGTATCATCTATTTTGCGCTAAAGATTTTAATCTTGTTATTCTTGATATAAATCTTCCGGGCATGAATGGTTACGATCTGTGCAAAGCTATTCGGTTGCAAAACCAGCATATTCCTGTTCTTATGCTCACCTCTATGAGCGCTCTTAATGATAAAATTGAGGGCTATGAATCCGGCGCTGATGATTATATGGTGAAGCCCTTTGAATTTAAAGAACTGCTCTTAAAAATAAGGGCACTGCTTAAACGCACGATGAATCAAAGCTTGCCTGTTGGAAATACGCTTAAAGCTGCTGATCTGGAAATGAATCTTGATAATAAAGAAGTTAAAAGAAGCGATAGAGTTATCAATCTTACCGCGAAAGAATTTCAATTGCTCGAATATTTGCTTCGCAATAAAAATCGCCTGGTATCAAGAGTAGATATTGCGATCAATGTATGGGATGTGGATTTTGAAACTAACACAAATGTTATTGATGTCTACATAAGTTATCTGCGTAACAAGGTGGACAGGAATTTTGAGCGCAAATTAATTCAGACCCAGATCGGTATGGGATATATATTAAAAGACCACTAAATGCATGTAAGAATTAAAATAACATTAGTTTTTACTCTTATAATGTCTCTATTGCTTGCATTATTTTGTGGGTTTATTTATTATTTTTTTTACAGCATCAGGTTAGGAAATACCAAGGCGCATTTAAGCAATTATGCTATATCAACTGCAAATATGCTTGAAGAACCTGGAATATTCGATAAAGGGCTGATAAATAAAATTGATTCGGTCACCATCATACCCATGAAACACAAAGCAGTTCAGGCGTATAATAATCTTAACGAAAAAATATATGCCTATAATGATGAGCAGTCTGATGCCATGGATGTTACACGCGAAATATTGGATAAGACAAGAGCGGATAAGATTTATTTTTTTAAAGTTGGCAGCAGGGAAGTGGTTGGTTTGTATCGTGATAAAAACAGTAACGGGAGAGTGATCCTCGCTGCTGCTTTTGATGAGGAAGGAAAAAGAAATCTTGATCATCTTAAAGTTATTTTACTGATAAGTTTCCTTTGTGGCAATTTAATTGCGTTTACCTCAGGGTATGTTTTCTCCAAAATATTATTGAACCCAATCAGGAGGATTGCGGATGATGTAAAAGATATTTCGGCTCAAAACCTGGCACATAAAATTAAATCTGGTAATGCAAATGATGAATGGAAGTATCTAACGGAGACTTTGAATGAATTATTAGATCGCTTACAACAAAGTTTTGAAATGCAGCGGCGCTTTATTTCGTCGGCCTCCCATGAATTGTCTACTCCATTAACTTCTATTTCAAGCCAATTAGAGGTGGCCCTTCAAAGAACCAGGGACGCCAAAGAATACCAGGGAGTAATGCAATCCGTTTACCAGGATGTGCGCCAGTTGAGCAGATTGACGCAAACGCTGTTGGAATTTGCGACTACTTCGGGTATCAAAGGCGGTATTGAAATTAATTCAATCAGAGTTGATGAAATACTGATGCAGCTTCCCGGTGAGGTTACAAAAATGGACAAGGCGTACTCGGTAAAACTTCAGTTTGATCAATTGCCTGCAAATGAAGAAAGGCTGTTGGTGTTTGGCAATGCCGAATTATTGCTTACAGCCATAAAAAATGTTGTTTCCAACGCATGCAAATACTCACCGGACCATCTTGCTAAGATAAAATTAATGGTGGAGCCGAAGGAAATAATCATTTCTGTCGAGGATAATGGTAAAGGTATTTCTGAAACAGATTTGAAGAATATTTTTCAACCATTTTACAGAACAGAAGATAGCAAGTCAATTAGTGGTTTTGGTGTAGGCTTGCCCCTGGCTTATCGCATAGTGAAACTGCACAAGGGCCAGGTAAAAGTTACCTCCATTGTCGGGAAGGGAACTACTGTTTTAATACAGCTCCCCATCGCTGAAAATGTGCGCTCCAGATAAATTTAATTGCTTTTTTAATTGCTTTCTAATTTGTTCTTAATTCCCTTCTAATATTGGCAGCTTAGTTTTGATGAAACAAGGCATTTGGGTATTTTTTTAAGATTAAATTACCCTCCTGCTATAAAATAAATTTTATGAACATTATTATTAAATCAATAGATTTTAAGGCAGGCAGAAATTTGGAAATATTTATAAGGGAAAAAGTAAAAAAATTGTTTAGGCAATGTAATAACATTATCCGTGCGAATGTGATCCTAAGAAAGGGAAGCAGTAAAAATCCTGAAAATAAATTATGCGAAATAAGATTGGTGATACCGGGTTACGATCATTATGTAAAAAAAAGCAGCATAGGCTATCGCAGGGCTGTTTCACAGTCGGTAGATGTTTTGCAGGAAATTTTAAGAAGAAACAAAACAAGGCTGCTTGCAAGGAGATAAGTTTTTCTCATTTACTAAATTTTAAATCGTGTCAAGATGTTTCAAAAAGAAAAAATTTTTTCGTTTAGCAGCGCCATTCTTTTAATGGCTGCACTAATAAATGTTCTTGTTATAAAAGCTGCATTTGCATTTAACGAGGAATTTTATTGGGCATTGCTCTTTTCACTTCCGGCATTAGCTTTTGCAATTTATTATAAGAGGATAGTTTCAAAAAAAGGAACTGACGACAGGAAAATAAATAGTAACGGCGGTAAATTACATGGAAACGATAAGGCAACACTTTCCGGCGGAGTTAACCGCAATGAACCAAAGGTGCTGTTTGGTAACAACCATTGCACTCAGCCATATCTTTCCAGCATAATTTGTGCTGAGGCAGTCACCACAAATCAAAATTCTAATTTTATTTACAAGGATATTAATCTAAGCAAGGACAATAAGGACAATAGTTTTGCGAAGCATTTTCGTGAGCATATTAATGAAAATATTAATAATAATATTAAATCTGAAAATGATGTTATATGGGCTGCCTTGCTGTCGGACTGCTTGAACCGATGGGCTCAACCACGCGGGAAAGGAATACCTCAGGGATACACAGCGGCGGACATTCTTGCGAAGCTATATCTTACGTCCGTCGACATAAACCTTCGAAACGAGGGATTCGACCACCTCCGTTATGTTGATGACATTAGAGTATTTTGCCGGACTCATAGGGACGCGCAACAGGCTCTTCTCCTATTGACCGAGCTACTCAGGTCGCGCGGTCTAAACATCCAATCAGCAAAGACCTCCATATGTGAAGCACGGGAAGCTGCTTTGAAGATTGACGGAGTTAGTCCCATCATTGGTGGCATCCATGATGAATTGCTGGAGGAGATTCGCGAACAGTTTGTCGACGGTGGCTATGGCACTGTCTCGGACCTAGAGAGGCTTACGGCTCAAGACCCCGAGCACCCGCCGATCGAGGTCCTAGAGAGAGCATTCGCAGAATATTTCCGGCAGGGGACTCATGACTTTGACAAGACCCTCTTTCACTATCTTCTGACCCGACTTGCCGCAACTGAGTCAAGGATTGCGGTTGGCTATTGTCTGAACACGCTCCAGAGGCGGCCAGAGGAGACGGGGGACATACTTCGATATTTTCGCAAGGCCGGCCTGACGGAACCCGAGCATGGTCGGATGGCAGACTTCCTGAGAAGCAACGATTCCCTTTACAACTACCAAAATTACCTAATTTTAAAGTTCTATTTGGAAACCGATCTTTATCACGAAGGGATCGTTGCCGTCAGCAGGCAGTACACTAGGGATGTCAACTTACCTCCATGGCTCAGAGCTTACGCGACTGCCATTGTCGGTTCCCGTGGCGACCCTGCCGATATGGAAGCCTTTGAGGCTCGATATCCCTACTGCAGAGACAACCTGGAACGTGCCACTCTGATTTGTGCATCGAGAAACATGGAAGCCCGCAGGCGCAACGAATTTCACGGTCGAGCTCGCCGAGACGGCGATTTGGAACAACGAGCTTGTCGCTGGGTTCGGGCCCGCGACAATCTCAATGCAGCGCGAGTCTTGCAGATTTAAGCTTATCGCCCAGCCGTTTTGCATAGCCTTACAGCGGTATGTTCCCATGCTTCTTCAACGGATTCTTGTCCCGCTTGGTCTCCAGCATGGCCAGCGCCTGAATCAGTTTCCTGCGCGTTTCCCGGGGTTGGATGACGGCATCCACAAATCCCCGTTCCGCCGCCACGTAGGGATTGGCGAACCTCTCGCGGAACTCTTCGATTTTTTCTTTGCGAAGCTCTTCGCGCTTCGGCGCGCGGTCGAGTTCGCGCTTATAGACAATATCCACCGCGCCCTCCGGACCCATCACCGCAATTTCCGCTGTCGGCCAGGCGTAATTTACGTCGGTGCGGATATGCTTTGACGCCATCACGCAATAGGCTCCGCCGTAGGCCTTGCGCGTGATCACTGTGATTTTTGGCACCGTAGCTTCGGCATAGGCGAACAGCAGCTTGGCACCGTGCTTGATGATCCCGCCATACTCCTGGGTGATGCCGGGCAGGAATCCGGGCACATCTTCAAAGGTAATCAGCGGGATGTTGAAGCAGTCGCAGAAGCGCACGAAGCGCGCGCCCTTGGTGGATGCGTTGATGTCGAGCGTGCCCGCCAGGAACGCCGGCTGGTTGGCAACGATCCCAACCGGACGTCCATCCATGCGGGCGAAGCCAACCACGATGTTCCTGGCATAGTGTTCCTGCACTTCGAAGAAATAGCCGTCATCGGCGACGGCGTGAATTACGTCTTTGATGTCGTAGGGCAGGCTGGACTCCGACGGCACAATCCCGTCAAGAGCAGCGTCGGCGCGGTCAGTGGGATCGGTGCAGGGGCGGCGCGGCGGGTCGTCGAGATTGTTCGACGGGAGAAAACTCAGCAGCTCGCGCACCATGGACAGGCACTCAGCATCGTCATGCGCCATGAAGTGCGCCACGCCGGAGGTTTCGTTGTGGGTGTGGGCACCGCCCAGCTGCTCTTTGGTGACCTCTTCGTGCGTGACCGTCTTGATCACGTCCGGCCCGGTGATGAACATATACGAGGTGTTTTCCACCATCAGGATGAAATCGGTGATGGCCGGCGAATAAACCGCGCCGCCCGCGCACGGTCCCATGATCGCGGAAATCTGCGGAACCACTCCGCTGTACAGCGTGTTGCGCAGAAAGATGTCGGCGTATCCCGCCAGCGAGACCACGCCTTCCTGGATGCGGGCGCCGCCCGAATCATTCAGGCCAATGACCGGCGCGCCCATCTTGGCGGCCAGGTCCATGATCTTGACGATCTTGGCGGCGTTGGTTTCGGAAAGCGATCCCCCAAAAACCGTAAAATCCTGGGCAAAGACGAACACCAGCCTGCCCTCGATCCGTCCGTAGCCGGTGATGAAGCCGTCGCCGTAATACTTCTGCTCGGCCATGCCAAAGTCATTCGAGCGGTGGGTGACCAGTTTGTCGGTCTCTTCGAAGGTGCCCTCGTCGAGCAGAAACTCAACCCGCTCGCGGGCCGACATCTTGCCTTCCTTGTGCTGGCGCTCACGGCGCTGCTCTCCGCCGCCTTCCGCCGCCAGGCGGTCGCGTTTCTTCAGTTCTTCGAGCTTCTGTTCGAGATTCATTCCGGACCTCAGGCGTCGGATGTCAGGCCTCGGGCCTCAAGACCAGGGGTTTGCCCAAGTCGGAGGTCCGATGTCCGGCACCGGTTCAATCCCCCATGCTGGCGCCGATCGGCTGGTAGCGATATTTCTTGCCATCCCAGAAAGTCGCGGAGGTCATATGGCCGCCGCCGGTTTCTTCGGCATAGATGGCCATGATCGGCTTCTTTTTCACCATCAGCTTTTTCACCATGACCTGCTTGAAAGGAAGATTGATGATGACGAATTTCGCCTTGGGCGAAGCCGCCCGCCAGGCTTCCGGGCCGTCGCCGTGAATGACCAGCAGGACCAGGCCCCGGGTGGCAGGGTCCTCGGAGGCAAATTGGCTGGTGACCTTGGGACTTCCGTACCCGAAGAAATGGTTGTAAGGATCGATCACAGTAAAGTTATCTTCGGCCTCATCGCCCAGCGGGTTGGTGCAGCGAGCGGCGACCACCAGGTCCTCGATGCCATCGCCGTTGAGGTCCGCCTTCATGGGCAGCGGGCCCGGCATCAGCTTGCAAGTCGGTCCGAACTGCTTCTGAATGAAATCATCATTCACCGCGGCCGAGGGCGGCGGCGCCTGCTGGGCCCCTGCGATAAGTGACAGACCAAACCCGAAAACGATGAATCGAGAAAAATGTAAAAACCGCATGAGAATACTTTAGTCCCATTCGGTCGCTGAAAATAGAGGCAGAGGAGGTGACACCACGTACCACGTAGGGGCGGGCGCCCCCGCCCGCCTGGTCGAGCGAAGCTCGACTGTTCTGTTCTTTGATGACGGCAATCGGGCGAAAACCGCGTCGAGCTTCGCTCAACCAGGCGGACGAGGGCGTCCGCCCCTACGTGGTTTGCGCTTGCTTGAAATGCTCCCAGCCCTGCGCCGCCAACCCTTGCCTGACGCCTGTCCTCTCCCGAAGCCAGATTTTCCTGCTCCGCGTGACTATGCCGATCTGCCGGACGGCCACGCCCGCGATGGGCGAGGGAACCTTCCTTCCCGCGGGTGCGGTAAACAGCAACTCATAATCTTCCCCGCCGTGCAGGGCAAAGCGGAGATCAACCCCTCGCCCCGTCTTTCCCAAATTGGCACGGGGGATGGCGTCGGCTTCGATCTCGGCCCCCACGCCACTTTCCTCGCAGAGATGATGGAGGTCGGTAGAGAGTCCGTCGCTAAGGTCGATCATGGCGGAAGCCAATCCCTTTTCACGGAGAAAACGGCCAACCGCGATCCGGGGCGTGGGATAAAAGTGCCGGGCATAGTCCAGCCGTCGGAGCTTCTTTCCTCTGGAAAGCAAATCCAGCGTCGCCGCCGAAGCGCCGAGCTCACCGGTCACGTAAATGCGATCACCCGGACGCGCTCCCGAGCGCAGCACCGCTCTCCCCTTCGGCACCGAGCCCAGCACGACGATATCGGCCAGAATTCCACTGAGAGACTCGGCCGTGTCGCCTCCGGCCAGTTCCACTTTGAAGTCGCCGGCCAGCTTCAGCAGCCCGCGGAGGAAACGATCCACCCAGTTCTGCGGCAGATTCCGCGGCAGTGCGAGCGAAAGAAACGCTGCCAGCGGCTCCCCGCCCATGGCAGCGATGTCACTGAGTCCGCGCGCCAGGCAACGGTGCCCCACGCTCTCCGGGGGGTGCCATGCCCGTCTGAAGTGGATGTTCTCCAGGCTGAAATCCGTGGTAATCAGAGCCTGATGACCACGAGGGAGAGGGACGACAGCGCAGTCATCCCCGATGCCGATGCCGGGGAGCCGGGCACGCCCCTTTGCGACTTGCTCGCGAAGCCGGCGGATCAGCGCTCTCTCGGGCAGGGGCACAGCGCAATCATATTTCATCGGCACTGCCTGTGTGGGTCGGACACCCCTGTCCGACTCTTTTGAAGTTGCTTCTTGGTTTGGGGAAACCTGCGATATGCCCAAAGCAGTGCTCTTCTCTACAACCGGGCCAAGGTCAAAGGCGTCGGACAGGAGTGTCCGACCCCACACATCCGACCCACACAACGGGCCCAAACCACCAACGCACGGCGACCACATTACCCTATGTCCCAAAGTCACCACCGAGTAACACGTCCCTTCGGGCAGTCCTCCATACCCGGCGTTGGTAAGGCCGCCAACGTTGACAGGGGGGAACCTACTTTGTTACCGTTGCCAAGCTGTCCAAACACTTGTGGCCGAACTAAGTGCTGCATTCAGTAGGGATTGCAGACACGAGTTTCGGTCATCCCGGTTCCGGTAGGGTTCGGGCGCGTAAAACGGCTGGAGTTGCAGGATTCAAAGCTGGCCCGGATTCAGGTTGGCGATGGGGCTCTCGTAACCGCGAGCCGCCCACATTGGGCCGTTCCTGATCGACTATACGGAAGGAATAAATTGCAAAAACGCTTCTACATCCTTTTTGTGGCACGCGGTGACGACGGTCAGCTGCGCAAGATCCCCATCCCCGTTCACTACCTGTACGTGTTGCTGGTAGGAGCGTCGATCGTGGGTCTGAGCCTGACGGGTATCGCCAGTTCGTACCTGCGCATGCTGCTGAAGGTGTCGCATTACAACGAGCTCCGCACCGAGCGGGAGGATCTCCGTAACCGTTACTCCCGGCTGGAGCAGGTGGCCAAGGAGCGCGATATTCAGGTGGCGTCGCTGGGTTCGCTGGCGGGTGAAGTTTCTTCGCTGTACGGTCTGAAGTCCGATCCCAACCTGGTGACGGCGTCTTCAGAAAACGTGGCCAGCATTCAATTCGTCTCTTCGCTCGACCAGCTATACGCGCTCAGGACATCGGCGCTGACCGGCGCTACCATGACCGGCCTTTCCCTGGGGCTCACGCGTAATGTCACCACCGCCGATTGGCTGCGGGCAAATTCCGCTCCCAATCTATGGCCGGTGGAAGGTCCCGTAACCGGCTCCTTCGGCGAACGCATTGATCCATTCAACGGAGAAGGCGCATTCCATAGCGGGATCGATATCGGATCCACTGACGGGCAGCCCGTCGTGGCCCCCGCCGATGGCATCGTCACTTTTGCCGACTTTCTCGGTGGCTACGGACGCGCAGTCATGATCGACCACGGCCACGGCATCACCACCCGCTACGGCCACCTGGCCAATTTTGCCGTCATGCCCGGACAGCACGTGCACCGCGGCGACACCATCGGATTCGTCGGTGAGAGTGGCCGCAGCACCGGTCCCCACCTCCACTACGAAGTCCGCATCAATGACACGCCGGTAAATCCCCACAAATATTTGCGGCTCACGGTCGCGAACGTGGGTGGATTCTCAGCCGGAAGCTAAGGGACAACTAAGAATTTTTTCGAGTGTCTTGAATCTGGACACTATGGATAACGGGCGGCGCTCACTGCAGCCGGAAGCGTTCGTTCATCAGCCGCTGCAATCGAGGACGGTAGAGGATGTCGTAGGCCAATTCCTTGTCTGGAAACATAGCCAGTGCCGCGCGCCTGGCGCCGGCCACCAGTTCCGAGGCTTCTTCCACGGTCAGGTTGGCGTCCTGGCTGATCACCGACATGACCATGCTCATCATGAGCTGCAGCCGCCGGATGTTTCTGGCTTCCTGCTCCTTCTCGGTCAGGTGCGCGGACCGTTCAGCCCGCTCCTGTGCACTCATTGCTCCCCCCGGACTGGCTCAGAACCCCTAACCAATAACTGCCTTCCAGTACTTTTCGATGCACCGCCTCAACCGCGCGATGCGCTTATCTCCACTGGCCTATTCTGTGAGCTTTTGGAGGCGAATACAACATCTCCGGGGTGTAGGACTTCGGTTACCCCTGCCCACCGGGGTACAATCACTCAGTTGCAAGAACGACGGAAGACCGACGCGGGCTGATCGATGGGAATGATTCGTGCCCGTTGATTCGCTTCGCCGCCTGCCGCCGCGATCGGAGAACTATGAACCAACGTCCCGCTGCGCGCCCCAATCCCAATGAAAAGCTGGTGCGGGTTTTTGACACCGAACAGGAATCCGAGGCCATGGTGGTGCACGGCCTGCTTGAGTCCACCGGGATCGATTCCGACATCACATCGATCGATGCCCAGCAGGACATCCTCCCCGGAGTCGGCGGCACCATTATTCTGGTGCGTGAAGAGGATGCCGGCCGGGCTCGACGCGTAATCGAAGAATATCGCCGGGCCCCCGGCAGCGACGAAACCGCTGAAATCGATATCAGTGGACTTCCGCCTGAGGAAGGCCAGGAATGACCGCTGTGCCGTCCAGATAGAAGGTGACCGCGCCGTCGAGATCGGTGCGGTAAGTGATCACATGGGCTTCTTCCAGCCGGGCAAGAACTTCTCCCCGAGGATGACCATAGGTGTTGCGCGCGCCCACGGAAATCACCGCGAATCGTGGATGCACCCGGTCAAGCAGCAGTGGGATGGTCGAGGTTGCACTGCCGTGATGCGCCACCTTGAGCAGGTCGGCTTCCGGTTCCTCCTCCGAAATTTGCTGTTCTGAACGCTTCTCCGCGTCTCCTTCCAGCAGAGCGGATGTTTTTCCGTAAACCACTTTCATCACCAGGGATTCATCGTTGCGCCGCGCCGTCAGATCCTGCGCGCCCGGGGCCAGGATTCGAACCTCCGCCCCGCCAAAGTCGAATTCGTCGCCCGCCCGGCGGGAGACCACGCGCACCCCCAGTTGCTGCGCCTGCTGCAACAGGGCTTTCATCTCGGGATCTGCCGGGTCGGCCAGCCACAACTCGCGTGGCCGGAAGTTGGCCAGAATGGCCGCTGCCCCTCCCATGTGGTCGGCATGCGCGTGCGTGATGGCTACCGCGTCCAGACGGCTGATGGCACGCGACCACAAGTAGGGCGACACTACGTCTTCGCCGATATCCAGATCCGAATGGACCCAGCGCGGCAGCCCTCCGGCGTCCACCAGTAGCGTGTGGCCGGTGGGAGATACCAGCAGGATCGCGTCTCCCTGGCCTACGTCAATCGCCGTCATCTCCAACACCGCCGGGCGAAGCTGTGGACGCGGTGGGACCGCGGAGATCCAGAGAGCGCTGGCGACCAATGCCGCCAATCCGGTGGCGGCCATCCAGGGACGGCGTCGCACCAGCACCATGGCCAGCGCAATCGCCAGGGCGCTCAGCAAAATCACTGCAGTTCCCGGCGTGGGCACGCGCAGATCTGCGACCCGCAATCCGCCCAGCCAGCGCACCGTGCCCGCAATGCCTTCTAGGGCAAAGCCGGCGATCAGCACAGGAACCCTCGCCAGCGCGTGCGAAACATAACCCAACGCCATGGCCGCGACTGCCGCCGGCATCAGCAGTTCCATGAGAGGCACCACCAGCATGTTGGCCGGCAGTCCCACCACCGTGGCGCGATGGAAGTAGTAGGCCATGGGAAGCGCCAGTCCGATCTGCATGACCACCGAGATCAGCAGCAGTTCTCCCCCGCCCAGCAACGTGCGCACAGTCGCGGCCAGCACCGGCAAGGGCAAGCGGCGGCCGGCGAAGGGTCGCAGCCGTCCTGCGATCATTCGCAGATCCAGGCGAAACTGCACGACTTTTGCCGGCAGAACAAAATCGTAGGACATGGAATCGATATTTCTCGAGCCGCGGACAAAGGGCTGCGTCGTCCGCTCCAGAATGGGTATGCCCACCGCCGCCAGCAGCCAGACGCACAGGAAGGTCAGCTGGAAACTGGCGCCGAACAGTACTTGCGGGTTTACGATCAGGAGACCGAGCGCTGCCGCCCCGATGGCGTTGAGCATGGACTTCTCGCGATAGAGCAGGCGTGCCCCCAGATAAAGAGCCAGCATCAGCGTGGCCCTCCAGACCGGGGCGCCCAGGGCCGTCAGCCAGGCATAGCCCAGCATCAGCGCTACCGAAATGGCGCCCGCCAGAAGATCGCTGACCCGCAACCGCCGCAGAAACCAGAACGTCACCAGGGCGAGAATACTCACGTTCATCCCCGAGACCACCAGCACGTGATAGGTGCCCGAGCGCTGAAAATCCACGCGGGTAGGCCGGTTGATGAACGCCTCTTCACCAATCACCATGGCGTCCATCAGCGCGGCTTCCCGCGCCGGCCACAGGGCGTGGACTTTGTCGATGATGCTGCGATGGACCCGCGCCCGCCAGAATTCAGCCCGGCTGCCGGCAAAGCCCGGGAGGACTTCGACGCTCGCGGCTTTGGTGGAGGCCAGAGCGACGATCCCGTTTTCCGCCAGGTATCCCCGGTAATCGAACGCCCCCGGATTGCGGTAGTTGCGCGGCGCGGAAATTTTGGCGGGAAATCGGATGCGCTCGCCGTAACGGAATGGGGGTGCGGCGCTGGCTTCCTGACGAGGCTCGTTTTTCAGTTGCTGTTGATAAACATTTATTCGCAAGCCGGAATTGACCGCAAACTTCTGGTCGCCCCGGGCAATCTCTTCGGTCTCGACCTCCAGCCTCTGCCGGACGCTGCCCGGACCGTCCTCTTGCGGAATTCCCTCTTTGGTGACGTGGGCCGTGACCACGACTTCGCTCCCGTCGGCAAAGCGCAGCAAGCCGGAATTGCCGGCGTCGTCCAGGCCCCGCACCTGAACCATGAGCGCAGCCAAAAAGAAGAGCG
This sequence comes from uncultured Chitinophagaceae bacterium, assembly GCA_963756945.1. GTDB lineage: Bacteria > Bacteroidota > Bacteroidia > Chitinophagales > Chitinophagaceae > Ginsengibacter. The sequence continues at coordinate 19,294 of CAVWQJ010000046.1, read as the reverse complement.
CCCCTAATCCCAGGATGAATGCCGGCGGGCCCCGTCGCCGGAACAGGTATGCGCCCGACAAAGCAAAGACAATCCAGGCCGCCACCCACCACACCGGCGGCCGCCAGGCGTGAACCCCAACCGCAATCCCCGCGGCAAAGGCCAGCGCAGCCCACAGCAACGGCTGCCGCCCGCCCAGAGTCGAACCCGAATTAGGATGTGAAGTCACACTGCTCACGTGGGAACAGCCGCCCTCGGCTGTTCAGTCGAGCGCAGCTCGACCTGGTTTGCTGGGAAGAACTAGCGGAGCTTTGCTCCGCCGAACAGCCGGGGGCGGCTGTCCCCACGTGAGCAGTTTTAGCGGATGAGGTGGAAGACGCTTTCCAGGTGATAGGTCTGAGGAAATAAATCCACCAGGTGCGCCGCCTCCACCCGGTATCCCGATTGCAGCAGGCGAGCCAGATCACGCGAAAGAGTTGCCGGATCGCAGGAAACATAAGTGATGCGAGGCGCCGCCAATTTCACCAACCCTTTAATGACCCTCTCTCCCAGCCCGCTCCGCGGTGGATCTACCACCACCAACTCGGGGCGTAATTTGCCCGCCACATTTTCCAGATACTGCTCCGTAGTGGCGCGAACCGCCTTTACGTTCGCGGGCGAATTGTATAGCAGATCGGCATGAGAAGTCGGTGACGACTCTACGGCAATCACCCTTTCAAATTCCCGATTCAGAACGGAAGAGAAAAGCCCAACCCCTGCATAGAGATCAAGCGCAGTCCCCGTAGCGCCGGCGTCCTCGCCGGCTGTCCGGCGGGCGTCCCGCCCGCCGCTCCCGCTAACCAATAACGATATCAACCAGCTCATCCGCCAGATGACGATTGACCTGGAAGAACGCCCCAGCACTGACGCGATAAGAAGCCAGTCTAGTCCAATAAATAAGGTGGCCGCCGTCGCCGAGTTGCTTCGCATCGCCCTGGCCTTCCGCTTTCGCCGACCGGGCCGCGAAGAACACGACGCCGGAAACTTCCGCCAGCGCAACCTTCAGTTCCGACGTAAATGCTTCGGCCGCGGTTTCAGGCAGACAGTAAACTTCCGCCAGCAGTTGCGTGTCATCGCCATTGGCGAAAAATTCGATCTCCTGAATCCCAGCTGGAACGCTGCCGGAGCGCCCCAGCTGCCACACCGCCGCCAGGGCGCGATTGATCAGCGGCGAACTGATCGGGCACTCTTCCACCGCGAGCAAGTCGTGGGAATTTAATTTGTAATAGCCCAGCGCGAACTCCGGCGCGGTCTGGACTTTGAAACGGGAGCGATTGCGATAATTCCAGGGCGGAGAGGGATGCACGCGCAGCTCGGCATCCAGTTCCAGCCGGGCAAGGCGGCGCAGGTTTTCTTTCAGGATGGCAGCTTTGATCTCCAGCTGATGTTCGTAGTCGGTGTGCTGATAGTGGCATCCGCCGCAGCGCTGAAAGTAGGGGCATTGCGGATCGACGCGCCGGGGAGAGGCGGCTAAGATTCCGTCCAGTTGAGCGCGCGCGAACCCGGCCTTCTCTTCCCGAAGAGTTGCCTCCACTCTCTCGCCGGGCAGAACAAACGGCACAAATACTGCCTTGCCGGGACCTCGATCGTCGGCGGGAAGCCGCGCCAGCCCGTCCCCGCCATAAACCAGTTTCTCGATATTGAGTCGCAAGCCTCGATTCTACAGGGACGGTGACGGGGGGCGAGTGCAAACCAGCTCTCGCCGGGGAATTCGGAAACCGGAAACCGAGAAACCAGAAACTCGTTCCTATTTTCCCTTCAACATCTCCACCACGCGATCAAAGTCCTCGAGCGTGGAGTATTCGATCACGATCTTTCCTTTTCCCTTGCGGTCGCGGATGCGCACTCGCATTCCCAGCGCTCGCTCCATCTCGGTCTGCGCCGCGCGTACATTGGGATCCACCCATCGCGCCCGGTGCGCGGTCTCATCTTTCACCATGGGGACATTGGTCTGGTCCACCAGTTCTTCGAGTTGCGCCACCGACAGGTGCTTACGCACTGCTTCGTCGGCGATTTTCGTGATCAGTTCGGGATCGAGCAACTGCAGCAGCACCCGCGCCTCGCTGAATCCCAGCCGTCCTTCCTGCAGGTGCTGCAGCACGGCGGCCGGCAGTTTGAGCAGCCGCATGTAATTCGATACCGACTCGCGCGAGACTCCAACCCGCTGTCCGATCTGCTCCTGAGTCAATCCGAAATCACGGCTCAGCTTGGAAAACGCCGCCGCCTGCTCGATGCAGTTCAGGTCCTGCCGCTGCAGGTTTTCGACGACCGTCATCTCCGCCGCCTGCTGGTCGGAAACCCGCCGCACGATCGCGGCGATGGTTGTCTTCCCCGCCAGCTTCGAGGCCCGGCAGCGCCGCTCGCCCAGAATCAGCAGATAACGCCCGTCCGCGCCCGGACGCACCACCACGGGCTGCACCACGCCATTGGCGCGGATCGAGTTCGCCAACTCCTCCAGCGCTTCCGGGCTGAAGTGACTGCGCGTCTGGTAGGGATTTTCTTCGATCTGCTCCAGCGGAATCTGGACGACGGCATCCCGCGCATCGGACATGCCGGGCATGTGTGGAGCGGGCGCCCCGCCCGCTTGAGCCGTTGCCGCCGCGCCCGCAGGGCTCATAGTTGGAGGCATAACCACCCGCGGCCCGCCCGGCAGCAACGAATCCAGTCCCCTTCCCAAAGCCCGGCGCTTGTCCGGAGCAGCTTTCTCCGCCTCCGTAATCACTTTCTCCGCTGTCGTTGTCATGTCCCCCTCCATCCCAGTGCCCACGTGGGGACAGCCGCCCTCGGCTGTCCGGCCGAGCAAAGCTCGGCTATTTGTGCTTGCGCGCGAACTAAATTGATAAAGATCAATATAAATATATAGACGGCTATCAATCTACTACGCCGTCTTGTCCATCTCCTGCACCGGCGCGGCTTCGACCGGCAAATGGTGCGCGATAATCTCCTTGGCCAGGCGGATGTAACTCTCCGCACCCTTGGAGCGCGGATCGTACAGCAGCGCCGGCCGCCCGTGGCTGGGCGCCTCCGCCAGCCGGATATTCCGCGGAATCGTGGTCTCACAGAGCTTCTCGCCGAAGAACCTCTTCAACTCCGCCATGACCTGCTGCGCCAGATTAGTGCGCTCGTCGAGCATGGTCAGGACCACGCCCTCGATGGTGAGCTCTGGATTGAAGCTGCTGCGGATGCGTTCCACCGTATCCATCAGCTCACTGATACCTTCCAGGGCGAAATATTCCGCCTGCATCGGGATCAGCACCGCGTCGGCGGCAACCAGGGCGTTGAGGGTGAGCAGATCGAGCGCGGGTGGGCAATCGAGCACAATGAACTGGTAGCGCTCCCTCAAGAGGACAAGGCATCGCGCAGCCGAAACTCCCTTCGTTCGGCGTCCACCAGTTCGATATTGGCGCCGATCATGTTCTTGTGCGCCGGCACCAGCCACAGCTGCTCGATCTCGGTTGGCTGCACCGCCTGTTCTGGACGGCCGCACCCATCAGCAAATGATAGGTAGAGATCCGCTCCGGGTCCCTGACCAGGCCCAGTCCGCTGGTTGCATTCGACTGCGGATCGCAGTCCACGAGCAGGGTGTTAACTTCGGCGGCCGCGAAAGATGCGGCCAGATTGATGGCGGTCGTAGTTTTCCCGACGCCGCCCTTCTGGTTGGCTACGGCAATGATGCGTCCCATTTAGATTTTAGAGAATCCAGAGATGTTCGCAGAATAGGCCGAAGCAATGCGCGATTGCAATGACGTATTTTGGTGCAGCTGTGGAACGACGTCACTGCATTGAACAATGAGATGTTTGCAGGACAATCGAGGTCCAACTTCCACAGAAATGTTCCACGGGGAACATCAGCGAATTGCAGTCGCGTGCCGATGTTCCACGTGGAACACTCGCATCGAGTCGGCGGAAACGCAAACCTGTGGGTAACGAAGTTGCGGTAAAAGGTCGTGTGGGGACGGGTCTTCGACCCGTCCAGGCCGAGCAAAGCTCGGCAATGGGACCAGGATGATCGGTACGCAACCTGAGGGGATCACTTTAGCGAAACGAAACTTCTGCGATGCCACAAAGGTTGGCATCGCTAAAATCACCCGACGCCACATCTGGGAAGATCCACGTGTTCCACGTGGAACGCATTCGTTGATCGTCTAGCAGGCACACGTGGGCAAAGGTCTAAATAAACCTATAAAATACGAACATACATCCCACTTTCATAGTTTAATTAGCGCAATCAAGTCTCCAATATCCACAAATAGACGGTAATACCACCACTTATTACTGTTATGGTTCACCGCCAGTTATCATCCTGGTCTTGCTCTCCGATGTTCCTAACTAACTCGACCATCATATGTCATTCCCACTTTGCCCATGATGCGGGCCAAAATATGGCCCGCACATCCACCGATGGCCTATAAAGTGGTGCCCGCATACCACAAATAGCTTGCCTGTTGACTATCCTGATTCGTTCCTTCCGATGTCATAAAGCGGCTTGATGAAAGCGGAAGTCCCGATTGGTTCTTTCCACTGAAACCCCGGCACCAGCTCACGAAGCTGTTCCAGCTGAGATCTTCCGAGCATCACTGCCAGGTCATCCACGGGTACCCACAAGTCCGGCAGCGATCAGTAGAACCGAATCGAACCGTTCGACAGCCCGAAACGTAACCACATCTCCCTTGCTTCCGAGGTACGTCTCGGCGCGACCGGCAAAGACATCGACCTCCGCCAGGCCCAAATGGCGAACCACCTCACGCAGGAATGTGGACTTTTTCTGGTTCGACTCGATCAGAGTCAGGTGAACGTGCGGCGCCCATATTTTGATTGGCAGCCCGGGGAAGCCGGCTCCGGAACCAATGTCGATCACATGCGCTGTCGTGCCGGCCCCAGCCTCGGGCTGGGGAAACAATCGCCTGGCGGCGAAGATGGATTCGCCAAAATGGCGCGTCACAATTTCTTCCGGCTCCCGTATCGCGGTGAGATTGATGCGGCCGTTCCAGTGCAATAGTAAATCGATGTACATCGATATAAGCCGCAATTGGGCGGGGAGAGAGTTCGGGTGCGCCGTCCCTTCCGTATTTTCCGGGCCGGCCGTCGCTCAGGAATGGTTCGAGCAACTCCGCGATGCGGGCTTCATCCATGCGATTGCAGATTGTAGATGGCGGGGAGAGAATCGTAAAACTGCGATCCTTAAATACTGGCACCGGGAAGTGCAAGGAACGATCAATTTTCAGTTAACAGTTCCCGGTTCTCAGTTCAGCGAACCACTTTCTCGACCGCTGATCGGAGTTCCTCGTAAGGCATCACGTCAGGATGATAGAGGGCCACGCGGCCTGACCGGTCGATCAAAACCATGGTCGGAACGGTACTGACACCGTAAACCTTGAAATTCTCTTTACTGACGGGAACAGGAGCGGCCTGCAATCCGGGATAGAACTGCTCCCAGACCCATTCGATATAGGGCAACTCTTCCTTCGGCTCAGCATCTTCACCGCGTGCCTTGTAGCCGTAGAGGGTAGTGGGTGCAAGCAGAATCAGGCCACGTGCGCCGAACTCGGAGCGGATACGGGCAATGACCGGACCCTCCGCCTTGCAGTCCGAGCACCAGTGGGCCCAGAAGAAAAGCAGGACCGGGGAACCCTTGAGCTCTGCCAGGGAGACGGGTTTTGCCCCCAGGTAAGGCGCGATCGTGAGAGCAGGTGCGGACTGTCCCGCGAGTGCCAGAAGATTGAGGTTCTTCTGCAACCGGGCATGGATGGAGGTGTTGCGGTAGGCCACCAGGCTATGGCGGAGCAGAGCGACCGCCTGGGCGGGCTCTCCCCGGCTGGCCAGCACCTGGGCCTGGACTTCGATGGCGGCGCCCAGAGCAGTTGGGAGGTGGGGCTCCGCATCGAGGGCGCGCTTGGTCAGCAATTGCCGCGACAGACTCTCGGTCTGGAGGGCATAAGTCTGGGCGCGATCCAGTTTGTTCGATTGAAGGCTGGCCCGGGCCATCCAGGAAAGAGCCTCGACGTAATCCGGCGTCGCGCCCTGGTGTCCGCGATAGTTCTGCAATTCGGTTTCGGCTGCGGAAAAATTATTCCGCGCCAGCGCCGCACGCACATCGTCGCTGATGCCAGCGAAAGATGTAGTCGAAAGCACTAAAAGAGCGGCGAGAAGACGAAGAACCATAGTCCCATGATAAACGATAGGGCCTGGCGACAGGAGGTCCTCTATGCCCCGAGCGCCTGCTCCGCCGCCGACATCGAATCGACAAAGTGGAAAAACTGCTCCACCCGGGTGACTTTGAGCGCGCTGTGGACCCGTTCATTCACGCCAATCAGGTATAGACTGCGCCCGTCCTTTTCGTGGGTGACGTAAGCGCCTACCAGCGCCCCAATGCCAGCGGAATCAACATAGGGAACGTTGGTGAAGTCCAACAGCAGCGCTCGCGAATTATCGGTACGGACCCGGGCCTGGAAATCAAACAGTGTGGTCATGGTCAGAGGGCCGGTCAGGCGCAGAATGCGCTGCCCTTCCTTTGGCCCAGGGACATCTTCTATGACAAGAGGCTCCTTCGGCATCGCGAAATAGTAGCTTGCAACAGTTTCGGGAGTTGTTAAAGGAATGTTAATTTTGACAAGGATGCTGCCGGGATTAGTGGGCCGGTCGCGCCTTTGTCTTTGATCCTCCCGCAGATCGCGTGGGGACAGCCGCCCTCGGCTGTCCGGTCGAGCGCAGCTCGACGATTGGTTGAAACAAAAATGCTGGGAGACCGCCGAGAGTGTGGAGCTTCGCTCCACCGGATAACCGAGGGCGGCTTTCCTGCGCGTTGGCTCTCGGAACCAGTTCGGTTAACATGAGTGCGGGAGAGAAAATATGCCCCTGAAGGTGGGAGACACAGCCCCGGATTTTGAATTGCCTGCAGTCGAAGGCGAACGCCATCTGAAGATAAAACTCAGCGACTTCCGCGGCAAGAAGAACGTCGTAGTGAGTTTCCATCCGCTGGACTGGACGCCGACATGCGCAGCGCAGGTTCCAGCATTCGACGCCGACCGCGAAAAATTCGCGAGCCTCGACGCCCAGGTCGTGGACATCAGCGTGGACTCGATTCCCAGCAAGATTGCCTGGCAGAAAAAAGAAATCGGCCTGATGCATACTCCCATGTGCGCGGATTTTTATCCTCACGGCGAGGTCTCAGAACGTTTTGGAATCCTGCGCAAGGAGCAGCCCTTTCCCGGCATCAGTGAGCGCGCCGTTTTTATCGTGGACAAAAAAGGGAAGATTGCATTCGCCAAGGTCTATCCGCTGGACCAGGCGCCGAATAACGAGGAACTGCTGGCAGCGCTGAAAAAGATCGGTGCGGGGGCTGAAGAAAAGCGATAGATTCAAACTGTGTTTTCGCCCGTAGAGTTTTCCTGATGCCCCTGGTTGTCCTCAGTGGTTTATGGTAGAAGAGGAGACGGAAGAAACGAAAACAAATGCTGATCAATGTATCTATGATATTAGTAATTATGTAAATGAAAAATTAAAACCCATTGTCAATGGAGTGAAAAATTCATGAATAAACAATTTATTCCATCTTTGCTAGTTACAGAAGTATTTTTTCCTGTAAAAGATGTAGCAGGTTTAGTAGCTAGTGTAGTAGAAGATTTGGGATCACAAGGATTCTATCAATCTTTTGAAATCGGCGATGGGTATGATCAACAAGATAGGAAGAGAATCTTTAAAGCAAAAGAAAAAAATAATTTATCTATATTCCAGTGGTTAACTTTCTTAACATATAAGACGGATCTAAATGTTTCAGCGGTTGATCCTGCCTTAAGAAACAGAACCGTTAGACAGATAAAAGAAAGCTTATATTTAGCTGCCGAATGTGGGGTATCTACAGTTGGTTTTGTACCCGGGCCAGATCCTGGAGTTCATCTGCGAAAACCAGCATTTGAAGCTTTTTATGAGAGCATTTGTGAAATCTGCGAAGAAGCAGCTAAGTTGGATATGCATATTTCGATTGAGGCAATGGATCGTGAAATTCATAAAAAACGGGTTTTAGGTCTAACAAGTGAAGCTGTTTCCTTAATCTTAAAAGTTAGAGAAAAATATTCTAATATCGGTATGGTATTTGATACGGCTCATGTGGCATTGAACAAGGAAGATATTTTCAATTCTATGGAATTAGCGCGGTCAGTAATTGACCGTCTTCATTTTGCCAATGTTGTTGTGGATCCTAATAGCGATTTATATGGGGATAACCATATGCCCATCGGCAAACCGGGTTTCTTAACAGTAGAGAAAATAACTCAAATTTTGCAGAAAGCTACTGAATTAGGAATCGAGCTAGAAAATGGCTTGCCTGTAGCTATAGAAGTGCAAGGGAAAAACAAAAAGGAATATTATGAGAACGAAAGAACAATACGCAGTATTTTAGAAAGAACATTAACTTTAGCTGAATGTAAATAGAACAAAAAAATTGATAAGTTTCTTCCATATATCCTTTTCTTATTTATTAAGATTTGGATAGCTTTTTCACTATCTTTGTAAGCGTTATCTTTTAGTCGGGAATAGAACCAATAAAACTACATATAGGAGGAATAAAATGAAAACTGAACAAGCGCTTCAGGAGGATTTACCCTTCAAGTCAACAAAAAGGGGAACAAAAAGGAATTTTCGCTGGACTGTTGTTATTTGGCTATTAATTGGTGGCATTATTAACTATCTTGACAGAACAAACCTTTCCATTGCAGCACCTGCGATGATTAAGGAGTTACATTTAAATAATACAGCTATCGGCCTGTTTGGCACTGTTTTTTCTTGGACTTACGCTGTAATGCAGCTTCCTTCGGGCTGGTTAATTGATAAATTCGGGGCGAAGCGAATATATTCGATTGCTGTTCTTTGGTGGAGTATTTCAACCGCTCTAACCGGTGCATGTAACAAGATTCTTACTTTAGTTGGGGCAAGGTTCTTGCTTGGAGTAGGAGAAGCGCCATGTATGCCATCTAATGCCAAGATAACTTCCGAGTGGTTCCCGAAAAGCGAACGTGGACTTGCAACTGGGTTTTGGGACGCTTCATCCAAAGTTGGTCCTGCCGTTGCTCCTCCTATTCTAGTAGCTATTCAGGTTGCGTTCGGGTGGCGGTCTCTCTTTTTCATTACTGGAGGTATTGGGATAGTCTTTATTCTTCTATTTATGAAATTTTATAAATCACCAGATCAAAGTAAATTTCTTTCAAAAGAAGAATATGACTACATTAAGGCAGAAGGTGTAGAAAGTGGAGATACCTTAGAACATTCTAAAATTAAGTGGAGAGAATTATTTAAGTATAAAAGCGTATGGGGTATGATCTTAGGGTTTTTCTGCACGATATGGATTTGGAATATATTCCTAACGTTCCTACCTTTATATTTATTAAAAACACAACATGTTTCTTTTAAAGAACTGGGTATTTATGCAGCAATCCCTTGGATTGGTGGTATTTTTGGTAACTTAGTGGGTGGTTATATCACTAAATTTTTAGCTGATAGGAATATATGTTCACCCATTAATGCGAAGCGTGGACTTATTGCGGTAAGTGCTCTTCTCGCTGCTGCTTTTGTTATCATTCTTCCTTTTGTACACGGATTAGCTATCACGATTACTTTAATGACGTTGGCACTTTGTGTAATCTCAGCAATAACTGGAAGCGCTTGGGCATTGTCAGGAGATGTAGCTCCTGCATCAATGGTTGGATCTGTCGGTTCTATTCAAAATTTTGGAGGTTATTTCGGCGGAGCATTTTCACCATTAGTTACAGGGATAATTTTAGATGCAACAGGATCTTATTCTGCTGCTTTTATATCTGGTGGAGTCATCGCTGGTTTTGCAGCTTTCTTCTATTGGTTTATTGTAAGAGATCCAATAAAACCGAAAGTAGCATAGTCTATTTACAAAACAAGAGGGGGTGCAATCGCATCCCTCTTGTTTTTAAACAATGAAAATTGGAATAAAATTTCTGGAGGTTTACAATAATAAAAATTTTCTGCTTTTAATAGAAAGGTGAGTTTAGTTTGAAAAAAATTATTAACCATCCCGAAAATGTAGTAGAAGAAACGATTGAAGGTTTCTTGGCTGCCTTTAATCACTCTTATGAAAAAATAGAAAAAGAGAACGGAATTATTAAAAGAGAACGGAAAGATAAAGTAGCAGTTGTAACTGGCGGCGGGAGTGGTCACGAACCTTTATTTTTAGGGCTAATCGGCGAAGGTCTTGCTGATGGAGTAACACTCGGTAATGTTTTTGCTGCTCCACCACCAAATAATATAATGGAGGTTGCAAAAGCAGTTGATTCAGGTAAGGGTGTTCTATTTATCTACGGTAATTATGCAGGTGATGTTTTAAACTTTGATATGGCATCAGAATTATTAGAAATGGAAGGGACTGAAACTACGAAGGTACTTGTTACAGATGATGTATCCTCAGCTCCATTTGATCGGAAAGAGGATCGCAGGGGGATTGCTGGAGATGTTTTCATTGTCAAAATTGCCGGGGCTGCTTCCGAAAAGGGGCTATCTTTAGGAGAAGTCAAGAGAGTTACCCAAAAAGCCAATGACCATACTTTTTCAATTGGTGTTGCAGTAGAACCTGGAACTATTCCTGGTGTATTTGAGCAACCTTATACACTTGCTGATGATGAAATTGAAATAGGTATGGGTATCCATGGTGAGCCAGGATTGGAACGAACCCAAATGATGCCTGCTGATAAGTTAACAGATAAGTTGATGGAAAAACTATTAATCGAAGGTAACCTTCAGACTGGAGAAGAAGTGGCAGTTTTAATTAATGGTCTTGGGTCCACCACCCTAATGGAATTACTTATCATAAACCGCAAAGTAGATATGGTCTTGAAGGAAAAAGGGATTAAAGCGTACGACATGGATGCGAACAGCTACTGTACAACACAGGAAATGGCTGGATTTTCCATCACCTTATTAAAGCTTGATGATGAATTAAAAGATTTTTATGATGCACCTGCTACTTCACCATATTATAAAAAATAAAGCCAAGGGAGTGACTCTTGTGTCAAATAGTGTACAACAGGCATCTTTAAATGTAGCTCAAGTAAAAGCGATGTTCTTATATGTTGGAGAAAAGGTGAAAGAAAGCAGGCCCTTTTTGAGCAAAATTGACAGTTTTATCGGTGATGGAGATCATGGGATTGGTATGGCTGTTGGTTTTACAAAAGCAGAAGAAAACTTAAACCAACAAGAGTTTAAAACAATTAATGATGTTTTTAAAACGATTGGCATGTCGATGATCTCTTCGATGGGTGGAGCATCTGGGATTATTTTTGGTACATTGTTTGTTGGTGGCGTGAATGACATTGACCCAAAAAAAGAATTAGATCTACAGTTATTAACTGAAATTCTTGTAGGGTCATTGAATTCTATTAAGGAACGTGGAAAAGCTAAATTGGGAGATAAAACTATGATTGACGCACTTGAACCAGCTGTTGAAGGACTAAAGAAAAGTGTTGAAAGAGAGCAAAGTTTATTAGAAGGGCTCAAATGTGCAGAGGAAACTGCTGAGCAAGGTGTGGAAAAGACGAAAGAGTACATTGCAAAGTTTGGTAGAGCAAAGACTCTTGGGGAAAGGGCTGTTGGGTATCAAGATGCGGGTGCAACAACAGTATATGTCATTTTCAAATCAATGAGAGAATGGGTAAATAAATCTTTTATACAGGAATAGGATAAATCATTGTGCTCGTTTATCATTAGGCAAATGACTTTTATTAGGAGGAATTAACTTGACAATCAAATTTCGAGGAATTATTCCACCAGTATCCATCATTTTTAATGATCAAGGTGAATTGGATAAAAAGGGAATGGCAACTGTCATTGATTTTCTGATAGATTCTGGAGTAGATGGATTATTTTTTCTTGGAAGCGGTGGAGAGTTTACTCAAATGTCCATGGATCAGCGAATGGAAATTGCGGCATTTACTACAGGGTATGTTAACGGAAGGACGTCGGTATTAATTGGTACTGGCAGCACAAGTACTCGTGAAGCAGTATCTTTGAGTCAGCACGCTGAAAAAGTAGGAGCCGATGCCGTTGTTATAATTAATCCTTACTATTTCCCTTTGACTGAGGGGAATTTATTTGCCCATTACAGTGATGTTGCAAATTCTATGCACTTACCAATTTTACTATACAATTATCCTGGATTATCAGGACAAGACTTGAGCCCGGAATTAGTGCTTAAGTTGGTAGGGGCACATGATAATATTGTGGGGATTAAAGAAACAGTGGAAAGTGTTGCCCATATTCGCGATATGATAGTAACGGTTAAAGGGAATTTTCCACATTTTGCGGTATTTTCCGGTTTTGATGATCATCTATTCCCAACTTTGAGCCTTGGTGGAGACGGCGCGATTAGCGCCAGCGTCAATTTTGCTCCTGAACTGGGCACGGGTATTTATAAGGCATTCAATGAGAAGAAATTTGATCAAGCTTTAGCATTACATAAACGAATGGCGCTAATGCCAAAAATGTACACATTAGATTCCCCTTTTGTAAGTGTTGTAAAAGAAGCAATGAAATTGAGAGGATTGGACATTTCTACCCACGTTCTTGCTCCTGCGCGCTCTTTAAGCACAGAAAAGATAAGAGAAATTAAAGAAATACTTATTCAAAGTGAATTGCTGTAAATGAATGTGAATTTGTAAAGAAAATCAATGTAAGAGGAGTTGTATATGTCTAAAAAAAGAAGAATGTCACATATATTTGCAAGTGATGGAAAATCTATTACGTTGGCTTTAGATGGATACTATTTTTCTGATAGAACGGAAGGCATTGATAAAATCATTGGATTGCTACCACAACTTGTTGAAAACGGTCTAGATGCTGTAATTGCTACATATGGAATTTCCAAAATGTATTCAGAACAATTTTCTAATCTAGGTTTAATCGTTCGTTCTGACATATCTACTAGCGTATTTGATGTTAGTATTCCTAATACTACAGAGTTACTTTCGGTTGAAGATGCTCTCAAGCTAGATGCTGATGGTGTGATTTCTATGACTTTTCCTGGTGCGGATTAATGAAGCTTCTTCTCATAAAATTGCTTGGGATCTTGCAAAAGCATCTAATGAATGGAATGTTCCGTTTATTTGTGAAGCGTTACCGTATAGCTACCATGTGACATGTCCAGAATCAAATCAGATTGAGACGATCGCTACCGCTGCTCGTATTGGGACAGAGTTAGGTGCAGATATTATTAAAACAAGACTTACGGGGGAAATGGGTGATGTTCGAATTATTGAAGCTGCAAAAAGTCCTATATTGGTGGTAGGCGGTCCCAAAAAAGAAAACATTCTTGATTACTTTCGATATATAAAACATTGCGTGGATGTAGGAGCAAAAGGTGTTGCTGTTGGTCGTAATATTACATTAGATAAAAACCCCATTGGAGTAATGGCAGGTTCAAATAAAATTATTCATGAAAATGGAACACCTGAAGAAGCTTTTCATACATATCAAAAGAAGTTGGATTTGATTGGAAAATAATTATTACAAAGACAAAGCTTTTAAAAAATGTATTAATCCAATAAATAAAGGAGAAATGCAAAGATGAGCACTAAGTTTATTCCTTCTTTACTAGTACCTGAAATTTATTTTCCCGTTAAAAATAATAAGGGCTTTACAGCCACTTTGATTGAAAACTTAGCAGACAAAGGATTCTATCGTTCTTTTGAAATTGGTGATGGACAAGATAAGCAGGAAAGAAAAGAAATCTTAGCCTTAAAGGAAAAGTACAACATTCAAGTTACAAAGTGGTTAACTTTTTTGATTGATAAATATAATTTAGATCTTTCGTCTGTAGATACAAAACTACGCTTGGATTCTGTAAGAAGGATAAAAGAAAACATTTATTTAGCAGCAGAGTGTGGTGCTTCCACAATTGCCTTTGTTCCTGGGAAAGACCCTGGTGCTGATCTTCGTCTAAAAGCAACGGAGGGCTTTTATGAAAGTTTATGTGAAATTTGTGAGGAAGCCTCTCAATATAATATGACTGTATTGGTCGAACATCTTGATCGATATGCACATAAAAAACGTTTAATTGGACCAATGAATGAAACTGTCCAATTACTATCAAGAGTTAAAGACCAATATGAAAATATCGGGCTAGCATTCGATACAGCTCATTCTGCCCTAAATGGGGAGGATATTTCTGGCGCATTGGAATTATCAAAATCCATGGTTCACCAAATTCATTTTTCCAATGCTGTTTTAGATCAAACTAATCCATTGTATGGTGATTATCATATGGAAATAGGTGAGCCGGGATTCTTAACTTTGGAAAAAATATGCAATATTTTACAAAAATCTGATAATCTCAGCCTTCAATCTGAAAGCGGGCTCCGTGTCGCAGTCGAAGTGAGAGGCAAAGATAAAAAGAATCTTCACGAGAATGAAAGAAAGGTGAGATCTATTTTAAAAACTGCCTTGAACTTAGTTGGTAGCAAATAAGTAAGTTTTCCTGGGGGGGTTGTTTCAAATTTATGAAAAATATTTGGATCGGTACCAATTGGAAGATGACGAAAACAATATCTGAAGGAATCGCTTTTACAAAGGCACTTAAAAAGATTTCAGAGTCCATTTCATCAAATATAAATTTATTTATTATTCCTTCACATACAGCACTGTTACCTGTTAAAGGAGTTACTTATTGTTCCAATATTTATTTAGGTGCGCAAAATATGCATTGGGTAGATAGTGGTGCTTACACTGGTGAGATTTCCCCACGGATGCTAGACGAAATAGGCATTGAAATGATTGAATTAGGTCATTCAGAACGAAGACATTATTTTAATGAGACGGATGAAACTATCAATAATAAAGTAAAAGCGGCATTAAAGTACTCTATTAAACCACTTGTTTGTATTGGTGAAACTTTAGAACAGAAAAATCATTTTATTTCTAAAGAGACATTAGCATCTCAGCTTAAGGTTTGCTTAAATGGGCTATCAAAAAAACAAGCTGAACATGTAATGATAGCCTATGAACCGGTATGGGCAATTGGTGAAAAAGGAATTCCGGCAGATGCGGAATGTGTTGCAGAAATTCATGACTTTCTACGTCAAACTTTAATGAAGCTTTTTAATGAAGTTGGAATGGAGATTCCGATCTTGTATGGTGGTAGTGTTAATCTCGAAAATTTACTTACTTATAGTGATATAGAGAATGTGAATGGACTATTTATTGGTAGAGCAGCTTGGAATATAGATAATTTCCAAAAAATTCTATCTAAAATTGATTCACATTTTTTTGAACACTAAAACGATTATTATCCTTTATTACGCCTTGTTGTATTAGAAAGACAAGTAATTTATTTTGACCAGATAATATGTAGTAAGATGTAATTATAGTGAACGAATCTTCATCTTCTCTGTGAGAAAGCAGAGAAGTGGGAAGAAATTTTTCAATGGGCTCCAATCATAGTCCGGCAAGGTTATCGAGAGGAGTAACCACTTTTCGTATTGTTGATGGGTACAGTCTTTAATAAAAAAACAAAAAGAAAGAGCAGTAAATCGCATCAGACGATCTACTGCCCTACTTTCTTTATGTTAAATATCTCATTATTCCCATTTAAACGTCCGACTCGCAATAATAAACGCAACAACTAACCAGGCCCCTAATGTAAGCCAGTGGTTCCATAAGTCGAAAAAGGGTGTGCCCACATTCATCGTTTCACGAAGCGCTGTACTTAAATGTGAAATCGGCAGGACATGGACAATCGGCTGCAGATATTCCGGCATGTTGTTGATTGGGAAAAATACGCCTCCTAAAAATAGCATGGGGAAGGAAGCAAAGGCAGCAATCGGGCCCGCACTTTCCGGGTTTTTTGCAAGGCCGGCGATAATAAAGCCGATCGCCATAAATGCGAGTGTTCCTAAAACGACGAACGTGAGCAGGGCAAGCCATGAACCATTGACTTGAACATGAAAGAGTAAGCTTGCTACGATCAGCACGAGTAATGCCTGCAAGCCGTTTAGCAGCACGCGGGCCGTTATTTGTGCGGCGATAAACGTGGAAGCTTTGAGACGAGTTCCTTGCATGCGCCGCAATATTCCTCGCTCTCTCCAGGCAGAAATTTGGCCGGCTACTCCGTTCATGTTGTTATTCATAATCATCATCGCCACAATACCGGGAACTAGGAAATCAATGTAGCCAATATCCAGAGCGCGTACGCCTTTAGGCTGGACGGCTACGGCCGGCGAGTAGTCTTCGATGTTTTTGCTCACCTGATCAACGGCAGAATTGACGACTGTTAACCCGAGCTGGGAAGCTGAAGCATTGGTTTCGTTGTAATAAACGGGAAGTTCAAATGCCTTGCTGTCGTCGGTATGAGATTCTAATTGTTTTCCGTATCCTTTGGGGATTTCCATAACGACTTGATAATCATCGGTTTTTAATTCTTCCAAAGCTGCGTCCACATCGTTGCTTTTATCCAGTTGAATGGCTTCATTTTTTTGAAAAGTAGAGAGAAGCTGCTTGGATGCGGTGGATCCATCATGGTCGATAACGGCCATGGAAATACTCGTGCCTCCGCTGTCTCCAAGAAAGGATCCGAGCGTCAACATTAGAATAATAGGAAAGAGGAGCGTAAAGAAAAGCACCTGGCGATTTCGTGCGAAAATCCTTAATTGCGCTAAGGTTAACTGCCAATAAGCCTTCATTCTCTTAAACTCCTTCCGGTCATATGTATAAAGACATCCTCGAGTGTCGCTGTTCTCGTCTGTAAATCTTGTAGATTAAGGTTTTTTTGCTGGGAATGTTGTATTAAATCAATGAGTGTTACTTGAAGGTCGTCGGTATAGACGACATACCATTCCTGTCTGCGAGTGACCTGAGTCACGCCTTGTAATTGATGAATAAAAGTATCATCTTCATCGGCAGGGAGTGTGAATTCCACGGCGCTGTCAGAATGCAGTTCTCTAACTAAATTGGATGGCGTATCTAAGGCGATCAGATTTCCTTGGTCCATAATCCCGATGCGATCACACAATACGTGAGCCTCATCCATGTAATGAGTGGAGAGAACGATGGTTTTTCCTTTTGCTTTTAAGTTTTCAATGATATCCCACAGCGTTCGCCTTGCTTGAGGATCTAACCCTGTGGTTGGTTCATCAAGAAAGATGATGTCGGGGTCATGAATAATGGCTAAGGCAATGGCAAGACGCTGCTTTTGTCCTCCAGATAAGCCTTTAATTCGATTCTTTTTCTTTTCGGATAAAAGCATTTCATCGATTAATTCTGGAATAGAGACATGAGTTGGGTAGAAACTTGCGTACATGTGCATAATTTCTTGAACCGTTAACAACTCAAACAGCGATGTAGATTGCAGTTGAACACCAATAACCTCTTTTACTTTGTCAATTTGTTTGCGAATATCGAAACCTGATAGGGTAGCTGTTCCACCATCCGGCTTACGAAGGCCAACAAGCATTTCAATCGTAGTGGTTTTTCCAGCTCCATTAGGTCCGAGCAGGCCAAAAACCTCGCCGGCACTTACATCGAATTCAACACCATTGACTGCGGTCATGTTTCCGTATTTTTTTACTAGTTTTTCAACATGGATCATTGTATTTGACATCACATCAACTCCATTCACTTTCAATATACCATGAAATTAATTAGAGGGCTTATTATCGTTTCATAAACCTACGTAATATCATTATTTCCTCTCCGATACTTACTTCTATTTGGAGTTCATTAACAGCCATAAAGGTTTTCTATCGCCTAACTAGTTCCTTTTTAAGTCTATGATGCGGGATTGGTCTATAACTAAATAAAAAGCGACCCTCCAGGGGATCGCTTATAACCGAGAATATTATGAGAAGAACAGGACAAATGATTGAAGATAAAGCTGCACCATTACATAAAAAGCAATGGAGTATTTGTAGTTAAACAGCAATCCATTTTTAACGATGCTGAGCCGGTTCACAGAACTCAAAATAATCGATGGTAGAATCAACGGAGATACCATGATTGAAATCACACTTCCTGAAGTAATTCCAAGAACGACGATCTCCGGCGGATAGGGTATATCAACGCCTTGTAAGATTCCAGAAACGAGTACGATGACCGTCAATGGACCAAGTCCGATAAATCCTAAGATGATCACGACAAAAGGAAGGACCCATAAGAAGTTTAAGAACGGAACGGCGTCTGTTACATAAAAGAGTCCGTCAATAATATATTTGCCATACCCGACTGATTCACGGCCTGAATTAGAAATCCAGCTGCTAATAGAATCGAAAACTGCTGGGCTTTATCTGGAATGTTCTTAGTTAAATAGATTTTCCCATTTTCCTTAATCGCCCTGGTTCTTCTACGGACGATAAAGTAAAGAAGGATCCATGCGACGATCACAATTGGGATGATGAGCAGTAATTCCGCGTCCCAAATCGCATTAAGAAGAAAAATAGAACCGAATAACGTTACAAATAGCCATACGAATTCCAACGCATCTCGATTTCCTCTCTTATCCTGCTGTTTTGCATCGGCGATCTTAGCGAGCTCTTCCTGGATACCTGCCGTAAGATCGATCCCGTAATGCCGTTCTTGAAAATGTGAGAAAAGAACCGATAATAAAATACCAGCGAAGGAGACGACGAAACCTTGTAAAATGCATAATGCAAGCGAAGCATCGAGCGCATGAACGGCGAAAATGAAGCTCGGAATGCTGATCACCCACATGGTGGTTAACGAAAACGCCCGCAGCAATGCCGTTCCTTTATAATTCTCCCACGCTTCTCCTTTTTGATTGCTTAAAAAGTCGTGGATTATGCTGTACACCATAGGAATCGCACCGAATAATAAGAAATAAGAGATAATCTGCGTAATCACCATCATTCCGAAATAGAACTTGCGGCTCGTGTTTAGTAGGTTCTGAGCGAAGTTAATGACGGATTGAATGTATGGCTCTTCTTCGAATACCCAGCTGATTGCAGGAACGATCAGTAGGAGGGCAATCAGGCCGCCCATCACACTAAATCCAGATAGAACCCCTTCAATGAGCGAAGTTCCTGCAAGAGAGATGGGATGCTCAAGGCGATAATAAGTATTAAGAGCGAGATTCCAGCCTGCTTGATCGGCAGAAAGAAGTACCCGATTAAAAATGCGGCAAGACCGCATAAGGAAAGAGAGATAGAGAGAATTTCTTCATCTACGAATGAAACAATAAAAAATAGGATGACATATAAACTTATAAAAAAGGTGTACCCTCGCTTTGCCATTTGTACCATAATTCATGCCCCAATCC
>CAVWQJ010000045.1:0-16348 GCA_963756945.1 uncultured Chitinophagaceae bacterium | reverse complement strand
TTACCTAAAATAAAAGAATTAGAACCGGTAGTATTAGAGTTTACTCCCCATACAAGTGAATAGTTTCCGCCAGCCGTCGTGTGAGAACCCATGGCTATTGACGCATAGCCACTGGCAGTTGTTACATCTCCCATTGCGACAGAAGCAAAGTTACTTGCAGTAGTGAAGCTGCCTAAGGCAGTTGTTGCATAATAACTTGCAACTGTATTGGCTCCGGCAGCGAATGCAGCATGGCTGCTTTCCATGGTTTGGTAACCAATTGCTGTGGAATAATCCGAAGTGGCATTTGTTTCTTCACCTGTTGCAAGTGAAGCATAACCGGTTGCTTTTGAAAAATGACCTAAAGCTGTTGAATAATCACCACCGGCATCGCTGGCATACCCAAATGCAGCAGATCCCTTGCCAGTTGCACCTGATCCATATCCTGATGCTATTGAATAATCACCTGATGCATAACTCTCTTGCCCAAAAACTGCAGCAGCAACACCTGAGGCTGAAACAAAATTTCCTATAGCTACTGACCCGTCCTTTGTTGCACCTGATCCATATCCTGAAACAAATGAAAAACTACCGGTGGCCGATGAATAAATCCCATTCGCAAACGAATATTTCCACTGGCAGTATTTGAATATCCCAGGGCAGTTGAATAAAGACCAATATTAGCAGAATCCCATCCGTTATTATCTGTATAACCTGCCCTGAAAGCCGCTTTATCCGGATACCACATCATACGTCTCCCAACACCTGAAACCGGAACATTATGACGGGAAGCCGGAACATCTCCCACAGCACTGAATACAACACTGCTATCAACCACCTGTAATTTTGCTACAGGGGTTGTTGTTCCGATACCAACATACTGTCCATTGTCAAAAATTTGCGAGTTACCTGCCGCAGAACTTCCGGTAAATTTGGCAATATAATTTGTAGTTCCACTTAAAGACGAATTTCCTTTTGCTATCTGTTGCCAGGCACTTCCATCATTATAATAAAACGAATTAATTGTAGTATCATAAACCAATAATCCTTTTGTATTAGGAATGGCAGTTCGGCTTGTAGTGCTGGTTCGTGGAATTAATATTCCTTTATTGAAAGCCTTTACATCAAGCATGGCATTGGCATTGGGCTTACTGCCATCATTGTTAATGCTGATATTTTGCGCAGAGATAACGTTGGGCAAAAAAAATATTATCAATACAATCAACGGAAAAAATAAAATGCGTTTCATAAATAAAATTTGAATGGTTAAGATCTGATATTCATAATATTTAAGAAGCCTGTTACTTTTTCAATCTCTTTAATCCAGGATTGCCACCTACAATATCCTCCCTTCTTGCCGCACATGAGTCTTTGATTAAAGCGAAAGAAACCGAATCCTGGCCATGAAAAGTTATTTTATAAATACCCCAGTAATCATTTCCGCAAACTGCCTTAGCATTCTTTATAGAAAAAGTAGAATTATCAAGTTTGTAACTTCCCATTTCTCCTATTTGCCCATTCGGCAACGCAATATCATAAGAGCCATCTTTTTTAAAATTAATATAGGCTCCTATAGACCCGTTTCTTTCATAAGCTATCCAACGCCCGACAATACGATGTTTCGGGGGTATAAACGCAAAAGCAGTTATTAAAAAAAATACCGCCAATAATTTAATTGATTGTTTCATAAAAGTTTTTTTTGATTGAAATCTGTCACATAAAAATACCCTTGCATAATAACGCCATACCATGTTAACCGACGAACGTATCCTTAAAATCGTCAGAAAAATCCGGCACAGTTTTTTTTGTAGTTTTAATAATTATTTTCATGAATAAGATTTACAGGAAATGCAATTATCCTGAGTCGACATTGAAATATGTAATAATTGATGATGATGAAATTGACCGGGAGGTGGTAGAAACAGAAGCCGGATAAATTTTCCTTCTTACAAAAAGTTGCCTCATGCAGTAATCCCATTGAAGCTCTGGAAATAATTACCCGGTTTAATCCTGATGTTATTTTTTTAGATATTGAAATGCCCGGCCTTAGTGGTATAGAATTAATAGAAAAAAATTTCGACCTGCGGCCTGCCGGTTTTTATAACATCACATCCGGAGTTTGCATTAGAAGGTTTTGAACTCGAAGCCTTTGATTATTTATTAAAACCAGTTTCTTCAGAACGCTTTGCAAGGTGTGCTCTCCGGCTGCGTGATTTCTACCAAATGCGCATGAAAGCATTTGCTTTTGATACCGAACAGGACAAAGATTCCATAATCATCAAACAGGGATACGATAAATACAAGATACCAATTCATGACATTCTATACCTGGAGGCAATGAGAGATTATACCCGTGTTGTGACTACTGCAAAACAATATTTAGTACTAACAACATTAAATGGTATTATTGAAAAGTTGCCCCCGGATATATTTGTTCGTATACACAGCAGCTATGTGGTAAACAGGAACAAGGTGGACGCGATTCAAAAAAATAAAATAAATATTCAATCCCAGGAACTGCCCATTGGAAAATTATATAAACACGCTTTAAGGTTTTCTGAATAGGATTTATTTACGCTGAAGGTTTAAATTGCTTTATAATCTGATAACAAAAGATGGGGAAATTTCTTTCTATACTCATTGTTGCACTAAACTTAATTTCAAGTGTAGTTAAATCTCAGTCGCCGGATTTATCAAAAATTAAAAACGATAACGAAAAAATAGAAGCATGGCTTAACTATTGCGCTGAACTGCGTTTAAATAAAAATGGTGCAAAAGATAACTACGTTGTATTGCAAAAGGCAGGATTGAAAGGATTGCAATTGGTAAAGCCAGATGATGATTCGGATAAGGCAAGCTTTTTTTTATACACTGCTCTCGGGTGTTATTACCAGCTTAAAGCCGATAGTGCTCAATACTATTTTTATCAAAGTTTATACAGTGCACAAAAGGCAAACGAAACTAAATTAATTGCGGGCGCTTGCGAAGCCTTAATGAGTATTAATTTTCAAATGCAGCAACCCGATAAGGTTGATTCATGCAAAAGTATTCTTCAGACCATTGCTGACACTACGAAAGATAAACCAATTCTCCAGGATATTTATTCGGCATTTGGAAGCTATTATCAGCAAAAATCATTTTACAGCACAGCACAGGATTATTACATTAAGAGTATTGAACTGCGTGAAAAAGATGTTGATACAACAAAAAATACAAAGGCTAAATTTGATTATGCTATTCAATGTGACCAGCTTTCGAAATTGTATTTAAACACCGAAATGGCCGACAAAAGTCTTACTGCGTTAAGAAAAGGAGAAAGGTTCGCTAATGTTTCGCCGGTAGTTAGTAATCGCTTATTGAGCTCTTTTGTAGAAGCATTTACTACTTCAGGCAATATTGATTCCGCATTGTATTACAATAATGAATTAGCAGTTAATACAAAGGGGCAATCCATTTTTCCTTCCGAATTGGTGTCATCTAATTTAAATATCGCTATCTATTATATCGATCATAAATTATACGATAAAGCGTACCCGTATCTTAATAAGGGCGATTCACTGGCTGCTATTATTCAATCGCCGTTTTTAATTTTCCAGGCGCAAATGATTAAGGGCAGGTATTTTGAAGAAATTAAACAACCGGACAAAGCGCTTCCTTTATTATCGCAAGCATTGCCCATTGCGCAACAGCTTAACAAAGATTTGTATTCTAATATCCTCCAATATATGGCGCTGGCCTATAAAGAAAAGGGTGACTTACAAAAAGCCTTAGAGTATTATGAAGGGTATAGCGGCGCGAAGGACACGCTTACTAAAGAGAAAATCTCAAGGAACTTTGCAGACCTGGAAACACATTATCAAACTGCGGAAAAAGAAAATCAAATTGTTGTTTTAGATCAAAAAAATAAATTGAATATGCTGGAGCTTAAGCAAGCTTCAAACACAAGAAATTTATTAATTCTCGGATTAGTAAGCCTTGGAATTTTTTCATTACTTCTTTATTTTATTTATCGTAATAAAGAAAAACTAAATAAAATATTAAACCAGCGCAACCAACAATTAGATGAGCTTAACAATGAGCTTTCGGTTGCCAATGACACCAAGGCAAAACTATTTGGCGTTATCAGCCACGACCTTCGTGCACCGGTGAGCAGCATCGTGCAACTGCTGCATTTGCAAAAAGAAAATCCCGAATCTTTTAATAAGCAATTGCGCAATCAATACAACGAACGTTTAAACAAGGCTTCTGAAAATGTGCTGGAAACTATGGAGGATCTTTTATTATGGAGTAAAAGCCAGATGAATAACTTCGTGCCTCAGAAAAAAACAATCAAAATAGCTCCGCTGCTCACGCAGGAAAAAGAACTTTTCGACGAACAGATAAAAGAAAAAGATCTTCGGCTATACATTAAGGTTAGCCCCGAAATATCCCGAAATACTGACGAAAATTTTATCGCCGTGATATTAAGAAATCTGATTCAGAATGCCATAAAACAGTGTGATGACAAAGCAACCATTACCATTAGTGCAGACAGCGATACAATCACCATAACAAATCCATCCCCAAATAAAAATGCGGCAGAGCTTAATTTGATACTACAACAAACGCTGATAAACAGTAAATATTCAGGTTTAGGTTTGCAAATAGTAAAAGATCTTGCGAACAGGCTTGGTTTAAAAATATTTTACAAACAGGAAGATGATCAAAATATTTCGGCCGTAATAAGCTGGAATTAAAGGATGATAATATTAATTTAATGCGGTAATTCTTTTATTGAGATATAATCTAATTATTTTGCATCGAACCAAATTCGTTTGCTGTCATTCCAGTCGCCGTTATAGTTTATCGTAAGCTCTTCGCCACTGCCAATTGGCCTTATCGTTTTTACTTGTATTATCTCTTTATCAAAATCCATAAAATATTCGCAATTACTTTCGTAACTGTGATTGTACATTGCCACAAAACCGAGCGCCATACAACACTTCTCTTTATTAGTTCCCCATTCAAAAATATAATCATGAAGTAAAGTTTTATCAAGAAGAATTCTGTCTTTGGCAGTCATGACAATTACAGGCGACTCTTCGATAACAATATTTGCAGCTATCTTTTTTTTGGTAAAAACACCTCTTCCTTTTCCAGCGGTTTTTTTTACATATAAATATTGTTTTATCATTTATAAGGAAGATAACTATTGTAAAATAAATTAATTTGCGACATTATCGGAATATCAAAAAAATGGAAGAAGAAGTTAACATACAGGAGCAATATGACGAAGTTCTTCAGAGCAGTGACGATGTTGCTATCAGTGATTTTCTGAACCAACAGAATATAAGCGATGTTGCCGAATTGATTGAGGAAGATGAAGAACGAGAAATGGGAATTTTCCAACATCTCTCTATGCATCGTGCCGTTAGCTTGTTTAAAATACTGGAGCATTCCAATCAAAAAAGGATAATTAAGAATCTTCCACCTGCTAAAAGCGCTGAGTTACTTAACACTATGCAGGCTGATGACCGTACCGATTTTTTGGAAGATCTCCCGAATGAAGTAGTGAGAGAATTGGTAAAGACACTTACACCTGAAGAAAGAAAAATTACGTTGTCTTTACTCGGCTATCCGGAAAACAGTGTAGGAAGGTTAATGACTCCCGACTATGTTTACGTTCATGAATATAACACTGTCGCTGAAGTAATAGATATCATCCGTCATATAGGCAAGGATACCGAAACGATTGACGTGATATACGTAATAAACGATCATGGCGAGTTGCTTGATGATTTAAGAATAAGAGAATTTATACTGGCGCCGCCCGGCAAGAAAGTTAGCGAAATGATGGACGGCAGGTTTATCGAGCTCAATGTAAATGATGACCAGGAGAAAGCGAATGAAGTTTTTAAAATGAATAATCGGGTAGCCTTACCCGTTGTGGATGATTATAATGTTCTGTTGGGAATTGTAACCATCGACGATGTACTCTGGGTAGCTAACGAAGAATTTAGTGAAGATATTCAAAAGATAGGTGGTGCAGAAGCATTAGATCAACCTTACCTGGAGACACCTTTCTTTGGTCTTATTAAAAAAAGAGTAGGATGGCTTATTATTCTTTTTTTAAGCGAAATGCTTACAGCCACGGCCATGGCATATTATAATGATGAACTGGCAAAAGTAATTGTACTTACCAATTTTATTCCGCTTATTATGAGCAGCGGAGGTAACAGTGGCTCGCAGGCTTCGTCTTTAATTATACAGGCAATGGCGCTGGGAGAAGTTACTATAGCAGATTGGTGGCGGGTTATGCGTCGCGAAATTCTTTCAGGTTTTGTATTAGGTGCTATTTTAGGTTTAATTGGTTTTATGAGAATTTCTTTATGGAGTTTACTAATGCATCATGGTGTTATGACGGATATTTATGGCCTTCATTGGTTTCTTATAGCCCTCACCGTTAGTTTTTCATTAATAGGTGTAGTGCTGTGGGGTTCATTCTCCGGAAGCATGCTGCCCATCCTCTTAAAAAAATTAGGCGCCGATCCTGCATCTTCATCAGCTCCGTTTGTGGCGACATTAGTTGATGTTACCGGGTTGATTATTTTTTTTAATGTTGCACTATATTTCTTAAAAGGAAACGGATTATAAGTATGAAATACTAATTCTTAATTCCTAATTCTTAATTCCTAATTCTTCAAGCACTTCTTTTTTTCTCCTTCGCGAAACTTCGACGTGGGTACCTCCCTGCAAAATTAAATTACTGTTTTGCGCATCAAATCCGGAAACAAAATCAGGATTTATCAGATGCGATTTATGAATGCGGATAAACTTGTGTGGCAATAATATTTCCTCATATTCCTTAATGGTTTTTGAGGTTATAATGTTGGTATGATTTGCAAAATAAAATTTGGTATAATTACTCATTCCCTCGCAACGAATAATTTCCTGTGGCAAAAAAAATTGCATGCCGGTTCCTGTTGGCAACGCTAATTTATGCCTGGCTTTATTTTCCTGCTGCAGGTTCTCGAGCAGGTTTTTTACAACAGCTTCTTTACTTTGATTGCTAATTGATTTTTGAATAAACCGACTATATGTTTCCTTTAGCTCGTCTGCATCAATTGGTTTTAATAAATAATCCAGTGCACTGAATTTGATAGCCCTAATGGCATATTTATCGTAAGCGGTTGTAAACACAATATCAAACGAAATTTGAGGAAGTGATTTTAATAATTCAAATCCATTTTGATGAGGCATTTCTATATCCACAAAAAGAATATCTGGTTTAAATTCATCAATTAATTGCGGAGCAAGCAAAGGGTCGGTTAAAGTTCGCAATGATGTTATTTCCGGTACGTGCCTTTCTATCATCATTACCAACAGGTTAACAGCTACCTCTTCATCGTCAATTATAAGGGCTTTGCTCATGAAGCAAAAATAAGGAGATTGGGATTGTTATTCCAGTATCAAGATTACTGATACTGCAATGGCAGTTGTATCAAAACCTTTGTGCCGCATACAGAATCATACCTATCTTTTACATCGGATAATTCAATAAATATTTCACTTTTAAACTGTTGCTTTAATACATCAATTTTATCTTTCACTAATTGCATTCCTTTTGAATCGTGTTTTAATCCCAGCGATTTCATTTTTTTTATTTCCTCAGCTCTTTTGCGGCCAATTCCGTTATCAATTATTTCGCAGACGACAGACTGGTCATCTATTAAGCTAAATTTTATTTCTATTTTCCGATCACCTTCTTTATGCATCAATCCGTGCCATATCGCGTTTTCCACAAAAGGTTGCACCATAAGATTTGGGATTTTAATTTCTTCCGCATCCAGGTCTTCATCAACGCTAATATCATATTGGAAAGAATTTCCAAATCGTATTTTCTCCAAAGACAAATACAATTGCAACATATTAATTTCATCTTCAAGGCTTATAAAATTAAATTCAGAATATTGAAGGACCAGCCGGATCAATTTTGAAAACTGTGAAAGGTATTTATTTGCATTATCCACTTCGCCTTTCAATATATATTGTTGAATAGAGTTCAAACAATTAAAAATGAAATGAGGGTTCATCTGGCTGCGCAGTGCCGTTAGCTTTTCTTCGGCTAACCTGTTTTTTGTTTGCAGCAATTCCAGCTCATTTCTGTGAAGCTCTTCTTCAGCATTTAATTTTACAATGCGTTCTGCACAATGAGATGCAATGGCAGTAAGTATTTGCAAGTGTCGTTGTGAATAAAAATTTTTTTGCTGACTTTCAGAATCTATTACTCCCAATATGTTATGATCGTAAATTATGGGCACCGATATTTCTGAACATCGTTGCATATCGTCTTTAATATATCTTAGGTCTTTAGTTACATCCGAAACGATTTCTGCAATGCCCGTCGCAGCTACTGTGCCGACTATTCCCTCACCCACCGGTATTTCGATCGGGCTAAGAATTGTATTGGCAGAATTTTTATCATCGTTCACGCTCTTTGGCCCCCAGGCTGCTTTTTGCATAAGCAACTTCCTTTTTTCATCAACGATGTAAATAACACAATCCTCAAAATTTAATTTTGATATACATTGTCTTGCAACATTCCACAAAAGATCATCAACGGATGAACTTGCGCTTATTGAAGTGGCGAAATAACTGGTAACCTGTTCTACCTCTAATTGATATTGGAGGTTTTCCGAAATCAATTTCTCAGTTTTAATTTTTTCCTCGTTCTTTTTATGAACATTTTTTTTCCATTTTTTTGCCGCCAGGTAGGTTACGTATATTAATAAAAATACACCCAGGGTAATAAACCACCAGCTCCACCAAAATGGACTTCTTATGATAAAAGGAAATGTGACAGGCCCGGAAACAATATTGTTATCTAATGACGCCTTTACTTCGAATACGTAGTTTCCAGCCGAAAGGCTTTGATAGAAGGCAGCCTCTTTATCGTTCCAATCAACCCACGAGGTATCTCCAAATCCTTTGAGGCGATAGGTATATTTTATTTTCTGCGGATCGGACAAACAAATTGCCTTAAACAGAAATTCTATTTCATTTAAATAGTAAGGCAATTCAGTAATTGAATTTTCTCCACTTGCCTTATATGCATATATTTTTTTTGAAGTATCGGCTAATAAAATATTTGTAAAATTCAGCAGGAGTTTTTTGTTAGTACGTATGCCTGGAACAACAAGAGAAGTTAACCCTGCAGAAGTGACAACCCAAATGGTATCGCCAATATCACAATACAGTTTGAGAGACTCATAATTGGAAGACAAAAATCCGTCTGTGGCGGCGAAGTTCGATATACTAAAAGTTTCATTTTTGTTTTTAATGGATGTGATGCCTGAATAGCTTCCGGCCCAAATATTATTTTCATGATCAACGACAATACTTAAATAAATATCTGATTGCAATCCTTCATTTTCGGTAAAGTTTTTTTTGAGAGCGATATTATTGGCTGTATCGAAATAGCACTGCCAAATACCATTGCCTTTGGTTGTAAGCCAAACGTTGCCCGTGCGATCTTTTATTATGTCCGTTATGTTGAGATTTATTCCCTTATTAAGTGAAAAGTGAATCAGAGAGTCATGCGTCAGGTGAAAGATTCCCAGTTGGCCTACGAGCCATAAAGTATTATCAGGACCAGCAATGCAGCTTTTAAATGTTTCAACATTTTCACCCGCAACTTTGTAATAAAAATTTTTGAAATGAAATGATTTCGATAGTGAGTCGTAAGTTATTTTTGAGAAGCCTCCATCACCGCCTGTATAGATGTTTTTGTCTGCATCCTCATAAAAAAAATAATTACTGTTGCTACTAAGGCCGTCAGCCTTTGTAAGTCGATTAATTTGATGATTGATTATTAAAACAATCCCCTGGTAGCCTGTTCCAAGCCAAAGCCAATGGCGGCTATCCTCATAGATATCTTTTATTTCAGCGTTGGGAACTGCTCTTTTATTCCCGAAAATATTTTCAAATCTATCACCTTCCTTCTTATACACCTTGCCCCTATTTGCACCAAAAAGAAGTTGGTCATCGCTTATCCTTACGACACTATAAAGTTCTGCTTCAGCCGTTCTTATTTTATTCTTCCAGGCAGAAAAAATTCGTGGTTTTTGGTACAGCAGATTATCGTGCATCCCGACCCACAAATTGCTTTCATTATCCACCAATAAACAGGAAGGCCAGATGTTTAATTCTAACGGAACCTCGCTCATTTTTTTTAATTCCTGAACATCCTGTGAAAATTTGAAAATACCACCCATTGTATAATAATAAATATCCCCGTCGTGTTCGATAAGGTCTGATGCAACCAGGTTACTGTCGGAAATATTTGTCATTTCTCTATTAGCAATTTTAAACAACCCACTGAAAACCGAAGCAAAATACACAACATCCTGGTTGCCACGGACCAGGCCAACCACGTAGTCATTATTATTCTGTTGATGCCTTGAGGTCCAGATTTTTTCAAGGCTATTATTTAGGTAGGAAAATATGGCTCCGGCTCCGGCAAAATAAAGTGTGCCATTGGCGCCATTGATTTTATATGTCGGTTCATCGCCGTTATTAAAGATCCTCCATTGCGGAAGCAGACAAGAGTCAAGAATAATATCATCACCATTCAGTTCCCTGTCAATTATTTTCTCTGGGAAAAAAGCAGGTCCGCTACCGGTGCCTACCCACACGGTTTTATCATCGGCAAAATATATATCGTAGAAGGTAATACCAGTTTCCCGAAATTTTACCCGGTGCAATTTTTTGTTGTTAACGTAACATAAGCCACCATCGCAAGCGATCCAAATTACGTTTCTAACGGTATCCTCTTTTATTGCATAAATTTTGCCTGTAAAAAAATTATCAGCCCTTAAAAAATTTTCGAATTTTACGCCATCATACCTGCTAAGTCCTACCGAAGTCCCCACCCACAAATACCCACGTTTGTCTTGCGCCAAAGCAGTTATTTCAGAAGATGGCAGTCCATTTTGTGTACCATAAACAACGGTGCTGAAATTAGTTCGATCCGGAACAAATTCAGTAGTGTCATTACCCCAAAAAAAAGGCTTTACTTGTCCCTGGCCCAGCATGAAACAAAACAGTAGCAATGCTCCTATTAATGCAAGTTTTCGCAATAAAAAATATTGACAGGTGATTTACTATTAAATTTACCAAATTGAAGGAAGCAGACTAAAGTTTTTTCTTAGATCGTTTCAAATAACCAATAGTTAAATACCGATATTAGATTTCAGTCAGCAAAATTGCCGCTTATAAATGATTCACCTTTAGAACAAAACAAATTGTTGATCGGCGATTTCCATCTTCAATACAGGATTCTTCTTCTCTAACTCGTCTTTTTGAATTTGCAGGGAATCGTTTCATTCTTCAAAATGCATAAGTCTGATTAATGAGCCCGTAAAGAATGACCGGCATATTTTTTTGCTAAACAAAACCCGGACTTTATTCTTTTACAAACTTTGCTGTACTCATTATCTTTCCATTACTTTCTATGCTAAGTAAATAAACTCCGGCTGCAAGGTTTCCCAAAGCATAGTGAATATTATTCCCGCTAATGTGATAAAGCCGGGCCGATAATGTCTTTCCTTCGATATTCGTTAATCGAATAATTGCTTTATCTAATGAAAGATGATGTTCAATATTTACCGTGTTACCTTTTATGGGATTAGGGCTTATTATTATGCTACTATTAGTTGCTATGTTTATTTTTTTTATGACCGAATAACTAAACTTACCGTCGTTGTCCACTTGTCTCAAACGATAATAGTTAATTCCATCCATCGGAGATGCATCTACGAACAAATAATTATTTAGCTGTGATGAATTGGCTTTGGCATTGATAAATTGTAATGAAGAAAACTGCACCCCGTCATCGCTCCGTTCAATATAAAATCCTTTGTTATTGAATTCGCTTGCTATTTGCCAGGTGAGTTGCACCTGTTGATTGCTTTTAAGGGATGCGGTAAAGTTGACTAACGTTACCGGCAACACTCCTGAAGCAGGAAACTTATATAATCCGAATGTGGGGTCTGAAAAAGCGCCCGCGGGAGAAGGAGTATTTAATGTATCCTGCCCCCAGAAGTACACTTCGCCATTAGATAACGCGGGTGCTCCCATGGCATTTACGCCATAAAGAATTTGAGTGCCTGCTGTTGTGCCGTCAGTCTTCACCATACGCCAGTTAGCGCTGTTGATACCCACCTTCACTAATTCTCTGAAATAAAGAGTGTTTCCGGTATTCAAAAAATCCTGGGTTTGAGGTTCACTACTTATATAAGGAAAGGGATAAACCATGGAAGTGCCGCCTGTGGTGCCATCACTCACACACAATCCAAATTGTTGTGAAGCTCCCATTCCTTGTGCACCATCAAAATATAATTTGTTTATAAAAGATGTAAATATTCCATGCGTCTTTATATTATTATTGGTAATAACCTCAACCGTGCCAGCAGGTGTGCCGTTGCTTTTTATAAGACCGGAAGTACCCGTGTTAATACCATTCGGGTATCCCGTAAAAAAATAGATCCCATTAGCATCAGCCTGGAATGGACTAAGATAAGTTTGTGCATCGTATGGATATATCGTTGTGTCCAATTTTATAGTTCCGGCAGCAGTGCCATCCGTACGATATACATTAAAGAAATCATAATCCTCATTTCGCCAGCCAGTAAAGTATAAATAACTTCCACTAACGGTGAACTGAGGATTTATCCCTGAATAATTTGAAAAGCGGTTAGCTACTCCGTTTTGTCCCGGGAAAATATCTTTAAGCAATTGAGTACCCGCAGTGGTGCCATCGCTTTTCCATACTTCCGGGCCGCTTACACCATCATTGGCAACAAAATAAACTGCATTATTGAAAGTTGTAAGAAAGGCCGGCCCCCATCCATCAAAGCCGTTACTGGCAATGTTGGCAACTTTTGTTGTGGTTATCCCATCAGTTTTCCAAAGATTTACCCCTATTGAATTGTTATTGCCACAGGCAAAATATAATTCATTGTTCATTATACAAAACGATGGCAAGCCGTTATTAAAGGGAGTGCCTGGCCACTGGTCAGCA
This sequence comes from uncultured Chitinophagaceae bacterium, assembly GCA_963756945.1. Lineage (GTDB taxonomy): Bacteria > Bacteroidota > Bacteroidia > Chitinophagales > Chitinophagaceae > Ginsengibacter. The sequence goes on along the minus strand of CAVWQJ010000045.1, from coordinate 3,309 downwards.
AATTGCATTATATCAGTAGTGCCAGCAGCAGTTCCATCACTCTTCCAAAGATCATACCCCCCATATACGGAACCATTGCTTTTTAAAGAATAAGTTAAAGCAAAAAAATACAGGTTATTATTAAAAACAATAGGGTCATAACGCCGCCATCCTAAAATATAGCTTTGGGGCATATTGCCTGTATATCCTGAAACACCCGAAAAACTTTTTAAGAAATGAGTTCCATCCGTTGTACCATCTGATACCCATAACTGATAAGTTTGGGTATCGGTTGAATCTCCAGCAAATAAGATTTTACCATTTACAGGATATAACGGTGTACCTATCCTTACAGTTTGTACCAATTGCACCTGGGCTTCAGTTGTACAAGCGAAAGCAACAAAAAAAATCAAACTAATTTTTTTTAAGTTAAAACAACAACGAAATGTTTGTTTTAAAAAAGAAAGAGTAATTCCTGTATTCGTTTTCATATTAAAAGTTTTAATAGTTAGCCTCACCCCAACTCCTTCCCAGCAAAAGAGTTTATGTGAATTCAAATATTTTTATCCGGACAATAGTGTTTTTTTAATTAAACAGAATTCGACGCATTCATCAAGCCCTGTTTTGCGACTATTTGCCTGCGATCTCCGTCAATTGAAGCGAATTCAACTCTAACCGCATTGTAAATACTTTAAGCGAATTGAGCCCATCAATTGTTTCTGGTTTTTATTCATTCAAAGTATTTCTTGAAAAAATAGGTATGAAAAAAATATCATGCAACAAATGTTATTGAACGGCCACAAATTGTTATCTAGTGGCATACTTTAAAAAAATTATGTGCATGGTATTGTGAGGGAAATCAATGCATTCAGCTCGCCACATTTTCGTTAATTTGTGGAATTACCAATCGGTTAAGTTGAGTATTGCGTGATGCTCTGAAAGCCGGGAAGGTTAAAAAAAAATTATTTTAAAAAATTAATTATGTGTGGAATAGTTGGTTACATCGGCCCGAGAAAAGCGTATCCTATTATTATTACGGGTCTTAAAAGACAGGAATATCGCGGCTACGACAGCACGGGAGTTGCGTTAATAAATGATGAAGGACTTTCAGTTTATAAAAAGAAAGGTAAAGTTGCCGAACTGGAGGAATCGCTGTTAGGACAGCGTCTTCACGCAAACATTGGAATTGGTCACACCCGATGGGCTACGCATGGCGAACCAAGTGATGTAAATGCGCATCCCCACAGAAGTGCAGGCGGCAAACTGGCCATGATACACAATGGCATTATTGAAAACTATGCGCAGCTAAAACAAGAGCTCGTAAATAAAGGTTACACGTTTAAGAGTGAAACCGATACGGAAGTACTGCTCAACTTTATAGAAGAAATTTATAAAAATTCTCAATCCCCGCTTGAAGAAGCGGTGCGTATTGCACTTAAACGAGTGAGCGGCGCTTATGTAATTCTCTTGCTGGATGAGGACCATCCCGATACGATTATCGCTGCAAGAAAAGGAAGCCCCCTGGTAATTGGCATTGGCAAGGGAGAACATTTCCTTGGCTCTGATGCCACACCAATGCTGGAATACACAAAAGAAGTGGTATATGTAAACGATTATGAAATCGCCATTATAAAGGCTGATGAGCTCATCTTAAAAAACCTGGGCAATGAAAAGCAGACACCCTATATCTCAAGCCTTGACCTGGAACTTGCCGCAATAGAAAAGGGCGGTTACGAACATTTTATGCTGAAGGAAATAAATGAGCAACCGGCTACGATATACGATTGCTTACGGGGAAGGTTAGACGCTTCCAGAGGCACTATTACAATGAAAGGAATTGAAGACAATATTGATGCGCTCGTTGCTGCGCCGAGGTACATCATCATTGCATGCGGAACCAGCTGGCATGCGGCCCTGGTAGCAGAATATATTATTGAAGAATTGTGCCGCATACCTGTTGAAGTTGAATATGCGTCGGAATTCCGTTACCGGAATCCAATTATTAATAAAGGAGATGTTATAATTGCCATATCGCAAAGTGGCGAAACAGCCGATACATTGGTAGCCATCGAAAAAGCAAAAGAGCAGGGGGCTTTTATTTTCGGAATAGTAAATGTCGTAGGTTCTTCTATCGCCCGTGCATCTCACGCTGGCGCATACACGCATGCGGGAATGGAAATTGGCGTGGCTTCCACAAAAGCATTTACTGCTCAATTGGCTGTTTTGCTGATGATTGCTCTAAAAATTGCCAAAGCAAAAGGAACTATTGATGAAAAGCGATATTCAAGGTTGTTGGTTGAAATGGAGGAAGTGCCGGAAAAGGTAGCATCCATTTTGAAGAACGGAAAAGAATTAAACAACATAGCTATTAAATATAAGGATGCAGTTAATGCACTTTATTTGGGCAGGGGATACAATTTCCCTATAGCGCTTGAAGGTGCATTAAAACTGAAAGAAATTTCCTACATACACGCTGAAGGATACCCTGCCGCAGAAATGAAACACGGTCCCATAGCGCTTGTTGATAAAGATCTCCCTGTGGTTTTTGTTGCTACTCAGGATGAATACCATTTAAAAATTGTGAGCAATATACAGGAGATTAAAGCACGAAAGGGAAAAGTGATTGCCATAATCACAGAAGGCGATGACGCAATTCCTGCGATGGCTGATGACGTATTTGCTGTTCCTCCTGCTGATGAAATAGTTGCGCCACTACTAAGCGTTATTCCATTACAATTACTATCCTATTATATTGGTGTTGCAAAAGGTTGTGATGTTGATAAACCGAGGAATCTGGCGAAGTCTGTTACAGTGGAATAGTGATGAGTGGATGAGTGATAAGTAATGAGTAATTAGAAAACTTTTCAGAAAATAGAATTATCCATTTACTACTTAATTAAACGACATGAGTGAGATCGAAAAAAAATCTATATCAAAAAGCTTTATAGAGTTAGAAGTTTGGAAAAAAATGAGGCTTCTGAAAATTAAAATTCAAAATCTGGCAAACACTTTTCCCGTAGACGAAAAATTCAAATTAACCGATCAAATCATCAGGAGTGCAAGAAGTGTGAATGCCGCTATCGCTGAAGGCCATGGCAGGTATACGTTTCCTGACCGAATCCATTTTTGTGTTATCGCACGAGGATCTGTCAGTGAAACTTTAAATCACATGATTGATGCTTTTGATTGTAAATACATTTCATCAGGAAAACTTACAGAGTTTAAAAATGAGATAACGGAGGTTGAAAAAATATTAAACGGATACATTAATTGGCTTAGAGGACAGTCGAATAAAAAGTGATGGATGATCATTTATCAGCGATCAGAAAT
>CAVWQJ010000044.1:0-8479 GCA_963756945.1 uncultured Chitinophagaceae bacterium | reverse complement strand
AATAAAAAATACCTTAAAAATCCGATAGATTAAATTGCGTTTAACCTGCTACGGTAGTTATAGGTATTTAACATTCAGTTTGGGCAATGCATCTCCTGGTTCTTATTTCACTTTTTTGGAATACTTGCTAAAAGATTTATCTCATTTTTTAATTCAGTTAGTTCCCTTTTCAATTCTCTATTTTGCCTTATCAATTCCTTTATTGCAGCTAGTGATATCCCTGAAGGGTCTACTGTGCTGATGCCTTTATCATCAGCGCCTAAACCAAAAAGCTTATAAAAGTCTTCTGCAACGGGGCCAATATGGTATTCATCTGTTCCCTTGTACTTCCATTTTTGGATAGGGAGTTCTTGAATTTTGAGAAGGAGTTCTGTTCCGTCTATATTTGAAAAATCTTCCTTCTTTATTCTTGATGATGCATTGGTCCATGTACCACCGAGTGTAAGGTAGGCGCCGTTACCGTTGGCACTTGTTCGCCCAACCTGTAATGCCGCAGTAACCAAAACACTATTTAAGCCGAAACCCCAGTGTACCACATCTCCATCACCAAATGCCATTGTATTGCTTGTGAGAACATTTGATAAGCTCCCTATACAGGTTGTATTTACTAAAGATGGTACAAAGGATGGAGGCCCCGCGTCATACCCCAAGGATGTATTGTTATTGCCTGTTGTATTGTATTGAAGAGCGTTATACCCTATAGCAATATTGTTCTTTCCCGTGGTGTTGCCTTTCATTGCATATGCCCCAACTGCCACGTCATAGGAGCTATCATTATTGTACAGCGCCTGGTATCCGTTTGCCACGTTGTAATTGCCGTGATTATTTTGAAAGTTAGCTTCCATCCCTATAGCAGTATTGTAAGACCCGTCCGAATTTGCTGATGATGAATTGAAACCTACCGCCACATTGTATGCACCGGTTAAATTATCTAATAATGCCTGTGAGCCGATAGCCGTATTAAAGCGGGCCGTAGTACTGCTTTTCAATGCCCATATACCATATGCAACATTGTTGTCACCAATTGTATTATTGTGCATTGCAAAATAACCAGTTGCCGTATTTGAATACCCGCTGGTATTTGAATAGAGTGCTTCATAACCATTTGCAACATTATTATTGCCAGTAGTATTAGTATAAAGTGATGAATTACCAATTGCTGTGTTGTAATACCCGAGTGTGGTAGAATGTTGTGAATTGAAGCCAATGGCTACATTGGCAATTGTGCCTGCGCCACTGTATAATGCGCTTGAACCAATTGCCGTATTTGTATATCCGGTTGTAGTGGAAAATCCTGCCTGGTTACCGAAAAAACTATTGTTAGTTCCTGTCGTTACCGACTTACCTGCTCCTCTTCCGAGAAAAACATTGTTAAGCACTGCATCAATTTTGCCTGACAGAAGATTATTTGTTTTAAATACTAACGGTTTGTTGTTAGTGGTGCCAATAAAATTTGTGTCGTCCCCATTGTTGCCGTTAAGGCCCCATGAGAAATTAGTGATGTTATTTATTGTTGACAGTTTACTCCATTTGTTTCCATTATAAAAATAAAAACCCATTCCATCTGGCATTGATGCATTTGTATTATAAATTAATAATGATGTATTCGGTGATGGAATAGTACTCACATCTGTTTCGGATACAAGATTAATTCGTGGTATCAACAATCCTTTATTAGTGCTTTTAATGTCCAGCATGGCACTGGCTTGTGGCTGGGAACCATCTGCATTGATACCTATACTTTGCGTCCATGCATGACGTTGAGCATTAAATAAAATATTAGATTGATGATTTTTTTCATAAATTATAGTTTTATGTTCGGGGAGTTACTCCTGGTAACAAAATCGTTTATACATTGCCGATAAATTGTTCAACTTTGGTAACTGGTGGCAAAATGGCCAGTCGAATTTTTTACCCGTCCAATTTTTATTGACATGAAATTTCCTGGCCGCTGTGTTGTGACCGAAAGTTTTGTTCTTCAGTATCTGAGCAAACTTTTTGTGTCGCTTCGGGTTTATCTGTAGCTGCAAAAGCTTTACAGGTCTTACACTCTGTACTTTGTGTATCTTCTTTTTTCTTTGCACAACCATGCGATGAAATAATAAAAGTGGTAAATGCCACCGCGGAGATAATAGAAACAATTTTTTTCATGATTTAATATTTAAGATTTGAATACCTGCCGCCAAATAATTTGGCAGCAGGTAATTTTTTTTATGAATGCCAAACAAGAATATCTTTATTATTCTTTAGTGATGTTGATGCCTGGCGTAAACATGAAGGAAGAATAATTCATATTATCTTTTCCTGATTCTCCCTCCTGCCATTCATCATCCGCTATCCAGTTCGCAGTAAAATAACTCTTAGCGCATGGTTTATCACCTAATACTGTACTTCCTATCGGGCATTTGTCCCAATTTTGGGAAATAGTTCAGATGCGGCGTCAGCAGCAATTAACGTTTGCATAACCGTTTTCGAAGAGTCAGTATTAGATCCTTCAGCGCCTTTTCAAACAACACATTACCTTTATTCCATGATGAAGCAAATGCATTGAACTGGTTAGGATAATAATTTACATCTCGTACACCGCAAACTGATTTCGCTCCTATATCTAGCCAGGTTTGGTTAAATGTGTGGCCGTAACAATTCATTTGGTAAACCATACGAATGGGTAAATATTTAAACCCTGATTTCTCTTCAGAAACGGCATCTTTTAATTCCGTTGGACTCAATGTTAAAGCATTGTTCATATAAATTTTATCAGGGCTGCCATGAGCGAAAATGAAAATGTCAACATAGTATCCGCCCTGGACCAAATCAATAAGCTGATTTAAGAAGATTACTTTATTAGGCTTCATTACTTTGGTAGGTTGTTTGCCGGTGCCGGAATAATCATCTTTAAGCATCACACTTTTATCATAACCATCAATGCAATGATGCAAATTGACCTGGGCGTTTTGCACCAGTTTATAAAATGGATTATCATCAAAATAGAAATAAGTCAGAGAGGCACTTTTGTCAGGTGAAACATCAGCCGTGGCTACGCCAGCGCTGGCCTGCGCCGCCAATGAATAATACTTTTTCATAAATAAAGTTTTAGAAGGTTAAAATGATTTACGGTGTAAAGGTGTAAACGATACTCTGTTTATCCTTTACCCTTAAGGGTAATTTTTGTGGGGAGATAAAATATTTTGAACGGAATATATTTATGAAAAATAACTTTGTTATTTATTCATAAGTTCCCTTAAGTTCACAATTGCGGAAGATCGTGAACTGGCATTTATTTTAAGGTAAGAACCGTTTATGTGTTTTTTAACCGTGTTGATCGAAACGAAAAGTTCATCGGCAATTTGTTGATTGGTCTTTCCTTCATATATCAACTTCAACACATCAAATTCCCGCTCGCTTACAGGACCAAGCAGGTGCCTGTTTATTTTTATCAAATTAATTTCGGGTTGATCTTTTTTATTAGCCTGCGCAAAATTTGACACAGCAATTTCTAACGTAGCTAATATATTTCTTTCATTAAATGGCTTTACAATATACCCCCACGGCTTTACCATTTTTGCCTGTTCAATAGTTTCTTTATCAGCATAAGAAGTAAGAAAAATAAAAGGCAGCCGGTATTGTTTGTTAATCAATTCTGCAATATTAATTCCGTTTATTTCGCTTTCAAGATTTATGTCAAGCAAAACTGCATCAGGATTACTGCTTTCTAACAATGACTTCGCCTCATCAGCGTCATAAGCGATGCCGCATACCTTAAAGTCATTATTATTTAAATAATGAGCAATGTTCTCAGCAATAACCGGCTCGTCTTCCACAATCAATACCTGTATCTCACTCATAAAATAAAATTGTGTGCTTATGCAAATTTCATTTTTTTAATATGCAACAGAATGCAGGCACCGCTGTCATTATACACTTCAAGCCTCGCTTTCAATTTTTGTGCAAATGCCTTCACAAGTTTGTATCCGAAAGAATTGGTTTTAAAAATATTCAGCCCTGCAGGGAAACCTGTTCCATTATCTCTTACTGACAACAACATTTCATCTTCATATTTTTTTAGCGCAATGGTTAACGTACCCGAATGCGTGTGGTTGAATGCATACTTGAGAGAATTGCTTATCAGTTCGTTTAGTACAAGGCCTATCGGAATTACCATGTCAACATCAAGCAGAAGGGATCAATATCTGTTTCAAGAGTAATTTTATTTTCTCCGGCATTATACGATTGAAGAAGACTTTCCACCAATTTGTTTATATAATCTTTCATTTCAATTCCAATTATACTGGAGTCTTTGTAAAGGTTCTGATGAATCAATGCCATGCTATACACCCTGTTCCTGCTTTCCTTAATCGCCTCTGATGCCTGCCTGTCTTTAATAGTAAGTGATTGCAAATCGAGCAGGCTCGAAATAACCTGCAAATTATTTTTAACCCTGTGGTGAATTTCCTTCATGAGCATTTGTAAATCATCTGCCTGTTTTTGAATCAAAAGATTTTTAGATCTCTGCTTGCGGTACAAAATAAAGATTACCAATCCGCAAAGCAACAGCAGCAATCCGCCGCTAATCAGTAGCCAGCGTATTCTTGCTTCCTTTTTTAACTGATTGCTTTTTAATAAATTTTCTCTCGACGCTGATGCCTTCAATGCCTTTTCATTTTCCAGTTGCGATATTTTTAATTCATTTTGATATCCTAATAAATGATTGTATTCTTTCTCCTTTTTTACAGCAGAGTCTTTAAGAAGATTTTCTCTTAACAGTACCTGTTTTAAATCACGTTCTTTTGAAAGCCTAAAAATATTTAACCGGTTTTCTGTATTAAGCAAAACGATATCTTTTTCTTTTTTTTCTGTTTCATATTTTGTCTGCAGGTCCGCAAGTGTCTCTCTTTGCTGAAGTTTAATAATACTATCTTTCATAGAAAATAACCTATCTGCCTCTTTCAGTGCTTCATTCGACCTGCCGGTTTTTTTTAGCAAGCGGTACAACAACTTTGCGTTTGTATAATGTTTAAGAATATCATTTTCTCCTTCTAATAGTTTTTCATTTTCTTGCGCATAGCCAAGCGCCTTTTCGGGTTTATTTTCATTCTCATAAAATTCAGCCAGGTACACATTTGCCAATGCAGCATTTTTTTTAGAACCGTTTTTCATAAGGCGTGCCTTTACGTTTTCGAGGAAAGCTACTTTTTTGTCGAACGGCTTTCCCTGCCAGCTATCGAAAAGCATACTGTGCATAGGATCTCCTGAATAATTTTTCTTTCCTGCCTGCACAAATTTTTGCTGTTCTTCCATAATTTCCGCAAATTTTTCAGCCTTATTCCAATCGTAATAAAGGTTGGCAAACTCGTATAAAATAATTCCATAGTCTACTCTTATCCCTCTTTCTTTTGTGAGTTCATAAGCTTTAATAAAATATTTTTCCGATTGTTCATAGTCTTCAGCCTGCTGAAACAGAAGGGCAATTCTCCCATACACATACCAGTTAGAATATGGATCATTGACGTTATTAAGATTCTCACAACGGTGATAATAGTAAAGTGATGAATCAACGGCATTCAATTGATCAAAAGCCATTCCGCTAAATAATAAATATTTCATACGGAGTTTGTATGAAGCTTTGCTCAAATATGGCTCAGCTTTTTTAAGTTCAACCAGTCCTTCTTTTGCCTTTTCATCCAATATTGAGGCATTTCCCAATGACAAATAATAGTAGGTAATAAATTCATCGTCCCTTGTTTTTACCGCATACCTAATACCCTCTTTTAAATAAAAGGATGCACTATCAAATCTTGACCTGACAAATTTTTTTATCGCGACAGAAAATAAAGTATCCGCCTTCTGCCTGTCACTTTTGGCACTGTTGATGATGTCTTCGACATCTTGCGCTCCCGCACGATAACTTAATCCAAACAACACGAGCAAAAGGGAAGTTGCCAATTTCATAATCCTTTATTTGAAGTACATCTTAATACCTTTTGTTTTGCAAAGGACAGGATAAAGAAAACTTTTCTATTCCGAAAAGAAACTGTTGGTTGAAAACTCCGGTTCATAAATATGGTTGTGGAGTTCAAGATTTTTATATTTCTAAATCAACACCAATCCAGGATTCACTTAATAACCCCGTGAAGAGAAAATTAATTAGTTTAAGCAATCGTAAAGTTAACATATGTATATTGCCCGCAATAACCCGAAGGGGTAGTTTTTAATTTTCCGCCGGTAAGTTTGTTGCAAACCAACCCTGGCATATAAATAAAAACCAATTGTATTGAATCTTAATATAAATCGCCGCGATGCCAATTAATAATTTCTGCCATTAGCTTCCGGTAAAATGTAACTTTGACGCATGAACGAAATGCGTAATAATAAGTAATGAAAAAGCTATTGTCAATTTAATCATTTAACGGCTGGCAATAAATTATGTCAAACATTTTCAATAAACTTTTCAGTCTTCATGAGGGCGAAGAAAATAAGAGTAAAACACTGCAGAACGTAAAAGATAATATCTCTTTTACAGGCGCTAATCTATGGATTCTTGCTTGCGCTATTGTCGTCGCTTCTGTCGGATTAAATATAAATTCTACTGCTGTTGTTATAGGCGCCATGCTCATTTCTCCGTTGATGGGCCCAATTGTTGGTTCAGGTTTTGCCCTGGGTATTTATGATTTCACTTTGTTGAAAAGATCACTTCGCAATTTGCTGAATGCTACAATAGTTGGCTTGTCATTTTCAACCTTATACTTTTATATAAGTCCTTTTAAAGAGGCGCAATCTGAGTTACTTGCCAGAACTTCTCCTAATATTTACGATGTACTGATTGCATTTTTTGGCGGCCTTGTGGGCGTGATAGCTGTTACCAGGAGTGAAAAAGGAATTCCAATAGCCGGCGTTGCAATTGCTACTGCGCTTATGCCACCGTTATGTACCGCAGGATATGGATTGGCAACCGGTCATTTCAAATATTTCTTCGGATCGTTATTTCTTTACTGTATCAATTGTGTATTTATTTGCATTGCAACTTATATAATTGTAAAATTTTTAAAATACCCGGCAAAAAAAATTGAAGAGAAACATGTGAAAAGAGTGAAATATGGCATAACCGCTCTTACATTTTTAATGTTGGTACCCAGTGCCTATTTTGCTTACTCTTTGTACTATCAGCAAAAATATGATGAGTCTGTAAATTCGTTTATAGATAAGGAATTTAATGCCAGGGGAAATACATTGATTTATAAAAAAACAAATTATAACAGCGATCCCAAAACGATCGAACTGGCATTTTTTATCGCGGCGATTTACAGATAATGAAATCAGAAACCTCAACGAGGATCTAAAGGCCTACGGCCTTTCAAATACAAAGCTTATTGTCCGGCAGGATTCAGCATTTAATATTCAAAATATAAAAAAAGATATTTTGAATGAAGTAAAGGGCGCTGACACAATCATAAATCAAAAAGATATAGAGATCAGGCTACTGAAAAATGAAATAGCCGCCAACACCTTCACAACAAAGAAATTTTAAAAGAAGTCAGTACACTTTTTCCTGACATAACAGCTATCTCTCTTGCCAATCACGATTTTTATACCAGTAAGGACAGCAGTTTTACAACAACTATTTTATTCTACGAATCACCAAAGGAATTAAGTAATGATGATAAAGTTAAATTTGAGAATTGGGTAAGGCAACGCCTTGCAATAAAGAATTTGGAAGTGTATAAAAAATAAACTACTTAGGAACAGAATAAGTTGCCTGAGGTTGTTGAATAGGAATAGAAGACTGGTTGGCAATTCCATTGGCTGAAAATGCGTGGCTGGAAAAATAAAATATCAAGACCAACAGGGCAAGCGTCGAGTAAAATAATGGCCCATAATTTCCATGAATATTTTTTTTCAATTATAACTTCTTCCCGGTAAAACTCGTTCATCGCACCTGAAGTTGTTTCCTTGTCTCCTACTAACACCGCATGTTCATCATTTTTATGAATTATCCTTTCCGCGATAACGGGCTCGTATAAATTAATACCATTCATCTGTTTGAAATAACATATTTCCCGCAGGATCCTTTTGAAGGGTGCCAATAGAATTAAAAATTATTTTTTCTCCGGAATCTAAGTTCATTTTCGCATTAAGGCACCAGTTGTTAATTATTTCTTCTGCTTCATGCAATTGAATATGTTGAAGATGAGAAACATAATTCTTCAATCCGTCCGGGAGATAAGTTTCGTTTTCGTTATAAATAATTTCATCAGTTGGGGGAGTAATCATTTTATCAGCAACATCTAACGAAGCCGGTTGTTGCTTAATTGCGAAGCTGCCTAACAGCGGAAGATGGCATTCTCGCTTTTGAATTAAATATGATGCGATAAGTTCCTGCATAATCTTCGCAAATATCTATAATTTAAATTACTCGAATTACAATTTGATTACACGAATTTCAAAAACACGAATTACACGAATGAAGATGATTTTAATTGCC
>CAVWQJ010000043.1:0-19335 GCA_963756945.1 uncultured Chitinophagaceae bacterium | reverse complement strand
CACGGGATCAACCTATAGTTGTTCGATCCCACCGGTGCCAGATAGCTCACCTCAATTTACTACAAGTGTGGATGCTATTTGCAGGCAAAAGCATTTTAGCCTGCAATATAATGCTACCGATGCCGATGGAGATTCTTTAGTATACTCTTTCGCACCTGCCTACAATAGTGGCGGAATTTTAGATTCAAGAAACGTAAATCCTGACCCTCCCGCATATAGTTCTGTACAATATATTAATGGTTATGACTTCGAGAATCCACTGGGTAGTAAAGCCACAATAGATCCTCAAACCGGAATAATAAGCGGAATCGCTCCGGATGTTGGAAGATATGTGGTATGCGTGGCCGTTATGTCATACAAAAATGGAGTTTTTGTTGCAGAACACAGAAAAGATTTTATTGTAAATGTTACTGATTGCGACTTTGCCGGCGTTGAACTGGATCCTCAGCCAGTTAGTTGCGATGGGTTCTCTGTAGATTTTTCAAACAATAATACATCTCCTCAAAATCAAACTTTTTATTGGGAGTTTGGTGATCCGGCCAGTGGAACTGCAGATACGTCTACACTGCAAACTCCCACACATGTGTATACTGATACGGGAACTTATGTTTATAAATTAGTTATTAACAGGGGTCAACAATGTTCTGATTCTGCCACACAAATCCGCAAAGTATATCCCGGTTTTTTTCCCGGATTTAAAATCACCGGCAGTTGTGTGAATACCGCTATCCAATTTACTGACACCACCAAATCAAAGTATGGCGTGGTAAGTGCATGGCGATGGGATTTTGGCAACCCATCTGCAACTAACGATACTTCAATTTTAAAAAATCCGAACTATACTTACAATGCAATTGGCAGTTATCCTGTTCAATTAACTGTTTCTAACAGTAAAGGCTGTACGAAGTCTATTACCGATACTCTTACAGTAATTGACAAGCCTTTGTTTGATGTTACGAACGATACATTAATTTGTTCAATAGACACGCTACAGTTGATGGCGACAGGAATCGGCAGCATATCATGGACGCCGAATTATAATATCAATAATCAAAATAGTTTTAATCCGCTGGTAAGCCCAAAGGTAACCACAACCTATACGGCAACATTAACTGAAGCTCCCGGATGTTTTGCTACAAAACCAGTAGTTGTTAGTGTAGTTAACAAGGTTACTTTAAATGCCGGAAATGATTCTACCATCTGCCAGACAGATTCAGTAAGATTAAATCCTGTAAGCGATGGATTGCATTACGTGTGGACGCCAGCTGCTTCGTTTAATGATAATACTTTAAAGTATCCATCAGCAGCACCTTTATCAAATAGTACCTATCATGTAATTGCAAGTATAGGAAAATGCAATGCAGCAGACGATGTAACGATAAGAGTTGTTCCATATCCAAATGCTAATGCCGGGTTAGATACTACAATTTGTTTTCCGGCAAGTTTTCAATTACATGCAACAGGTGGCGTCTCGTATCTCTGGTCGCCAACCGCTTTTTTGAGCAATCCGGCTATTGCAGATCCTATTGCCGCTCCGCCTCAATCAATAAAATATACGGTGGCAGTAACAGATGTATTAGGCTGCCCCAAGCCCGCATTTAGTTCCGTTCTTGTTGAGGTTGAAAAAATAGTTGCAGATGCAGGACCGCGTGATACTAATATTGTTGTGAACCAGCCATTGCAGCTCAACGGCACTGGTGCCGAAACTTTTACATGGAGTCCATCGACGGGTCTCAATAATCCTGATATTGCTAATCCTGTTGCTATATTATCTGAAAGCCAGGAATATGTTTTAAGAGTAGAAAGCGCTGCCGGATGTTCTGCAACTGATACTATCAACGTAACGGTTTATAAAATTGATCCGGGACTATATGTGCCCAATGCATTTACACCTAACGGTGATGGGATAAACGATGTTTTCCGGCCAATACCAATCGGGATGAAATCTTTAAAATATTTCAAAGTATATAACAGGGACGGACAATTAATATTCTCAACTTCTATTCAAAATAAAGGATGGGACGGAACTTTTAAAGGTAAACCCCAGGATGGCGACGTATATGTATGGATAGTTGAAGGAGTAGATTACCAGGATAAACTTATATTTCAAAAAGGAATGTAACCTTAATAAGATGATGTGATAATATGCTAAAAACGTGATAATGTAATAATGAATAATAAAAAAACTCTATGCAACGATGGCAATTAAAACATTGTTAATTAACGCATTATCTTCTTCTTCCCTGGAATAAACCAATATTATAACCGGCACGTATAACCGGGCTGCTTCTGCCAAGCCCATCAATGTAAGGCGAATTTTTATCGCCAAGAACATCCCATGAAACAGAGAAGAAATAATAAGTATTGCTACCTCTGTATCGGCCGCCTGCATAACCTGCACCTAATAAAAGGCTACTTGCGCTAACATTGTCTTTTGCAGGTGAATAACTATCCGTTAGCTGCGGGAATATATTTTAAATGAATCATATTAAATTCATACTGTGCCGATGCAAATAAAAAATTTACGGGAAATAATCTTACAAATGCCCCAGGGCCGTAAACGGTCTGCCTTAGTTTATCTCCATAATCCTGGTAATCTCTTTGTGATGTATAATTAAGATTAAAAGTAATTCCTGCATCAGCCCAATTGGTCAAGCTATAACCAAATTGCGGCGTTATTCCGAGTATAGTTGAGTAGCTGGAAAAACCGGCTGTTGCGCTTCCCCCTGTAAATAGTCGTTCTTTTTCAAAACCTCCTTGCTTTTCATTTTTTTTGTGTTCATCAGATTGTGCATAAGCATAACATGATGTAAACACGAAATAGCAACGCCAACAAATTTTTCATTATTAAAAATTTAAGTAAAATTTTATGCCTTTCGAGAAGCTGTTTAGTAGTTGAAATATCTTATTCAAAATCAATTACATAAAATTCGCTATAAAAGATCATTTCCAATTAATGGAATGCAGTTTTAGAAAAACTTTAAAAAATAATTTTCAAAATGTAACAAAATACGAAATCAATCGTATATTTGAGTACGAGATCATTCGTAATTAAAAAATAAAATCATGAAAACTATTATTCAGTCAGCATTTCCTTTTATCGGAACACTATTTATTGTTGCCCTAATTTTTACCGCAATGGCATTTCGCAACCCTTATCTTGAAGAACCTAACAGCAAGTCAACAGTTCCAAGAGACACAGTTCCTAATTCGCAATTAAACATAAATATTGATATTCAAAAAGCGCTGGAAGAAGCCAATAAAGCAATTGCTTCCATTGACTTTAGTAAAATAATGAACGATGTGCAGGTAGCTTTAAAACAAATAGACGCTCAAAAAATTCAAATGGAAATTGAGCAATCTCTGAAAAAAGATTGATTTTGAAAAGATTCAGAAAGATATCGATGCTTCTTTAAAAAAAATCGACTGGAATACGATTAATAAAAATGTTGATAGTTCAATGCGCAAAATCGATTATGAAAAAATGAGGAAGGAAATTGAGAAAAGCATGGAGCAACTTAAAAAGCAACTAAACAGCAAAGAGTTTCGTGAATCAATGCAAAAACTAAAAGATGTGGACATGAACAAACTAAAAGAAGAAATAAATAAAGTGAAAATGGAAACCGATAAAAGTCGCGAAGAACTAAAAAAAGAATTACAAAAAATGAAAGAAGAACGTGACTCCAAAAATTCAGCTACTGCAGTTTTCGGATTCGGAGTTGAAAGCAACTGGATTTATTTACATTTAATGATTAACGTGTTTCAAAAGTCCAAATCAGTTCTTTGCAATTTTATTATAGCTCACAGCAATTCCTTTAATAAGAGATGAACTAAAACCCTGGTGTTCCATTTCGTTTAAACCCGCAATGGTACATCCTTTAGGAGTGGTAACTTTATCTATTTCCTGTTCGGGATGCGAGCCTTTTTGCAATAATAATTCTGCGGCGCCTTTAACTGTTTGCGCTGCAATAAGACTCGCAGTGGCGGCATCAAAACCAATTTCGATGCCGCCCTGTATGTTGGCCCTGATGTATCGCATGGCATAAGCCGTTCCGCAAGCACCTAATACAGTAGCGGCTTCCATTAATTTTTCATCAATCATTACTACTTCGCCCAATGTAGAAAATAAATTCTTTACTACATTAATTTGTGGCTGGCGCGGCATTAGTAAAACTAAAACAGGTCATACTTTCCTGGATAGCTATAGCAGTATTAGGCATTGCACGAAAAAGCGGAAGTTTCATTTTTACAATAGCGCTGATTTCCGCAATAAGTACACCGGTAACTACAGAAACTAAAATGTGTTTTGCAGACAATTCCTTTTTGAAGCTATTTAATACATCGCTTACCTGGTATGGCTTTACAGCAAGAATTACCAGCTCACTTTTACGCACCGCTTCAGCATTATCGGATGTTACATTAACACCCATATTTTTTAAATTCTCAAGCGTAGCAACTTTTCTTTTTGTTATTGTAATATCGGAAGATTTGCAGAATTTACTTTTTAATAAGCCTTCTGCTATTGCGGTACCTAAATTTCCACCACCGATTATGGCTATCTTTTTATTCATACCAGTATATTTATTATTTAAAACAGTAAGAAAATTTTGACTTACATGAAAATCAGAAAATTGTTACGTAGCACAAAATAACACCATATTTTAAAAGTGTAAACTTTTGTTTACTGACCGGGAAGTTCTTTATGAAAAATCTTAGTTGAAACTTGGAGTGTAAGTATTACCAAAAGGTAACAATACAAAATTAAAAAGTAGGGCAAAGCGCCTGGTTTCTATCGCCATTAAAATCATTGTAAAATCCTTTTTTTAATACATTAAATTCGGTTGCACCAAATGAATGATTAAAATTTTTAAGAGAGGAAGTGGTTACATCATAACTGAAAGTAAAGCGAATGTTATTAATCTCAAGACCGAGCATGGGAATTACAGCATCCCGTAACGATAATACAAGTCCTGCTATAATTTGCTTTTCGCCATGCTCAGATAAATTATAGGCTGCATTCATTCCCAAAACCAGTTCGCTTGCCCTTGCTTGTGTTGTATAATATATATTTGGATTAATAATTACCTGGTCGGTTACTTTAAACAAGCCATTTAGGAATGCAATGTGTCGCATTGATATTTGATCAGCCGTTGCATCTTCAAAAAATGTTTCTTTTGGCTGGTTAACATGCTGAATGGAGTAACCGGCATTTATATAAATATCTTCTGTGGGGAAATAGGCATAATTCATCCCCGCCTGCAAATCGAAATAATTGATATTATTATTAGCGAGCACGACCGATGTTGGCTGACTTCCGTCAAAAAATTTTCCATCAAACTGGTCGGGATAGGTGAGTTTACTTTGATCAATTCGCTTATTTGCCCATCCTACATTGAAGCCGGCCGTAAGCAAACTGCTAAGACCGAGCTCCTGGTGATAAGCGATAGATGCATAAGCCTTTGTTGATGTCAGGCTTCCCGTTCCTGCAACATCTCTTAAAATAACGCCACCCAGGCCAAGCCATCCCGTTTCAATTTTATTTCTAAATACCTGCGCATCTGCAAATATGCTCATGGTTTTATATGGCTGTGCCATAATATTAGAATATTGGTTTCTGTAAGAAGCGCCCAATCTATAATCGGCATCCGGTATAAAACCTGTATTTGCAGGGTTAGTTAATAATGGATTATTGAAAAACTGCGAAAAATGAAGATCCTGCGCAACAACCCCCTGTTGCATAACGCAGGCGGCGCTTACTATGATAACTAATATTTTAAAAAAATCCTTCATTAAATTACATTATCGCAATAAAGTAATATCTCCTGTTTTCCGGTACTTTGTTCCGTCAGAAAAAACCACATCTAACGTATAAGCATAAACGTCTAATGGTTGAATTTTGCCTTTAAAGGTTCCATCCCACGAACTCTTGATACTGTTGCTTTCAAAAACTTTTTGTCCCCAACGATTATAAATGCTCCAGTGCATTTCAGAAATTCCGAAACCGGCAACGCTTATGCGACCATTAACACCAAATCGTCCGGGTGTAAATGCGTTTGGCACATCTACCAATGGTCTTATTAATGAACGTACGTTTATGCAAGTATCATCACTGCATCCTGCGTCATTAGCTGCATTAAGGCACACGTTATATGTAGACGTTGCGGGGAAAATATGTGTAGGATTTACTTCAGCTGACGTATCTCCGTCACCAAAATTCCAGGTATATTTGGTAGCACCGATAGATTGATTGATAAAGTTGGTATACGTATTTTCCTGTGGCGGATTTGGATTATAGCTAAACGATGCGACCGGTATAGGACTTACAGTTATAGTAAATGCAGCCGAATCAATTTTGTTGCAGGATGTGGAGTCGAACGCTTTTAATTTGACCACATAAGTTCCAACATTATTATATAAGTGTGATGGATTATCCTGCAGTAGAATTAGCGCTGCCATCACCAAAATCCCAAACGAAAGAAAGCCCTCCCTAATGAATTATTAGTAAACACAGCAGTATAAGGAACACAACCTCGTGCGGGGGTTTCAAATTGGGCTTTAACCTGCGGGGAAAGACGCACGGTCTTAACTGTGTCGTCGGGCGAATTACAGAACGTCGAATCATCGATTGATAATTTAACAACATAAGTTCCCGGCCCGGCATAAGTATGCAACACAGGCGGTGAATAGCTCGTTGTTACAAGCGCAGTGTTATCACCAAAATCCCATGTAAATGTATTAGGGCTAAATGATCCTCTTGTTGGTACTGATGTATTAGTAAAGCTATAAGTGAGGTTTGTACATGGTGGCTGCTTTGCAGGTATAAAATCTAAGAGTAACTTATTGTCTCCTGCTTTGATATGGGTGTATGAAGTATCAAAAATATTGCAAGTCGTGCTGTCAACCGCAATTAACCGAACAAGATATTTGCCAATTGCATTGTAAACATGAGAGGCGTTCGGAACTAAAGTTGTATCTCCGGTGCCATCGCCAAAACTCCAGTAATAACGTTTTCCTTTATTAAGTGTATCAGCAAAATCCACCATCAATGGAACACAACCGATCGTATCGTAAGCCGTCCCATCTATAGAAGCTCTGACACCGGCCTGAACGCCCGCAAAATTCATTTCAATTTTAAGCATACCAAGATTGCACTTGCCGCCGGCAGTCGCATTATCAGTTCTTGACCAAACACCAAACGTCCCAGGAAAAGAAACCGTGCGAAAACAGTTGGCACACATTGCTTCATAAATGACTCCATTTTTATCAAAGCGGCTGGTACCTCCATCAACATGGTCACCAAAAGTTAATGGATTATTGACGCCTTCGGGCGGGTCTTCCTGGCCGAAGAATGAACCATATAATTGAGATGCACCATCCTTCTTAAGTACAAAAAAGTAAAAGTCACTTCCGGATACATCCGACTTGGTTTTAATCGCATCTGGAGTAGTAGGCATACCGTATGTGTTGCCTTCCCCAAAACCTGTATTTGATTTTCCTCCCCATCCCGAAACGTATACATTTTCGCAGCGATCAACGAGGAACGCTGTGGGCGAAATATTTGGCAATTGAGTAGCTGCACCACTGGTACCGAAAACAGTTGAGTATATATAAGCACTTAAATCGGGCTTAAGTTTGGAGATAAACTGCTTTGCATTTGTATTTGAATAGATACTGCTGCTTCCCGGGGCAATAATTATTGGCCAGGTACCGGTGGTAGTACCGGTTACATAAATATTTCCCAACTTATCGTCGTCAATTCCATATACCTGGTCTGCTCCCGGAGTTCCGAGATAGGTGCCAGCAATGGCAGCCGTACCCGAATTATTAAGTTCAATAACAAAACCATCACAAACGCCACCCGAGTTAGAAGAACTAACTACGCCGGAAGATGAGATACCCGGCATGTTTGGACTCGCAGTACCGCCGCCTACATAAATATTATTGTTTGCACCAAGTACCAAAACGTAAGCAGCATCATCTCCACTACCACCGAGAAAAGTATTAAAAATAATGCTATTGCAACCAGGATTTATTTTGAGAACCACACCATCCTGGCTTCCACCTATTTTCGATTGAAATGCACCAGCGGTAACAGTCTGATTATAATCGGGCGATTGAGTACAGGAAGCCAAATAAATGTTGTCAGATGCATCCAGTAAAACCTCGCTACGGGCATCATCGCCATAATTTCTTTTTAACGATGAACCTCCGCCATTACCGGTTTCATCTTTTATATTTACACCATCGTCCCGTGAGCCACCAATTCTCATTGAACCAATAAGGGCACTTCCTGTTGCATTTAATTTTGTAACAATAATATCCCATCCTCCACCCGGTCCGATTACTTTAGGTACACTAGCAGGATAGGTTGGATAATCTGAAGATTTTGATCTTCCTGCAATCACTAAATTACCCTGTGAATCAACTATGAGGCTATGCGGCTGATCGGCGCTGCCTCCACCTATATAAGTAGCATAAATCCTGTTCTTCCCGTTCGGGCTCAATTTTATAATACCAATATCAAAATCACCGTTAAAAGTATTATCGTAAGAGCCTGTCGAAACGGGAAACCCGTTATCAAAAACAATACCGCCACCATAAAAACTCCCATCGGCCCAGTAAGTAGCTGTAAAGCCCCAGTTGTCCGCTGTACTCCCCGAATAACTAAAAAATATTTCAGAAGGATCAATTATAAGTATTTTCGAAGGATCGTAGTTCTTTACCTTAAATCTTACCACATCGCCATCTACTGTATAATGGCAATCTAATTCCTGCCTGCTGTTGTCTACAACCTGGTAGGTATATGGCGAAAGTTCTTTATTATCTCCAAGAGAAGTCGATACTACCAATTGCTTATTCTTAATAGCAATTTTACTTGCACCGGTATACTTCATCGCGATGTTGTTTATATCGGCACCCGGATGTATAATAAAATCATATTTCAGATTACTACCAGCATCGGAATAGTAACGAACATCGATTCCGGGATAAACATCTTTATAGGTAACACCCTGGAAAATTTTGCAATTGGAAGCCCATTTGCTTTTATCGTTTCCTTTAAAGTAATTATTAACTGATGGTAACGGTTTATCGGGAATTATTACGGGATTCGCGGAATTGAGAAAACGAACATTGTAGGCATGCGAACGAATATCTTTGGCTAAATCTGTTTTGGTGGCGAGCCCCATAGCTTCTTTATGGCGCAATTCTTTTATGTTTTCTATATCATCAGGATTATTTTGAGCCACAGTGAAACCATTTTGTTGTAAATAAAATTCACCGCTCCCGATGTGGCTCATAAATTTTACCTGCTTATCCCATTGCCCTTTATTCTCGATAAATTCAATTTGAGCAAATACATTTTGAGCAACAAAGAAAGTTGTTATTAACATTATAAGGAAGAACCGGGCAAGCTTAAATATTCTCAAGGCAAATATTTGTTTTATGACTGAAAAAGTATAAAAAAGTTTATCAAGGAACCAGGAAATCTATTGGGAATTTAAAAACTAAATTTACGAAACAATTGTAACAGAAGTTTCAAAATAAAAGTTTCATTTACATTTTAATACGCAATTAACATGGGCTTCGCAAAAGTAAGTTCAGGAAATTTTACTCCAAATTGTCTTTCCCTTTTGCATCGATAAATAATTCAATAAACAGGAATTTTCAATCGAAGAAAGCCCCGCATCTTCTTCTATAATTTTTTGCTGCAGAATACCGGGCTGCTTCAAGTATTTTTTTGTCTTCAACAATGTTTGCCAGTTTAAAATTAAGCAACCCGCTTTGCCTCGTTCCCTCGATATCGCCCGGTCCACGAATTTCCATATCTTTTTCCGCAACTTTAAATCCGTCATTGGTTTCACACATAATTTTAAGGCGCTGTTTTGCATCAGCAGACAATTTCACTTTCGATAGTAAAATACAGTAACTTTTTTCACTTCCCCTTCCAACTCTGCCCCTTAGCTGATGCAATTGCGGAAGGCCAAATTTTTCGGCACTTTCTATGAGCATTACACTTGCATTCGGAACATTTACACCTACTTCAATTACAGTTGTAGAAACCATTATTTGAGTATCCCTTTCTATAAAACGTTGCATGTTTATTCTTTTCTCCTGCGATTTCTGGCGCCCATGTACCATACTGATATAAAATTCTGGCTCGGGAAAAAACGCCTTTACCTCTTCATACCCTTTCATCAAATTTTCAAAGTCAAGTTTCGCGGATTCCTCTATCAAAGGGTAAATAATATAGGCCTGCCCGCCTTTCTTTATTTCACTTTTTATAAAATCCATTGTCTGAGGACGGGCATATTCCATTCTATGAACAGTAGTGACAGGCTTTCTTCCTGGAGGCAATTCATCAATAACACTATAATCAAGATCGCCATAAGCAGTTAAAGCAAGTGTACGCGGAATTGGCGTTGCTGTCATTACCAATACATGCGGACTTATTTTACTTTTTTTCCAAAGCTTTGCTCTTTGTGCTACACCGAATTTATGTTGTTCATCAACAATTGCCAGTCCCAGGTTTTTGAATATTACATTATCCTCAATCACTGCATGAGTACCTGTTAATATCGTTACTTCTCCACTTGCAGTTGCCTGTAAAATTTCTCTTTTTTCTTTTGCCGATGAAGAACCTGTGAGTATTCGTAGTGTAACCGGGATATCTTGCAGAAGTGATTGTAAACTTTCATAATGCTGACGGGCAAGAATTTCAGTGGGTGCCATAAAGCAACTTTGATATCCGTTATCAGCAGCAATGAGCATACTCATAATGGCAACTATTGTTTTACCACTTCCAACATCGCCCTGCAATAGTCGATTCATTTGTTTTCCACTTCCGATATCTTTTCTAATTTCTTTAACTACCCGTTTTTGGGCTGTGGTTAATTCAAATGGAAGATTTTTGCTATAAAATTCATTAAAGCAATCTCCAACCTTATTAAATACCAATCCCTTCGAAAACGAATGCCTTTTATAACGGAGAAGGCCTAAACGAAGTTGCGATAAAAACAACTCTTCAAATTTTAACCGTTTCACTGCTGCGAGATACTCATCTGCACTTTTGGGAAAATGAATTTGCCAGAAGGCATTATATCTATTAATAAGATGAAATTGCCGAATAAGAGATGCAGGGAGATTTTCCGCAATATCATTTTCATTCAGCATTTGTAATAGCGTATACGTTAATTTCGCTATTTGTCTTCCACCAAGATTTCTTGATTTTAATTTCTCGGTTCCCGGATATACGGGTTCCAGGTATAAATTTTTTTCAACATTTTCTTCAATAACTTCCTCCATTTCCGGATGAGAAATTTGAGGCGCATTCATAAAAAATCCTGACCTTCCAAAAACGCGGTACCTTCTTCCAACATGAATCGATTTTTGTATCCAATTAATTCCCTGGAACCAAACTAATTCTATGTAACCCGTGCCATCGTACAACTCCGCAACAAGACGCCTGCCTCTTTTCTCTCCCACCTGCTCAATCGAAGTTATTTTTCCCACCACCTGCACATACTCGTTGTCTGAGGTTATTTTATTAATAGTGGTTATTTGTGTTTTATCTATATGGCGAAAGGGAAAATATTCCAGTAAATCATTAAAAGTATAAATGCCCGCTTCCTTTTTTAAAAGATCAGCTCTTTGCGGGCCAACTCCTTTTAAATATTCAATAGGATTATTTAATATGGAAACTCTGTCAGCGATTAGAAAATTTTTTATTTTACAAATATAAGAGTTGAATAAAGTTTAATTATAAATAGAACGTTAGCCCGTTTCTGCATTTATATCACAATAAAAATGAAAAAAAAAAGTTATTATATTTGTTCTTATGATGCTTTAATATTGTAAACCGTATGTTAAAAAAATTATAAGAAAATTTTCAAAGGCAATAAAATGCTTTAAGAATTAGGATAAAAAAGCAATGTGAACTATTTTCACTGACGCGACGAAGAAATAAGTCCAAATCCTTAGCGGATCTCTGAGCTAACCATTAATATGAAAAGCCGTAAGCTTGTTTAAGTTTACAATTTTCAAAAAACAAATTTTGAATTTTTATAAATAGTATCGAATGACTAAATCATTGAAGAAGGTTCCTGTTTTTATTTCCTCAGTATTTATACTTCTTATCCACGTGCCCTTTGTTTTTGCAAAAACAGTACCCCATAAACATACCTCTTCAGCTAAATTGTCAAGCACCCCTGCTGTTACTAAAGTAAACACATCTAACCCGGATTATGGCATTAATGAAGAAGGGCCTAATTCAAATAAGGTAAGTGTTTACGACAGTTTGCAATTGAGTGATCTTGGTCTTAGCAAACAAGCTTATGATTATGCAATACGAGGATTTAAAACTCTCCGTGATTTGGGCAAATTAACCAACGATTCTATTATTTCAATTGTTGATTTTAGCCTCTCATCTGCTGAAAAAAGATTATTCGTTATCGATATAAAGAACTACAAAGTCTTATTTAATACTTATGTAGCGCATGGCCGTAATTCCGGCGCCGAATACGCAAAACTGTTTTCCAATAACCCGAGAAGTAATAAAAGCAGCCTTGGCTTTTATGTCACCGGCGATACTTACAGTGGTGAACATGGATATTCACTGCGTCTTGAAGGCGAAGAAAAAGGAATAAACGATAATGCTTTTAAAAGAGCCATTGTAATGCATAGTGCTGACTATGTAAATGAAAATTACATACAAACCAAAGGATACATCGGACGTAGCCTTGGCTGCCCTGCCATACCCGAAAAAGTTTACAAACCCATTATTGATGAAATTAAAGATGGCAGTTGCCTTTTTATTTACAGCCCAAATAAATATTATCTTTCTCATTCAAGATTTTTAAGGCGGGCTTCTTAATACTGAAATCGCTTTCAAAATTTTCCATGCAATTACTTTTTGCTCCCGGGCAAAAATCTACTTTTCTTATTTTGATTATTTACCAGTTGTTACCTTTATCGCAATTAAATTGCAAAATATGCTGAAGGTTGGTGTTTTTGGTGTAGGACATTTAGGAAAGTTTCATCTTAATAACTGGCAGGAAATAGACAATGTTAAGCTTATAGGATTTTATGATCCGTCTGACGCAAATTCATCCGCAGTTAAAGATCAATACGGGTTAAAAAGATTTAAAAATGCTACTGATTTGATAGATGCCTGTGATGTAGTTGACATTGTTGCTCCAACAACCATGCATCATGAACTCTGCAAAATGGCCATTTTAAAAAGCAGGCATGTATTTGTAGAAAAACCACTTACTAATACGATGTCCGAGGCGAAAGAAATAGTAAAGCTTACCAAAGAAGCCAACATAAAATTACAGGTGGGTCATGTGGAAAGATTTAACCCCGCTTTTCTTGCTCTTAAAGAATATGAACTCAACCCCATGTTTATTGAAGTTCACCGTTTATCTCAGTTTAACCCAAGGGGTACCGATGTGAGTGTGATACTCGATTTAATGATTCATGATATTGATATTATTTTAAGTCTCGTGAAAAGCAGTGTGAAAAATATTTATGCCAATGGTGTGAATGTGCTGAGCGACACGCCTGATATTGCAAACGTTCGCATTGAATTTGATAATGGCTGTGTAGCCAATCTTACTTCGTCAAGAATAAGTATGAAAAAAATGAGAAAGATGCGCCTGTTCCAAAAAGATTCTTATATCAGTATCGATTTTCTTGATAAAAAGACAGAGGTGATTAAATACAAAACACCATCAGATAAAAACGTTTTTACTTTTGATATTGAAACTAATACAGGCAAAAAAACGATTGCAATAGCTGCGCCTGTTATAAAAGAAAATAATGCCATTAAACTGGAACTACAAAGTTTTGTTGATGCAATTGTAAACAATCAGCCGGTAACCGTTAGTGATATAGATGGCTACAGTGCAATGGAAGTAGCACATCTTATTCTCGATAAAATCAACAAGAATCAACTTACCTAAAAAATACAAAAGAAAATTGGCGAAGCCGCTTTCAATAGTTTACTACGCACTTGGCGATTTTATTGCAGCATCTTTTTCGTGGGTAATTACGTATTACTTGTTTATAAAATATTATAGCGAATCATTTGAATATAGCTACAAATATTTTTTTGAACTATTTTTATATGCTGCGGGCTGGCTTATTTTGTATCACTTGTTTGGCGCCTATAAAAATATCTACTACAAATCGAGGTTAAATGAGATGTGGTATACGTTTGCAAGCACTTTTACCGGCTGTGTTTTACTCCTCGTTCTTTTTATTCTATATGAAGACAAAATAGATAATACACTTTTCTATAAAGGATTTTTTATTCTGTTGGCTCTCCAGTTTGTTAGCACTTATTTATTCAGATCGCTTCTGCTATCAATAATCCATACGCAGTTACAGAAGCAACAGGTTTCGTTCAACACGCTTATTATTGGCAGCAACGAAAGCGCCCTTCAGCTTTATAAATCTATTATCGATAACAAAGAAAAAACAGGATACAGAATTTGCGGGTTTGTACCAGTTGAAAATAATATTTTACCTGCATTAACTGCGCTTACGCCATCCCTTGGAACAATAGATAATACTCAAAAAATTATTGAAGACTACGATGTAAAGGAAGTTATTATAGCTCTTGAACAAAATGAAAAAGTAAGGCTCGAAAAAATTTTACAGTTACTCAATGAGAAGGAAGTTAATGTAAAAATGCTACCCGATAAATTGGATATTCTTAGTGGCGCCGTTAGGACCACCAATGTTATGGGTACGCCGTTAATTGAAATCCATTTAGGGCTAATGGATGTATGGCAACAAAATATTAAACGGCTTATTGATGTGCTTGTCTCAGTTTCAGGTTTTGTCATTCTTTCTCCACTAATACTGTATGCCGCCGTTAGAACGAAGTTGTCGTCAAAAGGGTCAATATTATTTTTACAGGAAAGAATTGGCTACAAGGGCAAACCGTTTACTATTTACAAGTTTCGCTCGATGATCACCGGTGCCGAAAAAAACGGCCCATTGCTCAGCAGCCAACATGATGAAAGAATTACGAATTGGGGCAAAATAATGCGTCGTTGGAGGCTTGATGAACTTCCGCAGCTCTGGAATATTTTGAAAGGGGAAATGAGTTTGGTAGGCCCAAGGCCCGAGCGCAAATATTATATTGATTGCATTGGGGATAAATATCCTGAATATAATTTGCTGTTGAAGGTAAAGCCAGGATTAACAAGCTGGGGAATGGTAAAATTCGGCTATGCCGAAAATATTGAAGAAATGATTGAAAGAATGAAATATGATATTATTTACATAGAAAATATTTCACTGGCACTTGATTTTAAAATAATGATTCATACAATAAGAATTATTTTGTTGGGGAAAGGAAAATGAATCTCGTTTTATTGGCTGACATCGTACGGTACATATATTTTTTATATTTGATGAAATAACTGTTTTGAAAAGAGTCGCATTAATATTCTTCCTCTGTTTATACTTTATTGCTTCTGCAAATTGTCAATCAGTAAATAAAACACCGGACGCTTCCGCAAATTATTTTCAACAAAAAACAGATTATAAAATTGATGTTACGCTTGATGATGTTAATAATACATTAGACGGATTTGAGATAATTAATTACACCAACAATTCACCGGATACGCTCAATTTTATTTGGTTTCATCTTTGGCCAAACGCTTATAAAAATGATCGTACAGCTTTTAGTGAACAATTATTACAACTTGGCAGAACTGATTTTTATTTTAGTAATTATGAACAGCTTGGTTACATTAACAGGCTCGATTTTAAAGTAGATGGCGTAACAGCGCAACTTGAAGATCATCCACTATACATTGACATTAATAAACTTATTTTACCAACGCCGCTGGCGCCCGGGGCACACAATAAAAATTACCACGCCGTTTCATGAAAAAATTCCTTTCAATTTCTCAAGAGGCGGACATGTAGGGAATACTTATCAAATAACACAATGGTATCCGAAGCCCGCAGTTTATGATAACAAAGGATGGCATCCAATTCCTTATTTAGACCAGGGAGAATTTTATAGCGAGTTTGGAAATTTCGATGTTCAGATTACTCTTCCAAAAGGCTATGTAGTTGCAGCAACAGGCGAATTACAAAATGTAGATGAGTTGAATTTTTTAAAAGAAAAATCAGATGAAGCTCATTTGCCAAAAAAGAAATCGAAAATAATTACAGTGAAGGCAATCCCGGGCAAAACGACAAAGTTTAAAAAAG
Source organism: uncultured Chitinophagaceae bacterium (assembly GCA_963756945.1). GTDB lineage: Bacteria > Bacteroidota > Bacteroidia > Chitinophagales > Chitinophagaceae > Ginsengibacter. The sequence continues at coordinate 3,099 of CAVWQJ010000043.1, read as the reverse complement.
CTCCGGCGCCTAAATTAAAAGGTAAAACCGTCGATAAAAGGTCTTAAAAAGTTAACCGCCAAATCAAAACCAGTCGGGAAAATCGAAGAAGTATCACAAAGTCCTTTCACCATAACAAAGGAAAAAGAAGAGTTTAAAACTATCAATTATAAGCAAGAAAATGTTCATGACTTTACATGGTTTGCTGATAAAGATTTTATAGTAAACCACGATACATTGAGATTAGCTTCCGGCAGAATTATAGACGTATATGCTTACTATACTTCTACCGGAAAGAAAGTTTGGGAAAAACAGTATCCAGTTCATCAAAGATGCAGTAACAACAAGAAGTAAATGGCTTGGTGAATATCCATATAACGTTGTGTCTGCAATTGAAGCCAAAATGGGATTTAATGGCGGAATGGAATATCCAACAATAACAAGTATCTCGCCTATGCCAAATGAACAATCGCTGGACTTTACAATTGAGCATGAAGTGGGCCACAACTGGAACTATGGAATTTTGGCCAGCAATGAAAGGGAACATCCGTGGATGGACGAAGGCATGAATACTTATTTCGATAATCGCTATAAAAAGATAAAAGATAACGGTAACTGATATTCGAAAATCTGCTCATGATTTCATTAATAATAAGCTGCCAGATGATGAAACCGATCTTGATTACAGAACAGAAATCGCAAACAAAAAAGATCAACCAATTGAAACAAGTTCAGAAAATTTCTCAGAACTGAATTATGGATTAACAGCGTATTATAAAACCGGAAAATGGATGAAAGTTTTGGAAGATTATATTGGCGAGCCTTTATTTGACAGTTGTCTTCATGAATATTATAATAAGTGGAAATTTAAACATCCGCAACCGGAAGATTTTAAAAAAGTAATTGAAGATGTAAGTCAAAAAAATGTTGATTCTATTTTTTCTATGCTACATCAAAAAGGAAATATTGAACCGCAACCGAAAAAAGATCTGAAACTTTCCGCTTTATTTAATTTTAATGAAACCGACAAACATAATTACATATTTCTTGCGCCGGCAGTCGGATATAATTACTATGATAAATTTATGATAGGCGGCCTTGTACACAATTATACATTGCCGGAACCCGCTTTCATTTTATATTAGCTCCAATGTATGCAACCGGCAGCAAGACATTTGCAGGAATTGGAAAAATTGGATATAACATTTTAAGCTATGGATTAATTAGAAAAGCAGAACTATCTATAAGTGGAGAAAAATTTACGATGGATGAATTTACAGATTCGACAGGAACACAAAATTACATGGGTTTCTCAAAAATTGTACCCTCATTAAAAATTACTTTCAGAAATAAAAAAGCTACAAGCAGTATTACCAAAAGCATCCAATGGAAAACTTATTTCATAAAAGAAACTGGTTTATTGTTTACAAGAGATACCATCAACCAGGTTGATGTAATTTCATACCCTAAGCTTAACCGTTATCTCAATCAATTACAACTTAAGGTTGAGAACAATCGGGCTCTATATCCTTATTCGGGAATATTGCAGGCAGAACAGGCGAAGGATTTCGTGCGGCTTGCTTTTGAGGGAAAATATTTTTTCAACTATGCCAAAGGTGGAGGTATGGAGGTAAGATTATTTGGGGGAAAATTTATGTATTTAGGTGATAAAACAATCACGAAACAATTTGAAACCGACAGGTATCAATTAAATATGACAGGCGCTAACGGATATGAGGATTATACTTACAGTAACTACTTCCTGGGAAGAAATGAATTTCAAGGCATTCAATCGCAGCAAATAATGATAAGAGATGGAGGTTTTAAAGTGCGTTCAGATTTACTTGCAAGCAAAATAGGAAAAACTGATGACTGGCTTGCGGCTGCGAATTTTACAACAGATTTTCCAAAGGACATTTAATCCGCTGCAGGTACTTCCTTTTAAAATTCCTCTCAAAATATTTTTAGATGCCGGCACTTATGCCGAAGCATGGAAAGCAAATGCACCAACCGGTAAATTTATTTATGACGCAGGCTTGCAGGTATCACTCATAAAGAACCTGGTCAACATCTATATTCCGGTAATTTACAGCAAGGTATATGCTGACTATTTCAAATCAACGATTACGGGTAAACGCTTTTGGAAAAATATTTCTTTCAGCATCGATATACAAAATTTTAGCTTTAGCAAATTTTTTAATAAGCCTGAATTGTAAAATTTCGTTTAAAAAAAATCAGATTGAAAATTTCGTATCTGCCGCAGGCGAATATTGATAAACAAAAATGGGATAATTGCATTGATACTGCAACTAACGGTTTAATCTATGCATATTCATTTTATCTCGATGCCATGAGCAAGAATTGGGACGCCTTAATACTTGATGATTATCAAATGGTAATGCCGCTAACCTGGAATAAAAAATATAGTATTTGCTATTTATATCAGCCATTTTTTTGCGCACAGCTTGGCATTTTTGGAAATGCTATTTCGTCGGAAATAGTAAAATCTTTTCTTGAAAATATTCCTTCAAAATTCAGGTACTGGGATTTCTATCTTAATAAGGATAACTTGTTTTCCCTACCTACTTTTTCAATGTATGAAAGAAGTAATTATGTGCTTTCGCTACAGGATTCTTATGAGCATTTGTCAGCAAGGTTCGCGCAAAGTCATGCGAGAAATATTAAGAGAGCACTGAAACAAGGGAACTCGGTAAAAAAAAATATTCCAGTAGAAGATGTAATTTCTTTGGCCAAAGAACAAACTAAAAACTTTTCTCCGATTACAGAAAAAGACTACAACAACTTTTTTAAGCTATATGAAATTTTGAAGAAAAAAAAGATGGCTGTTACTTATGGTGTTTATTCTAAGAATAACCAACTAACAGCATCCTGCGCTTATGTTTTCTCCCATAACAGAGCCTACTATATTTTGGTTGGCAACCATCCCGACGGCAGAACATCAGGCGCTTCTCACCTTATGATTGATCAGTTTATTAAAGAACATGCCGGAGAAAATTTAATTCTCGATTTTGAGGGAAGCAATATCAGCAGCCTGGCGTTTTTTTATAAGAGTTTTGGTTCAGTGCTGGAAAAATATCCGGGAATAAAAATGAACAGACT
>CAVWQJ010000042.1:0-47181 GCA_963756945.1 uncultured Chitinophagaceae bacterium | reverse complement strand
CATCGGCGACGAAGGGTGTGTTATATTAAATGCAGAATTGTTATTTGAAGGAAGTATCCAATTGATACAAAAAGATTAGGGTGGATGCTTTTGTTAGGAATAATCATTGTAACTATAGTTAAGTTAAATATCCTGGCAAAACAACAAGCAGTCACAAAAATCATTCTGCGGGCACTCTGGAAATCGGCCTGTAAAATTTATTTCCCGGGATATCACCCGTTCAGTGTGGCGCGGATAAACCTGGCAGATGATCCGGGAAATCACAAAAACGAAAACCAAATATTTTGCACATTTAAATTTTTTAAAAATGAAAAAGAACAAATGGGTGAGTGATGCCCACCACAGCGAAATTTATTTTAAAGTAAAACATTTAATGATTTCAACTGTAACCGGCTATTTTAAAAATTTTACCGTAGAGTTGTTTACCGAAGACGATGATTTTACAAAAGCGATCGACATAAAGTTCATGGCCGAAGTCGACAGCATCGATACCAAAAACGCAGACAGGGACAAGCATTTAAAGTCTTCCGATTTTTTTGATTCGGCTAAACATGCCCATATAAAATTTATCGGGACAAACTATTCCGTCACAAAAGACAAAGGCAAACTTACCGGTGATCTTACTATTAAATCCGTTACAAAACCTATAACAGTAAACGTTGAATTTGGAGGTATTGCATCTGACGGTTACGGACAAACGAAAGCAGGTTTTACCGTGGAGGGCAAACTAAGCCGCAAGGAGTTCGGTGTTACCTGGGACGCTGTAACTGAAGCCGGGCATGTGGTTGTAAGCGATGAGGTGAAGTTTTTTGCGGAGATCCAATTGGTAGAGCAACCAGTAACCTAGAGAGCTCTTCAAAAAGTGTAGCAGGTTGTAATAAGGCACAATTGTCATTTTTTACAATTAAAAATCAGAAGATGTTATTTACATCACAAAAGTGTTGGTTGAAATAAACCTCACTGCGAGCTATGTCTGCAAGCAGTGTATTCTTTTTATTTTTCATTTTGTAAATATTTAAAAACTGCTTTCGGAATTTCGAGCCTCTGCAACCTTTACGTGATGTGCACCCCTATTGTCAAAGTTCATATTCCGTTATAAATTCATAGTCTAAACTGCTAATTTCAATATCCTCAACACCATACTTCCATTTAATGAAAGAATGGGTGTGTTTAAGCGAAGTGATGTAGCGCTTAAGTGTAGAAGGAGAATAATCTGAATTAAGTAATCCCGCCAATTGCTCATTGTGATATTTGAATACTTCTAAAACCATTTTCGATTTTTCAACTTTACCAGTGAGCAGGTTTTTAATGCTTTCAGCCGTAACAGGCTTATTGTTTTCGATCAGTGAAAGTCTTGCTTCAAAGACTTTTACTTTCAATGTGGTAAGGTGGTTATTTAATTCTTTTATGAATTCGCCTTTACCATTTGCCCTTTCGGATTTTTGATCCCATAATTCCAGGATCACATTTCCGGGAAGTTGCCAATTCTTTTGATGCCCTTCCACAGTGATTCGAATGTAAACAGGCATGTCGCCGAATTCCAAGATTGCGACAATATTTAATCCCATTTATCGACGGTACCGAAATGGAAATAACAAGGATGTCGAATTAATTTAACCTACTGCATTGATTTTCCGCTTCAATTATTTATGAGCTATATCGAATTAAATTTTTAAATCCTGCACTAACCATACAAAACGGGAAACTAACGGTATCGGTAATACGCAATTATAAGCACTGAAATATTGAGGTCGAATGCTCTAAAAAATAACTTTTCACCTGGCACTTGGATTCAACACTTTCATAAAAGTAATTGTGTCGACTTTATTGACAAATGAGTTATGGGGCTGTACAAAATTGAACTAAACAATCAAAGAACATGAACTCTAAGAGCAATTCCTTTTACTTCCAGTTATACAACTTTGTATCAACAAATTGAGCTCGCGTTTTTTAGGATGTTTTGCAGAAAGGCTCACAAATAAATGTTTCATCAAAATTTTTCACCAATAAAGTGACAATTATGGATACCAATTCAACAAACACGATTTCACGTGGACAGTTCCTTCGTTCCGCAGGATTAATTGCTACCGGCATACTACTAATGCCTGGTGAGATGTTTGGACAAACCAGCCCGGTGATCACCATCATCAATGATGCTAAAACAGCACCGATCATAACGCACAAGCTTAGGGGCGGTATTTCTGTTTTGGAAGGATCGGGTGGAAACATCGGAGTCTTCAATGGCACCGATGGTAAACTAATGGTTGATGCGGGTATTTCAGTCTCAAAAAAGAGGGTTGCTGAGGCACTCGGAAATATTAGTAAACAACCATTAAGATATCTTATTAATTCACACTGGCACTTCGATCATGCGAGTGGAAATGAATGGCTTCATGAAGCCGGAGCAACTATCATCGCACAGGAGAAAACACGCCAAAACCTGGCAACCACAATCAGGGTGGACGACTGGGATTATACATTTCCTCCAGCGCCAAAATCGGCACTCCCGTCAATTGTTTTTAAGGAAGAGCATAAGATGAAATTTAATGGATCTGAGATTCAAATGAAACATTATGGGCCGGCGCATACAAATTGCGACATCTCCATTTACTTCCCGGATGCTGATGTGTTGCACGTTGCGGATACCTGGTGGAATCCGTACTATCCTTTTATAGACCATTCCAGTGGTGGACGCCTGCAGGGAATGATTGATGCCTCAAATCACAATCTCGCCGTAACTACAGATAAAACCATTATTGTTCCCGGGCATGGCTCAATAGGCAATCGCAGCCAGCTAAGAGAATTCCGCGATATGCTCGTGACCGTACAGGAGAAAGTTTCAAAACTGAAAAAATCCGGCAGAACACTTAAAGATACCATTGCAGCTAAGCCAACGGCCGCCTTCGATGAGAAGTTTGGAAAATTTGTACTGGACGGCGCTTTTTTCACGAGGCTTGTATATGCAGATGTTTAGTTACTGTTATAATAATGATGAAAAAATAATACCGCGATCTGTGAGGATCATGTTTGACTCCGAAGCCTCTATAAATCGGGCCTTTTTGAAGATGAAAATAAATTTATAAAAACTTAAAAAAAGAATTAATGAAAAAGATATTCAGCTTTTTTAAAAGAAAAAATGGGTTGGCGACACTTTGCCTTTTAGCTTCTCCATGATAATGGCACCGGGAACAACAGATGCCCAAAAGGTAAAAAATATTGTAATTGTTCACGGAGCATTTGCAGACGGCTCTGGCTTTGAAGATATCTATAACATCCTTACCAAAAAGGGATACCATGTTACCATCGTCCAAAACCCATGTTCGTCACTGGAAGACGATGTTGCCGCTACAAACCAGGCATTAGATAAACAGGATGGCCCGTCAATTCTTGTGGGGCATTCATGGGGCGGCGTTGTTATCACACAGGCGGGTGTTTCGCCAAAAGTAGCCGGCTTGTTTACCTGGAAGGGTTCGAGCCGGAGGTCGGCGAAACGGCGGGCGAATTGGCACAATCCGCTCCGGCCTGTTGAAGGCGCAGGCAAATTGCTTCCGGACGAAAATGGAATAATCTACTATCCAAGGGAACAATTTCACGTGGGCTTTGCCGGTGATGTAAGTAAGCAAAAATCAGACTTTATGTATGATTCACAAGTACCCATCGCGGCTAAATGTTACGGCACGCCGGTAACAGCGGCAGCATGGAAGACCAAACCTTCCTGGGCCGTGGTTTCTACCGGCGACAAGAGCATTAACCCGATTATTCTCAGAAGAATGTATAAACGTGCAGGCTCTGTTATTATAGAAATAAATGCGAGCCACGTTGTGTACATATCTCAGCCAAAAAAGATTGCTGAAGTTATTGAAGCGGCCGCCATTGGTTCAGCAAAATAAAATATTAATCCCCCACAGAGTTAGCAGGTATAATATTATTCAATAAGAAATAACATGAAAAGGACTGTCAGAAATATTGTTGCTATGCTGTTCGGTATGTTATGTTCTCAGCAAGACATCGCCCAGTTAACAATTTCCGGTGAGTTGAGACCGAGAACGGAATTCAGAGATGGCGTGGGAACACTGAAATTAAAAGCAAACAGTTCTTCGTTTTTTATATCTCAAAGAAGCAGGATAACTTTTAATTGCAAAACACATCATGTAGTTTTTCAAACTTCTATCCAGGACGTGCGGGTTTGGGGACAGGACGCTTCCACTATCAGTAGCACAGATGGAAACAAACTGGAGCTGCACGAAGGCTGGGCCGAAGTGTTTCTTGCGGATAAAAAAGACTCTTCTTTTAAACAATCGGCAGTAGATTATTTTTCTATAAAAATCGGAAGACAGGAACTGAATTACGATAAACAGCGTTTGCTTGGTGGCCTCGACTGGTTACAACAGGCACGCACACACGATGCAGTTGTTTTTAAATTGGCAAACGGCGGATGGCAGTTCGATCTGGGAGCTGCGTTTAATCAAAATACAGATGCTTTTAACTACGATGGCACCTATTATACGCCGGCTAATGTAATGCCTTACGTGAAAGATAGCAAAGGCAATCTTGCTCCCACTCCGATCCATTTTATTCCTCTCAGCAATTCATCAGGCTGGAGCTCCAAATATGGTACACCATCTCTGCAGAATGCGCCGTCAACAAATGGGTTGTATCAGAATTATAAAGCCTTACGATTTTTGCATGTTACAAAAACATTTCATGAAACAAAGCTCGCTGCCTTGGCCCTGTTGGATCAGTTCGGTAAATACGTCAATGATTCGGTGAGGAATATTTCGGGTAGCGATACTGGTTATATCTATGGCAAAAGGTTTAACCAGAAAGGAATTAACAGCAGGGTTACGGCGGGCTTTTTTTTAACCAGCTCTTTAGGTAAAAGAAAAGACTTTGAATTAAATGCAGAATTTTATTACCAGGGTGGTAAAGACAGGGATGGGGAAAAACTTAATGCTCTCCTATCTGGTTTATCAATGGCCTGGTCGAGAAAGAAGTTTACCTACACCGTAGGCTGGGATTATCTCTCAGGGAATGATGCCTACTCCTCCTCAGCCACCAATCACCGCTTCGATCCCTTGTACGGCACGCCACATAAGTTCTGGGGCTACATGGATTATTTCTATGTTGGCACAGGTTCTCCCTCAGGAGGGTTGAGCAGTGGTTATGCAAAAGCCAGGTTCACAGCTTTAAACGAACGCTTTAATGCAGAGTTGGATTATCATTATTTCAGCCTTGCCAGGGATCAGAAAAATGTAGAAGGCAAAGCTATTGGCAAATACCTGGGGAGTGAATTTGACCTGGTTGCAAATTACCAGCTTAATAAGATCACTGACCTGCAATATGGCTTTTGCGTAATGGCGGCAAGCGGAAGCATGGAATATGCAAAAAATATTTCCCCGGGCACAGCAAACCTCACTGGCGTCTTTAGTTACCTGATGATTACGATTAAACCTGCGTTCCTTTTTAAATAATCTTATGGAATTGAAATTAATGATGAACATAATTAACTCACAACAATCAAATAAAAAATAAAACAATGAAATGGTATAAAATTAAATCGCAAAAAAACACTGGCGGCTACGTCACCGCATCAAAGAATTTCGTACTAACGCTATTTGGTATGATGCTTTTGTCATCTACATTTGCACAGGTAAAAGATTATGCAACTGATCCGCATCTTTCTACAGGAGTAAAAGCCTTTTTAAAGGTTTTAAATTCCGGTGGCCCAACACTGGAAAGTATGTCTGCGACTAATGCACGTAAAGTGTTAGAAGATGCTCAGTCATCGGTTAAAGTGGATCTTTCAGGTATAGAAGTTTCAGAAAGGACGATAACAGAAGACGGGTACAAAGTGAAGTTGAATATCGTGCGGCCTGCCGGTATAAAAAAGAAACTGCCGGTTTTTATTTTTATACATGGTGGCGGTTGGATATTGGGCGACTTTCCTACCCATGAGCGAATGGTGCGTGACCTGGTGGTTCTTTCGGGATGTGTGGCTGTTTTTCCCAATTACACCCGAACTCCCGATGCCGCCTACCCGCAGGCAATTAATGAAATTTATGCCGCCACAAAATGGGTCGCGGCGCATGGGGATGAAATTAACGTAGACGGCAAAAAGCTGGCGGTAGTTGGCAATAGTGTTGGTGGAAATATGACTGCTGTAACCAACTTAATGGCGAAAGATAAACACGGCCCTAAAATACTGTTGCAGGTGATGATGTGGCCCATTTTAGATGCTGACTTTACTACGGAATCTTATAAGGAATATGGAGCGGATCGCTACTTAACTACGCCCACAATGAAGTGGATGTACGACATGTATATCAACGATCCCGAAAAACGAAAAGACATTTATGCATCACCGTTAAGGGCAAGTATGGATGAGCTTAAAGGGCTGCCCCATGCATTGATCATTGTAGATGAAAATGACATACTGCGGGATGAAGGAGAGGCTTATGGCAGAAAACTTGACGAAGCCGGCGTGAGCGCAACCACCGTTAGATACAATGGAATGATACACGATTTTGGGCTTTTGAACGGGCTGGCCGAAGAACCCGCAACACGTGATCTCTTTATACAGGTTGCCGCCGAGCTTAGAGAATATCTTAAATAACAGTTTGCATAAGATGTACATACTAACGTCGTAGTGTACACTAAACCATAAAAAGAATTCATATTTATAAACCAATTATTAAATCAATTATCATGAACGTAACAACTATTTCAGAGCCTAAGAAATCCAAAGGCTCGACTACCAGTCCTGCAGACTTTGCAACAGATCCACACCTTTCGCGGCAGGTGAGAGACTTTTTAAAATTATTAAACGGCGGTGGTGGCCCTCCGTTAGAATCAATGTCGCCGGTAGCTGCCCGTAAAGTACTTGCTGATGCGCAGGCTTCGGTTGAAGTTGATCTTAGCGGTATAACCGAATCGGAGAAGACCATTACTGTAGACGGGTTTACCATAAAACTGGATATAGTAAGGCCTGAAGGAGTTGAAGGATTGTTACCGGTTTTTATCTTCATTCATGGCGGCGGATGGGTTCTCGGCGACTTTCCTACACACGAGCGCATGGTTCGGGACCTTGTTGTTCTTTCAGGCGCAGTAGGTGTATTTGTAAATTATACTCCAACCCCTGATGAAAAGTATCCCAGGCAAATAAATGAAATCTTCGCTGCAACAAAATGGGTAGCAGAACACGGTGACCAAATCAACGTGGACAGCAGCCGGCTTGCTGTAGTAGGCAACAGCGTCGGTGGTAATATGACTGCAGTTACTGCCCTCAAGGCTAAAGAAAATAACGGACCGGAAATTAAAGTGAGATAATGATGTGGCCAATAGTAGATGCAAGTTTTGAAACAGAATCCTATAAGCTTTTCGGACAAGATCGCTTCCTCACAACGCCCTTGATGAAGTGGATGTATGATATGTATATCAAAGATCCTGAGGAACGAAATGACATTTACGCGTCACCGTTACAAGCCTCAATCGAACAACTCAAAGGGTTGCCTCCTGCTTTAATCCAGGTTGCTGAAAATGATATACTCAGGGATGGTGGCGAAGCCTATGGGCGTAAGTTGGATGAAGCGGGGGTAACAGTAACGACTATACGCTATAACGGTATGATTCACGACTTTGGTTTATTGAATGGCCTGGCCGAAGTCCCTGCAGTGAGATCGTTATTTGTACACGCGGCGGCGGAGCTTAGAAAATACCTTGCTTAATAAATTGAAAATTTTAAGGCCGCAGAAATGAATAAACTAATATCCCATTATCAGACAGTATGGGCTCCCGGAGGCATGCTGACTGGTCATTTAATTTGTTTACAATGAAGATTTTAAATATTGGATTGAGTGAAATGGAATATTTATCGGCAAAAGATATTCTCGGAGCAGCTTCCGTTGTTCCGCTAGATTCAGAGCCTCCTCCAATATTAATTGTGGATGATCCATTGCCCGGGCCGCTGGAATTTGGTAGAGTTGTTATTCAGTATCGAACGGAAAACATGCGAATGGTGCCTGTGTATGGCGCGGCTGCCCTGGATGTGTCACCACGGATTGGTCACATTCATGTAACCGTCGATAATGGACCATGGCACTGGCTCGATACGAGTGGCGAGCCGCTTACGTTAAACGGTTTTTCTGCAGGTGAACACAACATCTTGATTGAATTAGCTGATCCAACGCACAAAGTTATCGACAGTAAAACCATAACCTTTATTGTTCCTGGAAAGCCAGGGGCTTGATACAATCATCCTCTTATTTGACCACACTTTTAATCAATAAAAAAAATAGAATGAAGAATAAAACACATCACCATTTCGTAAAAATTAACCGGGTAGAAGTATTTTATCGGAAGCCGGGCCCGCTGATACGCCAGTTCTGTTGCTGTTGCATGGTTATCCCACTTCGTCGCACATGTACCGGAACCTGACCCGATCAAAGCATTATGGAAAGACAGGAACGATAAGAATGCAAAGACGATTATATTTCCCCGGGCATTGGTGCAGACGCTTTCAAGAGAGATGTAAAGAACCTTGAGTTTCATTTGTATCCCACGGGGCACTTTGCTTTAGAGAGTTTTGGCGAGGAAATTACTGCGACGATAAGAAATTTTTTAGATAAAAAAGTTGGAAATGAAAAGGCAGAAAAATTAAGAGCTGAAGCTGTGTAATTAATGTTCAGGTGTAGTGGTAAAAATCGCCCCGGGTGTTAAGAGGCTACTGAATGGTAAGAGGCATTGAATAAATTCTTAGCTCCCGGTGGCGGTTTTTTTAAATTTTTTATAAAAAGCTTAATAATACAATTATGAAAGAAAATACTTCTATTACGGTGACCTATATAGGTGGGCCAACGGCGATATTGGAAATCGGCGGCTTAAGATTCATGACAGATCCATCGCTGGATCCGGCAGGTGGCGTATATCATTCAGGTGTACTCGTTCATGAAAAAACAATGGGGCCTGCAAACGTTGATATAGGCAAGATCGACGTGGTGCTTTTGAGTCACGATCAGCATTTTGATAATTTGGATCATGCGGGAAGGAAACTCCTGGAAAAAGTTCCCAAAACTTATACGACCATTCCGGGTGCTGAAAGGTTGAAAGGCAATACAATTGGATTAACGCCCTGGCAAAGTGTTACAGCGACAGCACCCGATGGCACGGAGATTATTATAACGGCTACGCCTGCACGCCATGGACCTGCAGGTATTGAAGGTTTACAGGGTGAGGTTACAGGATTTTTATTATCCGTGGAAAATGAGAAGCAATCTCAAATTTATATTACGGGCGACACCACCTTTTATGATGGTGTTGAAGAGGTGGCTAAGCGGTACCATCCAAACTATGTTTTCATATTTGCAGGAGCAGCCCAGGTAAGAGGACCATTCAATGTAACCATGAGCACAAATGATGCAATGGATACAGCGCTTGCTTTCCCGGCCGCAACCATCATTCCCTTACATTATGAAGGCTGGAAACATTATACACAAAACGTGGATGATATTAAAACCTCCTACCATGTTTTAGGGATTGACCAACGTTTGAAAATATTAGAAGCAGGAATCGTGACCGACCTGGAAGCATGATTGAAATTTACCCGGATTAATATATCATCATGAAAGGTCTTTTACATAAAAAATGGCTGCGTGTAATGGTCATAGTTATGCTCTTTTTTTTAGGCATCCAATTTATAAAGCCGGGGATAGAAAATCCTGCTGTTACTGCAGATATTGTAGTGCCGGACTCAATCAAACAAATACTGAAGAATGCCTGCTACGATTGTCATTCCAATGAAACCAAATTGTCCTGGTTCGATAAAATCACACCGGCGAACTGGCTTGTTGCAAAGGATATCCGGGAAGGAAGGAAAGTGCTTAATTTCTCCGAATGGGATAAGCTAGCAAAGGATCGTCAAAAAGGAATATTGTTTGAATCGCTCAATCATATCCAATATAAAGCAATGCCTTTACGGGATTATATCTTCATGCATCCAAAGGCAAAAATTGATACAACGGAAATTAATTCACTGCAAGCTTACCTTAAAACGCTGTTGCTTATACCTGCGGTTGATACGTTGAAATCAAAGGCATGGAATGATCAATATAAAAATGGATACATGAAGAAACAACGTCACAAAATATCAAGCCATCACCTAACGGAATTGGTTTTATGCCGGATTATAAAAACTGGGTTGCCGTTAGTTCTACCGATCGATCTGATGACGGAAGGTTGAGAATTATTACAGCTAACGGTATAGCTATAAACGCTATTAAAAGCAATAATACAAATCCATGGCCGGATGGATCAGCGTTTGCAAAAATAGCGTGGACGCAGGTATTGGATTCATCCGGAATTATCCATGCAGGTGAATTTAAACAAGTGGCATTTATGATAAAGGATAAAAATAAATACAGCTCCACGGAGGGTGGGGCTTTGCCCAATGGGAAGACGGAACGCCTTGATGCCGCATGGTAAAGACGTTCTTTTTGCACAAGGATGTATTAACTGCCATAAGCCTATGAAAGAAAATGACTTTGTTTTCACAATGCCTGTTAAGCTGGAAACAACGCCTGCACTTGAGGATAAAGTAATATGTTCTTTTGTGAACAGGGAAGAACATACAATGTCTACGCTTTATGGAAATGATATAGCCACCAAATTCGCCCGGGCACATTCGGTCAATAATTATCCGGCCGGCGCAGTCTTAACGCTGGTGACGTGGTTTCAAAAAGAAGATAGTCATTGGTTTGGAGCCAAAATACCAGGTGTGATTAAATCCATCGAAAAATTGCTATTTATTGAATCAGGTAATGAACGCGTTCAGCCGGTATATGAGGAATATGAGGGAGCATCTTTAAAAAAGATAGAAACTAATAATTTGAAAGATGTAAATGAACGATGAATTTTATTTTGAGCCAGCGTGCTTCTGTGTTGCCATAGCAACAAACGAAAAATACAAAAACAATCAATATTTATTTATAAAAAAAATTATCATGGAAAATAATCAAAGTGAATTGAAAGAAGCAATAAAATTGGCGGCAGACTTGAAGGAAAGGTGGCACTTATTACGGGGGCGAATAGCGGCATAGGCTTAGCAGCCGCAAAAAGTTTTGTTAGCGAAGGAGCATACGTTTACATCACCGGTCGCCGCCAGGAGCAATTGGACGAAGCGGTGGCAGCGATCGGAAATAATGTTACCGCAATCCGTGGTGACGTTTCTAAATTGGAAGACCTTGACCACATCTATTCGGTGATCGGCGCCGGGTATAACCATCTCGATATCGTTTTTGCCAATGCGGGCCTGGGAACTTTTGAAGCACTTGGGAAAATTACAGAGGATGGATTCAACCTCGCATTTAATGTAAACGTTAAAGGCACTTTGTTCACCGTTCAAAAAGCATTACCATTCTTATCAAAGGGAGGATCTGTAATCCTGACCGGCTCTACGACAGGCTCAAAGGGCACAGCATCATTCAGTGTGTACAGTGCCACCAAAGCTGCTATCCGCAACTTTGCCAGGAGCTGGGCACTTGACTTAAAAGGGTCGGGCATTCGTGTAAACGTATTGTCTCCAGGCTCGACCGGTACGCCCGGTTTGCTGCAGTTGTTGGACACAACCGGCTTCCAGGAACAAGCCCTACAGCAAATGGCCAACCAATCACCACTTGGCCGTGTGGGCCACCCGGATGAAATCGCCGCAGCGGCATTATTTCTTGCTTCTGACGAAAGCAGTTTTATGACCGGGAGCGAAATCTTTGTTGACGGCGGTTCTGCACAAGTATAATTTATCTTATGCCAAATAAATCAAATTCTTATACTAAACTGTAGCGGCAGACAGATCAGTATTGTTTGGTCAGCGGTATATTACGAACTTTGACTGGCATCAGCATAAGATTAGTTATAAAGACAAGCCGGAGAAAAGATAAATCAACTGATATCCCGTGCCAGAAAAATAAAAGAAACGATTAACCCATATCCTTTCATAAATCAAAATAAAAAATATTTATGGCAAAAAATTTTCCGGAAATAGCATTTACTGAAGCGGTAAAAGCTGTGCAGGAAAAACTTGGAAGCAGGGCAAGTTATGCACGGATGGAAAAAGATACTTATGTGGATGGATTAACTGAAAATGAAATAGTTTTTATTTCCCAAAGGGATAGTTTTTATATGGCGACTATGGGGGAAAATGGATTTCCTTATATACAACATCGCGGCGGCCCAAAGGGCTTTGTAAAAGTGTTGGATGCTAAACGGATTGGCTTTATAGATTTCAGGGGCAACATGCAATACATATCCGTTGGCAACC
Source organism: uncultured Chitinophagaceae bacterium (assembly GCA_963756945.1). GTDB lineage: Bacteria > Bacteroidota > Bacteroidia > Chitinophagales > Chitinophagaceae > Ginsengibacter. The sequence goes on along the minus strand of CAVWQJ010000042.1, from coordinate 34,874 downwards.
TTGCTACTCATCAAAATGTATCGCTGATAATGGTAGACTATCCGGCAAGAGCAAGATTAAAAATTCTTGCGAAAGCACATGTTGTAGAACTTAAAGATGATCCCTCGCTATACGAGCTTCTTGATTTGGATGGCTATAAATTTAGACCGGAACGCATGATGGTATTGGATATCGAAGCGTATGACTGGAATTGCCCACAGCATATAACACCGCGGTATACGGTTGAAGAAATCAGGGAAATTTTTACCTCTCAACTGGATCATATTACAAAACTGGAAACTGAAATAAATAGTTTGAAGGCTAAAATAAAAATGCAGTAGAAGTAGTGCCGGTTTGCCTTCCATAGAAAATTAGTCTCAGCTTCAATCACCATTATGAATTTTCTTCGGTTAATCGATCGCGATTGTAGTTGAGGCATTTCCTGCTATATTTTTATTTTAATAAAAAATTAAATTGTTTATCAAAAAAGAGTTTCATGAAATGCAAATGGAAACGATCTTTCAAATTGTCGCTCCGGTTCGTAATAGCCTGGATCATGTTTTCATCCTGCTCCTCGTCTAAAATAATTAGCCCCGATAAATTAAAATTCAAACTTGATTTTTGTGTAGCGCCGGTATCATCCAACTATGACACCTTAAGTTCTATCTCCTGGAATAGCGATTCGGTATTAACCAACAATTCTTCATTGGCCAGGTATGTGACGGAGCAGGATGTATTAATCGCCAATGCCACAGGCAGCCTTCCTGTAATTAAAAATATGATGAATTATATGGGTGACTCATCTATGCACAGCCGGATGCTTGTCTTCGAATACAGCCAGGAAATACAAAAATTACTGCAGCCTCTCAAAGTAGAAATTGCCTCTCTCACATCAGAGTTGGATTGCGAGGCTTACCGTGTAAGCCAGCTTTCTTCGTACCTGGGAAGCCTCAATACAAAACGAAATGTAAAGTTTACAGCAGGAGCTATTCTGGCAGGCGCAGTGTCAACGATTCTGCCTGTTTTCGTAACATCAAAAACTCCGCAAAATATAATTCTGATTGGTAGCGGAGTAGCCGCAGCCGGCTTAGGCATCCTCACGTTAAACCCGGGTGGCAAAAAGGTCAGGCTACTTCATGATAGAAATTTGCTGGAAGACATTTGGTTTGCAACAAACGAGTCGAATCACTATTCACCTGCTTTATGGTATATATTAAACGAGCCTAAACTTAGCAATACGCCGCAGCTTTCCAAAGCGCAGATTATAAAAACCAGGTGGCTGAAATTTGAATTGGATGGCAGCATTGACAATAACGTAGAGCAATTATTGTTTAGAAATGGAGGAATCTACAACCAGGGAAATCTTGATCTGCGGGTTACTATGCTCAACGAACTGCAGGTAATTATAAAATCAATAGATCAAAATTTAATAAGCTTTGTTTTCGACGTCAGTAATCTTCTTCCTAAAATTCGCTGATTTAGTCCTCATGGTATTTTACCTACCAAAATTTCTCCTATGTCGTGCATAGTAACCACACCAACCAATCCGCCGCCGTCGTTGACCACCATGCCAAAATTATGGTTATGTTCTTTGAATTTTTGCAGTAATTCCGGTGCGTTTTGGCGCATCGTTACGGCGCAAGGCGAATAAGTTATCTCTTGAATTGTATTTATATCTTTCATAAAAAAATCTCTTGCTGCGAGGTACCCAACAATTTTATTTTGGTGCCCTACTACCGGGAAATAATTATGGTTACTCCTCCTGAGAATACTTTCAATTGTATCTAAAGTCATTGACTCATTTATACTGATTACTTTTTCAAGTGGCGTCATAATTTTATCTATCGTTCTGTCATAGAAATTAAAGATATTTTCATGAAGCTGCAATTCCTCTTTCTCGATTGTTCCTTGACGGTATGCCAGGCTTAGCAAGCCTTTCAGGTCAGCATCAGTGAGATTTTTATTTTCTGAATCATGCACGCCAAATATCCTAAGTATCAAATGGGTACTACCTGTAAGTAACTTGACAAATGGATAGGCCAGTAAACTAAAAAACCTGAAAGAGGGGCTTATACGAAATGCTGTTTTCTGAGGGGATTGCAACGCAATTGATTTAGGTAAAAGTTCACCAATAACGACACTAATGTATGTGATTAGTCCAATTCCCAGCACCATACTTAAGGCATGTGCAAACCAAAGTGTCAAGCCCCAGGAAATCAGTATCGGTTCAAGGTATGCTTCCAAAATCTGCCCGCCATAAAGCCCCTCAATAATTCCTACCAGCGTAATTCCTACCTGTATAGAACTTAAATAATCGTCGGGGCTTTTCAAAAAATCAAGAATTTGACTCGCGTTTTTATTTCCCTTATCTGCTTCGGCCTGGATCCTGAATTTCTTTACGGAAACGAGGGCTATTTCGGCGGCAGAAAAATAGCCATTGAGCAAAATCAACAATAGGAATAATATTAAAAAAAGCATAACAGAGTTTTTCTCAAGTTAATTAATCCTCTTTTTTATAAGCACGATAACGTGAAATTTACCCGTAGCTTTTTCTACCGAATATTCACTTCATAGCTTATGTTTGAAATTCGTCATCACCCGATAATGGTAACGCGTCAGCGGTAATTGCTTAAGTTGTTACAACAATGCATTGCCTGATCTTTATTAGGTTGCAACAATTTGTTCAAGCCTATAATTTTATCATGGGGCGTTTCATTTTCATACGAATTAATTTTTTAGTTCAGATTATCTATAGTTAGACAAATCTGTCATAAACATAATTCTTAAAAATTATCCAAAAGAACCGTTTCTTCATTGCGGCTATTGATCAAAATCACATGTTTGTACGCTGCATTAGTCGTGTTGCTATCTGTTGCTTTTATCAAGCCGGTAGACTGCCCACTGTATTTACCCTGCCCATCAGCTACGAACGAATTGATTTTGTAGTCTTCACTAAATGGAGCGATTGTTGACTTTGACAATGCCAGGGAGTAAGGCTCATTAGGCTCTAAAGAAAAAAACGCCTGTTCTACCAAATCTGCCAATCCAATGCTACGAATAGCGAGGCGGCCATGTGCATTATTTTCCCCTCTTAAACTATTCATCACGATAACCTGCGTGGCGGCCGTATCGTTAAGCGGCCCCAGTCCGGCGGTGCTTTTTGCATCTGACACTGCATTATAAGCATATACAAGGGCTTGTGGGCTTTGGCCTACCGGAATGGTGCTTATCACCTTCATATTTTCCAAATCAATCGCCTGCACCTGGTCTCCATACTCTAATCCCACATACAACAATCTTCCATCTGCCGAAGGCCAAATTCCATGGGGAAGGGCCCCTACATTTATTGAATCCTTTTGATCAAAATTACCGGCAACATCATATATTTTCACTTTGTTTTCACCTCCTACTGTAACGAGCATCAATAGTTTGTTTTTTACATTACTGAATGTAACATGATTGGTGATAGCACCTGTATTGATCACTTTTTCAATCGACATTGTTGCAGTATTTATCACTGTTACCTTACCAACGTCCTTGTGCGTTAGCGCCACCCATTTACCATCAGGGCTCGTAAATATATTTGGCGAGAATGGGCTGGTAACAGGAATTTTTTTAATGATCTTATAGGTCGAGGTATTTACAATATCAAGTTCGGGCGTAAAGCTGGAGCAAACATAAGCAAGTTTACCATCCGGCGTAAATGCTATCATACCTGGACCATCGGCTACGGGTACACGCTTTACTTCAATCATTTTTTCCACATTAATTACACTAACGTAGGCTTCACCCCGCACTGATATCCATAGTTGCTTACTATCAGGCGTAAATGTAGGTTCATGGGGCGACCTCCCTAAGTAAATGGTTTTGATCACCTTGTTGCTTTCTGTTGAAACAAACGTAACTGAATTTGAGCCAATGGACACAACTGCCAATAATTTTTTTTGGAATGAATATCTCAATCCATGTACTAAAGACTGGCCTCTGTACAATGGGGTTAATACATTAGGATATGGTTTCCCTAATTTAATTTCCCCGAGGAATTTATTGTCTGGAGGGTCAATTACTGAAACTGTATTGGATACCTGGTTGGCTGTATAAACCCTGTCATGTTCATACTTGTTTTGGGCTGATGAAACCCGGCAAGTGAACATCAGCATTATGGCGGGTGTTAATTTAAGCGCTCGCATATATTTATTTTTTTAGAAAAGATGACATCTGTTCAATTTCAATTTGTTGATTTGAAATTATTTGTTTGGCAAAGGCATTAGTTCTTCGATCTTTTGTGAATTTAATTGCCACTTTTGACATGTCCACAGCGGCCTGGTGATGAGGTATCATGACCATCGCAAAAGCGCTGTCGATATTGGTAAGCATAGTGTTCTCCGGCATAGTTTTCATCATCATTTTCATCGTTTGATCCATATACTGATCAAAGTCCGTAGTTGTGTTTAAAGGACTGTTATTTAATTGCTTTAACCACAATTTCATCTGTTGCACTTCAATGCCTTGTTCTGCCAGTATACTTTTCGCCAACTGAACCATTGCGAAGTCCTTTCCATATTGAATTTCATAACTGGCCATTTCAATAGCACCTTCATGATGTGGAATCATTTGGCTTATAAAGTCACTTTCCACTGAACTTCCGACTTTAGCATTGTCCATTCTATTCATCATTGTGTCCATCATTACCAAAAAAATATTTTCCCCGCCCATCTTCATTTCAGGCATAACTACTTCCTGAGCTATCAGCAAATTTGTTGAAAGCATCATTATAATAGTTAAACTGTATTTCGTAAAGAAATGGGTCAAATGACCTGGCTGTCTTTTCATTTTATCAAATTTTAGTAAACACGTTTTTCAACAATTAATTCCAAAGCCTCAATTTTTTTCAAACGTCTTGTGTATCTCTCTTGTCTAATAAATTTTGCATTGAGGAAAGCAATAATTAATTCCTGCGCAGCCATAAAGCCTGTCACCCTGGCTCCAATGCAAATAATGTTCATGTCATCATCTTCTACACCCTGGTGCGCAGAAAAATAATCATTTATAAGTCCTGCTCTGGCACCCGCAACTTTATTAGCAGCAACTGCGGCACCCACCCCGCTGCCACAAATAGCTACTCCTCTTTCCACTTCTTTTAAGGCAACTGCATTTGCCAACGGAATTACGAAATCAGGATAATCATCTACTGCATCTAATTTGTAGGCACCATAATCTGCCAATTCATGCCCAAGATTCTTAAGAAACACTGAAATAATTTCCTTCAATTCATAACCGGCATGGTCTGCAGCTAATCCTATTTTCATAATTATAAAAATTAAAAGATTAAAGTAAAATTCAATTGTTTAGGACGACATCAATTATGTGATCAAGAATTAATGGAGACTTTTCATTGTGACGTAAGGCATATCGATCTTTGATAAAAGAAGCTTCATTGTAAGCGAGCCAAACTTTTTTCCGTTCATCTTCCCAGGCGATAACTTTGAGTGGAAGGTCAAGAGCGATCAACGGATTTTCAGCCATGAGGGATCCCCCTCCTTTCGGGTTTCCAAACAGTATAAATTCAAGCGGCAACAGGCTAAGCCCCACCATATTCACTTCCGCCTGTTGATTGATTCTTACATAGATAGTGGCTCCCTGCTGTAGTAAAAATGTTTGCAGCCTGTCAATAGTATCTTTTACAGAATACTGACTTTCGCGAATTATAATTCCTTTAGCGCTTATCATATTTTTATTTGTGAATGGTTGAAATAATAAAATACATGAAGCCATGATTTGACCTAAGAATCTTCGCCTGCCTGTCTTGTGACCTAGCTGGTTGCACGATATATCTGGCTTCTTCATACATCGATAACTTGATTTTGTACAAGCATACAGTTAAAAACCTGGCTGAATAACCAGGTATAAAGTTACATCCGCACTAAGCGATGTCAATGTATATTTAATGGGAATCATTGTAAAAATAATTGTAAGAATTGCTACGTGATTATGGATTAAATATTTTAGCCAAATCGATAAATTAAAAATGATAGAATCAGAAACACATCCTTTTAGATTGTATGTGCCAAAAAACAGTAAGACCTTAATTATAGGCACCTTCCCGCCAACGAAAAGAAACTGGTCGTACGAATTTTTTTATCCTAATAAACTTAATCTCTTCTGGCCGGTGATGTCGCGGCTGGCAAATGTTGAACTAAAATACTTTTCAGGATTAGAAGCTATTGAAGAGAGAAAGCAAATACTTGAAGCATTGAATGTGGCCATAACGGACATGGGGCTTGAGATAAGCAGGAAAGATGGTAACTCACTCGACGAAAATCTTATCGTAATTCAGTACATGGATATTTTTAAAATCTTGTACGATTATCCTGCAATAAATAAAATACTTTTCACGAGCAGCAGCGGCACGGCAAGTGCCGCTAAATGGTTTTTAGCGTATTTGAAGAGTAAAAATATTATTCAAAAATTTCCCAAAGGATTGAAGCCATTGAGAAGTGAATTTCTGTTTGATGAAAGAATAATTCAACTCGTCATCCTTTATTCTCCTTCCCGGCGGGCGGCTAACAGAATCTCTTTCGCCGGTCTTGTTGAAATGTATAAAAACGAAATTTTAGAAGCGAAATAAAGCGTGCAAGATGGTAGGAATGCAACTGCAAAAATCAACGAAAGACCATCAGTCCACATCTATCAGGCCATCGCCATATCTATACAAAACTTTATCGCTTGGCACCCGTTGTTCTACCAGGTATTGCCATACAAATCCTGCTGCTTTTTCCTTCACTATTTTTTTAAACCATATTCCATCCGGCTGTGAAATAATTATGGGACCATCTTTGCAACGACCGTTGCACAGTGTTTTAGTTGTATGTATTTCATTCGTTAACCCGCACTCTTCTATTGCAGCTCTTACCGCAGCAGTACTTTCTTCTGCGCCAAGAAGTTTACAACTTCCGCCATTGCATAAGAAAAGATGTTTCTTTATTTTGGTCAGATCTTTAATTGCCATAGGTACTTTTTTTAGAATGTTTTGAATCTGATAACAGGATGTAGGCATAAAACAAAACCATCAGAATGAAAAATCCTACACCGATAAGGGTAAGAGCACTTTCGTTTATCTCTATAGCTGGCATTAGCTTGCTGAAGATCTTGTACCCGCCAACTATTAGCGAGATGTAAACAATGATCCACCCAAGCTTGCGACGGTAGTTCAGCACAGAATCGTTATTCACGGAACGCAACATCAACCTGAAAAGAATCCGGCTGTCAAATGTATCGGTGATAATCATCCCTATTGAGAAAGATAAACCCAGTACGAGTGCGCTGCCGGTGGTAAGTTGTGTGGTAGCGGTGTAAGCCCAGGCGGCAGCCTGCGTATTGGTATCGAAAACCATCGCAAACAAAACACCAATTAAAACTATTGAAAGCGGATGGGAGCTATTCTTCAACTTTGCGGGCAACAAAGCAGTTTTCCATCCTTTTGGCGAATACTTCTTTTGTGCCCTTAACATTCTAAAATTTAAAATGCCTACGATAATTAATAATATGCCGGGCACCCAGTCTAATACGTTCCAAATAACCTGCGGAAAATTCCAGGAATGTTGAAGGCGGCTAATCATTACAGCGATAAGTGTAACGACAGCGCCATGGCCAATTGCAAATAAAGTTCCTGTCCATTTTGCCAGCAATGGTTTGGTGGCGTTATAACGCACACTGACTCCGTCAATGATAGCGATATGATCAGGGTCAAAGCCATGACGCAGGCCCAGCATCAGCATTAAGAGTATTCCGGAAAGTTCCATATGTCTAAGATTCTATATGATATCGTTCGCTAACCTGTTTGGTTTTTTCTGCAATCATATCCGGTGTAAGAATTCCCTTCTGCAACAGGCAATTCGAAGCGGATACTATCCACTTTTCGTAATAAGATAATTTGCCTGCCATCTCTGTTCCGAGGTTTTCAGTACCGCGGCGCTTCTCTTCGGTGTTTACGATCTTATGATAGTCGAGCACATCCAATAAAGCGTGACAACGCTTTTCCCATGGATATAAGGGACGCTCTGTAATGGATATTTTTTCATGGCAACCCGTTCCTCCAATATCGTTGGGCAGGTGTTTTACCAGGTATTCTGTATCAGGCATAAAAAATTATTTAAGAGTGATTTATAATTTGAAATACTATAGGTCACTGATCACCTTTACACCAATCATGGCATCTCTTGTCACCAATGCCTCCAATTGATCTTGCGTAAAATTTTCCGTTCCCTTAGGACGAAGCGGCAGCACCATGTAGCGCTGGTTTGCGGTGGAATCATTTACAACGATATCAACTTCATCGGGGACGATTGTTCCAAACTCCGCCAGCACTGCTCGTGGCTCCTTCACTGCTCTGGAGCGGTACTCTTTACTTTTATACCAGTCAGGCGGCAAACCCAGCACGGGCCTTGGATAACATGAACAAAGGGTACACACAATCATGTGATGAATGTTATCAGTGTTCTCCAAAACAGTAAAATCTGTATCATCATACATAGTGATGCCCATCTCCTCTGCCGCGGCGACTCCATCTAGCAAAAGCCTTTTTCTAAAATCAGTGTCTACCCATGCCCTGGCAACCAGTTTAGAACCAAGAGCGGGTGACCGGGAATCAAGTACTTCTATTTGTTCCCTGATTTCATCGGGCCTTATCAACCCTCTTTCAATTAATAGCTCCCGGATACTTATTTCGAGTATTTCATAATAGCCGGGTATTTCATCATGGATGATCGGCGCATGATCATCGTGCGTGTGATCGTGATTGTTAGACATTGTTTTCAATTTTAAGATGTTCAAGCCATGGTTCAAAAATTTCAATTTCAAGTCGGTCATTTTTATCACCCTGGTAGTCTGGCCACAATTCTTTTTGGTAAATAGTTACCAGGTAACTCCATATTTTATTTCCCGCGTTTCTTCCAAATGCCTCCTCTTCGGGATTGATATAGAGGCCCAGTAACCTGACAACCTTCACCTGCTTACCACGCATATACATGGGAACCCGGTAATGACCTATTGGGTACCGGAGAGCAACGCTAGCCGTGCTACCAACTTCAAACTTCGCCGGATTGTGATGCACTATTTGCATATTTATATGATTTTGATTATTGAAAACTTTCTAAAATAAAAACCTGGCATAGCACAGAAAAATGATCCTGCAAACCCGATCTTCGACGTAGCAAAAATCGGTGACAATACATCACTAATTCCGTGAGGAAATCAGGGCCAAAACTACATGCACACTTCAACCAGGACAATGTATATATCAGGGTCATGAATGTAAATACCCAGTCTTTAGGTATAGTTGGGTAAAACTTCCCAATCGCAGCGAAAATGGTTTCATCATTGACCAAATAACGAACAAGGCCAATTGAATCTATTGGTCAAAAAAGATGAATTTATCCGATAAATAGCAGAAGCGTAAAAGTCCAACCTTTGATGGTTAATAAAAAAAATTAAAAGCTTGTTATGGACGATTTCATGTCAGCTAAGTTCGGGGCGTTTTGTAAACAATTTTCAAAAAGTATTTAAGATGTATATCAGTCGTTACTCTGCCAAAAAGAATCGTGAACATAATAATGTTCAGTTTGAAATTCACGCCATATCATCTCTCTCGCAGGAAATGCAGGAGCGAAAATTTTTACCAATCTTTCATGAGGCTTATTCAATAATATGGATACGGAAGGGTTCGGGGGAAATAAATATTGACATGGGTAAATATGATATCGACGAAAAATCAATGTACTATGCAAGGCCCGGCCAGGCGATTGCGTGCGATATCCATGAATCGGCAAAGGGATTCATTATTTCCTTTGCAAAAGAGTTTCTCGATTTGTACGAGAAGGATTCAGCAGAACTATCATCGTCCATTTTATTTAACCCTTTTCTTTCAAAACCGGTTATCAAAATAGATGATGAGATGGACAGTTTTTTCGAAAACATAGCCGAACAAATGGTACACGAGTTCCGTCAGCCATTAAAACTTAGGTCAGAAATATTAAAAGGCTTCCTGAAAATATTCATTCTATACATAAACCGACATGTAGCAACAGACTGTCAAAATAATTTCCAATCGAGGAAAACAGGATTAGTAAGCTCGTTTTATGCCTTGCTTGAGAAGAATTATACGACCAAAAAAATGGTCAAAGAATATGCAGAAATACTCGCAGTTACTCCAAATTATTTAAACGAAACGGTTAAAGAACTTTCCGGTTTCTCCGCGAGTCATCACATACAGCAGCGCCTGATACTTGAAGCAAAACGAAGAGCTGTTTATGAAGGGTACAGCATGAAGGAAATTTCATATTACCTGGGGTTTTTGGACCCTTCCCATTTTAGTAAGTTCTTTAAAAATATTGCGGGAACAAATTTTACAGATTTTAAGAAAGGAGCTCATAGTCGACCTCTACAATGGATCAGCTATATCGCAGAAAATGGTTGCATAGTACATGATTTGATAAAATTCTTCCTGATTATAAAATATACCTGGTCTTTCCGGTAACAATTTACCGCGCACTTTTAAACTTTTCTATCTCTCACAATTAATAACAAACAACATGAAACCGAATCTTGGAATTTTGGAAACCCATTTACAGGCGGCAAGCCTTGAATTAAACAAGCTGCTGGCTGATGAAGTTGTTTTGTATATCAAAACAAGGAATTATCACTGGAATATTGAAGGCGCAAATTTTCATGAAATGCATCTATTCTATGAAAAGCAGTTCATGGAAATTGATGAAATCATGGACCAGGTCGCGGAAAGAATCCGCACGCTTGGGCATTATGCTGAGGCCAGGCTGGCTGATTATTTGAAGCTCACCAATTTAATTGAGCCTCCATATATTAATTTTCAAAATGACCAATTATTAAGCCTGCTTGCCACACACGAAACTATAATCTGCAATCTGCGCAGATTAATTCCAATTTTTGAAGACGAATATAAGGACATCGGAAGCGGTGATTTCGCCACGCAATTACTTACGAGACACGAAAAGATGGCGTGGATGGTGCGAGCCTATTTACGTTAAGATAATTCTGAAATTGAGAGGGATAGTTGGGTAAAATAAAAATTGGAAGCAGAACTAAAACGGATGTCGATTTGACGTCCGTTTTTTTATGGATGATTTCAAGTTCCTACCTAAATCATTGATGTTAATAAATTGCTTTCCCATCTTCAGTGCAACATTGAATACATCCATTTATTTTTTCATATTACTGCCTCTTATAAATCATTTCTCCAACCTGTTTAAAAAGACATTTTAAATAGCGCATCATCATAACCAACATGGTGAAATATCGTGATAGCAATCGCTAATTAGCGAGATATCGAGAGCAGCTCATGTTGAATTTTCATCTAATTAGTTGATATTCTTTTTGTTACGATTTGGCACCTGCTTTGAAAATATGTTACAATAAAGCGAAAGCTATTTGACCAAATGAATGCACCTTATCTAAAATAATATTCCAAAAATTAAAAGCTCATAGGCATGCGAACAGAAACATCTCAAAAAAAAGAAAAGCCCGGCACATACATTTCCAATCCGAAGGCTTTAAAACTAAATGGATACACTGCAATTCAATCCATCTCAATAAATCAGTGCGATGCAGGCTCCCTGTTTTTAGAGGATAATATTTTGCTTTTCGTAATTGAAGGCAACCTCAAAATCCAATATGGTAAAACGGAATATGAAGTCAAGAGGAACCAGATGGCTTTTCTCAAGAAAGATATTTTAATTGAGTACGAATGCGATCCGGAAAATAATTGCATAGGAAAGGTTGAATGCATCATGTTTTCACTTAGGTACGAATTAGTGAAAGAATTTACAACACTCGCTGAATTGTCGATAGCCGTTCACGAAAACTCCGAACAGATTTCTGTAAATATGCTTGACAAAAGATTGCTTAAATATATTGATTCACTGGAGCCTTATTTTATTGAGCCTGAAAAGATAAACGGAAGCCTGGTTAAAATTAAGTTATTGGAGTTGTTGTTTTACCTCGCCGGCATGAACAATAATATACTGGAGCAGGTTCTTGATCTGAGAGAACAATACAGGCATAATATTACTTCCACCGTTGAAGAAAATATTATGAATTCTCTTTCTTTAAGCCAACTGGCTGTTTTATCCGGAAGAAGTTTATCAAGTTTTAGAAGAGATTTCCTGGCGATATACAACACCACACCATCTCAATGGATCAGGGAAAAAAGACTTGAGAAGGCTCAGGAACTATTACTAAATACAACCATGGCCGTTACTGACGTTTGTTATACATCCGGCTTTGAAAGTATCGCTCATTTTTCCAGACTTTTTAAATCGCATTTTGGGTATTCGCCATCTGAATTCAGAATGAACGTCGCTATCGCCTGACATCTGTTTTATTGGCTATCCGCAGGAGTAGATTTTAAAGAAATAAATCACACAGTTGGAGCTTTTACGAAAGTCATTTGCCGGGCAATAATGCCAAATCTTTTTTAAACTGTTCTTTACGGTTATTCTAAATCCTAAAATGAATACTATGAGTAATATCCTTAAACATCCATTTAATGAAAGTTTTGATCGCTTTGCGGGCTACCCTTCAGCCCCCATAGAATTGTTAATGTATGGAGATTTCCAGTGCGAATTTTGCGGTGACGTTTATGTAGTAATAAAGCTGCTGCAAGAATATCTCGGAGATGACCTAAAATTCGTGTTTCGCCATTATCCTCTTCTTACGCTGCATCCATTGTCTCTTGATGCGGCAGTGGCCTGTGAAGCCGCAGCTTCACAGGGAATGTTTTGGGCTATGTATGATAAGATTTATGCAAATCAAAGATATTTAGTCCGGAGTTCATTTTCAAGATTTGCTGAAGAAATAGGACTGCAAATAAATAAGTTTGAAAACAGCCGGGAGCATAAAAAATTAATTCGAAAAGTTATCGGTGATTTTGAAAGCGGCGTAAAGAGCGGTGTAGACGGCACACCCACATTTTTCATCAACGGGCGCAGATATAATGGATTTGAAGATTTCCAAAGCCTGTTTAAAACTTGCAGCTATGCGATAAATCTTAACCGAATGGCTTACTACATTTAATTATCTTATCATCCTTGACTCATCCAAAATGTTCTCTCCTTATACCTAATCTTTTAATCCTGGAATTTAAAGTACTAGGTGGAATTCCTAATAATTCTGCAGCGCCGCCGCCGCCCGAGATTCTTCCGTTCACATATTTTAGTATTTTTAAAATATGTTCCCTCTCATTTTCATCGATAGTTTTTATCCGGACTTCTTCAGTCATCGCCAAATGGGCTGCGTTCTTTTTAACTGAAGGCAAATGTATTTCTTTAATCATATCTCCCGGGGTAAGCAATACACTTCTTTCAATCAAATGCTCAAGCTCGCGAATATTCCCCGGCCAGTCATAATGTATTAACTCCTGTAATGCTTTGTTACTAAAAGTACTTATCTCCTTTCCTGCCTTCTTTGCAAAACGTAAGATGAAATGCGATGCGAGTGAGGGAATATCTTCACGCCTGTTTCTAAGTGGGGGTAAATTGATTGGAAAAATATTTAACCGGTAATACAAATCACTTCTGAACTTTCCCTCCTCCATTAACTTCTCCAGATTACGGTTAGTGGCAGCGATAATCCGTGCGTCAACTTTAATGGTAGTTCTGCCACCTATACGTTCTATTTCCTTTTCCTGTAATGCTCTCAATAGTTTCACCTGCAATTCCAGGGGCATTTCTCCGATTTCATCCAGGAAAAGTGTTCCATTATTTGCCAATTCAAATTTACCAATTCTCCTTTCTGTCGCACCGGTAAAACTACCCCGCTCATGCCCAAATAATTCGCTCTCTATTAAATTTACCGGCAGCGCAGCGCAGTTCACTTTTACCATTAATTTATTAGCGCGTGGGGATGCATTATGAATTGCCCTGGCGACAAGTTCTTTACCAGTACCGGTTTCACCAAGTATTAATACTGTACTGTCTGAATGGGCCACTTGCGAGATCAGGCGGGAGATTTTTTTCATTTCATGGCTTTCGCCTATCATTTCAGTCAGGTTTTGGGTGGTCTCCAATTCTTCCTTCAAGTATATTTTCTCTTCCTCCAACTGTCGCTTGTATTCATTAATTTCATTTAACTGATTCAGCACTTTTTCATTGGCCATAATGTTCGAAATTGCTATTGCAATTTGAGAACAAATACTTTTCAATAACGGATATTGATCAGGTGTTATGTTAACCCCGTCGTGCCTGAAATTCAAAACAGCTATGTTCTCTTTCCCCAGGTGTATTCGAACACCCGTTAGTCTTTTTAAACTAATATCAAATGCAGCGTCGGCATATATAGGTGGACTTGACAAATTCACCCAGCTTTCTGCATCAAAAGTAACTGGATCTTCGGATGCCAGTATTGAATCGAATACGCCATCCTGGATATCCGTTTGCTGACTTACTAATCGTTGAAAAATGGGATGTTTGGCGAACTCAGCCTCCGGATCATAAAAAACCGGGCGATGAGTTTTCTTGTCTTCACTTAATATATGAATAGCATATTCTTTTATTCCGAATAGTTTCTTTAACTGTTGATTTAAAATACTTGAAAGCAGATTTTTATCTCTTACGGAAGCTATTGCGTTGCTGAACTCCAGTAACAGTGACTTTTGCTTTTCTCTACCCTTTATTTCATCATCTGCTATAATATTGGAAACAGAAATTGCAATCTGGGAACAAATACCTTTAAAAAGTTGCTCATGGACTCCGAGAGACACATTGTTGGTATCAAATAGGATGATACCTATGCTCTCATCCCCTAATTTGATAGGAGCACCGCTTATTTTTGTTATGCCCCTGTCACTCATCATTTTTGAATATGCGGGAGTCATAGGCTTATTAAATCTTTCTTCTATATTAAAAAGAATTGGCCTATCCATCTCAAGAATTTTCTTCATGATGCCATCACTTATCAGGTTATTTGATCTAATCATTGTCTCAAAACCCGGGTCGGGTGATAAATTTGACGGACTGGAATCGGGGTCAAACAAAAGCGGATAATAACTCTTTTTGTCGTTACTTAAAGCATAGAGCATGTAGTAACCCTTTACACGGAAAATTTCCTTAAGCTGTTGGGTCACTATCCTTCCAATTACTGATTTATCTTTTGATGAAGCTAATGCGTTACTGAACGCCAATAGTTTTGATTTTTCATCCTCTCGTTGCTGGATTTTTTGGGTCGCTATAATATTTGAGACAGTTATGGACATCTGATGTGCCAACCCTTCAATTAGACTTAGCTTGCTGAGAGAAGGATAAATTTTCTTTTCAAAAAAAAGCATCCAAAATCCGAAAACTTTATCCCCGTTAGAAAATCGAATCACTGCCATCTGCTCGATTCCGCTCTCGAAATTCACTTTGAGATATAAAGGTAATTCCTGGACCGTTTTCAGTAGCTGTAGGTCAAAGAAAACGGGGCGGGGCGTGGAAACCGCTTTATCCAATACTCCATCATTTGTCAGGTACTCAGCTTTTTTTGCTTCCCTATAAGTAGGATGGCTTTTGCTTTTTGATTCAGGATCCAGCAAGAACGTGCTAACAGTTGATTTGTCGTCATTTATTATAGCGATCCACGTATGAGTAAAACCGAGCAATTTTTTTAGCCGCTGATTAATCGCTTTAAGCAACTCATCATTATTCCGAACGGCAGCAATATCCATATTTAGAGACAATAGGAGTTCTCTTTCTCTTTCTCTTCTTGCAATTTCTTCGCCTGCAAGTATGTTCGAAATAGCTACAGCTAATTGTGCGCATACTCCCTTCAACAGTATACTTTTTGGATCAATCGGCTTGGCGGGATCGAGATGCAAAACCGCCATTCCAATATCTTTTCCACCAGCACGAAGAGCATTGCACAAAACCAGTTGTAGCCCTACTTTTTTCCAAAAATCAACGAATGCGGGCATTTTGGGCTTGCCGGCAATTTCGTTTACATGAAAAATAACGGGGTCCTCCGAATTAATTACCCGGCTAAATATCGGGTCATTAATATCATATTTATTAGAAGTTACGTCTGCAAAATCAATATCATTTTTAATCTTATCCTCCAGGTCCATCATAAAAGCACCATATGTAGCACCATCTTCGTTTATCTGGGCAATTGCAAATTCCTGTACAGTAAATAAGTTCTTTATGCTGACATTTACTATTCGAAATAAATCATTCCTGCTTTTCAGAATGGAGATTTCCTTACTTAAGGAAAGTAATGTTGTTTTCTCTTCTTCCCTTTTTGCAATCTCTTCGTTTGCAATTATATTAGCCGTGGCGGTCGAAATCAGGAAAGACATTTTTTGCAGCAATTGAAGATCGTTCTGACTAAATGAATTTTTCCGTTCAGACAATAACACAAAGAGCCCAATCAATTGACCGCCTTCGATTAGTTTTATTACTACAAATTCTTTGATACCTGCGTTGTGCATAAAGGTGATCTGCTCACTGCCTTCAGGCAACATAGACGATATACTGTATACCATCGGATTATTAGAATCGTCGATACTATCATCTATTACAGGATACTCTATATCCAGGTAGCCTTTGAACTCTGGTTTCCCGGACCGCTCTTTTTTAGCGTGATAAATATATGGCTTGCAAGTTCTGGTTGATACGTTATACCTGCAAATCATGCTGTCATCGAAATTTATGTACTCTTTGAAGGTACTAAGAATCACATGCAACATATCCTCCTTGCTGCGAATGCGGGCAATTTCGTTGCTTATTGATAGCAGTATGGTATTTTCTGTGTCCAGTTTATCGTGTCTTAATAATCTAATTCCTTGCTGCTTACAATGGGGATTCTGAAAATGGTTTGAGTATATATGCAAAAAAATTGGCAGCGAGCTTTATGAATTGATCCCGTCTTCAAAAAAGCGAGCTTTAGAGGCCAATTCCCAAACCTAAATATTTGATAGTTTTTTTCTTTACAATTTACACATATTGTACAATTATGAAATATTTTGAATATTAATCTTTTACTCTTCAACAATACTTTTATTTCATACAAATGACCAAAGGGTCTGCTACAACAATAAAATCCGCCAAAAGAAAAAACTATTGATAGAGATGCCATGCAAAAAAACTTACATAGCCGCCTTTAAACAC
Source organism: uncultured Chitinophagaceae bacterium (assembly GCA_963756945.1). Classification (GTDB taxonomy): domain Bacteria; phylum Bacteroidota; class Bacteroidia; order Chitinophagales; family Chitinophagaceae; genus Ginsengibacter. The sequence continues at coordinate 17,727 of CAVWQJ010000042.1, read as the reverse complement.
GATCGGCAAACGGACAAAGATTGTGATATAGTTTTTGTTGATTCCGTTGTAAGAACTGGCTTGAAAGAAGGGGACATCACTGGCAGGTGCCGGGTAAGTCAATAGTAGATCAACAACTGATGTTGGGGCTCTTCATAAGATAACGCTGCTTTTTTTGAACATCATCCTCTTACAACGTGCCTATTTTTTGATAATGCCAAGCTTTTTCATCCTTGAACTTAATGTAGATCCGTTGAGATCTAATAGTTCTGCCGCACCTCCCGGCCCATACAATTTCCAATTGCACTTTCTCAGAGCAAATATGATATGATCTCTCTCATTTTCTTCCATCGTTTTAACCCTTATCCCGTTAACAGGTGTTTCTTTGCTATGCTCTTTTGGTAAAGCGATCGACTCGATAAGTAAACCGTTGGAAAGTAAAACATTTCTCTCGATCGTATTTTCTAACTCCCGTACATTTCCCGGCCAGTTATATTCAAGCATATCTTTAATTACATTTTCTTTAAAGCCTCTTATCTTTTTTCCTTCTCTGTTTGCATAAATTTTCAAGAAATGATTTGCCAGTAAAAGTATGTCAGCCTTACGTTCCCTTAATGGAGGCAATGAAATAGGAAAGATATTTAGCCGGTAATAGAGATCTATCCTGAAATGGCCAGCAGCTATCTCTTCCTCTAAGTTTCTATTAGTGGCGGCGATAACTCGGACATCAACTTTTTTTGAAAAACCACCTATGGGCTCAATTTCCTGCTCCTGCAATACGCGAAGAAACTTAACCTGCAGTTCTAACGGTAATTCCCCTATTTCATCCAAAAATATGGTGCCTCCATTTGCGAGTTCAAACTTCCCTATACGTCTATTTACAGCGCTGGTAAAAGCACCTTTTTCATGACCGAATAACTCTGACTCTACAAGGTTCGTCGGCAGAGCAGCACAGTTAACTATAACGAGAGGCTTATTATTTCTTGAGGAAATTCGGTGAATAGCCTGAGCGACCAGTTCTTTACCAGTTCCACTCTCCCCGAGTATCAATACCGATGTATCAGACGTTCCTACTAATTTAATATTATTTAATTACGCCAAGCATATTGGGACTATTCGTAATAATGTCATCTGCGTCATTAAATTTTGCATCATCCATTTTATATGCGGGCTGCAATAGCTATTTGACGTTTTCGTTCCTGGCTTTGGCTATGCAGGTACCATGCTACATCCAGCATCACCAATACATCTTTTTCACGAAAAGGCTTTACCAAAAAGCCATAAGGCCGGGTTGCCTTTGCAGCATCAAGAATTTGTCGATTAGAATTTGCAGATAAATAAACGAAGGCGATCTCTTTTTCCCTTAGATCCTTAGCCAAATCAATTCCTGTTAAATTCCCCTGAAGATAAATATCAAGTAACACCAGGTCCGGATTTTCATTTTCGATAATCCTTAACGCTATCGGAACGGAACGGGCAATTGGACAAACAGTATAACCCGCACGTTCAAGTATTCTCTGCAGGTTATTTGCTTCAATAAACTGGTCTTCTACAATAAGTATTTTTGCTTTCACGCGTATACCTGTTTTTCGTTTATTATATTCAAGATATTGTTAGTGTCATGCAACGGATCAACATTGAATACTATAGTAATCTTTGTGCCTGCGTCATTTTCAAAACTGATAGTGCCATTGATGTCTTCACTCAACCCCTTTATGAGTTTTAACCCGAGAGAACCTGATGGATCATTCACTATGGAAGTATCGATACCTATACCATCATCAGCGATTATAAGTGTGATTTTATTCTTCATCCGGTGCATACTAATTTCAACGTGGCCCTCCTTTTTTCCCGGAAAGGCATATTTGAATGAATTGGTAACGGCTTCATTAACGATCAATGCTATTGGAATCGCTTGCGATATACCGAGTTGCAATGGTTCAATATCCAACTCAAAGTAAATTCGCCGGTTATCTCCAAAGCTATCATCCAGGTAGCGCATAAATTCCGGGAGATAGGTTGCCATATCAATAGTTTTTTCATCATCCGATTGATATAGTTTCTGATGTATCAGCGACATCGCATAAATCCGGTGCTGGCTGTTTTCTATCGCTTTTAATGCATCATCTTTTAAATATTCCGCCTGTGATTCAAGCAGGCAAATTACAGTATGTAAATTGTTTTTTACCCGGTGATGGACTTCTTTGAGTAGCCACTCTTTTTCCTCCACCAAATGTTGAAGGGTTGCGTTTTTTTGTGAAATTTCTTTTTGCTGGGATTCCAACTGTTTGTTGCTTTTTTGTTTGAGCCGGTAGCGGTTATACAGTAGACCGAGGAACAGCAGCAGTAGCGCCGATACGCCTAAAAATACCTTCCTTGTGAATTTGTCCTGTTTTATTTGTACATTCTGCAATGACGCCTGCTGGTGCAACAAATTAATACTATCGGCTTTCTTGCCAGTTTCATATCGCACCCTTAATTCATCGACTTGTTTGCTTGAAAGTTTTGGCCAGCGTTCATTTTCAATGGCGTAGGCCTTCTTGACATGATAATAGGCATCCTTAAATTGGCTACTGGCAGAATCTATTGTTGAGAGGTCAATCTGAATTTCTGCCAGGGCTTCGGATATCTGGTTCTCAATAGGATAAGTGATAGCCTTATTTAAATACTCCCTGCTTTTCTGGTATTCATGCCTTTTAAGATAGAATTCGCCAATGATGAAGTAAGTATGAAATGCACCCAGGTTTCCTCTTACCTTTTCCGTTTCTTTTTGGAGCGCTCCTGCCGCCAGGTAATATTTTTCCTGCAAAACAGGATCAGTATGATCATATGCAATGCCTAATGTAAAATAGGCATTTTGCCTGTCGATTGGACTCTGCGGTGGATATTTCCTGAGCAGGTCCAGGGTTAGTTCAATGGCTTCCCGGTTCCGACCCAATCTTAAAAACCCTTGAGCCATATTTTGTGCTAAAACATACATGTCAGGACCTCCGCCCAACCTTTTAAATTCAGCCAGTGACTTCCAGGCCCATTCAAGGCCTTCCTCCATATTCTCTCTGTAGATCAGGTCGATAGTTGCTATGTATGAATACATATAAGCCAAAGCAATGCTATCTCTGGTATTTTCAGCGGTTTTAATCGCATTCATGCTAAATCTCAATTGGGCTTCGTGATCGCCATTTATGTCAATGACGACTGCGTTCATGTAGGCGGTATAATGTGTAAATGGAAAGCCCATGCTTTTCTCCAAGGCAAGCGCCTGAACAAAAGATTCTTTGGATCGCTCCATTTTCCCGGCAGCAAAACTAAGGTAGCCGATATTCATTAAAGTGTTTACCTGATTCACTCTATCGTTGAGTTGTTCATAAAGCAACTTCGCCCTCTCAAGCTGGTCAATGCGGTCTGCTATTGTATTTGGACGAAATGGATTATACGTTCCCCAATAGTCCCGGGCCATCGCTTCTATTTCCTTATCTCCCGATTTGGAAGAACGATCTATAACCAGTGTGAAGACTGAGTCTGCTATTACGAGATCCCCCCGTTCGAGGTAACATTTGCCGATGCAACAAAGACTCAGGCTCTGCGACCTAATATCCCTGCCTTTTTCAGCTTCCTGTTTGGCTATTGACAAGTATCGCAGGGCGCTATCCAGGTCATGGGTTCTCGAAGCAGGCTTAAAAGCATAAAAGAAACCTATCAGGTTAAGTAGCTCTATGCGCTTTAATCCATAGCTTTCTGATACAAGTTTTTTTGCCGAATTTATATCTTCTGTGGCTACCCATTTATTACCCGGATCAGGCACGATATTTTGGAATTTTTCTCCTATAACAATCATCCTGTTCATGCGGCCCCGGTCAGCAGCCAATGCAAGACCGCTGTCAATATCTATTTGGTTTTGTTTAGCGACATTCAGGAAGCTTGAGGTAAGTTTTAAAAGGAGACGCTGTGTAGGAATATCCTGATGATTGGGTTGAGAGAAGGAAGCGTTTGAAAGCAAGAACAAAAACACCAGAATTACCCAAATCAATAAAGTCCTGAATTTGAAATTTGCGTTGGTTTTTTTTATCATAAAAAACATTTGGATTACGCTTTAAGTTACATATTTCCATTTACACATAAACTTCTTCCTCTTCTTTTTTTCCTATGATCAGGCTTTTGTTGTCGTCATGTAATGGGTCAACACTAAAAACTATTTTGATCTTTGTGCCTTCATCGTTTTCAAAACTAATATCGCCATTTATGTCTTCACTCAAACCCTTTATCAGTTTCAATCCCAGGGAATCTAATGGCGCCTTTGCGATATAAAGATCAATACCTATACCATTATCGGCAATGATTAGTGTAATATCGTCTGCATTTCGATGCATCGTTATATCAATAATTCCCGCTCTTTTATGCGGAAATGCATACTTGATGGAATTGGTCACGGCTTCATTAATGATCAACGCTATCGGAATTGCCTGGGACACATCAAGTTTCAACGGCTCAACATTTAGTTGAAAACGAATCTGCCCATTAGTGCCAAAACTGTCACCGAGGTAACGGGTAAACTCAGGAAGATACACAGACATGTCTATTGTCTTTACATCCTCTAATTGATAAAGCTCCTGGTGAATGAGAGACATTGCATAAATGCGGTGCTGGCTGTTTTCAATCGCTTTCAGCGCATCATCTTTTAAATATTCTGCTTGTGATTCAAGCAAGCAGATGACGGTATGTAAATTATTTTTTACGCGATGGTGAACTTCCTTCAACAGCCATTCTTTTTCCTTAACAAGGTGTTCAAGTAATTCGTTTTTGTGCGTAATTGTTTGATTGGTTAGTTGCTTATTTCTATACTGCCGGTATAAAAGTGCCATAATGATAATCAATACAACAATGCCCGTTAAGGTAAAATTTTTTACGAGCCTGGCTTGCCGGAGATTACTTTGTTGCAACTGATAATCTTGGTTGAGAACAATTATACTCTTATCTCGTATTTTTATGGAATCCTCTTTTTTCGCCGTTTCATATTCAACCTCTAACTGTTTAATTTGTTTGCTTTTCTTTTCGTTGAAAAGGGAGTCATTGACTTTATTATAAGTCAGCAGATTGAGAACGGCCGATCTAAAATTACCTTGCGCAGTATCCAATTGAAATTTCAGAAAAGTATTGCGGTTGATTCTATTAGGATCACCTATTTTTCTGCTTACCAGATCTGATTTTTTTAAATAGATACCGGCCTTCATTAACTGTCCCGAATTTATATAATAGCTTATCAGCACATTGTACATAGTATGCAAATTTGTCCCCCCGTCCTTATAATCTTTTATGACATCAATAAGTTGATTCGCATAAATCTGCGCCATCTTGTAATTCTCTAAAGCTGAATATATTTTTATATAAATGATAGGTAATTCGAAATGGGCTTCATTAATTTTGGGCGCGAGAAATTTTCGGGGAACATTGTTCATAATATCTAATGCTTCTCCAGGCAGATTAAGCTTAACCAGGCAGTCTGTAACACTCATCAACACTAACAATACATTACGATTATCATTGTATTTTTCCGCTATTTGCAATGCGGCCTTAAAATAATTTATTGCTCTTTTTTTTTCGTCCAGGGTAATAAGAATAACCCCAATCGAATAATTGATCTGGCATAAATTCGTAGATGTATCGCCAGTCTTTTCAGAGTTTTCCAAAGCTTGCAACTCGTAGTAAAGTGCCTTATCATAATTTGCCAGTTGATAATAAATAGTTCCGTATAAAGTATAAACAGCCTGCAGTTGGTTGTAGTTTATTGATTTGTAGATATCAAGGGAAAGATTGATTTTCTGTAATGCCTTAGCGTAGTCGTCTTGCTGATCATACAAATCTGCCAAAACTTTAAGGCCGAGTGCCTGGCTCCGCTTGTTGCCCATTTGTTCATAAAGGGGCACGGCCAGTTCCACCAAATTTATTTTTTTTACAAGTTGTTCGGGGTTAGCATAATCATAGTAGTCTGATAATTCAAAGTAGGCGTCGGCCAAATTGGTCTTATCTTTTTCTTTGCTTATTATTCCGATCATTTGCTCAACCATTTTTTTTGACAACTCTGTTTGCCCTCTTTCCTTGATTAGAAAGGCTTCAGTTAAAGTGATTAATTCAAAAGACTTTCCCGATTTCAATGTGGCATTTATGACCTTTGCTTTTTCTATATAAACTGAAGCACTGTCCAGGTCTTGTTTATATTCCCCGGGTTTAAAGATTTGAAATTTTGCCAACTGTAAAAGCAAGTTTATGCGGGCTGTATCAGGCTTGCCCTTATTCAATAATTGAAGTAAAGAATCGGATTCGTGCCTGGTAATATTCTGGCCGGAAGCCAATACTACCAGGAACAGGAATAGAAGAAGTATTGATAACCTGCTTAACATTTGTAAATGTTTTATTATAAAAAACAATTTTTAAACTCCGTATATACTTTGAGATATTTGTGAATCCTTTTAGGAAGGATGGAACGGACTTTTACAGAAATAAGAAAGTGATGAAATAGATAAAGACGATCGCGCCATCTTAAATTTTAAGTTTAGCTAAAACTAATCTAACAGCATACAACCTGCTGCCAATAAAATGATATGCTGAGTTTTATTTCGCCTTTATCCGCCGCATGTCATACAGGTAAGTAGTTCAAAGGGCAAGAACAGTTTTACTTTTGAAAGAAAGATGAAACACTATATTTCACGAATGAAATGTTACAAATCCGAAAGCACTAAAATCCGGGTTATCGCATCTTTCAAATTAAAGCATCTGTATTCTAAAATACAATGTTCTTTCGTAAAAGTCTAAAATTTTTCTACGATAATAACACCGACTATGATCAATATTATTCCTAATAATCGCCACACATTGATGCTATGTTGTTCGCCACCAATACGTTGTAATGATCAAGCAACACAGCAATTATCACCTGGCCGGCCACCACGAGACCGAAAGTGAGTGCCATTCCTATACGCGGCAATGCGATCATTGTGGCTGTTATAAAAATTGCGCCGGTGATACCGCCACCAAGCCACGAATAGATTGAAGCAGATTTCAACCCGGCCCATGTAACCGTTTCTTTTGTGAATTGAAGATATATTCCAACGGCCAATGCGCCGACTATAAAAGAGATGGTGGATGCATAAATGGGGCTTCCAATAGACTTCCCTAATCTTGCGTTTAACCCTGCCTGGAACGGCAGTAAGGCCCCGCAAATAAATACGATAATATACCAGCTAAATTTCATGACTTTTATTTTCAAAATTGCTACTTTAACGAAGGTGTTGATTTACCGTGCAAGTCATTTTTTTTGATTTTTTAGTTCAGGATAATAAATAATAATAACAGCGAAATGTCGATCCACTTCAATAAAATGCAATGCTCAAAGAGCCTAATTAACAACCGCTAAAAAAACTAAACCGTGATTAATACATCACTTCCCCTTATACTTCCATGGCTCAAAGATTATTTAATCAATAGTTTTGCAAAAGCAAAACCGGTATGCAGGTAGTTCACAAAAAATTTAATGTCAGAAAAAAAGTTCATGGGCTCAGTTAGCCGAAACGTTCTTATTCTCAATGGTGGCTCGTCCAGCATAAAATTCGCCATGTATAGCATGGAAGAAGATCTGGAGAAAATATTTTCAGGACAAATAAGTAAAATTGGATTGGATGGTTCTGAATTTAAGATCGCGGGCAATGATCAATAAAGAAAATAATACAATCAAAATTGATGTAAAGGATTTTAAAGCAGCTGCTGAATTTCTAATTAACTGGTTGAAAGAACAACAATATTTTGATACGATCAATTGCATTGGCCACCGCATTGTTCATGGAATGGAACATGCACAGCCAGAAATTATTGATGACGATTTACTAAAAGAATTAAATAGAATTACTGACTATGACCCTGATCACCTTCCTGCCGAAATAGGAATTATCCAATTGTTTAAAAAGCATTTTCCCGGCTTATTGCAGGTTGCCTGCTTTGATACATCTTTTCATGCAGGTATGCCGCGTGTCGCACAATTATTACCCATTCCCAGGCGCTTTGATAAAGCAGGAATACGCCGCTATGGTTTCCATGGCCTGTCGTATACATACCTTATGCAGGTACTTAAAAATATGGACGGAGCTGATCAAAGTAATGGACGCATTATTCTCGCACATCTTGGGAGTGGCGCCAGTTTAGCTGCCGTAAAAGATGGAAATAGTATGGATACAAGTATGGGATTTACGCCGGCAGGCGGCCTCGTTATGGGCACAAGGCCGGGAGATATTGACCCCGGCGTTGCCTGGTATATGATGCAAAAAGAAAAGTTGGATGCGGAGCAATTTAATCGTTTAATAAATCACGAAGCAGGCTTGCTCGGCATCTCTGAAATTAGTGCTGACATGCAGGAATTGTTGCAAAGGGAAAGCTCAGATATACGAGCCGCGGAAGCAGTAGATTTGTTTTGTTACCAGGTAAAAAAATGGATAGGCGCATTTGTTGCTGTGTTGAATGGATTGGATACATTGGTATTTTCCGGGGGCATTGGAGAGAATGCACCTATCATCCGTTCACGGATTTGCAAAGGGTTTAAATATTTAAACCTTGAAATAGATGAAGAGAAAAATAAAAAAAATATAACAATTATTTCAACAACGAAGAGCAAAGTAAAAGTGTATGTAATACCGACAGACGAAGAAATAATAATCGCAAAGAATACAAAAGAATTGTATAAAAAATCTGGCGAAGAAATAAGAAACTTAACTAAACAATAAACAATGTTCTCTACGTCATGTCCCTCTCCCCCTGGAAAGAGGGGTTTGGGTGAGGCGAAAAAAATAAATCAATGGAACACCAAACTTTAGATACGCCAACAGAAGAAATATCGCAGGAACTTTTACATAAAATGAATGCCTACTGGCGTGCTGCCAATTATCTTTCAGTGGGTCAAATTTATTTGCGTGATAACCCGTTGATGAAGGAGCCGCTAAAGCCCGAGCATATAAAAAATATGTTGCTCGGCCATTGGGGAACAACGCCGGGACAAAACTTTATTTATGTGCACCTCAACAGGATTATTAAAAAGTACGACCTCGATATGATTTATATCTCAGGCCCCGGCCATGGCGGCCCGGCGATAGTGGGCAATGTTTACCTGGAAGGAACTTACAGTGAATATTATCCAAACATTAGCCAGGATGAAGAAGGTTTAAAAAGACTGTTTACACAATTTTCTTTTCCGGGTGGAATACCCAGCCACGTTTCCCCTGAATGCCCCGGTTCCATACATGAAGGCGGTGAACTTGGCTACTCGCTAAGTCATGCATTCGGGGCGGTGTTTGATAATCCGGGTTTAATTGTTTCCTGCGTGGTGGGTGATGGAGAAGCGGAAACCGGTCCACTGGCAACCTCATGGCATTCTAATAAGTTTTTAAACCCGGTGACAGACGGTGTTGTGCTTCCTATTTTACACATGAATGGATATAAAATTTCCAACCCAACGGTGCTCGCAAGAATCGGCCACCAGGAGCTTGACCATTTGTTCCAGGGCTACGGCTGGAAACCTTACATCATTGAAGGCGATGACCCCATTCACATGCATCATGAAATGGCGAAGCTGCTTGATGTTGTAATAAAAGAGATACAGGAAATAAAAAATAATGCTATTAAAAATAACGATTATGAACGTCCCCGCTGGCCGATGATTATTCTTAAAACGCCCAAGGGATGGACGGGGCCTAAGATTGTGGACGGCTTAAAGATTGAAGGAACCTTTCGGTCACACCAGGTTCCTATCACCGACCCGGCAACAAACCCTGAACATTTGAAGCAACTGGAAGACTGGCTTAGAAGCTATAAACCCGAAGAACTCTTTGATGAGAAGGGACGTTTCATCGATGAATTAGCAGAACTATCTCCAACGGGTAAACGCCGTATGGGTGATAACCCTTATGCAAACGGCGGGCTGTTACTGCACGATCTCTGCATGCCCGATTTTAAAAATTACGGCATTGAATTACAGCATGGTGATATGGGCCCGGGTGACACTTTAGTGTTGGGAAAATTTATAAGAGATATTATTAAAGAGAATTTAGACCAAAAAAACTTCCGTCTTTTTGGCCCCGATGAAACGTTGTCAAACAAATTAAATTTTGTATTTGAAACTACCAATCGCCAGTGGGACGCAGAAACAATTTACAATGATGAGTTCCTGCAAAAAGAAGGCCTCGTGATGGAAATGCTGAGTGAGCACCAGTGCGAAGGCTGGCTGGAAGGATACCTTTTAACCGGCAGGCATGGATTATTTAATTGCTATGAAGCTTTTATTCACATCATCGATTCCATGTTTAACCAGCACGCCAAGTGGCTGAAAGTAACTTCAGGTATTCCCTGGCGCAGAAAAATATCTTCTCTGAATATCTTGCTGGCATCGCATGTATGGCGGCAGGATCATAATGGTTTTACCCACCAGGATCCTGGTTTTATAGGTCATGTTGTAAATAAAAAAGCAGAAGTGGTACGGGTATATTTACCGCCTGATGCAAATTGCCTTTTATCAGTGATGGATCATTGTTTCCGCAGCAGGCAGTATGTGAATGTGGTGGTAGCCGGCAAGCATCCATCACCGCAGTGGCTTGGCATAGACGAAGCAATAGTACATTGTACCAAAGGAATAGGAATATGGACATGGGCAAGCAACGATAAAGATATAGAGCCGGATGTAGTGATGGCTTGCGCAGGTGATGTGCCCACTCTGGAAACCCTGGCCGCAGTTTCTATTCTCCGCGAAAAATTGCCTGACCTGAAAGTAAGGGTAGTAAATGTGGTTGACCTTATGAAGTTGCAACCTGAAGCAGAGCATCCGCATGGTTTAAGTGACCCTGATTTTGATACATTATTTACAAAGGACAAGCCGGTAATATTTGCATTTCACGGCTACCCGTGGCTGATACACCGGCTTACCTATCGTCGCAATAATCATTACAATATTCATGTAAGAGGTTACAAGGAAGAAGGTACTATCACAACACCTTTTGATATGACGGTGCTCAATGATATGGATCGTTTTCACCTGGTACAGGATACCATTGACAGGCTGCCGCAATTAAAAGATAAGACCGCCTACCTGAAACAGGAAATGCAGGATAAGCTGATTGAACACAAAAAATATATCAGGGAAAATGGCCTGGATATGCCGGAGGTAAAAAATTGGAAATGGAAAAATTAAACACATGAACAAGCAAATATTAACAGAGACAGTGCAACAATTATTGGCAGGAGATAAAGGCCTTCTCGCAATGGATGAAAGTATTAACACCGCCAATAAACGCTTTGCTGCTTTAGGTATCCCGCAAACCGTTGAAGCCAGGCAAAGCTTTCGTGAATGGATTGTAACCACACCCGACCTTAACGAAAGTATAAGCGGCGCTATTCTTTTTGATGAAACTATCCGACAAAAAACACACGATGGAATTCCATTTACTAACGTGTTGATAAACGCTGGAATAATCCCGGGCATTAAGGTAGACCTTGGTGCAAAAAATATGGCGGGGTTTCCCAATGAAAAAGTTACCGAAGGCCTTGACGGGCTTCGCAATCGTTTGGAAGAATATGTAAAATTGGGCGCCCGGTTTGCAAAGTGGCGTGGAGTCTTTACTATTGGTAATGGCATGCCATCCGATGCATGTATTGAGGCCAACGTTCATGCACTTGCACGTTATGCTGCTCTATGCCAGGAAGCAGGCTTGGTGCCGGTTGTAGAGCCTGAGGTTCTTATGGATGGTAATCATACATTACAATATTGTTACGACGTTACAGAGAAAGTATTGAGAGCGCTGTTCAGCCAGCTTTATTTACAAAAGATATTTTTAGAAGGAATGCTGTTAAAGCCAAACATGGTAATTGCGGGAAAAGAATCAAACTCACAGGACAGCATAAATGCAGTAGCAGAAGCTACTGTTAATTGCCTTTTACAATCTGTGCCTGCCACGGTGCCAGGCATTGTTTTTTTATCGGGCGGACAGTCTCCACAAGAAGCTTCAGAGCATCTGAATGCGATGAATAAAAACTTCAAACACGGGTTGCCGTGGGTACTCACATTTTCTTTTTCACGGGCCATAGAATATCCTGCTATAGAAATTTGGAAAGGAGAAGAATCAAATGTAGTCGCCGCTCAAAAAGCCTTGTATCTACGGGCCAAATATAATGCCGCTGCAAGGCGCGGAGAATATACCGCGGAGATGGAGACTGGCTCAGAAGCTTAACTGTTTATACGAAAGTTTTAATAAGACCTCGCTTTATCCTCAGAAGGCAAAAATTACCCACCTATTAAATCCTATAATACACTTTCCCACCGAATTTTACTTTTTTTGAACTAAATGAATTTGTCCCGTAAATAATATTTCCGACTTTAAAACGCAATTGTTTTCCCACCACGAATTTCTCATCGGAGTTTCCCAATCATCCGTACATATCTTTCCTTCCACGCTATAGAACGCCTGCGTCCCTCTATTATTTAACGGCATGCCAGTTCGTTTAAGATTAACTAATAAAGCCTTTCCGGCGTTTTCAACAGTGAGCAAAGCTGCCAGGAATTTTTCATTTAATAACTTTCTATTGTTTTTATTGCCAAAAACGACCAGGGTGTAATTCACCGGATAAAAAAATTCAACTGATTTTATATGCATTTTTAAATTGTTATTGCTCGCTGCTGTGTGTTGGTATTGTTCATTAAAATAATTGTCGTGACTACAACATAAGACATCATCAACACCGGTAAGTATTAAATATTTCCGTTTGAAGATCATTTCACTTTTTTCACTATCTATAGTCCATCCTTTTCTGCTATTGAAAAACATGTTAAAAAAGCATTAGAATTAATATCCAAAATTCTTTAAAAGTCTTGTGCTGGTCAATTGATGTATGCTCACTTTCGTTGTAAAAAGCGTAGCTAATAAACTATCTTAAGCCGTTTCCGATAAGGTAACTGCGGCAAGTTTAGAGAGCGCATTATTTATATACTTAAACTGAATTTGGTCGGCTTATTAAAAAACCATAGAGTTTACATAACATCCCATCATCGATACATTGGTTTGAAAGTTTTTTTATAACAACTTCGTATAGTTGTGTAGCAGGCTGGTCGTCATAACTTTTATTTTTAATGCCGGGAATCAAACGATTGGTATAATATTATCGCGTACCAAATAGGTGTGTTTCTATCGCCTCCCTTTGGAGCAGTGACTTGTAAGTTTTTAACTATCGTAAAAACCATTATATGGATGTCTATTCTAACTATCACGAAGCCATCATAGGCTTGCATCAAAAAGGATATTGCGAAGACTTCGTTCTGTTCGGAGATGAATTGTTTTGGATACAAGAAAAGAAATTTATAAAGCACAATGATTTTTCAATTCTTGAATGTCACAGTTTCGGTCACCCTAATGGCCAGATAGATGACCTGGTGATTTTCGGAGTTGCATCACCCTGCCAGAGCGTAAAAGGAATTTTAATGAACCATTATACATACACTTCACGTTCACCGGGTATCATAGTAAGTAAAATGAACAAAATCAAGTATGCTTAATGCCAGTTAAATTTTATGTAGCTGATAAAAATAGATTTTTGATTGATACGAACAACGTGGAAGCTTATCGTATGATAGTCACATCAACAGCTTCTTGCGTGGACTGGGCATGCAGTGACAGATCACATAAAAAACATAGGTAAAAAACAGGGGGTGTTCGTTTTTCCGGTGTAGTTAATTTTAATTTCATGAATAACTATTGTTGAATTTGGGAAGTTTTGACCGGTCATGAAAAAAGTTGACGTTTTGCTTTGTGGTAAATTATAGCATTTGATTTCATTTGTTAAATTATGTCAACCTCTTTTTTGATTTTTTATTGATCAGCCTCAAACAAGTTTATGTAGATGTATACATTCTTTACTTACCTAAACGCTTACCCACATTTATGCGGTGTCCATTTGTTAATACTTCTTATTCTCACCTGTTCAAAATTTAGCCATGTATTGTTTTTAATAACTAACCTTACTAATTTTGTTTTTGGAATTTCAATTGTGAACAAGAAAATGTAGAAGTATGAATGAAACACCCATGCTGTTTCCAATAACTCCGACTGAGTTTTGGAAACAAATCAGAATTACTATTGAAGAAGTAGTTGCTGAAAAATTAAGCCAGCAAAAAATCTCCCAAACCAACCCCCATCTCCCGGAAAAAGCTTTACTAAAAGCATCAGATGTCTGCGCCATCTTCCAGGTATCGAAGCCCACACTTTACGAATGGCTGAAACAAAAAAAACTGAAAAGTTTTAAGGTTAAATCACGCAGGTATTTTAATCGTGCGGATATCGACGCATTAATTAATGGCACCATGTAGCCATTGCGAAATAAGAAATAATAATCTTAAAAAAAGTGTGGTATGAACTGTGAAGAAGCCAATCAAATGGATATGGTTGATTACCTCAATGCTGCAGGGCATCAGCCAAAGAAAATAAGAGGAAATAATTACTGGTATTTGTCTCCTTTAAGAAATGAAAAAGAGCCGTCATTTAAAGTTGAAAGAAACAAAAATGTATGGTATGATCATGGCCTTGGAAAGGGCGGAAAACTGGTAGATTTTGTAATGGAATTCCATCACACAAATGTGAGTGAAGCATTGCAAAAAATTGTTTCTTTTCACGGGCAAAAAAATTTTAAAAATCAATCTTGTAAGACCGCCGTTACAGTCACAAGATCGTAGGCTATTTAATGAAGCAGATGTGACAGAAACGGCGATAAAGATCATAGCCGCAAAGCAACCCATTACAGACCTTGCGCTTTGCCGCTATTTAATGCAAAGAAGGATTGAAAAAAGTGTTGCTGATACATATTGCCATGAAGTCCATTTTACCAACGGTAATAAAGAAAAAATATACCGGGCCATCGGCTTTAAAAACAATGCCGGAGGCTATGAATTAAGGAATGAATATTTTAAAGGCAGCAGCTCTCCAAAGTATGTTACTTACATCGATAACAAAGCAAAAAATATAAGTGTATTCGAAGGCTTTTTTGATTTCATAAGCTATCAATCCATTTATAAAAACCAGCAGCCAAACCTTAACGATCTGCCGGAACGACACACAAATTTCCTGGTTCTAAACTCACTTTCCTTTTTTGAAAGAAGCCTTCTTTTGATGGAAAAACATCAAAGCATTCATCTTTATTTAGACCACGATAATGCCGGAAAAAAATGTACAAATCTTGCTTTAAAAAGATCGCCAAATTTTAAGAATGAAAGCAATTTATACAAGGGTTATAAAGATCTGAATGACTGGATGATGAACATTGGAAAACCTGGCAAGGAAAAAAATTTGAGACAATCAATACAGAGACATCTTTAAAAAATCTTATTAGCAAGCGGTGTTTTTGTGTTACAAAAACGCAGCTTGCTTTTTCTCCCGTTGGTCGCAAAAGAATATTGCAGATGATATGATAAGTGAAGAAAGTAACATAAAGCACAGAAACGGCAGGCCCAAAAAATCGGTTAAAAAGGAGATTATCAAAAGTATCCGGTTTTCCAAAGTAGAATATTACATCATAAAACAAAAGGCTTCCTGGGCCGGGACAAAAATTACTTTTTACATCCGGCAGATGGCCGTGGAGGGAAAAATAATCTCAAGGCTAAACGACGAAGAAAGGCTTTTTGTCAGGCAGCTAATTGGCATGGCAAATAATCTAAATCAACTCACAAAGAAAGGGCACCAGGAAGGATTGCTTACAGCAGTTATGATGTTTGAAAAATATAAAAAATTAATCGATGAACTCCTGGAAAAGCTAAAAGCAAATGATTAGTAAAGTGGTTATAGGAAAAACATTTTATGGAGCCTGCAGGTATGTATGCATGGACCGGAAAAGAGCGGTCGTTTTAGCAACTGAAGGCGTAAGGGATTATGATTATAAATTAATGGCAAAAGATTTTGAGCTGCAACAAGGTTTGAGGCCCTCTCTTACAAAAGCAGTTTTTCATGGAATTATTAGTTTCTATCCCGGAGAGAAAATTGAAGACAAAATGATGGCTGACATTGCTAAAGAATATCTGCAGGAAATGAAGATTATTGATACCCAGTTTGCCATTGTAAAACACATTGATAAAAATCATCTGCACCTGCACATTATTGCCAACCTGGTAAACGATCATGGCGATGCTATAAAAGATAACTGGATTGGACTAAGAGGTAAAAAAGTGTCACAAAGCCTCACCCTCAAATATGGATTGAAAGTGGCCAACTCAAAAAACCTATCGCTTACAAACCTGGAAGCACTCAATGAAAAGGAAGCGAGTAAGTATATCATCTACCAGGCCATTTTAGAATTGCTGCCACATTGTAAAAGCCTCCATGACTTAAAAGAAAAGCTGGTGAAAAAAAAGATAGAAACGCTTATACAAATACAAAGGACAGACCAACGAATTGCAGGGTATCAGTTTTAGGATGGGAGATTATAAATATAAAGGCAGCGAGATCGACAGAAGGTTTTCTGTCAATAATCTCCAAAAGATTCTGCAACAGCAGCAATCGGAAAAATTAATTCAATCTCCTGCGGCCTTGTTTTATTCAAAAAGTATTCCCGGGAATAAGCAACCGGAAATTGATAAGCATGCAAGTAAGGACATAAATATTTTGGATGAATTATTAAAGCCGGAGCAAAGAGATCAGGCATTACCCTCCGCGTGGAGATTTGAAAAAAAGAAAAAGAAAAAATCATTGGGACGGCATTTATAAGACACGAAGATGAATGAAATATTATTACAAACTATTGTTGAAAAATTAGAAGCTTTGGAAATTGCTTTGTTAAAAGAAAGTAATGCAGGTAAAGATGTCGAAGTGCCAAATGAACTAACTATCGAAATTAATTCACTTCAATCTGAACTGGAAAAGTTCACTTCTATATTTAAATCAACCAGCGAAAACACAAGTGATTTGCTTAAAGAAATAAGCGGATTAAGACTAAACTTAGGTAATCCTCTGCAAAGCCGGGTTAAACATATACATCATTTTCACAAACAGATCTGGATCACCATTAGCCTTATTTTAATTTCTCTGTTATTGGCCTATGGATGGGTAAATAGTATTCACGAAAAAGAAGCATTCGAAGCAAATGATATCAAGTACCGATTTTGGAAAACAAATGGCAATGCCAACTTATTAAAAATTACGTATCAGACCGATAGCTTATACACTTTAGATAAAAACAATTTTACCAGGCGGGTTATCCGAGGCTGAACGTCAAATTGCTGAGCAGGAGAAAATGCATCGGCTTGCCGGTGAAAAGAAAAAGGAAGGAAAAGAGTTAAAGTGAAGAAGCCTTCAATTTAGTTAACAAAGTTCGATAGCCTTTCCCATTGGATTCAAGCTTATCAAACATGACCAAACGGGCTACCACGTGCGCTCCCAGTAAATTGATTTTGCAATTATTGTTTCGGAGAATCGACTTTTAATCTAATATGTTTTCTGCTTTAGAGATATCTTAATAAATTTGTGTATTAAAAGTTCTTTGACTTCCCTAAAATAATTTTACTGATAAGAAAGGTGGATTTGTTTGCAAATTGTTTGCAAATTTCAAAAATCGCCTTTTAGGAAAATGATAGCTCATCAATTTCTGCAGTAAAAGATTAAGCGTATCAGAAAAAATTTAAGTTTAAGAATTTGTAAATCAAACAACTCTAAAATTAGAAAACCCCGCGATGAGGCGGGATTTTTAAGT
>CAVWQJ010000041.1:0-28653 GCA_963756945.1 uncultured Chitinophagaceae bacterium | reverse complement strand
TGATAGACGCCACGCATGGATAGACGCCACGCATGGATAGACGCCACGCATGGATAGACGCCACGCATGGATAGACGCCACGCATGGATAGACGCCACGCATGGATGGAGACGCCACGCATGGATAGACGCCATGCAATGGATAGACGCCACGCATGGATAGAATGCATGGATAGACGCCACGCATGGATAGACGCCACGCATGGACAGACGCCACGCATGGATAGACGCCACGCATGGATAGACGCCACGCATGGATAGACGCCACGCATGGCGTCTCTACCGCCATTGCAACAATTCTTTCATCGTAAATGATTGTTCCCTTTTAGGATACTTTTGCCGGATAATCTTCACATCATTTTCGGTTACGTTTCCGCCTTTATTATTCCAGGCATTCCGAATATATGATACAATTTGCGCGATGCCCTGGTCATTCAACTTATCATTATTACTCATCGCAGGCATATCAGCGGCAACTTCCGGAGGCGCATACATTTTGTCGCCTACCTTCACCGGGCCCGTAAGGCCGTATAAAACAATCGCCAGCAACCTTAGTTTATCACCCTGCACCCAGTTGCTTTCGTTCAAAGGCGCGCCCAGTCCTTTTATTCCGTTGCCATCTGCTCCGTGGCACATCTGGCAATTGGTGGCAAATAATTGTTTTCCCGCCAGTAAATTTTTATCCATATTTTTATCGGAAAGGGCAGCTTCCTTCTGCCGGTCCGCATTTCTTATTACTATGTTTAGCCGCCTGGTAAATACGTCCGAAGTATCCTTAACGCTTTGCTGGTATAGTTTCAAAAATGATTTTTCCCGGTTATTTAGACCACTGATGATGGCATCCGCCACATAAGGATTCTCTTTATATTTTATCGCCGTTTTTACTACCATATCGGTCGCTGATTGGTTGTATTGCAGTATCGCAGCGCCGAGGTAACCCAGGTAGGGAGCCAGCCCCTGGTTATTTTCATCCATAATTTCCTGGTATTTACTCAGCCAGAATGCCGCATCCTGCTTATTCTTCATGATGGCAATCGCAGCAGTAAGTATTTCCTGTTTCATCATAACGGGTGCATTTGCCCAAATGGCCACCAGGTCGTTATTATGTAATGCATTCAAGCCTTCGAGTACCCATAAAGCCTGCATTCTTCCCGTTAAAACGCTGCCAGATTTCAGCATCTTTTGCAGTGCGGCGGTGAGACCGGTTAGCTGTTCATCTACGATATAATTATGCGCGGTTTGCCGCAACCATTCATTGGAACTGCTTAAATATGACACAAGTGAATCTGAGTTTCTCTTAAAAACAGGAACCGGTAAATTATTTCCGGCAGGAATTATTTTATAAATACGGCCGCAATTAAGCGGTTGTTCTAATCCTCTTTTCATCGCTTCGCCGGCAAGGTAAGGAGTCAAATAAGTTTTATGCTGAATGATACCGCGGTACATATCCACTACATACAAAGCGCCGTCCGGGCCTACATATAAATTCACCGGCCGGAAACGTTCATCGGTACTTGCCAGGAATTCCTTGCCTGCCCAGGCTTCCTTTCCGGTAGTGGAATCCGCGTCAAATGACAGGATATCCCTCTTGACCAGGTTCGCGGCGGGTTCTGCCACGAAGGCATTATCATAGTATTCTTTACCATAGGCGTAACTATTAAAAATAACGGGACCACAGGCAGCCGTGAAATCCACCAGCCTGAGGCTGTCATCCAAAACACCTTTCATATAACCGCGGTTCACACCGGGCGTGGGATGCACGGGATACACCCTGTTATCGGACACAATGTTTTCATCATAGCCTTCGGCCCGGCGTTGATGCGGGTTGGAGGCGCCAAGCCCGGGTGCAAAATAATCTCCTATCAGGTTATCAGAATTGGTATTGTAATACAGGCGGCCATATTCATCCTGCGAAATGCCCCACTGCCCGCGAAAATGGGTGGGCGCCTTTATCCATTTATTGTCACCAACCCTGCGGTAACGGGCGGCAGATTTGGCACTGTATATCCAGTTATCCAATCCGCGTAATAGCCCGTTGGGCTGGTGTTCCACATTCCCACCCTCTGTATAATGATCATCTACCAAATACCGGCTACCGGCTTTACCATGATCGTTTTTTACAAACCATAACTTGGGCGGCTCCGCTACCAGGATGCCATCATCAAATAAGCAAATTGCCCGCGGCATCACCAGCGAATCCATAAAAACTGTCCGGGTATCCATTATACCATCCTTATTTTTATCTTCCAGTATTACAATCTTGCCAACAGGTTCGTCCTCCCCGTTACCGGACGTATCCGGCATATACGCATTCATCTCTACCGCCCATATTCTGCCCTGCATATCAAATTGTATGGCTACCGGTGCACTGACTATGGGTTCTGACGCTACCAGTTGAATCTCAAATTCATCCTCCGTCACAAAATGCTTAAGCGATTCGGAAGGTGAAAGCATCGGTGCATCAACTGTGTCGATCTTATTTCGCAATGCTTCTGCTGATTGATTTTTATTTTCTGAATGACAACCGGTACCGGTTACAAAATACATAGTTAACAGTACTGAAAAAAGGAAGGTATTTTTTGTAAGATTGCGTGTACTCATGAAAAACATTTAAAGAGAAAAAATAAAATATCATTACTTCATTAAACTTACCGCCGTCGGCTCTGGAAATTAACGATATAGCATTACGATTGATTGCATTTTCTGCATGTACATTTTTGCAAATATCGTCCGCGATCTTTATTACTTCCATAAAAAAATTTTTGTTTTTGTGCTTCAGTTGCTGCGTCAAAGCCAGGAATGCTAACGCCGGAATGTATCCGTTTTTCGCTTACCATGAAATAAGTGTAGAGTAAAAACCCTGTTTATAAGCTGTTAGCTGCCTTGGTTCGGTGAATGCCACAAGATTTCGGGGAGATTAGGGATAGGCGCCGGCGATGGAAACATCTGCGCTAAAAACGCGTTGTAAGGCTTCGTAGTGGAATTTGGCAGCAAAACCTGAAACGACTTTATCTCCTTTAAATTTCTGCTTCGCCATTTGTATCAAAACCTATTTTTAAAATTGACATGATAACCTGAATTAAGCCGCTCCGTCCCTTACCCCTTTAAAATAACCCACCGATTCCGCAATGCCTGGCAAAGGATCCTTCATATCTTTTTCAAATTCAACACTGCAATGACCGGGATATTTTATTTTGCGCAGCGCTTTTACCAATGCCTGGAAATTAATAATGCCCCTTCCGGCCTCGATAGCCTTTCCATCGTTTTCAGCCTTAGTCACATCTTTAATATGCAGATCAAATATGCGCTTTCCATATTGCAATACCGCCTTTGCAGGATCTACGCCCGCACGCTGTGCATGGCCAATATCGAGGCAAAGCCCCATGCGGGCGTCCCTATTTTTGATCAATTGGTAAGCCACATCGGGGCCGGGATACAACTTATCCTCAGGGCCATGATTGTGAATGGCTAATTTGATGTTGTAAGCTTTTACTTTTTCTTCTGAATAATCAATAAGGTCGTGGTTGGGAACGCCGATGATTATAGACACACCTACATTTTTTGCATAATCAAAAGCCTGGTCAACCGCTTCCCTCGTTTTCATATAAATAACACCTACACCGTAAATGCTGATACCTGCATTCTGGTATTGTTTTACTACTTCATCAATTTTTTCTTTTGTACTGTTGATGGGTAAATGAAAATCTTTTATTGACATATTATGAACGTCCACCCGCTGCATCATTTGAATTGATTGCGGTATATCAAAATTTACGAACGTATAATCAGCAATACCTACGGGAAGATCTTTTGAACTTTCCGGGCCGTCAAAATCAAGTGATGCGCCTTTATTTATTAACGGTAAAAATGTTGCCGCGGTAAGGCTGAATGTTGTGTTTCTAATGAAATTTCTACGGGAAGCCATGTTTAAAATTTAAAATAGTGTAATAAAAAAGTCACGAATAATAAAAATTCAACCCGCCTCTCATGGTAGCCGTCGGAACTCCGGAGGAGAGGCAAGAGTTCTATCTCGTCTCAGCAAAAATTCTACACGCTGGTGCCTCGTACTGGCTATTTATCACCTGCGAGTTCCTCTATTTTAATATTTCTGAAAGAAACTCTGTTGCCGTGGTCCTGGAGCAGGATATGCCCTTTATCCCACAGGCCAAAATTTTTCCAGTTTTTATATTTACTAATTTCAACGAGCTGTTTAAACTCCTCCGAGCCCCGCTGGTATGAGAGCATTTTGTAACCATTCAGCCAATGTTCTACATGGTTATCGGGATATACGACAATTCTGCCCCGGTTCCATTCACCAACTGCTTTCAGCGCTGCAGGAATATTATTTCTTGGAATAAGATCGTATAAGGAAGATTCTGTGCGATCGCCATTGCGGCCAAGTTTTGCGTCAGGATGAAGCGAGTCGTCTAACACCTGGTATTCAAGCCCGATGCCAGACATGCCATGCGAATCGTAGCTTTCTTTTACAAAATATTTTACACCACTGTTGGCAGCAGGGTGTTAATTTAAATTCAAACTGCAAATCAAATGTTCCATATTCCTTGTCTGTAATAATATCGCCACCCATTCCTTCCTGTTTACCATTTGAAGGCAGTACGGTTAATACTCCATCCTGCATTACCCAGCCGGAATCGGGAAAATGATCTTTATCGATTCCTCTCCAGCCCTGCGATGTTGTACCATCCCATAAAAGTTGCACACCATTTTTCTTTTCCTGGTCTGATAAAGTATTCGGAATAAGATTTACTACAAAAATGCTGTCATCAGGACTGGCTTGCAAATCTTCTGTTTTGATTTTTATATTTTTCCATCGAATTTCTTTACCGGCATCAGACGAGTCATGCACCTGCATGCACCTGTAAAGCAATAAATCCTGTATGGGTCATGCTGTCCACAAGGTTTGCGCGGGAACTCCATTTATCCAGGTACGGATATTGTTGCCAATACATTCCATATGATAATGATTCCATTCACCATTTTTAAAAGCAGCTTTAGCGCCCGGGTTTAGTTCAAAGGATACAACCATCCTCGCCTTGCTTCATCATAAATTCCTCCGCTCCAGGCTCTTGCAGAAGGATCAATTTCTACCTGGTAGCCATGAACGCGGCCATTGTTATAATCATGCGTACTTTCACTCCTGATCTGGATTCCTGAATTCATAGAAGTATCCACTTTAAATCTACATCAAGGATAAGAAATCTCCATATTCTTTATCGGTAACGAGAAATGAATTGGGTGTGAGGCAACTGTCGTACCAACAATTTCACCGTTTTCAACAGTATATTTTGCCCGGCCGTTTAGCTGGTGCCAGCCATCTAAGTTTTTGCCATTAAAAAGACTTTGCCATCCGTCAGTCAATACTGCCCGAAGAATTATTACAACTAAGAAATGGTAAAAATCCGATGAAAAGTAACAGGAATTTAAATTTCATTTTTAAAGATTATTTATAAAATTTAGAATATTATTTGTATGGAAAGGGACCTCACCCCTCCAAGGGAGTCTATCCTGACCTTCGGACAACCCCCGTCCGTACCGGCACGGGCGGGCCTCTCCGTAGGAGAGGGCCACACTCTGTTTCGTCTTTTTAAGGAGAGTTTATTTTTCATTGATCACTATAACTAAATATTCGGTCGCCATCCATCCTGGTATTCGCGGCTCCATAGCGCCGAGCTTCTTTGTCATTTAATATTTTACCACCATTGGCGGCGTCACAATGAAGCGTCCGTGCAAACGCGCTGGGCGATATTTCCCAAATGACATAACAATACACTCTTATGGCCTTCTGTAATGGGAGAACTTAAAGGTTTACCATCCCTCACCGCATTGATGAAATTCTCAAAATGATACGCATCTAATTGCACGCCCGGCCCCATCGAATTGATCGTATCTGTTTTTTCTTCTTCTTTGCTTTGCTTTGATCAACTTATTATCAGTATCATAAATTTTATAATCATCGTTGCCCGTATTTACCAACGTTCCTTTCTTTCCATATATTTTAAACCCTCTTCCACTGCCGGCTTCAGGATAATTGTTGCAGCTTCGGCCTTCCCAGCTGATGGCCTTATTTTCCGGAAATTCGTAAGTGATCATTTGCGTATCGGTTGTTTGCCAATCATCTTTATATGCATAACGGCCGCCACCTGACACTACTTTATCAGGGGAATTAACGCCAAGCGCCCAGCGCATACAATCAATTTCATGTGTACCGTTATTACACGACTCGCCTGTACCCCAGTTCCAGAACCAATGCCAGTTGTAGGGGACAGGTTATCGCGGTAATCCTGACGTGGCGCCGGGCCCTGCCAGAGTTCCCAATCAAGATTGGATGGAACGGGTACCACTTTTCCGTAGCCGATTGACTTTCGATTGTTGGCGTACCAGCCCTTGCCATAATACACTTCGCCGATAATGCCCTCATGAAGCATTTTCATTGCCTCATTAATATTAGGCCATGAACGGCGCTGGTTGCCCATTTGCACCAGGCGATTGTATTTTTTGGCGGCAGCTATCAGCATTTCACCTTCTTCCGGATTATGTCCGCAAGGTTTTTCGACATATACCTGTTTACCGGCAGCACATGCAAGTATTGCCGCTGGTGTATGCCAGTGATCGGGAGTAGCGATTGAAACGGCATCAATATTTTTATCGTCAAGAATCGTTCGGAAATCCTGGATAGCTTTTGGTTTTTTACCATATAATTTTTCAGCAAGATTGATGCCTTTGGCGAGTGCAATTTGTTCCACATCACAGATATAAGCAATCTCAACATTTGGAATCGTGTGATAGGCTTCGATATGAGCAAGGCCTCTTCCATTAGTTCCGATCACCACCCTTATTTTACCGGCAGCAGAATTATTGTTTGCTAACGCCGAAAAGCTTAAGCCGCTAAGGCTTACTCCTGCTCCGGCAACGGCAGTACTTTTTATAAAATCACGTCTTTGCATAGTTATTGAATTATGATATTTTAACTAAGAGTCTCGATTTTTCCAGGGCAGCTGGAAAAATAACCCTTCGGGGAACTGGATGATCATTTTTTAATTTTCGAAGATGTAGTATGCGAGTTGTTTTTTTACCTTTCCTTTTCCTATAAAGAATAAGTGTATGAAAAAAGACAACTTGACGCTTCATTATGAAGATAAGCTGGAAGGTCAATACGACTGCATTGACCGCATCGTCCTAAACGCCTATATACCGAAATTACAAATGCCTGGAGGATTCCGCAATTGGTACAGAGATTTTAATGGAGATGATAAGGACCTGACAACAAATCGGTTAATTAAATTCGCAGGCAGATTTTCAAGACGCCTATATGCATTCGCAGGCAAAAAGGGTATTCCTATCATAGAAAGTAAGGCACAAGAAAGAAAACATGAGATTGCGGAACCATATATACCCAAGGAGAAGAATTTTACCGGTCTGTTTCTTATTATAAAAAGCCGGGCATCAGCATATATCTGGGATGTACAAGAATATAAAAACGGTATTAATTTACGAAAAAAACAGAGTTTTGTCAATCATTATTTTTTTCATATTATAGATAAACAGTGGGGTCATATTACCATTCGGATGTGTAGTCATCCCCCATTTAATTGCATGCTCATATTAAATGGCCATGAATTTACAGAAAGAAAACTGATTAAAAATGATATTGCTTTTGAGAAAACAGACAATTGCTTTACCGCTTATAACAACGGAGAAGTACTGACACAAGTTGCAGATACCTGTAATATAGGGCAACTTAAAAGTGTTTGCGAGCGCTGGATTAGAAGTTGTCTGTGGTTTGGGATAGATTATGATGAACAGGAAAGAACTCATCTAAATTACCAGTATTCAATCTACCAGGTGGAGTACAGTCGTAATCTTTTATTTAAAAGAGGATCAGAGTTAGACCAGGTGTATCAAAACATCATTGATCTTACCCGCTCAAATCTTAATGTAGAGCGCATTAAAACGCTGTTCGGTAAAAAATACCGGCCTCATTTCAGCAAGAGCGGGAACTCAGCTTTGCGGGTGTGTGTCGAGAAACCTGATTACAACTTAACGGTATTCAAAATTCATTTTGAATCGCTCACCCTTAAGTTGTATGATAAAGGCGAACGCACCTTGCGGGCTGAAGTAGTAGTACACAACACAAAAGATTTAAAATGCAAACGTGGGTTAGATCAATTTAACGCAATCCGTAAAAAGCTAAAAAGCATGATGCAATCTTTCCTGAACAATTTGCTTTATGCCCATGTATCTATGATTGAAGCCGATGCATTACAAAAACTTATTGACCGTCAAAAATGGGGCAAACAAAAAATTAGCGGAATCAATCCCTTTAAAAAGATCGATGTATGTGTAATGCATGCGGTGATGGCAATTTGTTTCAAACCGTTCGGCTTTAGTATGGGAGATGTAGTACAGAAATTAAAAAATATGTATGGGATGAGTTTAAAACCAACTCAGGTAGCCTATGTATTAAGAAAGCTAAAAGCTAAAAAGATCGTGATAACACAAAAAGGGAAAAGAAAATACCAGATATCACCAAACGGGTTACAAATCATTTTGGCAATTACTGTAGTTACAGAGCAACAATTACCAAAAACATTAATGTGGTCTAAAAACAAAGAAGCACTAGAGTTGTCTCTTCCAAAGGAAATGTACACTAATGTATATAACCAATTAAAAAGAGCTATTAGTGAGTTCGTAGAAGTAAGTCCAGTAAAAGTAGCAGCCTGATTTATCGAAAAAATATTTTAGATATTTTCGCCTAAGCGCCTATCCGATAAGGACCATAGTTTTATCGTCTTGTCAGATGAACTGGAAACTAATATTTTTCCATCCGGACTAATAGTTATTAGATTAACTTCATCACAATGAGCCCGAATAACGAGATCAGAGTATTGTGATTCTGAAACATTCTTACTAACATCACTTTTTTTGCATTCTGCCAACAATACTAAAGCAGCACCAGCTACCAATCCTGTTCCTAAAAACCCCCTTCTGTTGGTATTGGTATCCCAGGGCATATCATTGATAGGTACAATCTGTGGCTTTTCAGCAGTGCCATCACTGTATATACTTGTTAATTCAAAACGTGGTTTATTTATATCCATATACTGTTTTAAGATTACAGCAATATTTCTTTTCCTTTTTCGAAGCTTTTGTTCCAAGTTCTTTGGGCATTTCGTGCCAGATACCACCGGAAGAATAAATACGATCTAACAACTGATCTTTGGTTAGTTCCCTGGTAATATGGCATCGGTCGGAGCCGCTGAATTCTTCCTGGCCGTTTACAGAGAGGGCTTTATGATAGCAGTCGCCTGCACAATGCCATTTGGCAAAACATCCCTGGCAGAAATCACGATGCTGCACGGCCTGATTACGCAGGTGGTTTAAAACAGGCAGGTTAAAAATATAGCCTCCATTTGTATCAGGCTTTCCATAAAAGAAAGTGTCTGAAAAACGGAGGTCTTCAGAAAAAACTTCATAACAGGCGGAAACATTGCCATCAGGAGACAGCGCAAATGTATCCTGTGTAATGCCACAGAAATGATTGGTCAGCAATCCCACTCTTGCGGCACTGTAAAAAATTTCAAAACCATATTTCTTTGCAATGGCCTGAGCCTTTCGGTAAGCTGCAATAAAATCTTCTGTTTCAGCAGAGGGGGCGTCTTTCATCTCCCTATCTGGTAAGAGGGTTCTACCTGGATACGAACAGGCTTAAAATTCTCACATATATATTTTACAGATTCCGGAAGATTTCCAATATGATCTTTTGTGACCGTCACACGTATGCCGTAAGTATAGTTGGCGGCATCAAAACGCCTGATGGTATGGATAATCTTTTTACTCGATCCTTTTCCCTGTATCGTGATACGATGTTCGTCATGCACCTCGGGGGTCCCGTCAAATGATAGGCTAACGCTGTCCAGGTTCTGAATGATCCAGTCAATTTGGTTATCTTTTAAAACTCCGTTGGAGGCAACCCCCGCCCAGCTGATGAAAGTCCGAATTTTTTAGCTTGCTCTTTCATATAAGCAAAAGACTCAGTCATCACCATCCAGTTGGCTGTGGGTTCACCACCCCCATGGTAGGCTACTTCAATATGTTTTTCTCCTTTTTTTACTGCATTGGCTATTATAAAATCAATACCTTTTTTAGCGATGTCAAACGTCATGGATTTTAATGGTGTGTCCCAGCCGCAGCATAACAATAAGTGCAACGAAGGTTACAAGCCGTGGTCATAAATAAACTTACTGAAGTGGGTTGCGGCTCATTTTCAAAAATCGTGATGGGAAGCTGTTCGGGAGATGCGCTAACTATCTCAAGCCTTGTTAAAAATTCAATCAATGCACCGTCAGGATCGAGTTCCCTGTTATAATAGCCCATTTTAATGTCTGCCAAAAAATTCACCATGGATGAATTAGATACAAAGGCCGACTTACCTTAATGGGGCATAAATAGATGAAGCTGTTATTTTCTATTGGGATAGTAAATAACTCTGTGTTTACTGCCGGGGTTTGTTTATTATTTTTCTTGCCCAGTGGACTGGAAAGATTAAGGATATTAAGGTAATCATTTATATGTTTATTACAAAAAAAGATATAGTCTTTAAGATAATTTGGTTTGTGTTCTTTTGCCATATCTAACCTCGTTTAAATTGCCCTTAAAAATCTTTATAGGTATTTTTATTGATTTTTAATGCTTCATTCATGTAATGATTGCCAAGTTTACTGATTATGGTACTATATTTTATACTCCGCAAGGGACAAAACCGTGAATTTTTAAATTAGAAAAAGAGGGGCATTTCAGCCTTCGTGGGTGTTCCCTCCCTTTCGCAAGCGCACAACACCCACTCGTGCAAGCCGATTTATGGTCTGACCAAACATTATAATAGTTTATTAATTTGGAAAACGGAAGGGCACCTACGCAGGGCAGCATATTATTCCGGTAAATAAAGAATGTATTAATCACGCTTTTTTCACCTTGTTTTATTTTGATTTGAAATTTTAAAAACTATTGATAAACCTCCCTTATCGCGGCGTTTACCTCATTAAGCATCTGAATAACTGACAGAAACGGATCGTAAGGTTTGCCGCGAACCAACAATGTTTCAACCGGTAAGTAACCGGTATAACCTCCATCTTTTATAACTTTAATCAAACGTTTATAATCAGTAGGCGTTTCATTTCCGATACCGGATATGCTTTCCTTTATTTGCCAGTTGATCGCGTAAGGAACTACTTCCGCAATATCCTTATATGGATCCGGCGTTTTGAAATTCCCTATGTCAACAATAAGACCGGCCCACTTTGAATCAACTGCCTTCAGTACATAAATGCATTGTTCAGCCGTTTGCAGCATTCCTCCATGGTTTTGAATTCCGATCCTGACTCCATATTTTTCGCCATAAGCCGCACACTCTTTATAGCAATCGATCATCCATCCCGCAACTTCCTTCCACTTATCCTCGTACCCTTTTGGAATTTCCCCGGCAAATAACCTGATAATGGGTGCACCGATTTTAGAAGCAGCTATTATCCAGTCTTTGGCAAGCTGAACACCTTCAGCACGGACTGCCGGATCCGGAGAAGCAAAATTGTTCCTGATGCCGGTGCCGGTAATAACGATCCCTAAACTGTCTGCATAATTTTTAAACTTCGCCAGGTATTCGTCGGAAGGAACTTTCGGGTAGCCGGGAAAGAAATAAGCAGTTGGGTCAAGTGCGGGCACTTTTTTGCCGGCACACCAGTCCAATAAATTAAAATAATTGTAGACCTGCCGGTTATCACCACGGGAATCGTGAGCCATCAATAAATCGGCAAAGGAATAAGCATTAATGGATGCAACCAGTTGCAGTTGATGCTTGCCTGTTTTATTTTTCTGAGCCAATGAGGTTTCCGGATTACAAGTCATCACCAGATATGGTTGCCACCAGGAATCAGGGTGAACCTGCTGAATTTACTTCTTTTGATAAAGTCAATTTTCATGATCTCGCTTTATAGTTTACTTAATCGAATTAGTTGTTGCTGTCAGTCCAACATCTTATCACTTCTTCTTCAACCTTCGTGGGTGTCCCCCTTAGCCCCTTATAATTCAAAATATTATTTTTTACTATTTCTGTTGTGAAAGGAAAGTGATCAGCGAAGCAAATTCCTCGTACGATAAAGCGTTAGCCATTCCCGTCGGCATCATCGAATTTTTTAGTTCTTCCCGCTTCTGAATATTCTTAGTGAGAATGGTATACACTTTCCCGGTAATATCGCGTAAAACAATTTTATCGGCAGCTTCTTCTGTAACAAATCCAATCACCGTTTTTCCATCTTTTGTTTGCACCTGCACTGTGGAAAAGCCCTGTGCAATGGAAGCGTTGGGTGTAAGAATGGATTCCGCAATCTGCTTGCGGTTCATGATGGCACCGATTTGCCCCATGTAAGGGCCCTTCAGCGCTTCGCCTTTGCTAAGTGTATGGCAGGTAATACAACTCTGTTGAATAAAGAGGCGCTTGCCATCTGCCGGGTTGCCCTTGATCTTATCCATTGCCAGCATGATGTCCTCGATAGAGGACTTGCCGATCTGCCCTTTTTTATTCCTGATCTTATCCAGGTCAACCTTAGGTTCTTCCGTCTCAGCCACTGTGAGTTCTTCCCCACCAAACTGGGTGATGCCCATCCGGAGTTTGCCATTCAGGTCGGCAAAAAATTGCTTCCCGGCTGCACCTGATTTACTCCATAGGTCAACCAGGAAAGCTTTAATACTATCCGAGCCCGCCCAGGTTATGGGCTTGTAGTATGGACCATGCGCATCCGGGCGGGTGCTCCACCACCACGTGCCGTCATAAGGTGCTTCTTCGTTATACAGCCTGCCAAGTGTGGAAACTATTTTGGTTTTCAATGCAGTATCCCCGGTATTCCGGTAAGCGGCCAGCAATCCTTCCACTGCTTTCGTATTATGCATATAACGCAACGCCCATAAAGCCAGTGTAGAGTGTTCCGTGCCGATAGCGGCTACGCATGCATCTACCGCATTCAGCGCTACCAGCGCTCTCACTGCGAGATGGGGAGGGATGATAGCTGAATTGGGTGTGGCATGTGGCCCTTCAGTTCCTTTAGCCGGCGCAACAAACGATGCCGGAACAGGAATCTGCAGCAATGCTTCTGCCGCTTCTATCCGTCCCAGTCGCCCCAGGCCAATAATTCCTGCGAATTCAACGCTTTTAGAAGTGTCTTTCAGGGCGTTTAAAAATGGTTCGATGGGTACATCTTTCAGGAACGGTTTTCTATCGGCGAGTGCCCGCAGGGCATACGCTTTCATGTCTTCTTCCGTTGCCAGTTGCACCAGGTTTTTGGTAGCATCGGCTTCGGCCATCTGCGCATAGGCATACATGCCTGCTACACGGGAATATAAAGGCTTGCTCTTGTCGCTGGCCAGTTTCCATGCTGCATCCGTACCTTTTTTACCTCTTGAGATCAGTTCCTGCTGTGCATAGAGCCTCGCAACGCTGCTTTCAGATTGCATCAGGGTAATGAGTTCCCCGGTGGAAGCATCTTCAAGATCAGGGTAAGGCTTATACGTCCAGTTTTTGGGAACCACACGTACCGTGAATCCTTTGGTGGAATCACCTGAAAAGCCGGCGCCGTCCCATGCAGAAAGATACATGCGGCCGGAAGCATCAACATCCACGTCTGTAATCTGCGGCAGATGAATGAAATCTTCCTGTTCCTGTGTATAGCTGCCATTATCAGGCGTGATCCTGTGAATGTATAATTCGCTTCTGCCCCAATCCGCCATCATCGGTACATGGTTGTATTTTGCCGGCCAGGTAGGGTCATC
Source organism: uncultured Chitinophagaceae bacterium (assembly GCA_963756945.1). Taxonomy (GTDB): domain Bacteria; phylum Bacteroidota; class Bacteroidia; order Chitinophagales; family Chitinophagaceae; genus Ginsengibacter. The sequence continues at coordinate 14,815 of CAVWQJ010000041.1, read as the reverse complement.
CATAAACAGCGCTCCCGTACCGGAGCCGCCGCCAACATCTACCAAAGCAGGAATGATTTCTTCCGTAAAATGTTTGAACAGTACCGGGTAGCCGTATTCGCCGGATTGAATCATGTGACTGAAACGCATATTCCATCCGCCGCCGTCATTCGTATTTCCCCTGTGTAAAAATGTTCATATAGGGATCAATGGCAACATCATAAATATTGCGGGTGCCATGTATGTAGACTTCCATTTCGGTGCCATCGGGCCTTACCCTAACGATTCCCCCACCCAGCATGGTCAGTTTTGTCCCGTCGCTCCCAACGGCATTGTGAAAACCAAAATCGCCGACGGCAATATAAATCCAGCCATCTATACCGAGGCGAATGCCATTGGTAGCATGGTCCGTACCACGGCTTGCGAGATAAGTAGGATTACTCATGTGGCTGACGAGTGTTTTCGGTGGCCCGTCAGCAAAGCCATCATTGTCTTTGTCTTCATAAACCTCGAGCGCCATGCCTGTTGCTACGGTATCGGTAAAGACTGTATGCAGTACATATAACTTGTCGCCTACAGATACAATACCCCGTGGGTCATCTACCATGGCATATTCCGTATGCCTGTCAACGATGCCATCGTTATTGCAATCCACCAGTTTTACAATCCTTCCCTGTCCCGGTTTTTTACCGAGGGAACCAATCATATCTACGCCAACATACACTTCCCCGGATGCTGCAACGGCCAGGCAGGCCGGGCTCGGCGTCAGATTGGGCCCGGAAAAGCCCATGATGCTAAGGTCGTCTGGCCATTTCAGTTTAGCAGACATTGAATCAATCGATGCCAGTGATGGGTCTCTTGGCTGCGGTTCGCAGGGTGGTTGTTTCCTTTTGCATCCTATAGCAAGCAGGATTACAAAAATTAAAATGTTAGTATTTTTTGTCATATCAGGTAAATAAAGATGTCAAAGTAAACGTATTCTGTCTTTTTTAAAAAAAAGATTGACTTGTTTTTTTAAAGGGAACGTTAGCAGGCGTCAGATGAATGGGAATTGAAATTCACTTTTCATAAGAAAATCTTACTCCCGGATAGGCAAGATATATTTCCAGGTCCGGGCCAGGTGTTCCTTTAAAAGCTACAGCACAAAATTAATCCCGCAACAAAGCAAAAGAAGGCAGACTAAATATTATCAAAATGCCTGGCAAAAAATATAGCTTGTTCTCTTATAGTATGTCCAAATTCAACTCTTATGTATTCAACAAAAAAAACCTGTGCTGCAAAAAATAAGATCGTTAAAATAAATGGGAAGGATATCTTTTTTCTCCTGGATTGAATAAAGTATAAATTGAAAATATCAATGATCATTAAGATGAGCAACAGGAACAATCCTACAAAAAAAACCTGCATGGGAACAGCGGTCTGCATAGAAGCAAACCATGAACCGAAAATAATACTCCAGGCTAACAAGTACAAAAGCGCCCTTTTATATTTTCTCCTAAAAATCAGATGAAGTCCAAGAAATCCTGCAACGGAATATATAATATACAAAATAACCCACTGCCGGTTCTCACCAGTATTGATTTCAGCAAATTGCATTTGCACCCAGCGCATGTATAATGATAATTGTTTCATCGTAAAAAATTAGTTATACCATCTAAATGAAAACCCGGAAGCACTAATTCAATTAAATAATAAATAGCTTTCGTAGCAATTAGTAATATACCCGTATAATTTAAAAATAAAATTACCAGTGTAACAAACAGGGTATAAAAAATGCCGGTAACTGATCCCACCACAAACCGCATTGCTTCAGGTCTCATTTGCCTACCTGGAAATGGAATCATTTTTTTCCCTGCTATATTCACAGATTTGGTGATACTTACAATTATAATTAATACGGCAATAATTAAATTGTTCATTATGATAAAATCGCTGCCCGAGTTCTGCACACGTTCATTTAAAAAATTTAAAAAATACCTGGGTGTTATGAAATAACTCATGATCCAAATGAAAATAAAATAAGCGGTAACCCATGCTCCTGCAAAAGCGCCAATTTTATAACTGGCTTTTATTTTTATTGCTACCTTCTTGTTTATCTTTTCCAGCAACTCATCACGGGTATCAAGTCCCATTTTTACAGCCTGTTCCGCAAGCTCAGCACTTTTGCCATAGTTTTTTCTCTTCAGGTGCTTGTGCGAATTTTCTACCAATTGCTTTCTGAAGCGGGTGAGTGGGCCATCTTCCTCAAAAACCTCCTGATCTACCGGAAAAACTACCAGGCCATAATTATTGTCTTCAAAATCGTATTTAATGTAATAGGCAGGTATCCTTCTTACACTGGTGTACTGCTCTAAAATGCTTGCGCCTGGCTGCACATCCAACGAAGAAGGAACAGATGCAGCACGCAATAAGCTTTTATAAACCGATTGCATGTGTGGTGGTTCCCAGGCATACAAATCAGCGCTTAACCTTTCAGCCAATTTTTCACTTATAAATTCTGTACTGGCATTTTTCTTAACAGGGCAATTTTGAAAATCATTATTCATGGAAGGAGATACCACATAATTATACATATTACTGTAGTCCCACTTTTCTGCTCTTTCGGTATAAAATATCGTTTTACCGTCACCGTTACATTTCTTACAGGTGATTTTACCGGATCCATGACAAGTATTACAGGTCACCGTTCTCCTGCCATTGCAAACATTACAACGCCCGAATCCGAAACACTGGTAGCAATTGGTCTTCCCGCTTCCTGAACATACAGAACATATTTGTGTTCGGGAACCGCCGCATGAATTACAGACTTTCCAAACATTTTGCCTGGTGACACTGTTATATTCGTTGTGCCCGCCGCTACCTTTACAGGTACCGCATGGCTTTCTTCCTCCATTGCAACTGGTACATCTTTTTTTTCCGGTGCCACCGCACGAATTACAATTTCCGCTACCACCACAATTGTGGCAATTTACACTGCCACGGCCCGAACAATTGTTGCAATTGTTTTTACCGCTTCCACCGCAACTGCTGCATGTATGAACTTCTTCTGAGCCCGGAAGACAATACCGTTCAACATGTTTTCAGAAAGAGTTCCTTTCATATTTCTTCCTTGAAGATGAAGTGCCCTTACTGTAAGTAAGACCTGTACCGTAAGGCCGTTCCTGCCCGGAATCATCCATACTGTAAAATTGGGTTTTGCAATTCAGGACATAGACAGGCGAATATGTTATGGAACCGATCCTGATTGCATTACCAAAATTTTTATAAGGATGGGAAGGAATATTATTGGCCCATTTTGAAATAATATCTCTTAATGATTGTTCAACATGAGAACCCAAACCGATGTTATTATCTTCAACTATGGCCATGCTATTTGAGATAATAGATTAAGAGAAGCACCAATAAAATCAATGCTGTCAGTAAAAGGAATGTGCTGAAAGTAGCAGACAAAAGAGAGGAGAAATTCAATACACTCAGGTCAGCAACGGGTGTTTCATTTATTTTTTCAGTTTTTGCAACTGTAAGAATTTGGGTTACGTATTTCGCAGGAACAAAACCCTGCCTGCCGTTTTTGAGAGAATATTAAGCCAGTTTCCTTTATTGAAATTAGCAACAACAGTATCCCCATAGTGCAGCTCACCAATAACCCTGCTGCCTGCAGACGCCATTGACCGCAGGTAAATTTCTTTTGCATTAGCTACATATATATTTTGGGAATAAATTTTTGAAACGGCCAGGCAACAATTTACAAAAAGAAGTATTGTCCTTATAAATCCGCTCCTGAGAGAAACAGGACAGCTTTGCCGTCCTACAAAATATGTTCCTGGTAAACAAATCATTGAAAAATCTAAGATAAGCATTAACGCGAAAAATATAAAAAAGTAAGAAAATTGTCTACACTTGCTTATTGTAAGTGCTTACTAATTTCAGACCGTAATAATAGTCATCATCGGCAAACAGGCAAAGGATGATTTATTTTTTGCCGTACATGATTTATTTTTCGCTAACCATATTCCCGAAGTTAGCATGCTGGTTGTTTACCCGTGCCCACATCATTCTGCCTTTTTTCGCTGCTGCCTCTCTGTGCTCCGGGTAAACAGGTAATCACTATATTGCTGTTTATCGCCAACAACAACTTTCAACCGCCCGTGTGGTATCATACGTAATGCGGGTATATTTATCTTTCTTCATACCAACGTAACTAATGCCGGCGCAGAAAAATCAGGCATCATAACGTGGTAGGCTATACGAAATATCACTTAGCCCGAAAAAATCAGGAACGATGAGTTCTTTCAGCCTTCCTGGATGTTCGCTTCCTTTCCGAAGCCCACATCAACCCACGTGTGTTTTAGCCGATTCGCAGAATTTTACCCGGGCAATAATGATAATAAAACAGTGTTTCCTGCCACGAACCAGGGAATTTGGATCTACTGCCCACTTTTCGTATGAATTTTTTAGATCCAGGCTAAAATTATGTCGCTAAAAATTAAAAATGATATAAATCATACTGCGTTGCCCGTATTAACCGGCGACTAAAAGAAATCCGACATAGGTGATTGGTTATCAATAAATAATAGCTCTGATTTAAAACATAATGCCTAATGACCGTCGTCATGATAACGACACCTATTCTTTTCTAAATTTGGCCATTTCTTTATGAACCTTTAAAATTACATGATATGAAGCGCTTAATAGCTTTGTTAGGAACAGTTGCAATAGTTATCACTATATATTCTTTTAAAATAGACCAGGACGATCCATGGAAGGTCCCTGCAAAATACCAAAACATGAAAAATCCTGTAATTGCAGATAGTGCCTCCATAGAGTCAGGGAACGATTTATATATTTCCTACTGCATTTCGTGCCATGGAAAATACGGCAACGGAATCGGTAAGAGGTCCACAAATTTGACTAAACAGCCTTCTGACTTTACTTCGGATGCATTTCAAAAACAAACCGATGGTGCCATATTGTATAAGATTTATTTTGGGCACCGGGAAATGCCAGGATTCAAGAAAAGAATACCCGGGAATGCTGATGTCATAGAAGGCACTTTTGGTAAAACCCGCAGCCCCGGCGATCTCATAAATTACCTTCGTACGTTCGGCAAAAAAATAATAATTTATAAATAATAAATTTTATTTCAATCCCCGGCAGGTACTCACAGATAATTGAAATCAATAACAGTTATTGATACGTTGCCCCTAACCTTTCGTGACAACATCAAACATTTACAGGTTGGACAAGACAGACCTATTTATGACACGACCGTACATACCATTTCTTGCATTTCTTATTTTGTTGTTGCTAACAATTCCGTTTTCGTTTGACTTTGCGACCTCTGTACTTCCAGGTTGGCACACTACAATTTACCCTCCTTACTTTGTTTGGGGACTTATTGTTATTATAGTTTTACTTCTTGTGACAATAGGATATTGGTTATTATCTAAGTGGACAGACAAAATCAATTGGACTTTATTTGCAATTCATTTTGTTTTGACAATTCCGACGGTAATTTATCTGAAGTTTCCATCAATCCTTTTGAACGTACAAATGACAAATCAAGACGAATTGATAAAAGCAATAGAATTTCGGATGAAACTAATTCCTGTAGCGTGGACACTTTTTATCGCAGGACAAATTTTGTTTCTAATCTATTATATCAGGACAATCAAAGTCAAGCATACGGCGCCATAAGGCTATAGGCAACAATACATTTGACAATAGGCTTGCTGACGGAAAAACACCCAGCTACAATTCAATATCAGCAATAGTTCCAGCTCGACGTTATAAATTTGGCTTTAGTTGTTACCTTCAACTTTAGCATCAATTTTCAGCTTTGGTTCCGGGATTGACAAGCAATGAATACCAACCCATCGCCAAGCCTTACCGGAATTATTAATAAGAGCTAAATTGGGACTCATTTTGCATATCTGTAAAATTCTCATTAATAATTCTATTCACGGTTAATTTACCAGCCGGCTCTATTTTCATTAAAAAATATATGGCTGCTTCATCACATTGTTATGTGGAAATAAAAAGATTGTGCAGAAGGTAATAACAAAATTGCCAATGCAATGTCAATGAAAAATAAATTTGAAAAACTTTTGCCGGCGCTCACTACAGGGCTAACAGAAAGCGTAAATTATTTACTGAAAAGGTATAGAATGAAAAAAATTCTGTCTTCGTGCGTATTCCCTTCTGAACCGGTATTTTCAAAAATAAAACAAAGTGTTGTACACGCAGGCTAAAGTACAAACCACGCCGGGACCTCACACACGTCCATTTTTCATTCATTTCCTTAAATCAGTTTAACAGCGTCAAAGTTTTTCATGATAAAAAATCCATCCACAGGGTAACCTTTTTCTCACCCGTGCTATTTGTTTATACATCAATAGTTATCACCTAAAAATCAATTGTATGTTAAACAGAAAATTTTTTACGGCACAAAAATCAACGCTAATTGCGTTGACGTTACTTTTATTGCTGGCAATGGGTTGTAAGAAAAATAATGAAATGAGCGCTCAACAGCAGCAAAATGCTTCAAGCATTGCCGATTATATTCATGGCTTGCAGTATAACCCCGATGCTATACTCAATGTTCAAAACATTGCATCGGGCAGTTCACAAACAGGCGAAACAGGCACAGACGATTTGGGTACCAGTGTTTCGGGAGGATATAAAATTTCATGCGTTAAGAAAAGCTACAGTATGAAAGAAAATTTTGAAGATGTGGCGATTCTTCGCCCGACTAACGGTGTTATATTTCCCGGTGCTCTCGTTTATGGCGACACTTCCATGCTTGACGGGAACCCAACGCCACTGCAGGTTTCAAGAGCGCCTGTAAATTTACATGTAGACCTTCCCGGTATTGGCGATGCAGGTAACATTACCGTCAGCAATCCTGGTAACGGTACCGTACAAGCGAAAATAGATGGCGCTTTGCAATACTGGAACAACAATGCTTACAAGGACGGGTATGTCAATCCTGCGTATGCATCTTACCAGGCTTCCACCTCCTACTCATCACAACAATTGGCGCTGTCACTTGGGTTAAACGTAAAATGGATGGGCAACGATGTCGCATCCCAATTTAATTATAGCACCACCAGTACAAAGACAGTGGCGATGATGGTATTTAAGCAGGGTTTCTATTCCGTTACTATGAATACACCTGCTTCGCCTGCTGAGGTTTTTGGAAGCGATGTTTCAGTTGATAAAGTAAAATCAATTATTGATAACAACACACCCCCTGCGTATGTGCAATCTGTAGTGTACGGACGAATCATCATGTTTCGCATGGAAAGCTCAACAAAGGAAACATCTACTGACATGGAACTCGCTTTGCAATATGCTACCGGTGTTACTAATGTAACCGGATCAGCAGAAACACACATAAAAAGTATTCTTGCCAATTCTTCCACAACCATTGTATTAATAGGCGGCAATGCTGCCGTCGCCACACAAGCCGTGTCTGCACAAAACTTTGGCGACCTGCAAAATATCATTAAAGGGCAAAATGCAGTTTATAATAAAAGCAATCCCGGCGTCCCAATCGCGTACACCATTAAGTATCTTAAGGATAACCGGATTGCCAGGATGGGTTATAGCACTAACTATTCTGTCGAGGAATGCAGTACTGCTCTCGTTCCCGGTCAGCCCTTATCAGTCTACTGTGAAGCAGGATTTGTAAGCCATTTCACCATTACAGGTAAACATGCCGATGGATCTGCTTTTAGTTTTGCGAGCGGTGATATATCCCTAGGAAAGACTGTAACTAAAATGGTTCCCGATGGGGCCAATGGAATAACCTTAAAAGTAGAATATTATGCAGTCGCGTGGCATGCACTTAAATCTTATCACTATGCAATACCTGAAAAGCATTGTTTCAAAACGTACGGAACAGTTTTTAGTCCGCAAATAGCCGCCATAAATTGTCAATAATGCCAGCGTGATTTTCTAGGTGAGTCATTTGAAGGTAAATGACGCTGGTTAACATGCAATGCCGGGACTTGAATTCCCGGCATTTTTTTCTACCAGCGGCTTACCGGATCTTTTGCTCTGCGTTGAATTTATGCCATTTGATATACCCGGGCAATTCTAAAATTGGAAACATACCCATTTCTTCCGGGTCATCGGGTTGTTGCCCTGTTTCAACATAAGCTATATCAAACGCAAAAGATTTCTCTCCAATAATAGTGTCAAGCATTTTATATACAAGAGTATCCAAAATTTCATTGTCTTTAATGAACTCATAATTTTTAAATACCACACTTATACCAAGGTCAGCATTTTTTGAATTTGAAAGCGGTAAAAACCACATGTCCTCAGTATTCAATTCAAGATCATCCCATGCACTTTTGAAATGCCCTGGCATTGGCTGTTTGAAAGCAATGAATTTCCAGCCATCAATTGAAGGTGCATCGTTTATCAGTTGTTCCACCCTATCAAAATAATCTGTATCTCCTTCTGCTGTTATGATTATTTCCTGGTCTTCACCCGGTGCTCCACCGATTTCGAAAAATAGTTTATCGCAATAGTGATGAAGCCGCTCTTCAAATTCACTAAGCAAATTTTCCCCAACGTTTTCATCAACCTTATCCAAAAAAAGGTATGCCTTGTTGTTTGCTTTAAACCAATTCCAAAATCCTGAAGCTTGTATTCATAGAAATAATAAATGAAAGCTAACATACATCTTTTATCAGAAAGTATTCGGAAAGAAAAACTGAATGAATTGAAAAAAAAGGGAAGATGGAAGATTTTAATTTTTAAATCTCATTGCTCACTTACATATTTTATCGAGGATATTTTTTATTTCCTGTTGTTTATAATCCTGCGATTGTATGGTTGAAAAATAAGAACAGGCCTTTTGATTATTGTTCTCCTGAAGATAAGAAAGCCCTTCATACCATGCCGCTTGTTGCACAAATAAATTGTTGCCAACCGCAATAACTTTTTCAAAATCTTTCCTTGCTTCGGTAGATTTTTTCAAAGAAAGAAAACAGATTCCACGGTAAAATATTGCCCACATATTCGTTGAATCTTTTTCTATTAAAGCATTCCAGTAGCTAACCGACTGATCATACAAGCCTTGCTGGTAAAGGTTTACGGCTTTTGACTCAATACTGTCGCCGTTATTGCCACCGCGACTGCTGATCACCATTTGGTAGGCTTGAAAATTTTGTGCAAATAATTTCTTCCCATCATTATTTTTTGTATTTAATAAAAAATACCCGGTAAAAAATATGACAATGATTGATGCTGCAACGGCAAGAAACTTCATATTGAAAGAAATAACCTTTCCCTTTCGTGACTCCCGGTCGGCAACTGCCAATTGGCTGCGGAGTTTCATTTCAGCTTCGTTGCTTATAAAATCGTGCAGGCCTTTGTGTAAAGCAACTTCCTCCTGAAGATTGGGATCAGTTAATAAACTTTCTTCAAATGATGCCAGTTCACTTCCGGTCAATTCCCCGTTAAGATATTTCTCAATTAATTCGTATTTATTTTCTTTGTCCGGCATCATATCATCTCTTTAAACTGATCATCTTTTTTTATTGATTCTACCAGTTGTTCTTTACACTTAAATTTTCTTTTCTTAATATAAGATTCAGAGGTTTTAAATTGAACTGCTATTTCTTTTAAAGGTGTTTTACTAAAAAAGAGCCTGAGAATTTCTTTGCACTTTTCTCCCAAGCTATTAAAATGTTTATAGAATAAACGTTCTCTTTGGGCTATTTCCATTTTCTGTAATGTGTCCATGTCAATATCATCCGTGTTATCACCAGGCGAATATGCAACTATTCTTTTTTTTGAACGCAATTGCGATAACCACATGTTACGACAAATAGCAAAAAGAAAAGATTGCAATGAAACATTCAATTTTAAATCCCCTGCCTGCACCTTTTTATATATTACCATCACTGCATCCTGGAATACATCGCGTGCCTCCTCTTCGGTGCCATTATTGTTCTTTATAAAACCAATGATTCCCGGTAAATAGGCGCTATACAACTTTTTCAATTGAACAGGATCTGCCTCAAGGATTCCCTTCAACAATAAATTATCATCATGTTCTCTTGATATTGTATCCATTAATAAATAGCGTTACGACAATAAAAGTTACCCTTTACGCTTTATATATATTCTTAATAGTGATTAAATTTATTAACATATACAGCTTTGCTCCGGTATTAATTCTTTTTTTTATAAAAGTATTTTATTTTGTAAACGCTATCCAATAAAAGTTAAACTACAATTTTTGTCCCGGATGATGAGAGGTATTTTTTTAAGCTGTTTCTTACTTAGCGAAATTTGTTATGGCCAGGCCAAAATAAATAGCGACACAACTTTTGCTAATAACCAGTTTCATCTGGGTGATTCATTGCTAAGGAGGAATAGTCTCGATAGCTCCATGTTTTATTTTGAAAAAGCCGCTCCTATTTACCGGAACACCGGTCTCACTGAAAAATATGCTGCCTGCCTTAACCGGATTTCGGAAAACCTTTGGAGAAAAGGAAATTACAAAGCCGCTACCACTAAGGCTTTTGAAGCATTAAAGATTGCGCAGTCCATCGATCATCTTAGTATGGAAGAAGCATTGGCCGACGAAAATATTGCCATCATTAACGATGACAATTCCAATTTTGCTGTTGCTTATAAATATTATAAAAAGACAGAGGCCATTAAGCTTAAACTTTTTGATCAAAACAATTTCGAACTGGCTAACACCTATAATAACCTCGCAATTTTTTTTGATAACAAAGGAGACTATGACAGTTCAATCCTTTATCAACAGAAAGCCCTTGCCATTAAACGAAAATTATATGGCAATAGCGATAAGTCAGTACCTAACAGTCTTAACAATTTAGGCATTGTTTACGAGCATAAATCTGATTACAAGAAAGCGCTGGCATGCTACCAGGAAAGTCTTGCGTTACGAATAAAACTTACCGGCCCGGCCAGCCTCGATGTGGCGACCTCCTATCAAAATATCGCCATGATATACTCCCATTTAGGCGATTATAAAGCTGCAATAGAAAATTTTCAAAAGGCAGAAGATATAGACAGGAAGATTGTGGGCGCCAATTCAAAGGAAATCGCAACAGATTATAATAACATGTCGCAGGCTTATTATTATGTGGGTGACTATGAAAAAGCGGAGGAACTTGGGAAGCAATCATTAAAAATTTATGATCAAATTTTTGGCCGCAACTATGTTCACTCGTCGGATATTTATGAACTTATCGGCGCCATGAATATGGATGAAGGTAATTATGAAACGGCCCTGGAGTATTATCAAAATGTATTGAACATTCGTAAAGCAACCTTCGGCGATAAGGAAGCAACTATACCGGGTTCGTACAATAATATCGGCAGCGTGTTTTTGTATAAAAAAAAATATGACCAGGCGCTTGAGTACTTCAATAAAGCATTAAACATTCAGTTGGCATTATTTGGGAAACAATATCCCGATCTTGGCGCAACCTTATAGCAATATTGGTTCTGTTTATCTTGGTAAGAATGAATATAAATTAGCTCTTGCAATATTTTAATAAATCAATCGCTTCAGAGAAAATTGCGTATGGAGAATCACATCCTCTCATTGCGTCCGGAAATAAAAATATCGGTGATGTATATGCCGGTAAAAACGATTTGACAAAAGCTATAATTTATTATAAGAAAGCTATTGACATTTATAAAAATGTTTACCGTGCAAAACATCCTTCAATTGCTGATGTTTACAACAGTATTGCAAAAACCTTACAGCAAAAAAAAGATTATAAGAAAGCACTCGCAGCATGCCAGCAGGCTATTATAGAAAATGTTGTCAACTTCAATATCGAAAATCCTGCAGACAATCCTGAACTCACAGGTATTTTTAACAAGTCTTTCCTGTTACAATCACTGTTTCTGAAAGGAATTATTTTTTATCAATTGTACGGGCAAACAAACGATGCAACAAATCTTGAAAATGCCTTGCATGCTTTTGATACCGGGAGCAAATTGATGGATATTATGCGGATAGGTGTTTTAAAAAATGAAGATAAGATTGCATTGGCAGGAACGGGATCTGATCTTAATAAAAAAGCGCTGCAAATAAATATGCAGTTATTCACTTTAAAGAAAGATAGCAATTATTTATATAGAGCATTTTATTACGCTGAAAAAAATAAATCATCTGTCTTGTCCGCGGTTATCTCGGGCAATGCTGCTACGCAAATAGGATTCATTCCACCAAAGCTTCTTTCACTGGAGAATGAATTAAAAACATACCGTTCTTTTTATCAATCGCAATTGCTAAAAGAAAGAAACGGGACAACGCAGCCGGATTCAGAAAAAGTAGCTTTGTATGAAACACGTCTTTTTGAAGTGAACCGCCGGTATGATTCACTCGTGCATTCTTTTGAGATACAGTTTCCGCGATATTTTCAATTGAAATATAAAGATGTAATGACAACTGTTCCGGCATTGCGAAAAGAATTGAAAGCCGACGAAGCTATCATTGAATACCAGGCGGTGGGCGATACGCTTTATACATTCGTGGTCAATAATAAAAACATTTCCTGCGCTCAAACGCCTATAAATACGCCACTTGATTCATTGTTATTGGTAATGAGATCGTGCAACAGCCCGGCTATTTTTCAGAAAAACGCCGGGAGCGAATTCGAAAGATTTAGAAATGTTTCTGCTCAATTGTATCAAATACTTATTGCACCTGCAAAACAGAATATAGCTAATGATATAAAACGATTAATTATCGTTCCTGACGGCGTACTTTCCCTTGTTCCATTTGATATTCTTATTCCGCCATCTAACGCTACCGTAAACGCAAATTATAAGAACCTTGATTACCTCTTGAAGCACTATTCCATCAGCTACGCTTATTCGTCATCGTTATGGAACGCTTCGGCAAGCGCACCCGTTCATAAACAGAGCTGGCAAAACCAGTTTATGGGTTTTGCGCCATCGTATACCCCGGGGTATTTGGCAAAATCGAGGGAGTTGCTGGCGTACCCGTTTATGAAGAATATCAACAATCTTGTTTTTAACACCAGGGAAGTGACCAATGCTGAAGCACTTTTTAGTGGCAAAATTTATTCGGGTGAAAGCGCAACCGAATCAGCGTTTAAGGAAGATGCGGGGAATTGCAAAATTCTGCATCTCGCCATGCATGCTGTTATTGACGACAAAAATCCCATGCTATCGAAACTGATATTTGCTGACAAGGATTCAATTAATGACGGCTTTTTAAATGCGTATGAAATATACCAGTTAAATATTCCTGCTGCACTGGTAGTTATGAGCGCCTGCAACACCGGTTACGGTAACCTTGCCAAAGGCGAAGGTATCATGAGTTTATCAAGAGCATTTTCCTATGCGGGTTGTAAAAGCAGCATTATGAGTTTGTGGCAGGCAGATGATAAATCTACTGCCGGGATAATGAAATTATTTTACGAACAACTCGCTAAAGGTGAAACTAAAGACGAAGCATTACGGGCCGCAAAACTTTCATTCTTATCTCAATCTGATCCGCTTACTTCTCATCCCTATTTTTGGGCAGCGTTTATTGCTAACGGTGATATGGGTTCATTGAAAAATACAACAATTGGTTTAGTGCTCATCTTTGGATGTGGCTGTTGCCCGCTGCTTTAATAACTATTATTTTTCTTATATTACTTTATCAAAAGAGAAATTCTAAAAAGTAACGGCAAAGAACTGATTTTCAGTTTGAGGGTTAAATTATTGTGTTGGGAAAAATGACGGCTATCCCACAAAAACACCAGGATCACAAAGCATTATTCTTAGCGTTCTCCGTGGCCCGGTCTGCCGACAGGCAGGTTTGTGGGAATATTAATAAAGACATAATAGACTTGACATGACACCAGGGTATTTTAAGCAGTGTTAATGTGGAAAGAATAATAATAGCAGCCTTTGCATCCAAATAAATTCGATAAGTCTACCCGGAGGTCTCTTCGGCATTAGGGTTCCCGGAAACGCAGCCTTCGTGGGGGTTCGCTTTTTTTGCAAGCCCACATCACCCGCACATCTCCCCGGTAACGTTTGCATTCACTTTTCCGCTTTTGTTACTACAACTTCTTCAATCCCCTTGCCTGTTTTCTTTCTATTTCTGTAAAACTAATGGCATAACCGCCACCAGGTGCACAAAACTGTGCAAGCTTCGAGGTATTGGTTACAACAACTTTCTGAATGCTATATGCCTGCGGATTGGTTTCGTAACCGGCATCTTTTGCATCGGCATAAATGGTTGCGATATACATTTTGCCGGGCTCCAAAAAATCAAACCTGATCTTTGAAGTGCGGGGATTGTAACCATTCACACTTCCGAGAAACCATTGCCCCGTTTTTTTGGCCTTGCGGGCAACTGTTATATAATCGCCCGGTTCTGCTTCTATATATTTACTATCCTGCCAGTCCACGGCCACATCTTTTATAAACTGAAATGCATCGGCGTAGCGCATATAATGTTCAGGAAAATCAGCAGCCATTTGCAGCGGGCTGTACATGGTGACATACAAGGCAAGCTGGTTGGCAAGTGTACAATTTGCATGTGATGTATTTTGGGATTTATTTTACTGATGTCCATCTCAAATAAACCGGGCGTATAATCCATCGGGCCGCCCAATAATCTCGTGAATGGAAGAATAGTGACATGGTTTGGCTTTGAACCACCAAAAGCCTGGAACTCGGTTCCTCTTGCAGATTCATTACCGATCATGTTTGGATAAGTTCTTGCAAGACCCGTTGGACGCACTGCTTCATGTGCGTTTACAGCAATACGTAAAACTGACTCATGCAGCACATAAACAACAACAGA
>CAVWQJ010000040.1:0-13683 GCA_963756945.1 uncultured Chitinophagaceae bacterium | reverse complement strand
TAGCAGGAATTGACAGACTTCACTCTTTATGATACTCATTAAAAACGTACTGAATATTTGCATAAGTAAACATACCCTGCATGTTTGGATCGTACACTTTTTCCTGTTCCCCGGAAAATCCGTTTCTCCTGGTTTTAAGAAAGCTGTTATTTCGATTGATGATAGTGTAGGTACCATAAAAATAAGTAGTTGTATTTCCTGGTGGTTTTAAAGAAAAAATACTATCATTCGAAATAGAGTAAGTTCCGTCTTTCATTCCATTTGTAAAGAAATTACCGTCCGTTTTAAATTCGATAGAAAAAGAAATTCCTGCAAGCGTATCATATTCTGTTTTGAGTGAATAAGGATTTACATATTGCGATATTTGATCCATTTGGTTCCATGTCCCCACGAGGATATTTGTATTTTTAGATTTACTGCATGAAAAAAATAACAGAGCGAAAAAACTAAGAAGGGCGAAATATTTCATGGTATAAAAATAGGCGTTTGACAATTAAAGAAATACAATACAAGCAATTTCAAAAATGTTAATTAATTTTAATCATCAAAATTTATTATGAACACAAGGGATAAAAAAGAAAATATACTTCAAAAACTTCAATCAACAAATGACGAACAATTAATTGAAGAGGTTTATGAATTATTATATCCGAATGAAGCCATTAGAAATATTCCAATAAATGATTTGCCTGCTGATTTACAAGTTAAAATAAACCGTGCATTAGATGATTACAGAAATGGGCGGTATATTACTCATGAGCAGATGAAACAAAAGGTTAAGCGATGGCTTACCAGTTAGTATAATTCGTGTAATTAGTGTTTTAAATTCGTGTTATCCTACCTCACAAAATCAAACAATGTTGCAGTAAAAATTCCATGTTCTCTCTTCTTAAAAATAACTTTCCAGTTGCCATTATATCTTAACACAGATGGAACGAACAGATCACCGGCTTTTGTCATTTGCACTTCCATATCTACATTAAAATCATAAACTCCCGCATCGTAACTTATAGAATAATTACGGGCAACAATTTCAAAAGTTTTTTCATTGAACCAGGTTGTCATTTCGTCAATTACCACGTTATTTTTTTTATCATCCTTTGCTTTTACAGTAAAAACATAACAGGGCACATTATTAAAATTGCGGTAATCAATATACATATTATATTTATCGGCCATTGATTTGCTCAAATATTTCAGTCTTATCGCCTATAAAAGGAAGCCCATTTATTTTTTTACCGGGATTGAAGAAAAGCATCTTCAATTGCTCTTTATGCTTTTCTATTCCACTTAATCCCTTCGTGGAAAACTCGTGACCTTTTACGATATTGGTTTCCCCGCATACAGAATCTTTGGTAAAAAAAAGCCCAGCATACATTTGAGCTGTATAATAATTAAAATTTCCGTTTGCATTGTACATATTGCCGGTAGTTGTTTCCTGGAATACTTGCATTTTTCTGCAATTATGGGTTCGGATTTGTTTTATTTTGCTCAGCAGTGACGCCTCAATCTTGTCATTTTTATCCAGCATCCTTATATCATTTATCGAAGTGTAACCTATAACACGAAGATTACGAAATGCTTTATAAAAAGTAGTATCGTTCTTTACTCTTTCAATAAAAGAAGCAACATCCAATTTTTTATTAACAACGATTTCGGAAAGGGTTATATAGTTATTTTCCACTTTTACCGTGGTATCGTTTTTTTGATCCTGGCCAAATAGAAATAGCGAAGCCAACAGGTAGACCAATGTTGCAAAAAAAGACTTAACCATTCCTGAAATTAAGGGTTAATGTGGGAGCGAATTGTAAAAGAAATATCTTATTTAACGAAAGACATTCGGTAATCTACTGATATTTTTCCTTTGGAAATATTATTCAGCTTGCGTTTCAGAAGGTTTTTTTTAAGTGGCTTTAGATAATCGATAAATAGCTTCCCGTCAATATGATCATATTCATGAAGAATTACACGGGCTGTAACTCCATTAAAGGTTTTAGTGTGCTGCATAAAATTTTCATCAAAAAAAGTTATGCTAACCTCTTCCTTTCTCAGGATATCTTCCCTGATTTTTGGTATGCTAAGGCATCCTTCATTGTATAACCATTCTTCGCCATTAATACTATTTATTTTTGCATTGATGAACACTCCTTTATAACCTTCATCATTGGGGTAATCCCTCTTTTCATCTTCTTCAAGGTTAGCTATTATCTGCAAACTATCCATTACGAATAAGCGGATATCTTTATTGATTTGCGGCGCAGCCAAACCTACCCCTTTACTGTTGTACATGGTTTCCCACATATCTTCAATCAGCTTGTTCAATTCAGGATAATCAGGAGTAATTTCTTTACCTACTTTTCTTAGAACTGGGTTGCCGTATGCTACTATAGGTAAAACCATGAATGCTTTTGTTTATTGTAAAATTTCCGCAAATTTAAAGCTTTTAAACAGTAAAAAATGCCTTTGAAATTACTGATGCCTTTTAATGAATTTTATTTAGGAAATGCTTTGCATATACTCCTGCAACATAATAGTGGCGGCAATTTCATCAACCGTCTCCTTATTCCGGCGATCCTTCTTTTTCATGCCCATATCGAACATGGCCTGCTTAGCCATTTTTGAAGTGTATCTCTCATCCACAGTTTTTAAAGGTATTTGCGGAAACTCCTTTTTCAGTTTAGCTACGATTGCATTTACCAACGGTGTTGCATGTGTGGCGGAATCATCCAGGTTTTTTGGTTCACCAATGATAATTAATTCCACTTCCTCCAGTCGAAAATATTTCTTTAAAAATGAAATCAATTCTTTGGAATCAACGGTTGTTAACCCGGTTGAAATAATTTGTAACGGATCTGTAACTGCAATGCCTGTACGCTTTAACCCGTAATCAATACACAGTATTCTTGCCATTACAATTTCAGGTGTGAAGATTAAAATAAATATCTATTAAAACGAACAATGAAAAAATAACTGAAGCGATACCGTTTGATGTAAAGAAGGCCCTGTTTACCCTGCTCAAATCTTTTGGTTTTACCAGCGTGTGCTGGTAAAAAAGAAAGTATCCAAAAATGGCCGCGCCTGCCCAATAAAACCAGCTAAACTTTCCCAGTACGCCGGCAGCTATTATCGATGCAAACGATAAAACATGAAGAAACTCGCTTACACGAAGCGCCCTGTTTGCGCCAAGCATAGAAGGTATAGAACGTAATTGATTTACCTTATCAAACTCTTCATCCTGCAATGCATAAATAATATCGAAGCCGCTAACCCAAAACAAAACCGACAATGAAAATAAGACCGGCACGAAAGCAAATTTTCCGGTAACTGCAATATAAGCGCCAATAGGCGAAAGGCTCAAACCCAGCCCCAGCACGAGATGGCATAGCGAAGTAAATCTTTTTGTATAACTGTAAAACAAGAATCACAAATAAAGCAACCGGCGCCAATACCAGGCACAGCGCATTTATAAAATAAGTAGTTACAATAAATGCAATGCAACTGCCGACAACAAATATCATCGCATTTCTTTTGCTGATAATTCCGGCAGGTATTTCCCGTACGGCAGTCCTCGGATTAATGGCATCAAAATCTGCATCGAGCCAACGGTTAAAAGCCATAGCAGCGCTTCGTGCAAAAACCATACAAAGTAACACCAGTATCAAAAGTTCCCACCAGGGCTTATAGGTTTCGAAATTCATTGCCTTTAACCCGAGAGCAAAACCGATAAATGCAAAAGGCATTGCGAATATTGTGTGGGCAAAAGTTACAAGCGACAAATAATTTTTAATCGACTTCACCATAATGCAATACTAAATAATAAATTTTTAAATGGATTTTGCTTTTACTGCTTCCCACAAAACAATGCCTGCAGCAACAGAAATATTTAAAGAATGCTTCATGCCAAACTGCGGAATTTCTATACAGCCATCGCACAAAGAAATTGTTTCCTGCTCAACACCGCTAACTTCATTTCCAAAAATAAAAGCAGTTTTATCAATGTTTAGTTCGGAAAATCTTTCAAGTGAAATACTGTCTGCAACCTGTTCCACCGCAAATATTTTAAAATTATCTTGCCTGAGTTCTTCCACGGCCCTTTTAGTATTTTCAAAATATTTCCATTCAACTGAATCCTGCGCACCCAATGCAGTTTTTGAAATTTCTTTATGTGGTGGTTTTGCCGTGTAACCTGTTATATAAACGGCTTCAATTAAAAACGCATCTGCCGTGCGAAATACACTTCCCACATTATAAGCGCTCCTGATATTCTCCAACAATGCAATTACCGGAATTTTTTCTGCACGCCTTACTTCATCAACAGATTTGCGGTTCAATTCATCCATACTCAGTTTTCTCATCAAAAGGCTATTAATTTGCAAAAATAGTTTAAAAGCCTCATCCCAACCCTTCTCCTAAGGAGAAGGACAATATTTGCGAAGAATGTCTAAAGAAGATACTCCTTTAATGAAACAACATAATGCCATCAAGGCGAAATATCCTGATGCTATATTGCTATTTCGGGTGGGAGATTTTTATGAAACCTTTGGACAGGATGCTATTACGGCTTCACGGGTTTTGGGGATCACGTTAACGAAACGAAATAATGGCTCTCCTACTGCTTCTGAACTTGCAGGCTTTCCGCATCATGCGTTGGATACCTATTTACATAAACTGGTTAAAGCGGGTTATCGCGTTGCCATTTGCGATCAGTTGGAAGATCCAAAACTGGTAAAGGGAATTGTAAAACGAGGCGTTACGGAATTAATTACACCGGGTGTTGCCACCAACGATAAATTGCTTGAGCATAATAACAATAATTTTTTATGCGGTATTTATCTCGACTTCTGAAAAAACAGGTATTTCATTTCTTGATATTTCAACAGGAGAATTTTTTATTGCGGAAGGCGATAAAGAATATGCTGATAAATTATTGCAAAGCCTTAAACCTGCCGAAGTTATTTTTCAACGAAGCCAGCAAAAATATTTTAAAGAATTTTTTGGCAATAAGTTTTTTACTTACTCTTTGGATGAATGGATTTTTGCAGAAGCATATGCAAAAGAAAGTTTGTTAAAACATTTTGGCACACATAGTCTAAAGGTTTTGGCGTTGAAGATTTATCCACAGGTATTATTGCAGCCGGTGCCGTACTTCATTATTTAAAAGATACGGAACATCCCAATCTTGCAACATATTACTTCTATGCAAAGAATTGATAAAGAAGATCATCTTTGGATGGATCGGTTTACCATTCGCAATCTTGAATTACTCGGTGGCGTTGAAAGCAATAATTCGTTATTAAAAGTTTTGGATAATACGGTTTCACCCATGGGTGCAAGGCTTTTGAAACGCTGGATGGTTTTGCCGCTTAACGATATTGGAAAAATTAAAGAGCGCCAAAACTGGTGGAATATTTTATTAAAACGCCGGAGGAAAAAAATAAAATAAGCCAGTATATAAAACAAGCCGGCGATGTGGAAAGGCTGGTGAGCAAAATCCCTTTAAAAAAAATAAATCCGAGAGAAGTTCTGCAAATAAGCAAAGGGTTTGAAACTGATAAGCCAGGTCAAAGAAATTTGTGATGCATCTGCCAACGAATATTTAAAAAGACTGGGCGATTCTTTAAATCCATGTAAATATATTGCTGATAAAATTGTAAAGGAAATTATTGAAAACCCACCGGTTGCCGCTTCAAAAGGAAATATAATTGCCGCCGGTGTTGATGATTCACTGGATGAATTAAAAGATATTGCTACTAGCGGCAAAGAATACCTGCTGAAATTGCAACAAAAAGAAAGTGAAGCAACCGGCATATCATCATTGAAAATAGGTTTCAATAATGTGTTTGGATATTATCTGGAAGTTACCAACACACATAAAGATAAAGTGCCGGAAACCTGGATACGAAAGCAAACACTTACCAATGCCGAACGATATATAACACCGGAACTAAAAGAATACGAAGAAAAAATCATGGGCGCTGAAGATAAAATTCTCCAGCTTGAATTGCAGATTTTCGAAAACCTTTTAAATGAATTGCAGGATTATATTGCGCCCATGCAAGTGAATGGTCATGTGATGGCCGTGCTGGATTGCCTTTCCTGCTTTGCCAATAATGCATTGCAGTTTAAATATAAAAAACCTATTCTGCACGATGGTTACGAACTTGATTTAAAAGACAGCCGTCACCCGGTTATAGAAAGAAATTTACCTCTTGGAGAAAGTTATATTGCCAATGATATTTTTCTTGATCCGCAAACGCAGCAAATCATTATTCTAACCGGACCAAACATGAGTGGTAAGAGTGCTGTTCTTCGCCAAACTGCATTAATTACATTGATGGCACACATGGGAAGTTTTGTACCGGCAGATGAGGCAAAGATTCCTTTGACGGATAAAATATTTACCAGGGTTGGCGCCAACGATAACCTAAGTGGCGGCGAAAGCACCTTCATGGTGGAGATGAATGAAACTGCCAGCATCATCAATAATATCACTTCGACGAAGTTTGATTTTACTGGATGAAATTGGCAGAGGAACTTCTACTTATGATGGCATCTCTATTGCCTGGAGTATTGCAGAGTATTTGCAAAAATCTCCGTTTAGCCCAAAACATTATTTGCAACACATTATCATGAATTGAATGAACTGGAAAATAAATTCGAGCGGGTAAAAAATTTTCATGTTACCAATAAAGAAGCAGGTAATAAAATTATTTTTTTACGAAAACTGGCCCCGGGCGGCAGCACCCACAGCTTTGGTATTCATGTTGCACGTATGGCCGGCATGCCGCCTTCGCTTATTGAAAGAGCCAATGAAATTTTAAAGCAACTGGAAGCTAAAAATGTTGATGACACTATAACGGATGGCGTAAACGCAAAAGATAAAAGCTCAAAAAGCATAAAAGAAAACTTAAGACAATTGAGCAGCGCCCCAATTGCAGTTGAGCATTTTTGATGCACATTCGCAGACTTTTGAAGACATTAGAAAAATACTCGAGGCGGTTGATATTAACCGGTTAACTCCTGTGGAAGCCTTATTAAAACTGCAGGAAATAAAGAGTATGGTGAAATAAACAGAACCTTGGCCGCCACGAGACAAACTATATTAACTTTCCAATCTCTATGCTCAACTATTGCAGCCAAAACAAGTTCAACATTGAATTATTACTAAACCCGAATTAGAAAAAAGTCTGAGAGAGGTTCTGTTGAAAGTAAAAGATATTCTATTGGTGGGATGTACTGTCGCTTTACGATACTCTGATCTTATGAATCTGCAAAAAGCAAATCTTCAATTTGATAATCAGCAATATTATCTGACGGTACAATCAAAGAAAACAAAGACGTACACGCAGATCAAATTGCCATTATATGCAATTGAAATCTTCAGGAAGTATAGCAAAAAAGGCAACAGGCTGTTACCCTATTTTAATTTGGTAAGATTGAATCTGTATTTAAAGGAATTAGCAGAGTATTTAGGTTGGACGGATGAAGTTGTGAAGACAAGACAGAAAAGAGGCAAAGCAATAGTGGTGTATAAAGACGTAAAGCAAAAGACACATTACCGGTTTTGCAATCTCATCAGTTCGCATATTATGCGGCGTACTGCAATCACTACGATGCTAAGGTTGCAAATGCCGGAACACCTGGTACGGAAGATAAGCGGCCATGCACCTAATAGTGTTGAGTTTCATAAATATGTCTCTATTGCACAAAATTATTTAGATGTGGAAACGGATAAGGTTTTTGCCAGGTTAGGTGGATAAAATTGTGATAATTATGATGAGATAATTACCATTTTTTGCCAATTCTGCCTATTTTTAGAGAAGACAAAAGTTCTTTGAAGCCCTTGCCGGAACAGGGTTTTACGCAGATTGTATTATTATCCCTTTGGGATGATGATGCCGGGAAGGAAATATTCCATTGCCAATACCAATTACAGGTATGGATTTAATGGGAAGGAGAATGATAATGAGGTGAAGGGTGAAGGGAATGAGCAGGATTATGGAATGAGGATTTATGATCCGAGGTTGGGGAGATTTTTGAGTGTGGATCCATTGATCAGTAAATACCCATATCTAACTCCTTATAATTTCGCTGCAAACTCACCTGTATGGTTAATTGATAAAAGGGGGCAGGAACCTGACAGAAATCAAGCTGGAACAATCGATCAAGCCGTTGCGCAATGGGCATCAAAATTAAAAAATCCAACTGTGGAAAGCATTTTATATTATATTCAACATATGGTGACGCAGTAAGGTATGTTTATACAAAGGACAAGGGATGGATAGATCTACAACATTATTTTGCAACATTAGAATATGGCAAAACTTCCATGGACTTATTAGAACCAGCAAGCGGTAGCGAACTTTTACAAAAGGCTGTTTTTGGTAAAGGGGCAGATGAAAGTTATTACTCTTATGAAGATTTGCCCTCAAATGAGTTTGCTTCAGAAGGTAAGAATTTAACTGTTACAAAACAAAGGCTGTCTCCTATAGGTGATGGACAAGTTATCGACATGGATTATACCGAGTTTAAAACAGGTGACGATTTAATAAATTCAGTTAAGCAAAACTTTACAGAGGCTAAGGCTACGAATCCAGAGGATGCACCTAATTGGAAAGGTATCCCGTTTAAAGATCATGGGGAGAGGAAAAGGATACCAGAAATAAAGGGATATCAAAAATCATGGATATCAGTCGGTATCCCAGGCGCCGGTATGGCCGTTGAAGCAACTTCACCAATATATTATTCAGAGGAAGAAAAAAGAAAATTTCTTAATTCGGGTAAATATGTTCCCCAAAATCATACTTCACAACCATATAATTTAAATAACTTTCCGGCGGCACCCTCAAGTTTGCAGAAGGGCAATAAAGAACAAGGTGCTACTGGGCATAATAACTAAAAATGGGTTTTACGATAAACAAGATACTATTAGTTGTTTTCATATTCGGTATTTGTTCCTGCACTAGTAAAAGTAATTTTGAATACGAAAAGTATGAGAATGATTATAAAACAGCGATAAATTGTTTGCATCAAAACTATTCTAAAATATTTAATCCGTCTACAAATAAAGCAGCTGTCTCATTATTTAAAGATGATATAATAAGGATCAAATATTCCGAGGAGGTTTCAGCAGGACTAATAAAAGTCATTCAGATCATCATCTTACAAAGACAGCGCCAGTAGCTAAAACCCATTCGCAGTCAAAGCAATTAGTGTAACATTGGCAATGAAAAAGAACAAATATAAACGACAAATTAACTTCGGATATTGAAATAATCAAAAAGTATAAAGAGTGTTATGAGTTGGAAAGAATTATAAGTTTGGCAAATTAGATAAATTACTCTTTTTATGCAGTGGTTGGTGTGTCTAAAGCAATACTCCACCCGCTGTGCAGCCACACGCCGCCGTTGTTTAGTGTTTGTAATGCTTTAAATTAAATTTGGAGAGAGAGAAGACCAGAGAGGGGCACAGAGTAAAACCCATAACTGTACAGTTCACCAAGGATAAATCCAATTAGGGTAGTAAGTATCTGTGATTTGTCGAGTGATTTTTCCAAATAATTGATTTATCAAGGATTTCTGCTGCTTTCATTTCGGATTTTTTATTCACAATTTAGGATTTACCTCGGCATTGGCTTATAGTAACATCTGCGAGTTTTCCCGTTGCCATATCTCCACTCCAGGGCTTGTGCCGTTGCAGGGTTGCAGGACACGGCTGTGCAAAGTCATTATTGAATTAAATTATCGATATGCTCCTTACTCTTTGCTTTTATATAATGTATCTAAGTGATACAAATACTTTTTTAGAAGGGCCGCTGTGTCCTGCCTGGCTTAAAGCTTGGAATAGAGACACGGATTAAGAAAAGACTTGATATTACTAACGTAAATCTCACTATTGATGATGAGATTGCACTGCGGCTTTACAATATTCTAATCAGCTGAATTTGCATAAAGATCACTCGGAAGTAAGATCGGCAATTTCATCTTTTAAAAGAAGAGAATCTTCAGCTTTGTAGTAATGATTTTCTACCGAAAAATAGTGTAAGTCCGCGTAAATTATTACAATTAAACTATCTTCTCTCTCGTTGCTAAAAAAAACCGCATTGTATCTTCTGAAACTTTTAATTGGAGGTCAACTAATTTAGATTTGCATAGTTTACTACTTAAATATAAAGGATTTAGAAATATTTTCTTTGTCCCATATCGAAGATAAAGTGAACTATATTTTTAATGTCTTTCAATTTATTATTTGAATAATTACAAGACAATAATAAGAAAAAGAAGACAATTTGGATTGTTCTATTTGATATTAGAGATAACTTAATTTTTATCATCGATAACTGCTTTTTTATAATCCTGTTTTGTTTGCGAGGAGGCATCTTTAATAATCTTTGTATCAATGACTTTTTGTTTTAATAATTCTTTATAAGTATTATTTGGTGTATCAAAATCATGGTATGGATTAAGATTGATAAAAATCGCCTTTAAAACGAAAACCTCTTCTTTTTTGGAATGGAAATTCCAAGATCTGTCTAGGCCATCACATATGATGCGAACAATTATTTGATTCGCCATTGTAACTTTTGCCTTGAGCTTCTTTTTCCGCATATTTATTGCTTAAGGTAAGTGACTCCTCCGGTGTAAGGTTCATTTTTATTATTCCATCACACGGCCTTCCCTCATTGCTTTCAGAATTTTCTGGCATTCCTTTGGCCGTTGACGGTATTTGCGAAGCATCATGGGTACTTAGAAAATCAGTTAGAGACTTTTCATCCTTGAAAATAGTTCCTGTCTGATCCGGTTGATGTTTAAAAGCCTGCCGTTGAGGCACTGAAGGAACATCTTTTGTAGCAGCTTTTCCGCTCATTTCTGATGAAACTGGCCAGAAGTCATAATATGTATATGATCCTGTTGCTTGATATGTTTTCTCAATTCTTGGCAGGTCAATTCAAACCCGTTTGAAGTTAATGTAACATCGTATACAGTTTTATCAATTTCTTTATAATTCTTGACTACAATACCTGTGTGCCCGATTCGTCTTATACCATCCGGAGATTTATCATGTGACATTGATGCCCATATTACTACCCAAGCCTCTTTACCGTCCAAATCAATAGCATATACTGGCGTATTACTTGCAAATTGATACGGCGCCGAGCATTGGATATTTTTTACTAATCGGGTCGATAGATAAAAACCTTCCCAACCTAGAATCGTAAATCCTCACCCATAATCTATTTGATTACCTTCCCCTTCACCTCATTATCATTCTCTTTTCCATTAAATCCATACCTGTAACTGGTATCGGCTATGATATTTCCTCCCCGGCATCATCATCCCGAAGGGATAGTAATCATTTTGTGAAAGAACTTCTGCAATATAATAATTTACTGTGCCGCTGCTGTCATTTCCAATCTTCTTATCGCTGATTGTGCTTAATACATTTCCTAAATGATTAGTTAATTCATAGGTACGGCTTCCCAACATAAACTATCATATATCGGGTCTTCATCTACTACAGGCGGTGCGGTGGTACCAATGTATCCCAGCGCCACATCCCAGCCGCTGCTTCCGTATAAATGCTGCTCATTCCATTTAAGCTCTTCCTCATCTTCTTATACTATAAATGCCCAACACTATTGCCCTGTGCATCCCGTACATAATAGGTGGTTGTATCGTGTCACTTACCCGACACATTTTTTGTGGTACGGTTGCCTGCCGGCATCATAGCCATAGTCAATCACCATAGCGCCGGAAGATTTTACAATGCGGTTGATCTTTCCATATACCGTCCATCTTACCGTATCAATATTTTCGGCCACATCTTTTTTCAGGTTTCCGATATAATCATAGTTATAATTATCCGCAGACTGGTCATCAATATCCACCGCATAATTGCCGCTGCTCACCTGGTCCTTTACATGGTTCAGTCTGTTGTCTCTAAGTTGCCGTTTTCATCCCGGTTGTATTTATAGTTCAGGCTATCCATATCCGGGTGTCAGCCGTTCCCCTGCGTAAATATTTTAAGATATTGCCATTGGCATCGTAGGCGATAAAGCCGTACTGTGAATCGGCTCATAAGTTATCGGGTTTAAAACCTATTCTTTTTCTTGGTTCGTGTGGCGGATCTAATAACTGCTTCAATGCTTCAAAAATTAACTTTATGTCCTGATCATGTCCGGTTAACTTTTTTTCCATTTGTTGCATCTTCAATAAAATATCTTTATCGGTCGATAACATTTCCCGCATTTTCACAAAGATTTCTATTACACTTATACTTACTTCCAATGCCTGTTTACTTTTTAATACACTTGCGAGCATCAATACACCATGTTCTGTAAAAGCATAAGGCAGGTATCCCCCTAACTGCTGTTTTGATGGTATCGCATTTTGCGATACCATAGCCTTCACTTCTTTCTCTGTCAACTGGAACATAAAATTGGACGGGAACCTGTCTTATATTTCTTTTTACCTGCTCTCTTAATCTTATGGCTTGCACGCCATATAACTCTGCAAGGTCTCTGTCCAGCATAATTTTTTGCTTACGGATATAATAAATTTTATTTACAATCAGTTCATCTGCTGCTGTAATTATCTTTTTTGATTTTGCCATATTGCTTTTCTATAAAATGTAAAATAAAAATTTATAATGTAACTGATTTAAAAAAAATAAAGGTGTTCAACTGAACTCCCACCCCGGACCCTGACAAGCAACCGTCTTATCCGGATAGACATTATTATTCCACTCTATATTCAATGTAGTTCTTTCTTTGCGCTTATTCTTATTCGCGTATTGAATAAATAATATTGTAATATAGATCAACACTATTCCCAAAATTATGGCGATAACTTTCGTGGGATTTTTTTTCGCCCATTTAAAGATATTGTATGCCAACGATCTTTTCTTCCTCGAATGCTTTGAATGTTTTTTTCTCCTTTGCAGATGAGGATTTGGATTATTTGAGCCCGTCGATTTACTTCCCTCCATAAATTTATTCAATTAATCTATCTAAGATTTTATAGCATTATTTTTCGCCTTAACGAACCTCACTCGAAAACTATTTAAACAATTATTTATTGTATTCATAAACTATAAATCCCCAGGGTTCAATACTAAATACATGCGTTGCATTTACTTTTTCTTTTGTGCCTAAAAATATATTTAACGGATTACCAAAAATTGAAGAATCGTCTATGGTAAACCGTTGGGGTTGATCCGATAAATTCAAAATTACGGCAATCTTACGTGCTGCCTTTTCTCTTACATAAGCAAAAATGGCCATGTCGTTCCCGGTTGCCAATTTTTTATAGGTTGCATCCGCAGCCAGTGCAGGATCCTTTCTTCGTAAGTGAAATAAGGTGCTGTAAAACGGAGCCATCTTAAATTGATTCCAAACAATGGGATCCTTAGTAAAAAACTTCAATCGCTTTTTATTGGGTATTTCCTGGCCGCTATAAATTAAAGGAACACTTTGATACATCGTTTGGGTAAACACTGCAAAAGCTTTATATGCATCACCATATTTTTCAAACTCAGTTCCATTCCAGCTATTCTCATCATGATTGGTTGTAAAATAAAGCCGGTACGCATCTTTAGGAAAGATTGCAATATTATGGTTGATAACCGAATCCAACTGAGGCACTGTTTTCTTTCCAGACGCAACATCTACCGTTGTCCACATTA
>CAVWQJ010000039.1:0-8177 GCA_963756945.1 uncultured Chitinophagaceae bacterium | reverse complement strand
AAAGGTTTTCGCCTTAAAAAAATCTCTGCGGAATTTTAAAAATTGAACGAGCATAATAGCGGGCAATAACACCAATGATTGATTGCGGATCATATAACTTATAAAGACAAGGGCGCCGATTAAGAAGCAAGTGAAATAATCATTGATAATCGCGTGGCCTTTTATTAAAAATCGATTAGCAACCAAAAGTGTGAGAAGCACGAAAAATAAATTAGGGATATCAGCAAGAATATAATTTTTAAAATCCCAGAAAAAAGGGCATGAAGACAACATTAATATTGTTAACAAAGCTGTTTCTTTTTCTTCCCTGAACAAATAGAATAATACAACAAGAGATAATACAAAGAATAAATAAATATATATTTTGATGACGACAATATTGGATTCAAAAAATGTAATCACAGGTGAAATAAGAACGGGAAAGCCCCAGGGATAATTTAAAATAAAATCATTTCTCTTAATGTTATCTTCCAATTCTCTATAGTTTCCATCACGAATCGTTTTGGCTTGTATCACGTAACCTGCAAAATCATCTCCCCAATCCTGGACTCTATTGAAGCTGAGAAAATTTATCAAAACTGAAAATAAAATAAGCGCTATAATGAGAATATTCTTCATCTCTTTTTTTTCTGAATATGGTTACTCACTGTACAATTTCATCATAGAATTTGCAGTTTCATCGATTGAGTATGGCATCACAGCTTTATGTTCAAGCCCGGGTTGAGCAAGCAATTCAAGCGCTTTTGCCACCATTTCTTCCTTTGTTTTCACTACATGCCAATGCTCAATATCTTCTTCCATTGGCTTACAAAAACTAATCACATGACAGCCTGCAAATAGTGCTTCAAGGCACGACATACTAAAGCCCTCGTAAGATGAAGGATGAAGAAATATTCTGCTGCGCTGCATCAAGCCGAGCAACCTTCCATGCGCCACTTCACCCGGTAACGAAATATTATCCTCCAACTGAAGGTTAGTGATCAATGATTGTAAAGACTCTTTTTCAGGTCCGTTGCCGGCAATGAAGGATTCGATTGTCGGGATAAGTTTTTTTTACTTCCAGGATAATACCGATGAATAAATGGTACTGCTTTAGAACTATTAAAGAACCGGCGCCCATTACATCAAGTGTTCTTTCGGCCGGCGCCATATTAAACAGCGTTTTATCGACACCGTTAGGTATAATTTGAGTTGGCTTTATTAAATAATTTGCAAAGAGCTCATTCGCAATAAAGTCGGAAATTGCGATTAATTCTCCTGGCGTTGGTTTCATTCTCTTCACATACTTATTACCGGGCCTTGCATCTTGTCCAAGTACCCACGCTTTGTGCTCAATATTATATTTTTCACCAAAGCGTTTTCCCAGCAAGGCACATTCACCAAGCCAAAGACTAAACAGCCCCTTGATATTATTTTTTTTATTCAGATCCTTCAATTTTCGCCACACCTTCATCCATATGATACGCCTCAGCAATTTTCCTTTATTTTTTCCTCCGAAAGAAATAACCTTATTATTGTTCCACAAATATTCCTGCGCCTTACGTGGATATTGAAAAGAGAGGATAATAATGGAAATGGCCGGGAATTCTTTATTTATAGCTTTTATCAATTGTTTGCAGAAAAGGCAGGCACGTATCGTCTCTTTCATTTGCCGGAAAACCGGGCGTCAATATCACAAAAACATCCTTATCATTTTTCATCCAATGAAATTATTTTATCGCAAAATGAAAGGCTTTCTTTGTTATGCGTAATGAGTATAACCATTTTACCGGAATGGGCCAGGTCCCTGAAAAAATTTAAAAGATGATTTTCTGAGACCCTGTCTAATTCATTAAAAGGGCTCGTCTAAAATGACGAGATCCGATGTTTTGTAAAGAGCTCTTGCAATTGCAATTCTTTGGCGCTGCCCGCCACTTATATTTTTCCCGTTTTCATTAATGAGCGCAACAGTTTCCCCGTTTTGACTTCTTATTAATTTTTCAAGATTTGTAACCTTAATTATTTTTGCAAGGTGTTCGGTACTATGAAATTCATCATCAAGCGTAATGTTATTCACAATGGTATCATGAAGAACAAACGGTTCTTGTTGCACGTAGGAAATTCTTTTCCAAAAGGATCGTCGATCTTCCGATGTGGTAAGAACATCATTAATTCTAATAGTTCCTTCCTGCGTATCTAAAAATCCTAACAACAGGTTTATGATCGTAGTCTTTCCTTTTCCTGATTGCCCGTGATTCCAATGAACTTTCCTTTCAAAACAGATAATGAAAATTTATCAATTACAGGCTTACCATTATACCTGAAGGATCACATCATTAAATGCAAGGCATTGCATTGTCGGATTTATTTTTCGTGTAACCGGCTCCGTTATATTGTACTTTCTGCTGCAATAGTTCATTTGTTGTAAAAGCATATGTTTTAAGTTGCCCGGCGCTGTTTAGAATTTTCACAATACCAGGAATAATTTTGTATGCAGCCGCCAGGAAAGCAGCTAAGTTATTACCTGTACGGAGTGATCAGGTGATAAAAAAGAATTAATCATTATCAACAAAAACAATCCGAGAATGGCAAACACCTCTATAAACCTCGACGGCATGTTTTGAATTACCTGCTGGTCTGCAAGAAAGCCGTTAAATTTCGATTGTGAAGATTGAAATCTTCGTGAGAAAAAATTCTTTCTTCCAAAAAGATTGCACTCTATAAAACCTGCCAATGCCTCTTTCAAATGCTGTAATGCTTTCTCCCCCGATGTTTTGGCTAATTGCCGGACATGGCTTAATTTTTTTTTCATCATAAATCCCGTAAGAATAAGTGGCGGCCCCAGGATAGCAAAAAGAAGGGGCAACAAAACAGGGTTATAGATAAAAATGGCGATAAGTGTAATAAGAATTAATATCGACTGGCTGATGATCTGTTGTAATCCCGCCAAAACATAATGCCCAAATTCAATCGGCATCTGGCTTATTTTTCGAATCTGTACCGATGAATCAATATTTACATAATCCGTATAACTTCCTTGCAGGTAATTTTGTAATTGCTGTTGAGAAAGCCTCGTGGCGACATCATAAACATATTTTTGCTGATTTCGCATAATGCTAAATCCAAAATAATTTTTGATACTAAACAATACCAGGAATATTATAATCAATAGCAGATTATTTTGATCCCTCATTGCAGTGGGAAAATAAGCGGGTAAGGAAAAAGTCTTAGGACTTGTATCGGTATAAAAGCGAACTATAAATAAAAGTATCGCCAGGAAAGAAATATCAAGAATGCTAATTACCACGTCTAATACAATTAGCTTTCTGAAATTTTTCTTTTCATCTGTATCGAGTATCCTGAAAATATTTTTTATAATATTTCTCAATAGCTATTTATGTTTTTTTCCTAACTGAAATACTCTTGAAATATTAAATCCAAACAAAGCATCGGCATTATCCCACCTGCCAGATGTCTCTGTTATGAACTGTTTTTCCGTTAGCCCAAATGAATTAGAAAAAAGAAGTTCAAACACGTGGCCACCTGTGCCAATGTTTATTCCAAAAGACAGAACGTTGTGAGCTCCGGGCGCTTTCATATCAGGCAGCTGGTAATAATATTCTGCATTGAAGTTTATTCTTTTAGAAAGTTTTTGACTGCCCCCAATGCCGATCGCGAATATGTCGTGCTTATCATGAAAGAA
The DNA here is from genome assembly GCA_963756945.1 of uncultured Chitinophagaceae bacterium. Classification (GTDB taxonomy): domain Bacteria; phylum Bacteroidota; class Bacteroidia; order Chitinophagales; family Chitinophagaceae; genus Ginsengibacter. The sequence goes on along the minus strand of CAVWQJ010000039.1, from coordinate 4,495 downwards.
CGAAATATTATCTGCATGGACGAATGTTGGCATTAGCTGTAATGCAAATCCTTCAGAAAATTTCCTGGCGACAAGCAACTGCAATACATAAGATGCTCTTCTAATTTCAGTTGTGGGATCGGGCTTCACAGCCGGGTCAATTTGTGATGGCTTCAATGTACTGATAGCAAGCGTTGGAACAAACGAGATGGTGACCGGTGATTTTACAGCGCCTGTTGATTGCCGTAATAGCCTGAGTTTGAAAAAGCCATCGTACGTTTTGTTGTAACCGCTGTGCGCAATACCCACCATAAAGTTATTGGTAATTCCATAATCGAAACCAATCTTAACATTGAACGGTGAATAATCCAAACCAAAGAAATTATAAAGACCACTGCTAAGCGGCCCGAAGCGGTGAAGTATTCTCACATCTAAAACACGTGCAGGAAGATTCTCCACCGATTGGCCATTAATAACGTGAGTATATTTAAATGTGGCAGCAGCATAACTGGTTTCATTCTTTGCTTCCTGTGTTTCTAATTGATTCATCAGGTTAGCCTCACTCTCCGCCGTTTTAGTTGTATCCTGTGCAACTGTTTTGCTATACACACTTACGAGTGTGGCAACAGGCAATAAAATTTTTATTAATCGCATAAATAAATGATTTGATTATTTTTTTTCATAAATACAGTTGACAGTAATTTCTATTTCCCTGGCAATTTTATCCGTTACAATCGTGGGAATTTTTATTCGATAATCCGTCAGCAGAACTTTAAAAGATGTAGTAGCGGAAATATTTCCGTTTTTGACAATTATATTTCCTGAGGCAGTAATATTTTTTGTTACACCATGTATCGTTAAATCACCCTTCACATGCATTTTATAATTTCCATCATTGTTTAAATTGATGGTTCCAATATCAGTAACAATTCCTTTAAAGGTTGACTTCGGATATTTATCACTCTCCATATAGTTTTCATTAAAATCTTCCTGCATTTTTGCCTTAGGAAAATAAAAGGCGTTATTAAGCAATGAAAATTGAACCAGCCCGGTTTGTACATTGAAAACACTTATTACCTGGTTATTATCCGCAGATATATTTTCAAGAGAGGTTTTTGAAAAGAAAGATATTCTTCCATTTTTAGTAAAATATAGCTGGGCATAAGAACTGCAATAACTGCAGCAAAACACTATAACCAATAAAATAATAACTGTTCTTTTCATAAGTTTAAATTGAGACGTAACATCTTATTAAAAAAACATCGCCAGGTATTCCCATTTCTGAATCCCCGCTCATATAACCGCTGCAGATACCCTTTAGCACAACTGTGTCGCCTTGCTTGATGGCGCTACTGTTCTGTTCCATAGTGCAATTCACAGAGGCGCCGGATACAGATGTTTTTAAAAGAATTATTTGTTGTTGTTGTTGATTGACCGATACTTCCTGCACCACTCCTGAAACCCTAACTACTTTATTAAGGAAAGTGGATTTTGCCTTTGCAGAATCACTTGTGAAACTCATGTAGAGCGAAATCGCATCAGTCCCGACTGCATCTGCGTCCCTTACGCTGGAGTGTGGTTTATTCCAAACCATATAGCCAACTACCAATGCGCACAATACAAGTCCGATAAAAATAAAAAGTATATTCCTGGCCTTTTTTTTCATACAAATGTTTCCGGAAGTAAATCGGGAATTCTAACTAAAAGGTTGCCGCAATTCCATTGATTTCAAATAGTGCAAATATTTTTAGGAAATGAAAGTCTTTATGCGGGGTGCCACAATTGAAAAGATTTGAGTAAATGGTGAAGATCAAGCTGGTGTTTTCCCGCTCATACAATCAGATGCCTAACGATGTCGCCTAAGGGCTGAAAAAAATATCTTAATTTAAAAAAATAAACGCTATCTGGTTGCTGAAATTTACATCGGCAAAAGAAGTTTAGTAGCTTTAATAAATGAACGAAAAATTAAAGATCGTAGCGATACCTGGAAGTCTTCGTAAAAATTCTTCGACAACGTTTATCCTGCAACACATTATTAAATTATTTCCGGAATCAATTGATTTTATTTTATATGAGGGCATAGGCAAACTTCCGCATTTTGACGATAGCGAAACTGTAAGCAGCGAAGTAGCCGACTTTAGAAAATTACTGCAGCAGGCAGACGGAATACTTATATGTCAACCGGAATATGCATTTGGAATTGCAGGTTCTTTAAAAAATGCATTGGACTGGACAGTATCTTCCGGTGAATTGGTCGATAAACCTGTTGCATTAATCACAGTCGCAACGGGAGGTGATAAAGCGCACGCAGCGATGCTGCTAACGCTTAAAGCCCTTTCATCAAAAGTAGAAAACGCAACTTTATTAATTTCTTTTGTGAGGGCGAAACTCAATGATAAAGGCGAAGTAGTCAATCCCGAAACAAACCAGTTACTAACGGGTGTTGTAGACGCACTTATTAAAACAATTCGAAAAGTCAAAGAGTTTGAGAATTCAGACAGTTAAGCCATGTTCCTTTTATTGCATGTTCGCGTGTAAATAATTATTCGCAAACTGCTTTTCTTATCGCAGATGGATCGCTTTCGCAGATTGTTAGCAGAATTGTATCGTCATGAAATATGTTATCATGTAACTTTGCAGTCTCAACGTCGAATGCATGGATTATCCAACGAAAGAACTCAAAATTGCAACTCATAAATTTAACATCATGAAAAAATTTATCTGCGTTCTTATCATCTTCTTTTCAGTAAAGACAAATGCACAAACACACACCTTGCAAAAGGTATGGGAAACTGATGCGATCATTCCAGTTCCGGAATCTATTTTGCCCGATTTTAAAAACAATGTCCTGTACGTTTCGCTCATCAACGGCGCGGCCTGGGATGCAGACGGAATTGGAGGAGTTGGTAAAATAAAAACTAACGGTAAAGAATTTGATTCTACCTGGATCACCGGTTTAAGTGCACCAAAAGGTCTTGGAAGATATGGCAACAGGATCTATGTCGCGGATATTTCTAATGTTGTTGTTATTGATGTGAACAAGGGAAAAATAGAAAAGAAGATTTCCGTGCCTGGCGCCCAGGGTTTAAATGATATAACAGTTACGCATAAAGGAATTGTTTATGTGTCCGATTCAAAGGTGGGCAGAATATGGCGCATAGAAAAAGATATTCCATCACTTTATCTTGATAGTGTTAATGGAGCTAATGGATTAAAAGCTGTTAACAACGACCTGGTATTTGCCGAAGGAAAATTTTTGAAGAAAGCAAATGCTGAAAAGCAAATAATACAAATTGCCGATGTATCGCAGGCAATTGACGGTATAGAACCTGTTGGTAATGGCGATTTTATCGTTACATCATGGATTGGTTATATTTTTTATGTTACTGCCGGTGGCCACGTTGAAACCTTATTGAATTCTACAAGCGAAAAAATGAACACTGCGGATATTGGCTTTGACCAGGCCAAAAGAATTTTATATGTTCCAACATTCAATGCAAGAAAGATTGTGGCCTACCAGGTTAAGTGAATTGTTTAAAATATTTTGGCCTCTGATAGAAATGCGTTCTTAAAAAGATTGTCACATTGTATACGCCCGAACTAATATCGGAGACAATATCAGATTTTATAATCGCTCTAAAGAACCAAATGACACTTAGCGGTTGGCGCTTTTAAAAGCAGTTTTATTTGTCAGCACCAGGTAAAATATTTTTACCAGTGAATTTATAAATGCAGCCCCAACGATCTACGGATGTAGGATATATTCACTCGCCTTTATTATGTCGAACAAATATGATACGAATTATTAATAGTTGCCTTTTAATAATCAACCCGTGATTGGCTATCAGCAATGAGTTTCATAACAACCAGGCCACCGATAAGTATTCCAATTGCAGTTAATACCGGTACAGCTTTCTTTTTCAAATTCTTTTTCATATTCCGTTGTTTATAAATATTATTTAATGGATGAAATAAAATGAACAATAGAAGGTCTATCACAACTATTACGCCTGTTTTTAATCATTAACCGGTTTTTGCAAACAGCCATCAAAGAGCCAGGTTATAATTTTTATCTCACGGAAAATGTAGAATCAATTCCCGGTTAAACCGTGAAAATAATTCAACAGTAATTAACTATTCCTATAAACAGATTTTCTGTAAACCATATTCTAATAAACATGGCAGAATTATTGATGACGAAATATTTGTGCCTGGTAATTTAATAGTTCTTTCTTTTTATCAATCCTTTCTTTCTCTCATTACTTTTTCAAATCTTAAATCTAAAAAAGATGCCTGAAAAAAAAGTAACCGACATTCATATTATTTGGATGACTACCGGTTTGAGTTGCGATGGCGATTCAGTTGCCATGACGGGAGCAGTAAATCCGAGTCTTGAAGATATTGCCTTAGGTGCTTTGCCAGGCATGCCGAATGTGCATATACATAGTCCCGTTATTTCTTATGAAAACGGTGATGAATTAATGCAATGGTGGTATAAAGCTGAAAACACCGTATC
>CAVWQJ010000038.1:0-168761 GCA_963756945.1 uncultured Chitinophagaceae bacterium | reverse complement strand
CACTTGTTCCTTACTTTATCCCATGAGGTAATCCCTATTTTAAACTGAATGGGATTTTTAAATTGATTAGCGGCGGAACCAACAACATAGACACCCAGTTTGAATTTAGTTAATGGATTAAAAGGCCATTTGAATACCCGTTCTATCCCTGCGAAAACTTCTCCATAACGAAGATTGCGTTCGGGTGCAATTAAAAATCCGGCACCGGCTACTTCACGCAATTCTAATTTTTTCATCAATGGAATTTTATTAATGATCGCTCCATTGAACTCATGTACATAATGCGCTTCATAAAAGCGATTAAAAACAGGAAAGGTGGAATCCAATGCCTGGAATGCTTCATTGGGATTTAAAAATAATACCGGATCACCACGGCGCTCAAATTTATAATCAACAAGCCGCAGGTCGCGTTGCGATAAAAAAGAACCCGTCCGTGATAGTATAATGCGAAACACCGGCAAGCCCAAGTTTAATATCCTGGTTCATTCCAAACTCGAGATAATCGAAATCTACTTTACTATTGATGATACCGGGTACGCCTTTGCGCCAAAGCGTATAAAATGATGGCCATTTGGAACCAAGAATAATTTTTTCTTTGGGCTCGCGGATGTAGCGTTGATGCGGTGTATATTCCAGCGCGAACCTGCCCGTATACTGCGTTGTAAGGTTCAAAATAAATAGCCTGGTTATTTTCCAGTATATCTCCAAACAGGCTGTCGACCTGCGAATTGGTTTTATAACCGCTTACGGAACGGCGCAGCGCCATATTGAAATCAGTAAACAAGTACAATCCATTCACTACTTCAAAACTATGCCCGATGCCAATGCCATTGTTGAGATAAATATTGCTTCGCTTGAGCATGTTGATCCATGCATCGCCCTGGAAAATATAAGCGAAATTACGCTCAAGTGTTATGTGATAATAACTTCGTCTAAACGGGTTGTATAATTTATTAAACCGTATGCTGCCATTTACATCATTATTGCGAATGCCATAACTGATATTGTTCCAGAGTGAAATACTTTTGCGTGATTTGTACGTCTTTTCATAATTAAAAGAAACATAGATGCGGGTGCCCCCAAACTGGAAAGGTTGGTACAAAGCAATGAGCGGCTCAACATACCATCTCCTTTCTTTATCATGATCATTAAATACCTGTCCTAATAAAAGAGCCTTTTTCAAGGTAATTTTATTGATGACTTTGTCCATCGAATCCAGGTAAGTTTTTGAATGACGTAGCCGTGTACACGCTGTCTTTATAACGAATGTATCGAAGCTCTTTTTTTGTAAGTGGTTCCGTTCGGGTGGTTTGCCAAAAAGTACTGTCTCTTTCATATGCCGATTGTGAAGTGACGCTTACTTCCACTCCAAAATATTTTTTATCAAAAGTTTTATTCAGTTCAAAATCTTTATATGTAACGGTTGTATTGCCTGATATGTTCTTTTTACCGGCTTTTGAATAATAAGTGAATTGTTGTCTTGTAATCATCCATGCTTTGTTGTTGACGAAACGAATAGTTTTGTTCTACTTCAAAAAAATCATATTCGGGTAAATGATATTTTGGAAAACTAAATCGTGTATGCAGTATAACCCATGTACTGTCTTCGATGGTGATGTCTCCTTCAACGGTTGCGTTACTAAGTTGCCGTGGCTTTACACTGATAACATACATCTTTTTTCCATTTTCATTTTTTATCTCAAGTGTTTTAAATCTGTAGGCCAGTAAACCGCTGTAACTAACGGGAGAAAGAATCGGAACATCTGACGACAGCCGGTACTTTTAAAAGGTTATTATAAAAATTAAAATCACCGTCGGTAGTTGATAAATAAAACAAGCCAGCGGGCTTTCTTCCTTTGGTAACACCTATCCGTTCTTCTTTTGTACGTTGCGGAGATTCATAATCATAATTAAGCGCTATCTCCGTCATCGCCATTTTTTTGAGATCAGCATTTATATTGGCAGTCGTCATCTTTTTCGTTGGCTTTTTTTTGTTGTGCCTGCGAAGAATCTTCCTGCACGGCTTTTATATACACCTTGCACGAATAGGCTCCTGCAGCAGCAAGAATATTATCTTTATTTCGGATTACATTGCGAATTATTTCTTCTGCCCGGTCTTTATTTTTTCCTTTTATTACTACTTCAGAAAGATCTTTGGAACTTTCGTTTTCAAGAATAATATTTTTTTGAGTCCCAGGTTTTCCTACGATGACTGTAACAATCTGCGACTGATAACCTATCATACTTATGATGAGATCATATTTTCCTTCATCCAGTTGTAACTCATACGTACCATCCTCTTTAGTAATTGTGCCCAGTCTTTAAACCTTTTACTTCAACGCTTGCAAAAGCAAGTGGTTCCAGTTTTGTATTGGTTATTTTTCCATATACTTTATAAGATTGGCCGTACACGGAAGAAGATAAAATGAGTAAAAGAAAAAGGATATAATTTCGGAGCATGCAAAAATATAAATGCAGTTTAAAGATAAGCGGTTGCCTGCAGCAGGGAGAAAAGATTGATTAAAGAAATGATAAAATTTACGCGCCTAAATTTCATTTTGCTTTTATCGAAATGACTATTTCACGTATAATTCGAATCTTGAGGTATTCGATCGTAAAGGAGGAGGTGCATAAAGTAGACACAGATAAAGTTGAAATACTCCCTGGCTCAAAGACCTAAATAGCAAAAAAATTAGCGATGGTCGTGATTCAACATCAATCAATTAAATTTCACCACTTCAAAAGAAGATGCTTTAATATTTCCCAGTTGATGCAGTTCGTTATTGTCCCATCGTTCATCCGGTGCACCACTGATGTACATGTTGCTTCCAATGTCTGCGAGTATTAATCCATACTTTTTCATTGCTGTTAGAATAACCTGTAGTCTTGGAGAATAAACGGAGATATCAAAATTACTTTTCAGCCGGATCTTTGCACCGAAAGGGAGAGAGTATTGTCCGCCTGAACTATTTACTTTGTGACGAGCCGGTGAAATATAGGCAGGCTTTACGTTTCCACTGCTCAATGTAAAACGTATCGCATGATCGATAGTGCCTTTTAATACTTCGTCATACCGAACCAATCCTGGGAAAATGGGCAAACCTGCTGCATCTGCAGATGTCCATCCGTCTGGCCGTAAGGCATTTGATTTTAAATTAAAGATGGCTCCTGATGAGGCTTCCCAATGATCACCATTTACACTGGCATTGTATAGTTCATACAAAATACCATTGTCCTTATCAACTGCAATTACATGCGAGTCACCGTTGCCGTTACCTTCGATAGGTGTACTAAGCGGAATAGCATAGGGGCCTAAGTCACTTTCGTCTCCATAGTTGCCATCGTAACCGTTAGCACGAAAAGTTATATTCCCCTTAATTTGATTTCCGCAAACAATAACATACGGAATTCCTATAGGCGCATTGTTCCAAAGGCCGCTTCCAAAATCAGGATGTAAAGCTGACGAAGAGAAGCCTGCAATTATTTGGTCACTGTTGGGATCAACGGGCAGGTTGAAACATCCTGGTTCCAGGCATTATCAGCAGGAAAGATTTCTATATTTTCTGCATCAGCAATTATTGCGGTACAGGAATCATTTTGAGAAATCTTCACTATATGCATTTGACTGTTTTTTACAACCAGCATTCAATGTACTGGCAACAATAAAAATCAATGGAATAAAAATGAGGTTTTTTTTCATAGTTCGATTTGAAAGGTTATGCAGGCATCTTGTTAAAGCTGCGCCCCGCAGAAATGCAAAGTGTCGGGAATTATCAAACGACTTAGCGAGGCACTTATTTTGTAAATTTTCTACGCATGGGCTAAATAAATTTAAAAAAAAATAAAATGATGTCCAATTTGCCAAACCTTGTTTGTTATTAAAGTATAAATTTATAACCCGTCCCGCCCAATAGCGGGACATTAAAAACAAAAAACAATGGACGAATACCTATTAATCATGCGACATGAAGACGGAAGCAAAATAGCTTCACCCGAACAGATGCAAATCTGGATGAAACAAACAATGGACTGGATAGGAAGCATTTCGGCTCAAAACAAATTTGTAAGCGGAACAGGCTTACCTTTTGCTGATGCAAAAGTCGTGAAAACAACCAGCTTCCGGTAAAGTGGTTACCAACGGGCCTTTTGGTGACATTAAAGAAACCATTGGAGGCTTCATTACAGTAAAAGCAGACTCTATTGAAGAAGCTGTTGAATTTGCAAAGGGCGCTCCCGTGCTGCAGGGAGTAGGAAATAGCATGGAAGTAAGAAAAGTGGCTAGAAATAGACAGTCGTTCATTTAAAAACAATTAAAGTCCTCAGTAACTGCTAACTTTACCGGGGCTTTTTATTTATGAATCAACAGGAAATAATACCGCATTTATTCAGAACGGAATTCAGAAAAATAACCGCCGTTCTATGCAAGTCTTTCGGCAATGCATTTCACGGAATTGAAATGGCAGAAGATATAGCCAGTGAAACTTTTTTATCGGCAATGGAAACATGGACCTATAAAGGAATTCCGGAAAATCCAACGGCATGGCTATACGCAGTTGCGAAAAATAAAGCCAAAAATTATATTGCACGTAACCAGCTTTTTGCCAATAAGATTGCAACTGAACTTAAACAATCTTCACCTACAACACAGGAAATGGAAATTGACCTATCTGAAAAAAATATTACCGACAGCCAGTTGCAAATGCTATTTGCTGTTTGCCATCCTTCAATTTCACCGGAAGCGCAAATTGGCCTGGCACTTCGTATTCTCTGCGGATTTGGAATTGATGAAATTGCCAATGCTTTATTAAGCAATAAAGAAACTATTAATAAACGCTTGTTTAGGGCAAAAGAAAAATTAAGACTTGAAAATGTAAAAATTGAATTTCCGGTGCAGGCGGAAATTGAAAACAGATTGGAAACTGTATTAACAACTTTGTATTTGCTTTTTAATGAAGGTTATTATTCTGAAAGCAATGATAATATATTACGCGAAGATCTTTGCATGGAAGCTATGAGGTTAACTTACCTGCTGGTTGAAGATGAGCAAACCAATCAACCTAATGTAAATGCTTTATTGGCTTTGATGTGTTTTCAGTCGTCGCGGTTTGAAGCAAGGAAAAATAGTAACGGAGAAATGGTTTTATATGATGACCAGGATGAAACGCTTTGGAATGATGAATTGATTTCTAAAGGCGCTTATTTTCTTCACCAGGCATCATACGGAAATAAACTTTCAAAATATCATTTAGAAGCAAGTATTGCCTACTGGCACACGATTAAAACAGATACAGAGGAAAAATGGGAAAATATTTTGCAACTCTTTAACCAGTTATTGCAGATAGAATATTCACCAATTGCAGCGCTTAACCGCACGTATGCTCTTTCAAAAGCTAACGGTAAAGCACATGCGATTGCAGAAGCAGAAAAATTACAATTAACCAACAATCACTTTTATTTTACTTTATTGGGAGAACTTTACAAAGACATTGATGATATTAAAGCAAAAGAGAATTTTATTAAAGCGCTTTCTCTTGCAAAGACGGCAACTGATAAAAAACCATTCAAAAGAAAATAGATAATATTATAAAGCGTGTATTAATAAAAATGGACATTGAATTCAGGAAAGGGACGGCAGTCAAAAAACCGCAAAAGAAAATCCGGAAGTTTACTTTAATTTGTTAACTGATTTATTAACTTTTAAATACTAGGTCATGGCAGATTTTGATGATGATAATACGATTATAAAGTTGTTGTAAACTCACGAAGAACAATACAGCATTTGGCCTGCGGACAAGGATATGCCTTTGGGATGGATGGATGCAAAAAAGGTTGGATCCAAAGAAGAATGTTTGGAATTCATAAAGGAAGTGTGGACAGACATGCGTCCATTGAGTCTTCGAAAAAAAATGGAAGAAGATCAGAACAATGGATAAGATGGAAAAATTTAAGAATATCATTTGACGTCACGAATTTCATCCGCCAGGAAGTGGAATTACTTTTTAACTTTAAATGGAATTGTTGAGGTCTATTTGCAATAGGCGAAGTTGCAGAGGAAAAAGAAATAAATATCCTTTTTAAAAGATGATTTTTTAAATATCCGTTTGGGCATTATTTTAGAGGTATAGTATGAAATATTAATCTTTTCGGGACGTTTTATATTTAGCGAAATATTATCAAACATTTAATAAATTACTTATTCAATGGCATTATTTTTTATAACTTGTATGTATCAATTCTCTGCAGTTATTTAACGAATGTAAATTTCTAATATCACAAAGTAATCCCATAAATCAATTTATCATGAAAAAAATAATCGATCTTAAAGACTTGCTGAAACACGAAATACTTGATTTGTACTCAGCGGAAGAACAAATTATTGATGCCTTGCCCGAAATGATTGAAAAAGCAAATGATGCCAGGTTAAAGGAATCACTAAGCAATCATCTCGTCGTTTCCAAGACACATAAAGGCCGGCTTGATTCAATTAAAAAGTCACTAATGGGAGATGAAGAAACAAATAATGGCTTTTTTTCCAACCTGTTCGGCGGAAGTAATAGTGTTACATCCCGGGGGTAGAAGGCTTAATTAAAGAAGCCGGCAAAATTATGGATGAGGATATGACTGATGAAGCCATGGATGCTGCCATAATTGCCTCTGTTCAAAAGATAGGCCATTACGAAATTGCAGGATATGGAACGGTTAGAGCTTATGCATCGGAATTGAAGCTTGATTCCATTACAACTGAACTGGGAAAAACACTTTCTGAAGTATATGATGCAGATCAGGTCATTAACTAAATTGGCTGTAGGCCAGGTAAATCCTGATGCAGAAAATGCAATAGATAATCAGTGAAAAAGAAGATGCAATGGACGATGATTTCGACCGCTTAACCAATTCTATTTCAATTATGAGTTCCTCTGATCCTGAAGCCGACGAATAAATTGCATGTGCGAATAGCCCGGGCCGTTAGTGATATTATACAAAGAACTGAAAGCATTTAGAACCTCCAGTATCATTTTTATAGAAACGCTTGGTGAGAAAGCACTTGAAAGAGCAAGTACAGCTAACGGTTATCCCATGAACGTAAAGTTGTTGGTAAATAACATTTATGGGCATTACTAGCCACCTTTGAATATACATTCATCGAAAGATATCTTCAGTAGAATAACGATCCCAGGCTCGTAGTTCTACGATTTACACAGTAATTTCATTATCACAATAATCGGGCAAAAATGCGCTTGTGCAAGACTTTCATAACTGATATCTTTGTATCAGAAATTAATTGATATTCAAAAGATTCAATTAAAATATCCAATCCCTTCGAAAAGTTTTTCATCCAATTTTCTTTAAAGAATTTTTTTCATCCAATTCCTTTCGATTACCATGTTATTCAAGTGAAAAACAACTGTTGAAAAACAATAACCTTATTATCCTTTTGTAAAATACCTACCCCCCGGATTTTAAAATATTAAGCCCACGTTAAAGCGTGGGTTTTATTTTTTTTGATATCATTAATCTCGTCATTTTACGTTATTGCAGATAACAATAGGCAGGCTTTTACAGAAAAAGGTAACCTATCTTTGCCAACTTAATTTTAAAGCTTGAAGAAACAAATATTAGTGCTTGCGTTTTCTTCTATTGTTTTTATACTTCGTGCCCAAACAAAAAGAGAATTCAAATCGCATACTGTTATAACAGGCCGCGTTGCGGACTCGTCGTCCGGACGACCCCTTGATTACGCTACTATTTCAGTCTTTTTAGCATCTAATAAAAAACCGATAAACGGAAGTATAACGGATTCCCTCGGCAGGTTTATCGTAAAAGATTTAAGAAATGGAAGCTTTAGATTAGTGATTGAATACATAGGTTACAAAACATACACGATAAACAATATATTAATAAGCGGACAAAATTTATCTGTCGATTTAAAAACTATTTCGCTGTTAAAAAAGCCTGCGTTATTAAAAACGGTTACAGTAACCGGCCCCGGAAAAATAATAGAAAATAAAATTGATAAGATAGTTTTTAATGCAGAGAACGATCTCACTTCGCAAGGCGGAGTGGCAACTGATATTTTAAAAAAAGTTCCCCAGGTATCTGTTGAATGTTGACGGAACGGTAGAATTGGCCGGCAGTTCAAGCATTCGCTTTCTTATAGATGGCAAACCATCATCTATTTTTGGTAAGTAATATTACAGACGTATTGGAATCCATACCTGCCAGCCAGATCAAGAGCATTGAAGTAGTAACTAACCCAGGCGCAAAATATGATGCACAGGGATTAGGCGGCATTATTAATATCATTCTCAAAAAAAATACAGCGGAAGGCGTTAATGGAAATCTCTCCTTAACAGGAAGCACCCGGCAGGAAAATGGCTCTTTCAATTTCAATGCAAGAAAAAATAATTTCGGAATAAACGCTTTTGTAAGTGGTGGTGTAAGACTTAAATGCAAATACGCCAAATACTTATGACCGCATCTCAAAAAATTCTTCTGATTAATACAACAGACATTCTACACCAGGAAGGAAGTTCACAATTTAACCGTCATGGTATTGAGACAGGGTTTGGATTCGACTGGACGTACAAGCGGAAGAATAATTTTTCAGGTTCTTTAGATTACAACGCTTTGGGGCATACGTGGCAAAGGTTTGATTAATCAAACGCAAACTACTTCTGATGATGGCACGGGAAATATTATTGAAGATATTGCGGCAAATAATAGAACAGGCAATTCCTTCAGGTTTCACAATGTTGATGCGAGTCTTGATTACAAAAGAACTTTTGATAAAGAAGAACGTGAACTGGACATTAGTGTAAACAGTAGCTTTGGGCATAATTTCGCAAGGGCAAACAACGATCAGTATATTTTACCTGGGGATTCGCTTATCTATGGAACCAGCAGTAACAACCCGGGAACGGAAAATGAAACTGAAATTAAACTCGATTATACGGAGCCGGTTTCAAAAAATATTATGCTCGGAGCGGGAGGAAAAATAAGCTTTGATGATATTAGCAGCAACTCTGACGTACTAAGTTTTCAGCCCACAGTTAAATCGTACTTTTTTGATAGCTCATTATCGACTAATGTGGAATATCATCAAAAAGTATATGCTGTCTATTCCGAATTAAGTTTTCCGCTAGGTCAGCTTATTTGATGTGAAAATAGGCGGCAGGTATGAACGAACTAATATCAGCACATTCTATTCGAATTCATTGCAGCAAAGCGGGCTCATCTGGGTATAATACATTTGTGCCATCAGTTTTTTTATTGAAGAAGCTAAACGAAGATGAAAGCATTAAATTTAGTTATTCAAAAAGAATTGAACGGCCCGGTTACAGGGATCTAAATCCTTTCATCAATACGAGCGATCCAAAAAATATTACCAGTGGAAATTTATTTCTTACACCCGAAATAGCAAACCGATACGAAATTGGCTACGATAAAGATTTACGTAAAAATGGATCGTTTGCCGTTACAGCTTTTTACAGGATCAATAATCATGACATACAGAATTACATAATTTATTATCCGTCTTTAAAAATTGGTGATTCAACCTATACAAATGTTGCAGTGAGCACCAGGGAAAATATCGGGCTCGAAAGAAATGTTGGGCTGAGTCTTTTTACCAATGTTAATTTAACCGGTAAATTAAATGTAAGAACCAATTTGTTCGCCTTTTACCGGCACACTATAAACGTAATCGATTCAGGTTATAATTCAAATAGCTTTAACTATCGTTTAAACATGAACGTTAGTTACAGGTTCACTGATGATTTCTCCGGCGAATTTTTTGGGAATTTTAATTCTGCCCGTAATGAAGCGCAGGGGCGATACCCGTCTTTTATAACTTACAGCTGTTGCACTAAGGAAACAAATTTGGAAAAAGAAAGGAAGTATTGCCTTGACAGCCGTTAACCCGTTTAACGAATATGTCAATAGGAAAACGTCCGTGTTTGGCCCCGGTTTTACTGTTTCAAACCTTCAAAGAATTCCTTACAGATCGATTGGCATTAACTTCACCTGGAAATTTGGAAATTTACAGTTTAAAAAGCCGAAAGACGATGAATCGATTAATTTGAATCCACCCACAGAATAGATCAAATCATTATTTCAGCTACTGAAGTTTCCGCTAAATTTTGATGAATTAATACATCGCGACCTTATCTTATCGTGTGTTTACTTGCAACAAATTCGTAGTTATACATTTTCAACAGTAATTTCAGAAGGCCTATAATCAGGCAGTACTGCTCTTGCTGCCGGGTATACTGATGGTATATCTTTGTACCAGAAGTTGATTGATGTTCAACAAACATTAATCAAAAATCCAAATCCATTGAAAATGACTATTCCCAATCCAGGAAAAACCAAAAACAAATCCGATGTCAGTCAACTTCTTATTTTTTTATCCAATACCTGTAATAACCAAATATCCAAAGAAAACTGACCAAGAGGTCTAATCCAATTTATCCTTGTAAAACATCTACCCCTGGAATTAAAATTATTCCTTTAAAAAGCCCGCAAAAAACTTGCGGGTTTTTTATTTTATCGTCAGCGATTTTTTTATTGTGTACGTGTAAGTTGGACTACTTCCCAGCTTCTTACTTACAACAGGTCCTTTAATAATTTTACATCTATCTGCAGTTTTATAACGGGTCATCTTACACGCAGTTATAAACGTGCATTAGTCTCAGGTTAATTCAGTATTTAACCAATTGGTCCATTTTATTTTATTAAAATTATTCAGTGGATATAACGAACACGCGATATTTTTTTAGAGTTTCATTTCACCACAAAATGATAATTTCCCGAGCCAACATGTACAATAACATAACCGTCTTCGGTTCCTGTAACTTTTATATCCTTTACCGAAGTGACAGGTGTTGCATTTTCTGAAACGGAATCTGCGCCATTGGCAGGAACATAAATTGTAGCCGTAGTGTTAACCGGGATTTCAACATCCATCTCCAGTGTGTTATCTTCTAATTTTCCATGCGCTACTCACTTCGCCATAATAAGTTTTAAGGCTGGCCGATACATTTGTAAAATTGCCGCCAATGTGTGGTTTTATTTTTATGTGTTTGTAACCCGGGCCGTCTTCATAAGTATCTAAACCGGCCATTGAACGATACATCCAATCGCCAATGGCACCATAAGAATAGTGATTAAACGAATTCATTCCAGGCGTCTCAAAAGTGCTGTCTGGTTTTATACCATCCCATCTTTCCCATATAGTAGTGGCGCCCATCTTTACAGGATACAACCAGGAAGGATACGTTGGTTGTAACAATAGTTTAAAAGCGATACTGTCATATCCAAAACGTGTTAGTACATGGCATAAATACGGGGTACCCAGAAAGCCTGTTGTTAAATGATTATTATAGCTTTTTACATTATCGGCAAGTCGTGCAGACTGCTTGTTTTCTTAATTCTTCGGGCAACATGTCAAAATTTAAAGCAAGTACATAAGCTGTTTGTGTACCTGAAACAAGACGGCCGTTAGGAGTCATATATTCTTTTGAGAAAGCCTCTTTTATTTTTTGAAGCAGCGAAGTGTAGGTTGCAACATCATCGTTTTTCCCCAACACTTTGGCTGCATTAATTAGTAACTGAGTTGAATGCGCATAAAAGCATTGAGCTATTAAATATTTATCAGTAACTGCAGCCCTTCCGTCGTTATCATCCTCCGGCCTGTAAAATAACCAATCGCCAAAATGAAACCCCGTATTCCATAAATTATTGTTGCTTTTTTTATGCATGTATTCAACCCATGCTTTCATACTATTGTATTGATCTTCGAGAATTCTTTTATCGCCATAAGCTAAGTATACATTCCAGGGAACTATGGTAGCAACATCCGCCCAGCCTGTAGAACCGGCATCGTGCGGCCCTAACACATTTGGAATTACAAATGGAACAGACCCATCTATTTGGTCTGCGGCAATATCCTTTGCCCACTTAGCAAAAAAATTCTCCACGTTCATATTAAATGTTGCCGTTCTTGAAAACACCTGTGCATCACCCGTCCATCCAAGTCGTTCATCACGTTGCGGACAATCTGTTGGAACATCCAAAAAATTACCTTTTTGTCCCCATTGAATATTATGTTGCAATTGATTTATGAGTGCATTGGAAGTGGTAAAAGTTCCTGTCGGTTCCATATCGGAATAGATAGCAACAGCAGTGAAGTCTTCCGGCTTTATATCACCAGGATAACCTTCTACTTTTATGAAGCGAAAGCCATGCCACGTGAAATGTGGTTCAAACGTTTCTTCTCCTTTTCCATTTAAAATATATTTATCCTGTGCGTTAGCCGCACGAAGGTTGGCAGTATAAAAATTGCCGTCTTTGTCTAAGACTTCTGCATGGGAAATAGTTACGGTGTCTCCTGCATTTCCTTTGACTTTTACCTGAACCCATCCAACAAGGTTTTGTCCAAAATCAATAACGGTTTTACCCGCGGGAGTTTTAAAAATACGAACAGGTTTAAAGGTTTCGTGTTTTTTTACCGGCTCATTTTGTGTTGCCAATAAATTATCTTTCGAATAATCAGCTACATTAACTCCGCTCCATTTTGCGTCATCATACCCGGGTAATTGCCAGCCTGCTTTTTCATCACGTGCGTCTATGGTTTCACCGTTATAAATTTCATCGTAGCGTATTTCTCCGGTTGAGGATTTCCAGCTGTCATCGGAGATAACTGTGCCGGTTGATCCATCGCTGTAAGTGATATTTATCTGCAACAATAAAGCGATATCTTTTCCATAAACATTTATATGATTGCTGAAGCCAATGATACCACGATACCATCCATTTCCTAACGTTACACCTATCGCATTCGCTCCATCTTTAACAAGATTGGTTACATCATACGCCTGGTATTGTAATCGATTTTTATAACTTGTCCAACCCGGAGTTAAATAAGCATCTCCTATGCGTTGACCGTTTATTGTTGCTTCATAAAAACCGTGCGATGTGATGTAAGCCGTTGCTGAAATAATTTTTTTATTAATCGAAAAATCTTTTCTAAAAAGAGGAGAGGGCCGCATAATAGAATCTTCAATATAACCCGGCTCTATCCATTTTGCTTTCCAGTCTGATGTACTTAGTAATCCCATTTGCCAAAACGCCGGCGCACTCCATGCTGAAGATTTGCCGGTATTATCCCAGGTTCGAACCTGCCAGTAATATTTTTTATTTGATTGCAATTCGTTTCCCTTATAAGAAACATGAACTGATGAGTCTGACAAAACTTTACCGGAGTTCCAAATTAATATTTTTGTTTTTCAGTAGATCCCTAAGATTTTCACTCACCCTGATTTCGTATGCAGTTTGCATAACATTTCTTTTCCCAGAAACAAGTTGCCAGCTAAACCTCGGAGTTTTTACGTCGATCCCGATAGGATTTACTTTGTTTTCTACCAAAGCACTTTGCGCTGAAATACAGACTGGCATTGCGATAGAACATAGAATTGCAAGAGATAATAGCAGGATTTTTTTTGTCATGATGGTCTAGTTTAGAAAAATGTATTATAAGCTAAAGTATTATAAAAAAGAAGTAGTAAAGCAACCGGAAATAAAATTATTTCGTCTGATAAAACTAATTTTATTTACGACGTCTTAATCGAAGGGTTTAAGTTTTTTTAATTATTCCAATAAAAAGTGTTAACAATTTTTGTTTTAATGTTGATAATTTTTAACAGTTAGTGTGATTTTCGAAAGATACTTACGCGTAAATTTAGAACATGGAAGATGAATATATAACCCTGCAAACGATTTTCGAGATCGTAAAAAATGATGCGCATCCGCTGACATATTTATGCAGTGCAAGGGAAATCATTTTACGACAATTCTGCGGATGGGACGTAATTCAAAGACACTTGCAATCACTCGCGGAAAAAGATTTTGTGGTTGTAAAGCATCTGGACAAAATTGCAATTTCCATTACACAAAGCGGAATTGATAGAGTTAAATCCGGCACTTCACATCGCGAAGCCTTATATGGAATGTCCAATAATATAACGGAAGTATAAACCTCAATCCATTACATCAACTCCGCACCTGCTTTCTTTAACTTGATAAACCTGTAATCAACTATTGATATACATAAGAAAAAGAAGGCCTAAACCTTCTAATATTGTAACCAGTAAAATTCCTTTTAGCGCTTCTTTTTCTTCGTTTTTATTTTGCATTAGCTTGTTTTAAGATGAGCGAAATTATTCTATCTGCGTCAATAGCCCAAAGTTAATTAGAGTAACTTATATTCCCAAAATGCAAATAACAAAAGGCACAAATCTTTTGTACGTTATTGAATAGTTATACAGTATAAAAACATTTGAGGAAGGTACCAGATGCATCTTATTTAACTATTTTCCTGGTTGCCTTATGGAAGTGTGTAAAGTAATTCATCTCTTAGCATCGCTTATGGCCCGAATTATCGCGTAATCATTTCTTGTAACAAATCAAATTAAAACAAAAAAGTCTTGAAAGCTAATGCCAACAAGACTTTTATTTACTTAGTGCCCGGAACAGGAATCGAACCTGCACATCCTTGCGAACGGCAGATTTTGAGTCTGCTGCGTCTACCAATTCCGCCATCCGGGCGTAAAAATTGGAGCGCAATATTACGCATTCCATCTTATCCATCCAAATACGTTTCCTCAATTTCATTCATAATTTAAAATGTAAATTGCCGCCATTGAAAAATAAACGGATGCTTACAATTGGTTTAATAAGAGAAGGAAAAATTCCGCCGGATAACAGGGTTGCGCTTACACCTGCTCAATGCAAATGGATTCAACAAAATTTTCCTATATCCATTAAAGTGCAGCAATGCGAAATAAGGTGTTTTAAAGACAGGGAATACATGGAGGCCGGAATTGAAGTAAAAGAAGATATAAGTGATTGCGATGTTCTGCTGGGAATTAAAGAAGTTCCGGTTAGCATGCTGGTACCGGGGAAGACTTATTTATTTTTTTCGCATACAAAAAAAATGCAACCCTATAATCAAAACTTACTGCAAAGCATCATCAGTAAAAAAATAACATTGATAGATTATGAATGTCTTGAGCATGACGATGGAACCCGAATAATTGGTTTTGGATTTTTTGCCGGAGTGGTGGGCGCACACAATGGTATGATGGCGTATGGCAATAGAACCGGCGCTTTTAAATTGGGAAGAGTTTATAAACAAAAAAACTTTCAGCAATTGATTCATACCTATTTCGGACTGCAACTTCCGCTGCTTAAAATTGCGGTAACCGGAAGCGGGAGAGTGGCGCATGGCATCCTCGAAGTTATGAACCTTATGGAAATCCACGAGGCTGAACCGGACGAGTATCTTGAACAAAAATTTGACTATCCTGTTTATGTACATTTAAAAGGGGCTGATCTTTATGAAGATAAACTAACGGGCAAGTATAGCCGCATCGGTTTTCACGAGCATCCCGAAAATTATAATTGTCTTTTTCAAAAATATATCAGTGAAACAGATATTCTCCTTAACGGTGTTTATTGGGAAGAAAGAATACCACGATTGTTTGAAATGAACGATATGAAAAAGGAAAATTTTAAGATCACAACCATTGCAGATATTTCCGATGACAGGAATGGCTCGGTACCCTGTAATATTCACGAGGGAACAATGGAAGAACCTATTTATGGAGTAGACAAGATCTCGGGGAAAATCACATCGCCCTATCTTGACAACTCTGTAGATGTGATGGCGGTTGGTAATTTACCGAACGAATTGCCAAGAGATGCTTCAAGGTATTTTGGAGAACAATTAATAAAATTTATTTTAAAAGACCTGGTTAGCGGCGGCTCCAAAGTAATCACTAATGCAACGATTGTTAAGGAAGGAAACCTGACTGAGCGAATTCAACTATCTTAAAGAATATGCCGGTTTATAAAATGAGTAAGTTTTACAGGTATAAATAATAATCTTTTAGCAGGAACTTAAATTCATCAGAATAATCCCCGCTACTATTTCTAATACTTATTTCATTTTTCATCTCCGGTGTTTGTTGATTTTGCAAGAGCAACATAGTTCGGAAATAACTATGCGATGAAGTTTGCTTTACTTCTATCTTTTCTTTGATTGAAGAGAATATTGTGATGCAATATTTTCAAAGACTGTCGTTCTTCGCCAGGGTATTAACACTGCTATTATATCCATTTTCGGCTAAAGAATTTATTGCGATAGCGAATAATTCTTCTAAATTCAATGCAGCACTGTGTTTTGAAATATTCTTTCCATCATCTTCCGGCAACAAATCGTTTTCGTAAAACGGAGGATTGGAAATTATTAAATCGTATTTCGTAGGCGCATTCCATTGTTTTATATCCGCATTAAATATTTTTATTTGGTTCTTCCATGGTGAAGCATGTATATTTTCTTTTGCCTGCTCAAATGCATTTGGATCAATTTCAACTGCGTCTATCCCTGCATTAGTTTTTTGAGCAAGCATCAGGCTTAATAAACCGGTTCCTGTTCCAATATCTAAAATAGTTTGCAGGATTAATTTCTTTCTTTTCAATTAAGGAAGCGACCCATGCTCCAAACAAGCACGAATCAGTACATACTTTCATGCTGCATTTATCCTGGTTAATCATAAATTTTTTAAACTGGAAATATTGATTGGACAATGGTATAAAATTGAAATAAAGAATTTTCCCACTAAGGCACAAAGATCACAAAGAAAAAAAATGAAAAAGCTATCCATGAAGTCGAAAAGAAAATTAAGAATATAACTTTGTGTTCTTAGCGTCTCTGTGGGATATTTAAAAAACAGCCCTTGCAGAAGGCACAACAGATAACTCTTCAAAAATACCTGCCAGGTATTTGTAATAGCCCGTAATAGCGATCATGGCTGCGTTATCAGTACAATATTCAAATGGAGGTATGAATGTTTTCCATCCATGCTCTTTTCCCATTTTTTCAAAGGCATTGCGCAACCCACTATTGGCGCTTACTCCGCCTGCAATACAAATATTTGTAATGCCGGTTTCGTCAGCAGCTTTTTTTAATTTATTTAATAAGATTGAAATAATCCTGGATTGAATAGATGCACAGATATCCGCCATATTCTCTTCCACAAAGTTTTCATTTTTTATTTTTTCATCTCTCACAAAATAAAGAATGGCAGTTTTTAATCCGCTAAAACTAAAATCTAACCCGTCTATTTTCGGTTCAGGAAATTTATATCTGTCGGCATTTCCGCTTTTAGCATATTTATCAATCAACGGTCCGCCGGGGTAAGGAAGTCCTAATATTTTTGCTGATTTATCAAATGCTTCGCCGGCGGCATCATCCAATGTTTCACCAATCACTTTCATTTTTAAATAATCCTCGCATAAAACAATTTGGGTATGCCCGCCACTAACGGTAAGGCATAAAAAAGGAAAGGAAGGAATGCTATTTTTTTTACCAGGCGCCTGAATACAATTTGCCAATACATGCGCCTGCATGTGATGAACTGCAATCAAAGGTTTATTGCAGGCGAGTGACAATGACTTTGCAAATTCTGCCCCAACAAGTAAGGCGCCGATTAATCCCGGAGCTTGCGTAAAAGCAAACGCATCTATTTGATCTAAATGTACATTTGCCTTCTTTAAAGCGCTGTCCACAACCGGAACTATTGCCTGCAAATGAGCCCTGGAAGCCAGTTCGGGAACAACTCCTCCATATTCTTCATGAATTTTTTGACTGGCAATTATATTGCTCAACATAATTCCATCACGGCATACCGCGGCTGCAGTTTCATCGCATGAAGATTCAATTGCAAGAATATAAGGCATAAAAAATTAAAGATTATTTAGAACGAATCGCCACAACGGGGTCTAAACGTGAAGCAGAATATGCAGGAATTATTCCTGCCAATATTCCAATAACTATACATATTGAAATTGCCAGGGTAAGTATTCCGGCAGAAATAAAAACAGGAAAATTAAATGCATTTGTAAGAACTATCGTTAATATGTACACGAGAATTAAACCCATTAAACCGCCCATTATACAAATGGTTGCCGATTCGAGTAAGAACTCTGAAAGGATACTTCTCTTTTTTGCCCCGATTGCTTTCTTTAATCCAATCATTGAAGTTCTTTCTTTAACGGTAACAAACATAATGTTAGCAATACCAAATGCACCAACGATCAAACTTAAAATTCCGATAGCCCAACCCCCGATATTAACGCTCACAAAAAAGGAACTTATTTTGTCGCTGAATCCGCTGATTTGATTTACGGTGAAATTATCCTCCTGTTTAGGACTCAGTTTTCTAACTGTTCGCATTACACCTTCCAATTCGTCTGCCAGCGCCACTGAACTCACATTTTCATTTCCGTTCACAATAATTTTTGGCCGGCTGTTTTGTTCATTAAATATCTCTCTTGCAAACCTGTAAGAAGTAATAAAACATTGATCATAATCCCAGCCGATCATGCTGGTGCCCATTTTTTTAATAACGCCAATTATTCTCGCTTTAATTCCCTTTGATTTTAACCTCCTTGCCAACAGCAAGCGCAGGATCAAGGAATAGATTTTCAGCGTTAGTATAACCGATAATCGCAACGGGGCTGCCTAATGCAAATTCAGCTCCGGAAATAAAGCGCCCATAGACCATTGTTACTGGCTGGATTTCGTTTTCTTCTTCGCTTACGCCGAAGACACTAACCCGCGTTAAAGCATAGTCCTGGTATTCGACCTGTACATTGTCATTAATAACAAAAGCAATATTTTTTGCGAGTTGACTGCGCTGTTTAA
The DNA here is from genome assembly GCA_963756945.1 of uncultured Chitinophagaceae bacterium. Taxonomy (GTDB): domain Bacteria; phylum Bacteroidota; class Bacteroidia; order Chitinophagales; family Chitinophagaceae; genus Ginsengibacter. The sequence goes on along the minus strand of CAVWQJ010000038.1, from coordinate 149,995 downwards.
TAGCTGCAACTTCATTAAATTTTGGAACCGGGCGGTTTATAAATTTCCACCAGGGATAATCCGGGCCACCGTTATAATCCCATTTGTCAATGTAAATTGTATTAGATCCAAGGCTCTTAATTTGGTTTTGAATATTTGCCTCTAAACTGTTAACGGTGGCCAGCACACCAATTATGCAAAATATTCCGAACGAAATTCCTATTAATGAAAGGGCAGTACGCAATTTATTTACCATCAATTCCTGCATGGTAAGGCGAAAAGAACTTGCCAAAATGTTAAGCGTTTTACGCATGAAGCAAAATTAATGCTTTTTAAGATGCAGGAGTTAAGTATGAGGTATGAGGTGTCAGGTATCAGGTATGAGGGTATCAGGTATCAGGAAGGTAAATAACATATGAGTAAAGTAATTGGAATCGGGAACCGCCGTCTAAAATCAAGTCCGTACATTTGCTGCCCTTAAAAGATTCATATTGACGGCTTTCAAAGAAAATATAAGGTTGCAAAGATTGATCATCGTTATTGCAATTGTTTTATTTTCTGTAAAACTTGCCGCGTGGTATTTAACAGGTTCGCTGGCAATACTTACGGATGCATTGGAAAGTATTGTGAATATTGCTTCGGGATTTCTGGGATTATACAGTTTATACCTTTCTGCCAAACCAAAGGATGCCGATCATCCTTATGGACATGGCAAAGTTGAATTTATTTCTGCTGCTGTTGAAGGAACATTGATAACGGTGGCAGGAATAATAATTATTTATAAATCGGTTGTTAGTTTTTTTTATCCTCATCAAATCTACAAACTTGATTATGGCATTATGATATTAGCAGCAACGGGAGTTGTAAATTATTTTGCCGGTGTGATGTGCGTTGCAACGGGCAAGAAAAATAATTCGTTGTTGTTGATTGCCGGCGGCCAGCATTTAAAAACGGATACCTATAGCACCATCGGAATATTTATAGGTCTGTTATTGGTTTATTTTACAAAGCAGGTTTGGCTGGATAGTACTGTCGCTTGCATATTTGCATTGATCATTATTTTTACCGGTTATAAAATTGTGCGTACATCCATTGCCGGTATAATGGATGAAGCTGACTTAAAATTATTACACAACCTTGTTGATTTATTAAATAAAAACAGGAAAGAAAATTGGATTGACCTGCACAATCTTCGCTTTATAAAATATGGCAGTAAGCTGCATTGCGATTGCCATTTTACAGTTCCATGGTATCTGAATGTGCAAGAGGCGCATGCCGAAATGGAAGCACTTACAAAGTTGATTCGAATTGAATTTGGAGAAACAGTTGAATTGTTTGTCCACACAGATGCATGCGAAGAATTTTCTTGCCGTATTTGTTCAAAGCAAAATTGTATGGTGCGTAAGCATGAGTTTGAGAAAAAAGATAACCTGGACGATTAAAAATATTTCTAATAATTCCCGGCATGGAATTAATAGCTAACAAATATTTAGAGACGCCATTGCACTTTCCGATTAAAGTATAAAAAAATATCCCTCCATAGAAATGGAGGGATTTCCAAAATTCAAAAACTGATTATCCATTAAGCTCTTCTATACGTATTATTTTATTTGAATTAATTTATTATATACGAATTATTGATTGTTGATTCAAACTCATGCCGACGTAACATTTTTGCAAAAAAAACTGATGTTTTCTTTGTAAATAAAATATAAACGCGATACGTTCAATGTAACTTTTGTAAGATGAAACAGGTGTAGTGAAGTGTATGTAAAAATAGGGTTAGCAACGACTTCTGCAATATAAAACGACGCTAGTTTGGCGATATTTTATTTGTGGGTAAAATTGAGTACACTTACTTAAAAAAAGGTAGAAGCCACAAGCAATTTTACTACTGATTGATAGTACTTTATGTTACTTAAATAGAAGAGCTACGGAATAGGCGGCGCCTGCGGCAAGCGCCCCGATAAGCATTACTTTTAATGCACCGGATAATACCGGAACACCGGTAATTTTACTTTTGAAATACCCAAAAATAAAAAGACAAATCAGGGTAGCTATAACTGAAAATTTCAATGCTTCTTTTGAGTCATCAATAAAAAAATAGGGGCTCAGTGGGATAATGCCTCCAACTATATAAGACACACCAATATTTAGTGCGCTGTTTCTTGCTCTTTTTGGATTTGGTTCATCAAGGCCTAATTCAAACTTCATCATAAAATCAACCCATTGCTTTTTATCTTTCGAAATTTCTTCTGTTGCCCTGTTCTGTAATTCTTCGCTAAGCCCTATGCTTTCAAAAAAATCTTTTACTTCCTGTTTTTCCATTTCCGGAATTCTTTCGACTTCTGAATATTCTCTTTTTAATTCACTGTCGTAATGATCCTGTTCTGTTTTGCCCGCAAGATATCCACCCAGAGCCATCGCTATACTTCCGGCAGCTATCTCCGCAATACCGGCAATCACAATAATTCCACTGGTTGATACGGCTCCGCTGAGTCCGGCGGCAAGAGCAAATGGAACGGTAAGTCCATCACTCATTCCTATAACTACATCTCTTAAAAGATCAGAACTTTGCAAATGTTCTTCTGTATGATGATGGTGATCATGATGATCGGACATTAGATTATGGTTAAATGGTGTAAGAGTTAATTGGTTAAGAAGTTAATTAGTTAATTAGATTGAAAAGTTGATAAGAAGTTTTATTTTCTCCTTTAGGTGTTAGGGGTTCTTATAGCTAATCCTGTAAACGAGTCCTTTATAATCATCGCTTACCAGCATCGATCCATCTTCTAAAACCTGCACATCAACCGGACGCCCGTTTACGCTGGTTAAATTTTGCAGCCAACCTTGGGCAAAGGGAACAGGATCGCTGAAAGCACCGCTGCTATCCATCTTTGCAACAACAACCCTGTAACCAACAAGGGCAGTTCGGTTCCAACTTCCATGCTCCGCTATAAAAATTGCATTTTTATAATCTGCAGGAAACATGTTGCCTGTATAAAAGCGCATACCTAACGAAGCCACATGAGCGCCTAATTTTTTTACAGGCGGTATATAGTCAAGACAACTTTTCCCTTTTCCGTATTCAGGATCTAATATATCGCCCTCATGGCAATAAGGATACCCGAAATTCATTCCGGCTTTTGTTGCATTATTTAATTCATCGCTCGGTATATCATCACCTAATTCATCCCGACCATTATCGGTAAACCAAAGTTGTTTGGTTAAAGGGTTCCATGCAAAACCAACAGAGTTTCTAATTCCACTTGCATAAATTTCGAAACCTGTGCCATCAGGATTAATGCGTGTCATAGATGCATAAGGCTTTGGAGAATCGCAGATGTTACAAGGTGCACCTACGGGAACATATAATTTTCCATCCGGGCCAAATGCTATAAACTTATTACCATGATGCGTAGACGTAGGATATTTATCATAAACAACAACTGGAGCAGGAGGGTTATCCAATTTTGATTCAATACTATCGATTCTGTAAATAACTGATATGGTTCCGATATAAAGACTGCCATCTCTAAAAGCAACTCCGTTAGGAGCCTTTAACCCGCTTGCAATAACATATACCTTATCGGCCTTGCCATCATGATTTTCATCAGTTATTGCATAAACTTTATCTTTTTTTGTACCAACAAAGACGGTTCCATTTGGAGAAACGCATAAACTTCTTGCATCCGGTACTTCAGCATACACTTCTATTTTAAAACCATCCGGTAATTTTATTTTATCCAGTTCATATTTTTTAAAAAGAGAATCGGTGTTTTGCGAAACATTAGTGCCACCGGTGCTAACTGTTTTATTGTTATTGCTTTTACACGCAGGTAAAACGAAAACGTATGCAAAAACTACAGACAGGACAATCATCCTTTTTAAAGAAATAAAAGAAACTCTCATGATATTATTTTATTGAAGTTAAAATGAAGACTAAAATTTTCATACAATAATGTGGCCAAAAAGATAATTGATTTATTAATAGAAAAATCTTTGTAAGAAAATGTATTCGGATGCCTACAATTTATTAAAATAATAGCGAAACTCCATTGGCATATTTATTTTCATGTTCCAGCAGCCATTTTTTTCTTGGCAATCCTCCACCATAACCAACGAGACTTCCATCTGAACCAATTACACGATGACACGGAACTATAATATTAAGTTTATTACGGCCATTTGCTGAAGCTGCAGCTCTTATTGATTTTACATCTCCTAATCGCTGAGCAAGTTGTAAATAGCTAATCGTTTTACCGTAAGGAATTTTAATCAATTCGCTCCATACTTTTTGCTGAAATTCTGTTCCTTCCTGCTTTAAAGGTAAGATCAAATATTTTTCTTTTTCCTGAAAAATATTCATCAAACTGGGTGATACATTTATTCAATATTTTCTTTTCTTCGAAAGAAAGTTTTATGGCCTGGGCAGTTATTTCTGTTTCATCATTAATGTACAAGAGTTCATTAATGTAACCGTCTGAAATTTTAATTTTAATTATGCCAACGGGAGAATGATAAAACATTATTTGGCTTTGTTTTAATCGTCTAACAATTTAGCCAAAAAAAGCAAATCATTTTTTTTGTAAAGGTTTGCACCATCTGTGAAGCACTTACTGTATTCTTCCAGCAAGTGTTGAATAATACGTTTGTTAGTTAACTGACGGAAATACGAAGCAGTGGGTGGCACCGAAATTCTTTTGAAATAATTCTCTACATCTTTATGTGAATAAATCTGGCCATTGAGCGGATCAATATAGAAATTTATTTTTTCACTCTTCTGTCTTTCGGGGTTGGGAAAGTTATAATCAATATCGAAATAGCCCAGGATAAATTGCCGGGGAATATTGATTGCTTTTATAGGAATATCGAGAAGCTCGCAAATGATTAAATATAAAATACCGTTAGTAATTGCATTGCCTTTTTTTTGCTCGATAACTTTGTTAATCAAAAAATCTTCAGGGAAATCATATGCTACTTCGTTACCTTTTAATTTGTAATAACTGTAAAGGATACCCGTAATTACATTTACCTGTTCAAGAGGAGTGAGGTAACTGTTTAACTCAAGCCAGATGTTCCTTCTTATTTTTTCCATTTCCTGTAACGTAGTAGTCGTATTCATTTCAGGATAACGATATTTTGAAACGAGTAAAGCTCCTTGCAGTAATTCACAGGTTCCATTTTTCCAGTCGGTGAATTCTTCAACAAGGTCTCTGAAATGAAGTCTGTGAATCAGCATTTCAATTCTTTCCTGCACATTTTGGTCGGGAGTAGTTTCCCATAAATTTTCAAGGTTGGGAATAATGGCGCGACCCAATGAGACAATACGATCGCTGACCGAGCTAAAAACTTCTTCGTCAGGATCATCTATGAGATGAAATAAAGCGGATATTTCTCTATTTTCCTGCATTACAGTGGGTACTAAAAATGCGTTTTTTGATGATGTAAAGATAGAAAACTAAGACAATTCAATAAATTATAGCTTCATTAGTTATCAACAGGTATTGATAACTACCAGGGGAAATATTTTTGGCGGGAAACTTTCTTGCAGGTACTTTATAATTGTTATTTCTTTTTTGCCTTCTTCTTAGCAGTTTTTTTATCAAAGGCTTTAGGATCCTGTGCTACAATCATTTTCTTTATTTCTTCTAAATCTATTGTTGCTAATTCCTCAGGTGTAAATTTTCCTTTTGCTCCATTTGCAGGAAGCTTCATCATTTTTTTATTGAAACGAATGAATGGTCCCCAGCGTCCATTCTCAATGGCAATTTTTTCTTCAGGCCACTGCCTGATATAACGGTTGGCTTCCTTCTCAATCTTTTTTTCTATTAACGCATTACAATCCTTTTGAGTGAGCGCATCAAAATTATAAGCCCGCGGAACATTAATAAACAGGTCATTCCATTTTATAAAAGGTCCAAATCTTCCTTTCCCTTTTGTTATAGGTTTTTGATCGTAATAACCAATAGGAGCATCTTCTACTTGCTTTGCATTAATTATTTCAATGGCTCTTTTTAAATCCACATCGCCACGGTTCTTCGCCTTTTGGAATGGAAATAAATTGCTCGCCCCATTTTACATAAGGCCCAAAACGGCCAATGTTTACTGATACTTCAAGGCCTTCATGTTCGCCCAACGTTAATGGCAGTTTAAATAATTCAAGCGCTTCTTCCATCGTAATTGTTTCAATACTCTGGCTTGATTTTAATTTGGCAAACCTTGGCTTTTCTTCATCATCGGGTGCGCCTATCTGTACCATCGGGCCATATTTACCCATCCGCGCTATGATTGGTTTTCCTGTTGCTTCATCTGTACCTAACAATCTTTCACCAACAGCTCTTTCTGCTGTTTCCAGTGTATGTTCAACACCTGAATGAAAAGGGCCGTAAAAATCACCGACCATTGTACTCCATTTCATTTTCCCTTCGGCAATTTCATCAAACTCTTCTTCAATATTTGCAGTAAAAGAATAATCCATCACTTTTGTAAAATGCAGGTTTAAAAAATCAGTAACCACCAATCCAAGATCTGTCGGAAATAATTTTGATTTTTCTGCACCTGTATTTTCCTGTTCTGTTATCTTTCTGAATAGCATCATTCTTTAATTTTAAAATCCGGTAATCTCTTTTTACGCCTTCTTTATCTTTTTTCTCAACATAATTTCTTTTAATAATTGTTGAAATGGTAGGAGCATAGGTACTCGGTCTGCCAATGCCCAATTCCTCCAGTTTCTTAACCAGTGAGGCTTCTGTATACCGTGGCTGCATGTTTTGTAAACTTTTCGGTTGCCGTCATCTGGTTAAAATCCAATGACTGGCCAACGGTTAAATTTGGCAAGCGGCTTTCGTCGTTTTCAGATATCATCATCATCATCTGTACTTTCGAAGTATACTTTTAAAAATCCATCAAATTTTATTACTTCACCGCTTGCAGTTAGTTCAGCATTGTTAGTGCTGATATTTATTTTTGCAATTGTTTTTTCCAATTCAGCATCTGCCATCTGGCTTGCTATCGTACGTTTCCAGATCAATTCATATAAACGGTTTAATTCAGGATCGTCTACTGAACTATTTTGCATGTAAGTAGGGCGAATGGCTTCATGTGCCTCCTGTGCACTTTCATTTTTGTTTTTGTATTTACGAACCTGCACATACTTTGCGCCATAGGTATTATTGATCTGTGATTTGATATCATTCATTGCAGTTTCACCCAGATTCAAACTATCGGTACGCATATACGTAATCTTTCCACTTTCATATAATCGTTGTGCAAGCAACATGGTTTTGCTTACACCATATCCCAATTTTCTGCTCGCTTCCTGTTGCAAAGTTGATGTGGTAAAAGGCGCTGCCGGCGTACGTTTGCCGGGTTTAACCTGTATGTCTTTGACAGTATATTTTGCACCAATACAGGTTTTTAAAAACTGTTCAGCATCTTCAGCTTCATTATATTTATTTCCCTCGGCTTTAAAAGTAACTGTCTTATTATTAATATCTGTTGCTGCCAGCAAGGCTTCAATTTTAAAACTGCTGGTAGCTTTAAAATTATTGATCTCACGTTCTTTTTCTGCAATTAATTTTACAGCAACGCTTTGAACTCTTCCGGCACTTAAACCGCCTTGCTGGCCAATTTTTCTCCATAAAACAGGGCTTAGTTCAAAACCAACAATTCTGTCAAGAATCCTGCGGGCCTGTTGTGCGTCCACCAGGTTCATATCTATCGTCCTGGGATTTTGCACCGCTTTTTCTATCGCAGGTTTTGTTATTTCATGAAAAACAATTCGCTTGGTAGTTTTAGGATCCAGCTTTAAAACTTCAGCAAGATGCCAGCTAATGCTTTCTCCTTCGCGGTCCTCATCCGATGCCAGCCATACTTCGTCGTGCCTTTTTTGCAAGGGTTTTTAGTTCATTAACCACTTTAACTTTTTCGGCAGGTACTATATATGTAGGTTGAAAATTATTTGTTATATCAATTCCCATATCATTCTTTTCAAGATCACGGATATGACCATAACAACTTTTTACTTCAAAATCTTTTCCAAGAATTGCTTCAATGGTTTTTGCTTTCGCAGGGGACTCAACTATCAATAAATTTTTCGCCATATTTTTTATTTAATCCAGTTCTTCACTATTTAAATCGCAATAAATAGAAAGAATAAATATTTCCGTTTGCTGCAATATTAGTTTAAAAATTAAAAATGGAATCTTAAAAACTTAATAGGAATTTTAATCATGCATTATTATCTTCGCAACATACCCCCATTTATCGCCAATCCTATTTTTTGTAAAACCTCTTTTAAACTGTATTAAGAATAACGCATTTTTAAACATAATCTTGCAGGCCAAAACTAAAATCAAACATTTTATTTGATTATAATACCTGTGGTTGAAAAATAAAAGTAAATGAGGGTTGTAATACTAGGTTCCGGTAATGTTGCTACGGCGCTAAGCAACTTAATTCAAAAAGCCGGCCATCAGATTGTACAGATAGCAAGCCGCAACAGAGATCATGCTGCTATTCTTGCATCCAAATATAATGTTGATGCTGTTTCATTAATTGAGCCTGAATTTGCCTCGGCAGATATTTACATAGTTGCATTGCATGATGCGTCACTAAATTCGTTAGAAAAAATAAACGGGCTGAAAAATAAGTTTGTTGTACATACTGCAGGTTCTGTATCGAAAGATGTTTTGAAAAATATTTCTTCAACATATGGTATTCTTTATCCGTTGCAAACATTGTCCAAAATAACAGAGCAAATTCCTGAAATCCCTTTCCTTGTCGAAGGCAATAATAAAGAAGCCCTGCACAAGATTACTGAATTTGCAAGAACACTTTCAAATAAAGTAATATCAGTTAGTGAAACAGAAAGGCTGCATTACCACATTGCAGCGGTGTTTGCCGGTAATTTCACCAATCACATGTATGCAATTGCTGAAAGTTTCTGCGAAAAAGAGAATATCGATTTTAAGAATCTCTTGCCACTTGTAAATGAAGTTACTTCCAAAGTAAATAGTAATTCGCCTCATGATGTTCAAACGGGGCCGGCAATGCGGGAAGACATTTTTACGATTAACAGGCATTTACAGGCGCTGTCGTCATATCCTGATATAAAATATCTTTATCTCAAACTTTCGGAAAGTATTTTGAAATTTCATGAAAAGCATTAGCATGCTTTAATATCTTTAACCCATGAATATTCTTTCCCGGCTACGGTTAATAAAAACATTTGTCTTTGATATGGATGGAGTACTTACCGACGGAAATCTCTTGATCAATCCTGAAGGTCAGTGGCTTCGCCGGATGCATATTAAAGACGGGTATGCATTACAGTTAGCCATAAAATCCGGTTACAAAGTGGCAGTGATTTCAGGCAGTGAATCCGGGCCTGTGGTTGAGCGACTCAACAGGTTAGGCGTTACGGATATTTTCATGAAAGTAAACGACAAGGCTGCTTGTTTAAAACAGTATATTAAAAATAATAATGCTACGCCAGGTGAGATTTTATTTATGGGTGATGACATTCCAGACTATAGCTGCATGCTTATCGCGGACTTTGCATGTTGTCCTTATGATGCTGTAGTTGAGATAAAACAAATATCTTCTTATATTTCCCCTTTTAAAGGAGGTTATGGATGTGTAAGGGACGTTATTGAAAAAGTGCTCAAGCTTGGTAATAACTGGCCATTGGAAACTATTGTTACTGCTACCTGATAGCGAATTTATTATAAAAAATTCCCCAATGAATATCGTATCAGCTTTTTTTAAACTAATTAGGTGGCCCAACCTTTTTTTTATTGCTGTTACGCAGGTCCTGTTCAGATTCTTTGTGTTGAATTTTGTGTATAGAGGTTCAAATAACGGCTACGTTGAAAATATACAACTTTCATTGCCGCTGTTTTATTGGCTGGTTTTTGCTTCAGTTTCAATCGCTGCTGCAGGATACATTATCAATGATTATTTTGATGTAAACATTGATCTCATAAACAAACCCGCCAGACTTATAGTTGACCGTTACATTAAAAGGCGCTGGACAATTGTATGGCATATTGTTCTATCTTTCATTGGCCTTGTAATAAGCTGCTATATTGGTTATAAGCTCCGTAATTTTTATATACCCCTGTTTAATTTTGCAGCTATTATTGCGCTTTTTTTTTACTCAACCACTTTCAAAAAAAAATTGCTCATCGGCAACATAATTATATCACTGCTTACCGCATGGGTAATTCTTGTACTTACGTTTTCTGAATATAGGTTCAGAGCTGTTTTTCCCGATATCTATTGGAAACGCCTACTGAAAGTCTCCTTTATATATGCCGGATTTGCATTCATTATTTCTCTTATAAGAGAGGTGATTAAGGATATGGAAGATGTGCAGGGCGACGCCAAATACGGCTGTACAACAATGCCTATTATTTGGGGTTTGCAGGTGTCAAAAGTTTTTACTGCCGTGTGGCTTGTGGTAATAATAGGAGGTGTTGCCTTCGTGCAATTTTATGTAATTCAATTAGGCTGGTGGTTGTCCGCTATCTACTCTTTGGTTGCTTTAATTATACCGCTGACCTGGGTATTGCGCAAATTATACATAGCGCAGTCTCCTGAAGATTTTCATAAACTAAGTAATGCTGTTAAACTGATTATGTTTACAGGTATTATGTCAATGATTTTCTTTTAAAAATTTTGCAATGAAGATTCAGAGAATAATTTTAGCGTCACAGTCTCCAAGACGAAGCCAGCTACTTCAGTGGGCAGAAATTCCATTTGAAGTAATAGTTGCAAACACTGATGAAAGCTACCCTGAACATTTAAAGCCTGAAGAAATTGCAACTCATATTGCTTATAATAAAGCATTAGCCGTAAAAAATAATTTAGATAATTCAATCACTAACGCTGAAGATTGTACGATACTTGCTGCAGATACAATTGTTGTTCTAAATGATGTAGTTATCGGCAAGCCTGCCAACCGCGATCATGCCATTCAAATTCTTTCTAAGTTGTCGGGAAACATCCATTCTGTCATTACAGGTGTTTGCATTTTGAAAGACGAGAAAAAAATAATTTTTGCAGATGAAACAAAAGTAGAATTTCATGAACTTTCCCGTTTACAAATTGAATATTATGTTGACAATTATAAACCATATGATAAGGCCGGAGCTTATGCCATACAAGAATGGATCGGGGTTACAGGCATTCGTTCTATTTCCGGCGATTTTTATAACGTAATGGGATTGCCTGTTAGTAAAGTGGTGAAGGAATTAGCGAACCTCACGGCTTCTTGAAACCTCATAGGTTTCTAAAACCTGTGAGGTTTATAACCCTGCAATTAGAACAAACAGGATATATGTTTTACCTTTTCTCTTATTAATTTTTTATAGATGAAAGAAGACTTGTTGCAATACATTTGGCAATTTCAATACTTTAATAATTCGGAATTGTTTACTTCATCAGGCGATGCAATTCAAATAATTAATACCGGCACCCACAATACTAACCAGGGAACTGATTTCATAAACGCTAAAATTAAAATTGGCAAAACAATTTGGGCGGGTAATCTTGAGCTGCATATTAATTCATCCGATTGGGATATGCATCATCACTCAGGTGATCCAAATTTTGATAACGTTATTCTTCATGTTGTATGGAACAATAATGCCATAATAAAAGACAGGTTTGGAAATAATTTGCATACGCTTGAGCTAAAAAGCCGTGTGCCAAAATTGTTGCTTGAACGCTATAAGACGCTTATGGAGTCTTCGAGATTTATTCCATGCGAAAGCCAGTTACAACAAGTAAATGAGCTAACAATGGCCAACTGGAAACAACGATTGGTTGCCGAAAGGTTAATCAGGAAATCAACGAATATACTGGCGATTCTACATGAAACTAATTTTCATTGGGAAGAAGTTTTTTGGCAGCTTATTGCCGCCAACTTCGGACTAACGGTTAATAGCGATTTATTTCAGCAGGTTGCGAAAATGTTGCCAATATCAATATTAGCAAAACATAAAAACAGAATACAACAGGTTGAAGCATTATTATTTGGAATCGCCGGGTTACTGGAAAAAGAATTCCAGGAAAAATATCCACAGATGCTTCAAAAAGAATTCTCATTTTATCAAAAAAAATACACGTTGAAAATTATCAATGGCGAACTTTCTTTTCTAAGAATGCGCCCTGCAAATTTTCCTACAATCAGGCTTGCACAATTAGCCATGCTTATTCACGAAAGTGAGCATTTGTTTTCTAAAATAAAAAGTTCATCGTCGCTGAAGGATGTAAAAAAAATGCTTGAGGTGAGCGCTAACGATTACTGGCATTATCATTACATTTTTGATGAGACTTCAGATTATAAAATAAAGACATTGGGAAAGCAGATGATTGACAACATTATCATTAATACCATAATACCTGTTTTGTTTACCTATGGCTTACATCATAATGAGCAATTGTATAAAGACAAAGCGATAAAGTGGCTCGAAGAAATTTCTCCGGAAAAAAATAGTATTACAACGGGATTTGAGAAGCTAAATTTCTCAAATAAGAACGCCTTTGATTCGCAATCTTTTATTCAGCTTAAAAATGAATATTGTAATAAAAAACTTTGCCTGCATTGTGCCATCGGCAATTCATTATTAAAAAGAAGTTTTACGGCAAAATAGTAAGTACTTAAGTGATAAAGTTTCCTTAAATCTGTAAGATTTTAATCGTCAAAATCTTTACCATCACTAACCCCAATTATAATTTATTACAACCTCAATGTCCGGGTGAATACTTTTCATAACCGGGCAATTGTTACCCGCAGCCTCTAAAATTTTTTGATCTCTTTCACTTCCATTGTCGGGAAGTTTTACAGCAACTTCGATTCTGCCAACGCGGCGTGGATTGCCTAACATATGCTTTGTTACCGCTGCTTTTGAATTAGTGATATCAACGCCTAATTCGCCCGCTTTTATTCCCATTGTGGTAAGCATGCATGTAGCCAGGGAAACGCATAAAAGATCGGTAGGCGAAAATTTTTCGCCTTTGCCGCGGTTGTCTGTAGGTGCATCCGTTTCTATAGTTGTTTTGCTTTGAATGTGTTCAGCCTCACAACGTAAGTTTTCCGTATATACTATTGAAGCAGTCATTATGTATTTTTGTATAAATTTACATCCGTAACCATCAAATAATTACATGCGCAAAATTATTTTCCTGATTTTTATAATTTCTATCTCTTTTGGAGCTTCAGCACAAAAATCAAAAAAACAACGGCAGGCAGAAAAAAAGGCAAGAATTAACAACATGGTTAAAGAAGAGGAAGAAGGCGTAATTGCCTATAAAAAAAGTTTTTTATTCGGCGCCAAACTTATCAGCGATGGATATGGAGCATTTTTTGAACTTGGCAGAGCAAGCTCTGTAAAAAAGGCAACTTTATTCCAGCTTGAAATCAGTGAGCGAAAGGCGATTAAAGAAGATAAGCAGAGTAATCAATTTATAAATTCCATTCCCTATATATACGGTAAACAAAATTTTGTATACCCTGTTAAACTTGGTGTTCAGCGCCAAATATTTCTTGGAAATAAATCGAATAAAAATGGCGTAAGTGTTACTGGGAATTATGGCGGTGGATTATCGTTGTCATTCCTGCGGCCGTATTATGTTCAGGTACAAAAAGGGAACGACTATGTTTATGTAAAATATGATTCAGAAGACAGTTCCCTGTTTTTAAACGAGCCGGGTATTTTCGCGGGGCCCACTTTTGGTAAGGGTTGGAGCGATATGACGGTAACGCCGGGCTTGTATGCCAAGGCTGCCGTTCGTTTTGATTATGGAAGTTATAATGAAGTTATATCCGCAATTGAGGTAGGCATAAGCGGGGAGTACTACTCAAAAAAAATTCCAATCCTTGCTTTAACTCCTAACAAATCATTTTTCTTTAGCGGCTACGTTTCTATTTTGTTTGGAAAAAGAAGATAGTTACCGTTGATTTTGATTTTAATCATTTTAATTAAGGCAATAAAATAGTAATGAACGAAGAAATTATTACAGAGCCCGGATTGCAATCTAAGAAGCCTTCATGGCTTAGAGTAAAGTTGCCGATTGGTGAAGAATATAAACATGTAAGAGGCCTGGTTGATACACATAAACTTCATACCATTTGCGAAAGCGGCAATTGCCCAAATATGGGCGAATGCTGGGGTGAAGGCACTGCAACATTTATGATACTTGGAAATATCTGCACCCGGAGTTGTGGTTTTTGTGCAGTTGCCACAGGAAGGCCACTCGCAGTTGATTGGGATGAACCACAACGTGTGGCCGAAGCAATTCATTTAATGAAAGTAAAGCATGCGGTTATTACTTCAGTCGATAGAGATGAAATTAAAGATGGCGGTTCTATTATCTGGTATAATACTATAAAAGCAGTTTATGCTTTAAACCCAACAACCACTTTAGAAACACTCATTCCTGATTTTAAAGCAGAGAAAGAAAATATACAACGAATTATCGATGCAGCACCAAATGTTGTAAGCCATAATATAGAAACCGTAGAGCGTTTAACCAGGACTGTTAGAATACAGGCAAAATACTGGCGCAGCATGGAAACGCTTAGGATATTAAAACAGGGAGGCATGCGCACAAAAAGCGGTATTATGCTTGGTCTGGGTGAGGCAAAAGAAGAAGTAATACAAACCATGCATGACCTTAGAGAAAGTGATGTAGATGTAATTACAATCGGACAATACCTTCAGCCATCAAAAAAACATTTACCGGTGCATCGTTTTGTTCATCCCGATGAGTTTGCAGAATTCAGGCAAATAGGCTATGAACTTGGTTTTGATTATGTTGAAAGCGGACCGTTAGTTCGTTCGTCTTATCACTCCGATAAACATGTGATAGCGGGTTATGGAAGAAATAAATGGAGAGAAGAAAAAGCATTATAAAATACTGCTAAATAAATTTTTTTAATTTTGAACTATGGGTATCGTCGATAAAATAATTCCACATTATACTTACAATGACTGGGTTCATTGGGAGGGCAAATGGGAATTAATTGAAGGCCATCCTATTGCTATGAGTCCTACACCTGTTCCAGCACATCAAAGAGCGGCAGCGGAATTAATAACAGAATTAACTTTAGCCCTGAGAAAATCTAAATGTAAAAAATGCAAAGTTTATGATTCTTTAGATTATAAAATTACAGACGATACTATCCTGGTTCCCGATGTATTAATTATTTGTGGTGAGATAAAGAAGAAATATTTAGATTTTTCCCCATCGCTTGTTGCAGAAATTTTATCTCCGGCAACTGCATTAAGAGACCGGCATACGAAGTATGAATTATACCAGCAACAAGGCGTAAAATATTATCTTATTGTTGATGTTGATAAAAAAACTATTGAAGTGTATATGCTTCAGAACGGGAAATATTCCCTGCAGGAAATAAATAATTCCTATACATTTTATTTGAATGATGATTGTCCGGTCACTCCGGAAGTTAATGAGATATTCGATTAGCTCACGCATCGTTCATCGAATAAAACATCAGGCGTTTTAAAATTCTTCTTTATCTCATAATTTCTAAAAGTAAACATAATGTTTTGAGTAAAACTTTGTGTTCTTTGTTTAAAAACCTTAAGTATTTAAAATGAAAAAAAATGTATTCCTGATTTATTTTACCATGATATATTTAGTTTCAAACGCACAGTTAACCTGGAAGAATTTAGATTCATTGTATAAGCCATTACCTGCATCTGTCCATATTTATAAATCTGCTGACTCAATTGATGGCAAGCCTGATGTGGTCTATTATGTAATAGCAGACCTCAAAGACAAACACCTGAATTTTACGACTGATACAACCTATAAAAGAAGATTGACTCCTTCGCAATTTTTTGAAAAAGGTAATCATCCGCTTTTAGTAGTTAATGGTACATTTTTTTCTTTTGCAACCAATCAAAATTTAAATATTGTTGAAAAGAACGGAAAGCTAATTGGATACAATGTTCATTCAATCGCCGGCAAGGGAAAAGACACTTTAACTTATTATCATTCGTTTGACGGTGCATTTGGAATTTCTAAGAACCGTACTCCTGATATTGCGTGGATCTATACTGATTCCTCAAAAAAATATGCTTATGCCAGTGAACGTGTATTACCTTTTGTTCACGATTCCAACAAGAGCCCGTCGTTTGATTATATTAAAATGATAACCGCACGATTTTTGGATGATTCTAGCAGGATAATTTTTCCTTTTACAGATTTGTCGTCATCTCTTGGAATATGGAAAATGAAAACTGCCATTGGTGGCGGACCTGTATTAGTGCAAAACAACAAAGTACAAATTTCCAATAATGAAGAAAGAAAATTTTCAGGTAAGGCTATTAACGATCGTCATCCAAGAACAGCAATTGGTTATACAAATGATAATAAAATAATTATTTTGGTTGCTGAAGGAAGAAGTGAAACTGCGTCGGGGCTTACATTAACGCAGGAAGCCAAAATTCTTGTTGATCTGGGATGCGAAGAAGCATTAAATCTGGATGGGGGCGGAAGTACTTGTATGTTGGTTAACGGCAAACAAACTAATAAGCCTTCGGATAAAGAGGGAGAGAGGCCTGTACCTTCCGTTTTTATAATTGAGAGAAAATGATTAGACAACCGGCCATAAGAATTGAACACTATTAAATTGATGCAGGTTAAAATCGAGCTGAAATACTTTATTAATATTTTCAGGAGATAAAACATCTGCCGGATTTCCACTTGCAAAAAGCCTTCCTCTATTCAGTAACAATATTTCATCAGCATAATTCAGTGCAAGATTAAGATCATGCAATACAGCGATAATAATTGTTTTATCGTTCAAAAATTGTTTTACGTGTTGCAAAAAATCAAACTGATATTTTATATCGAGAGAAGAAATCGGTTCATCCAGTAATAAGTATTCTTGAACCTTCCTTTGGTATTTTCCAAATTTGTGCAAGTACCCTTGCAAATTGCACTCGTTGTTTTTCGCCGCCTGATAATGTTAAAAAATTTCTTTTTCTGAATGCGTCCAAATCCTGCAAGTCTATTATTTCATTGCATATTTCAATATCCTCTTTTGTTGGATTTATTTTGAAATGCGGATAACGGCCCATCATCACAACTTCTTCAACTTCCATAGGAAAACTTATATCAACCTGTTGAGATAACACGGAGCGATATTTTGCATACTCTTCTTTTTTGCTATAATTAACTTTCGAATTATTGTAATAAACTTCCCCGGTATCGGGGGTTAGCGATAAACTCAAAAGCTTCATCAGTGTTGATTTTCCGGCACCGTTAGGTCCGCAAATCATATAACATTTCCCGGGAATAAACTGATAAGAGACATTTTGCAACAACCATTTTTTTCCAACTGCATAGCCTGCATCTTTTATTTCAAGCATAGGAACCTCCTTTTTCCTGCAACAAATTAAATTTCTTTAAAAGAAAAATAAAAACAGGTGCACCGGCAATAGAAGTGATTATGCCAATAGGAACTTCAGCAGGTGCCAGTAGCAATCTTGCGCCCATATCCGCCACCGTTAGTATGATAGCTCCCACGATCATTGACGCTGGAATTAATTTTTTATTGTCGCTTCCAATTAGCAGGCGCAATATATGTGGCACTATTAATCCTATAAAACTTATCACACCTACAAATGCTGTGGCAACAGCAACCATAGCAGTTGATAAAATCATAATTCTTCTCTTCAGTTTTTCAGGTTCTATACCAAGATGAGATGCTTCTTCTTCGCCAAGTATTAAAGCATTTAATTGTTTCGAATAACGAAGTGATATAATGAAAACAACCAAGTGCAACTGCCGGTAGTGATAAAAACCTGCGGCCATGTGGCGCCGGAAAATGTTCCAAGATTCCAGAAAGTAATGCTTCTTGCCTGCGGATCTCTTGCAACATAGCTCATAAAACCAGTACCGCTTAAACCAATTGCGTTTATGGCAATACCAACCAGTAATAAAGAAGTTACTGATATTTTCTTTTGCGATTTTGCAATCGAATAAACAAGAAACGTTGCCAGTAATCCGCCGCCAAAGGCAAAAAGTGGAACAAGCAATAGTGCCGGCAATGCTTCTTATTTCTTCACTCATTTGCATAGCAAATACAAAAACAATGGATGCGCCAAAAGCTGCCCCTGCACTGGTTCCTATTAAACCTGGCTCTACAATTGGATTTCGAAAAAGGCCCTGCAGTAAGACACCGGATACTGATAATATTGCCCCGGTAATAGCGCATAATAAAACACGTGGCAATCTTATTTCTAAAAAAACACCTTCATAAATATTTGCAGGCTTTTTATTTTGAAATGCATGCAATAATGCAGAAAACATATCATGCACCGTTATAGAAACTGCACCAAATGCTATCGCACATAATAGAACTACCACAAGCAAAATGATTGTGACAGGAAAGAAAAATTTATTCTGACGGAACATCGGCGTCTGGATAAAATAACTTCATTAATTTCGTAACATTCTCCCCGGTTCTTGGGCCAAAGTAAACAATATCGTGTTCTTCAAAACGATAAATGCGATTATTTTTTGCAGCGTTAGTTAATGCAACACCTGGAACTCGCCTTAAAATTTTCAGCCCCACCCATTTTATCAAAGCCATAATCCGTTGCGATAATAATATCCGGGTTGGCTATTGCCATTGCTTCTGCACTTATTTGTCTTGCGCCTTTTGCATCATAATGAGAAGGTTTGCCCCCGGCTAACTCAATCATTTTATCAGCTACTCCGCCTCTGCCACTCATTACAAAGAATGAGTTACTTGCTCTTCCGAATTGTATAATCATAACCGTTGGCGTGTCTTTTATATTAATCTGAATGCAGTGCATCGTTGGCTTTTTGAAGATCGGCATCTAATTTTTTATTTAACGAATCGGCTCTTTCCGGAACGCCAAAAAATTCAGCCAATTGTTTTAATAATAATTCAGTGCTGTCAATGGTTCGTCCGCCAACGTATGCTTTTATATTTAAACCTGATTTTTCCAGTTGCGGCAAGGACGTTGGCGGGCCCCATATCGTTATCGTGTAACACGAGATCTGGTTTCATAGAGATAATTCCTTCGGCGCTGAGCATTCGGTGATAACCCACCGTAGGCAAGAGTTTGGCGCTATCGGGATATGTACTGGATAGATCAACTGCAACTATATCATGGCCTTTACCCAAAGCAAAAATCATTTCGTTTAATTGCTTGGACACACAAACAATTCGCATATCTCTTTTAGAATCGTTTTCTTTGTTGCCAAATCTCCAACATGAAATTGTTACTAACGGCATAGCAAAAACGAAAATAAGTTTTTTCATTAACCAAACTTTTTAAATTTTAAAATAAACTACGGCAGGTATTTCACTGCCGTAGTGCCTTATAATAAAAAGGCCGGATTAAAAATTATATTTCAAATTTACTCCTCCATCATAAGTCGCATAGAGTGGTCCCGGCAAATAAGCATCGGGTAACTGATTTATAAAAACGAAAATCGGATATTGCGTTCCGCCAATATTATCAATTCCAAAATACAGATTCAAATCAAAATGACGTGACAAGCTATGCTGAAAGCCGATTTTTGCATTTAGTAAATTGTAAGATGAAGTATTATTTAAACCGTCAGAAGTAATCGGAAAAGCATCTTTATGCGAATAAATAACATTCGCATACAAGCCGTATTTTAATGATAAGTCTAAACCAATATTTACATTAAACGGACCAACACCTGCAACTTTTTTTCCGTCATAATTAATTGCAGAATCAAGGCCGGCTTTGCTTTTAGTATGAAAGATATAATCAACATATTTAAAATCAGAATAAGTGAAATTTGCAAAAGGACGAATCGATTGAAAGAAACCTGTTGGCCGATTCATAGACTGTGTATTTTGCCAGGAATTCAATTCCCTTATCATTTTGTTTTCCGCCATTAACAACATAAGTATATAACGTTGCCGTACCTGCCTGGTTCAGCACATTCATTGCGGTAAACTTGTTTGAAAACGTTGCATTGAAAAATGCAAGTTGGTAGGAAAGTTTATTATTTAGCAATGCACCTTTTGTTCCCACTTCAAACTGGTTTCCTTTTTCAGGTTTTAAATCAGTGTTTACAACACCTGTACTTGGGATAAAAAAGTAAGAACTTGTAGGGGCTTTATATGCTTTATTATAAGAACCATACAGTGAAAATTCTTTACTAAATACCTTGTTCATCGCAAAGTGTGGTGAAAATAATCCATTATAATTCCTAAAATATTTTGTTGGCTTCGTACTGTTGGCCACATATAATCTGTCATTTAATTGAATATTCATATTACTTAAACCAATACCCGCTGTGAAAGAAATATCATGTGGTGTGGCCAAAGACCATTCGGTAAAAAGAGAAGTTGTTCCCGTGAGTGTATATTGATTACTTCTTGGCGCACCAATAATGTAATATCCTGTTGTATCAACGGGGTTCTTCACCATAGTATACCCGATAGTCTGCGCATTTTGATGTTGGGTTTCAACGCCGGTAATACCACTCAAACTGAAACCTTCTTTCATAGAAAATTTGGTATCGAATGTTGAGCGAAGACCATAGTTCACCGGATTTTTATCCGTCCATCCTGCAGCTGAACTTGAGTTGTTCGTTACGCCGGAACCATATCCAGTTGTGGTATTTGAGATGTGGCTGTTAAAATTATAAGTATGACTTAGTCCTGCCCTGATGCTGATAATTTCTGAATGTCCGTTTCTTATTATATAGTCGGGATTGCCCGAATAATCTTTATTCGCATACTGGGTTAACGTTAGTTCACCGGCCCTTTGATCATAACTGTTACTGTACCCGAAATATGTACTGATCGATTGCTTGTCGTTAACCCTGAATTCACCGGCAACATTTACAAAGTCTTTGTGAGAAGCATTATGAATTAAATAACCATCTGTTTGCTGGTGCCCATAATTCACAAGCAACGAAGAATTTTCTTTACCCAATTCGAAATGAGTTGTGTAACGCTGCAATCCATAACTTCCTATTAAAACATCCTGGCCTATTGAAGTTTTTCCTTTCTCGGGCCTTATAGTTTTAAGATTTACAACACCCGCAATTGCCAGGCCATATAATGTTCCTGACGGCCCTTTGGTGACTTCTACATCGCCAACAGAACCAAAATCTATATCATCTAAGAGTGTGATTCCTTCCGCATCAGTAACTGGGATTCCATTTAAATAAACTTTGTAACCTTGTCCATCGAAATTGCTGCTAATGCGCCCCGTCCCGCCACTTCCACCGCCATAACCACGTATGTTGAATTGCTGTCCACCAGATACAGATCTTCTTTGTAAAGTAACACCGGGAATGTTTCCATTGATGGCATCATCAAGATATAAACCTAGTCCACGCTTTAATTCAGGCGTGCCTAATTTAGTAATGGATGATGGCTGATACAAAAGTGACTTATTTAGGTTCGCCGTAGCAGTTATATCCACCTCATCAAGATTTTTATTAGATGGAATAAGTGCAATGTTCAAAAAATCATCACAATTTTTTATTGCTACTCTGTAAGTTTCGTAGCCGATGTATGAAATTGTTAGCATTGCAGGCTTATTGCAATCGATGGAAAATGTTCCGTCTTTATCAGTTTCAGCGCCTTGACCGCCATAGGATACTGAAGCTCCGAAAAGCTGGCTGTTATTATTAGCGTCAAATACTTTTCCTCTCAATGTTTGAGCAAATAATTGAGTACTGCACATCATTGCAGCTATGAGAAACCATGGCTTCATTTTATTTTGTTTAACGGTTAGAATGATAAATTTTTCTTTTCAATACTCAAAGCATTCATTAAAAAAGAAATGCAATAAAGTTGTACGAGAAAAATGCATGTTGAAGAATACATCTTATCCAGGGAAAATTTCTTTAAAGAGAAAATTGCCGGCACGGATGTACTTTTTTTTGAAATAATTACACTAAACCATTTTCGGAGGAGGAGACGATATAGAAAGATAAGGTGAGGGAAGATTATCTACGTTGCATGTTTTATAGCGATTCTCAAATCAACGTTAGTACGAAAAAGTGCACTTGTGTTTTTTGTATCGCTGGTAAAATGGTCGAGGCGAAATTTAAAAATGGGTAGCTGTTTTCCACTGGCATTATTTCCTGTTTCCAATATCTGTGCAATAAACATTTCATTCAAATGATCTTCATCTTTATCGGAAATGCAAGCGAGATAAACACTGTCGCCCTTATTCCTTTTATTAATGACATCATACATCTGGCGCCTATATTCAAATTCATTTTCACCATCATCATTAAAAACTAAATCGGGATTTGCTTTGAGATCTGATTTTGAAAAAGCAAACTCTACGATTCTGTCACTATCGAAAGTTGTGTTTGAAATTATTGCCCGTTGCGAATTGCGAATAGATTGTAAGCTGAGATACCATGCAACATAAAACCCGCTGCCACACAGCACCATCACAAAAAAAAGAAATATCGCACTTATTTTTTTCAACAGAGTTTTTTTTCGCAGAACGCAAGATAACTAAGAAAGATGAAATTAATTTTGCTGAAGTTAACATCGATGGCGCGGCTCGTTTTATTTTGTCGCTTCCGGTTTAATTTCCCAAACTAATGCACTTGCGCCTAATATCGCTGCATCTGATTCTTTCAATTCGCTAAATAATAATTTCACTTTATTTTGAAAAATTGGAAGTAAATTTTTCTCCATACTTTTTTTAACAGGATCCATTAATAACTTTCCTGCCTTAATAACACCGCCAAATAATATGATTGCTTCGGGAGATGAAAACATAACAAAATTGGCAACGCTTCACCCAATATTTGTCCTGTATATTTAAACACATCTTTTGCAATTTTATCACCTTTTACGGCCGCTTCAAATACAGCTTTTGAATCAAGTTTTTTATCCGACAATTTTCTTAAAATGCTTTTTTCTTTAGGTTTATCTGCGAGCATCTCTTTGGCAGTAAGTGCAATGCCTGTTGCAGATGCATAAGTTTCTAAAGAGCCACGCATGCCCGTACCAGGATGCAAGCGGCCTTTCGGACGTATTATAGTGTGGCCCAGCTCACCGGCAAAGCCATCATGGCCTAATATTAATTGCCCGTTTGCAATAATGCCACTTCCTACTCCGGTACCTAAGGTTATCATAATAAAATCACGCATGCCTCGTGCCGCACCATACATCATCTCTCCAACCGCAGCCGCATTCGCATCATTGGTTAGCGTACACGGTTTATTAAACTTCTCCGATATAAGTTTTGCAAGAGGAATCACGCCTCTCCACATTAAATTAGGCGCATATTCAATAGTTCCATTATAATAATTGCCATTGGGAGCGCCAACACCAATGCCTTTTATTAATTCCTGACCTCCGATCTCATTTATTGCCGGTTGCATTTCATCATACAATTCGTCAATAAATTTATTTACATCACTGTGTTTATTCGTGGGTAAATTTCCCCGGTTAGATATTTCCCCGCGATGATTTACAATTCCAAATTTTGCGGTCGTTCCTCCAACATCAATTCCTATAGCATATTCCAATGGTGATTCCATATTTAAATTATTCTTTTGTTCATCAAAAATTATCAAGCTGATTGACCTTCGAAAGCTCCTTCAGGCGAGGCTACCTCATCTGTTTCTGCTACGGGATTTTCATAATCAATTCCCTGTCTTTTTAAAATACCTCTTACCACAAATGCAAATAATGCAATGTATGCAAAACATATGACGGGTACCCAATACGAGTAGTGTATTCCATAACCCACAACACCGTCGCTTTTGGATTGAAGATAGTCTGCCAGTTTACCTTGAATAGGCGGAATTATACCTCCACCTAAAATCATCATGATTAAAAACGCAGATCCCTGGGTTGTGTATTTGCCAAGTCCGGCTATTGATAAAGTAAAGATACAAGGCCACATAATAGAGCAAAATAAACCACCACTCAAAAATGCGTAGATAGCTAAAGTACCTGTTGAAAATAATCCTATGAGCATGGATATCATACCCAATAATCCAAAAATCAATAGGGTGCGGGCAGGCTTATTATTACTTGCATAAAAAGCGCCTATTTGAACAAGCACGCACACGATATAATAATATAAAATTGTTATGTCATATTTTGAAATTGCATTAACGGCCAAAACAATTGCGAAAGCAACTAATGGAACAATAAATGTGAGTGCTTGTTTGGTTGCGGGCTTCAGGTCGAATGCAGCAATAGAACCCACCCATCTCCCTATCATCAAGCTACCCCAATACATTGAAACAAAAAGTGCCGCCTGTGAAGATTGAAAGCCGCCAAAGTCAGGCTGTTTTAATAATTCACTAAGGTTGCTTACAATCGTAACTTCAGTACCCACGTAAACAAAAAGTGCAAGCATGCCCAAAACAAGTTGGGGATATTTCATAGCTCCCCATCCGTCAGGATTTCTTCTTGCACTCATGTTTGAAATAAGCAAACTTAAAACAACAACTGCAAGGGCGCCGAATAACCATTTCATTCGATAAGTTTCCAAATCATGCTGCTCAATATCGGTTAATAACGTAGGATCTGTTTTATAGCTGTTAAATACAGGCACAAACATTATAATAAGAAGGCCGGTCATTATTAGTAGTGAATACAAAACTTTATTTGCCGATTCTGTTTTCTCTGTTGAAACTCCGGCAGGTACCTTTTTTGAAAAATAAAATAAAGCCGCTGCAGCTATAAAGAGAAGCCCAACGAAAGTATAAAGAATTATTACTTTGCTTAATCCTAAAGCTGCAATCTTTTCATCGGGCACAAACGCGGTGGTACCAAATAATGCAAAAGCAACAATTAGCGGCCCGATCATCGTTCCAAAAGAATTGACGCCTCCGCCAAGATTTACCCTGCTTGTTCCGGTTGATGCATCGCCTAACGAAATAGCAAACGGCTGGGCTGCTGTTTGCTGGAGAGAAAATCCTAATGCCACGATAAAGAGTCCCACCAACATCCCTGTGAATGTATTAGCATTAACTGCAACAATCATTGCAACGGCTCCTAAAGCAGAAAAAAGTAGTCCATAAACGATACTTTTTTTATAGCCCCATTTAGCCACCAGATCCTTACCACCAAAGGCGCCATATGCAAACAATGCCAACGCTCCTAAATAATATGCGAGATAAAAAGCAAAATCCACTAATTGGCTTTGAAACTGATCGAGATGAAAGTAATGTTTACAAAAAGGAATAAAAACACTGTTGCCTGCAGCAATAAAACCCCAGAAGAAAAATACGACAATCAGCGTGCTTAAAGCGCCGTAGTTTGTAGGTACAAATTTTCCTCCGGTTACTTTTGGAGCAGAAGACATATTCATTGTGGGTGTGGCCATCGTATATTTTTTTTAAAAATGAAAGTAGGGGAATTTTTTCAAGGTATGAATTTTCAGTAATTATTTTTTAATAAGAAAATCATTGTTACTTTGAAGAATATATTTTTAAGGAATGGAAATTATTCATATTAGTGCTGAATGTTATCCTGTTGCTAAAGCAGGTGGTCTTGGTGATGTTGTTGGCGCCTTGCCAAAATATCAAAATAGTCTTGGTCATATCGCAAAGGTAGTAATGCCGATGTATAAGACAAGATTCCTTTACGAAAATAGTTTTGAAGTGGTACACAAAGGCGCCTTTGGCCTAGCCAACTATTGGTTTGATTATACAATAATTAAAGAGGCCAATAATGTAACCGGGTTCGATCTTTACCTTGTTGATATTTATGGAATACTTGACCGGGATAAAATTTATGGATACGATGATGATTCTTTACGCTTTACTGCTTTCCAGGTTGCAGTAGTAGACTGGATTAGCAAATGGGAACATCATCCCGACGTTGTACATGTGCACGACCACCAGGCGGCGCTGATTCCTTTTATGATGCAACATTGCTATGCATACAGGCATCTGTCTTATATCAAAACAATACTTACTATTCATAATGCCCAATACCAGGGTTGGATGGGATGGGAGAAATCAAATTATATCCCTCATTGGGATCCGTGGAAAAGAGGCTTACTGGAATGGGGAGACGCAATTAACCCGCTTGCCAGTGGAATAAAATGTGCTGCGAAAGTTTCAACCGTTAGTCCTGGCTACCTGCAGGAATTAAGGTACGAAGCTAACGGCCTCGAAAAATTATTTGAATACGAAAAAGGGAAGTGTTATGGAATCTTAAACGGCATTGATAACGATGTTTGGAATCCTGAAAATGATGTTTACATTGAAGAGAACTTCGGCGTTGAAAATTGCAGGGATAAAAAATTCGCCAATAAGAAAGTTTTATGTGACCAGTTTAATCTTGACGAAAATAAACCCTTGATAGTTTTTATAGGAAGATTGGTGGGAGAGAAAGCTGCAGACCTGTTGCCAGCGGCAATAAGCGATTGTATTTATCACATGGAAGGCAGAATGAATTTTTTAATTTTAGGGAGTGGTGAATATTGGGTGGAGCAACAACTTCAAAATTTAAGAAGCCATTTCTTCGGATATTATAATTCACAAATTGGATACAACGAGAAGTTAAGCCACCAGATGTATGCAGGCGCCGATTTTTTACTAATGCCCAGCAGGGTAGAACCATGCGGTCTTAACCAGATGTATGCCATGCGGTACGGCACTATTCCCATTGTCAGGAACACCGGCGGATTAAAAGATACAGTGAAAGACTTTGGTGACGAAGGCGGTTATGGAATTTGCTTTGATAATGCTACGGTTTGGGATATAAGTTATTCTGTGCACCGGGCCATCCA
This sequence comes from uncultured Chitinophagaceae bacterium, assembly GCA_963756945.1. Classification (GTDB taxonomy): domain Bacteria; phylum Bacteroidota; class Bacteroidia; order Chitinophagales; family Chitinophagaceae; genus Ginsengibacter. The sequence goes on along the minus strand of CAVWQJ010000038.1, from coordinate 123,224 downwards.
ATTATATGAACAACAGGAACGGGTAGACGAAATTAGAAAACAAATTATGGAGATTGATAATAGTTGGGAAAAGAGCGCCCGGATTTATATTAATCTTTACAATTCCTAATGAAAACAGATCTCTTGTTTTAGCCTGAGAAAAAGTGGAGAAGAAATGACGATTGCAAACCTTCAGCAGCTGTCTTTGAAATAATTATAATACATTTAATAAAACAATTAAAAATTACTTTTAACTTCTAAATTTTATATTATGTGGATCAGTAAATCATTAGTTGCGGTAATATTAGGTGGTGGTGCCGGCACGAGGCTTTATCCCTTAACAGCCAGCAGGAGCAAGCCTGCAGTGCCGATTGCAGGGAAATACAGGTTAGTGGATATTCCAATTTCCAATTGTATTAATTCAAACATTAACCGGATGTTTGTGCTTACGCAGTACAACTCTGCCTCGCTGAATAAACATATAAAAAACACCTACCAATTCAGTGCTTTCAGTAGCGGCTTTGTAGATATTATGGCGGCGGAACAAACTCCCGATAATCCCAAGTGGTTCCAGGGAACTGCAGATGCGGTTCGCCAATCTCTGCGTCATATTCAGAATAATGAATTTGATCACGTTCTTATACTTTCCGGAGATCAGCTTTATCAAATGGACTTTGGAAATATGTTTCGCACTCATGAAAAAAATGCCGCAGATATTACCATTGCAACCATTCCGGTAACGGAAAAAGAGGCGACAGAATTTGGAATTCTAAAATCTGATGAGGAACACAAGATAACTTCGTTTATAGAAAAGCCCGGATACGATAAACTTCCTGAATGGTTAAGCGATACCGGGGCAACCATGCAAGGCCTTGGCAGAAATTATCTTGCTTCTATGGGAATTTATCTTTTTAAACGCGAAGTTCTTTTCGCCCTGTTGAATGACCAGGTTAAGGAAGCAACCGATTTTGGCAAAGAAATTATTCCTCATTGCATTAAAGGTCATAGAGTCTTCAGTTACCAGTATGATGGATATTGGACCGATATTGGAAACATCTCCTCGTTTTTCGAAGCAAACCTTGCATTGACCCAGGATATTCCTCCTTTTAATTTTTTCGATAATGAAAAGAAAGTATACAGCCGTGCAAGAATGCTTCCCCCGGCAAAGATTAGTGGAACTACTTTAATTAATACACTTGCAGCAGATGGCTGCATCATCTTTGCAAAGCATGTTGAAAATTGTTTGATTGGAATAAGAATGAGGATAGGATTCGGTACTGTAATTGAGGATTGTTATTTAATGGGAAGCGATTATTATGAAACATTGGAAGAAATGGCCTTTGAGGCAGAAAAGGGAATACCTAAGATTGGAATAGGCGACAACTGCTTCATTAAGAATGCTATTGTAGACAAAAATTGTCGAATAGGCAATAACGTTAGAATAAATGGAGGGACTCATTTGCCTAACAGCGATCACGACTTATATGTTGTGAAAGACGGTATTGTTGTGGTGAAGAAAAGTGCTATCGTTCCGGACGGTTTCACACTTGGATAAATATATTTTGCAGCTTCTTTAATTGTCGTATTTTTATGAATGTGTAATTATTACACATTCTATTTACTAAACGATTGCTATGTCATCGCTCCTCACCGTAAAAAAGCCATTGCTTACTCTTCCGCAGATCATCAACATGAGCGTTGGTTTTTTGGGTATTCAATTTGGCTTCGGATTGCAAAATGCCAATGTTAGCAGGATATTCCAGTCGCTAGGTGCCCAGATTGACAATATACCTATACTTTGGATAGCCGCTCCGTTAACAGGATTAATTATGCAGCCGGTAATTGGTCACATGAGCGATAAAACCTGGCATCCGCGATGGGGAAGACGGCGCCCATTTTTTATGATCGGTGCTGTATTGGCGTCATTGGCTTTAATAGTTTTTCCAAATGTTTGGGCATTGTGGATGGCAGCTATCATGTTGTGGTTATTAGATGCATCGATCAACATTTCCATGGAGCCATTCAGGGCATTTGTGGGAGATATGCTTCACGATGATCAGCGAACCGCGGGCTTTGCAATGCAAAGTTTTTTTATTGGCATTGGTGCAGTTGTCTCTTCGGTTCTGCCATATTTATTAACCAAAGCCGGTGTTTCCAATGAAGCGTTGCCGGGAACTATCCCTGATTCGGTAAAATATTCTTTTTATATTGGTGCAGCAGTATTCTTTCTTACAGTGGCCTACACGGTTTTTACGACCAGGGAATATTCGCCACAGGAATTGAAAAGTTTTGAAACTCCTGAACAGCAAAACGTCGATCATTCGATCATCACAACGTCGGTTAAAACATTTTACAGTAAAGGGATGGTTTGGTTATTTTCTGGATTGATACTCAGCATACTCATTTACTACTATAATTATACGCATGTCCAAAATCCGCTGGAAAAGGAATTGTATGTCTTAACGTTATCTATTGCAACTTTTGGCTTGATACAATTGTTAGCAGGTTTATTTTGGTCCCGTAAAAATAAAAATGGTCTTGTTGAAGTTGTTAACGATTTATATAAGATGCCGGTAACCATGAAGCAATTGGCAGTCGTGCAATTCTTTACATGGTTTGCTTTATTTTCTATGTGGATATATGCAACACCCGGATTAGCTCAAAATCTTGCCAATACAACCGATACTTCTTCAAAAGCCTACAATGAAGTGGGTAATTGGGTTGGTGTTCTGTTTGGGTTTTACAATGGATTCTCCGCGTTCTTTGCCTTCTTGCTGCCGGTTCTTGCAAAAAAAACAGGGAGGCCGATGACACATCTTATTTGCCTTGTCGCAGGTGGATTGGGATTAATATCTTTCTTTTTATTTAAAGACAAATATTTATTAATCATAAGCATGGCAGGAGTCGGATTAGCATGGTCAAGTATTTTATCGATGCCATATTCCATGCTCACGGCTGCCTTGCCTTCCAATAAAATGGGTGTTTACATGGGCATCTTTAATTTCTTTATCGTGATTCCCCAAATCTTAGCTGCTACTTTGTTAGGCTTTTTTACCAAACATATATTTAACGGCAATGCTATTTACACCATTGTATTGGGCGGTTGCCTGATGATTGTTGCGGCTCTTTTTACATTAAGAATTAAGGTAAAATAATTGGCATGAAAAAAGTTATTTCCCTTTTTATTTGTTTTTGCTTTTGTTTCTTTATTGTATCACACGCACAGCAAACCCAATACAAATGTTACCCAACCAACTGGTGGGTTGGTATGAAATGGAATAAGATTCAAATAATGGTGCACGGTGATAAAGTTGCCGATCATTTTCCAATGATAAAGATGGGACCGTCGGGAGTTAAGTTGGCAACAGGCGTATATCTTACAAAAATTATTCGTGTTGAAAATCCCAATTATGTTTTTCTTGATCTTACAATAAATGCAGACGCAAAGCCTGGAAAATTTTCATTTCCTTTTTTAAAAGATATCAATCTCCAATACGAATTGAGAGCAAGGAGGAAAGGTAACGGTACGGCCTATGCGCAGGGAGTTACTTCTAAAGATTTTATTTATCTCATCATGCCTGATCGCTTTAGTGATGGCGATTCAACAAATGATAGAGTTCCGGGAATGAGAGACCAGAGCCTGGGCAGGGATTCTGTTTATTACAGGCATGGAGGCGATCTTAAAGGAATTGAAAATCATCTTGATTACCTGCAATCTCTTGGGATAACTACATTATGGTTAACACCAGTTATTGTAAATGATATGCCCAACCGAACGGAACACGGTTATGCCTTTACAGATCATTACACAATTGATCCAAGGCTTGGTGGTGAAAAAAGTTACCATGAACTTATAAATGCGGTGCATGGCAGGAAGATGAAAATTATCCAGGATGCTGTTTACAATCATGTAGGATTATATCACTTTACCGTTCAGGATATGCCTATGAAAGATTGGCTGCATCAATGGCCGTCATATACCAATACAAATGCTAAAGACCAAACAGTATTTGACCCTCATGCCAGCGCTATTGATAAAAAGATTATGCAGGATGGATGGTTTACACGCCAGATGCCTGACCTCAATGAAAGCAATCCTTATGTTGCCAATTTCTTAATTCAACATGCGTTATGGACTGTTGAAGAATTTGGAGTTGACGGATGGCGCATTGATACCTATCCGTATAATGATCTCGATTTCATGAATCGCTGCAATAAGGCTTTGATGGACGAATATCCCCATATTACGATGTTTGGTGAAACGTGGGTTCATGGTGTTCCTAACCAAAGTTATTTTGCTCAAAACAATTACAATATTCCATTTAAAAGTAACCTGCAGGCAACATGTGATTTCCAGGCGTTGTGGGGCATTACTGATGCGATGACAAGGGATTTTGGATGGACAGATGGAGTAAATAATTTATACACAACACTTGCCCAGGACTTTGTTTATAAAGATCCAACCCGGGAAGTAATTTTTTTAGATAACCACGACATGTCACGTTTCTTTTCGGTAATTGGTGAAGATGTTGTGAAATATAAATCGGCGATAACATGGTTACTAACGTGCAGGGGTATCCCGGAAATGTATTATGGTGATGAGATAGGCGTTACCGGTGTTACTTCGCCAAACGACGGGCATGTACGATTGGATTTTCCCGGCGGATGGCCTTCTGATTCTTTAAATAAATTTTTAGCTGCCGGGTCGCAATCCGCAGGAAGAAAGTATTTGGAACTACTATGCAAAGCTTGCGAATTTTCGCAAAACATCATCTGCATTAACAACCGGTAAAATGATGCAGTATGTTCCAAAAGATGGCGTTTACGTATATTTTAGATATAGCAATAATCAAACTGTTATGGTGGTTATGAATACGGCTAAAGAACAAAAAATTATTCATCCTTCAGACTATGCGGAGAGAACTAACGGTTTCTCAAAGACGAAAAATATTACCACCGGGGAGATAGCGGATCTGAAAGATTTTTCCGTTGATGCGAAGGCGGGTGGCGCCTGGGAGTTGATCAAATAAAATTGCGTGTTAGTCTATATTCATTTTCGCAGTTAATTCTTTAAAACGCTTGTCTGATTTCAATTTGTTTAGCATGGGGTAACGTACGCAAACAATCATGCCTAAACAGGCGATACCCATACGTTCCTCATAAGTTTTATTAAGATATTCAAACGCTTTGTCTTCATCGCCAAGCCCTGCATAAATAAATGCAAAATCCATATGAAGTAATTTATCTGGTTCTGCCTTTTCTCTCTGTTTTATTTTTTCAAGGCATTCAAGAGCTTTTTCCTTTTGACCAGCCATGGCATAAGCATGCCCCAGCGAACTAAGTCCTTTTAACGGGTGCCCGATGAGTTCATGATAATGCTGGAAATTTTCTATTGCTTTATCATATTCTCCGCTGGCGAGATAAAGCATTCCCTTTCCTTCAAACGCCCTTCTAAAATGCGGATCCATTTCTATTGCTTTGTCATATTGCTCCAAAGCTTCTTCGAAACGACCGGCAAATGAATAGGCATCAGCAAGATTACTTATTAAAGGTAATAACAGCGGATCCTGGATGACCGCTTGTTTCATTTTCTCTATCGCCCGTGCAAAATCTCCTTTTGCAATAAGGAACCATCCATGAACCTGGTTTACAAGCGATGAATTAAGGCTAAGGCTGATAGCTTTGTTTAACGATATTTCCGCACCCTCAAAATCCCAATTATTGAAGAATTTTATGGTAGCCAATGATAAATGAGATTCCGGGTGATTGGGATCAAGCTCGATAGCCCTTAACGTGTAATCTTTTGCTTTCGAAAATGCCTCAGCCGGAGGCATTAATCCTGAAGAGCCCAAAAAAGAATAGCAATATGATAATGCGCAATAAGGCAACGCAAATTCCGGATCAATCGCGATAGCCTCTTCAAAATTCTTTATTGCTTTAAGGATATCTTCCGGGTTAGATTTATTCCAATGGAACCGTCCCTTCAGATAAAAGTTATAAGCATCAAGGTTATCTGTCGGTGCTTTAATAATTGGTTCGCTTTTATTAACCTCCTTAAAATTCTCTTTTAACCTGTTCAATATTTTCAATGAAATTTCATCCTGCACTTCGAAGATATCTTCCATTTCTGAATCATACACTTCAGACCAAATAAGATATCCATCGGCCGTATTTATTAATTGAACACTGGTTCGTATTCTTTTACCCGATTTTCTCACACTGCCCGACAACACAGCACCGACGCCGAGTTTGGAACCTATCTGGCGTACATCTTCATTTTTTCCTTTAAAAAAGAACGAAGAACTTCGGGCCGTAACCTGCAAACCTTCTACCCGTGTAAGTGCATTTAAAATTTCTTCTGAAATTCCATCACTAAAATATTCATTTTCGGGGTCGGCACTCATGTTAACAAACGGAAGCACCGCAATCGTTTTTTCTGCACCTGCTTTTATTCCTACCTGCGCAGGAGTTGGAGTTATTAAACCTTCATTCGTGATTGCATAAACGTCAACCGGGCGCTTAACATTTTTAAGATTGAACTTCCCCAGCAATGTGCTTTTTATTTTATTCTGATTTTTTATCTCATCATAAACTTTATCAGAAATAAGCACCGCACCCGGAATTGAAAGTCCTTCGATTCTTGAAGCAAGATTGACACAATCGCCATAAACACCTTCATTGTCATATACAATATCGCCGGAATGTATTCCAATCCGCAATTGAACCTTTGGTTCTTTCTGCAGTTCCTTTTGAATTTCTATAGCCGATTCTACTGCTTTAATAGCGCTGTCAAAAATGCTAAGCGTTCCATCGCCAAAGTATTGAAGAATTTTTCCATTATGTGATGGAATAAAATTCTCAAGAACATATCGTTGCCTGTCGCGAAGTGTTTTTGCTCTGTATTCATCTTCCTGCATCATAGCCGTATAACCGGTCATGTCAGCAAACATTATAGCAGCAAGTTGTCTTACAGGAGAAGTAACTTTTTCGGCGTGTATAGGAGTCTCTTGCATCTTGTTACTTTTTTAGATTTGAAAATCGTTTAAAGCGCCCTATCCAAATTTAAAATAAATGTTTGAAAAATTTTCCTGCTTTTATTAAGATTGATTTTGTGAGACGAGGCATTCGCCGAAAAGGGGAGGACAATCAGGTTATGCAATCTGGATACCCAGGCAGAGCAGGTAACATGACCTTCTATCTGGCAGAATAAAAAAAATGATTTATTTTATTTAAATTTTGTTACAACATAAATCCCCAGATATACCTGGCTTTCTGCTGACGTTCTTCATCGTCATCAGGGATCCAATCTTTGAAGCGGTCTTCAAGCGTCGTTTCAAGAAATTTCATATCGTAGTTCTTTTTAGCAGCAACTGGTTTAATCGTGGCTTCATTAACCCCATCAATCATAACTTTCGTAGCAATCCACGACGTATACAATCTTGGAACCGTTACTCCTAATATCATTCCGGGCAAACCGTTTATCGAGCAAGGGCCGCCTGAAATCATAATTTCATCGGTGTAAAAAGCAAACACATAAACACTGTCAAATATAACAGCAACAGCTTTTCTGCAATTGAAACCTGCGATAACTCTGTTATCAGCAGTAATTCTCCAATGTAGTTTAGGAATGGAATCTTCTATATTAATAGGATTGCCAAAAATCGATTTTTGATTATCGTATCTGCCTGACGTAAAATCGTAATACCAAGTATTATCTTCATCGCCTCTTTTAAGCCATATCGGAATTTTTTTTGATTCATCGCTCCAGTGGTCAAACTTGTAAATACTCTTATTATTGGCGAAAGTAAAGTCGAAATAACCTGTCTTGAACTGCGGCAACTGATCTTTGATCATATCTTCAAAAGTGCCATTTCCCATTGTTTTTTGAATATTTGATTTTACTTCGTATTCAATTCTCGCTTTTGAAATAAACTGCTGCGCATGTATTGTGATAAATGAAAATAAAGGGATGAACAGAAAAAATATTTTGGTTTTCATAAATTTAGTTTTAGATGCTATTTTGTTTTAGCGGCTTTGTTTTTAAAATCCCATTCAAATCCTATCATAAAATATCTCTTTAATCTATCGTTGGTTACCTGCGTATAGGTATTGCTGTAGAAGCTTCGGTCAATACCAATATTTTGATTTAGAATATCACGCACTGAGATATATGCAGTAAACTCATCATGATGAAAAGTGCGTTGCAATTTTGCACCCCAAAGACTTGAATTAAGATTGCCGTTTATCTGTGGAGTTTTTTGCCGCGAGTAATACTGGAAATCTGAAATAAGGGACCATACCTTTTTATAATAGATGGTCGCATTTAATGACAGCGTATTTATATTATAGTGAATTTTGGTAGAGTTTTGTGAAGTAGTATTAGCATTATAGCTGAACTCGTCACCAATTGAAAAATCGTACTTCTTTTCTTTTGCCTTATTCAATTGTCCATACATTCCGGGAGTAACTGTTTTCGAAAGGCTTTTCACGCCGTTAATAATATCGGCGTATTTTGAATAACTCAATCTCGGACCCAAATAAAATCGGGTATCTATTTTTTTTATTTTAAAATTTACGCCGCCATAAAATTGCAATGAAATATTACCATTGGTATTTATAGGTTGTGTAATGGTCTTGCCCGAATGAACATTGATGGTTCTGTTGTTGGTGATAGAATTACTTGTAACAGTCACGTACAATCCTTCATACATTCCGATATCCTTAAGAAAATTGTAACCATTATGTGATACATTAAATTGATTGGAGAAAGATGGTTTTAAATCCGGATTACCAATGTACTGATTAAAATAATCATTATTGTTCCTGAGAGGTTGCAACTGGTCAATGGTAGGTTGTACAGTTCGGCCAGTATAGTTGAATCTTATACTGTGATTGGCTTTGTAAGTATAGGTGGCATTTGCCGTTGGATAAAAATTTACATAATTCCTGGTATAATCTTTATTAAAAGTAAGATCCTTCAAATCAAAATTAGTAACGCCAAAACCCGAACCGATGTTTATCTTGAGTTTCTTATTCGCAAAATTTAATCTTGCAGATGGTATATTTTGAACAATATTTTGCTTAAACTGGTTGGATAAGGAATCTACTAAAACGTCATATTTATTTGAAAATGGAGTATAATTGTAAGTAAGCTGATTGTTGGTGCCATAATTATAAGCAAGCTGATATGCCAGCTCCAACGAATATTCTTTGGATAACGGTTCAGTGTACACGATTTTTGCTGAAAGATTTGTTGTAGACGTATTATAAGTTTTCATCTGGTCGAGATCCTGGCTGCTGGTCGGTATCCCGTCAAAATATGCCTGGTTTACTGACCTCAGAAAATTCGTTCCTTTGTTATTCAAAATATTCCAATCGCCTGAAAAAGTAAATGTTCTCCTGCTTTTATGAAATTTATGCCTGAAAAGGATATTTCCTGATTCAGCATTTTATCGCTGTTGGTTCGTATGTTACTTTGACTGGTATTTTTTAAAGTACCTGTATTACCGGTAGTGGCGGATACGATTGAATCCTCACTTTCAGTATGATAATAATTATTGTTTGCAGTAATTTTTAAAGAATTCGACGTGTCAAATTTAATATCGAGGATACCTCTGGTTTTAAAATTGTACCGGTTTACAGCGCTTATCTCGGTCGCATTTGAATTCAATACCGAATCGTCAACCTGCGTTTGAGTTAAGGTTTGTTTATGGTTCGTATACTGCTGCCTGTTAAATTTGGGGAAAAATTTAAATTATATTTATCCTCCCATTTATTACTGTATTGAATACCTGCATTTGTATTTGTAATGAAGCCATTTTGCGGATCAACATAAGCTTCGTTATCATCTACACCTGTCCATTGAAAATTTATGTTACCATCATCTTCTATATTCACACTAATATTATCATTGCCGCCATACTTTTGTTCATCCTGCCAGCTAAGTCCATCTTGTCCTGTGTTACCGCCCAACAAGGAACCCCGATAATTTTCGTTTCCCTCTGAAACGAACTAAATAATAAATTGCCGTTATATCGGTTTTCATTGTTTTGTTGCGTTCCACCTGCTATGTCCAGTTTACCAAAGTATCCATGTTTGCTATTATCTTTCAATTTAAGATTAATGGTCTTTTGTGTTTTACCATCATCAATTCCCGTAAACTCCGCCTGGTCACTTTTTTTATCAAACACCTGGACTTCCTTAACTGCATCAGCTCTTAAATTTTTAACTGCCATACCGGGATCGTCTCCAAAAAATTCTTCACCATCAACCAAAACTTTTTCTACGGTCTCACCCATAGCGGTTATTTTACCATTTTTATCAACCTGTATGCCGGGTAATTTTTTTAATAATTCTTCCTACATTAGCATTAGCGCTTACTTTAAAACTATCAGCCGTATAAACAGTTGTGTCGCCTTTAATTCGAAATCCTGATCCTGATTTCACAATTACCTCCTGTAGTAATTTACCTTTGAAATTAGATGTAATTCGCAAGCTCGATCATCATTGATATCTAACATTATCCAGCAAGTCAGCAAAATAAGGATGAGTCGTCATTAAAATATATTTGCCTGCTTTACATCTTTTAAAATAAATTTACCTGCTGCATCTGTTCTTGTAAATTTATAAAGAATAGAATCTTTTGGCGTCAGTAAAGCAATCACAGCGTTGTGACCGGCTCTTTTCATCGGCATTGATACAGTAGCCAGAAACTTTTAGATGATTGCGCAATAAAACTTAATGTTGCGAAAAATCCCTGCTGCGAGTATAAATTAGTTTTTTCATGAACGGTTTGTTTTTGGATGGGGCAGAACTGGATAATTCAAAAATGATTTAATTTATTTGTAATAACTTAAACGCTAATCTTAAATTTACGTTAAACCAAAATGCGCTTTTCGTGAAGATTCAAAAACATTCATATTCCATGAGATGGCAAAATTAAACTATAAATGGGAAACAAATTATCTCATAATAAAATGAATAATTCAATAAAATACGAAGAAGAATATTTTGTTGATAGTACCAAACCTGTGTGGAATTATTCTCTTTTTAATAGATGAAGATTTGGAAAATTTTAAGAATGGAACTCATTATAGTTTATATAAAAAATTCGGATCACATCCGCTAACAGTTTTACAAAAAGAAGGATATTATTTTTCAGTATGGGCGCCCAATGCAACCAAAGTAAATGTGATTGGAGATTTTAATAACTGGAACAATGAGTCACATCCACTATTTGTACGACTTGATAGATCGGGTATATGGGAAGGTTTTATTCCCGGTATAAACGAATACACCTCTTATAAATATTATATTGAAGGATTTGAAGGTGCAAAATTATATAAAGGCGATCCCTATGCAAACTATTGGGAAGTACGCCCCGGCACCGCTTCTAAAACAGTTAATCTTGCTCACGAATGGAATGATGATGAATGGATGCAAAAACGAAAAAAGCATAATGGTCTTAACGCACCATGGAGTATTTACGAAGTTCATCTTGCAAGTTGGATGCGGCCCTTTCCTTTCAGTGAAACATCATTAAACTCCTACTGCGAACAGGCGAAACTGTTAGTACCATACGTAAAAAAAATGGGCTTCACACATGTTGAACTAATGCCCATTATGGAATTTCCTTTCGATGGCAGTTGGGGATACCAGGGAACGGGTTATTTTGCACCAACCTCACGTTTTGGCGTACCCGAAGAATTTATGGAGATGATCGAAGCCTTTCACAACGAAAATATTGGAGTAATACTTGATTGGGTTCCCTCTCATTTTCCGTATGATGAATTTGGCCTTTATATGTTTGATGGTGCACATACGTATGAATATGCTGACATGAGAAAAGGCTTTCACCCGGACTGGAACTCTTACATTTTCAATTATAAGAGGGCAGAAGTAAGATCGTTTCTTATAAGCAGCGCCCGTTTTTGGTTTGATAAATTTCATATTGACGGGATAAGGGTTGATGCAGTAAGTTCTATGCTCAAGTTAAATTATTCAAGAGAAGAAGGAGAGTGGGAACCAAATGAATTTGGAGGTAACGGAAACCTCGAGGCAATTGCTTTTATAAAAAATTTAAACGAAATGATTTACCGGGATTTCCCCGATGTGCAAACAATTGCCGAAGAATCCACAGACTGGCCGGGAGTTTCAAATCCAACCTATGCAGACGGACTTGGGATTTGGAATGAAATGGATGATGGGATGGATGCACGATACACTTGATTATTTTAAAACGGATCCTTTATTTCGCAAAGATCACCAGGATAAATTTACTTTCAGCATGATGTATTTTTATGATGAAAATTTTATGCTGCCGCTTAGCCACGATGAAGTCGTTCATGGTAAATCTCCTATGATTTATAAAATGCCGGGCGATGAATGGCAAAAATTTGCCAACCTCAGGTTGTTATATACTTACATGTATACGCATCCCGGGGGTAAATTACTTTTTATGGGCAATGAATTTGCTCAAACCTCCGAATGGAATTACCATACAGAGTTAGATTGGCATTTACTAATACATGAACCACATCAAAAAATGCAGGATTGTGTAGCCGCTCTTAATAAACTCTATACCAGCCAGCCTGCTATGTATGAATGCCAGTTTGATGAGGAAGGGTTTGAGTGGATTGATCTTGATCATCGGAATGAATCAGTTATTGTATATATGCGGAAAGGCAGGAAAAGCGCAGGAGAATATTTTAGTGATTTTCAATATGACACCAGTTACTCGTGAAAATTGGAAAATCAAAGTTCATGGAAAAAAAGAATGGAAGGTAATATTCAACAGTGATGATAAAAAATATTATGGCGCAGGCCACTACGATCAACAACCTGATTACAACTAAATTGGCGGATAAAAAAAGCAACTTGTACGAAATAAATCTTCATTTACCAGCGTTAGCTGCTATAGTACTGATATGATTGGTATACTAATTTGCAAATATCTCCCTATGAAAAACTACACTCTCACCATCTTATTTTCGTCTTCCTGCATATTTTGTTTTTCGCAAAATATCGATAGCGCTCAAATTTATTTTAAGAAAGGAATCGAAGAAAAAAATTCGCGATTATTTGCATTAGCCGGAAAGGATCTTGACAAAGCAATTGCCTTTAATCCAAATTATACTAACGCATATATTGAAAGCGGTAATGTAAATCTTGAAATGCGCAAAATTGATCCGGCGATGGCAAAGTTTACTAAAGCCTACGAACTAGATCCTAAAAATAATGAAATAATAAAGCAACTTATCTACGCTATATTTCAACAACCGGCAATTTCAAAAAGCAATTGATTTGGCTCAAAAGTGCAATAGTTGCCCGGATGCCGATCGCATTATGGGCATGAGCTATTACAACCTTGAAGATTACGGAAAGGCACAAACGCTGTTGCAGAAAGCTGTTGCTAAAAATGATAAAGATGGTGAAGCAGCTTATACGCTTGGTCGCACTTATCTCGAACTGGAAAATGAAAAAAATGCTATTCAGCTTTACCAAAAAGCTATTTCAATAGAACCGGACAAGAAATGTTTGGATATATGAATTAGGGCTTATTTACTATAACCAGGAAGACTACAAAAATGCGCTTCAATATTTTAACTTAGCTGGCGATAAAGGATATAACAAAACAAGTGATTATTATGAAAATACCGGCTTCGCACAATTGTATGCCGGCGATGCAGAAAACGCTATGAGAACGCTAAATGATTTATTAACCAAGAAACCCAATAACAAAGAACTTCATAAATAATATCGCCTATGCTTTGTATGAAACAAAACGATATGATGGAGCACTCATCTATTACTCCAAACTGATTGAATTAAATCCAAATGATGCACAATCTCTATTTATGGCAGGAATGATTTTTCAAAAGAAAGGCGAAAAAGAAAAAGGCCAAAAGATATGCGATAAAGCCATTGCGATGGATCCCTCGTTAGCCAAAAACCGGCAGAAAAAAGATGTTCCTATGGGCTTGTAAAATGCAATTGATTTCTACTCTCATATTCTAATCTTCCAATTTCATTTCTTAAGCTAAACTTCAGTTTATTAGTACAAACCTCTGAAAATTAGATTTATTTGACTTCATAATCGTTGGCAATAGATCCCCTCAAATGCGGCGTCAATGTTGTTTTTACTGCCGCATTATTAAAGGGTTTCCCCTGTTGATATTAAAGTTCATAGTGTCTATCTTTAGTATTACTAAACCAAAATTCTAATGCCTCCAAAATCCGCTACCTATGAAAAAATTTTACATGCTGATTACATTTCTTGCTTATTGCACTTTTTCTGCAAAGAAGTGTGGCACAATGTACCTGTTCCGATGGATCAACACCTGATTCATTATCGTATAGCCAATATTTCGATTCCATTGTAACAACCAATACAACCATTTCATTTCCGCAATTTGATCCGGCAATGGGAACATTAACCTGCTACAAGCTTAGTGACACAGTTTCCACTGTTGTTAGTTATAATTTGCAAAATAATCTTCCTGATACCACCGTATACAATTTTGAAACATTCAGAAGATCACAATTTACTGGCCCGGGAAGTTTTTTTAGTTCCGTTACATCAACTCCAAAAGATTTTGGGCCTTATACACTTTCACCAATGGATTCGGTGGGGGACAACGTAGATATAGGCCCCGATACCGTATTTAATAAGAAGGCCTACACAAAATATGGATCCTCAAATCGCTGCCTTTTATGGCACGGGAACGGTCGACTTTAATTATTTAAACACCAGCACCTTCACTATTTTAACAGGAAGTGATAATGCAATTTTTACACTGAGAGCTTATACAAGATTAAATGTGACGCTGGTATATTATTGGTGCCCATCAATGGTTTTAGAAACACATTTAACCAATTTTACAGCGTCGCTTTTGGATAACAGTGTTCTTATACAATGGAGAGTAAACGGCCAGGACGGGGGAGACAAATATGAAATAGAAATGAGTGGAGATGGGAAGGAATTTAAAAATTTAGGTGAAGGAATTTCTTCAACTTCGGGTACTCTTTCCAGTTATAAACTGGTTTATACATCCTGACAAAAATTTCACCGGAAATTTATTATTCAGAATAAAGCGAACTGACAAGGATGGCCAAATCCTATATTCTGAAATCCGCACGGTTTCTATTAATAAAAACAATAGTGCTAAATATTCCTTGTATCCCAATCCATCAGTCACGGGTATACACATTCAATTTTCAAATAACGCCGGTGGTGAATACGAGGTAGAATTAATTAATAGCTATGGCCAATCAAATTTTAAGAAGAAATATTCTTTCAACCAGGGTGGAGCATTAAATATTGAATGGCCAAACAAGCCAGCCGCAGGCATCTATTTTCTTAAAGTAAGAGATTTGAAAAACAATACCGAGCAGGTAGAAAAATTAAAGATTATGTAACTTGTGTGACAAAGGAATGGCTGCTAATCTTTAATTCATCATTAGCACATTCACGCTACGTTGCAAAATATTAAATGCAATTTCTGCCATCAAATTTTCCTTGTCGAGCGTTGGATTTACTTCTGTTATTTCAAAGCAACAAATTTTGCGGTTTTGCATAAATTTACTCACAAGGTCTTCGGCTTCTCTTTCTTTAAGCCCGTTACTAACGGGCGTTCCGGTGCCTTTCGTTATTGATGAATCCAGGCAATCCACATCGAAGCTTACAAAAATATCAGTGCATTCCGTTAGATATCTCAAAGCCGCCCTTACAACATTTTCAGGGCCCTTGCGCCGTAGCTCAGTAGTTGTGATAACTTTCATCCCGTATTTTTCGATAAGATGTTTCTCTTCTTTCTCATAGTCTCTTAAAGAAATAAAAACAACATCTTCGGGTAAAACTTTGGGGCAGATCTTTCCTAGATTCTTCAATTGGTCCCATTGCTTTTTTGTTTTTTCATCCGGTTCATGAACTTTGCTTTCTTCATTGTCTTCACCAATTGATGCCGACAATGGCATTCCATGCATATTTCCTGATGGTGTCGTATAGGGTGTGTGAAGGTCAGCATGGGCATCAATCCATATTACACCTAGTCGACTTGCAGGTTTTGCAGTTTTAATTCCTGCAATTGTTCCTGCCGCATTGCTGTGATCACCACTTATTACTACCGGGAAAAAGTTATTCTTGATCGTTTCTTTTACTGACTTTGATACTCTTTCACACATGATCAATACGCCATTCATTCTTTTGGCATAAGGAGACTGTATGGGCTCAAACAGTAAGTTATTTTCGGTCTCAATTTTTTCCGAAGGAAAATGAACAAAGAAGTTGCTCATAAAATCGAGGGCCGCTATTTTTATTGCATCAACGCCAAGACTTGCGCCACGCGTGCCCGCTCCAATTTCACTAGGTACTTCAATGAGTTTTATATTTTTCATAAATCATTTTTTACCTTCCGGTCTTGGTATTTATTTTGAATATTAACTTAAGCAAATCGCCCGACACATGTCGACTGCGTGATGAAAAAGGCCTTGAAAAAAGGCCTGCATATTAACTAATTTTATAAATCCGGTACATGACGGAATTATTGGTCACGCAATTATTGAGAAATTGCTATCGTAGGTAAGTGACTATGATAAGCAAGTTTCTTGGTATGACTTGTTTTAAAAAGCTGGCTGATAAAGCCGTGTTTTTTTGGAACGGTAATTATTGCATCAATCTCTTTTGCATCAGCAAACTCATTTATACCATCCAAAAAATCATAAGCTCTCAAAAAAGAAAATTCGGGATTATATCCATTGAGTTTTTCCTCCATGGTTTCCTTTTCAATTTTAAATTCATCAGTAAGCTCAATATAATGTTCACTATCTACGTTTAGGATCTTCAATTTTGGCTTAAAAAAATCCAGGACGTTCTTAAGCGATGTAAAAGGCGTAGTGCGGGCAACATCTTTAAAATCGGAAACAAAAAGCATATTTTTTATACCGGCAAATTTCGCGTCAGGAGGAATAATCATAACAGGAGTACTTATATGCCTTATTACGTTAAGCGTATTGGTTCCCATAAAAACCTGTGAAATTCTGGAACTGCCCGTGATGCCCATAATCACCATATCCACATGATTGCTCAGGACATATTTGGCAATGTTGTCAACAAATGATCCCTCTTCCGATTCTACCTTTATTGTTTGATTATCAGAAGCATTCAATTTATTTCCTAAAGTAGTTAATTCAGCATCTGTTACTTTCTTTCGGGAGCCTTCTTCTTTTTCGGTGAGTGTTGCAAAACTGATGCTGCTGTACACATGGTATAAAATAATTTCAACCCCGGGAGCATCTTTTGTAAGATCGATCGCATATTTAGCAGCATTTTCTGAAGTAGAAGAAAAATCAATAGGAACTAAAAATGTTTTCATGTGAGATTGTTTTTTGTAAATGTAAATAAAAAGCTGTCTAAAAAAGTGCATCAGATAAAAATCCTTTCGAATTGAAAAATTCACGCTGTGAAAAATGTGTGTATAATTATAAAAGCCATTTCATACCGACTAACACTTCTTTATACGAGAACCAATATATTTGCGAGCCTGCCCAAACCGTCTTTGAAGCGGGTTAAAATAAAGATACAGTGAGATTAAAGAGTCTTGAAATAAAAGGGTTTAAAAGCTTTGCCGACAAAACCACCCTCAATTTTGATGAAGGAATTACCGGCGTTATCGGCCCAAATGGTTGCGGGAAAAGTAATATCGTAGATAGCATTCGCTGGGTTATCGGAGAACAAAAAATCAGTCAGCTCCGAAGCGAAAATCTGGAAAGCCTGGTATTTAACGGTTCCAAAACCAGGAGCGCCAGCGGGCTTGCAGAAGTAAGCCTCACGTTTGATAACACACGCAATTTGCTCCCGACCGAATTTAATACGGTAACGATTACCCGAAAATATTATAAGAATGGCGAAAGTGAATACCGCCTTAATGATGTAAGCTGTCGCCTGAAGGATATTCATAATCTTTTTATGGATACCGGCGTAAGTACCGACAGCTATGCTATTATCGAATTAGGAATGGTGGACGATATTATTAAAGACAAAGAGAACAGCCGCCGGCAGAATGCTGGAACAGGCTGCGGGTATTTCAATTTATAAAACGAGAAAACGAGAAGCGAAATTAAAGCTAGACGCCACCGAACAGGATTTGGCCCGTATTGAAGATCTTGCTTTTCGAAATTAACAACCAGTTAAAAACTTTAGAAAGCCAGGCGAAGAAAGCAGAAAAATACTACGAGATAAAAAAAGATTATCGCGAAATAAGTATAGAACTTGCAAAGGCGGCACTCGAAGGTTTAATATTACCTATAAGGATTTAAACGAACAACAGAAAGCCGAAACAGATAAAAAAATTCAACTTGAGGCGGAAATTGCAACGCATGAAGCTTCGCTCGAAAAAGAAAAAGCTGGTTTTATTGAGAAGGAAAAAATATTGCAACAGCAACAGCATGCTTTTAATGAATTAAATAATACAGTTCGGGAAAGAGAAAATGAAAAGAATCTTAGTTCTGCAACGTTTGCAATATTTACGGGAGAGAGAAACCAACCTCAAGGATTTTTTGCTGAAAGCAGAAGGCCAATTGAAGGGAATTGAAGAAAGCATTGTTTTTACAAAACAGCAGATTAATGACGAAGAAATAAAGCTTGCTGAGCAAAAGGAACAACTTGAATTGCTCAAACAAAACGCCGAAGAAAAAAGAAATGTATTTGATGAGAAAAGATCAAAGGTAGATATGCTGCGCCAGTCGCAGATGAGCTTGCAGCGGAATTATTTTGACGCTGAAAAGAAAGTTGCTGTCGCAGATACTACTATAAACAACCTGCAAAGAACAATAATACAAATTGATGAAGAGCAAAACCAGCGAATAGAAATGCTTGACAAGCTGGAAGTAGAAAAAAAACAAAAGGAAAATGAGTTAGATGAGAAGAAAACAACTCTGGAGCAATTAAAACAACACAACGCGTTTACAAAAGAACAAATTCTTGAAACGCAGGCTGCGCTTGAAAAATTAAGGAGCGAACTTGCCGAAGAAAACCGTACGCTTGACGCCAGGCAAAATGAACATGATCTTCTCAAGAGCCTTATCGATACAATGGAAGGCTATCCTGAAAGTGTAAAATTTTTACACAATAATAAAGGATGGAATTATACGGCTCCTATTCTGAGTGACATAATTTATGTGAAAGAAGAATTTCGCACGGCACTGGAAAATGTGCTCGAACCTTATCTAAATTACTACGTTGTTGAAGATATTAATGAAGGTTTGACGGCGGTTCATTTGTTGGATAATAATAAAAAGGGCAAGGCTAATTTTTTCCTTTTGGATAAATTAAATGCAATTGAAATAAATAACCAACCCGAAAAATTTGAAGGAGGTATTCCTGCAACATCAGTGATTGAAGTAGACGAAAAATATAAGCATCTTGCTGCCTATCTTTTAGGAAATGTATTTATAGCAGAAAATGAAGAGGCCTTGCAAAATGCTAACGGTCATGTGGTACTCGAAAAAAATGGCAAATATGTAAAAGGGAAATATTCGCTCACCGGCGGAAGCGTTGGACTGTTTGAAGGAAAGAAAATTGGCCGTGCAAAAAACCTGGAAAAACTGGCAGAGAAAATAACTATTCAGCAGGAAAAAGTTGCAGCGCTAAAAGCGGTAATTAATCAAAAATCTAATGAGGTAATTGCTTTCAATGAGCAGTTAAAAGAAAATACGATACAACAGACGCAACAAAATATCAATGAGCTGATTAACACTTCATTTTCCATTCAGAATAAAATGGAAAATATAGCTCATCAACATTCTTTAACCACTAAACGTTCAGAAGAATTAAATGGTCAGTTGGAACAAAATCATTCAGCTATAAATGAAACGAGATTATTGCTGGAATCACTAACCGGTGAGGTTGAAAAATTAGATGCGACGATGAAAATTGCAGCGGAAGAATTGATGAATGCCGAAAATGAATTCAATGCAATAAATGGGTTATATAATGAGAATAATCTGTTGCTCGCAAGGCAACAAAACAAGCTAAATTCATTGCAGCAGGAACTGGTATTTAAAACCAACCAGTTTAATGATTTATCTGCGCAGCGTGAATCGAGCAATATGCAATTAAAAGAAGCCAGTGAAAATATTGCAGCTACCAGTGAGCAATTACAACAGCTTGAAGAAGCGGTGATTTCATTATTGAAAAATAAAGAAGCAGAAGAAAGAAACTAAACGAAGCTGACCAGGCTTATTATAATTTAAGAAATGAACTCAACGACAAAGAAAGTGAATTGCGCCATAAGCAAAAGGCAAAGGAGCAAACCGATTATTTACTAAATGAAATAAAAGATAAGCTGAATGAATTGAAATTGCATCTTGCCGGCATGAAAGAAAGGCTACATGTAGAATTCAGAGTTGATCTTGATGCCATTTTGGATGAAGAAAGAACGACAGATACGCCGCTTGAAGATTTACAGGAGAAAAGCGACCGGATGAAAAAGCGTCTTGAGAATATGGGTGAAATAAATCCCACCGCAATTGAGGCTTTTACCGAAATGAAAAAACGGTATGAATTTATTGTTGAACAAAAGAATGACCTGGTGAATGCGAAAGATTCGCTCATGCAAACGATACAAGAAGTTGAGATAACAGCCAACAAACTTTTCCTCGAAACTTTTAATAAGGTAAGAGAGAATTTTCAAAACGTTTTCCAGGCGTTGTTTACGGAAGATGATACGGCTGATATGGTTTTGGAAAACCCTGAAAACCTTGCTGAGACAGCCATTGACATTGTTGCCAAACCAAAAGGCAAACGACCTACGAGTATAACCCAATTAAGTGGCGGAGAAAAAACGCTTACAGCAATTGCGCTTCTATTCGCTATCTATCTAATTAAACCAGCACCGTTTTGTATTTTGGATGAAGTGGATGCACCTCTTGATGATGCGAACGTTGGTAAGTTCACCCAAATGATTCGTAAGTTCAGTAAAGAATCTCAATTCATTATTGTAACGCATAATAAAATGACGATGGCTTCGGTTGATGTTATTTATGGAGTTACCATGCAGGAAGCAGGTGTGAGTCGTTTGGTTCCTGTTGATTTTAGGGGATTGGAACATCAATTGGGGAATTAAAATCTGGGACTAAGATTAGACAAAAAAATAGAAATATTCACCTTGACGAAATTGTACAAGCAGAGTTTGTAATCCATTTCAATATTTTTGCTTATAAATAGGAACGATATCTAAATAAAAGTTGAATAAAATAAATTGTGCTGGTTTGTTTCTTTCAAAGAATCCTAATTTCAAATAAATTGAACTTCTTTTTTAAATATCTGCCTGAAAATATTCTTTTAAAAAAAATTGATAAAAATAGTTTTCCCTTTTCGCAAAGTTTATTTTGGGATACACCCATTGAAAAACTGGATATTGAAAAGCATAAATCTTACATTATTGAAAGAGTATTGAGCCGGGGACTACTGGCAGATTTTTATCTTTTATTGCAACTATACGCATCAGAAGAAATAACGGCCGCCGTAAAAAAAAGTAAAACGCTTGATAAAAAAACGATTAATTTTTGCAGCCATTACTTTAAGATACCTATAAACGAATTGCATGCTTCATCTTTCTACAGTTGATTCTAATTTATACGAACTGTTGCAAAATATTTTTAGAACAGCAATCATAAAAAATAAATTTGCCCTTGCAGGTGGCACCTCACTGGCGCTGCAAATCGGACATCGTAAATCTATTGACCTGGATATTTTTAGCCCCGGTGAGTTTGATGTTAAAGAACTGGAAATCGTATTGTCAACAAGTAGTGATTACAGTTTTAATTACAGGGGCAATAATACCCGAATGCTATTCGGAAATATAGATGGTATAAAATGCGATTTTGTAAATGAGCC
The DNA here is from genome assembly GCA_963756945.1 of uncultured Chitinophagaceae bacterium. Taxonomy (GTDB): domain Bacteria; phylum Bacteroidota; class Bacteroidia; order Chitinophagales; family Chitinophagaceae; genus Ginsengibacter. Next base: position 101,350 of record CAVWQJ010000038.1, on the reverse strand, counting down.
GGCTACTTTATTGGAACCATTTATTATTGAGGATGGCGTGAATTATTTCAGCGTGAAAGACATAGCTGCCATGAAGTTGCATACTATTTGCGGAAGAGGCATGAAGAAAGATTTTTTTGATGTGTATGCACTGCTTCAACTATATGGCCAGGATAAATTGATTGAATGGTTTACTCAAAAATATGATGAAACCCAGTTAATTTTTTTGTGGCGCAGTATTTTATACTTTGAGGATGCAGAGAACGACCCTGATATTGAAGGTTATCCGCCTTTTACTAAAAATTGGAAGGAGATAAAAAAAATCATCACAAATGCTTTTTCATGATATGAACTATTCATTTCTATTATAAATCATAGTTCAGCCAACTTCCCAATATTTCCTTTCCCTCCCGCTAAAAAAACACTCTTTCCATCCTTCGCCTTTCTACAAACATTAAAGCTCTCTTTCGAAATCCATTTCCACGTATGCCCGTCATCGTTAGATATATCGACACCATTAATTCCACAGGTGATCCATTGACTTTTACCCAAATATTCCACGCAACTTCTATAACCATGAGGTGGTGTGGTTGGATAAGTCCAGGTTTTACCAGCATTATTGCTGGTAGCACAATTCTTATAAGTTGAATCCGGCGTATTAAAATCGCCACCGACCACAATAAAAGTCTTTTTATTTTTTATTGCAATAGAATTGGCCCCGGTGGTTTCTTTTCCCTGCAAAATCGGGAGATCAATAATTTTATCTTTTATAAATAATCGTGAATGCAAACCGCCGGTTACAAAACAAGCGGCATCGTTTCCGAACTTTCGTATGTTGGTTCCACTGGCTGCAAAACATGCTTCGCCGCTATCGGCAATTGGATATTTATTTTCAGGAATAGTTTGCCAGGTATCGCCGCCGTTAAAAGTTCTTGCAATAAAAAATTTCCCATTAATAGGGTCGCCGATTACAATCCCACTTTGATCGTTCCAGAATTCCATAGCATCTAAAAACATGCCCTTAGTTTTATTTTCATAAACCATCTTCCACGTTTGTCCACCATCAATTGTTCTTAAAATATAAGCTGGGGAATCTACACCCATTATTACAGCAATATTTTCATCGAATGCTTCGATATCACGAAAGTCAGTTTTCTCAAAGCCCTGAACCTGTATCCATTTCCAGGTATTGCCGCTGTCAATTGATTTGCCAATCATGCCGTTACTTCCGCTAGCCCAAATTATTTTATCGTTTACAACACTCAATCCTCTAATAGAAGTTTTTGTACCGGTGTTTACAATTCTTATTTCCTGTGCATCAGCGGTAATGCAAATGAGTGTCAGGAAAACAAAAATACTTTTCATATTAACTTTTGAATTTGTATCGCAAAGAACGCAAAGAAAAACGCAAAGAGCACAAAGTTTTTTCTTAGCGTTTTCTGTGGCAACTTAGCGCCCTTTGCGATACCTGCTATTCAGATGCTCAATGAACTAAATGTACAAGTGAGTGACACCGCCTGCCCCGCAACTGGGATGCCCAAAGAACTAATGCTGGTAAACAAAATAAATTTCTTAATTCGTACCGCTTAATTACATTTGAGGCATGAGTTATAATTATCTCCCGCTTGATAAGAGTGAACTTACTTTTCAACAGGTAAAAAATTTTCTCAAATACAAACAATTGGTGTCCATAACTTTTGCGGCGCATGAAGCCATTTTGAAATGCAGGGAATATCTTGATAAAAAACTGGATAAATCTGATGAACTTTTTTATGGGATCAATACCGGCTTTGGTTTTTTGCAAAATGTGCAGATTGATAAAGAACAACTACGCACTTTGCAGAATAATTTATTGTTATCGCACGCATGCGGCATGGGAGAAGAGGTGCCGGAAGAAATTGTGAAGTTGATGATGATGCTTAAAATAAAATCGTTGAGCTATGGATATTCCGGTATTGGAATTGAAGTAGTGAAACGATTGATGGATATGCATAATAATGATGTGCTGCCGGTAATTTATACGCAAGGTTCTCTTGGCGCTTCGGGAGATCTTGGCTCCATTGAGTCATCTGTGCGTTCCATTGATTGGTAGAGGCGAAGTGAAATTTAACGGAGAAAAAATGAAGGCTGCAGATGCGCTTTGAAAAGTTTGGATGGCAGCCGATTCGAATTGCAAAGTAAAGAAGGACTTGGCTCTCATTAACGGCACTCAATTTATGAGCGCTTATGGAATGTGCAGTCTTATAAAATCGGAAAAATTATTGCAATGGGCAGATGTTATTGCAGCAATTTCTCTTGATGCATTTGATGGCAACATTGATTCGTTAAATGAAAAGCTGCATTCAATACGGGATCATAATGGACAGGTTTCTGTTGCCGCCAACATTAGAAAATTGTTGGAAGGAAGTGAAATTGCTGCACAGCAAAAAACAAAGTCACAGGATCCCTATTCGTTCCGTTGTATACCGCAAGTTCATGGCGCAACAAAAGATACTTTTGATTTTGTGTTGAATACTTTTTTAAAGGAAATAAATTCTGTTACTGATAATCCGAATATTTTCCCTGATGAAGATTTAATATTAAGCGGTGGCAATTTTCACGGGCAGCCGTTGGCGTTAGGTTTGGATTATTTGGCAATTGCCATGAGTGAACTTGCCAATATTTCTGAACGCCGCATTTATCAATTGTTAAGCGGGCAAAGAAATCTGCCTTTATTCCTGGTAAAAAATCCGGGACTTAATTCCGGGTTAATGATTCCACAATATACTGCTGCAGGAATTGTGAGTGAAAATAAACAACTGTGCACGCCAGCTTCTGTCGATTCTATTTCTTCTTCAAACAACCAGGAAGATCATGTAAGTATGGGAGCGAATGCGGCAACAAAATGTTTGCGTGTAATCGATAATGTTGAAAAAGTTTTAGCAATAGAATTATTGAGTGCAGTTCAGGCAATGGAATATAGGAGGCCAATGAAATCATCACCGGTACTTGAAGAAATAATTACAGCATTTCGCGAAAAAGTTTCCTTTAATGTTGCTGATAGATTTTTACATGATGATATGTTGAAAGCGGTGGAGTTTATGAGAAGTTATGAATTGTAGAAAACATTAATTTCTGAAAAATAATTACTATTTTTTTAATATAAATTATTAACAATGGTATTGACAAAATACGATCCTATAAAATATAAAACTCCTACCGGCACACAACTCAGTTGTAAAGGCTGGGTACAGGAAGCTGCATTACGAATGTTATTAAACAATCTAAATCCCGAAGTTGCTGAAAAGCCTGATGAATTAATTGTTTATGGCGGCCGCGGCAAAGCAGCAAGAAATTTTGAAAGTCTTGATCTAATCATAAAAGCATTAAAAGATTTGGAAAACGATGAATCACTTTTAATACAAAGTGGTAAACCGGTTGGCATTATGAAAACACATACTAATGCTCCACGAATTTTAATTTCAAATTCGCAACTGGTTCCAAAATGGGCCACGTGGGAACATTTTGATGAACTGGAAAAGAAAGGCTTGATGATGTTTGGACAAATGACTGCAGGTTCCTGGATCTACATCGGCAGCCAGGGAATTGTCCAGGGAACTTATGAAACGTTTGGAGCAGTTGCGAAAAAACATTTTAATGGAACGCTGAAAGGTACACTAAGTGTAACAGCAGGACTAGGCGGAATGGGCGGCGCACAGCCACTTTCAGTTACGATGAATGAAGGTGTTTGCCTGGCTGCTGAAGTGGAAAAATGGCGGATAGAAAAACGGCTTGAAACAAAATACCTCGATGAAATGGCGGACAATATTGAAGAAGGTATTAATAAGGCTATCCGAGCCAAAGAAGAAGGGAAAGCATTAAGTATTGGTGTGCATTGCAATGCAGTAGAATTGCTGGGAAGGCTTATTGAAAGAAATATACAAGTTGATATTCTTACTGATCAAACATCTGCCCACGACCCACTGGTTGGCTATGTGCCGCATACACTCACCACAGAAGCGGCTACTGTTCTCCGTGAGGCTAATCCCGAAAAATATATTTCTCTTGCTTATGATAGCATGAAACTGCATGTTGAATTGATGCTTGAGTTGCAAAGCCGGGGAGCAATTACGTTTGACTATGGCAATAACTTACGGGCAAGGGCATACGAAGCTGGTTTAAAGAACGCTTTTGATTTTCCCGGTTTTGTTCCGGCTTATATCCGGCCATTATTTTGTGAAGGCAAAGGACCTTTTCAGATGGGCGGCCTTAAGTGGCGATCCGAATGATATTGCGGTAACAGATGAAGTTATGATCAACCTATTTCCTGAAAATGAAGGTATGATCCGCTGGATAAAAATGGCACAACAGAAAATTGCCTTTCAGGGCCTTCCGGCACGTATTTGCTGGATAGGTCAGGGTGACAGGGAAAAAGCAGGACTTGCATTTAATGAATTGGTTAGAACCGGAAAAGTAAAAGCGCCAATTGTAATTGGCCGGGATCATTTAGATACTGGCTCTGTTGCAAGTCCTAATCGTGAAACGGAAGCCATGCTGGATGGCAGCGATGCCGTTGCAGACTGGCCTGTTCTTAATGCCTTAGTAAATACGGCAGGCGGCGCCAGTTGGGTAAGCTTCCATCATGGCGGCGGCGTTGGTATGGGTTACAGCATTCATGCCGGTATGGTGATCGTGGCTGATGGAACCGAAGAAGCTGCGTCTAAGCTTAGCCGTGTGTTACGGAACGATCCGGGTCTCGGTATTATACGCCATGCCGATGCAGGTTACGACGTAGCGAAAGATTATGCAAGAAAATTTGGATTGGACATCAATCAAAGATTAGCCTGAAAAGCATATTTCTGAATAATCCTGAATTTCAAATAATTTATCTCATTTTTATAAACACTTATCGAAAAACATGAAACCATTAAAAACAATCTTAATCATTGCAATGCTTCAAACACTTTTTTCTGTTTCAACTTCTGCGCAGCAAAAACAATTTAAAGCGCTGCTGGTAACCACTACAAGAGGCTGGCATCATGAATCAATTCATGCAGGAGTATTGGCCTTGCAGGATTTAGGCACGAAAGAATTTTTTTGATGTTGTGTTATGGGAAGATCCGAATGGGTTTACTGATAAATACCTTGAGCAATTCCAGGTAGTAATTTTTTTAAATACGACAGGTGATATTTTTGATTCAGCGCAGCAAAAAGTAATGGAACGTTTTATTGAATCAGGTAAAGGGTTTGTTGGCATTCATAGTGCTTCAGATACAGAATATGACTGGGACTGGTACACGAAACTCGTTGGCAGAATGTTTCATATTCATCCTGTAATTCAAACTGCACGATTGAATGTACTTGATACTACATTTCCCGGTTTGCAGGGATTTGCAGGACAATAAATTATGGACAGACGAATGGTATCAATTTGGCCCTGAAAAAATCAGCGGACTCAATTATATACTCGCTGTAGATGAATCCAGCTACAATCCAAAAGCAGACTGGGGTACCAAAAAAGGAGAGGGGATGGGCAAATTTCATCCCATAGCATGGTACCACAATTATGATGGTGGCCGTTCTTTCTACACTGCCCTTGGCCATATGCCTTCAGACTTTAGTGACCCGGCATTTTTAAATCATGTATTTGCAGGAATTTTTTGGGCAGCCACGGGAAAGAAGTGATTAAACTTTTTTCTATAAAAATGATTATCGTACCCAATACCAGATAATGCCAGGATTTTGCATAGATAATGTTCCTCCATCTCCCGACAGCCATGGTGAAGGACTCCATCCGCTGCCGGTAACAAGCGTTCCCCACCAGTAACTCGTTCCGTTTGGCTTGTAGTGATGATTCCATCACTTGTTTGAGTTGGTCCACCATGGCATTCGCTGACCAAAGCCTCCACCTTCAAAATAATCCCAGGCTCCAAATTTTGTATTGATTGTAATATCTGTATTTGTATTTACCTGGCTTACAAAACTGTAAGGTTGATTGACTGTCCAAATTCCGCCATAACTACCACGGGTATTCGCATCCATCATATATTGAAATCCACTACTGCTTCTCTTAATATAATCAGCCCATGCCAATATTGAATAATCTGAGTTATTGCTTGGACTGGTTTGATTTCTTAACACAGCATTGGCATTGGTCCATCCTGAATTAGGATTTGCATTACACATGATCAAAGTCCATCCGCCACCATCAGTTGTCATATCAGCATAAATTTGAAATGGATTTCCTCCATTAATGTTTGGGTTCTTTATCCAATAATAACCATCCGTTGAAGATGGATATGCCTGTTTAATGGCATAAGCGCTGCTGGAGGCTTTCTAATGCAGAAGTGCCGTCATATTAAGCGGAGCGCCGTCTACCCAGTTGCTTGCAGTTCCGCTAAGAGCAAAATTATTCAGTGTGCCATTATTTGTGTTACTTGTCTTATCAGTAAGAGAAGTAATACCTGGTATTATTGCCACCAGCTACTCCCTGGTTAAAATTGTAATAAGCAACCAATCCCGCTTCATTACCAACTAATTCTGTACTCATCGAAGCCTGAATTTCTGCTTGTGTTTTCGCCGTGTTCCAAATGCGTAATTCATCAAAAGTTGCATTTGCGTAAGGATCGCTCCAGTTACTTTTTCCTATATAACAATAGTTTCTTACGATATTAACCGGGTTGAAAATGTTGATGTGCCTGCAGCAATGCCATTAATGTAAATAGTAGCAGTATTTCCACTTAGCGTGGCAGCAACATGCGACCATTGATTGAGGGGAAGTGTTTGGGTGGCCTGGAACTGACTGCCTTCGACGATAAAAGCCGGGAGCGCCACTGCTGCCATAAGTATAAGCTAATAAAACATTATTACTTCCCGCTCCATTTCCAAAATCTATGATTCTGGCCCAATTTGCATAGCTTTTCGGATATACCCAACATTCAATTGTAAAATCTCCACTGAAATAAACCGCTGGTGGAAATAGACACATTATCATTTGTTCCGTCAAAATCAAGGGCGTTAGTAACACCGTTGTTTATTGAAGAGAATGGCGCTCCATTTTTAGTGAGGCCGGAAATTCCTATCGCCCCATTTTTATTTACATACGTTGATGCCGTGTTTGTTATTTTTCCATTTTTTGTAAGGCCTTGAGCAAACAAAAAACTTATAACAGAAGTAATCAGCAGGAGAATAAGAAATTGTTTCATGTTACGCGATTAATAAAAATAGTCAAATTGAATTCTGTCAGATGCTGTTAACGAATAGGAACCATTATTAGCTGCATTATAAGTTAATGTACTACCGGTAACACTATACGCTGTATTACTTATTCTAATGCCATTTATGTACATTTTTACTTTACTGTGTACAGAAGGTGCCTGGGTTAAAGTAAAACTTGTTTGAGATGCTGTGGCTGAGAATTCATCTGCAACTTCTCTTACTAAAACATTAGCCCATGAAGCTGTTCCGCTTCCGTTAGTTGTAAGCGCCTGCCCGTTAGTGCCATCAGTATTTGGATAAGTAACTGTACCGGTTGTAAGCTTGGCGCTTGTGTTTACAGAAGTAACACTTGCATTACCCAATTGAATTTTATTACTTGCATCCACAACAGCGCCATAACCTATAGCCGTTGCATTGTTTACCGTTCCGGAAGACACATTTGTATTAGAACCAACGAAAGTATTCTGCGAACCAGACGTGACAGAGCTACCGGCTGCTGAACCTAAAGCACTATTATCATTACCTGTTGAACTTATTAAAGACTGTTGTCCAATGCCCGTATTGCGAACTCCCGTTGTGAGCGACAACATTGCTTCGGCACCAACTGAAGTATTCGCATTACCGCTTGTTAAGCTAACCAAATTTGAATAGCCTATACTTGTATTATTATCAAATGAGGTTCCGCTATAATTTTGCATTGCACCGTAACCAACGGCGGTGTTTCGTGTGCCTGTTCCTGAACCAAGAGCAGAATTTCCGATTGCAGTGTTTTGCCCATTTTGTCCGGCGCCCATACCAATCGTCAATCCATTTACTTTAATATCTGAAATAAATGTTTTACTGCCTGCGAAAGCCTGCGTACCGGTTGTTACAAGGCCCCTTGCCGTTGCAGTAGCATCCGGAATATTAAATGTGTTTACTGTTCCGGAAGTGGAGATATTGAAATCTGTGCCACTTGTGCCTGTTGTAAAAGTTGGTGTTGTGCTTGTTACCTGGGCATCCACATAATCTTTTACCGATTTTACACTTGGGTATTTTGTGTCAGAAGAACCGTCGGTGGTAACATCTGTGCTTTTATTGGCGACATCTTCTTTTAAATCTAATGCAGTTTGTGCAGCAGTACTAACAGGCTTATTCAAGTCGCTGGTGTTATCAACATTCGATAATCCAACCATCGATTGAGTTATACCTGTAACTGTTCCTGAAAAATTTGCATTAACTGCGTTTAGGTCACCCGTTAGTGTGCCTCCTGACAAAGGAAGATAGTTTGAGGACACGTCAATGCTTGTTAGATAGGTATTGTTGTCTATACTCCCGTCTGCTTTTAGGAAATCGGTTGCTGCACCGCCCGGTACAATATATCCCGCTGCAGTTAAAGAACCGGATGTATTAACGGAAGTTACTCCTGCATCACCTAACTGGATCGTGTTGTCAGTATTAACAATGGCATTGCTTCCGATAGCGGTAGCGTTGGTTAAAGCGGGGTCACCTACGTCTGCTCCTGTACCTATTGCTGTATTATTATTTCCTGTTTGGTTTGAAAAAAGTGCATTGGTACCTACGGCAGTGTTATTACTTGCCGAACCGGTATTTTGAACAAGTGCAAGATAACCCACACCCGTATTTCCTGTACCGTCGGTGTTATTGGAAAGAGCTGCAAAACCAACTGCTGAGTTCTGCGAACCAGTCGCATTATTATAAAGTGTAAAAGATCCGTTACCAACATTATAACCGCCGGTTGAATTCGAATAAAGCGCTCCGTTTCCGATCGCACTATTATCTGATCCCGAAGTATTGGAAAATAACGATTGAAGGCCAACGGCAACGTTGGATATTTGTGAACCGGAGCCGCTGCCGAATGTCATGGTATTAATCGTTATATCAGAGTTAAATGATTTATTACCTGCAAAAGTCTGGTCGCCGTTAGTAACAACGCCGCCGTTAGTTGCATCGGCTGGGGCCAGGTTTAATATTCCGGAAGTGATTGACCCACCGTTAGGGTTGGAGGTGTTACTGATTGCGCCGATACCAGTTATTGTATTGGAAAATAAAGAGCTTACATAAGTTTTGGTAGCCTTTACGCTTGGATATTGCGTATCCGAGTTAGAGGCAAATGTGCCGTCAGTGCTCTTGTTGGCAACATCTTCTTTAGTTGCTTCTGCAGTTGTTGCTCTCGTAACCTCGTTATTTAGATTAGTCGTTAATGTATTCTCAGCATTGGTAGCCCTGGTAATTTCATTGGCCAAACCTGTAGAACTTCCTGTTGAAGAAGCATCCACGTAATCTTTTACCGATTTTACACTTGGGTATTTAGTGTCCGAAGAACCATCGGCTGTTACGTCTGTGCTTTTGTTTGCAACGTCTTCTTTCGTTGCTTCAGCAGTTGTTGCTCTTGTAACTTCTGTTGAAAGATCAGTAGTTAAAGTACCTTCTGCATTAGTAGCTCTTGTAACTTCATTATTTAAATTGGTTGTTATTGTTGCATCACCGTTAGTGCGACCCGTTACTTCAGTATTCAGATTAGTTGTTAAAGTATTTTCAGCATTAGTGGCCCTTGTAACTTCATTAGCCAAAGCAGTTGAACTTCCTGTTGAAGAAGCATCCACATAATCTTTTACTGACTTTACGCTTGGATATTTTGTATCAGACGAACCGTCAGCGGTAACATCTGTGCTTTTGTTGGCAACATCTTCCTTGTTGGTTGATAAAACGTTTTCAGCGTTTGTTGCCCTGGTTACTTCATTATTTAAATTGGTCGTTATTGTCGCATCGCCGTTAGTACGATCCGTAACTTCGGTATTAAGATTTGTAGTTAAAGTATTTTCGGCATTGGTAGCCCTTGTAACTTCATTGGCCAAAGCTGTTGAACTTCCTGTTGAAGAAGCATCTACGTAATCCTTTACTGATTTTACACTTGGGTATTTGGTGTCAGAAGAACCATCGGTTGTTAAGTCTGTGCTTTTGTTGGCAACATCTTCTTTTGTTGCTTCAGCATTTGTTGCTCTAGTTACTTCATTATTTAAGTTGGTTGTAATTGTTGCATCACCGTTAGTACGATCTGTGACTTCCGTATTAAGATTTGTAGTTAAAGTATTTTCAGCATTGGTAGCTCTTGTAACTTCGTTTGCCAAAGCAGTTGAACTTCCCGTTGAAGAAGCATCCACATAGTCTTTTACTGACTTTACGCTTGGATATTTAGTGTCGGAAGAACCGTCAGTTGCCAACATCTGTGCTTTTATTGGCAACATCTTCCTTTAGTTGCTTCTAGCGTTTGTTGCTCTTGTAACTTCATTATTCAAATTAGTTGTCAAAGTTGCATCACCGTTAGTACGATCTGTAACTTCTGTATTGAGATTAGTCGTTAAAGTATTTTCAGCATTGGTAGCCCTTGTAACTTCATTGGCCAAAGCCGTTGAACTTCCTGTTGAAGAAGCATCCACATAATCTTTTACTGATTTTACGCTTGGGTATTTTGTATCCGATGAACCATCGGCTGTTAAATCTGTACTTTTATTGGCAACATCTTCTTTGTTGGTTGATAAAACGTTTTCAGCGTTTGTTGCTCTGGTTACTTCATTATTTAAATTGGTTGTAATTGTCGCATCAGCGTTAGTACGATCTGTAACCTCTGTGGTAAGATTAGTGGTTAATGTATTCTCAGCATTGGTAGCTCTCGTTACTTCATTTGCCAAAGCAGTTGAACTTCCTGTTGAAGAAGCATCCACATAATCTTTTACTGACTTTACGCTTGGGTATTTTGTGTCAGATGAACCATCGGTTGTAAATCTGTGCTTTTGTTGGCAACATCTTCCTTAGTTGCTTCGGCGTTTGTTGCCCTGGTTACTTCATTATTTAAATTGGTTGTAATTGTTGCATCACCGTTAGTACGATCAGTTACTTCGGTATTAAGATTTGTAGTTAAAGTATTTTCAGCATTGGTAGCCCTTGTTACTTCATTTGCCAAAGCAGTTGAACTTCCTGTTGAAGAAGCATCCACATAATCTTTTACTGATTTTACGCTTGGATATTTAGTATCAGATGAACCATCGGTTGTTACGTCTGTGCTTTTGTTGGCAACGTCTTCCTTGTTGGTTGATAAAATATTCTCTGCGTTTGTGGCTCTTGTAACTTCATTATTTAAATTAGTCGTAATTGTTGCATCACCATTAGTACGACCAGTTACTTCAGTATTCAGATTAGTGGTTAAAGTATTTTCAGCATTAGTTGCCCTGGTAACTTCATTTGTCAAAGCAGTTGAACTTCCTGTTGAAGAAGCATCCACATAATCCTTTACCGATTTTACACTTGGGTATTTTGTATCAGATGAACCATCGGTTGTAACATCTGTGCTTTTATTGGCAACATCTTCTTTGTTGGTTGATAAAACATTCTCTGCATTTGTGGCCCTTGTAACTTCATTATTTAAATTAGTAGTTATTGTTGCATCTCCGTTAGTACGATCTGTTACTTCCGTATTCAGATTAGTGGTTAAAGTATTTTCTGCATTGGTAGCCCTTGTAACTTCATTTGCCAAAGCCGTAGAACTTCCGGTTGAAGAAGCATCCACATAATCTTTTACAGATTTTACACTTGGGTATTTCGTATCTGATGAACCATCAGTTGTTATGTCTGTACTTTTATTGGCAACATCTTCTTTAGTTGCTTCTGCGGTTGTTGCTCTTGTAACTTCTGTTGAAATGTAAATTAGTTGTAAAGTTGCATCAGCGTTGGTACGATCTGTTACTTCCGTATTAAGATTTGTCGTTAAAGTATTTTCAGCATTGGTAGCTCTTGTAACTTCTTTTGCCAAAGCAGCTGAACTTCCGGTTGAAGAAGCATCTACATAATCTTTTACAGATTTTACACTTGGGTATTTTGTGTCAGATGAACCATCTGTTGTGACGTCTGTGCTTTTATTGGCAACGTCTTCTTTAGTTGCTTCGGCATTTGTGGCTCTTGTTACTTCATTATTTAAATTAGTTGTTATCGTAGCGTCACCGTTAGTACGATTCGTAATTTCAGTATTGAGATTGGTCGTCAAAGTATTTTCGGCATTGGTAGCTCTTGTAACTTCATTTGCCAAAGCCGCTGAACTTCCTGTTGAAGAAGCATCTACATAATCTTTTACTGATTTTACACTTGGGTATTTGGTGTCAGAAGAACCATCGGTTGTTACGTCTGTGCTTTTGTTGGCAACATCTTCTTTAGTTGCTTCGGCGTTTGTAGCTCTTGTAACTTCATTATTTAAATTGGTCGTAATTGTTGCGTCACCGTTAGTACGATCAGTTACTTCAGTATTAAGATTTGTAGTTAAAGTATTTTCAGCATTGGTAGCCCTGGTCACTTCATTGGCCAAAGCAGTTGAACTTCCGGTTGAAGAAGCATCGACATAATCCTTTACTGATTTTACACTTGGGTATTTGGTGTCAGAAGAACCATCGGTTGTAACGTCTGTGCTTTTGTTAGCTACGTCTTCTTTGTTGGTTGATAAAACATTTTCAGCGTTTGTTGCTCTTGTTACTTCATTATTTAAATTGGTCGTAATTGTTGCATCACCGTTAGTACGATCCGTAATTTCAGTATTGAGATTAGTAGTTAAAGTATTTTCGGCATTGGTAGCCCTTGTGACTTCATTTGCCAAAGCAGTTGAACTTCCCGTTGAAGAAGCATCCACGTAGTCTTTTACTGACTTTACGCTTGGGTATTTGGTGTCGGAAGAACCATCGGTTGTAACATCTGTGCTTTTATTGGCAACATCTTCTTTTAAATCTAATGCAGCTTGTGTTGTGGCGCTTGTTACATAAGTATTGTTGTCTATGGTTCCGTCTGCTTTTAGGAAATCGGTTGCTGCACCGCCCGGTACAATATATCCCGCTGCAGTTAAAGAACCGGATGTATTAACGGAAGTTACTCCTGCATCACCTAACTGGATCGTGTTGTCAGTATTAACAATGGCATTGCTTCCGATAGCGGTAGCGTTGGTTAAAGCGGGGTCACCTACGTCTGCCCCTGTACCTATTGCTGTATTATTATTTCCTGTTTGGTTTGAAAAAAGTGCATTGGTACCTACGGCAGTGTTATTGCTTGCCGAACCGGTATTTTGAACAAGTGCAAGATAACCCACACCCGTATTTCCTGTACCGTCGGTGTTATTGGAAAGAGCTGCAAAACCAACTGCTGAGTTCTGCGAACCAGTCGCATTATTATAAAGTGTAAAAGATCCGTTACCAACATTATAACCGCCGGTTGAATTCGAATAAAGCGCTCCGTTTCCGACCGCACTATTATCTGATCCCGAAGTATTGGAAAATAACGATTGCAGGCCAACGGCAACGTTGGATATTTGTGAACCGGAGCCGCTGCCGAATGTCATGGTATTAATCGTTATATCAGAGTTAAATGATTTATTACCTGCAAAAGTCTGGTCACCGTTAGTAACAACGCCGCCGTTAGTTGCATCGGCTGGGGCCAGATTTAATATTCCGGAAGTGATTGACCCACCGTTAGGGTTGGAGGTGTTACTGATTGCGCCGATACCAGTTATTGTATTGGAAAATAAAGAACTTACATAAGTTTTGGTAGCCTTTACGCTTGGATATTGCGTATCGGAGTTGGAGGCAAATGTGCCGTCAGTGCTCTTGTTGGCAACATCTTCTTTAGTTGCTTCTGCAGTTGTTGCTCTCGTAACCTCGTTATTTAAATTAGTCGTTAATGTATTCTCAGCATTGGTAGCCCTGGTAATTTCATTGGCCAAACCTGTAGAACTTCCTGTTGAAGAAGCATCCACGTAATCTTTTACAGATTTTACACTTGGGTATTTGGTGTCGGACGAACCATCGGCTGTTACGTCTGTGCTTTTATTGGCAACATCTTCTTTAGTTGCCTCGGCAGTTGTTGCCCTTGTAACTTCATTATTTAAATTAGTAGTTAATGCTGCATCGCCGTTAGTACGATCTGTTACTTCCGTATTCAGATTAGTGGTTAAAATATTTTCTGCATTGGTAGCTCTTGTAACTTCATTATTCAGATTAGTTGTCAAAGTCGCATCTCCGTTAGTACGATCCGTTACTTCCGTATTCAGATTTGTGGTTAATGTATTTTCAGCATTGGTAGCCCTGGTAACTTCATTTGCCAAAGCTGTAGAACTCCCGGTTGAAGAAGCATCCACATAATCTTTTACAGATTTTACACTTGGGTATTTCGTATCAGATGAACCATCGGTTGTAACGTCTGTGCTTTTGTTGGCAACGTCTTCCTTGTTGGTTGATAATACATTCTCTGCGTTTGTTGCTCTGGTTACTTCATTATTTAAATTGGTCGTTATTGTCGCATCACCGTTAGTACGATCCGTAACTTCGGTTTTAAGATTTGTGGTTAAAGTATTTTCAGCATTGGTAGCCCTTGTAACTTCATTGGCCAAAGCAGTGAACTTCCTGTTGAAGAAGCATCTACATAATCTTTTACTGATTTTACGCTTGGGTATTTGGTGTCTGAAGAACCATCGGTTGTAACATCTGTGCTTTTGTTGGCAACGTCTTCCTTGTTGGTTGATAATACATTCTCTGCGTTTGTGGCTCTGGTTACTTCATTATTTAAATTAGTTGTCATCGTTGCATCAGCGTTAGTACGATCCGTAACTTCGGTATTAAGATTTGTAGTTAAAGTATTTTCAGCATTGGTTGCCCTGGTAACTTCATTGGCCAAACCTGTAGAACTTCCGGTTGAAGAAGCATCCACATAATCTTTTACAGATTTTACACTTGGGTATTTGGTATCTGATGAACCATCGGTTGTTACGTCTGTGCTTTTGTTGGCAACATCTTCTTTGTTGTTGATAAAACATTCTCTGCGTTTGTAGCTCTGGTTACTTCATTATTTAAATTAGTTGTCATCGTTGCATCACCGTTAGTACGATCCGTAACTTCGGTATTAAGATTTGTGGTTAATGTATTTTCAGCATTGGTTGCCCTGGTAACTTCATTGGCCAAACCTGTGAACTTCCGGTTGAAGAAGCATCCACATAATCTTTTACTGATTTTACACTTGGGTATTTTGTATCTGATGAACCATCGGTTGTTATGTCTGTGCTTTTGTTGGCAACATCTTCTTTGTTGTTGATAAAACATTCTCTGCGTTTGTAGCTCTTGTAACTTCATTATTTAAATTAGTTGTCATCGTAGCATCACCGTTAGTACGATCCGTAACTTCCGTATTAAGATTTGTAGTTAAAGTATTTTCAGCATTGGTTGCCCTTGTTACTTCATTGGCCAAAGCCTGTAGAACTTCCTGTTGAAGAAGCATCTACGTAATCTTTTACAGATTTTACACTTGGGTATTTGGTGTCTGAAGAACCATCGGTTGTTACGTCTGTGCTTTTATTGGCAACATCTTCTTTTGTTGGTTGACTAAAATCAGTTGCTTCTGCATTTGTTGCTCTTGTAACTTCATTATTTAAATTAGTTGTTATCGTTGCATCTCCGTTAGTACGATCTGTTACTTCTGTATTCAGATTTGTCGTTAAAGTATTTTCAGCATTGGTAGCCCTGGTAACTTCATTTGCCAAAGCAGTTGAACTTCCTGTTGAAGAAGCATCCACATAATCTTTTACCGATTTTACACTTGGGTATTTTGTGTCAGATGAACCATCGGTTGTTAACTCTGTGCTTTTGTTGGCAACATCTTCTTTGTTGGTTGATAAAACATTTTCTGCGTTTGTGGCTCTGGTTACTTCATTATTTAAATTGGTTGTAATTGTTGCATCACCGTTAGTACGATCCGTAACTTCCGTATTAAGATTTGTCGTTAAAGTATTTTCAGCATTGGTAGCCCTGGTAACTTCATTTGCCAAAGCCGTCGAACTTCCTGTTGAAGAAGCATCCACATAATCTTTTACAGATTTTACACTTGGGTATTTGGTATCAGAAGAACCATCGGTTGTTAAGTCTGTGCTTTTATTGGCAACATCTTCTTTCGTTGCTTCTGCAGTTGTAGCTCTTGTAACTTCATTATTTAAATTAGTTGTTATTGTTGCATCACCGTTAGTACGATCCGTTACTTCTGTATTCAGATTTGTCGTTAAAGTATTTTCTGCATTGGTAGCCCTTGTAACTTCATTGGCCAAAGCCGCTGAACTTCCTGTTGAAGAAGCATCCACATAATCTTTTACTGATTTTACACTTGGGTATTTTGTGTCTGAAGAACCATCGGTTGTTAAGTCTGTGCTTTTGTTGGCAACGTCTTCTTTTGTTGCTTCGGCATTTGTTGCTCTGGTTACTTCTGTTGAAAGATCAGTAGTTAAAGTACCTTCTGCATTTGTAGCTCTTGTTACTTCATTATTTAAATTAGTTGTTATTGTTGCATCACCGTTAGTACGATCTGTAACTTCTGTATTAAGATTTGTGGTTAAAGTATTTTCAGCATTGGTAGCCCTGGTTACTTCATTTGCCAAAGCTGTAGAACTTCCTGTTGAAGAAGCATCCACATAATCTTTTACAGATTTTACACTTGGGTATTTTGTATCAGATGAACCATCGGTTGTGACGTCTGTGCTTTTGTTGGCAACATCTTCTTTGTTGGTTGATAAAACGTTTTCAGCGTTTGTGGCCTGGTTACTTCATTATTTAAATTGGTTGTAATTGTTGCATCACCGTTAGTACGATCTGTAACTTCTGTATTAAGATTAGTGGTTAATGTATTTTCAGCATTGGTTGCCCTTGTTACTTCATTTGCCAAAGCTGTTGAACTTCCTGTTGAAGAAGCATCCACGTAATCCTTTACAGATTTTACACTTGGGTATTTTGTGTCAGAAGAACCATCAGTTGTTACATCTGTGCTTTTGTTGGCAACATCTTCTTTACTTGTTGCTAAAACTCTCTGCGTTCGTTGCTCTTGTAACTTCATTATTTAAATTAGTTGTCATTGTTGCATCGCCGTTAGTACGATCCGTAATTTCTGTATTAAGATTTGTGGTTAAAGTATTTTCAGCATTTGTTGCCCTGGTAATTTCATTGGCCAAAGCCGTTGAACTTCCTGTTGAAGAAGCATCCACATAATCTTTTACAGATTTTACACTTGGGTATTTCGTATCAGATGAACCATCGGTTGTAACGTCTGTGCTTTTATTAGCAACGTCTTCTTTGGTTGCAAGATCATTCAAAGCTGTCACCGATCTGTAGTAAGGATTCAACATTGCTGAGGTATCCGATAAATTTAATTTAGTTGCTAATGATGCTGTAACATCAACTGAGCCAGCATAAGGAGCCAGCATTGCGGCCGTGTCAGAGATATTTAGTTTACCATTGATATCGGCCGTAACATCAGGTGCTAATTTCGATAAATTGATACTTCCGTATGCAATTTTATTAGAAGTAACAGCATTGTCAGCGATAGTGGGCGCCGGATAGTTGCCGGTTAAATCTCCCGACGCAGCACCGGCAGGCGAAGCACTCAATGCATAAGGCACACTTTGCAATGGAGTAATTCCTGCAAGACTAAAATTATTCGAGCCATTGGGGTCTATTTCTATTTTGAGATCCTTTTGGCCCTGTTGACCAGTTAACACGCACCGATTGTTCCGGTAACATCTGTAGCTCCCGGGCTTCCAATAACAATATTAAACAAAGCCAACATAGTTGGTCATAACTCTCCTGGTTTCCTGGTAAACTATCTGGCCGCCAAGTGCATTGTCAATTACCGATAACCGAACCGTGATGTTTTGAAATGTAATAGGATTTGCCGAGTCGCATTTCTTGCAATACCCTGGTAATTTAATTGCTGTGGTACTTGCGCCTTTGCTACGCAAATGACGCAGTCAATAAGACCAATAATGCAATTTTTTTCATAGTAATTTTGGATTATAATTTTTCTATATTAAATGTGCCTTGTTTAAGAATATTGCCATTTGTGTCAGATAGCAATATGCGGAAATAATAAAGTCCTGCCGACTTGTTTGTCAGATCCCATTGTTGAATATTGCTCCCGTCGATCGGCACAAACTCTTTTATAGCCCAGCAGTTTTCCGTCACGGCTAATTAATTGTATACTTATCTTACCGGAAATTCGCGATCTGAAATCAATGTAAACGATGTTTGGTGTTGGAACAGGATAGAAACGTATTTCCTGGTTCGTAAATCGTGGAATAAAAGGATTGTAAATTACATGGGTTGCATCGAAAGGCTGAAGAATGCCACTGGTAACAGACCATTCCATACTAACTATTAAATTCGAAGCCGCATTTTCGCCGTAATAAGTTTCAATAATAGTTGATTCGCCAATACTCCAATCAACGAATAAAATCGGGTGTAATAGCGGCGGAGCCCCCTCCCATATTTAATGTAGCCGGTGTAGGGGCGGCTATCTGTGCCCGTGATATTGCTGAAAATGAAACACAGTACGAGGGCCAGAAGCATACTTTTATGCATAAGTTTGTTTTCTTAAAAAGCAAATCGGTCTTCGCACTATCGATGCCATCCCATCTTAAATGACAGCGAAATTAAATAATATCAATGAGGAGAACCAGCTTCCGTGATTTTTTTAACCACGCACATATCTTATCACAGACTTTTCCAGGCTATATTAACAACGGGGGAAGTGATAATCAGTGTATACTATATTAATTTATGGCTACTGTAACGACAAAAGATTCAATTTTATTTCACATATTATCATCAATTTTCTACAGTATCATTGCATAATTTTTTAATACAAGAAATTTTCAATGAAACGAATTACCTCTTTAAGCATTTGGCGTTTCAGTAACTATCATTTTCGTCTGAGCCTGTTGCAGCCCAGGATTCCGCATCAATATATAATAAGAACCAGGTTTTTGATCATTCATTTATGTCGCAGGATGAAACAGAATTCAGAAGTTCTAACGGAGCGCCTGGCCCGAAGTATTGGCAAAATATTGCCAACTATGTTATTCATTCAACCCTTGATGAAATGGATACGACACTCAAAGGCAACGTAACCATTAATTACATCAACAATAGCCCTGATCAATTGAAATATCTGTGGCTGCAATTAGATCAGAATCTTTTTAATCCCGATTCACGCGGAGCAGCAGCTACTCCTGTTTCAGGAGACCGGTTTGATGTGAAAGGCTATACAAAAGGCGGTTATCATATCCAGTCTGCATCGGTAACATATAAAGGGAAAATTTATAAAATTGATCCGGTTATAACCGATACGCGCATGCAATTGCGTTTACCCTTTTCCGTTAAACCCAATGGCGACAAAATATCCATCACGGTAAATTACTACTTTTCCATACCTCAATATGGCGCTGACCGCATGGGAAGATTGTACACTAAAAATGGAGTTATTTATCAATTAGCACAATGGTATCCCCGCATGTGTGTGTACGATGATGTGCAGGGCTGGAACACATTGCCTTATATGGGGCTCGGTGAATTTTATTGCGAATACGGCAACTTCGATTATTATGTTACAGCACCCGCTGATATGATCGTAGCTGGTTCCGGCGATTTGCAAAATCCGCAACAGGTACTAACGGCCAACGAAATAAACCGGTTGAATGAAGCACGCAAGAGCGACAGCACTGTTGCTATTATCAAAGAAGATGAAGTTGGAAATGCGTCTATGCGCCCCGTGAAAAGCGGAACGCTCACCTGGCATTTTAAAATGCAAAACTCCCGTGATATTTCATGGACTGCTTCAAAGGCATTTATGTGGGATGCTGCACGTATTAACTTTCCATCCGGGCGAAAAGGTATTTCGATGGCGGTATATCCTGTAGAAAGCAAAGGGTATAATGCATACGGAAGATCCACACAATATTTAAAACAAAGCATAGAGTTTTATTCTAAAGATTATTTCGAGTATCCGTGGAACTCTGCTGTGGTGGTGGCTGGCGTTGCATTGGGAATGGAATATCCGGGAATCGTTTTCTGCAGTTATAAAATAGGCAAAGGAAATTTGTGGCACGATGTAACACATGAAATCGGGCACAACTGGTTTCCGATGATTGTTGGCAGTAATGAACGGCGCTTTATGTGGATGGATGAAGGCATGAATACTTTTATAAATGGTTATGCGTCCAATTCATTTAACCATGGTGAATACGGAGATACTACCAACAAGGCTGTTTTGGGAATGGCAAGACAAATGACAAGATTCAAAGATCCGCTGATGACGCCTCCTGAATCAATTAATCTTAGCGACTATGGACAGTATTATTTTAAAACTGCTACCGGTTTAAATATTTTACGGAAGAGTGTTATTGGCGTCGACAGGTTTGATTATGCGTTTAAAACTTATATTAACCGGTGGGCATTTAAACATCCGCAACCCGAAGATTTCTTTCGTACGATGAATGATGCTGCCGGTGATAATCTTAACTGGTTTTGGAAAGAATGGTTTTATGAAACGTGGAAACTCGATCAATCTGTAAAGGGAGTTAAATATGTAAATGACAGTGCTGCAAACGGTGCATTAATTACTATTGAAAATTTACAACAAATAGCAATGCCGGTAATTGTAAAAATTACAGAACAAAATGGCAACTCAAAGGAATTAAAATTACCAGTAGAAATATGGCAACGAGGCGGTGAATGGACTTTCAAATATAATTCTACCACGCCGATTACCTCTGTTGTGTTGGATCCACATGATGAATTGCCGGATATTAATCGTAAAAACAATACCTGGGAAAGTAAATAGGTCGATAGAGGAATTTTTTAGTGGCAACAAAGTTCGTTTAATGCTGGCCGTTATAAGGGACTAAAATGCCTTATTGATTTATTTATTAACAACGGAAATATATTTTGCCCATGGACCCATTTCATCTTTGTATTGCTTTGCCATGACCCTGCTTATTTGACAAATATGATTTAGATCGTGATCAACCCATGCAGCCAGGATTTGCCGCAAAGTAACTTCGCCAAATTCAGGGTGAATACCCTTCTTATTTAATTTTTCTTCATCGAGATTTGCTTCCTTTAATTCCGAATATTATTTTTTCTCAATTGAGCAAACTCTTAAGCAAAGAGCTTCAATAGGTTTGTTTTATCATTTTTAAGCTGCGCAAAACGATCGAATGGAACAAACCTCTTATCATCATTGCTGGAAAGAATAATTCGCATCCTCGGTATCCAATCAGTTTTTTCTCCTTCAATCAAATGCCCTATTATATCGTAGGGCGACCATGTATCTGCCCCTTCATTGTTGAATAACCATTCGCTGCTTATACCCTGTAACAAAGCGGTTACAACACTGGGAGTTCGTTCCAGGATTTCAATTGATTTGTTTAAATTAAAAATCATGAACAAAGTTTAACGCTAAAATAATGCATTTAAAGAAAGCTCTTGACAACGCATATACTTTATTTCGAAACGTGGAGCGTTAAACAGACTTGTATTGTAATTTTGCAGAAAAATAGTCATGGACAACAGCGGATTGCTTTTTATTCCTGACATCAGCGGCTTCACAAAATTTGTGAATGAAACTGAAATTGATCACAGTCGTTATATTATTGGCGATTTGCTTGAGAACATTATCAATTCCAATCAAATGGGAATGACTATTTCGGAGATTGAAGGAGATGCCGTTTTATTTTATCGCTATGGAAAAGCGCCTTCTCTTGAAGAAATTTACCAGCAGGTGGAAAGTATGTTTTGTAATTTTCAAAAACAACTAAAGACTTATGAAATCCGCCGTGCCTGCCAGTGCAGCGCTTGTGCTGCTGCTAAAAATTTAAGTCTTAAAATTATTACACACTATGGCGAATTTTCTTCTTACAATGTAAAAAAATACAATAAACTTATTGGTAAAGATGTAATTGTTGCACACCAGTTATTAAAAAACGATATTGATTTGCATGAATACTGGCTTGTTACCAGCAACCTGTTTAATGAAAATAAAACGAATGCTAATTTACCACAGTGGGTGAGTTGGGAAATGGGAAACAAGCAAACGGAAAAAGGTGAAGTTGGTTATCATTATTCACTGCTTTCACAACTAAAGGAAAATGTACAACCCGATCCTTTATCGCAACTGGACCTCGGAAATAACAGAATTAAAGTATTAAGCCAAAATAAAATAATTGATGCCCCCGTACTTAGGGTGCTTAGTATTATAGGAGATTTTTCTTTACGTTCAAAATGGATGGAAGGTGTGAAGTCCGTTGACCAGGTAAGCCACCCAATCAATCATGTAGGTGTAAAGCATAGGTCGATTGAAGATAATCGCACAATAAATTTCTATTCAAGTTCATTCAATCAAACCGGCGATACTTTTACTTACAGTGAAACAGATGAACACAAAACTTTTTCGATCTATTTTACATTAAAGCCGGCTGGAGAAAATAAGACTTCGCTCACAGTTGATTACTATCATAAAAAGTTTCCATTCTCACAGCTTTACTTTTCTTTATTCAAAAGAAAAAAATTAGCGAATCAATTGGCTGCGTCTATACAGAATATTGAAACGTTAATAAAGGAAGGTATCGGATTTCGTGCCTGATTACAAACGTCAGCGTTTATTAAACATCAGAAAAACAGACTGATTTATTTCCCTGAATAATAAAAATAATATGACACTGTTGCTTCATGTTCACAGTAGTTAGGGATCATAATAGTATTTGGTAGTTTTTTTGCAGTAATAGTTTCCTAAAATGATTTCTTATGAAAAACTTATTGCGTTTTACAACAATAATTTTCGTTGTAATTACTTTAGGTGCGTTGTTAGCACATTTGTTTGCGTTACCGCACAAGATCAATTTAACCAAAGAAGATTACAAAACGGTGCAGGCAATTTATCGGGGTTGGGCCTGGTTGGGAATATTTGAAATAGGAGCGATCGTCTTTACATTGGTATGGACTTTTTTTGAAAAAAAGAACAAAAATGTTTTTCGTTTACTGCTTACCGCCTTGTTGATATTTCTCGTGAGCATCACTATCTTTTTTATGTTTACTTTTCCTGCCAATAAGGAAACGCTTAACTGGACTGTACTTCCGCAGAATTGGGAATCGATCAGAGCTAATTGGGAATATTCGCATGCTGTAAGAGCCGTATTAAATCTTGTTGGATTCACTTTTTTAATTGCGGCTATTTTGAAGAAACAAAAAGACAGGTGGCGATATTAAATATGCAATGCGTATTTGTAAATCAAATTACACATGCACGTCTTGAAACATTAGCTTCAGGAAAAAATTTAATGAGAACTTCGATTACATTTATGCTTGTTGTTGAATGAAATTGTTCCCGGGATTATCTTTTTGCAATGCTTGTAATAACAATCCTGCTGCTGTCACAAAGCAAAGAATCATATTTCCAATCTATTTTAACCGCAACAGGAAATTGAGAATTGCCTGAGATCGTAAACCCCTTTGGAAATTGGGTTGTTTTGAAAGTTTTACAGAAAGTACAATTACCATTTGGATCTTGAACATTGTCTATATGAATAAAATAACCTCCCGGGCAATTGCATGGATCAGTTATCAGGCAAGCCCGAAGACTATTGTCTATCCCCAGGATTTCAGCCGTATTCATGTATTGCTTTTCCTTTTTGCAGGAAGCATTCGGTAACAGGATAATTATCGAAATCGCTATTAATATTGAAGTTAACTGTCGCATTATATATCTCTTTGCAAAGTTGACACTAAAAAAGTTAAGAACGTTGCATTTAGTGCAAAGACTTAGTTAAGAAGAGGAGTAACTTCAGGGTTATTTCAGATTCATACACCACTTTTTAAAAGGTTTCCAATAATTTTAAAGTAACACTTTTTTATTTGGTAATACTTTGTATATTTGTATAACTAAAATTTAAAAGTATGGAAACTTCTATTCTTACCTCCAAAGGGCAATTACTGATACCAAAACGGTTACGCAATAAATACGGCATAAAATCAGGTGTTAAGGTTGCATTTATTGAAACTCCCTCGGGTGTGGTATTAAAACCTATGGACGAAAACTTTTTTAACCAGTTTGTAGGAATGCTCAAGGATGAAGCGCCTTCCCTTGAGGAATACAAAGCCTGGAAGAAAGAAGAAAAAATTAATGAAGAAAAAAGTGTAATTAAAAAATCCCGTAAAGCATGAAGAAAATAGTTTTTGATAGTTATGCTTTGATTGCTTTATTCCGGCAGGAACCGGGATATGAAATGGTGAGGGACTTTTAGTAAAGATGGCTAATGATGAAAGTGAAGGTTTTATTACTGCGATTAATGTAGGAGAAGTTTATTATATGATTAGTCGTAAGAGTAATACAAAAAGCGCTGATGCTGCAATTGCTGCAATAAAACAAATGCCACTCCATATTATAGAACCGGATTTAAAAATGTGTTTGGATGCGGCGGCTATTAAAGCAAAGCACAGTCTTTCTTATGCTGATGCATTTGCAGCGGCTTTGACTATTTCTAAAAAAGCAGTTTTACTTACAGGAGATAAAGAGTTTGAAAGTTTGATTAAAGAACCAGGATTTAAAATGAAGTATTTATAGTTTTTGAAGCAAGACAAATGGAAAAGAAAGAATTAGAAAATAAGTTCCTAATTAATCTCAATCTTCTCAGTAAAGAAGCTCGCTTTATTTTAAAGCAATTTAGGTTAACCGAATTTGACTCTTTTTATCAATTCTTTGTTACAGAAGGAAAAACGATTGATTTTAGTAAGCTTAGAAATTGTGGATATAAATTAGGAAAAGAATTAAACAATATGATTGGCGAAATTATCCTTCTTAATGCTTTTCCAGCAGATCGTCGAGAAGTTAATGATGCTGATGGTCAACTTTTGAATATAAGTTCTGAAAATTTTACCCAAAAAGTTGAATTGGAATTTGATAAAAAATTTGATGAATTACCTCCTCGTGCAAAAAATGTAATTTCTGATATAAACGCAAATAACATCAATGATTTTTTTAAAATGATTTTGCAAAACAAGAACTTCGACTTTAGTAAACTCAGAAATTGCGGAACAAAAACACAAAATGAAATTATCGGATTTGCAAAAGATATTCAAGCAATCGTTGATAAAGATCAAGATGAAATAAAGCAAAGTTTTCTTTTTAAAGATATCGAGCATTATCTTTTTGCCGGACAAGTTCTCAAAAAAAAAGAATTACCAATAGTTCTTAATTATTACTCTTTTATTCAGGGAAAAGAGTACAAAAGTTTACGAAAGATAGCCGAAGAACTTAATCTATCTACTGAAAGAGTTAGACAACTTTCTATAACAGTTATTGAAAAGCTCAAAAGAGTTGTAGAAAAACTATCAGTAAAGGGAACTTATGATCTTCAAAAATATTATCAAGAAGATTATTTTATTGTAACTGAAGCTTTCACAAAATCAATTAATGAGTCGGAGAATACTAATTTTAGCTCTGAATTTACTACTTATGTTTTAAGTTGGATAAGATTTAAAAATTTTAAATTTATTCTAATAAATGAAAAAAATACCCTGTATTCAGGGGTATTAATAAATAATTCAATCCCTTTTAATTTTGAAAAATGTTTTGAATTTCTCTCTCAATATGTATCAATTAGAAGAAAACAAGATGTAATAATTAAAATAGATGATTTAAATAAAAAGTTCAGCAGTTCTCGAAAACCAAAATTTATTTCCGAACGCTCACGAACAAAATTTAATTGAACGCATTCAGGTTTTGGAAGTTTTTAAATTATTTATAAAACTTGTTTTTAGTATAGAAAAAGATATTGAATTAACTTCTGATTTAATTGTTTTTAAACGCACAACAAAAAAGTTAAAATATGAATATATATCCGATATTTTAAATGAATATAAAAAGCCTATGCATTTTACCGAAATATATAAAGAGTGCTTAAAAAGACAGATAAAAATGACTTCAGCAGAAAGCATTCACGGTATTATTCAACATTATCCAAAAATATTTGGTTTAAAAGGCCCTGGAATTTATGGGCTGATAGAATGGGGAGGCTATTTTGGTACAATAGGGGATGTAGCGGAACAACTAATTAAGGAAAAAAATGAGCCAATGAATAAAAAGGAATTAGTTAAATATTTTATGCAGGGAACTTTATATTTCTCAGGATTCTATCAATACTGTATTGTTTTTTTACGAACCAGAGCAGCGATTTATCAAACTAAAAAATGATAAAATTGGATTGAAGGAATGGTTAACAAAATAAACGACATGAACATGACTGAAATAAGAACTGCAAAAGAAAGCGAATTAGCAAGCTTAAGAAATTTATCTACAGAACGTCTGATAATTTGGATTGTCGGGAAAACAAAAGAAAAAAATCTAAAATTATCTGCGGAAGATATAGTTATTGAATGTTGGCTTATCAACCCAGAAAAACATTCCCTTAGAGGATATAATCAGTTCCCTGATTCAAGTACCGTAATGAAACGAATCGGGGAAATGAAAGGAAAGAAAGGCTTGTTAACCGGCTCTGAAATGAGCGGATATCGTCTAACTGAAATCTCGCAATTATTTTTTTCAGATTTAAAAGAATTAGTTAATCAAAAGAAAATAAAAGAAGCCAAAGGTCACACTAAAGCTGATAGAACAATAAGTTCAATTGATGAGGCACCGTATAAAAGATTAATTAGAACACCAGCATACGTTAAATTTAAATTGGGCAAACTAAACGAAATAGTAGAAACAGATTTTTTGTACTTCTATGGAATCAATTGGCACTCGAAAACTAGCCTCGTACAAAATCGAATTAAAAATATTGATATGGTGGTTAAAACATTTTCAGAAAGAGACAAGGATTTAAAACAAGTGCATGAATTACTTACAAGAGATTATGCCTATGTAAAACAAAAACTTTTAAAACTTGATTAAGATGATAGAAACAATACGTAAAAGCATAGTTCCTGTAAATGTGGGAAGATTACTAGAAAATCAAGCTAATGAAATGGCAAGGTGGCGGTAATCACCCAAGAGGAATCGCTGAATATATTTCTAATTCTGACGATTCATATAGGCGTTTAAAAAAACTTTCTTCGCAAATAATCATTGTAGAAATCTATACAAGAAATTCAAAGAAAATTGAGAAGCTTCTAATTAAAGATTTTGCTGAAGGAATGTCATATAAAGAATTAGAAGAAAAATTTTTCCAATATTTTGAAAGTTTTAGCGGACGTGAAAAAGGTGAGAAAGTAACAGGCAGGTTTGGAACAGGAGGTAAAGCTTACGCAATCATGAATTTCAGACATTGCTGGATTACGTCTGTAAAAAATGGAGAGGAATGTAAAGCATGGTTTAAGTGGGATTCTGTCAATAAGGAAATTATAAAAGGATATGACAATGGTGGATATAAAAATAAAACTACTGGAAACCCTAATGGCACTACTATTGAGTTAGAAAGTAGCATAAAGGTTACTCATCAATTTCAAGATTTTATAGTGTTGCTGGAAAAGCTTGCACGGATAAGGCATATACTAAAAAGTCAACAAGTTCTTTTTAGAATAAATCGGAAAGGTAGTGTTGAAGAAATCTTGCTTGAATACTCCGAACCAGATCCTAAAAAAGCAATAAAAGTTTGCAATTTCCCTTTGCCTTATTCTTTAAGAAATGAAGATGGATTAAATAACACTTTAGTACTACGTTACTATGAACGCCCAATAGGAGAAGATGCATTTATTGATTTAACTGATGGTATTTCGAGCGTTGCTGATTTAATAGTTTCAGACTTTGACGGAAGACCATTTTCGAAATATATTAATGGTAGTCTCACCATTGATCGCCTTTTAAATTCAAACGCAGTAAAAGAAAATCGGAGAGGGTTGGAAGAAGGTGATGATTTAACTGAAGAAATAGAAAATTTTATTAGAGAAAAGGTTCGTGAAGTTATTAATGAAGTAGAGGAACTGCAGCGAAATTTGGACAAGCAAAGACGAATTAATGCAGCAAATGAAAAGCTTAACGAATTAAGTAAATTCTTAAGTAAGCAAGATTTAAAATTCAAATTAGAGTTAAAAGAATTAAAGAAGCGATTTACAAAAACCGATTCCTTCCCGACGACTGAGGAGACTGAACCCGAACAAAATTTTCAAATAAATGATCAGACTGTTTATAGAAAAGCTACAGAGGAAGATACCAGAAGAAATTTTAATTAAGGGTACTTGGATAATAAAAAACAGGTCAAAGTGGCGATGGCCCCAATCCACCCCCAGGTATCCCTGAATTTATACCGAATGATAACGGTGATGATTTTGCTGTAAAAGTTGGAGCAAAAGGAAAAATTAGTTCTCAAGAGAAAAAAACAAAACAAGGGTTACAAGTTTTATTTTCGAACGATCCAGATAACCCGGATTGCCCAACGTTTAAAGAATATGATGATCCCGTTAGTGACAGAGATTTAGTTTCAAAAGGAATAATTTGGATTAATGCCGTTCATCCGATTATAATTAAATTCGGAAATGAGAAAATTAATGATGCAGTTAGAAATGAAAATATTGCAAATTTTGTATTAATGATAGTTGCACAATACTATGCTCAAAAAGAAACTGAGGTGCAGACCGAAGATGAACAGACCGATCCGTTGCTCCTTTTTAGAAAGCATTTTTTTAGACTTCAAATCGAATTAAGAGCAGATAGTGAGATAGCTTACTTTGAGTCTTTTGAACGGTGAGATTAATATTCTATTTTCTAAGAATAAAATCCTCAATATAACAACTGTTTCTATTAAACAACTTTCTCATGCGCCGAAAAAATTTCCTTGTAATAATATTGTTATTCTTATCCATCCATCTTTCCGCTCAGCCAAAAGAAATATTAATCTATCACCCTATCAAAACAGATAAAGCAGGAAACATCATTCCATGGTATAATGAAAACCCGGGTACATCCTATAACCATGTCATCAATCTTGTTTGGAATTTTTGGGATACGATGCGGCATGATTTGAATGGCTTGCCTTATTATATGAATCACCAGGTGTGGAATGCAAACTTTAATGATCCAAGAGGAATTGGCGGCGACCAGTTTGCGATGGCGCTTTCATCATGGCGGTTGTATTATGCATACACAGGCAATGAAAGAGTAAAAGCGAATATGCATTTTTTGGCTGATTATTATATTACGCATGGGCGATCACCTGCGGATTGCAAATGGCCCAATATTACCTTTCCATATAACAGTTACGTGTACTCGGGAATTTACGATGGCGATATGCGTGCAGGAAGAGATGTGGCGCAACCTGATAAAGCCGGATCGTTTGGGCTGGAACTCGTGCACCTGTATAAGATAAGCGAGGATACGCTTTACCTTGATGCAGCAAAAAAAATTGCCAACACTTTATGTTCACATGTAACAGAAGGCAATATTAATTATTCGCCACTGCCTTTTAAAGTGAATGTATATACAGGTAATACTGCATTGCTTCGTAATCATGAGTTCACCGGCACCTGGATAGATACCGCAGGCTATACCAGCAATTGGGCGCCCACGATGCAATTGTTCCTGGACTTAATAGAATTGAAAACCGGCGATACATCTGCTTACCAAAAAAACTTCAGTATAATGTTGAACTGGATGAAAAATTTTCCCATGAAAGAAAATAAGTGGGGACCTTTCTTTGAAGATGTTGATTGGTGGAGCGATACACAAATTAATGCAATGACCTTTGCAAGGTTTATCATGGAGCATCGGAATTATTTTCCCGATTGGAAAAATGATGTATTGAAAATTATTGAATGGGTACACAAAACATTTGGCAATGATAAATGGAAAAAGTATGGAGTGATGGTTACGAATGAACAAACGGTTTATCAAACGCCCGGCAACAGTCATTCTTCGAGGCAGGCCGCCGATGAATTGTTGTATGTAAGTTTATCGGGCGATAGTAGTTTTTATAACAATGATGTTCGTGAATTAAACTGGGCAACTTATATGGTGGACTTCGATGGTAAGAACCGGTTTCCCCAGGATGAGCCATGGCTTACTGATGGATATGGAGATTATGTAAGGCATTTTCTCCGGGCAATGGATGCCATACCATCGTTAACTCCGCCCGGCGAAGATCATATTCTTTCAAGCACCTCAGTTATTCAACAAGCCGATTATGAAGGGAATTTTAAGAAATTTATTTACCTCAATTTTGAAAATGTTGACAGTAATAAAGTAAAATTATTTTACAGAACTTTTGATACAACCGGTACAGAGAAAATAAAACTTCGCCGAAAACCTTCGGCAGTATTGCTTGATAATAAACCAATGCACGAAAGTAAAACAGGAGAGGGGTATGAATGGAAACCAATGAGCAAGGGAGGATTGCTTATTGTAAGAAGAGAAAATGGGAGAAAAGTTATTTTGCTTAAATAATCAATTTTGAAAAAAGGAATAACTGTAAATAAACAAAGATCAATTTGACTTAATGAGATTTCTATTTTTTTTAATTATTTCGATTTTCACATTGGGGTGTAATTCTGGTAATCCAGTTAAAAATAATAGTGCCTGCAAATGTAACAATAGTTAAACAGGAGGCATGTAATAATGATTATGACAGTTTACTAATAAAATATGCCATTGATTTTAAAGCAACAAATCTGGAACTTGACAAATGTTTATCACCTCAATTAGATTCTTTCTTATTGCATGTTGATACAAATTGTTTGAGAAAACAGAAGGAGTACAAAACATTCATCGCAATAATTTTGGCAAAGCTTTCTATACATCATTTACAATGTTGTAACCAGGGCTACGACCTGTTTTCAATGGAAAACCGTGGGGCCAAAATAATTGTTGATGAATTCAGAAGAATGTCCGGCTATCAGAATATACATTTAGAGATGTTGAACTCTGGATTCATTTTTGATTTTATAGAAAGTGATAAAACTCTAAAAGAAAATCCAGCCATTAAACTTCTCATAAAGAAACATGATAAAGAAGCTGATAGGATAGACGCGGGACATAAATTAAAACAGTAATAGCTTCTTACAATCCGAAGTTTCTGCAATGGCGCTTAAAAATATTAGGCCAGTGCTTTTCAGAATTTTAATCATAATCCAAACTATTAGTGTATACGAGAGACTTTTACATTCTCACCACAATGCTTATATATTTTACATCGACATTTTTATCTACTATGGTTATGTTGCATTGCCAGTAATGAGGAATGTGCCATTCCGGAGAAAAGTGACATGCTATCTCAATAAAAAATTTCTTATTTTCATTACTAACACGATGCATGATGAAAAAAATATTTCTTCTTCTTTTTTTATTCATTCAAATAAAATCCTTCGCCCAGCAATACGATGTATGCGTCTACGGCGCCACGTCAGCCGGGGTCATTGCCGCGTACACTGCAGCAAAAATGAATAAGAAAGTTATCCTCATAGAAAGCGGTAAACATCCGGGCGGCCTTTCTTCCGGCGGTCTTGGTTATACTGACATTGGCAATAAATATGTTGTTACCGGACTTGCAAGAGACTTCTATCGAAGAATGGGTAAACATTATGGCAAGTTTGAAACATGGATTTTTGAACCGCATGTGGCGGAACAAATTTTTAATGATTATCTGAGAGAAGCAAATGTTCGTGTGCTTTACGAGTACCACATTATCAAAGCCAAAAAACAAAATGGCTTTATACAAAATATCACGATAGAAAATGCAACAGCTCCATCTGCCTCAACAAATAAAACCATTACGGCAAAAATGTTTATCGACTGCAGTTATGAAGGAGACCTGATGGCAAAGGCCGGTGTGTCGTATATGGTAGGCCGTGAGTCAAACAGCATCTACAACGAAACTTATGATGGTGTGCAATTAATGGATGGCCACCAGTTTCCGGATGGAGTTGATCCGTATAAAATTCCCGGTGATTCAACAAGTGGTTTACTTTGGGGCATCAGCAATAATAAATTGCAGCCTGCAGGTTCGGGCGATAAAAAAGTTCAGGCATATAATTACCGGTTATGCCTGAGCAACGATCCGGGGAATAGCATTCCCATTACAAAGCCCGAAGGTTATGATTCCACAAAATATGAACTCCTCTTACGGGTGCTTGCAAAAAAACCTGCAAAAAGTATAGGCGCTTTTTTAAGTATTGGCCTCATGCCCAATCACAAAACCGACATCAACAATAATGGTGCTTTCTCAACAGATATGATCGGCGTGAACTATAATTATCCTGATGCAAATTATAATACAAGAGCCGAAATTGATAAAGAGCATGAACTCTATACAAAAGGATTGCTTTGGTTTATTGGTCACGATCTGCGAATGCCACAGCACCTGCGAACTGAAATGCAGCAATGGGGCTATCCTAAAGATGAGTACAGGGATAACAATAATTTTACCCCGCAATTATACATACGCGAAAGTCGTCGGATGATTGGTGATTACGTAATGACCCAGGCTAACTGCCAGGGACAAACGAAAGTAAATGATGGTATTGCGATGGCAGCTTACACTATGGATTCTCATAATTGCGAGCGACTCGTTGTAAACGGTATGGTAAAGAATGAAGGCAATGTGGAGATCGGTGGCTTTGGCCCTTATCCCGTTTCGTATCGTTCGCTTATTCCTAAAACAGCAGAATGCAAAAATCTTTATGTACCTGTATGTTTAAGCGCCAGTCATATCGCGTATGGATCCATTCGAATGGAACCAATATTTATGGTGCTGGGGCAATCGAGTGCTGCTGCTGCATGTATCGCAATTGATAAGCATGAAACCGTTCAGCAGGTAGATGTACAGCAATTACAAGAGTTACTCAAACAAAATCCTTTAATGGATGGCAGTACACCTGAAGTACTTGCTGATAATGATGACTCAGATCATACAACTATCATCGGTAACTGGATCAGGAAAACAAGGGGAGGTTATGGTCCATCATGGTTATTGGTAGCGCCTTCCGCAATACCACAACAAGTAAATTTACACCTGGAATAACCGCGAACGGCAATTACGATTTGTATGCTTACATGCCGCTTTTTGACAGTGCATCAAAACAAACTCATTTTATCATTCATTACGGAACAAGCAAAAAAGATTTATTCATTTCTCCCCAAATTAAAGTCGAAGGACAAACCAGTGGTGAATGGGTTTCACTTGGCAGTTATGCATTGCAAAAGGGAACATCAACCTCTGTAACCATCACCAATAAAGACGCGAATGGTTATGTTGCTGCTGATGCAATTTTATTTGTTCCTGTGAAATAATTGAAAGACGCAAAATTATTTTTCTTATTCAGCAAAAATATTTTTAGTTACTAACGTCAACGGACAATTGATTTTTTTTATTAAAGATTAAACTGAAAGCAACACTGCAACGTAATGACAAACAGCAGCAGCGAGTACAAGAAAGTGCCAAACAGCATGATGCCATTTAAAACTGCTCCATAAATAAAAGATAACCCCGACACTGTAAAGAGCGCCGCCAATAACAATGAAGGTGATAACATTGGCGGGCATGTCGGCGAAGAAACGTTTGCCGCCTATTACTAATATCCATCCCATTGCCAGGTAAATGATAAGGGAAACAATTTCAAACCGGCCGGTAAAAAATATCTTAAAAAAAATTCCCAATAATGTGAGGCTCCACAATATAATTAGCAACAAATAGCCAAAAGAATTCCGAAGGTAAATGAGAATGAAAGGCGTGTAAGTGCCTGCGATCAAAAAATAAATACTGATGTGATCAAATACCTCCAATACTTTTTTTACCTGTGGCTGCTGAAAGCCATGATAGGTAGTAGAAAAGGTAAATAGCATTAAAAAAGTAAATCCATAAATACTAGCTCCCACAATCGCCGGAACATTTGCATTTTTAGCAGCCAATGCTGTAAGAATCGGGATACTTATAATACCGAAGAGAATACCAAAACCATGTATGGTGCTGTGTACAATTTCCTGCTGAATAGTAAAACCTTTATCAGCGGAAGCTTGAATGTTGGTTGTATCAATATTTTTTTCAGGCATTTAATATTATCGGCTCAACCATTTATTTTCGGAGTGACTTGAATTGGCTAAGTTATTGTTCGTTTGTTATAATGGTCTTTACTTTGCATTGAGTTAAACAGGTTAGTGACTACGAAATAAAAGCAAATTTACTGATACTTTACAACAACATTTCTTAACTATAAAACTCAAAATATGGAATATAGAAAATTAGGAGAATCTGACCTGAAAGTTTCAGTGGTTACATTTGGCGCATGGGCCGCCGGTGGCTGGATGTGGGGCGGCACAGAACGCAAAGATGCCATTGAGGCAATACAGGCAGCACATGATAACGGCGTAACTTCAATAGATACTGCGCCAATTTATGGCCAGGGATTGAGTGAAGAAATTGTTGGTGAAGCCATAAAAAATATTCCACGCGATAAAGTGCAGATACTTACAAAATATGGCATGCGCTGGGATCTTACAAAAGGTGTATTAGCTTTTAAAAGTAAAGACAACGATGGAAAAGATATTGATATTTATAAGTATGCTGGAAAGGACAGCATCATTAAAGAATGTGAAGACAGTTTAAGAAGACTTGAATACCGATTACATTGATCTGTATCAGATACATTGGCCTGATGTTACAACTCCCATTGCTGAAACTATGGAAGCCGTTGAACAGCTAATAGAACAGGGAAAGGTTCGTTATGCAGGAGTTTGCAATTACAACGCGGCGCAGGTAAAGGAAGCGCAGGAACATATAAACCTAGTATCGAACCAGGTGCCTTACAGTATGGTGTTGAGAGATATTGAAGAAGAGGTCGTTCCCTTTTGCATAACAAATAACATTTCTATTCTTGCATACAGCCCCTTGCAAAGGGGACTGCTTACGGGAAAAATAAAACCGGGACACAAATTTGCCAAAGGCGATCACCGTACCGGCTTATATTACTTCAAGGATGAAAACATAGAATTAACGAATAAATTTCTTGATAAATTAAGTCCGCTTGCTCAAGAAAAGAATGCCTCACTTTCGCAACTTGTTATCCGCTGGACCATTGAGCGACCGGGCATCACCATTGCACTGGTAGGTGCCAGAAATAAAGAACAGGCCATACAAAATGCTAAAGCTGCCAATATAAAATTGAATTTCCAGGAAATAGAATTTATTAATGAAGAACTGAATAAACTGGTTTTAGAAAAAAGCTGAAAATTATTTTTTTTAGACTATCATTTTTGCATCGTTTAAAGTCGCCAGTGTTTTAATATGACCGTATTCAAATATTTTTATAAGAAAAAATTCCATTGTTATTTGTAAAGTATATTTGGACATGACAAGCCCGCAGTTGAATCCCTCTTCAATTTACAGGTTCATAAAAATAAAAATGATTGATAACGTATAAACCAATGAAACCGGTGCAATGATTTCAATCTAGTTCATTAATAACAAACGGAAATCTTAATAATATGAAACCAAAACGTGTAAGAATTCTTTTAGTCGTTGTTCTCAACCTCTCCTTCTTTTCATCTATTCAGGGCCAGTCCATAAAAAATGCAGGCTCAATGAAATTGAATTCTCTTGAGTACCTGGAATACCAGGGAGTAAATGTTATGCTGGCGCAGGATTATTATCCTGAAGGGCACCAGGGTGGTGTAAGCGTTATTCAAAATGGATTGCGTGTAGCCACTAACGGTGATATAAGACTAGAACCTACACCGGGGCAATGGCAACCCATTCCTAAAGTTGGCAAACGTTCTGTTGACAAAACAAAACAACAGATAAGCGTGCAATTGCAATTTCCCAATGAGAATATTGACCGAAAAGGTTTTAACCCGGTTATTTATCCTGATTTGAAATTCAGTTACACGTTGCGTGTTGAACCCGCAGGTAAAGGCTTTAAAATTATAGTTGATTTAGACAAACCGATTCCTGATGAATGGATAGGAAAGGTCGGTTTCAACTTTGAGCTTTTCCCTGGAATTCTTTTTGGTAAATCCTGGTACCTGGATAATCAATTCGGCATTTTTCCAAGACAGGAAAATGGCCCCGATTATAAAGATGCCGATGGCGAAGTGCAGATTGAACCAATGGCAAAAGGTAAAAAATTAACTATCGCGCCGGAGAGTGATGAGCAACGAATGACCATAGAAAATGTAAACGGCGATATTCTTGAACTAATAGATGGAAGAGCTAAACATAACAATGGCTGGTTCGTTGTCAGGTCGCTCATTGCCAAAGGTGCAACAACCAATGCGATTGTGTGGTTGGTTACGCCACATGCCATAGAAGGGTGGGAGTCAGAGCCGGTGGTACAGGTTTCACAAGTTGGTTATCATCCTGATCAACAAAAGGTAGCCGTTGTAGAATTAGATGCGAAAGACAATAACGATACAAAAAGTTTCCCTGTTACGATTAAAAGAAGATGGCGGTTATGAGTCGATACTAACCGAAATGCCTAAACGCTGGGGAAAGTTTCTCAGGTATAATTATTTGCAGTTTGATTTTACAAAAGTGCAAAAGCCGGGAATGTATATCGTAAAATACGGCAAAGATCAATCAAGCCCATTCCAGATCAACAGTAATGTTTACGCAAGAAATGTTTGGCAACCAACACTCGAATACTTTTTACCAATTCAAATGTGCCACATGCGGGTGAACGATCATTACCGTGTATGGCATGGCTTGTGCCATAATGGATGATGCACGGATGGCACCGACTGACTCTACACATTTCGATGGATATATTCAGGGACCATTCCACTTTAACCAGTTTCAAAAGCGGCGATCATGTGCCCGGCCTAAATCAAGGCGGATGGCACGACGCCGGCGACTTTGATCTTCGGGTAGAATCACAGGCTGAAACGGTGCAAGGCCTTGCATTGGCTTATGAAGAATTCAATTTGAAATATGACAATACTACCATTGATCAAAAAAATCACATTGTTGAGATACAAGTACCCGATGGCAAACCCGACGCCTTGCAGCAAATGGAACATGGGTTATTATCCATTGTAGGCGGATACAGATCTATGGGAAGATTATACCGGGGAATTATTGAGCCAACCAAAAGACAATACACAATTCTTGGAGACCCGGCAAACATCACAGATAATATTGATTTATGCAAAGCCTGCTGATGGTAACGTGCCTGAAGTTGGATTACCCGGTTCGCACCTGATGACCGTTGGGTTTTTACGGAAGATAATCCTAACAGGGAGCTAAACGTAGCAGCGTGTCTTGCAACTGCAGCAAGAGTTATAAAAGGTTACAATGATACACTGGCTGCGCAAAGTTTACAGATAGCTGAAACACTTTGGGATAGTACTAAAGAAAAATACCCATTGGCCAGAGTAGAACTTGCGGTTGAATTATTAAAAACAACGGGTGATAAAAAGTATGCTGATTTTTTGCTTTCCCATGCGGCTGATATTGCAAAGAACTTTGAAAGAACGGGCTGGATCGTCGGGCGATCTCTGCAGTATGTTAACGATGCCGCCTACACGAAAATGATGACTGATGCGGCAAAAACTATTACACAAAAATTGTTGAGCAGGGGAAGAAGACGCCTTATGGTGTTCCTTACGAACCCAACATCTGGGGGGCAGGCTGGGGTATTCAGAACTTTGGCTTCCGGCAATATTATTTACACAAAAGTTTCCCCGGTATTTTCCCTGTTGATTATATGCTGAAGGCGATGAACTTTATTTTAGGTTGTCATCCCGGTTCCAACACGGCCTCGTTTGCATCAGGTGTTGGCGCTAATTCTGTAACAACTGCTTATGGTTTCAATCGTGCAGACTGGACTTATATTCCCGGCGGCATTGTTTCAGGAACTGCTCTCATAAGGCCGGATTTCCCTGAACTGCTTACCTGGCCCTTTTTATGGCAACAGACTGAATACGTTTTGGGCGGAGGGACAACAGATTATTTATTTCTCATTCTTGCCGCTGACCATATTTTGAATGAAAAGAAATAGGTTAATATGAAATATATTTTGAAGGTATCTTTTGCATTATTTCTTGTTAGCGGTTTACGCCCGGAGGCGAAAGCACAAGAGTCGAATAAAACTGAACGGCTGCAACTAGCAAATCAAATGGAAAATTCCATTCAAACGGAATTGCTTAATAAATGGTATCCGCAATGCGTTGATTCTTTATATGGTGGGTTTCTTTCCACATTTACTTATGATTTTAAACCAACAGGGCCGCAGGATAAATTTATTGTAACGCAGGCAAGGCATACCTGGACTACGGCAAAGGCTTCAGAACTATATCCTGGTGTATCTTATTATTTAAAATGTTCTGAAATTGGATTTCATTTTTTAAGAGATGTGATGTGGGATAAAGTTTACGGCGGATTTTATGATCTTGTAGACAGGCAAGGCAAAGTAAAAAATAATCCGAAAGCTTTGAAACAAGCGTACGGTAATGCGTTCGCTATTTATGCGTTATCGGCTTATTATAAAGCTTCCGGCGATACGAGCGCATTAAACCTCGTTAAAAAAGCGTTTCTATGGATGGAAGACCATAGTCACGACGCGATATACGGCGGCTACTATCAATATCTAACAAGAGAGGGAAAACCGTACAGAGAGATAGTAATACGCTATCCACCTCTGATGTTGGCTATAAAGATCAGAATTCTTCCATACATATTCTTGAAGCGCTTACAGAACTCTATCGCGTTTGGCCGCAGCCGTTAGTACGTCTTCGTTTACAGGAAATGCTTTCTTTAATACGGGATAAAATGGTTTCAAAACAAGGATATCTCAGGCTTTTTTTTCAGCCAGACTGGACACCTGTTTCTTTCCGTGATTCTTCCCGGGCCAGCATCATGCAACATAAATATTTAGATCATGTATCGTTTGGGCATGATATTGAAACCGCATACCTGATGCGTGAGGCATCGCATGCACTTGGGTTGCAGAACGACACGCTAACACAAATAATCGGCAAACGAATGGTGGATCATGCATTGAGAAATGGATGGGATAAAAACTTAGGTGGCTTTTACGATGAAGGATATTATTTTAAGGGAAGTGATACTATTACGATAATATTTGCAAGCAAAAACTGGTGGGCACAGGCCGAAGGTTTAAACACTTTATTGCTGATGGCTGATTCATATCCCAACGATTCGATGCACTACTATGATAAATTCAAAAAGCAATGGAATTATATTAAAACCTATATTATTGATCATACAAATGGCGGGTGGTATGAAGAAGGGCTGGATAATGAGCCGCAAAGAAAAACGGCCTTGAAAGGGCATATCTGGAAAGGCGCCTATCACAATTTCAGAGCGCTATCCAATTGCGTGAAGCGGTTGCGTGGTGAAGATGATGATGAGAAAAATTAATATTAAATCAATAACAAAATGATCTGTTTAATCTTAAGAAGGACAAATTCTAATTTCTAAAAAAGATGGATAAAACAATTAAAGTTGGTTTAATCGGATTCGGTGCCGGCGGGCAAACATTTCATGCGCCAATACTAACGATGGTAAAAGGATTGCAACTTGCAAAAATTACGAGCCGTAAAGCCAGAACAAGTTGCCGTTGCGCAATCGAAGTATCCAACAGCAGCAGTAGTGGGCACTTCAGAAGAAATATGTAATGATGAAAATATTGACCTGGTTGTCATTACTACTCCCAATACTTCACATTTTTCATTGGCCATGCAGGCTTTAAAAGCCGGTAAAAATGTGGTAGTTGATAAGCCATTTACCATTAATACCAAAGATGCTGACGAATTGATTGCTGAAGCTGCGAGGCGAAACCTGGTTCTGTCGGTTTACCACAGCCGGCGCTTTGACAGCGATTTTTATACGGTTCAAAAAATAATTAAAAATGATTTGTTAGGTGGCCTTGTTGAAATGGAAAGTCGCTATGATCGTTTCCGAAACTATTTTAAACCTAATTCGTGGCGGGAAGAAGATACTCCGGGTTCCGGAATTTTATATGACCTCGGTTCCCACCTGATTGACCAGGCGCAGGCATTATTTGGGCTACCCGACACCGTTAGTGCCGATTTAATGTGTACAGAGAAAATGCGGGAAAGCGATTGATAATTTTGAAGTAATTCTCCATTACCCCGGCATTAAAGTTTCTTTAAAAGCGGGAATGCTTGTACGGGAGCCGTTGCCGCGATTTATACTTTTAGGAAATAATGGATCTTTCGTTAAATATGGATTGGATGTGCAGGAAGAAGCGCTAAAAGCTGGTTACACATCGCTCACCAAAAGTAACTGGGGTATTGAGCCTCCTGAAATTTGGGGAACAGTAAATACCGAAATAAACGGTCAGCATTTTGTTGGAAAGATTGAAAGTGAAAAAGGAGATTATACCGCTTTTTATCAGAATGTCTATAACACCATAATTGGTAAAGAAAAACTGATAGTAACGCCTTTACAGGCGAGGAACAACATTCGCATTATAGAATTAGCCATGCAAAGCCAGCAGGAAAAAAGAACAATTGATTTTGCTTTTTCTTAATTACACTTTTTTTGAATGAATTCTAAACAGGAAGCAGCAGCAAAGGCAATTACTTTTATAGAAGACAATTCTATTGTTGGCCTCGGCGCAGGATCAACAATTGCCTATATCGTAGATTATTTGAAAACGAAAATAAATGAGGGGCTTTCAATACAACTGGTGAGTTCATCCTATACTACAAAGCAATTATTAGTAAGAGAAAACCTATCGATATCACCAATTGAATTTTGTAAACAAATCGATATCTATTTTGACGGATGCGATCAGTTTGATAAGCAATTAAATGCCTTAAAAAGTGGTGGCGGCATTCACACGCAGGAAAAATTATTGGCATCGATGGCTAAGCAATTTTTCCTTGTGGGAGATGACTCAAAACTTGTTGATAAATTCGATACAAAATATCCTTTGGTAATTGAGATTGCTTCCGCAATCGGCAACATTTGTTCTCTTTAAAATTCAAACCATTATTTCCGGACGCAAAAATTCAAATGCGGATCAATGATAAAAAAGATGGCGCTGTTATTACGGAGAACGGAAATTATTTATTGGATGTTTATTTTGAATCATGGCCAACATTGTCTTCCATCAACCCAGCGTTAAAAAATATTTCCGGCGTGGTTGAAACCTCTTTGTTTTATGGAATGGCACATAAAGCAATTATTGCTGGGGAAAATGGGGTAGTAGTATTAGATAAAAAATAATAATTAGAATATTGCAAACATGCGGATAAATGAAAAGGTTATTTATAAGTTCTGCAATAATTATCTGCGTTTTATTTAGTAGCTGTACATCTTCCGAAAGAAATGCAGGAAACTCAATAAATGAATTGTCCGCAACAAGCCTGCAGTATTCCAAGGCTCTGAAAAACACAATTTTGATGCTTTTCTTGTATGAAAATAAATCGCTTAACAAGCATTGAAATATAAGATTCAGTAATGTTGCATTAATTATGATATCCGCAGAAACACTTATTATTGGTGCAAGTATCTCAGGGCTGGCTTGCGCTGCAGCATTGCAAAAAAAAGGTATTGGATATTTAATAGTTGAAAAGCAGTCGCAGGTGGCAGCTCCGTGGCGTAACCATTATGATCGCCTTCATCTGCACACCAATAAAAGAATCTCAAACTTGCCTTATAAAAAGTTTGGAAATAGAATTCCCCGCTATCCGTCACGCATGCAGGTTGTAGAATATCTGGAGGACTATCAGAAGGAATTTAATATCAATCCTCTTTTTAACACAGAAGTTAAATCAATAAGAAAGGAAAATGATTATTGGATAGCTGTCACAAACAATGAAACAGTTCAATCGAAATACATCATAATAGCTACGGGCGCTTTTGCCAAACCGAGGCCTGTCAACTTAAAGGGAATGGAAACATTTACCGGCAGGATTATACACAGTAACAGCTACAAAACCGGTAAAGATTTCACAAATCAAAAAGTATTGGTAATTGGTTTTGGAAACTCGGCCTGCGAGATCGCGATTGATTTATACGAACAAAGCGCTATACCAGCTATGTCAGTTCGCTCTGCGGTAAACGTAGTACCACGGGATATTTTGGGTATCCCAATATTGGAGGTTAGCCAGGCACTGAGCCATCTTCCTGCTCGTGTGGCCGATGCCGTTAGTGCTCCATTGAATCGTCTGCTGGTTGGCGATATTTCAAAACTGGGTTTGATCAAAAAGGCATATGGGCCATTTGAGGAAATTAAAAAAGATGGACATATTCCCGTTCTTGATATCGGTACGATAAAGCATATTCGCCAGCAGCATATTCAAGTGTATGGAGATATTGATTACATTCAGGATAAAACCGTTTATTTTTTGGATGGAAAGCACCGAGGAATTTGATGCTATTATTGCAGCGATTGGTTATTATTGTGACTATGCAAATATTCTTGAGGTTGACAAAACCCGGTTTGAAGATTTAAAATCGTCAGTTAATAAACAAAAGTATTTCGGAAAAGACGGTTTGTATTTTTGCGGATTTTGGATAGCGCCAACAGGGCAAATCAGGGAGATTGCTTTAGATGCACAAAAAATTGCAAAGGACATTAGAAGAAAAAAAATCAATACTTGAATAAAGAAGAACTGAATATTGTAAATCAATTGTTGATGAGCTGCAAAGAATGTAACATCATACTCTTAGAAACACTTTCTTTTTATACATAAAATATAGAAACGCCCATTTTACCATTACAAAACAAATAGCCATTACGACCGCACCCCATGGATTGCCCGCAAGTTGCCCCAGCCATTTAAAAAAACTATTTGTTGAATATTCCCAATTTACAAATCTTTCCGACATATAAATTAAGATAGAGTTCATGCCAATTACCCGGAAGAAGAATGCCCAGCTTTTATATCCCAATACATCTATAATGTAATAAAATAATGCAAGCAAAAGCAAACTAATACCACCGACGGTTAATACAAATGAACTTGTCCAAAGGTTTTTATTAATTGGAAAATCAAAATTCCAGAGTATCGCAAGACTAATAAAAACGATACCTGTTATAGCAATATTAGCTGCTTTTTTTCCCCCTTTGGAGTTATTATTTTTTAAATAACTGCCGGTAAGAATTCCAAGCAACCCTGTACCTATTGCAGGTATTGTCGACATCAAACCTTCCGGGTCGTGAATAGTAAGATAAAGCCTGCCGGGCAAAAAGCTGCGGTCAATGTAAGAAGCAAAATTTCCCTGCATGGTAAGGTCTCCCATCGGATATCCCGGTGCAGATGTAAATTTTAGCAGCAGCCAATAACCTATGAGCAGCGCAAAAAACCATATAATTTGCGCCCTTTGTTTCGAATAGATATAAATAATGTTGGCAAACATATAAGCCAAACCAATACGCCCCAAAACGCTGCCAAAACGAATTTCTGAAAGCGGTCTTATTTCAAGACCGTTATTATAAATAATTCCAAGCACTACGAGGATAAGACCGCGTTTAACTACTCTCCACAAAACCTGGCTTTTAATTTTTCCTTTTTGCAATTCTCTTCCCACTGAATAAGGCGTGGCAACACCGGCGATAAAAAG
Source organism: uncultured Chitinophagaceae bacterium (assembly GCA_963756945.1). Taxonomy (GTDB): domain Bacteria; phylum Bacteroidota; class Bacteroidia; order Chitinophagales; family Chitinophagaceae; genus Ginsengibacter. The sequence goes on along the minus strand of CAVWQJ010000038.1, from coordinate 57,804 downwards.
GAATAATGGAAATATTAAATCATAAAAATGAAACCCATTCCAATCCGGATGCGTAAACTGGTTGGAAAGAACGGCCCAGAAAGGAGCGTTGGTTGCCTTTGCCATAGTATGAAAAATTTCTTCGGCACCCATTATCCAAAACATGTCAAAACCACGCAGGGCATCCAAAGAATAAAGCCGCTGACTTACAAAATTATTTTGGGTTGATATAATATTTTCCTGGCGAGGTAATTCAGAGACGGTAATACTCATTAAATTGGTTTATGAAATCCAAGTTATTAAAAATGATTAGAAGTAAAGAAAATATTTAATAAAGGATAGGCCTTGTCACAAACAAATTTTGGAGTATAAGAAACTCTTAGAAGTTATTGCTATCTGTTTTGAGTTGAAAACTTAGTAATTCCAGGCTTGATCTATATATAACTAAACTAAAAAACCGACAGGCGGGTTACGCAGGCCCCGGCAAGTTTTTTCATTGCTGTAAAGCGACATCACGTTTGTCAAAGTATGATTTCGTGCCGAAAATTTCCTTGTCCTCTATTTTTGCAATCATCGTATAGCCTAATGATGGGAGATCCATTTTGATTGCCCTGTTTTTTATCATCAACATTTTACCATCTATAGTCAGGAGGATGTCATCAATAATATTTTCATTATTTTTCAGGTTTACATCAAGCCTTTCTAACACAATTTCTTTAAAATTATTTGTAAATTCCTTCATAGCATTAATATCGTCGTTATCAATTGTTGCTGGCCTTCCCAGCCAATAAAGAAGGCTTAAAACTCCTTTTACCTGTTTACTTAAGTTTGTGATATAATTTTCTTCAACCCTCAAAAAGATGAATGATTTAAATAAAGGTTCTTGCACAAAATGACCGCGAAGGAAAGTTGGATACCTTTTGTAATTAAGAGGAAAAAAAATCTCAATTCCCATTTTATTCAACGCACGCGATACTCTTTTTTCGCAGTTAGGTTTTGTGTAAACTGCATACCAATTTTTTTGCATACTCTATTTTTTAATTTGAGTATTTCAAAGGATTGATATTAGTAAGATGATTGGGAATAAGTATCCGTTTCTCCAATTCGAATCTTAAGATAAGATTTTTTATTAAATCTTGCGAATGTATTTTTAAACCAAGAATATGCCAATTACATTTTGCCAGGTCATCAATCTGTTAAAAGCTATAAAAGACCTGCACAAATTTTTTTTAAGACACCCGATCTTCGACCTCCTAACGTGTTCATTATTATATCAGATTGGGGAAACACTTACTCACATTTCACCGCACTATTCTAAAGGCATGTTATATTTTTATGTTAGGATCATTAACTTGCAAATTTATTTTCACCCCGAAAATTAGGGTGAATTAACCCTTGAGAAATAGTGAATTCCCGGAGCCAAACCATGTCAGCGTTATCTAATCCGATGGCACTGATTTAATGTTTGTCAACCAAAAAAATTAAAAAAGAATTTATAATAAAGAAAATTTAACTATGGAAGTGTTAGTTGTGGAAACCGAGATGATTTCGAATTTTTTACTTGCAAGTCGGACCGCTCTATCTCCTTTATGGATATCACCGAAGTTGGATTAAGTCTTTTTTATTGATCCAGCCTTTTGAAGTTCGGCCGAATTGATTTGTATAAACAATGTAAATAAATCCATTTTTATCCCGGATAGGATCAAGGACATTATTATGCAAAGGATCGAGATACGATTTCCTTATTGAACTCTCATCTGGCTGATTATGGAAAAATGTTGTATCCCTAACTGTATATTTTACTGATAAAGCATTTTCAAGCGTTACGTCATCAGGACTGTTCCCCGAGACTATTAACAGTAACAGTATCTTCAAAATCATTCGAAGGCAATTCATCTTTTGAATCTTCCTGGAGATTGGAAAGATCGGCCGGCTGATCATCATAATGAACGACGGTTGTTGAATCATATATAATTGCTTTTATCTGTTCCTGGGATAAATATCGGCTTCGCAGCGGAATTATTAACCCGTTTAGGAATTGCCTGTTTTGATTTATCTCTTTGAGGCAGTAGTATTAGTATCAGTGGCAATTGGTGATGAGTAGTTATTATTTCTAAATACTTCAAAATAAAAAAACATTGAAATTACTCCAATCAATAACAATGGTGCTAAATACGGCGGAAATTTACTGGTGCGGATGTGAAAGCGTTTAAGAAAGATCTAATGGGGCATTTTTTGTAAACGATTCTTGCAAGACTGGCTAGTTTCATCGAAAATTTGTTACTGCCCTGCATTATTCCTTCCACAAAATGCAATAACGCCTTTTTTAAAGCGGAACTTAATTGTTCTGGGCAATTTGATGCTTGCAATATTTAGTCTTCTTCTTTTCAACATTGACAGGAATGCTTCCGGATATCTCTTTATTAATAAATTATGCGGAATTTCCTCCGGAAAGTAAGTCCGGGTTCTTTTTCAATCTTTCTATACTGATTAAAACAAAGTGTATAATTACAATTTTTTATTTCATCGATAGGCACATAAAAACTATCGTCTGTTCTCGTTCGCGTCATTTTCCTTAGACAAATTTTTCCATCGATTTATTATATTGAACCATTTCCTCATTTTCATCTCTTTGTTCCTGTATTTCAATTTCAGAGATTTTTGTTTGACGCCAACGTCTTTCTTTTTTAAGCCGGCCTTCATTTTACAAAACCAAATTTTATCATCAGCGTCTGCAGCCACTTCAGAAAAAATGAGAATACCGGCGCCTGAAAATAACGAACCACTTTTGTTTGCCAGGGAAATCACTGCGGCCAACTTATGATCTTCAATAATTCGTTGCCGCATTGCGATCATTTCCGTCGTGAAATTGGACAAGATATATTCCGGAACAATTACCGCCGCCCTTCCTCCATTTTTAAGTTTGTTTAAAATAAGATTTAAAAAATGAATTTCGGATCTTCCTGACTCAACTAATACGGTTTTACCGGCTATCGTTTTTCTATCGTAGGCTCCATTAAAATATAAATTCGAAAGTACAAGAGTTGATTGCTCACATCACATTAATATGCGAATTGCCAAACGAATTAATGCCACCCAATTTAGGATCTTCAATGCCATTCATAATCATATTCATTGCGGCAATGCGAAGCTGAATAGGATCACACTCGATGCCATTATAGTTATCTCCAAAAAAGTCATCATTAAAATTATTACCCGGTCCCGCTGCTCTGTGCATTGCTATATATTTTGCGCTGTTTATCAGCAAGCTGCCGTTTCCGGCTGAAGGATCCCAAATTGAATCTTGTTTTGAGGGCTGCATTAGTTCTACCACCAACTTAACTACTTTATCAGGAGCATATACCTGTCCGTTTTGAGTTTCAATCTCTGCTTTATTTAATAAATACTCAAAAATGGCGACCCTCGTATTCCTCTTTTCTGCATCCATAATCTTAATAATATTCACCACGTTGAACAACAAACTAACTGAAGGTGTTAATAGCAGTGGCTCTCTCAAAAACTGGCTGTATTGCAGGTTGGTAAGTCCATAATGTTTTATTAAGTCAATAACACCATTTTCATTTGTAAAAAGAGCGTGCAAATCCTGGGCATTCAAATCTTTGAAACCGCTCCAGTTTAATTCATTGCTAACTGTATTATCCCCGGACGGAATGCGTGTAAGGTTACCTGTTATAAGTCGCTTTTCCTCGAGTTTTTTTATAAAAAGTAAATAGCAAAGTAAGTCGATTAATGCAAGCGGTCTTAAAGTACTGACAGGCCAGCAATCGTCCCATTTTTTATTAATGACGTCTCGTAGCTCATCCGAAAGACCAATACTGGAACGGAATAATACAGGTCTCTTGCCAGATACTGAATCACTTTGCGATCTGTATTTATATGAGGCCGCGGGAGAGGCCCCGTGGTTTATTAATTTCTTTTTTGGTGTTGAGACGCGTTTCTTCAGGGAACGATCAACACCTTCTTTCTGAGCCATAACTTAATGGGATTGGGAGGCATCAAAAAAAATATTGTTACACTAATTTAATGGATTTTAATAATAGAGCCCAAAAAAATAATTTCTAATATCACCTAAAATGCGATTAAAAGCCAATATATTGATAGCATAAAATCAACACATAAGCTAAAATATAAGGACGATATTTTTTAACTGCAAACAAACTAACAGCCTGGCGTAATCGCATTTATTTTTACCAGGCAAAATCATTTCGGTGGCCCATAAATTTTTATAAGCCGCATTGCTTTCCTGTTAAGCCACTATTTACTCCCTGGGCTATTCCTGGAAATAATATTACCATTTTCATCAGCATACTCAAATTTAATTACCCCATTTTCGCAAACTTTTAATTTGTACTGCACCTTATTTTTAGCATTCTTACTACTGCTGATAGAATATAAATGCCCTTTATATATTTCTGTAAGTTTTAATACCATTTCAGGCTCAATGTAATTGCTTAAAACCGGGATAGCACCTGTAAGCCCCGGGCAACGGTCAGGCCATTTATGATAAACTGTTTTTTCCGTTGGGCAAACGTTTACCGTATCGTGAATCACAATTTCTACTGTATCTCTCACCATTATTTTAATGTATCATGCACCACTGTTTTTAAAGTGTCTTTAACGGTTACTTTTACTGTGTCTTTAACCACTATTCTTACTGTATCCCTTATAACTTTTGCCGCTGTATCCTTTATTAGTTTTGGTGTCGTTGTTGCAGCCGGTTCGGCGTTAGTATATTTTTCTTTTATCGGAGTAATGTACGTATTGAGCAAATAGAACATTTACTGTCACAATTAAAAATATTGTAAAGAAGATTTTTGCCATGGCGTTAAATTATGCATTAATCGGGCCTAAAATTGTCTTAAATATTTTTTTTAGGAAATTTTTTGCTCAATTAAACCACTTCAACAAAATAACTGAAGAAGGCATATTGCTTTTAGTAAGTACTTTATGATTGCCGATCGCGATAAAAGAGAAGTAATGCAATAACGAATATGCTTTACGTTTAATTATTTTTCCTTATAACGATTCTTTGGGCATCTTCCTGCAGAACTTCGTCAAAGAAAGTTTTTACTGAAGCGTATTTTGATGCGGGTATTTTCAGTTGTGTTAGTTCCAGCTTAGCAGTGCAATACACCGAATTATTTTTTTCATCAAACCAATAGTTGTTTTTATAAGAACCATATTCGCAGGCATAGCTTTTTGGAGTCGGCAGTGCATCAACGATAAAACCTTCGGGGAGTTTAAATGCAGTAGTATCTGTTTTTATAAAGGGATTAGAAAAATAAAAATCGAGGCGCCTGTTATTTGCTTTGGGAAGCTTTGCTGACCATTGTTTATACAAGCGGGGAGCTATAAACATTTTGTTACCCGCAATAAATTCCGGAATTTTTTCAATGGACATTTTAATACTCGTTGAAAGCATTTGCTGGTTGTCATTTTTGTCTACTTCAAATTCATCAGGTTGCTTAAAGCCAACAGTGTGGATTAAAAATTCCTTTTGATCATCTTTTTTCTCATCAATCAAATTAGTTTCGATGTCCATTTTATAAGCCCCGGAAGTTGTGAATGTAGTTATCGAATGTTCCTGAACCATCTGCAGAAATTTCTGCGAGTGTGTTTGCTGTTAACAAATTTTCTTTTGCCTGGCTTACCGGTGTTGGAACAAGCACACCTCCATCATTCTGTTATTAAAAGTGCATTCCTGTTTTCAGTAAATGAACCCAAATAACCAAAATCTGTTTTGTTGCTTGTACATTCAAGCCAAATTGAATCCTTCCCTTGCGGAATACAAAGTATCACGTGATTAAAACCATTTTCAGGAAAATCAGGATCAACGGGTTCGCTGTTGTATTCTGCATTAATGATAGCCAGGCAGCTTTTGATACCAACCGCTTTCAACGCAGCTTTCATATAATTGCTCAGGCCTTTGCAATCTCCATATTTCTTTTTATCGGTAAAATCTGCGGAGAAAGGCTTTAATCCGCCAATGCCCAGTTGGATACTTACATACCTGAAATTTTTTTGAAGATATTCATAAATAATCCGGGCTTTGTCTTCATCTGTTGAAGCTCCTTTCACCATGTTCCTGAAAAAATCTTTTCTTTCCTGTGGCAGCTCATCCAGGCCGTTGTACAAATTACCAATCCACGCACCAAATTTTTTCCACGAAGTAAGATCGCCTTCGTTGTTGTAATAACTAAACCTGTTGGGAGCTAATTGTATGGAAGGATAGCGGCTTTCATATTTTGCGGTGCCTTCTTCATACTCCAATGGTTTCATATCAGTAACATTCCATTGATACTGTTTATATTTTGTGTCTTCTGTTATGTCAGGCTTTAACTGTACGTTTTTTTCTTTGTAACGAAGATCAAGTTCCTTAAGTACACGTGCAGTAAATGTAGATTTCACAACCGCTTCGCCCGACGACATAATATTAAATGAAGGGTAATTAACAGTGCCTTTAAATTTTAACTGGTAATTATATTCAACGGTGATGGGATAAGCCGGGGCTGGTATTCTAAGATAAGTTACGTAGCCATCTTCAATCAATCCTTCACCATTGGCAACAGTAGTCATATCCTTCTTGCTAAATTTAGTAACCTGTTTACCCCAAACATCAAAAACTTTTATTTCGGCATTTTCAAGACTGATATATTTATTGGTGTACTGCACAAAATCCAATTCATCCTTACCCTTTTCACTTAAAATAGTTTCCACTTTATGTACCGTATAAGTAAAACGATCGATTGCTGTAATTTCAAGAAGAATATTTTCCTCATTTTTTATTACCGACGCATTCTTAATAAGAGCGGTATCAAATAAGGCGGTTTCGGTTGAATAGACTTTCCACGCATAACATTTTTGCATGAACGAAAAAAGGAATGAAGAGGCATAGCGTGATTTTCATTGGTAGTTATTTTTTCTTCAAAACAATTTGTTCGTTCAGCATTTCAAATAACTTTTTATAGAAAACTTTAATGATATCATATTGATTAACTGAATATAAATTTTGTTTTATTTCAAACGTTGAAACAATCCGCATATCGTTTTCTTCCTTATCGGCAAATACAAGACGTGTGAAAACAATGTCACCATCAGGATCCATTAATTTAACAGACTTTGGTAACGCATCTATTGCAAAACTTTTATCCACTTTTATATGAAATGTAAGTTGCAGCAATTGCTTATAGCCGAAGTTAATATTACTAAACCGGTTCTCACTAATAAAAGGATTATCGTTTAGCCCTGTTAACAGGTTGGCCATTAAAAAGTAATATTCACTGCTGTTATTAAGTGGCAGCGAAAAGGTTCCTTTTGTAGTTAGCGCAATTTGATCGCTGTCTTCATTTTCTGTTTTAAAATCACTAAAATTTAAACCTGTTATATTACCGGCGAACAATTTTTCATTATCAGCAACGCTTTTAGTTCTGAAATTTTTAAGCCGTTCTTCCCTGGCATAGTCAAAACTATTTGCTGAAAAAGTGGCGTTTAACAAACCTTCCTGGTTAACAGTTGCATTGATGTTTATATTTTCCTCGTACAACGACGTAGTATCAACGATATCAACAAGGCTGCCTCTTTTGCGGTTTACAATAAAGGCAGTTGTATTCAAAATTTCGTAAGGAGTTAGTATGCACGAATTGTACTTATCCGTTGCGTCAAGATAATATTGTTTGTTATTAATAGTAACGCAGGCATAAACAGTATTAAACTGATCAATCATGGTTATTTCACGATGAACTTTTCCATTGTAGCGCTCGCTCACCAAAACAGGATTTGCGTCTAACCCTGCATTGCGAAGAAGGTTTATCAATATAAGATTAATATCACCGCTTGTGCCGGTCTTTTTCTCCCATGCTTGTTTTATTCCATCAGGAGAAAACCGGGAGTTTATATTATTCCACGTAATGTTGTCTCTTACATAGGCTATAAACTTTTTTCATTCTGTTCAATTCAACACTATCCTGCTTAACGTTTTTTATAAAATCATCAGTGCCCGGCACATTTTTTTTAAGCTGCCCGTAGAAATCTGCACTGGTAAACATTTCATTATTTACCTGGTCCCATGTATGCATAATCTTCGTGTCCCGGAACTTTGATAGCTGGAACGAAACTTTCTGCAGATAATCATTTTTGGAATCAATATATTTTTCATCTCTTAACCCAGCAATGTTATCCATTTCAAAACTTACCTTTCCTTCGCTGTTGTTCGGTTTAATGGCGATGTTCATCTCAGGGCTTTTTTGTACAGAGTATGCAAATTCAGTATTGGGCAGAATGGATACCAGGTAACTGCTTCGTAAAACGGGTATTTCCTGCTGAAAGATCCATTCTTTAAGTCCACCGTAAGTCTTTTTAGAACTCTCGTACGTGTATTCAATTATGCTGCCGACCTTCACTTCAGGGAAAGCAAATTTCACTTCGCCCCAATATTTATTTTCCTTTTGAGTGTACACCGATTTTTTATCAAGCTTCCTTGAAGAAAGTACATTGCCATTGTTATAAATGGTTCCCTCCACAGAATAAATGTTTTCAAAATCATCTTCCCGGTAAAAGGGAATTTCTACGTTACCATATTCTACCCCTTTGTCCTTAAGTATTTTTAATTTCACGTGGTGATAGGTTACCAGGTTATACTGTTCGTTATAATCGGATACAGCTTCATCCACAAACACCACTGCAGTTGCTTCTTTATCGAAAGGACATTCTTTATAATGCAAGCTCATCAGCAGAAACACCTAATTTATCCGCGAAGGGCGACGACTGTGCATTTGATTTAAAAAATGGGAGAAGAAGGTAAATACAAAGAATGGGTAATGTTTTTTTGGTCACGTGGCAATAGTTAGTTTTGAAAATCTGTTTATAGTGATTTTGGTATTCGTCCGCCAAATCTAATACATTTTTTGTGCGGAAAAGAACACTTCGTATTTCATATTATATTTTTGTTGTTAACTTCATTTGAGCTTGTCTTAAAAAAGAAATTAAACTGCTTCTATCATGATTGTAAACAAAAAAAAGCTTCTGTTATTGTCCATAATTGTATTTGCCCCGGCAATCAATTTGTTTTCGCAGGCATTGCCGGATTCAACTACCAAAAAAATTGACAGCCTTTTTACAAAATGGAATAATACGGGCAGCCCGGGATGTGCTGTAGGAATTGTGAGGAATGATTCACTCATTTTTGCAAAGGGATATGGGATGGCTAATTTGGAATATGCGAGTCCCGATTACTCCGGAAACAATCTTTCACATGGCTTCCATTTCCAAGCAGTTTACAGCTTACTCCATTATGTTATTATCACGGCAAGGCAGGCTTAATCTTGACGACGATATTCATAGATATCTGAGCTGGTTTCCTGATCTTAAAGAAAAGATAACCATCCGTAATCTTTTAAATCATACAAGTGGTGTAAGAGATCAATGGCAATTGCTGGCCATTGCAGGTACAAGAATAGATGATGTTATTACCCAGGATCAAATTATAAAAATTCTTAGCAAACAACAGGCGCTCAATTTTAAACCGGGTGATCAATACATGTATTCAAACAGTGGTTTTACCATGTTGGCTGAAATTGTAAAGAGTGTTACCGGCCAATCGCTACGGCAGTTTACGGACTCCGCTATTTTCAAGCCTTTAGGTATGAACCAAACTCACTTTCATGACGACTACCAGGAAATAGTTCCGAATCGTTCTTATTCTTATGAGAGAACAGATGGCGATCATTTTCAAAATGACATTCTGAGTTATTCAACCGCAGGCGCCACCAGCCTCTTTACAAATATTGATGACATGAGTAAATGGGTTATGAACTTTTATGATCATAAGTTGGGAGATGAAACAGATATTAACCTGTTAACGCAAAAAGCAAAACTTAACAATGGTAAAGAAATCACTTATGCCTCCGGAATCGTTTCGGACACTCATAAAGGTTGGAAACAATTTTCTCATGGTGGCGCTGATGCCGGCTATCGAACTTATATAAGCGTTTTTCCCGATTTGAAAATGGGCTTTATTGTTTTTAGTAATCTTGGCGACATTGGGGTTTGGGACAAGGCATACCAAATAGCTGACCTCTTTCTGAAGGACACTACGAAAACGATTGCTTCTAAAAACCCGGTAAAATTCGATCTTAGCATGTCTTACATAAAAGATACTATGGCTGTTAAAGATTACCTTGGTGATTATATTTCAGAAGATGGAGTGCACTTTAGTTTTGTAATGCAACACCAGGCTATTTATTGGAAACCCCGCGGTGATTCCCATCTTTTAATGAAGACCGGCAAAAATTCATTTTTTAGTTTTAATGATTCTACCGTTAAGTTTGTTTTCGGTAAAGAAGCAGGCCAAACAGTTGTGCATGAATACTGGCCCGACAATTCACGCTTACTGGTTAAATATATTGCTGATACTTCGCAAACTGATGATATACTTCAACAATACACAGGCGTGTATTATTGTCCGGAACTGGATTGCAAATATGGGATCGCTTTAAAAAATCATCACCTCGTTCTTACGAATGCAAAGTATAACGATGCTCCGTTAACTTTAGCCGGCGGTAATGATTTATTTTGTGACTCGTGGTGGATGGATCATCTTAAAGTAATTCGCAACAATAAAAAAGTAATAAACGGATTTGAAGTAAACAGCGGGAGAGTGATGCATTTACGTTTTAATAAGATCGAATAGAAAGAGAAGGTAAGTATTGCTAAGAATCCGGCAAACATATTTTATTTCGTTTATGCCTGCCGTTAGATATGTCCGGTAATTTATCAATGGCATTTAACTTCTTTTTCATAAAAGAGTTTAACGCTGAAAAAAGAATTCAACAATAATTCATAATAATTTATTCAACGTCTGCAATGTCCGATCTGAGTTATAGAAATGCCACTCAAAATGATCTTTCAAGAATTGTTGAAATTTATAATTCAACAATTCCTTTAAGAACAGTTACTGCCGATACAGAAAATGTATCTGTTGAAAGCAGGCAAAAATGGTTTGATGAACACAGCCCGGATAAAAGGCCGCTTTGGGTAGTTGAAAACGCAGACAACCAAATTATAGGTTGGGTAAGTTTTCAATCTTTCTATGGAAGGCCTGCTTACGATGCAACTGTTGAGGTAAGTATATATTTAGACCCATCGCAAAGAGGCAAAGGATTGGGAAAAGAAATCTTACAGTATTGCATAGACGAAGCTCCCTTATTTGGTGTAAAAACATTACTCGGATTTATTTTTGCCCACAATGAACCAAGTTTAAAATTGTTCAGGCATTTTGGATTTGAAGATTGGGCAACTTTGCCAAACATCGCAATACTTGACGGGCAGGAGAGAGGATTAAAAATTGTTGGTAAACGCATTGCATGAAGCAGCATCAACCATTGACTCTGAGAATTAATGAATGATTTATGAAAAGAATTCACAGTATCGATTTTATGAGAGGGCTGGTGATGATTATTATGGCGCTCGATCATGTGCGTGATTTGATGCACATAAATTCTATAACACAAAACCCCACGGATTTATCAACTACCACACCCATGCTGTTCCTTACCCGGTGGATCACGCATCTATGTGCACCCGTATTTGTTTTCCTGGCCGGGACGTCTGCCTATATATCTTTTAAGAATAAAAATAACCCGACGCTAAGCAGGAACTTTTTATTTAAAAGAGGCCTTTGGTTGATATTGCTTGAATTTACCTTAGTAAACTTTGGATTATTTTTCGATCTGGGTTTTCACACTTTCATTTTTGAAGTTATTGCGGCAATTGGCTTTGGCTTTATTATTCTTGCGTTATTAATCAAATCTTCATTAAAAACAATTGGTATTTTCGGGCTCATCATTATATTTTGTAATGGCCTTATACCAATGATACCGTTTGGAGAAGCTTCCGTTTTAAAGGCTATCGTAATGCCTTTGTTCACACTTAATGTGTATGCCCTTTCGCCCCATACAACTTTTGTTATGGCTTATCCGCCCATTCCCTGGCTGGGTATTATGCTGGTAGGTTTTGCTTCAGGAAAATTCTTTGAACTGGCTGATGATAAAAGAAAAAAACTATTCCTGCAAATTGGGTTAAGCGCCCTGGCGTTGTTTGTTATTATCCGTTTTCTAAACATATATGGCGACACAGTGCAATGGTCTTCGCAAAAGAATACTTTATATACATTGCTCTCATTTATGAATGTAACTAAATATCCGCCATCGCTTTTGTTTTGTTTGGTTACATTAGGAATAATGTTTTTGATACTTGCTCTCGCAGAAAAGCTTACCGGCCCTGTTAAACGTATTGTATCGGTTTATGGAAAAGTGCCCCTATTTTATTTCCTGGTTCATTTTTATTTCATTCATCTTACGTTGATTGCATTAATGTTTATACAGGGGTTTAACTGGCATCAGCTTGATTTTGCGTCAGGAACTTTTGGAAGGCCAAAAGGTGTAGAAAGTGGCGTATCGCTTTGGGTAATTTATTTAATCTGGGTGTCGGTAGTATTGATTTTATATAAGCCCTGCGTTTGGTTCGGAAAGTATAAAGCAACACATAAACATTGGTGGCTGAGGTATATTTAGGCAAAGCCGGTCCATTAATACCCCTGTAATTGCAAAAATCAGTGTGAAAATCCCGATTCTTAAGGTTAAGTGTTGGTGTTCCCTATCTTTCTCAAGTCCATATCATCCACCCACGAAAGCCGGTGTTTGTTCTCCGATCAACGCCGCCACCAGCTTAATCTTCCCATCTATATTTCATAAAAATTCAGCCTTCGTATCATCTTGTTTTTTCAGCGATGTATATACACATGATAACCATTAAATGAAATATCGCGGGCAGGGTAAGAAATAGTTTGTCCGTCCTGCACTAAAGATTGAAGGCTATTATAACAAACGCAGGCAACCTTGTCAAAATAACCTGTGCTGCATTTGCCTTGCTGCTGAGGGCTAACAATATTTGAGATAGCGATAGTTTTGTTTGTGGAAGGTATCAACACCTGCCAGTCGCTTCCAAATTGAATAATATTATTTGGAATATTTCCGTCAAAGCTGATGGTATCATTGCTTTGGCTGATGCCGGATGTGTCAAGTTTGATGACTATTGAATCCTGCAAGTGCTGAAAATTAGTATTAGCTGAATATTTCTTTACGATAAGGGTATCCACATCAGCTTTTGTATAACCAATGAAAGTAAGTTTCAAAGTATCGTTGCTACAGTTGTATTCACGATTGCAACTGCTGATTATAAGCAGGCAAACGAAAACAATAATTTTTCTCATAATGCAAAAAATTGTTTTAAGTGTTATACAATCACAGACAGCGGTAAACAACAATCGCTGCTTCGCAAAAGTTAATGTAAATGCAAAGACATCGGGACATACTGTTATTGTATCACACATTTATATTAAATTTATTCCCCGATGCAACCTGCAACAATTGAAGATTTAAAAAAAGTTATTGCTGTCAGCGAGTTACCTGATGAACATCTTCAATGGATATTAGAGCGTTCGGAATATCATGAATATGCTGATGGTGAAATAATCGGCAAGTACGGAGAGACTGCTGAAGTGATGTGGTTTGCTCTTGAAGGAAAGATCACTTTTTACATGTACATTAACGGGCGACAGGTACATTATTTTACCTTCGAAAATGACAATATCACCGGCGGAGTTGGCGGCCTGATGCCCTATTCGAGAATGAAGACTTATCCCGGCTACTCTTATGCGTTAGGGCCCACAAAACTACTGCGCCTTAACAAAAAATATTTCACTGAACTGGAAGTCCTCAACCCGGATTTTATTCAACGCCTCATAGGCATTATGACTGAACGGGCTAAAGTATTTGCTACTACGCAAATGCAGCAAGAAAAGGTGAATGCACTCGGCAACCTCGCCGCTGGCATTGCACATGAAATGAATAACCCCGCTGCCGCTATCAGTGGAATATCGGAAGAACTCACAAGAAGATTAACCGGCAATTACGAACTCACGAAAGAACTGCTGGATTGCAACATAACCGCTGAGCATCTTCAAAATATTAAAGAGCTTGTTGAACAAAAAGCAAACAAGGCGATACAAAATAGCAAACTGACAGCGCTTCAACGCATGGAAAATGAAGAGCAAATTGAAGAGTGGCTTGGGAAAAATGGCGTTACCGGAATAGAAGTGGCAGAATCTTTTTCGGATTGCGGATTATCAACCGAAGACCTTGAGACCATCATGGCAGACATAGGCCCTTCATCCTTTACTAAAGTTGTTCCATGGCTCGAAAATTTATTAAGCTGCCAGCGAACTATTAAAGACCTTGCTGAAGCTTCTGAACGTATTTCTCACCTGGTAGCTTCCATTAAGAGCCATGTGCACATGGACCAGGCCAATGACTTACAACCAACCGACATTCACCGGGATATTGAAAACACCCTGACGCTTTTAGGTTTTAAGCTTCGCGAAAAAAATATTGAAGTAACTAAAAAGTTTTGCAGCAACATGCCGGAAGTTGCGGCGTATGTGGGCGAACTAAACCAGGTGTGGACCAATTTGATTGATAATGCCATATTTGCTGTCAACAAAAACGGAATGCTTATTATTGAAACAGCCTGTGATGATAAACATGTAACCGTCTCCGTTATAGATAATGGGTCAGGGATTCCACAGGAAATCATCCACCGTATTTTTGATCCTTTCTTCACTACCAAAAAACAAGGACAAGGAACAGGTATTGGTCTCGATCTCGTGAACAGGATTGTGAAAAAACATAACGGTGAAATAAAAGTTAAGTCTGAACCCGGCAGAACTGAATTTTCTGTTTACATTCCGGGTAAGCAGTAACCCGATGTAAATACGCCTTTGCCAGGTATTATTCGTGTTGTCGGGATTTTGATAATAGGTGTTATTAATCTGCTCGTAGGTAACCTTAATTGCTTCCATAAACAAAATTTTTCCGCTACAAGTTTCCTGCTCATAAGTCAATATTCACACTCTTAAAAATAGAGTCAATTTTATTTTGGAGAGGTTTCAAAACATCTTAAATTTAGTAAAGCATCTTAATTATTTATTTAAAGATAAAATCAATCAAATGGCAAAGTCAATAAAAAAAGCTCCCAAAAAAATAGCAAAGAAAGCTGTGAAAAAATCAGTAAAAAAAGCTCCTCTTAAAAAGTCAAACAAGGCAGCTAAAAAGGTTGTTGCAAAAGCGGCTAAAAAGGCCCCGAAAAAAGCAGTGAAAAAAGCGGCTGTAAAATCAGCGCCGAAAGCTGCACCAGCTACAGGCAAAAGATTCCTGATCATTTATCATGCACCCGTGGATGCAATGGCGCAAACTGCAAATGTTAGTCCTGAACAACAGGCCGCCGGAATGGCTATGTGGAAGGCATGGGCCGAAAGAGTAGGAAGCAAGCTTATTGACCTGGGTGCACCGCTCATGAATAGTAAACGCCTGACGGCCGAAGGCTCTTCATCTCCCAGCACCAAAGAAGTTGCAGGATATTCCCTGCTCCAGGCAGAAGATTGGGAAGAATTGATGGACCTGCTTGAAGGTCATCCTCATTTGTCGGGGTGGGATCCCGAAGCCACGATTGAAGTACACGAGACGATGATGATACCGGGAATGTAAAGGGACTTACTT
This sequence comes from uncultured Chitinophagaceae bacterium, assembly GCA_963756945.1. Lineage (GTDB taxonomy): Bacteria > Bacteroidota > Bacteroidia > Chitinophagales > Chitinophagaceae > Ginsengibacter. The sequence continues at coordinate 42,193 of CAVWQJ010000038.1, read as the reverse complement.
ATTATTACCAGGTTATTTCTGTTCGCTCCATGCTATAATAATGCCTTTAGGAAAACGTATACTTTCATTCGTTTGATAATAAAACAATTCATTAAAAGTTCAAATTTATTTTTGTCCTTATTGGGTATTTTTTCTTTCCAAATAAAGACATAACGGATACAGCTATTCGAAAAATGTTATTCTATTTGCAATTTATTTAGCGAGGCAAGCTTCGCCTTACTGCTAAATGTATCTTACCCTGTTCAGCGTGAATAATATATTTAGTTTCACTATTACCCTTTGCTTAAAATAGTTTCTTATTAAGCTATATTTGATAAAACAACCCAAACGGATTTAATGAAGCAAACCCGACAGCTTGCGGCCATAATGTTTACCGATATTGTAGGCTACACTGCCTTAATGGGCGATGATGAGCAAAAGGCATTTGAATACCTTGCACAGAACAGGGATTTACAAAAGCCCGTTATTGAACAGTTCAATGGCCGATGGATAAAAGAACTGGGAGATGGCGTAATGGCCACTTTCGATACGGTGTCTGATGCGGTAGCCGCGGCCGTAAAAATTCAACATGATTGCAAAACACTCGACCACTTTCAATTGCGCATAGGCATTCACCAGGGCGAAGTTGTTTTTGAAGGCGGTGATGTTTTTGGTGATGCTGTAAATATTGCTTCACGAATCCAGGCCCTCGCCGATCCGGGCTGTATCTATATTTCAGAAAATGTTCGCAATAATGTTTCCAACAAAAAAGGATTTCATACAAAATTTATAAAGGAGCAGGCGCTGAAGAACGTGAAAGAACCCGTTCGTATTTATGAGATCGTTTCTGCGGAAGCTGCCGCATCATCATCCGGGGAAATACGGGAAACATCATTGCGAATTACAGATAAAAGTATTGCCGTTCTTCCCTTTGTGAATATGAGCAATGATCCCGAGCAGGAATATTTTTGCGACGGAATTTCGGAGGAAATCATTAATGCCCTTACACAGTTAAATAACCTGCGGGTTATAGCCCGTACTTCTGCTTTCGCGTTTAAAAACAAGAATGTAGACGCACGTGAAATCGGGAAGATACTTAATGTAAGTACGCTCCTTGAAGGCAGCGTGCGCAAGTCAGGAAAACATTTAAGAATAACAACCAAACTCGTGAGAGTTACTGACGGTTCGCATTTATGGTCTAACAGGTACGATCGTGAATTGGAAGATATATTTTCAATACAGGAAGACATTGCAGGCAATGTAGCCACGGCTTTGCAGGGAGTTTTAACCGATAAAGAAAAAGACGCTATTCGCCGCCCGGAAACCAGTGTGGAAGCATACGAATATTATTTAAAGGGCAGGCAGCTTTTTTACAACTTAGAACTGAAGCAATCGATAATCATGTTTGAAAAAGCTGTGGCGCTGGATGCTAATTATGCCGTTGCCTATACTGGTCTTGCAGATGCACATTCGTGGCTTTACGAGTGGGAGGGAAGCAACAACGCTAATTGTGTTGCAGCGGAAAGATTTAGCTGGACTGCACTCACGTTAGCTCCCGATCTATCAGAAAGTCATTCATCACGCGGCTATGTATTGTCGCTTAGCAAAAAATATGATGAAGCTGAAAAAGAATTTAAAGAAGCAATAAGGCTTAATCCAAATTCTTTTAGTGCCTATTACCTGTACGGGCGGGCCTGTTTTGCCAACGGACAAATTGCAAAATCGGCTGAACTGTTTCGCAAGGCATCCGAAGTGAATCGTGAAGACTATCAAAGTTTACTGATGCTTAGCCAATCGTTGCGGGTTTTAGGAAACGCGAATGATGAGGCAGATGCTGTAGCAAGGGAGGGTATTGAGAGGGCGAGGAAACAACTCAAATTGAAACCAGATGATAGCAGGATACTTTCTTTGGTATCAACTTCTCTTTTTGAAATTGGAGAAAGAGATGAAGCCTATGAATGGATGAATAAGGCATTACGATTATATCCCGACGATGCAGGAGTTTTAATAAACGGCGCTTGCCTTTTTGCAAAAGATAATAAGAAAGAAGAAGCGCTTGACTTGCTTGAATTGGCTGTAGGCAAGGGGTTTGGAAAGAGAGATTGGATAATGAATGATCCTGACTATAATTCGTTAAGGGACGAGCCGCGTTTTAAAGCATTGCTTGAGAAAATACAATAAAGCGCTGGTTCAGTCAGTATAATTACGTTTAGCCTTGATAGTTATATTAATATGCGACAAGCCAACCCAATCAATTCTAACCTTGCCCCTTCTCCAAATTCTTAGTCATATAAAAGCCTACAAACAATCCAACGCCAGCCATCATAAATATTAATGCGGGATAGACGGCATCCTGGTTTAATGAAGTATAGGTAGTTAATAAGAGTGCAATGAAAACGCCAACACCAATGCCAATAAGTAATAAGGCGAGATTTAAAATAATTATTCTTCCTGTAGGAATGCCGCTTTGCTTTCCTTTCATAAAAATGCCTGCGTCAACTCCTTTTTCTATCAGCGCAAGGCGTTCCTTATTCCTCGTCGATATAAACAGGTAGATAGATTCCAAAAATTGCAAGAAATAAACTTAACGATATTAAAATTTCCGGATTCCATAATAATTTGTTTTTAATTAAATAATTTTATTAGTTCATGGTATATGACGACACAATTTTGTTATCGGTTACAAGATTCCAGGAAAAAGTTTTTTACTGATTGTAACCGGCGGTAGATTATCGTCGTCTTATAGTTAAGAATATGATTAAGGCAGACGATCAACATTATATCAACCTGGTAATGAAAGGTAACACCAATGCATTTGCTGTGTTGGTAGACCGTTATAAGGATATGGTATTTACTTTATCGTTGAAAATGCTTAAAGACAGGGAAGAAGCAGAGGAAGTATCGCAGGACACGTTTCTGAAAATATATAAATCGCTCAACAAGTTTAATGGTGAATCTAAATTCTCAACCTGGATTTATAAAGTAGCTTTTAATACTTGTTTGGACAGGCTGAAAAAAAATAAAAGATTACAACCCGTTGTAGGTATGGATGATTTTACAGAGACGGAGGCCTTATCTTTAATGAATGTTTTAGATACTATTGAAGATAAGGAACGCAAACAAATGATACAGGATTGTTTGCATTTGTTACCGGGCGAAGATAGTTTTCTATTGACGTTATATTATTTTGAAGAACAATCTTTGGAGGAGATTGGAAAGATCATCGGCATAACGCCCAACAATGTTAAGATAAGATTATACCGGAGCCGGAAAAAGCTGGCATCTCTTTTGAAAGATCGTTTAGAACCTGAAATATTACAATATTATGAAAGAGAACGAAGATAAAAATATGGAACAATTTATTGGCAGGGTAATGAAGGAAACTCCATTGGAATCACCTTCTTATAACTTCACTTCTAAAGTTATGGCCAATGTTTTGGCGGTTGATAAAAGTAAGGCCACTGTATATAAACCTATCATTTCACAAAAGGGCTGGGTGCTTATTTTTGCAGGCATCATTGCTGTATTGCTGTACCTTCTTTTAAGCGATCAGTACACAGGCTGCCAACCATTCCTGGCTATTCGATCTTTCAGGAAAAAATTTCATCCCGACATTAAATTCCTCAAATTTATTTCAATTCTCACGGTTAACCGTAAACGTAGTTGTAGCAGCTACTGTTTTGGTGTTTATACAAATAGCCTTATTAAAAAATTATTTGAATAAACGATTAACAAAATGATTTCCCTGGAAAAGTTTCCTTGTATTTCATTTTAACGGCACCGTAAACGAACCGTTAGTAACAGCAATACTATCTAAGCCGGCGCCTTGTTGATTCCTGATCATGCCGCTAAATGTACCCTGCACATATTTATCGTTTGCATTAGTCACCACTATTGTAAAGGAAGGCTGCGTGGTAGTGTTTACGGACCATGTTTCAGCAAGACTATCGGTATAATTGAAATATGCTTTTACTATGCTTGTATCATTATAAGTGCCTGGCGCAATACTTGCCGGGTTACTAACGCCAAAATCAATTTTTGCAGTTGAATTAATAACAGTATCCCTGCCACTGATATCAAGGCCCGGTGCACCTGAGATGCCGGGAATGCTGCTGTTGGTTGCGGTTGCGCTATCACCAAAATTTCTATAAACGCTGTCGAGAAAACAAGTGAGATAATAATGAGGCAAAATGCCTTGCACAGTTGCTATGGAAAATGTACAACTATCGCCTAACCCATTTAATGCAGTCAGCTTAAAAGTAGAAGTGTCTATCGCCAGGGGAATTCCGGACCCTGTAAGCACTACGGTTTGGCGTCCTGTATCCGCAAACGTACTTGTCTGGCTAAACGTCATTCCATTGACCGTGTTGGTGCTAATCCAATAAGGACCTGCAACACTAACATCAACCATTATTGTTACAGTATTGTCGCCGGTTAGCGCCGTGTCGGCTACATATCTTCCTGATACAGTTGCGCCGGTACATCCACTGCCGTTGCCCAAGGAATATACCGCCAAAGGAGTTGGCTTATCTGTGACCGTTTTTGTACACGCTGAAAAGATGATAAGAGAGATGGTAATAAGTGCGATTAGATTTTTCATAAAGGAGCGGCCTGAAGGTATTATTGATTGCAATTTATGTTGCTATTACATCCTTCAAATATAATTTACTTTTTAATGACTTGTATTTGATTTATCTATAATTTGGAACAATAAAACGTTTATGAATGATGCATATTGCGAATAGAGGACTCGTTATGTTTACTGATTCTTAATTTTGCATACAAATTTTAAAATAGCGGAATATTCGCAACCCGGCTAAATTCAAAATGACATAAAATACATGAAATCATTTTTTAAAGAACTCTTTGAATACAACCATACGGTTAATCAAAAAGTAATCGCTGCTATCCTTGATCATTATGATAAAGTATCTGAGAAGTGCCTGAGCCTGCAAAGTCATATCATTAATGCTCATAAAATCTGGAATGCCAGAATAATATCTATTGAAAATATTTATGAGCGGTGGCAACTTCATCCTATTAACGACTTTGCGGAACTTGATAATGAAAATTTCCATACCTCAGTGCGTATTCTTGAACAATTTGATATAAACGCTATAGTGAAATATTCAAATAGTAAAGGACAGGTATTTAACAACAGCGTAAGAGATATTTTGTTTCAAATTATTAATCATTCTACTTATCACCGGGCGCAGGTGGCAACAGAATTCAGGCAAAGCGGAATAGAACCGCTGTTGACTGATTATATATTTTATAAATGGTAACTTAGGTTTCGGTTAAAGGTTGCCAACCTTTAAGATAGAATTTTTAAATCTTAAATTAACTTGTTGAAGGTTGGCAACCTTGCGGCAATGGTAACTTAGTTTTTGAATCACCATCACTCATTTCATACTAACAAAAACATTATGCGACTGCTTTATCATCACGTTTTCAATAGTAAATTTTTATTGACCAGGTTAATTGGTTTTTCGTCTATGGTAGTTTCTGCTTTTTCGGCGGCTGCACAAGCTAATAATGATAATGCTATAATCAAACCATTGCGGCTCGGCATTATCGGCCTTGTCCATGATCATGTGCACGGTGCATTTCAAAATATGCACAATCCCGATATTGAGATCGTGGGCATTGCAGAACCCGACACCACTGTGGTTAATCGTTATGTGAAACAATATCATCTTGATCGTTCTATAATCTATTCCAGCGCTGAAGAAATGATTGCAAAAGTAAAACCGGAAGCCGTCTCTGTATTTACCCCTATCAGCGATCATATTAAAATGGTAAGGCTTTGTGCGCCGCACCACATCGATGTAATGGTAGAAAAGCCGCTCGCTATCAATTATGCACAGGCGAAGGAAATGCAACAACTCGCCCGAAAATGGGGCATACAGGTAATTACAAATTATGAAACAACCTGGTACCCGGTTACCAAAGATTCTTATGAAAAAATTAATAATGAAAATCTTATTGGCGATATCAGGAAAATGGTAATACACGATGGCCACGAGGGGCCCATAGAAATCGGCTGCAGCAAAGATTTTTTAAAATGGCTCACTGATCCCGTTACTAACGGTGGCGGCGCCATTACCGATTTTGGTTGTTATGGAACCGACCTCATTACTTACCTGATGAAAGGGGAGCGGCCCACTTCAGTTACTGCTGTTGCCCAACAAATAAAGCCTGACCTGTATCCGAAAGTTGACGACCAGGCTACTATCATCGTTGCGTACCCGAAGGCACAGGCAATCCTGCAGGCATCGTGGAACTGGCCCTTTGGCAGAAAGGATATGGAAGATGTATGGAAAGACTGGTTACATCATCACCCGCGATAATACACACATGCGAATGAAGACTAACGATAGCCTACCCGAAGAATCGCTAACGATTGATGCCGGCAAAGCCATTGCACAAAATCCGTTTTCATTTCTTGCTTCGGTTGTCAGAGGTACTTATAAACTGCTTCCCGGTGATCCTTCTTCTTTAAGCATTAATCTTATTGCTATGGAAATACTTGACGCTGCAGTTAGATCTGCAAAGGAGGGGAAAACAATTTATTTAAAATGATACAAATCGTTTAGGCTACTACGTTATGATAGAGATAGCATTTCTTTCGTAAGCGGGGTAATCACCCGGAATTAAGCATTTAATCTTGAACCCTTGTTTGAATCAGATTATTCCCCCTTTACTTTTTTCATGACACAAAAAGTAATAAAAAAAATCAAACCTGCTAAAGGACACAAGTGTTATAACAACTCAGTTATGCGGATTTGAGTCTTTGAAAACTAATTGCCATGCCCTTCAGGTCGTGGATGCTAAAAGAACTAATTTGGCTTTAGCCCAAAAAGAATAATTAGTTTTATGATTGCTTTTGAATTCCACCGTGTTGTTTATTTGCCTTTTGCTATAAAACACAAATAATTTATGTGGACTAAAGAAAAAATAAAAACTTTTGCCCGTGATATCAATTATCACCATCATAATACATCAGGCGAACTCAATACACTGCATACCATATTGGCAGATGATGAAGATTGTTTTGGCATGACCGAAGGAATGATGAAAAAAATTCACTCAACTAAATATTCCGGTTACGGCATTGCTTTGTTAACCAATAAACGTTTCTTGTTTTACTACAAAGGATTTTTGGGCTCTGTTACCAGGGAAGAATTTCCGCTAAACACGATATCTTCTATTACATTTCATAAAGGATTGGTATTTGGTTCGCTTCATGTATATGCTGCCAATGTTGATGAAGTTATTATTCAGCCATGCGATAACGATAATGCTGCCCGTATTGCACATGTATGGCAACACATTGTAAACGAAAGAAACATTTTTGAAACAATCCCTGCAAATGAAACAACCGCCGACCCAATAGCAGAACTTGAAAAGTGGCATAGCTTAAAAGAGAGAGGGCTTATAACAGACGATGAATATAATTCAAAGAAGAAACAGATATTGGGGTTATGATCTATTGAAACAAAATCCAGGCAAATGAAAATAGTAGTTATTGGAGGCACAGGGCATATCGGCACTTATTTAATTCCGCGATTAATAATGGCAGGGCACGAGGTTATTTGTATCAGCCGAAAAAAACGCGAACCTTACACTTTACATCCACTGTGGAAGTCAGTAAATCAAATTACTATTGATCGGTCTGAGGCTGAAGACAAGGGAACTTTTGCTTCACAAATTAAAGAACTGCAAGGCGAAATAGTAATTGATCTTATTTGTTTTACGCCCAAAAGTGCTGCCATGCTTGCAGAAGCGCTGTTGGGTGAAGTTCAGCATTTCATACACTGTGGCACCGTTTGGGTACATGGCTATAGCGAGCAAGTGCCAACGCGGGAAAGCCAGGAGCGAAAGCCCTTTGGCGATTATGGTATTAACAAGGCGAAAATTGAATCTTACCTTCTTGCTATGTTTCGACAGAAGGGCTTCCCTGTTACTATACTGCATCCGGGACATATTACCGGGCCGGGGTGGCTACCCATTAATCCGGCAGGTAATCTTGATCCGGAAATATTTATTAACCTTGCCAAAGGCAAGGAAATAGTTTTGCCCAACCTGGGACTGGAAACTGTTCATCATGTGCATGCCGATGATGTTGCGCAGGCTTTTAGTAATACTATTGAAAACCGCCAAAGCGCCATAGGGGAGGGTTTCCACATTGTTTCTGAACAAGCTCTTACCCTAAGAGGCTTTGCAAATGCAATGGCAAGGTGGTACGGGCAGGAGGCTAAACTTAGCTTTCTGCCGTGGGAAGAATGGAAAAAAACAACAAGCCAATTGAATGCCGATCTAACATGGGACCATATTGCCCATAGCCCCAACGCAAGTATTGAAAAGGCAAAAAAGTTATTAAAATATAACCCGGGGTACAGCTCACTGCAGGCTGTTCAGGAAGCCGTAGACCACTATTTTGCAAAGGAAAACATACAGGTATTATAACATCAGAAAAACCTCAGGCAAGATTTTCGGGAACTTCATTCTAACTGCAAAAATCACCTATAAGTGTCAACCCGAATTATGACGGGTATCATTGCGTATGAATAATATTACCATGATCTTACAAGGTAGAAAACTACGCAGATGAAAATAAATACAGGTTTACAAAGACGCTGCCGGGTGGGGATTTGTCAAGCCCCTGTGCTATTTTTTCTTTTTTTATTTGGAGTTCATCAGTACCGTTAATATTTTCTTCTTTATCAAGTTCATCAGGCTCCTGCAGGTATTTTGCCGTCTTATCTTCAATAAACTGCCGGTGCTTGTCTATCTTCTTTTGGTTGTAATTATTTTTCTTGCTGTTAACTACTTTAAACTTACTGCCAGCTATACCGATGGTGGTTTTGCCCAGCAGTCCTGCATCGCCCAGGAACTGAACATACAATTTAAACATAGCCTGCAATGGCGCTGCATGCACTTTGCGAAAGTCGGCAATGGTGTGGTAGTTGGGTGCCAGGTTTTGAAGTAGCCACTGCAGTTCTGTATTACGACTGCATTCTTTTTCTAATTTGCGGCTGCTGCGAATCTTATTAAGGTAGCCATATAAATAAAGTTTTAAAAGTACGGCGGGTGCATAAGGCGGACGGCATTCGCTCTTGTGAATGGTTTTGGTAAAGCCGAGCTTTTGCAAATGAAGCTTATCAACAAAACCATCAATGAGTCTTACCGGGTTATCAGCGCTTACCTGGTTTTCGAGTGTGCTGAAATAAGTTTGATGACGGCTGCTGCCTTGTATGTATTGCATGCTTTATACTAACAAATACTATACACGATTTGGGTAATTAACATAGTGTGTATATTTGATGAGCGATGAAAGTTTTTTCACAAACTCTCGTTGTGCGGTCATTGTAAATGATCGATATATCCCAAGACCAAATATTTAAGCAAAAAAAAAATTCAATATGAACAAACGAGTTTACGAGAAATTCTTTGGGCGCTTCAATTGATTTGGCCAGGTTTTACTACAACATTAAGAGATGAAAGACATCCCTATTAGGTCGATCCTTCCACCAAATACCGGTGAGCTTGATAGTTTCAGGATATTTAACATCAGCGAAGTTCTTTCCGGAGAGGATATGAATCAAGCCTTGCACCGGCATGACTTTTATTTTATCCTCCTGGTGTCCAAAGGCATCGGTATTCATGAGATTGATTTTGTTGCCTACCCGATAACAGACAACTCACTATCATTGATGCGACCGGGGCAGGTTCATCAACTCGAATTAAAGGTGGACACTGAAGGATATTGGTTGGCGTTCAACAAAGAATTCGGTTTTTTATCTACAGTTAAAGGTGATACCCTACTACGCAAAGCTACCAGTCGAAATTTCTACAATCTTAATCAAAACGATATTAATGCCCTGTCCTCCATTTTTCAAATTATTCTCGAAGAATATAGATCAAAAAAGACTGGATTTGAGCATGTTATTAAAGCAAGCCTTGAGATACTTTTGATGCATTTCCTCCGGTATCAGCGAAAGGATCAAGCCGTTTCCCTGGCGAATCAATATCAACAGGAAAAACTGGAAGAATTCCTGGATCTGTTAGAAATCAATATAAGCACAAATAAACAATCTGCTGCCTATGCAGATATGGTTAATATTTCACCTTTTCAACTCAATTCGATTACGAAAAGCCTGCTTGGGAGGACAGTTTCTGAACTCATTGATGATCAAATATTGCTTGAAGCAAAACGATACCTTTTGGGAACCCGTAGCCAGGTAAGCGAAATTGCCTTTCAGCTCGGCTACATGGATGTTTCCTATTTCATTCGATTCTTTAAGAAAAGAATGGGTGTTACACCGGAGGCCTACCGAAAGAATTTCCCCTAAGTCCCATTCAACTTTATCATCGTCCTATCAGCCTCGCATTGCGTGTCTCTATCTTTGCTATCAGTTAAGAAACAAATTTTTACAAAAAATAAAAATTAGCTATGAGCAATACAGTAATATTTATTCAAGGCGGTGGTAATGGAGGTTATGAAGCTGATGCAAAACTAGCCGCTTCTTTGCAAAAAAAATTGGGGGCAGCTTATGAAGTGCATTACCCTAAAATGCTTCCCGATGAATCAACACTTGATTTTGCACAACAATGGCTAAAGCGAATAGGTAAAGAGATTTCTTCTGTTAAAAGCGAAGTTGTTTTGGTGGGACATTCACTTGGCGCTTCAATGCTGCTGAAATTTCTTTCCGAAAATAAGATTAGAAAAAAGATTCCTGGCATTTTTCTTATCGCACCACCGTTTTGGAGTGGTGTCGAAGACTGGGTGCAGCCTCTTAAACTGCAAGCAGATTTTTCTGGTAAACTGCCGAAAGGAATTCCAATTTATTTCTATCATTGCAAGGATGATGAAATAAGCCCATTTGAACACCTTAAAATATACAAGAAAAATGTTCCGTGGGCAATTTTTCGCGAAGTTACCAGCGGCGGTCATCAATTTAATAATGATTTATCAATCGTTGCAAAGGATATAAAATCGTTATGAAAATCAAAGCTTATGCAATAAAAAAGAAAGGCGGTAAAGCAGAGCCTTTTTATTATGACAGAAGATTGACCAAAAATGATGTATTAGTTAGAATTACTCATTGCAGTATTGCTAAAGGAGATATCCAGATTATAAATGATGATTGGAGAGACACAAAATTTCCAGTGGTTCCCGGTCACGAAATTATTGGTCTCATTGAAAAGGTTGGTTCTAAAGTAACCGGTTTAAAAAATGGAGATCGTGTTGGTATCGGATATCAGCAGAGTGCGTGCTTTGAATGTAAGTTTTGTAATGAAGGCAATGAACAATTCTGTCCTGAACAAAAAGCAATTGCTGTTGACACTTTTGGCGGATGGGCAGAGCATATCATTGTTGATTACAGATTTGCTTTCAAACTTCCTCAAAAGCTTGACTCCGCAAAATCAGCTCCTTTGTTGTCGTCCGGGCTTACTGTGTATTCAGCAATAGTGAGAGGAAATTTGCCAGATGAATCTAATGCTGCGGTATTAGGTATTGGAGGGCTTGGTTTTTTAGCAATTCAGTTTCTTCAAAAAATGGGACATAAAGTTTCAGCATTTTCTCATTCTCCTGAAAAAAAGGAGATGATAAATCGCTTGGGCGCAGAATTTATCAATAGCTCAAATTTTAGTAATATGACAAAATCTAAAAGACAATTTGATTTTATCCTTTCAACATTAAATGCAGATTTTGACATTGATAACTATTTAAAAATGCTTAAGCCACAAGGGAAGTTCTGTTTGGTTGCTCAACCCTTGAATAAGTTATCAGTTAGTGCCGGATTATTGTATGATTATGCACAACGAACTATTTACGGAAATTATATAGGCAGCCGAAAAGATATGCTGGATATGATTGCCTTTTCATCAAAGCATAATATTGAAAGTGATGTTGAAGTGATGCCTTTTGCCAAAATGAACAAAGCCATCGAAATGGTCAGAGATGGAAAAGGTTTAAAGAGAGTCGTTTTAGAAAATAAAAAGTGATAATGCAGTCAAAAGAAAAAATAAAAGTCGGGTGCAGTATCCAATTTTTCAAGCAAAGATTGACATTCCCAACCCACATCCTTAAATGCATCGCGGAGTAGCTGTTTTTGTTTATCAATATCATGATGGCCGTTAGGCAATTTTTGATCTGAAGAGAAAACAAACAGAGTTGTCAATTTATTTCCCTTCATTGCATGGACATCAATTTGTTTCCCCGGAACGGTGTAACTGAAATATGAATTGGCTTTCCGGAAAGGATGATCGTTGGGCAAATAATTTTCAATGGTGAAAGCGGCTATATAAAAGCCATAATATTTTTCAAACTGCGCTTCATTCCCAAACATCAACTCCCTTATATTTGAATGTAATCCATCTGCGCCAATCACCAGGTCAAATGAGCGCATTCTACCGCTTTCAAAAGTAACCGTTGCCCGTTCAACGTTCTGTTCTATCCGGGGTTATGGAGTCTCCAAAAATAAATTCAACTTCGTTATTTAAGTGGTTATAAATTATTTCGGAGAGGTCGCTTCTGAATAAATTTAAATACCTGTTGTGCAGAATACTCCGCATTCGAAAAGAATTCAGTGCTCCTTTTCGTTTACTGTTTTTGTCAACAAATACCAGTTCCCTGATTTTAAGATCAGCTTTTCTAAGGTCAGGAACTATGCCCATTTTTTTCTGCTACACCAAAACCGGCACCAACAAAATCAATGGCATAACCACCTTCCCTTAGTTTAGGTGCCCGTTCAACAATCACAGGATTAAAACCATACTTTTTCAACCACCGGGCAAGGGCGGGACCCGCAATACCGGCACCGGATATCAGGATATTTTTATTTTCCATTTTTAAAAAAATTTGAACCACGTTGAACCGTCAAAAACGAAAACTGCCGGAGCATTACTCTTCGGCATTAATCCGAACAAAGCTTTGAGATTGAAATACCTGGTTCTATAATTATTATTTCATTTTCCGCTTTCTCAAATAATAATCGCTTTGAACAAAAAGAAGTATTGCCTTTAATTGTATCAAACATGTTGCCATACAATTTTGCCAGCAATACTTCAAGTTGAAATTGAATTGTCAACGCATTACGCCATCTCGTGTTGAGGTGTTTTTTCTTTTACTTTATAATTACCCGGCGTTGGGCCGAATGATCTCACAACCCTGTTCCATAAATTAATTTGTGCGATGGCTAATGTGAGGTAAGCGATTTCCTGTTTGGAGAAATACTTTTTCAGTTCGTCATGAATATGATCACTGTTTTCTTCTGCAGGTAACCTTGTTAAAGTTTCTGCAAAAGCAAGAGCCGCCTGTTCTTCCGGCAAATAATAATTTGTTTCTCTCCATGCCGGTAAAGAGTAAAGCCTTTTTTCAGTTTCTCCTGCATGTATGGCTTCCTTGTAATGCATGTCAAGACAATAGGCACAGCTGTTGATCTGCGAAACCCTTACGCGAAGCAGGTCAAGCAGCTTATGGTCCACTTCACCCTGATTGATGTATTTTTCTACATTTTGCACTACCGCCAGCATGCCCTGGGGCGCATCGTTTAAACTTATTCTTTCCATGATTTAAAAATTTTTGATTCAGCATAAAAACAAACAAGCCATGAAAAACGTGACAGCTTTCAGAATTTTTTTTCGAGAGATTGTAATTTATCGGGATTGCGAATGAAATAAATGTGCGAGACGTTTCCATTTTCAAAATCAAAAACCTGGCAGTTAGACAACTTATTATCTTTATAATACAACAGCGCAGGTTGATGGTTAACACGGCTTTTTTCAACACGTGTGCCTTGTACGTTGTAAAATTTTTGGTAAATACCAATGAGAAATTTTATCACTTTTGACTGACCGTAAACAGGGTGCCTTGCTGCTGATGCTTTGCCGCCACCGTCAGAAATAGCAATCACATCATTTTTCAATAAACGTTCCAGCCGGCTTATATCTGCATGGGAAATAACGTCGATATATTTATCAAGGTAATGATTGGGAATGGTTGTACTGTCAACTGTACCGGATTCCTTTAATTGCTGCCTGGCACGGCTGAATATTTTCCTGGAATTTTCTTCCGTAATATCAAGCACTGAAGCAATTTCCTTATGATCATAATCAAATGCTTCCTTTAAAATAAAAACAGCACGTTGCTTTGTATTGAGCCTTTTCGAGAAGCACCATAAGGGAATAGGAAAGAATCTCTTTCCGGTGATTGCGGTATCTGCTCTTTCTGTTGCAACCGGTTCAGGCAACCATTCGCCCGGGTATTGGTTTACTAATTTTTGTTGTCTTTTTTTTCGATTGATGGAAAGGTTGATTACCGTTCGAATTAAATATGCTTTTTTATTTTCAATGGTGTCAAAAGCTGTGTCCAATATTTTCAGGTAGGCATCCTGCACTATATCTTTAGCTTCTTCGTAAGAGCCTAAAATATTATAGGCATAAGTAATCAATAAATTTCTTGTGTCTTCCATAGTTAATGCTGTAAGGAGTTACAAAAATCGTTCCTTATCATAGGTTTTGTACACCTTATCGTTGACAGCATATTTTTTCATACAGCGCGGCATAGATAACGACCACGGTTAGACGAACAAATATTCACCATGTGTTTAATTGTTCAACGGGGAACAGATTTATCTTGCAATAAAAAAGAGCCATGTATAACTGATTACCACGATAATTTATGGTACAATTTATGTTGATTGTTTTAATGATCCAATTGCTTTTATTTTTTATGTCGCCACAGAGTCTAAATGTATGTGCAAAGCAATTTATTTATTCCTATGTTTTTTAATCGTTGAGATCAATGCTTCAAATATATTGGCCCAGGTAACCGGTGATAAAATAGATTTCAATGCAATTGATCAGTACATTAATGCAAAGATGCGGTTGCCGAGTATTCCCGGGTTGGCCCTGGCAATCGTAAAAGGCGATCGAATCATTTATCTTAAAGGTTACGGGCAGGCGGATCCATCCGGGCATCCGGTAACGCCACAGACTTCTTTTATTATCGGATCCGTTACAAAAGCTTTCACTGCGCTTGCAGTGATGCAACTGGTGGAAGCAGGCAAAGTTGAGCTCGATGCGCCGGTTCAGCGATACATCACCTGGTTTCGGGTAGCCGATACCGTAGCATCGGCAAAAATCACTGTACGTCAACTGCTCAATCAAACCGGCGGGCTTCCCATGCTACGTGAGCCTCAATTTTGGACCGAACTCGATGGCGGAGCTCTTGAAAGGACAGTACGATTTCTGAAAAAAGCAAAGTTGAATTTTCCGCCCGGGCAATCGTTCGGATATTCCAATGCTAATTATGAAACACTTGGATTGATTGTGCAGACGGTATCGCATCAATCATACGAAGAATATGTGCGGGAACATATCTTCGGGCCATTGGATATTCGGAATAGTTTCCTTTCGCAGCAAAAAGCTTCGCAACATGAAATGGCCTCTGGTTACCGATGGTGGTTCGGTATTCCGGCTCCGGTTACCTTTCATTATAACCGCTCCGAACTTCCTGCCGGCTACATTTTCTCCTGTGCGGAGGATATGGCTCACTTCCTGGTCGCCCAAATGAATGGTGGGCGATACGGGGATAGCGCTGTCCTTTCGCCGCAAGGAATCGCTTTGACACATACGGAGCCAGTTCCTGACACCTATGGCATGGGCTGGGAATCCGGCAGCATCGGCGGACATAATGTTGTTAGCCACGATGGCGGCACGGCTAACTTCCAGTCTTCTGTATTCTTTGATCCCGACGAACGAATAGGGGTGTTTATTGTTGCCAACGTAATGTGCGCACTGGATGCTTTTTCGTCGCCTCATGGTTCAACCGCTCTTGACGGATCCTCAGTCCGTGGCATGGCGCAAAATGTATTGAGTATGGTTGCAAACCGACCGCCTCCCAAACAGGGTTTGGGAATAAGAAAGTTGTACATAATATTTGACGTGGTGATATTGGCGCTTACTGTTATTTTGATCGCATCACTTTTGAGAATCTCAAAGCGATACAAAAAATTAAAAGAACGTAGAATTGTTACACGGCTTGCCCTTATGCGGCGCATCGGCCTAGTCTCGGTCCTGCACTTTCTATGGCCCTTGCTCTTACTGTACGTAGTGCTGAAAGTATTTATCTGGAAAGTACTCACCATGTTTCAGCCCGACCTGATTTACTGGTTGGAGATAGTAGCTGCTATTGTTGTTCTTAAGGGGGTGCTTGAAATATTGCTGACCTGGCGGGTGTTCAGCCAAAAATCAGAACCGGTTGTGAAACGAAGTAAATAATTGCGCGGCAAAATAACTTATACCATGCAAAGTTGAATTGATAAAAGTTACTCCTATAACCCCGACGCATAAACGAAATTGAGTGACATCGGGTCTGGTTTCAAATATGTACAAGTTTTCTTCGGCACCTGCATTGCCTGAAACTTATTTTTTATTTACAAAATTTATAGGTGACCAACTCCAATGCGGCAATATTTCTTTTTAGAACTTATAAGTTATTTTATTCCTCTTCGAAAAATTGTTGCACGGTGCCTGACCGTGCATGTTCCTGCAATTGATTTATAATGTTGGAGGCCCTGTTGCCGTGATGATTTATTTTTTCAAGATTGCTGATTAAATCCCGTGCCGCTTCTTTTTTTTCTTCTTCATTATCGGAAGAAATAAAATCCTGCACCAGGTCCTGGGAAACCTCCGAAAAGTTATTTACAAAATTCAACGGGTTTTGTATTTCATGCGCCATGCGTTTAGCCATCACGCCAAAAGCGGCCATCTTTTCTGATTGCACCAATTGCTGCTGCGTGTTTTTTAAATTTTCATAAGCTGCAGCCAGCTCTTTGTTAGCTTTCTGTTTGTAGCGGTAACGATTTATTAATGCTATCAAAAGTAATAACAACACTGCAGCACCTGCAATAATTGAATTGCGAATATTGCGCTGTCTTATGTCTTTTTTCTCCTGCTCGGCCCTGGCTGTTGCTTCTTTTTTGTCGAACGCATACTGCATAGCAGTTTCTGTAAGTTTTTTGTCTTTTTCTATACTAAATATGGAATCTTTCAAAAGCGTAAAATTCTTATAACTCATCAAGGCACTTTTGTTATCGCCGAGCAAGGTTTGTATTTCGCTCAATTGCTTATAGTTTGCAGACAAAGCATTTAAATCGCCAATTTCTCTACATATTTGTATAGCGCTGTCTATATACATTTTTGCCTTTTGCAATGCCAGTGAATTGTGTTTGCCTCTGCTGCTATCTTTTGCTGTTTCTAAATAAATGTTTCCAATATTGCCAAGGCTGGCAGCTGTTTCAATTTTAACTCCCAATTCTTCACTTATTTTTAGCGATTGTAAATGATATTCCAGCGCTTTGCCATAATTTTTCTGTTCGGTATAAATAACGCCAATGTTGCCGAGGTCTCTGGCTATTCCATTTTTATCGCCTAATTCTTTATATAACTGCAGCGATTTTAAAACATATTCAAGCGCTTTTTCCTGGTTGTTTAAATTGCGGTACAACTCGCCGATATCGCCGAGGTTTGCAGCTATGCCGCTTTTATTTCCCATTTCCTCATCAATCGTATTTGCTTTTGTGATATACTCAAGCGCTTTTTGATAATCTTTCTGGCTGTTATAAACAATCCCGATGTTGCACAGAGTAACTGCTATGTCGGGTTTATTATTTATTTCCTCATTAATCCGCAACGCATCGAAATAATATTTTAATGCATTAGGATAGTTTGCCTGGTACCAATGAATAACTCCGATATCGCTAAGTATTCTTGCTGTCCCGAGTTTATCGCCAATCTCTTTAAATTGGTCTAATGCCTGTAGAGAATACTTCAGCGCCGTGGCATAATCAGATTTTCCATATCCGTAATTACCTGCTATAGTCCGGCAGGCATTTGCCACTCCTTTCTTCCATTCCAATTTTTCAGCAAGTGCTAATGCCTGTTGTCCAAAACGTAAACCTTCATCAGGATTTATAGAATAATAAGTATGACTAAGATCAATCAGCAATTTCACCTTGTTGGTGTCTTCATTCACTTTAGGTAACTGACCAAGTAAAGAGTCTATGCGGTTCTGCCCCTGGAGCTGCGCCCGCAATTGCTCCTGTATAAACAAACTAATAATAATAAGCACACAGAAGTTTTTTCATTTTCTTTTGTCACAGATTTGTTATTGTAAAATAATATATTATTCCGGAATTAAATCTTTGCTATTTAATTTCCCCGGCTATTTTATTTTAAAGTTTTTAGCTTCAATATCTAATTTAAGAATACACTTCATAAGATTTTATTTTATATCAATTAATAAAGTTGCCACTTCGCCGGGCAATAAGTTTCTTAAACATCAGAAGATTTGTTGGTTCGAAGAGCCGCCAGGGCAATTGGGTTATAAAAACTGGTTACATTGCGTAAGTTCTGTAGCCGGGTTTGCAGCTCAACCATACTTGTTCCATAAAAAAGAGTAAAGCACTTGTGCCCTTCATCAGAGATTTATATATTGGCGTAATAAGCCGTAATATAAATTCCACCACAATACAGTTTTTTTTACATGCTCTATAGTATATTTATAATAAACTAACGATGTATATAGACAAACAACTTTCCATGAACCTGAAAAAAATTATTGTTCTTATTGTTCTTACCGGTTGTTGCTTTATAAAACAGGGCAATGCCCAGAACAATTTATCCAATAGCGATGAATCAAAAGTTCCTCCTTATACTTTACCTGATGTTCTAAAATTAAAAAATGGTAAAGAAGTAAAGAATGTTAAGGAATGGAATAACGTACAGCGGCCTTACCTCTATCATTTGTATGAGGAAATACAATTTGGTGAATATCCCAAAACGAAAATTCCAATTAACTACCGGTTGCTGGAAAAAGATGAACATGCTTTAGATGGAATGGCGACAAGAAAACAGGTACGAATCTATTTGCATCCTGCCGACAGCAGCGTATATGAAGATGTGCTTATTTATTTTCCTAACGGCGTTAGTAAGCCTGTTCCGGTTTTTGTCGGGCTCAATTTTACGGGCAATAATGAAATTCAAAATGATCCAGGAATAATATTAACACAACACTGGGTTCCGTCGAAATCTAAGGGTGCAATAAATAACAGGGCAACAGATTCGTCAAGAGGAGCCGAAGCTTCCCAATGGCAGGTAAAAGAAATTTTATCTCATGGTTGTGCCGTTGCAACAGCTTATGATGGTGATCTTGAGCCGGACAACCCGGATGGATGGAAGACCGGAATCCGAACTACTTTAAAAGATGTTTTAAAAATCCGGCCGGGGCAATGGAGTTGCCTGGGGGCATGGGCTTACGGGCTTAGCAGGATTATGGATTACTTTGAAAAAGACAAAGATATCGATGCAAAAAAAGTGGCGCTTATTGGCCATTCCCGCCTGGGCAAGGCAGCTTTGTGGGCCGGCGCTTCTGATCAGCGTTTTGCTTTGGTTATTTCTAATGAGTCCGGGGAAGGTGGGGCTGCATTATCTAAAAGATGGTATGGAGAAACGGTAAAGATCATTAATAAAAGTTTTCCCTATTGGTTTGGTGCTAAATACAAAACGTTTGGAGACAATACTGCTGCCTTACCAATTGACGCCCATATGTTATTGTCGTTGATTGCGCCACGCCCATTATATGTAGCAAGTGCCGAAGGCGATAAATGGTCTGATCCGAAAGGAGAATTTTTAAGCGCAAGGGAAGCGAGCCGTGTATACGCATTGTTTGGTAAAAAGGGAATTGATGTTGACAGTATGCCTCCCGTGAATCACCCGGTTGGCAATGCAGTTCGTTATCATATTCGAACCGGAAAGCATGATGTAACGTTATTTGACTGGCAACAATACCTGCAATTTGCGGATGAACAATTGCAATAAATTATGAATGCTTTAAAAAAAATACCGTTTCGATTGTTATACACACTATACAACCCCGCCCGTGCCGCCCGTTGCCCTAAAGAGTCTGGTAGATAAAATTTGCGCCAGCGATATTTTCTTCATACCTGATCCAACAGTTAAAGGAACATGAAAGGATTTACTTGCGCCATTATGAGGAAATCAAAGGCTACTCGCCGACGGTTAGTTTGCTAATCTCATTGCAGGCAGAATAGAATTTTGTGCATTTTTTGGAATAGAATTTATTGTTTGTAGCATCGCTGAGATGAAAAAAGTTCACGATATTTTGTTTTATGGAGTGGGTAACATTTTCAAATTTATCATCTTCCAGTGTAAGTAGCCAGTCGCAATAAGTTTCGTCTGCCAGGCTATATTCACAATCAGAAGTAGGCAGTCCCGTATCATAGTCCATATCTTCCTTATGTATGCCTGATTTATAAAGGCGTTTTACATTGGAGGCATAATGCAGCAATATAGTATCAAAGCTTTGCACAAATAATTTTTCTGCTTCGGGGGTGGGTGCCTTAAATCTTAATGCTCTTAACGGTCCTGCTTTTGGTAATGCCCGAACAAAAAATGACAGTAGTTTTGCAGAAAATCCCGGTCTCTTGTAGCCTTTGCCATATTGCTTATCATATTGCTTTTGGCGCATTTTATATGTAAAGTGGTTACTGGTTGCATCATGGTTTTTTTTATCGATGGTGTTTTTCTTGGCAGACCATGCAGCTTTCGTTATGGTTGGAAATATATTGGCTACCACCCACCTGAATGTTTCTACAGCTAAATTAAAATGATTATTAAACACTTCATTAATGTTTAAACCATAAGTTTCAGAAAAAGCTTTTGACAACACGGCGGTATCTACTTTAAAGCCGATAAAATCGCGATATGCCTGTGAGGCATAATTGCCCTTTGCCACTTCCAGTACGTCAAACCCAAATTCCATTCGGATGTGAGCAATACGGTTTTCCGCATAAGTGACAACATTACCATATTTTTTGCGCACTTTCGGATATACAATAGGCACACTGCGGTTGGTAGCCATGGGATGGCCAAAGTTGTCGGCTTCATAATGCGAAAGAAAGCCCAAGGCAAAAGCATATTCATTTAGGTTTGCGGCGTCTCTTAGTAATGCATTTACCATATCACCGCTACGAACATAATGTACAAGATTAGTAAACCGCCGGCTGCCAAAAGGGTAATAACCCATATCAGGTGCTACTGCACCACCATATGCATATGCATGAGCTTCTTTTAGTTCATCATCTGAGGCGGCAGGGTATTTCTCTTTTAATAGCGGTAATACGGACGCATCCCATGACGCATCAATAATAGCTTCGTGGGTGAGCACTCCAAAACCAGCAACAGAAAAGGGAAAAAAGAAAATGAGCAGACCTAATACAATTTTATGATTAAGAGGGGAATTCATTTTCTAGATAACGCAATACAACTTACGTCTTTTTTTGCTCATATGCGCATCACTTCTTTTTCAGCAGGCCGCGTTCTTCGATTGTATTCTGCCAGCCAGACTTGCAAAATAAAATAACAATCAGATGTAATAAAAGCACGAGGGGCAGTTTCTTTAATTCAAATACCAAAACGAACTTTAATCCCGCCATAGAAGTAATAAATATCATACCCCGGAATATAAGGCGGTATTAATGAACATTACTAACAATGCTTTTTATTCAGTAAATGAAAACATAAAAAAATATTAACAGTTATAGCAAGCTCTTACAATTCTTGCCAATGTGCCGGATAATACATATATGGTAACCCAACTCGAAAACCATTTATATTATACGCCATTTGTTTTCAGCCAGTCACACTCCGCGAAAATTATATTTCAGTCAATGTCCAAATATGAAATCGTTATTCGTCATCCCGATATAAATCAAAACATTTTAATTTATTCAAAAATCAATAAATGTAAAAATCAATCTATCAAGGGAAAATGAAAATGTAACTTTAAAAGAAAAAAATTATGAAAAAAATATTAATACTAATATTGATGCTTGCCATGGTGAGCTTTACAGTAACCGATCCCCTCTTACAAAAGCGGAAAGAGAATTTGCTTCAAATTTTTTTACAAAATCAAGTAACGACCTACAAGCAGCTGTTAAAGGCTTAAGTGAAGCCCAATTAAATTTCAAGAGCAGCCCGGAGTCCTGGTCAATCGCAGAATGCACAGAGCACATTGCTCTATCTGAAATCAATTTTGACGGGATGATACAAGGTGTTTTAAAAACGGAGGCAGACCCCTCTAAAAGAGCAGATGTAAAAGTAACGGACGAGCAACTAATTAATATGATTGAAGACCGCACTAATAAAGTAAAAACCCAGAAACCTTTTGAACCAACCGGAAAATTTGGTTCGCAGGAAGCTACTATTGCAGCATTCCTGGATAAAAGAAACGAGCATATTAAGTTTGTAGAATCAATTGAAGTTGATCTGAGAAACCGTTACCAGCAGTTACCCTTTGGTACGATTGATGGATACCAGGTTTTATTATTTATAGCTGCTCATAACGAGCGCCATATTAAACAAATAGAAGAGGTGAAGGCAGACCCGAATTTCCCCAAAAGTTAGATAAATCAAAATATTCTAAGCCCGTATTGGTATTATGCAAAAATCCCAGCAGGCCCGGCCAAATCGAAGATGTTAAATATACGCTATTGCCTCATCCTTTTTATCGTGTGCCCGTGGCCGTTATCTTATTGATAAAGTGAAGTAAAGCCTGCTTTGGTGTTCCGGAAAAAATTTCAACCATAGCCATAGCGGCCGTTGATTTGTATAACTTTTCTAAATCAGAGCGATAAATGCTATCTATTTGCCTGCAATAATCGAAAGTCTGGAATCAGGCAGATTCCAGTCTCTCAAAGAGTTTTATACAACTCCCATTATAATTCACACTCCAAAGCGCCGATCGTCCCGCCCGTTGATTCACAAAACTATTCTACAAAAGTGCGTCGGCGATACTTTCTTTATACCTGGAATGATAGGGCGTAATTAATGTTTAGTTATATCCGCAGGTTCCCGTGTTGATTCCTGTAAGAACCCGACTTTCTATTACAATGTCTGGGCTGCACTGATGATGAATTCCGCCACTTTATTTGGTTGAGATAACATAGGAACATGACTTGATTCCAGCTCAAGCGTAGTTGCATTGATCATTTTTGCTTCAGCCCTGGTCAATGGAGGAGGAATAGTTTCATCATTTAAACCGATGATGCACCATGATGGTTTATTCTTCCAGGCAGCCTTGGAAATTTTGGTAGCAATACCTTTTGTGGCCCAAGGAGTTTGTGTAGCATAAAGTATTTTTCTGTCTTCTGCATCCAGGTCTTGTGCAAAATACGAAT
This sequence comes from uncultured Chitinophagaceae bacterium, assembly GCA_963756945.1. GTDB lineage: Bacteria > Bacteroidota > Bacteroidia > Chitinophagales > Chitinophagaceae > Ginsengibacter. The sequence goes on along the minus strand of CAVWQJ010000038.1, from coordinate 18,944 downwards.
TGATTCCTTTCAACGACATGCTTAGAAATCCTGAAGCATCCTGCTGAAACTCTGTATTGCCCGGGGATGGCGGATATGGCTGTATCACATCAGCTGCGGATTGACCATCGTTAGGTATTAGCGCATCAACATAAAGTAACCCCTTTACCTTAGGATCATTCCCTGCTTCGGTGATCACCATTCCTCCATAGGAATGTGCTGCCAGTAAAACCGGTCCCTCCATTAAGTCGAGAGCCCGTTTGGTTGCTGCAACATCATCTTCAAATGAAGTGAGCGGATTCTGTACTGCAATTACATTGTACCCTTTGGCTTGAAGTATAGGAATAACCTTTGCCCAACTTGAACCATCGGCAAAGGCGCCGTGAACCAATACGATCTTTTTTACTCCTTTTGCATTCGATTGCAGGTTTGCACCTTCTGGCAGGGACAGGGTCGCGGTCCCCTCCACTGTTGCTGTTGGACTGAGTTGTTTGATCGTAATCATAAAATTTAATTTTTGTTGTTAAAAAATATTGTTATTTATTAAAGAGCAATTGTAAAGGCTTATCATTTTCCTTCACGGTTGTTTCGCCAAACGGTTGGTCTTTCATTCTTATGGCATCGTCCAGGAACTCACCTCCATCCGTTATATTTATTTCATGCTGGTATGATATCTATTATTTCCCGGGTCTCTTCTGATAAAGTCACCTCGATATTCGGATCTTCTTTCTGAGAGGAATGAATTGTTTTCATGTGAAACCATTTTGTTATTATAAAATAAGAATACCTCTGGCCTGCCGCCTCGTTGTGTAGCTGATCGGTTTTCGCGGGGACACCGCGCCGACTTGAGTTGTCCCATGCACGAACGGATGGAAAGTGCATGCCTCTTACAGCCGCCTCAACGAACTGACACCCGTCATCTTTGTTACGAAAGGCAGGAACTATTAATGTTTTACCAATTGCTTACTCAGCCAATCCTCATATTTAATTTTTCCAATACGTGCATTCTCACCCGTACACAATGAAGCATCTTTCAATTCGGCACCAAAATAAAGGGTGTGTTCATCCGGGATCAGTTGACGCGAGTCTTCCGTTGTAGTCAAATAATAACGAATGAACTCCGACATCTGCATACGCTCGGGACCACCCACTTCAACAGTCGCATTTAATGGCGGATTGATCACCATATCAGCCAGGGCAGCTACCGTTTCAGATGAAGCAATTGGCTGAAATATACCTGTTGAAATATGAACTTCATTGCCGTTCGTACCTTCTTGTGCTATGCGGCTTGCAAACTCGAAGAATTGGGTAGAGCGCAGAATCGAGTAAGGCATTCCGGATTTTTTAATCAGTTCTTCCTGTGCCACTTTTGCACGGAGATAACCACTTGCCGGAAAACGGTCGGTACCTACAATCGATAAGGCAATATAATGTTTTACCCCGGCACGCATTGCTGCATCCAACAGGTTCGTTGTAGATTTTTGGAAAAAATCCATCACTGCTTTGTCTTCAAATGAAGGAGAATTTGAAACGTCAACGACGACATCTGCATCTTTCAACGCTTCATCAAGTCCTTCCCCGGTGATGGTGTTGACACCGGAATCAGGAGAGGCCGGTAACACGTTGTGATTAAGCCGGCGAAGCTTGTCTACGAGCTGTGAACCAATAAGCCCGGTACCGCCAATTACTGTAATTTTCATGATTTAAATTTTTGGGGTTACACTTAGATTTATTTTATTAAAATTATTAGAATAATATTTTGTCAGAAGGCGGGTTCACGCTCATATCGGGCGGCTTTTATTTTTAATGTTTCCCTGATTACAGCCGCGGCTTGCAACAGTGCGGTCTTAACCGCCGGAACGCCCGCTATGGGATTTAAAAGGCCATAATCGTGAATCAGCCCTCCATACCTTGTTAATGTGACAGGAACTCCGGCTTCATTTAATTTCCGGGCATACGCTTCGCCCTCATCGCGCAGCACATCATTTTCTGCCGTTTGAATTAAAGCAGGAGGCAGACCCTTCAACTGTTCTAAACTTGCCTGTAACGGGGAGGCATAAATTTCTTTACGCACATTTTTATCTGGCAAATAATTGTCCCAAAACCATATCATCATATTTTTTGTAAGAAACCTTCCCTCACCTAATTCGTTGTACGAACCTGTTTCAAAATTTGCGTCGGTTACCGGCCATAGCATTACCTGGAGTTTTATTGCAGGACCATTTTTTGCCTTTGCCATCAATACAACGGCAGCCGTCATATTCCCACCAACACTATTACCAACGACGGCAAGATTTTCTCCGTTAACTCCTATTTCATTACCATGCTCAGATACCCATTTGGTAGCTGCGTATATTTGATTTATTGCAGTGGGATAGCGGGCTTCAGGAGATGGAGTATAATCAGGAAATACCGCAACTGCTCCGCTGGCAACAACAAGGTCTCTTACCAATCTTCTGTGTGTCGGATAATCTCCTAATACCCATCCGCCACCATGGATGAAAATGAAGACCGGCGCATTTGTTTCGACGCCAACGGGTTTTGTGATGTGAATTTTCACTTTTTCGCCATCCTGCATAATTGTTTTCTCAGACTCTTCGATTCCTGAATAATTTACCTGTACAGAATTTTGTGCATCAACTAATACTTTTCGTGCTTCTGCAGGACTGAGCTGTTCAATTGGTTTGCCTGTTCCTGAATTAAGTGCTTTCAGAAATGTTCTAACCTCCTTAAAAATGTGGGGATCATTTTCTGCTTTTGCAGATTTGTTTATTTGTGACATAACTAATGTTTTTATTTATTAAATAATGTGGTGAATACCTATTATTCGTCTGAAACTTATTTTCAGGACGAAATACTTTTTGGCTATTGCTTACTCTTCAGCTCGGCATTACCTGGTGATTCCGCAGTTTCTTTGCCATTTCAAGACTGACATTGTCGGCAGATGTACCGTGTTCATCCACTATAGTGCCCTTTACTCCTGTAGGAGAAGTAAGCGCATATACTACAGCGTTATCATCGGGATTGTCATCTGCTTCAAAATGGTAGACTTCGTCTATGTGAAATTCTTCTTCATAGAGTCTCAGATCCAGGTCGCTGCAGTACAGGCAATTTGATTGAACGTCAAAGTCGCAGTCATACCCTCTTTTCCTGAGATCATCCAACGCATCTGCAAGCGATTCATAATTATTCATTGTTTATAATTTATTTGCATAAAAAAATGCTGTTTAATTTCTTTAAGCTGGTACCCAATATTCTATTCCATCTTGATTTCTTTTGTCTTGTTCCTGTTCTCCCATTTGTTTCATTTAGGTACTATCCGGAATCTATTTTATTCTGAATATTTCTTCTCTCGTTATGAAGAAATTCTTTTCGCAATCAGACTAAGTTTGTGCCAAAATTTTAGATAATTGGTTTGCAATACTTTAATTTTCGTTAATGAAAAAAAATATTGCTATATCAATAAAATATTGAAAAAAGCCGGGTAAAAAGAGCAGAAAGGAAGAGATAACTATGTAAATTTGTTTGCACGGCCAACAGTTGTAAGACATCTCAAAACCCCACGTTGAAAACCAAAATCCTAATAGTAGAAGATCAATTTGTTGAGGCTAAGAGCCTTAATGTTATACTCACTAACGCTGGATACTCCACATGTTCTATTGCACGATCAGTTACTACGGCATTATCGATAATTGAAAAAGAAAAACCTAACCTGGTGTTAGTTGATATTTTTCTGCAGGGAGAAGGCACCGGTATTGATCTCGGTAAAATACTGAATGAAAAAAATATGGCTTTTGTTTATTTGTCAGCCAACTCAAACAGGCAAATATTGGAAGAAGCAAAATCAACAAGGCCATATGGTTTTATGGTAAAGCCTTTTCGTGCAAAGGACGTTTTGATTATGGTGGACGTTGCCCTGTACCTGCACAAGCACCGGCTGCCTGAGAAAAGTAACAACCTTTCATTACAAAATTCTATACCGGTTTTGCTTCCCCCTGAATTCAGTCACCTCGTTGGCAAAGGTCAGAAATTTCTCAAAACACTTGAGCAGGCCAAAATGGTTGGTCATACGGATACCTCCGTGCTGATATCAGGTGAAAGTGGTACAGGAAAAGAATTGATTGCTCATTCAATTCACAAAGTTTCTGCCAGGCGTTATAAACCATTCGTCGTTGTTAATTGTGGTGCACTGCCACCTAATCTTGTTGAATCTGAATTGTTCGGCCATGAAAAAGGTTCCTTTACAGGAGCCATCACTAAAAGGGAAGGTAAATTTGAGCTGGCAGATGGAGGAACAATTTTCCTGGACGAGGTTGGCGAGTTACCGCTTGAATTGCAGGTTAAATTCCTTAGGGTATTGCAGGAAAGAGAAATTGAACCGGTTGGAGGTAAGCCTAAAAAAATTAATGTGCGTGTACTTGCTGCTACCAATAAAGACCTGGAACAAGAAGTTGCAGCGGGCCGCTTTCGGATTGACCTTTACTATCGGCTTAACGTGTTTCCATTAGTATTACCGGCATTGCGGGAACGGAAAGAAGATATACCGCTATTGGCAAACTATTTTTTGGAAAAGTATAGCACGGAAGAAGGAAAACAAATCCCTGTATTATCACCTGAAGTCACGGACATGCTTATGCGATATCATTGGCCGGGTAATATCAGGGAACTGGAGAATGCAATTGAAAGAAATGTTGTACTTGCAAAAGGCGATGTTATCAATTCGATCGAAATGCCCAATCCTAAAATGGCTGAACACGCAACCTTCCCCGGGAACAACGGTTTTAAGACAATGATAGAAAACGAACGGGATCATATACTTGCTGTTCTTGAAAGCTGTAATTGGAAGATATCCGGGAAAGGTGGCGCCGCCGAAATTCTTGACATAAATGTCAATACCTTAAACTCAAGGATGAAAAAATTAGGCATCGAAAGGAAATGAAAACCACGAAAATAGTTAAACGTTTATACAATGGTTGGCAGGTTAACAATAATGATAATGTTAGCGTTAATGGGGCTAACCACTTATAGCCAGGGGGTTTCAAAGGAGTGGGCTGACTCGCTCTTGAAATCATTAAATAAGAGTACTTCAGATGCGGATAAGATTTATGTTTTTTTCATGGCAGCCCAATACCAAATTTTCAAATCCGGTAGCAAAAAGGCTGACCTTGATAGTGCAGAAGAATATATGCGCAAAGCGGCGCTTCTGAATGAAAAAGTAAAATCGGCAGATGCTGATGCCTTTCAGGTTTTATTGGAATCACTTCTTGCCAGGGAAAGAGGCCAGGAAAAAAAAGGAAAAGAATTGGCAGAAAAGGCTGTAGGGCTGCTGAAGAACGCAAAGAATAAGTATTATACTGGAACTGCTTATTTCAGTTTATCCGAATATTACAACTATGACAATCCGGCCGAGAGCCCTGTGAAAAGAGGTCTTGTAAACCTAGCTGTTCAATCTTTTCATCAATCAGGCAATATAGAACAAGAGGCCTATTGCCTTAAATTTCTTGCTGATCTGTATGCGTTAAATGATGAAAGGGCAAAAGCTATCGATAATCTTAATCTGTCCTTACAACTTTATAAATCCATACATTTTACGTCACTTCACGCTGTATACATTTTATATTCAAATATCTACTATACTGATGGTAATTATAAGCAGGCACTCAATTATGGTTTGATGGCTCTGAAGAGTGCCATAACAGTAGGAGACAGCAGCATGTCGCTGTGCCAAATCAATAATTATATAGGAAATACTTTAGGGCGATTAAACGAGAGCGAAAAGGCAATCGGCTACTACCAGTCTGCTTTAAAAATAGCAGAGAGACTTAACGAGAACGATGCAGTACTGGAAGTGATGGCTAACATTGTTAATAGCTATATTGAATTAAAAAAACCGTACGAAGCGTTGACCTTTATCAGAATGCTTCCAAAAAAATTTCTTGGACCCAAATCTGACGAATGCTATATATATACACCGTTATCCTATTTAATTATCTATAACGAGTTGAAAAAATATCCTGAAGTCCAATCTTACAGCAACCAGATACTGCAGCTCATAAAGCTTCATACACCCTCGGATAAGCTACTGCATAATTTTTATTCTATACTTATCGCATTTTACCTTCAGTCCAGGCAATATTCTGATGCCAATATATATATCGATACAATAGATTCATTAAGCAGAAAAATCGGTGATCCCGACCTGGTCAAGGACGACTATTATCTCAGGTTCCGGTTAGATACTACCCGGGATCATTATAAATCGGCAACGGAAAATTTACTGAAATACCAAACGTTGGATGATTCACTTTTTAACGAAGCCACCACAAAGCAAATAAATCAGTTAGAAGTTGAATATGGAACAGAAAGGGATAAAAATGAGATAACTCTTCTGAATCAAAAGAACCAGCTACAACAAGACCATCTTGACCGTGCGAAACTGCTAAAAAATTTTACTTTTGGAGGAATTGCACTATTGTTTATCATCATGGGATTACTCTACAGGCAGTACAGGCATAAACAACACAGCAATAAACTTATAGTTCAAAAAAACGACCAGTTGCAGCATCTTCTAACTGAAAAAGAATGGTTAGCCAAAGAAATTCATCATCGTGTTAAAAATAACTTCCACATTGTTGCAAGCCTCCTCGAGATACAATCCAGTTATCTTAAAAATACAGAGGCCTTGTCCGCTATAAAAGAAAGCCAACACAGAATTCATTCAATGTCTATTATTCACCAGAAACTTTACCAGTCGGAAACATTGTCCACCATCCACATGCCGGAATATATTTATGAATTGGTAGAATACCTGCGTGACAGTTACGGCATTCGTGATAACATCGGATTTTCGCTGCAAATAGACAACATTGAATTGAACCATGCGTCTGCTATTACGTTAGGATTAATCCTGAATGAGGGAATTACCAACGCCATTAAATACGCATTTGCAAATACAAAAAATGGAAAAATTTCTATTTCACTTTCTCACATTTCAGATTCACAGATTTTATTGAGTATTGCCGATAATGGACACGGGCTCCCTGCTGATTTTGACTCTAAAATCGGGGCTTCGATGGGTATGGAATTGCTGCAAGGGCTAACCGATGATTTAGGAGGTAGTTTAAGCATTGAAACTAACAACGGCACACATATAAAAATAATTTTTGAGGATAGGCCAATATCCGCTTCTAATGTTTCATTTTCGAAATAACATTGCCGTGTCTTTGCCGGGAAACCCCAATGCATCCATTGTGACATTTTTTTTCGTTTAGCCGTTACCGTTGGATGCTTTTTCGGTTTCGCTTATTTTATTTTCATGCAATACTAACAAAGGAATCGAAGTATGGAATGCAAGTTTTTTTGTGACGCTCCTGTGAAACAGCCCTTCAAGAAAACCCTGGTTTTTTGGGATTAATACAATCATAGAGGCCTCGTTTGCTAAAGCAAACTCCATAATTCCGGCTACCGTATCCTCGTTATCTGTATGATGATAAGAAGGGTGGTAAGCTGCAAGTAATTCATGCAGTAGTACGGTATTTAACGGCGTTTTTATTTCCGAATACTTTTCATGGTCGACATTAACAACCATTAGGGGCACAGAAAGTGAATCAAGTATTTTTTGTAAGTCTGAAGCCGCCTCCAGTTGGGTGGTTTGCTCCTTGTCACATGCAAGCAATATCCGGCGGATGGGTTCTAAAGCGGTATTCCCGGGAACAATCAGAACAGGGTACCTGCTTTTCATAGCGACCTTGATTGTGGTGCTCCCAATGAGTTTTTGCTCCAGTGCGCTTTTGCCGGTAGTACCCATCACTATTAAGTCGGCGTCCTCATCTTCAGCAATATCATTAATGGAAGTACCGGGATTGACCCCTTCGGCCCGGCAGCGAACAGCAGTTACGTTACTCAGATATTTCTCCAACTGGTGATGCAGATCAGTTAATTTCTCCATGCTTTCTGCGTGCAGTTTGTCGTTGCTCTTTTGCGGCGTTGCGCCTGAATCCTGCCCTGGTATTTCGTATGCATGATAAAGAATCAATTCTTTAGTGTGAAGCTGTAAAGTAAGCCCTGCAGCATAGCAGGCTGCATGAAAAGCCGTGTTTGAAAAATCAGTAAGAACTAAAGTGTTATTCATTGTGCTAATGTGAAAATGTGAAAATGTGAAAATGTGAAAATGTGAAAATGTGCAAATTTGCCAATGTGCTGATGTACTAATTGGCTAATTGGCTAATTTGCTAATTAACTAATTGGCCAATTAACTTTTTGGCGCCAATTGCATTCAGTAGTTGATCGTAAGATTTATTAAACTTTTCAACACCCTGTATTTCCAGTTTTTGGGTTATATCATCAATGTTGATTCCATTGTCTTTCAATTGCTGTAATACCTCGCCCGGATTAAGAATGCCATTTTGTGTTAACCGGTTTGCAACCTTGCCATGGTCACGGAAAGCTTCAATAGTTTCCAGGGGAAGCGTATTAATTGTTTCAGAACCTATTAATGCTTCTACATATTTTACATCACTAAAAGAGGGATCTTTAGAACTGGTGCTGGCCCATAAAACTTTTTGAGGCTTAGCCCCGTGTTTTTCTATTTTTTTAAAGCGCTCACCTTTAAAAATTTCATTATAAATATTATATGCTTCTTTTGCCGAAGCGATGGCAACTTCACCTTTTAAGTTATCAAGTCCTTTTTCTTCCAGCATGGGATCGATCAGCACATCAATACGGCTTAGAAAAAAGCTGGCAACAGATGCAATCCTGTCGATAGGCTGGTTAGCTTTTAACCGGTCTTCTAATCCGGAAATATATGCCTCTGTAACTTCCCTGTAGCGTTTCAAGCCAAATAGCAATGTAATATTTATATTAATTCCTTCACTTATACATTTTCTAATTGCAGGCAGGCCTTCTTTGGTACCCGGTATTTTTATCATTACATTTTCGCGGCCAATAGATTTCCACAATTGCATAGCCTGTTGTATGGAGCCGGAAGTATCATTGGCAAGATGAGGAGAAACTTCCATGCTTACAAAGCCGTCCAGTCTGTTAGCGTCTTCATACACAGGTTTAAGTATATCTGCTGCCCGCCTGATATCGCTTACTGCAAGGCCAAAGAAAATCTCTTCATTACTTTTTTGTTCTCCGGCAAGCTTCCTGATGTCGTCATCATAATCGGGCCTGCTGCTAATAGCTTTTTCGAAAATGGTGGGGTTGGAGGTAATTCCACTTACGCCATCTTCATCAATAAGATTTTGAAGTGCCCCATTATCCATAATCTCGCGGTCGAAGAAATCAAGCCAGATACTTTGGCCTAAGTCATGTATTTTTTTTAGGTTATTCATCGTTGGGATTTTTTTATAGTTTGTAATTACAAGTGTATTAAAAATGAATCAGTTCTAATTAAGTGCCAACCGTCAACATATTATTTACTCTCTGCTGATTTTTCTTTAAAACTGCCCCAAATGACATGCCACTAAAGCAATATTGCCACCGTGAAAGAATTAATTATTAGTGCAGAAGCTTTTATTGATGCATCACCGTGGAATCCTGTTTCTTCGCAAGCTTAGGTGGTTTGCTAAAGCAGTGCCTGTTACCGGCAATTATAAATAAGCACTTACTTGAATAAATGAAACAATTTTTTTACAAACACCAGCAGTATAAAAACAAAAAAGGCCATCGTACATCCAACGATAGCCTTAAAAAAAATACAGTTCCTTAATTACAAACTTGCGAATTGCGTAGCAATGTTGCTGTAGGCAATTTGTTTGCGATTGCCAACTGCAGCCACTCTTACCCAGTATTGCTTACCCGGTGTAAGGTTGGTAAAAGTAAAACTGCTGGTGCTACTTGGATAGCTTGTCCAGTTGGTTTCTTCCGTAGGTAATGCATCTGTAATTTCATGAATAAAACCGGTTGCATTTCCTTTTGGAACAGAACTCACGAGCGTACCCGCGGTAATGCCATACGTAAGAGTTACATTACCGGGGTTCTCCAGCTTACGTGGCTGTGGCATTTTAGTAAGCGTAAAACCGCTGCTTACTAAAATTGCTTCATCGCCATTGGCAATAAACATTACATACAGGCCAAGTTGAAAAAGCAATTGTTCGAGTATACCGCGTGACTGGTTTTTTTCCGCTACAGCATTACGGCCACCCGATTTGGCGCTATCGAGCTTTTGACCGTAAATGCCTAAAGCTGCCAGCACCTCGGCAATGGTAGGAACAGGATCAGTAAAGAACGGATTGTTGGTCATGGATGTACCAATGTTTCCAGCCTTAGTGAGAAAATTGGAGTCGGTGAATGATCTGAATGAAAGTTGAATTTTTGAAGTTTTCATTTTTATTGAGTTTTTTGCTGGTCACAAAATTGTGATTGTATAAATAACTACGCCCGGTTTGGAAATATTTTACAGTGAACCAAATTAGACCACTCTGAACCTAAATGAATCAAACTTAGCTTTTGCTCATGGCCTTGGCCTCTCTTAAACTTTTAAGGAAGGTTTTAGAAAAGCAATAGCAACCGGGGATATGGCAGGCTTAATACATTTTACCGGGCAAGCCATTATGATTATTATCACTGATGTAATATAACAACCCATACTTTTTTGCCAGGCAATAATTTGTCTCGCACGAGGTGTGATGAGCATCTTTCATTACGCGAAGTTTTTTTAAGGAAGAAAAATTGCCTTCACACGATGCGGGATGAGCATCTTTCATTACGCGAAGCTTTTTTACAGAAGAAAAATTGTCTTCACACGATGTGGGATGGGTATCTTTCATTACGCGAAGCTTTTTTACAGAAGAGAAATTGCCTTCACATGATGTGGGGTGGGCATCTTTCATTACGCGAAGTCTTTTTAAAGAAGAGAAATTGCCTTCACATGATGTGGGATGGGCATCTTTTAACGCGACTGGCTTTTTTTTTTAAAAGAATAATATGCCCGGAGTGCTGAAAATAAGGGTATTGAATTTGTTATGCCGTGTGCAGGCACCAAAAAAAATGGTCATTTCTTTGTCATTCCAAAAATCTTTTATACATTCATTTATCTAATCGAAATACTTCCTCTATCTGCTGCTTAAGAAATCTCCTTCTTTAGGTTGTAATTAACACATAGATATATATGCATGGACAAAACGATTTGCCCAATGGAAAGGAAGGTATGCCCGACAATGATATTACTCTTTCAGATACCTGGTACACTTTCGAAGAAGTAATGGCCATTTTTAAAAGAAGCAAAAGCACTGTTAACCGGTGGCGCCGCAAAAAAGGGTTTATCTGTTGTAAAATAGATGGGCTTGTATTATTTAATAAAACCGATGTAGACAATTTCAGGAAGATGCACAGGAACTAACGGCTAATTCATCCTGTTTATCTGATGGCTGCCGGGGGAGCCTGCCTGCTGTCCCGGTTTGCCCCGGGAAGTTGAAGAGTTATTTTTTTACAGGCAATGTAAAAGTTCCGGCGTTTCGATAGTATCAGATGAAGACGTTCATGAATCAGATGAAGGCGTTCATCAATCAGGGGAATCAGGATATGACTACAGGCCAGCTAATCACGAGTTCGCAGCATTTTAGCTCGCTGTGTTCACCACACATCAATTTTTTTTACATTTAAAAATGGAGACAGTAACACTTAAACCACTTTTTCACCGCGGCGCTGAATGCATTGCCATTTATTCAATACAAAACGCGGCACTTAACCATTACTTACAAAAAAAAGCGGGCGCTAAATGGACAAAGACGCATAAATGCTGGTATGTACCCTGTTCCGAAAAGGACTATCAGCGGCTTGCAAATGTATTGAAGGGAAAAGCAACTCTTGAAGTAGGTGAATTAAAAAAATACCTGGAAGAAAAAAAGAACAGTAAAGGAAACCCTATAACCGCGAATTTGCGCTTACCCGTTGCCGTGTCTGCTACGGCAAAAACACCTTTACAAAAAGTAATGATACAGGCGGTACCCGCCCGGGTTGCCATTAGCACCCAAAATAAAGACGAACTGGATAAATTTCTGCAGCAGCTCAGGCTGAAAGCATACAGCCCTTCCACTATAAGAACGTACTGCAACGAATTTGTGCAATTACTTCAACAACTTGGTCATGTTGCTGCACATGAATTACAGCCCCGGCACTTGCAGCGGTACCTGGTTTGGTGTATGAAGAACGGCTTGAAAGAAAATACGATTCATAGCAGGTTAAATGCACTAAAGTTTTACTATGAGCAAGTATTACACCGGGATAAATTCTTTTTTGAAATACCTCGACCAAAAAAGCCCGATCAATTACCGAAAGTGTTAGCTGAAAAAGAAATTAGCAGAATGTTCAATGCCATTATTAATTTAAAGCACAAAGCAATTTTATTTACAGCTTATAGTGCAGGGTTAAGAGTAAGCGAAGTAGTTCATTTAAAAATAAAAGACGTAGATAGTGAGCGAATGCAATTGAGAATAGAAAATTCAAAAGGTAAAAAAGACAGGTATGTTGGGTTAAGTATTTTGTTACTGGATATTTTACGAGCCTATCTTAAAAGCACCAAGCCTATGCCAATGAAATATGTTTTTGAAAACCCATTACTGGCGGGTGAGCCATATAGTATAAGAAGCGCTCAGCAAATTTTTCAGAATGCCAAAGAAAAGGCTATGATCAATAAAAATGTAGGTATACACAGCCTAAGGCATAGCTTTGCCACACATTTGCTTGAAAAGGGAATTGACATACGATATATAAAAGATTTGCTGGGGCATTTTAATATTAAAACAACCGAAAGATATTTACACGTAAAAAAAGAAACACTCGTAAACATTCCGAATGTCTTGGACGAGTTAAATAAATCATTTACTTTAGAATGGTAATTTGATTGACGCAACTCAACAATACAAAAAACGAAGTAGGCAAGTGTTGGTAATGAAGGAATTGTAAAAATTGAGAGTTGCGTCTAATAGCGTAAATACACACGTTAACTAATATTGTTGCTGCTGGGTTGGGAGTATTCGGGTACCCGCGGTAGTTATCAGGACAGGCACGAAGGGAAGGTAACTAATCGTAAGCTAAGAGTCCATGAAAAGCTGAGGATAAAAACAAGGTTATACAGAGCCAGTCGCGAAGGGGTGTAAAATTTATTTTAAGAGCACCGAGCGACTGGCTCTGTTAAGTTCGGTAAAAAAATGTTTAAAGTCAATAGCTGAGAGAAGTTTTAGAAGTGTTGTGGAAAAGTTACCCGTAACCAACCCAACTATGAGGTATTAGAATGGAAGAGAAAATTGCCTGTCCTGAACTGATGAAATAACTTCGTCAATCAAACATTGGCAAAATTATTTCATCATTAACAACCGCTGTAAGCGTTAGCCGCAGCCCCAACATCAGTTAACAAGCGTATTGCTAAAATCGGCGACAAGAGCTTGTAAAGTTTAATTAGCTTTAGGCCGACTTCAGCAATACGCTCTCACGTTGTATGCAATTGTAAAAATTTTCTAACAATGCCATTTTCCTGTGTTTTTCAACTTAATAATGGAGCAATAACAAAAGAGGATGAAATAATCTTCGAGGAATATATTGACTCTTCGTTTGACAAGTTCGAAGACTCTCCAACAAAAATTGCCAAAGTAATTTTCAATGGACAACAAGCTTTTATTTATTCAAACTGCCCTTGTTATATTTCTTCAAAAGGAAAGCTCAACAAAGGAGATAAGGTAGACGACAAAGCTAAGATTGGCTATTTCTCTGCTAATGGAGAAGATATTCCTTATTATCGACCTTATGCGACTATTAAATATGACTAAATAACTTCATTATATTTATTCATCTTCAAAAATCATTATGGATTTTGATATTGCAGAATATATTAGACAAAATGGCTTTAATCAAACGAGAGACAGTGACAAAAGAGATATTTTCGAAAAGACCTATTATCATCCATTTCATGACAAAACATACACCGTTTGCGTAACCGTTCACTATAATAATGGTTATTCAAAATTTAATAGTTATTCAATTAGGTTGATGACAATCGAATTCGTTGACAACACAAATCGTTTAACTGCCTTTGATGGGATTGCACCGACATCTTTTGACGAAGCTGCGAATATTTTTGAATTGACTCTCCCAACGAAGGAATATTTAGAAAAAGACGAATAAGACTGACTGCATACAACAGGTGCATTGGCAATAGCAGGGGGCGACGTGCAAGTCATCTGCTATAGTTCACTTTCAGCAGTAGTTCCAGCTGAAGGTTAGTAATTTGGCATTTGTACATAACTTCGGCTACAGTTTTTCAATCAGCCTTGGTACCAGCAGACGTATTTCAAATGCCCTGCCATCGCCAATGCTTCACGTTAACTAATATTGTTGCTGCTGGGTTGGGAGTATTCGAGTACCCGCGGTAGTTATCAGGACAGGCACGAAGGGAAGGTAACTAAGCGTAAGCAAAAAATGCCATCAAAAGCTGAGGATAAAAACAAGGATATACAGAGCCAGTCGGGAAGGCGTTTAAATTTTATTCGAAGACCCCTCAGCCACAGGCTCTGTTAAGTTCGGTAAATTTTTTTTTAATGTCAATAGATGTGGGAGGGTTTAAGAGAGTTTGTGGAAAGGTATTTGTAACCAACCCAACTAAGAGGTGTTAGTTGAAGAGCAAAATGACTGTCCTGAGCTGCTCGAATATCTTCGCCAATGAGTCATTGGCAAAATTATTTCATCATTAACAACCGCTACGAAGTTTAGCCGCAGCCCCAACATTAGTTAACAAGCGTATTGCTAAAATCGGCGACAAGAGACTGTAAACTTTAATTAACTTTAGGCCGACTTCAACAATACGCCCTACCGTTGTACGAAACTGCGGGAGATTAAGTAAATCTATCAACTTTGAAAGAACTGTTCTTATTTATCGGTTTATTTATTTCATCATTTTCGTTTTGTCAAATAAAATTATTCTTTGACACCAGCAAATTAATAAATGGGAATGGCGTTGCATTGCTCCAGAGTAGTAATGGGAAAAATTTTGGATTTCAAACTTATAAGAATGATCACTTAGATGGCAAATATTATCATATTGATACTAGTGAAGAATATGCTTTAAGAGGAGAATTGCGATATTACCCGACTTGCGTTAACTACAAGCCCGGAGTTAAAGTCAGTTTTCGTAGCAATAATAATGATACCTTAACTATGACAATCGATTCCAGCGAGTTTTCAAGAATTGTTTAAATATTACATGGACAAAATTATCGAAACACAATACGCTTTAGCTCCCGAATTGTCATATATGTGTAAGCTTCCCCAAAGTTCGTCCATTTAAAAGTTGAATAAATTTCTAACTTTAAATGGATAATTATGAAAAAAACAAGATTCACAGAAACACAAATTGTAAAGGCGATCCAGGAACATGAGAATGGCCGGGATGCCAAAGACATTTGCCGTGAGTTGCAAATAACTACGGCAGCATTTTATAAATGGCGCCAGCGCTATGGAGGTATGGAAGTAAGGGAACTCAAACGGGTAAAAGAACTTGAAGATGAGAATAGCCGCCTCAAACGCATGTATGCCAATTTAAGCTTAGTGCATGAAGCCTTAAAGGATGCGGTGGCAAAAAAACTTTAATGCCTGACGAGAAAGGCAGCTTGGCTGAACACATGATTAAAGAACATGCAATCAGTCAACGCCAGGCATATAAAGCAGTAAGCCTGCCGCGGAGTTCGGGGCGATATAAACGCAAGTCCAAAGCCGATGAACCTGTAATTAATGCACTAAATACAATGGTGGCAAAACACGCTTCCATTGGTTTCTGGCAAAGCTTTAAGCGATTAAGGCG
Source organism: uncultured Chitinophagaceae bacterium (assembly GCA_963756945.1). GTDB lineage: Bacteria > Bacteroidota > Bacteroidia > Chitinophagales > Chitinophagaceae > Ginsengibacter. The sequence continues at coordinate 3,169 of CAVWQJ010000038.1, read as the reverse complement.
AAAAGGTTTTGTATGGAATCATAAACGCGTATATCGTGTTTATACAGGACTTCAGTTAAACATCAGGCGAAGAAGTAAAAAGCGTCTGCCTGCAAGAGTAAAACAAGCATTATATCAACCTGAATGTATCAACCAGGTATGGTCAATAGATTTTATGAATGATACACTTTGGGATGGAAGAAAGTTCAGGTTATTAAACATTATTGATGATTATAACAGGGAAGTATTAGCTATTGAAGCCGATACATCACTGCCAACAACAAGAGTAATAAGAACACTGGAATACTTAAAAGAGTTTAGAGGATTACCCGACATGATCAGAGTAGATAACGGACCAGAATTTATATCCCATAAGCTGGATCTGTGGTGCCGGGACAATAAAATTACATTGGTATTTATACAGCCCGGTAAGCCCATGCAAAATGGTTATGTTGAACGCTGCAATGGTAATATCAGAAAAGAATTATTAAACGTATACGTGTTTACATCACTATCAGATGTCAGACAAAAAGCAGAAGAATGGATGATGGATTACAATTATGAAAGGCCACATAAAGCTTTAGGCTATGCAACACCAAAAGATTATAATCCATACCCTATAAAACTAAAAACTTAAATGAATTTTATACTTTTGATTGGTACGAAAAACGGGGAAGCTTACAAAAGGACGTTGCAACAGATAAACCAATTACATACAAACCAGTGGATAAAACCGATAGTAGATTCGGTAGAGTTACACCTTCTAACAAACAAGTTTTTCTACGAAATGGACAAAAGCCAATTGGGTTATTGCTGATAACCAATATAAGCAATGAAAAATTTTACATTTACTCTGATGGCACAATAATGGTCAATAACATAACAAATAATACGTTCTTTGAATGTGGACAAAAACAAGCACCAAATTATAAAAACTGGAATGGACGAATTTGGGCATGGTCTTTTTATAGGAATATTGGAAATAACTTGCAAGAGACCTATACAGTAAGCACTACTGGTGAAGTTTGGGCAATGGGTACAAATGGAATTTTTAGTCAATTTGGATATGTAACTTATCCTGACTTCTAAAACTACTTCTGCCAACACAAGTATTTGCAATAGCAGGGGGCGACGTGCAAGTCCTCGTCTGTAACTCAATATCAGCAACAGTTCCAGCGTGACGTTAGTAATTTAGCTTTTGTTCATATCTTCATCTTTAGTTTTTCAATCAGCGGTAGTTTGGGCTGACGTTTTTCAAATGCCCTGCCATCGCAAATACTCAACGTAAGCTGCAATTTTGGAACGACACTTTCACATTGACGGGCATGACAAATAAATTTGCTTTGACCTGAACTGACATCACATGCGAATTCTATTCAGACACATTATTTTACCGACAATTTTCATTTCTTTATTCGGTTGCTCAGTAACCCTCCGTCCAAGTACCTATTGCCATAGAATTTAAGCATCGATAGATTTGCAAGCTAATAAAATTATATGCACAGTCAACCCGAAGTACGTGAGCAGATGTTTAAGCTAATAGAACAATGGCAGCAAAGTGATCTCACACAAAATGTATTTTGTCAGCAGCAATCCATCAAATATCATGTTTTTCATTATTGGTATAAACGTTATCGGCAAAATAAGGGTGAAGGCAATAACTCTTCCTTTGTTAAACTGCAAATTGTAAAGCCGGCTGCTTCCGGTTCAGTAGAAATATATTTTCCAGGAGGAGTACGTTTGGTTTTTCATGAGCCGGTAAGCGTTAATTATTTAAAGGCGCTGATCGGATAAGCATGCTTCATCTATCTGCATCATGCCGGTATTATTTGCATCGCGGCCCTACAGACATGCGCAAAGGTTTTGACAGTCTATGCGGCATCGTTAGTTCTCAGTTGCAAATGAATATACTCAGCGGATCGGTGTTCATCTTCATCAATAAAAAACAAACCCAGGTAAAACTGTTATTGTGGGAAGGTGATGGCCTGGCGGTGTATTATAAAAGACTGGAAAAGGGAACCTATGAAGTGCCTTTGATTAATGAAGACGATAAAGATATTTCTATCAGCCATGAAGCCTTGCAATACATTTTGCAGGGCGTCTCTTTAAGAAGCGTTCGCAAGCGAAAAAGATATCAACAAAGGGCTGAAAGCTGTGGATAATGTATCTCCTGAAAGCATTGATACTACTGCATTATAGTATCTTTGATGCGTGATAGAAACAGCCATTGACTATAAAGCTTTATACGAACAATTAGCAGAACAAAATGCTGCTTTGCAACAAGAACTGGCTAATCTCAAGCGCTTAATTTTTGGCAGTAAAAACGAGCGCTTTATTCCTGCAGAAAGTTCTCCTTCACAATTAAGTTTAGATATGCAAGCAGACGCAGTTGCTGCCTGTTCTATTACCAAAACACAGAAGATTGAATACGTCCGCAACACAACAGCAATTACCAAAGAACATCCCGGACGCACCAAACTTCCTGAACACCTGGAACGCCGGGAAATCATTATTGAACCGGCACAAGTAACAGAAGGCTGTAAAAAAATCGGTGAAGAAATAACCGAAGAGTTAGAATATGAACCGGGTAAATTATTTGTAAACCGGTATGTGCGTCCTAAATATGTGCAAGCCAATAATCAAGGCATCATCATTGCACCCATGATAGATCGCCCATTACCCAAGGCTATTGTTGGCCCGGGATTGCTGGCACAGATTATCATTGATAAATATGTAGATCATCTTCCGCTGTACCGGCAGATGGAACGTTTTAAAAGAGAAGGCATCAACATACCTTACAGCACTATTGGTGACTGGATAAAAAATGGCTGCTTGTTGATAGAATCATTGTATGCATCGCTTGAAAAATTAATTGTACGAAGCAATTATCTGCATGCCGATGAAAGTCCCATAAAAGTGTTAGATAAAGATAAAAAGGGTACTACCCATCGCGGCTATTACTGGGTATATCACAACAGCATAGATGGACTGGTATGGTTCGATTACCAGGAAGGCAGAGGAAGAGAAGGCCCTGTGGAGGTACTGAAAGATTTTAAAGGTTACCTGCAAACAGATGGATATGCGGTGTATGATTTTTTTAAAGAAGAAAAAGACATAACCGTGCTGCATTGCATGGCGCATGCACGCCGCATGTTTTTTGAAGCAAAAGATAATGATAAAGCCGTTGCCC
>CAVWQJ010000037.1:0-41180 GCA_963756945.1 uncultured Chitinophagaceae bacterium | reverse complement strand
TGAGAATCTTTTTGAAAAGTATTACTCATGAGGTGTGTAACATAGCTTTCAAAAAAAGCAGCTATAATAAAAAAAGGAATAAGGCTTATACAAATTTTCATGGCATCTTTTGCAGATTTTAAGAAAGATTGTTTTCGTGTATACGTGCCCGGGAATAACCAGCCAAAACCAAGTATAAACCCTGCGCAGCTTGCAATTACAATAGATGATATTTCAATAGTTCCATGTATCCAGATAACCAATACCGATTGCCAGCCGAGCCCCTGGGAAAAAAATATATATTGAAAACAACCTAACATAAGGCCATTAGTCCACATGAAGAAGATAGTTCCTATTCCAAATAGAACACCAAACACAACGCTGTAAAATGCGACTTTAATATTGTTGTATGCGATATGCACAAACATTGAAAAAGGATTAGCATCCTTATAAACGCCAAATGGATCGCCTTTTTGAATTCGTGAAATTGTTTGATCATAATAGCCGGACTGCACGTTATGATTAAAATAATTTTCAGCGTAGTTAGGATCAGTCGTGGAAGAAATTATACCAACCATAACAAACAAAACAAAAAGTATTAATGTAAAAAGAAAAGTTTTGTGATATTTCCGAAACAACAAAGGCAATTCATATTTCCAGAACAACAATATTCTCGAATATTTATGTTTCCTGTTTTTATAAATACTTTGATAGATCCCTGCAGCTATTCCATTGATCCATCGGGTAACTTTGCTTTGGGGATAGAAAGTTTTTGCATAAGAAAGATCGTCGAGCAACGTGACAAACCTGTCCGCCATTTCATCCGGGTCTTTTGATTCTTCATGCTGATATTGATTCCATTTATCAACATTTTTTTTTATAAACCTGGCCTCACGCATTACATAAAAATAAACAATTCCGCTAAAAAGTTGCCATTGAATAAATCCCAAAAAATGAGATTGGCTTTTGTGTGCTTTATCTCATAAATATGAGTATTCGTAAGTAATTAGAGACTTCCAGGCTTTACAATCTTTAAGCCAGGCACTCTGAAAAAATCAGTAGTATTATCTGTTACAAGTTCAAGATTATTAATGAAAGCGGTAGCGGCTATTATTGCATCAGGCAATTTTATTTTTAAAGATCTTCTGATATTTATTACCCCAATAACAACATCGTCATTTATTTGCAGAACATTTCCATCGCTGAATAAATCTTCAAACAGTTGTATCTCTGCATCCGTTAATTTATAACCTAAAACTTCCATTTTGGATATAATTGGACATAATAGAATAGTTGAATGCAGCGTCGAAAACAGCATCCAGCTTTGCAAGCACCTCATTGCTGAAATTTTGCGCCATGTAATTAATGATCACATTCGAATCCATTAAATAAGCCATACAAAATTATTTAGCCGGAAATCTGTCAGACCATTCTTTTCTTGTTTTGGCAATATGTTTGAGCAGAGAGCCAGCAGTCTTTTTTGAAAGTGCTCCTCTTAATTGGGAAGGTTTTTTATTGTGCTTTAATTTTTCAGAATCTACCATTTTAATAATATTCATATCTTCAAGTTCTTGAAGTAATCTCCTGGCTTTTGCATGTTTTAATTGTATGGTAAGTATCCATGATTTCGTTTTATATACAAATTACTAAAATAAAAAATAAAACCAGTTTCTTTCCCTGCAATATCTCTTAACATTTTTCTTTTTTGAAAACGATAGCCAGGTCAAATTGTTTCTTAATTCATCAAAAAAATAATTAACCTGATACCAGCTTCGAATTATTAATTTTAATTTGCTTTATGAGCCTGATACAGATAGCTACACCATTTAATATTGATCTCGAATTTGAAATTGCTGAATTTCATAAAAGGCTTTTTGCTTACCTCATAGATTTCACCTTGCTCATTTTATATTTCGTTGGTATGAAATTTCTTTACTATGGCGGATTTGACGAAGCAAGCGAAGACGTATTGAAAAGTCATGTAGGAATTGACATTCTCACAATTTCCTTTCCTATGCTTGTGTATTCGCTGGTAACAGAAGTAATGATGCATGGACAGACTATAGGAAAAAAATTAATGAATATAAGAGTGATAAGCCTTGATGGCGGTGAACCGGAATTGAGTCAATATCTTGTTCGATGGATGTTTAAGGCGTATGAATGGCCTTTCTTCTTCGGCTATACATTTCTCTCAAGAGTAAGCCTTATCGTCTACATAATCATTACAGGATTCTTTGGAATTATCGTGGTGATTATAATTGCAGTTTCAAAAAAAAATCAGCGCCTTGGCGACCTGGCAGCCAACACAGTTGTTGTTAATACAAAATCAGTTTTTACTGTTGAGGATACCGTCTTTATGGAAATACAGCAAACCGATTACGTTGTAAAATTTCCGTCGGTTCTAAAATTATCCGATCGTGATATTAATACCATTAAAAATGTAATCAACATGTTTTATAAAAATCACAATACAGAAACATGCGCCAGAGTAGCCATTAAAGTGCAGGAAGTCTTACATATACAAACTGATATGTATGCGATTGATTTTTTAGAAAAATTGCTGGCTGATTACAATTACCTGGCTTCGAAATAGTTTTTGGGGAATTTTTTTAACGCATAGCAGCCCCGATAATACTTACTATAATTATCAATGCATAAAACGAGAGAGTTACTATTGTAAGAATTCCATAAAATTTGAACATTGATTTCAGGTTCATCAATGATTCATCAAAATTTTCCTGGCTTACATTTCTTGTGGCTGCCTGCATCTTTACGGAAAATTTATAGAGGTACAAACACGGGAAAAAAAACAGCACAGCGAACAATAAATACAAAAGTGTTAGCCACGCTTTCAAGCCCGAGTTAAAGCCTACAGGCAGGCTGGTGCTTTCCTGCTGCACTTGCGAAAGAACAAAAGGAATTATAAATGCCAGGATTATCATAAATCCGCAGAAAATAAATCCCATAATAGCAAGAAACTTGCCCCACTTGGCTGATTCTGTTAAATAGCTCTGGGTCTGGGGAGTTACCTGCAGATCGTTATTGAGTAAGTCAAGATTTTCCATCGTAATTAGTTTTGATCCGTTAATTATTTAATTTGGAATAAATTCTTTTCAATTTACAATTTTTAATATGCTCTTGCAAATAAAACCCTTTCTGAGCTGGGTTTCCCGGTAAGAATGCATTTACCTTCTTCTTTGGTATTATTTAGCGGAATACAGCGTATAGTCGCCCTCGTTAGTTCTTTTATTTTTTCTTCTGTCTCTGCTGTGCCATCCCAATGTGCGGAAATAAAACCACCTTTATCATCCAGCAGTTTTTCAAAATCTTCCCAGGTATCGGCCCTGGTAATATTAGTATCGCGGAATATTTTTGCTTTATTATAAATATTTTCCTGGATATCGTGAAGGAGCGCCACAACGGTATTTGCGAGTCCATCCATCGATACAGTTATCTTCTCTTTTGTATCTCTCCGGGCAATCTCTACTACATTATTTTGCATGTCCCTGGCTCCAATGGCAATTCGCACAGGCACACCTTTCAATTCATATTCAGCAAATTTCCATCCCGGACGATTATTATCGTCATCGTCATATTTTACTTTTACTCCCAGCGCTTTAAAATCTTCCATCCAAATTTGCACCTTCTCATCTATCTGTTGCTTTTGCTCAGCGCCTTTGTAAATCGGAATAATAACCGCTTGTATCGGTGCAATTTTTGGGGGTAAAACCAATCCATCATCATCGCTATGCGCCATTACCAAAGCCCCTATTAACCTGGTGCTAACGCCCCAACTGCTGGCCCAGACATAATCCAGCTTATTTTCTTTATCAGTAAACTGTACATCAAAGGCTTTCGCAAAATTCTGCCCAAGATAATGTGATGTGCCGGACTGTAATGCTTTCCCGTCCTGCATCAGTGCTTCTATGCAATAAGTATCCACGGCGCCGGCAAATCGCTCGCTTATGCTTTTGACGCCTTTTACTACCGGCAGCGACATCCACTCTTCTGCAAACTTTGCATAGATATCCAGAATCAACAACGTTTCGTCTATGGCTTCCCGTGAGGTTGCGTGTGCAGTATGTCCTTCCTGCCATAAAAATTCTGTAGTGCGCAGAAAGAGTCGTGTGCGCATTTCCCATCTTACCACATTGGCCCATTGGTTTACTAATATGGGCAAATCCCGGTAAGATTGAATCCAGGTTTTGTAAGTATTCCAGATAATAGTTTCTGATGTAGGCCTCACAATTAATTCTTCTTCCAGTTTTGCTTCAGGGTCAACGACAATTCCGCCACCGTCAGGATCATTCATCAACCGGTAATGAGTAACTACAGCACATTCTTTTGCGAATCCTTCCACATGTGCAGCTTCTTTACTTAAAAAACTTTTAGGAATAAATAGTGGAAAATAAGCATTCTGATGTCCTGTTTCTTTAAACATCTTGTCGAGCTGATCACGCATGTTTTCCCAAAGCGCAAAACCGTAGGGTTTTATTACCATGCAACCTCTTACTGCACTGTAATCAGCCAGCCCGGCTTTTAAAATAATGTCGTTATACCACTGCGAATAATCGGTTTCTCTTTTTGTAATTTCTTTACTCATAATGTAATTGAATTCTTTTCAATAAGTCCTGTTTTTAGATAAAGATTTTATCTAAAAAATTATTTTTTCTCTTTGCAGATATTTAACAATCAGCCATACAATAATCATGAAATTGTCGGCAATTAAATCTTAAATTTACATGCAAAGGTTGCAAAAGTACCAACTTCATTTTTAAAATCTTCAAACTAAAAAACATGAAACCTATACTTATACATTTATTTGGAATTGTAGTGGTTTTTAGCAGTTGTTCTTCTGCTTATAAAATCGGGCAAACGCCTGATGATGTCTACTATTCACCGGCGCCTGCGCAAGAAGAATATGTAACTTCTGATAACCAACAGGACAAGGATAGTTATGCATATAATAATTCAAGTAATAACATAGAAGATCTTGCTATAAGAAGAGGTATAAACGATCCGACCTATCGCAGTAACTTTTCCTTAGGTTACGGTTATTACCCATATGGTTCTTACGGATCTTCGTTCTACAACCCTTATAATTCTTACTATAATCCTTACGCATATACCGGAGTTACTTTTTATCCCTACAATAATTATTACAATAGTTTTTATTCTCCTTATAACAACTATTATTCTCCATATTATAATAGTTACTATCCACCACTTTATTATATATCAAAACCTGGTGTTACCAGTAATTACAGCGGACCGAGACAATATAATCTTGGCGTTTATAATGTTAATAATAATCGAGCAACTACGGGTTCGTCATCAACAACTTCAGCACCTGTGCGCACTTTTAAACCCCAGCCTAACACAACAGGAGTTGGTGGTTTTGTAAGAAGAATTTTTACGCCTTCGAATAATAATAGAAGTTCAAATAATAATAATAATAATGATAGAAGTTATTATCGACGTAATAACAATAATAATTACAATAACAATAACAACAATAATAATAATAACAATAACTATAATAATAGCAGAACACCTACAAGAACATTTCAACCCAGTAGTTCAGGAAGTAGCTCGGGAGGTAGTTCATCATCAGGCAGCGGTGGTGGCAGTGCGCCTGTAAGAACTTTCAGGCATTAAAATCTTATATAAAAGGCGGTGATTTAAGCCACCTTTATATAAATAAATTTACCCTGGCCTATACTGTCTCCATCTCAGATCTTTCTTAAACGATTCTACAATTATTGTACTATGAAAGCAATATATCTAATAGCATTCGCATTGTTTGCTATCACTAAAATTTATGCGCAGGAGCCGGCAGATGCGCTTCGATATTCATGGCTAACACAAAACGGAACAGCACGCAACCAGGCGATTGGCGGAGCAGGCGCTTCATTAGGTGGCGAATTTTCTTCATTATTTATTAATCCGGCAGGTTTGGGATTTTATAAAACAAGCGAATTTGTATTAACGCCGGGATACTCATTAAAAAATCTTAACTCAACTTACAAAAGCAATTCTGAAAAAAGTAACGACAATAATTTTAACCTTGGCGCCAGCGGGCTATTAGTGGCTTCACCGTCGGCTGACCGTCCGATAAAAAGTTTCACTTTTGCTATAGGCGCAAACAGGATCGCAGATTTTAATAATCACATTTATTATAAAGGGCAAAATACTACAAGTTCCTATTCTGAAAAATATCTTGAAGAACTTGCTAACGATAATGTTACCGACCCTAATCTTGCAGCTACCGATTATCCATTTGGATCCAGCCTTGCTTTTAATACCTATCTTATTGATACAGTTCAGGCTGCGGATGGCTCTGTTGCGGGATACAGAAGCCAGGCTAATCCAAACTTTGGCTTAACCCAGGAAAATACGATTAATACCTCTGGAGGAATTACGGATATTTCAGCAGGTGTCGGACTTAACTTAAGAGAAAAATTATTTTTTGGCGGGTCACTTAGTTTTCCTTTTTTAAATTATAACCGTGAAGGCCACTATAAAGAAAGCGATGCTTCCGGTAATTCGAATAATAATTTCAATTATTTTGAAGCTAACGAAACTTTAAATACGAAAGGCGTAGGTATTAATGCAAAGCTGGGAATCATTTATAAACCTGTTGAAGACGTGAGACTTGGGCTTGCAATACACACTCCTACTGCCTATGAGCTTACTGATAAATATTCTGCTGAAGTAATAACCGACCTCGAAGGATATGGCGGCGCGGGTGTAAAAAGCAAAGCTCTCTTGATTTGAATAACGGGCAATTGCTTGAAACAAAATATAATTTAATTACGCCGCTTAAAGTTATTGTGAGTGGCTCTTATATTTTTCGTGAAGCAGCCGACGTAAGAAATCAACGGGGATTTATAACAGCCGATATTGAGTACGTTAATTACAAAGGAGCTTCTTTTAAAGCTTTTGATAAAACTGATGCAGTGTCCAAAGATTATTATTCATCATTAACCCAGGCAATAAAGAATACGTATAAAAATGCCATCAATGCAAGAATTGGCGGAGAGTTAAAATTTGATACTTATATGTTCAGGCTGGGAGGCGCTTATTATGGCAATCCTTATAAAAATGAAACTGCCAATCTTTTTAAAGTGAGTGGTGGCCTTGGTTACAGGAACAAAGGAATTTTCATTGATCTAACGTATGTGTATACACTAAATAAGGATATTAACTATCCGTACCAGCTGCAGGATAAGCCAAACTCTGCAGCTATAATAAAAAATAATGGCGGAAATATTATTGCAACAATTGGATTTAAGATATAAAATAAATTACTCTTACATGTATATATTCTCATTGATATATTGAGATAATGTCCGAAATAGTTTAATCTTCTATTTTTTAAACCCTATTCTTTCCCGCGCATCCCATTTTCCTCTGCGCTGCTTTTTCATCTAACAAGTTTTCCATCGCATCATAAATTTGCCTGCCGCAGGCCAGTTTGGTTACAGTCGTCGTCATGCTCCCAAGCCTTTCCTTTATTTCTCTTAGCTGTTCTTTTAAATCAGTTTGCATTAACAGCACTTTTCTTACTTCTACAAAAGCCCTCATTATGGCAATGTTCATATTAATTGCTTTATCACTGTTTAATAATACCGCTTAGCATAGCGACACCTTGTTCCGTAAAAGCATATGGCATAAATATGCGATGTTGTACCACCGTCTTCCTTTTGAGGTTTCAATTTGTAATCTTAAAGAATTAGTTACTTCTCTAGAAGTTTCAATTTGAAACCTTAAACTTTCATATTCCTCCCTCGTAAGTTGGAACATAAAGTCCTTTGGAAATCGTTTTATATTTCGCTTTACCGCCTGGTTTACATAACCTTATTTCTACTTCGTATAACATTCGCTAAATCCTTATCCAACATTACCCTTTCACCTCTTATTTCATAAATCCTGTTTTGTATACTTTGTATAATCTGCATTTTTGAAATTTAAAAAATAAAATTTACAAATAATAAAGTTATCAATCATTAAACTTCTTAAACCATGTAATCTGTCTTTTGGCAAAATGCCGCGTATTTTTTTTAATATCTTCAATCGCTTTGTCTAAAGAAATCTTTCCTTCCATAAATTCGAACAACTCTTTATAACCTACTGTCTGTAACGCATTCAAATGCCTGTACGAAAAAAGCCCTTCAGCTTCTTTCAACAACCCGGTATTAATCATATACATCGACCCGGTTATCAATTCTTTCATACAATTCGTCCCTTGGAATTTCCAGGTTGATTTTTTTAATTTCAAAATCCCTGGTAATTTTTTTTCCCGAATGAAAATCAATAATTGAATTGCCTGTTGATAATTTTACTTCAAGGGCCCTCATCATTCTTTGTGGATTTTGCATTTCGCCCGAAGCAAAATAAAGTGGATCATTATTTTTAATTTCCTGTTGAAGCCATTCAATTCCCTTTTTTTTATAGGCTTTGTAATTTTATCGCGAATATCTTCATTCGCCAACGGAACATCATCAATGCCTTCGCAAAAAGCTTTAATGTAGAGGCCGGTGCCACCCACCATAACTGCAACATCATTTGTATTCAAATATTTTGTTTATCGCATTGAAAGCATACTGCTCAAAAACTTTTACATTAACATCGTCGTGAATGGAATGTGAATTGATGAAATAATGCTGAACGTTTTTAAGTTGCTCCGGAGTAGGCTTTGCAACACCAATGTTTAACTCCTTATAACATTGCCGGCTATCCGCAGAAATAATTTGAGTCTTATATTTTTTGGCAATTTCAATAGCATAATCTGTTTTTCCAACGGCTGTAGGGCCTGATATGACAATGCAGGTTTTGTGGTTCATAAAAATGCTAAGGTTTGTAAAGAACCCGGCAATTGGTTATTAAATTTCTTCGGAAGTATTTTCTTCTACGTCCTCATCTGCTTCCGACTCGGTATCTGCCTCACCTTCTTCTCCAAATCCATCGGGCATTACAGTGCTGTTTAGATCGTATTTCTCTTCGATCTCCGCAAGTTTTTCGTTAATGAGGCCTTTGGTTCCATATTGACTTGGACCTATTCCTTCGCTTCGTATGCAGGATGGGTAAGTAATTTTATGATCTTCTTCTTTATTTACGTTGATAAGTTCCACCATAAATGTCCAGTTCTTATGAAAGTCATATACATAAATAAATTTCTGGTTAGGATCCTTTATTTCTGAACCAACCGTCGTTTCTTTCATAAATAAAGGCTTGGCCACATATTCCTTATCATATTTTTCAAGCGTGATCTCTTTTCCACGTTGCCATTTGTCATTGCTCCGGTAAAATGTTGCATTATGTTTATTGTCAAACTCAAAACATTTTAAAATTACTGTGTGCAAATCAAAAAAATTTTGCATGGGCTTTACTACAATATCCCTGTAAACGCTGTCATCATCTTCCCAATAAATCCTGAATTTTAATATTGCCATATCACGAAATTAAGAATTACTCATCAATAAAAATATCCAAAAGTCTTTCAAAAGTTCTTTTAACTATTAATCTTTTTTTGTATACCAAGTTCTTTAGCCTTCTGCTCCATGAAGGCAAATGCTGCATCAAATTCATTTGGAATCAACCCATCCAGCATCGCTTCACGAACTGCATTTTTTATTTCTCCAACTATCCTTGATGGAGGAAGTCCATATTCCTGCATAATAATTTCCCCGGTTATGGGCGGCTGCCAGTTACGCAGATGATCAGATTCTTCAACTTCTTTCAATCTCTTTTCGACCATTTCAAAATTTGCTAAAAACCGTTGCACCTTTTGTTTGTTTTTTGAAGTAATATCTGCTTTACACAACGTCATTAATGCTTCAATATCATCTCCCGCATCAAAAATAAGTCTTCGTATAGCCGAGTCAGTTATATTTTCTTTTGTAAGGCTGATGGGCCGCAAATGCAACTCAACCATTTTTCTTACAAATTTCATTTTCTCATTCTGCGGCAATTTTAACTGCGCAAATATTTTAGGAACCATTCTTCCACCAACCACTTCATGCCCATGAAACGTCCAGCCATGGCCTTCTTCAAATTTTTTTGTGGCCGGTTTTGCAATATCATGTAAAATAGCCGCCCACCTGAGCCATAGATCATTTGTATTAGGTGCAATATTATCCAGCACCTGTAATGTGTGGTAAAAATTGTCTTTATGCCCTTTCCCGTCAATATATTCTGCACCGGCAAGCAATACCATCTGCGGAAAAATAATTTTCAGCAAGCCACTTTTATACAAAAGTTCAAAACCTATTGAGGGTTTTCTGGTTATAATAATTTTATTCAATTCATCCGTTATTCTTTCGCCACTTACAATTCTAATGCGATGCGCATTCTTTTTTATTGCCTCAAAAGTTTCAGGTGCGATATTAAAATTCAATTGAGATGCAAAACGAATGGCCCGCATCATTCGTAAAGGATCATCACTGAATGTCTGATCGGGATGAAGCGGTGTTTGAATAATCTTTTGTTCAATATCAGCAATTCCATTTAATGGATCTATCAGCTTTCCAAAATCATTTTTATTGAGGCTTACTGCCATGGTATTTATGGTGAAATCCCTTCTTAACCTGTCATCGTCGAGTGTGCCGGGTTCCACTTCAGGTTTTCGGCTATTTCGGTTATAGCTTTCTTTCCTTGCGCCAACAAATTCTATTTCAAAAGCGCCATCCCAACCCTTCCGATTGAGAAGGCAAAGATTTATTATATATTTTTATTTGTGCGGTTCCAAAATTTTTAAAAATATTTACTTCGGGATCTGGGTGAAATTGTTTCGCTGTTTTTTCCGCCAGTTCAATTCCATCTCCGAGGCAAACAATATCTACATCTTTGGTTGGCCTGCCCAATATCTTATCTCTTACAAAACCACCAATTACAAACACGGGCACATCCATTTCTTCTGCCGCTTCACCAATTTTTTTAAATATAAAAAGTTCTTCATCACTACATTGAATATCCATGTTGCAAAATTAAATGTTTTGATTCATCGTAATTTAAACGTTGCTGCGTTCAATTCAACATGGTTGTTGTATTGTCTAATGATTGATGCTGAAAGACATTTTAATATTTTATGTAATTATCCTTTTAATTTCGTGGCATTAATGTTGAACCATATACAATAATGTTGAAAACTTCGTTTATTTAGAAGATTGTTTGACATTTTGACAAGAGAAAAAAATATGAATAGAAATTATTTTATGAGTGCTCCGGAAGATGAAATGGAATTTATGCCGATAATTCCTTTAAACGAAGATGGCAACGAAGGCAATGATGATCAGGCTATTCCCTCCGAATTACCACTGCTTCCTTTAAGAAATACAGTTCTTTTTCCCGGTGTAGTAATACCGATTACGGTGGGAAGAGATAAAAGTATTAAGGCAGTTACTGATGCCTATAAGGCTGACAAATTGATAGGTGTTGTGTCGCAAAAAGACAGTCTTGTTGAAGAACCAACCGTAAGTGATTTGGTAGATATTGGTACCGTCGCAAAAATTATCAAGCTTATAAAAATGCCGGATGGCGGCACTACGGTAATTATACAGGGTAAGAAAAGATTTAAGATTGATGAAATAACAGCCGACGATCCTTATTTTAAAGCAAAAATTACCGTACTCATTGATGAAGATCTTAAAAACGATAATGACTTTGATGCGATGGTTGGTTCTATTAAAGAACTGGCAGGACAAATTATTCAGCTTTCGCCTAATCTTCCATCGGAAGCTGCGATTATTCTAAAAAATATTGAAAACCCTTCTTTCCTAATACATTTTGTAAGCAGCAATTTAAACAGCACCATAGCTGAAAAACAAAAACTGCTGGAAATTCACAATATTAAAGCCAGGGCAGAAATATTGATGAATCTTTTGCAGACGGAACTGCAATATGCTGAACTCAAAAACAAAGTCACTAATAAAACCCGTGCTGAACTTGATAAGCAACAAAAAGATTATTTTTTACAGCAACAGCTAAAAGCCATAAAAGAAGAATTGGGTGGCGATAATTTTGCCGAAGTGAAAGAAATGCAGAAAAAGGCTGAAACAAAAAAATGGCCTGCAACTGCAAAAGAAATGTTTCATAAAGGCCTTGAGAAGTTGGAAAGAATGCACCCTTCAACGCCTGATTATTCCGTAGTGTATAATCATTTGGACTTGATGCTTGACCTGCCGTGGGAAGATTATACAAAAGATCAATACGATTTTAAAAAAGCAAAAAAAATATTGGATCACGACCATTATGGAATGGAGAAAATAAAGCAAAGAATTCTCGAATATCTTGCTGTTCTCAAATTGAAAGGCGATATGAAGAGCCCGATCCTTTGCTTTGTTGGCCCTCCCGGAATTGGAAAAACTTCGTTGGGTAAAAGTATTGCCAATGCCATCAACCGTAAATATGTACGGGTAAGCCTTGGCGGCCTTCACGATGAAAGTGAAATCCGTGGGCACCGCAAAACTTATATTGGCGCCATGCCCGGGCGAATTTTACAATCTATCAGGAAAATAAAATCTTCCAACCCGGTAATGATATTGGATGAAATTGATAAGGTAGGAACAGATTTTCGCGGCGATCCATCTTCTGCATTGCTGGAAGTTCTCGATCCGGAACAGAATAATAATTTTTATGACAATTACCTGGAGATGGAATATGATTTGAGTAAGGTATTGTTTATAGCTACAGCCAATAATCTTCAAAATATTCAACCGGCATTAAGGGACCGGCTGGAAATTATCGATCTTAATGGATATGCCATTGAAGAAAAAATTGAAATTGCCAAACGGCATCTTATTCCCAAACAAAAAGAAGCGCATGGATTAAAAGATGTTCAGTTTAAAATAAGCGATACGGTTATCGAAAAAATTATATCAGAATTTACAAGGGAAAGTGGTGTACGCGAGCTCGACAGGCAACTGGCAAGTGTTATGCGAAACCTTGCCCGAAATTATGCAGAAAAAGGAAAACTGAAACCAACTTTAAGTATTGGAGATGTTGAAAAGATTCTTGGCAAATCGAGGTATAGTAATGAAATGTATAAAACCGCTAACATGGCCGGAGTTGCTGTAGGGCTTGCATGGACTTATGTGGGAGGAGACATTTTATTTATTGAAACTACTACCAGCGATAATGGAAAAGGCGAATTAAAACTTACCGGAAACCTGGTAATGTTATGAAAGAAAGCGCCAGCACCGCCATGACTTATTTGCAAGCCAATGCAAAAAAATACGGCATAAGCCCTGAAATTTTTAATAAAAAGAATGTGCACGTACATGTACCGGAAGGTGCAGTTCCTAAAGATGGTCCGAGTGCAGGAATTACTATGATGACTGCCCTGGCATCTTCTTTTACGGGACGAAAAGTGAAACCCTATCTTGCTATGACCGGAGAAATTACGCTTAGAGGCCAGGTGCTTCCTGTAGGCGGCATAAAAGAGAAAGTGCTTGCTGCTAAGAGAGCTGGTTTAAAGGAAATAATTATGAGTGTACAAAATGAAAAAGATGTAAATGAAATAAATCCTAATTATATAAAAGGCCTTAAAGTGAATTATGTTAAAACCATGCAACAAGTGCTTGATCTTGCTCTACTGTAGTTTTTTAAAACCATCGACAACATTTTCCCGTATATATAATTGTAAACAAAATCAACAGATTTTTCATGTTGGTTGTTTTAAGGGTTAAAGAGATCCCTCCTGATTCTTCGGGAGGGAATTTTTTTTAGCATCTTCTGAAAATGCAGCAATATATTTGCCCTGAATTAACTCAATGAATTAACATTACCTACTCATAAATTAATGAAAGAATGAATGAGAGAGAGAAAAAGGATGGTCGGTTGACGATTATTTTATTTCCAGTTTAAGAATTGAATCATTCTCAAGAAATGCTTCCAGGGAATCACCAACCATACATTCGCCGACGCCGGCTGGCGTTCCGGTAAAAATAAGGTCACCGATGTTAAGGGAAAAGTAATTGGAGATATTTGCAACAATTGCGTCGATAGAAAAAATCATATTGGCGGAATTGCCTTTCTGAACTATTTCTTTATTTTTTGCGAATGAGAAATTAATATTCTTTTTGTTTATAGCAGGCGTCAAATCGATAAAAGTGCCTACGGCCGCAGAGTTATCGAAAGATTTTGCCTTCTCCCAGGGAAGTCCTTTTTCTTTCAACTGATTTTGAATATCACGGGCTGTAAAATCAATGCCCACACTTATTGCATTGTAATAATTGGACGCATGTTTTTCCTGGATATACTTTCCGTTTTTACTTATACGAATAACGAGTTCGCATTCGTAGTGCAGTTCATTGGTGAATTCGGGATAATAAAATGGCGTATGATTTTGAACAAGCGCACTTTTGGGCTTCATGAAAATAACCGGTTCATCAGGTATTTCACTACCCATTTCCTTTGCGTGGTCTGCATAATTACGTCCAATACAAAAAATTTTCATTTTTAAGCAGCTTTATTATTTGGGTGCCAGAAGTTTAGTTGGCGAAAATATACAAAACATTCTAAAAAAAGAATTTACTTAACAACCGCGTTAAGAATTAAATGTAACACTATTTATTGTGTTCATAGTCCTGTCAATTCCAATTGTTGCAAAATTCTCAATAACCTCAATACATTTCTCAATTTTTTTCCTAACAAGAGGTATCTCTTCCGGGAACCATCGACTGAGAACAAACTCTACCTGCATGCCTTTTGGGAAGTTATTGCCTATTCCAAAGCGAAGTTTGGGATAAACATCTGTCCCGAGAACATTCTGAATATCACGCAGTCCGTTATGGCCTGCATCGCTTCCACTTTTTCGTAAACGTAATTTGTTTAACGGCAGGGCAAGGTCATCAACGATAGTTAACGAATTTTCTACTGCAATATTTTCTTTGTCTATCCAGTATTTTACTGCTTTTCCACTTAAGTTCATAAATGTTGTTGGCTTAATACAAATAAATATTTTTCCTTTCCATTTTATTTCAGCAATCTCTGCAAGTCTTCCCGTATTAAAAGTTCCCCCATGTTTTAAAACAAAAGCCGATACTACATCAAATCCAATATTGTGCCTCGTGTGGGCATATTCGCTTCCTACATTGCCAAGTCCAACAATTAAATACTTCGACATTTAGAAACGAAGATAGCGTTTTGTAAAAAATGTTCACGGTTATAAAATTGAATAATTAACCTGGTGAATTTAACTGGTAACTGGTTATAGAGACTCTATCTTCCCACTAAAAATTGCAGGCTGCCTAATCCTTTTTTGGTTACTCTCCAGTCGTTTTTTTTACCCTTAAATATACAATAAGCAATACTTACGAGGATCCTTTGGCAAAGGGGTATAATGAAGTTTTTGAACGCCGGTTTTGCGGTTAGCCATAGCGGTGAGCTGGTTTAATCCCCATTGAGATATTGCTGCAATTCTGCATCTGTTTTGATAAGAACATCTCTTACTTTGCTTCCCTGGTTAGGGCCTACAACGCCCGCAGCTTCCAATTGATCCATCAACCTTCCTGCACGGTTATATCCCAATTTCATGCGGCGTTGCAATAATGATGTGCTGCCGCTTTGACTTTGAACTATTAATTTAGCGGCGTCTTCAAAAAGTGCATCGCGGTCATTAACATCAAATTCTTTGTTTTCAAATTCTTTTTCGTCAACGTATTCCGGCAACAAAAATGCCTGTGGGTAACCTTGCTGATCGCCGATAAAATCGGTAACGCGGTCTACCTCGGGCGTATCCACAAATGCGCATTGCAGGCGGGTAAGCTCGCCGTTATAACTGATAAGCATATCTCCTTTCCCAATCAATTGCTCGGCGCCGCCTATGTCAAGTATGGTACGGCTATCAATTTTGCTACTCACCTTAAAAGCAATACGAACGGGAAAATTCGCTTTAATAGTGCCTGTAATAATATTAACCGACGGCCGCTGTGTTGCAATAATTAAATGAATACCCACGGCTCTCGCAAGTTGTGCCAGTCGGGCGATTGGCATCTCAACTTCTTTGCCTGCAGTCATTATAAGATCCGCAAATTCGTCAATAACCAAAACGATAAATGGCAAATATTGATGTCCTTTTTCAGGGTTTAATTTTCTTGCAACGAATTTTTCATTGTATTCCTTTATGTTTCTTGTTCCGGCTTCCTTCAACAGATCGTACCGGTTATCCATCTCAATACACAAGGCATTTAGAGTATGAATTACTTTTTTTGTATCGGTAATAATAGCATCTTCTTCACCGGGCAATTTAGCCAGGAAATGTTTTTCAATACTTTTATAAATACTTAATTCAACTTTTTTAGGATCAATTAAAACAAGCTTTAACTGCGAGGGATGTTTTTTGTATAAAAGAGACACAAGAATTGCGTTTAGCCCAACCGATTTACCTTGCCCTGTAGCACCCGCCATCAGTAAATGAGGCATAGAAGTGAGATCGACAATGAAATTTTCATTGTCGATTTTTTTACCAATAGCAATAGGCAGTGAAAAATTATTGTTCTGAAATTTATCTGAATTTAAAAGCGCCCGCATACTCACTATCGTCTTCTTCACATTAGGTACTTCAATTCCAATAGTTCCCTTTCCCGGAATAGGGGCGATAATACGAATGCCAAGCGCAGCAAGGCTTAGAGCAATATCATCTTCAAGATTTTTTATTCGTGAAATACGAACACCCGGAGCAGGAACAATTTCATATAAAGTTACTGTGGGCCCGACTGTCGCATATATTTTTTGTATTTCAATATCATAATTTTTGAGTGTATTAATGATTTGGTTCTTGTTTGTTTCCAACTCGGTTACATCCTGAATTATCCTTTCACTTCCATGCGTTTCTAATAAATCTACGGTTGGAAATTTATAATTTCTTAGATCGAGGATTGGATCATACGGTTGTTGCGGCTTTGGCTTCGGACCTACAACTTCCATCTCATTTTCAATATCGGTTGGCAATTGCTTTACTTCGAGTTGAAGACCGTTTTGCGGTGACTTATTCGTAACAGGACTAACAATTTTTTCTTCTTTTATTTCTGCCACCGGAAATTCTTTGCGTTCTCCAGGTTTTATAATCAAAGGTTTTTCCTCCTTTTCCACAAAAGTAAATTCATGGTTTAAGTTGTCCTCACTTATCGGAATGTTCGCTAAAGGGACGAAGTCATTGGTGGATTTTTTAGCGGGTTGTGAATCAGGTTCAAACAGAGCGTCTTCATCATTGGAAAATTGCCTGGCTGCGATTTAGTTTTTTGTACAGCAAGTCAAACGAAGGATTAAAGCGCCAGATAATGTAACTGCCTATTGCCACTAATAAAAGCGAAGCTGTTCCCACTTTGCCAATCATATTTTGCAACCATTGGTTTTCCATATCACCAACAGCGCCGCCCCAGGGAAAAGGATGGCCTTTAAACAAAAATGAAGCCGTGACGCTGACTACCAAAAGGCCTACAATGACATAACGAATATTGCGACCAACAGAAAAAACTTTTTTTGGCGCAAATAAATTTACTCCCACGATAAAGAAGAATGTACAAAAAAGATAGGAAGCGATACCAAAGCCAGACCTGAAGAAAAGATCTGAAAAATAAGCTCCCGCCGTGCCTAATAAATTTGCCATTGGCTCAGCGTGACTGGGTAACAGAATCTTCGCTCCTTTAAAAACCTTTGATTGATCTTCCTGCCAGGTAAATAAATAAGAAGTAAAAGAGAGGAACAGTAAAATCGATGTGAGGATAAGAATTGTTCCGGCAATCTTATGTGACCGCTCGTCCTTCAGCAACTTTTTTACCTCAACTTTAGCCTCAACATCGGCTTTAAATTTTTTAGGTTCAGTTGCTTTATTTTTTTTTGCTTTTTTACTCTTAGCCATTTGCTAACAAAGATAGATAAATGGTTTATTGGTTAAATGGTTTATTGGTTAAGTTGTTCATTAATTGGATTGTTAAACTATTTTATTAGTTTAAGTTCGTTTTAAAATTATTGACTATTGCTTATTGCCTGTTTTTTTTTGCTATTCCCAAAAACAAACAAAGCCAGCCTGCGATAAAACACAAGCCACCAACAGGTGTTATGGCCCCTACCCAATCATAACCAGGTAGCACAGCAGCCTTAATAAAAGTGAGAATGTACAAGGATGCACAGAAAAAAATAATTCCGGCGATAAATAATTTACCAGCCCATTTTATAAATCTGTTTGGAAATTCTTTATACAAAATACCTGTTGCCAACAATGCAAAGGAATGATAAAACTGGTAACGCACTGCCGTTTCAAAAATGCCAACGGCATAATCAGAAACATGCTGTTTTAAGGAATGAGCAGCAAAAGCTCCAAGCGCTACTGAAAGCGCTCCTAACAGTGTGGCTGTTTTTAAAAACCCTTTATGCATCAATATCAGAAATTAAAAAATTGAATAAAATTTTACCTGGCTTATTTATTTTCAGAAATAAGAAAAGATAGCGAATTTTCATCGAGGTCCTCAACATTAAGAGTAAAATCGGCCATGGAATAATAAGGTTTCCTTTCTTCTAATTTATTTTGAATAAAAAATAATAATTCCGAAGGATCTACTTTTTTTATAACTGGTCTTTTTTCAGTTTCGTTGATTAAGTATTTTAAAAGTAGTTGCGGTTCCGCTTTTAAATAAACAACTTTCCCCTGCCATTTCATCCATTCCATATTGTCAGAAAAACAAGGTGTTCCACCACCGCATGCAAGGACAAAATTCTTTTTGTTTTTAAATTCCATGAGATGGTCTCTTTCCAATTGACGAAATTTTTCTTCACCTTCTTCTTCAAAAATATCTGAAATTGTTTTTCCGTATTCTTTTTCTATTATTTCATCCAAATCGTAAAATGTCAATCCATTTTTTTTCGCCCAAATGGTTCCCCAGTGCGTTTTACCACTTCCCATAAAACCAATAAGAAAAATATTTTGTACCAATTCCGGCTTAATTTTGAAGAAAAATATCAGTCAGTAACACCAATTAACTTAACACTATTTAAACGCATTCAACCCGGTAACATCCATACCAGTAATAAGAAGGTGTATATCATGTGTGCCTTCATAAGTAAGTACACTTTCAATATTCATCATGTGCCGCATAACAGGATATTCCCCTGTAATACCCATTCCACCCAACATTTGCCTAGCCTCACGGGCAATGTTAGACGCAATTTTACATGCATTTCTTTTTGCCATACTCACCTGTTGTGGAGTTGCCTTCTCTTCATTCATTAACACTCCTAATCTCCAGTTCATTAATTGTGCTTTGGTAATTTCAGTTATCATTTCTGCCAGCTTTTTTTGTTGCAGTTGAAAACCCGCGATTGGTTTATCAAACTGAATCCTTTCTTTGGAATACCGCAATGCCGTATCATAACAATCCATTGCTGCGCCGATGGTTCCCCATGCAATTCCATACCGGGCTTTCGTTAAACAACTTAAAGGGCCTTTCAGTCCTTTTATATTGGGTAAAATATTTTCTTTAGGAACTTTTACATTATCAAAAACCAACTCTCCGGTTGCGCTTGCCCGTAAGCTCCATTTGTTGTGCGTTGTTGGTGTTGTAAAACCTTCCATGCCACGCTCCACAATAAGTCCATGAATTTCGCCTGCTTCATCTTTTGCCCATACAACCGCAACCTGCGCAAACGGCGCATTGCTGATCCACATTTTACTTCCATTCAAAATAACGTGATCTCCATTAATCCCGCCTGCCGACGAGGCAGGTTTAAAATTACTCAACATACCACTTGGGTCACTTCCGTGGTCAGGCTCCGTAAGCCCGAAACAACCCAGCCATTCGCCGCTCGCAAGTTTTGGTAAATATTTTTTTCGTTGTTCTTCACTTCCATAAGCATAAATAGGAAACATTACTAACGACCCTTGCACACTCGCAGTTGAACGAACACCGCTATCACCTCTTTCCAGCTCCTGCATCATTAATCCATAAGAAATATAATCAAGCCCGCCGCCGCCATATTCAAGTGGAATCGTTGGGCCAAAGCAACCGAGATCACCCAATTGCTTTACTATTTGTTGCGGGAATTCTGCTCTTTGGGCATAATCTTCTATTATAGGAGAGATTTCTTTTTTTACATAGGTCCTTACCGATTCTCTTATTAATTTGTGCTCATCAGTAAGTAACTCATCAACATTGAAGTAATCGGGCGATTGAAATAAATCTGTACCAACTGCCATACGGAAATTATTTTATTTAGGCAAAGGTAGAGGAACAATTATAAAGATTATACGGTTACAATTTCAAGCAGCCCGATCTCATCCGAATCGTTTAATACTTGAATATCAGGCTTGCGTTGTATGAGTAAGTTAGCGATAAAAAGTCTGTTGCGATTCCCTGTTCTTAATATAACTACTTTGGGAGGAAATCCTTTCACCTGTACAAAGTCCACAAAATCTTCGTCATTTGTTACAATGATTAAATTATTTCGCGTGGCATAATTCCAAATCTCTGCGTCTTTTAATGGTATGGGAATATCAATATGAT
Organism: uncultured Chitinophagaceae bacterium; assembly: GCA_963756945.1. Classification (GTDB taxonomy): domain Bacteria; phylum Bacteroidota; class Bacteroidia; order Chitinophagales; family Chitinophagaceae; genus Ginsengibacter. Next base: position 20,700 of record CAVWQJ010000037.1, on the reverse strand, counting down.
CTACATGAAGGCAATCTTCAAAATATTGCTTTAATACAGCGCACATCCTCCAGGAAAGATTTGCATCTAACAGAAGCCTCATCCTATAATTATTTTAACCATAGTTTCTCTGTCAGCAGCAAATGCAAGTGCAGCTCTAATATGTTCTTCGGTAAGTGACGGAAAATCATTAAGTATTTCCTCATGCGTCATGTCAGCAGCGAGCCAACCTAATATATCTGCAACACTGATTCGGGTACCCTTTATACATGGTTTTCCAAACCTTATTTCAGGATTGATAGAAATATATTGCGAGTAATTATTCATTTCTTAAAGTTACATTTTTTAGAATGAAAGTTAATAGCGAACAAATTATGAAGAAGAATCTTTCAATCATTCGGATAAAGGAATAATATTAAATAACTCTATTTCCCCGCAGCTTATCCGCATTGTTATAGATAACTCATCATTTCTGCCTGGTATTGTTGAGCAATTATTTTTGCTTCATCGGCAAAATTTTCACTATCGCCCGCATAGATTATTGCCCGGGAAGCATTTACTAAAAGTCCGTAATCTTTATTCATACCATACTTTGAAACTTCAGCAAGGCTACCACCCTGGAAGCCAACTCCTGGGATTAGCAAAAAATTATCGGGAATAATTTTTCGTATGGAAACAAGTTCGGTTGCTTTGGTAGCTCCTACAACAAACATGAGATTTTCTTTAGTTCCCCACTCACATACTTTTTTCAAAACCGTTTCATACAGATAAGTATCACCTGTTTTCAATTGTTGAAAATCTTCGCTTCCTTTATTGCTGGTGAGAGCTAAAACAATCGTGAACTTGTTTTTGTATTCCAGAAAAGGTTGAATACTATCATATCCCATATAAGGCGCTACCGTTATGGCGTCAAAATTCAACATCTCAAAAAAAGCTTTCGCATATTGCGAAGAAGTATTTCCTATGTCGCCGCGTTTCGCGTCAGCAATTTTAAAATGTGTTGCAGGAATGTAATTAACAGTTTGCTCCATAGCCTCCCAACCCCTGATTCCATTGGATTCATAAAATGCTGTATTAATTTTATAAGCTACGCATACATCTTTTGTTGCGTCGATAATTTGCCTATTAAATTCAAAAACCGCACTGGGATGTGACTGCAAATACTTAGGTATTTTTTCAATATTGGTATCAAGCCCTACACATAAGTAAGATTTTTTTTCTCTAATCTGCTCGATCAAAAATTTTGCGGTCATTTTTATGTTTTATTCTGATAGCCTCTTCTTCATTTCAAATGCAATTGCATTAGCTCCTGCATCAGTGGATGCGGATAATTTTTCGACAATATTTTGCCTGTTTTGCAAGTTGTGGTTCTGGCTTAATTTAAAAACATTTTCAATATTTGATATTTCAATAGTAAATCCAATAATTGCCTTAAGCAATCTCTCAATATATTCAGGTGGCAATTTATTAAATGCAGCGTCGCTTTCTTCGGGTTCGTAATTATTTGTAAGATCACGAATTATTTCCTTCGTTCCTTCCGCATCGGAAAATTTTATTTTTCCTTTTCCCTGCACGTCGATGTAATTCCATGTTGAAGCAACATCTTTCTTTTCATACCAGCCCGCACTCACGTAACAATGAGGACCATTGAAAATTACCAATACATTTTCGTTTTGTGCAAAAGCTTTGTAATGACTTGTGTGTTTCATTACATGCCCAATTAAAATGATTTTTCCATCAACTTTCTTAATACTAACAGGCACATGCGTAGCAACCGGATATTCGCCATCATAACCAACGATATTCACAAAGGAATTTTTCCTCATAAAGTCAAAAACAACTTCTTCATTTGCTTCTGTAAAGTGCGGAAGATTATACACGACGTTAATTTAAAATGACATGCAAGGTACTGGATGTGAAATAAATTATTGCTGTACCAGAATGGTTTTAATTATTTCTCCAAATCTATAAACGTCTTCGTAAGTATTGTAGAGGGGCGTAGGGGCGAGGCGAATTACGTTTGGTTCACGCCAATCAACGAGCACACCATTTATTTTTAGTGCTTCAAAAATTTCCTTTCCCTTTTGCAGCATAAGCATTGATAACTGGCAACCATGTTCTTTTTCATCACGGGGCGTAATTATTTCAATCATTTTTTGGGAGCATGACGCATTAATATCATCCAAAATGTAGAACAGATAATTGCTTAATTTTTTCATTTTTACAATAATATTTTTAAAACCTGCTTCTTCAAAAATTTCAAGTGATGCCCGATGTGAAGACATATTCAGCAAAGGAGTTGTGCTTACCTGCCAGCCCTCTGCTGTTGGAATGGGATCAAAAGTTTTCTCCATTTTAAAACGTTGTTCTTTTTTCGTGCCGCACCATCCAGCCAATCTTATAAGAGAACGGTCACTAATATGACGTTGATGGATAAACGCACCCGCCACTGAACCTGGCCCGGAGTTTAAATATTTATAGGTACACCAGCACGCAAAGTCGACATCCCATTTATGAAGCTCCAACGAAACATTGCCGACTGCATGTGCCAGGTCGAAGCCACAGTATGCACCGGCTTCATGTGCGGCTTTGGCGATTGATTCCATATCAAACACCTGGCCCGTATAATAATTTAATCCACCAATAATCACAACGGCAACTTCGTTACCATGCTTTTTTATTGCGTCGATAATATCTTCATTTCTTATTGTATGCTCACCAGCCCTTGGTTGCTACTTCAACAATTACATCCTTAGGATTCAATCCTGATATCAATGCCTGTGACTGCAACGCATATTGATCAGAAGGAAATGCTTTTGCTTCGCAGATAATTTTAAAGCGCTCTTTTGTTGGCCTGTAAAATGAAATGAGCAACAAATGCAAGTTGATGGTGAGTTGGTTCATAACTGTTATCTCATCTTCCAAAGCTCCTAAAATCGGCGCCAGCTTTGCAGGAAACATCTCATGATATTTAACCCATGGTGTTCTTCCATGGAAATGGCCTTCAACGCCGAAATTGGCCCAATCTTCCAAATCGTTAAGCACATACTCCTGCGCTGTTTTAGGCTGCAAACCGAGAGAATTTCCGGTGAAATAAATGCTTTCTTTTCCGTTTATAAAAGGAATATAAAATTTTTCACGAAACCTGTTCAACGGATCTTCTTTGTCCAGTTGCTGTGCAAACGCCAGGGAATTTATAAATTCATCCATATTTATTTTATTTCACAATCAACAACCGCTTCTTAATCTTTGTTTATTTCGCCGCTATTTAAAAAGGCAGGTTGCGTTAAAGAGGTTGGCATCTAAAGATAACGATTCAAAAAAAATCATCTTCATTATCATTTGATATTTAAAGAAATGACATAGCTTCCTCTCTTAATCAAAAAATTTTAATGGATTTTTATTTTACGATCGAAACACAGGGCGTCGCTGAATTTAAAGACAGAGGAAGTAAATTTCTGTCTTATACCTTTCCCGATAAAAAACAAAGACGACTTTAAAATCCATTTGCAGGCGTTGAAGAAAGAACATCCAAAGGCGGCACATTATTGCTTTGCTTACAGAGTTGGTTACGACGGTACCAACTTTAGAATGAGTGATGATGGAGAACCTTCCGGCACTGCAGGTAAACAAATCTTAGGACAAATAGATTCGAAAAATCTTTGCGATATTTTGGTAATAGTGGTAAGATATTTTGGTGGCACTTTATTGGGAGTGCCTGGACTCATTAATGCTTATAAAACCGCTACAGCGCTGGCACTACAGTGTACGCAGACAACACAGAAATATATCGAGGTTAATTACAGTTTACATTTCAATTATCCTGAAATGAATGAAGTGATGCACGTCTTAAAACAATACAACTGCACTGTGCTTAAAAATGAAACACAACTATTTTGCGCAATAGAAACCGGCATTCCAAAGTATAGATTGACAGAGGCGCTTCACTCACTTGGTAATATCCAAAACCTGGAAATTAAAAAAATTGAATAGTTATTTTGAAAATCGTTCACTCACTATTAGATCCTTGCTTCCACTTTTATATTTATAAAAACCTTCTCCTGTTTTTACGCCTAAATAATTTGCGTTTACCATATTCGTTAGTAAAGGGCAAGGAGCATATTTTGCATTTCCAAAACCGTTGTAAAGAACTTCTAAAATTGAATGACAAACATCAAGCCCGATAAAATCTGCAAGCTGCAATGGACCCATTGGATGCGCCATACCCAACTTCATAACAGTATCAATTTCTTCAACACCGGCAACGCCTTCATATAAACTATATATGGCTTCATTGATCATTGGCATTAAAATTCGATTCGCAATAAAACCGGGATAATCATTTACTTCGCAGGGAATCTTGCCAAGTTTTTTGCTTAGCTCAATAATTGTATTGGTTACTTTTTTATCTGTGCTGTAACCATTTATAATTTCTACCAGTTTCATAACAGGCACCGGGTTCATAAAATGCATCCCGATAACCTGCTGTGGCCGTTTCGTTACCGCGGCAATTTTTGTAATAGAAATAGAAGAAGTATTAGTGGCAAGTATACAATGAGAAGGCGCCTCTTCATCGAGTTGCTTAAAAATTTTCAATTTCAAATCAACATTTTCAGTGGCTGCTTCTATTATTAAATCTGCCTTATTAATACCCTCTGTAAGAGAGGTAAAGATTACTATATTATTTAAAGCCTTTTCTTTTGTTTCTTGTGATAAAGAACCTTTGGTAATTTGTCTTGTGAGGTTCTTGTCAATTTGTTTTAGTGCTTTTTCAAGTTGTTGTTTCGATATATCCACAAGATTTACGGTAAAACCATTTTGCGCAAATACATGAGTAATTCCGTTTCCCATTGTACCAGCGCCTATTACTGAAACTGATTGTATCATAACAAATATTAAAAAGTTGGCATTGTAAATGTAATTCAAAAATATACTGACATTTCATTGGCAACCTATTATTGGCAGGAACTATTTTATAAAAACGCAAACGTTAATATTTTTTGGGCGTTCTGATTCTTTAAACTTTTTAAAATAAAATTCATCTAATTTTTTAAAATCAATTTTATGAAAAAACTTTTTTCAACATTAGTTCTTCCTTTAATTGTATTATTTTTTATTATAGGCTGTGGGCCCGCTCAAATAACGGTTAGCACGAGGCCCGTTGCACCTGTATATGCAAGACCGGTTGCACCGGGCTCTCATTATATTTGGATTGATGGCGAATGGATAAGAGGCGGGGATGGTTACGTTTATCGCAGAGGATATTGGGCAGAACCCCGCCATGGGCGTCATCATTACATGGGCGGTCATTGGCAACAGAGAAGAGGCGGATGGTATTGGGTTCGGGGTCATTGGAAAAGATGATGATTTACATAATTGGTAAGACTCATTGGCATAAATATTGATTCACTATGCAATACAACTTAATAGGCCTTATGAAAAGATTGCTTCTCCTTTTTTTTATTTGTATTTCTGCAAATGTTTTTTCGCAAAACAAAAAGTTTGATCCAAATGCTGACCACGAAAATTTTTTCCGTTTTGGAGCAAAGGCTGGCGTAAATATTAATAAGATAAACGGCGAATCCTATAAGGACGGATTCAACTATAATTATTTACTGGGAGTTTTTATGCAATTTAATTTTTCCAAAACCTTCGGATTACAACCTGAGTTTAATTTTGTTCAATCGTCGTCGGAATTTACTACAGATGCTTCCACTGTTTATGATGATTTATTTTTAGATGGAAGTCAAAAGAAAGCAAAGCTGGATTACCTGAAAGTACCGTTGCTATTAAATATAAACCTGGGCCCAAGCAAAAGGGTAAAGTTGCAAGTAGGGCCTCAATATGGAAATGTTTTGAAGCAAACGGTTGATAGTCTTAAAAACAACGGAGATATTTTTAAGAAGGCAGACTGGTCGGCTGTTGGCGGATTATGGCTGCAAATTCCATTCATAAATCTTGGCGCCCGTTATGAAATTGGGTTAACCAATTTGAACGATATCGATAATCAGCAAAAGTGGAAAAGCCAGGCCTTTACAATCTTCGCAGGATTTACATTTTAACTCCATATATATCAGTTCTTATTTTGGCCCCGTTGGTTAACGGGGCTTTTTGTATATTCAATGAGATTTAACTTAATTTCTTATGCAACAGATTGCTATTGAAAATTCATTTCTCCTGGACATTGAAACAGTTTCCGGAGTTCAAAACTTTAGTTTATTAGATGATGAATGGAAGGAACTGTGGTCAGAGAAGATTTTAAAAAGTCTTCCGCCCGATATCACAGCAGAAGAATATTATCCAAAGCGTGCTGCTATACTTGCAGAGTTTGCAAAAGTTGTTTGCATTAGCACAGGTTATTTCAAAAAAGAAAATAATCAGTGGCAATTAAGACTAAAATCTTTCTATTCAGAAAATGAAAAAGAGGTGCTGGAAAGTTTCACAAAAATGCTGGATCAATTACATGCCAAAAATTCAAGGTGGATTTTCACCGGGCACAATATTAAAGAATTTGATATCCCTTTTTTAAGCAGGAGAATGCTGGTAAATAATATTGCGATACCGTCTTACATTGACTTTCAAAATATGAAACCCTGGGATACGCCAGTGCTTGATACACTTCACCTGTGGCGCTTCGGAGATTATAAACATTACACTTCTCTAAAGTTACTCGCGGCAACTTTAGGTGTTCCTTCTCCTAAAGATGATATTGACGGAAGCAAAGTTGGTGAGGTTTTCTGGGAAGAAAAAAACCTGGAGCGCATTGCCATTTATTGTCAAAAAGATGTGGCGACAGTAGCCAATGTTTTATTAAGATTTAAAGGCTTGCCTTTACTAACTGAACAACAAATCGTGTATCGTTGAGGTGATTTAGTTAAAACCTTTCTTATATTTTAGAAATGGTTTTATCGCTTACATTAATCTGTTGGCGCTACGATTTTTTTCGAAAAATTTATTTTGGAAGCAATCCCCTTTACAGATTTTATATTAAGTGGAAATTCTAAAACAACATGAACAATACTTAAGAAAAATAAAGCCATAAAACCAACTTTATAATCATACCAATATAATAATATACTGCCGCACCAAATGACGATTGTCAGTACAATTTTCTTTGCAGATAAAGCTTTACCCCAACCAATGACTGTTGTTTTTGAAAACCAATTTAAATAATGGTAAGTATAACAGAAGGCAATAAAAATTTGAACCTTAATTCCGTTGGCGGAAAATAAATAAAATTTATCGTTTGAAGAAAGATGCAGCAATCGTGCTATGTAAGAATTCAGGATAGAAATTTTACTTGTCAAATACGATGCTTTTGCATAGTCAGATACTAAGTAATCAGATGGATTAATATTGGAATTGAATATTATTATCGGGCTAAGTATTAAAAGAATAATACCCGTTATTCCCTGCCAGCTTTTAGTATGTAAAGCGCCTTGTATCATAAATAACAGCGTGAACAAATAAACGTGTATGATTGTCGGTAGAAATATTCCCGCTACAATAACGTAAAACGAAATGTACTTTTTTAAAATAAATGCGACAATGATGCAAGCCAAAAAATACAAAAGCAGATACTTTCGTTTATTAATATAAACCAGCCCTATAGCAAACAAGAACATGAACAGGATAATCTTACTATAAGACAGATTTAAAAAGCTCAAAAAATTATTCGCTTTAGATTCCGCCTTAATAAAATTGAATAAAGGCAAGCTCAAAATTGCAGGTAGCGAAATTAACAAACACAAAAAGATAAATAGCCATACCCACGTCCTGTCGGCAACAAAGAAATTTCGTTTATTAAGCCAGTTCAGCTCGGTGAGGTAATGAAGTGGTCCCAGGACAACATACGAAAAAATAAAAAGCTCAAAAGGCAGCCTGAATGCAAGTATAAAAGAGAGGATTATGAATCCTATATTCACAACATCAATTTGTTTTGTATCCAGGTTGTATTTTTTCAAACTATAAAAATCTTTGCGGCATATTATAGTTAACGTCAGTGAAATGGACATAATTCGAAAATTAAAACATCTTCCATCCTTTCAAAAAAAATAATAATTGAATGAAAATAACATTTTTGAAAGAGGCAGAAAACTTCACATTTTTTTAATTTAATCCGCCCTGTGCAAAAAAAAGTTCCGTTGCCGGAACAATTTTAAGGTCATAAATATTTACCATCTATGCTTCTGCCTCAGCATAGGCGCTGACCGGTTCGCATGTGCAAATTAAATTTCTATCGCCATAAGTATTGTTAACCCTGCTTACACTTGGCCAGAATTTATTTTCCTTTAAATATTCCAGCGGGAAAGCGGCTTTGCTTCTGCTATAAGAATGTTTCCAGTCATCGGCCGCAATAACGTTTACAGTATGCGGTGCATTCTTTAATACATTATCTTTCTTATCTGCCTCGCCATTTTCAATTTCTTTTATCTCATCATAAATTTTTATCAAGGCGTCGCAAAATCTATCGAGTTCTGCTTTGCTTTCACTCTCAGTCGGTTCAATCATTATTGTTCCCGCTACAGGAAAACTTAATGTTGGTGCATGGAATCCATAGTCCATCAACCTTTTGGCAACGTCTTCCGCTTCAATACCAATTGAATTTTTAAAAGGTCGTAAGTCAACGATAAATTCATGCGCACAGGTTCCGCCTTTGCCGGTGTATAAAATCTTATAATATTTTTTCAATCTGTACTTCATATAGTTTGCATTCAAAATGGCATACTCTGTTGCTTTGCGAAGCCCGGTTTGACCAAGCAATTTTATATAAGCATAACTGATCAATAAAATACTGGCAGAACCATAAGGCGCTGCACTTACCGATCCTTCACCATTATTTTTTCCTGGCAGAAACGGAGCTAACTTCTCATTTACACAAATAGGCCCCATGCCAGGTCCTCCGCCACCATGTGGTATCGCAAACGTTTTGTGAAGGTTAAGGTGACAAACATCGGCACCGATAAATCCAGGCGAAGTAAGGCCAACCTGCGCATTCATATTAGCGCCGTCCATGTAAACGAGGCCACCGTTGTTATGAATCAGCTCACAGATTTCTCTTATTGTTTCTTCAAATACACCATGTGTTGATGGATAAGTAACCATTAATCCGGCAAGTGAATCTTTATACTTTTCAGCCTGTATTTTCAAATCAGTCATATCGATATTTCCTGCTTCGTCACATTTGGTAACTACTACTTTGCAACCAGCCATTACTGCTGAGGCAGGATTTGTTCCATGCGCAGAAATGGGGATTAATATAACATTGCGATGTAAATCATTCCTGCTTTCATGATAACTTTTAATGCTAAGCAAGCCGGCAAACTCTCCCTGGGCACCACTATTAGGTTGCAGGCTGCACGCACTAAAACCAGTTATAGTGCTCAATAATTTTTCAAGTTCATTTGTAATGTAGGCGTAACCGTTAGTTTGATCAGCCGGGGCGAAAGGATGTATCTTACTAAACCCGGGCCAGCTAACAGGAATAATTCTGTGGCTGCGTTCAGTTTCATTGTGCACGAGCCCAATGCAATCATAGAATGGGTGAGCGACAAATCTTTATTCTCGAGCATTTTTAAGTATCGCATCATTTCGGTTTCACTGTGATACGTATTAAAAACCGGGTGCAATAAGAACTCCGAAGTTCTTGTGAGGGCAGTCGGGATATTATCCAAAGCGCTCTCATAATCGAAAGTTGCCAGGGAAGTATCGTTTCCTATTGAAGACGTAAAAACATTTATAATGTCAAGGACATCGTTGCGTGTAGTGGTTTCATCAAGTGAAATACTAACCAGTTTGTCTGCCGGATAGTAAAAATTCATTTGATACTTTTGAGAAATATTTTTTATTTTTTCTACATCTTCAATTTTAAAAGTTACCGTGTCAAAATAATTTTCATTTTGTAACACGAATCCTTCATCCTGCAACTCGGCCGCAAGTGTTTTTGCCAGTAACGATATTCGTTTAGCGATATCCGTTAGGCCTTCTGCGCCATGATAAACTGCATACATCGCAGCCATGTTGGCCAATAGGGCCTGGGCGGTGCAAATATTGGAAGTAGCTTTTTCACGGCGTATATGCTGCTCTCTTGTTTGAAGAGCCATCCGCAGGCAACGATTGCCCTGTGCATCTACGCTTACGCCAATAATTCTGCCGGGTATATTTCTTTTAAATTCGTCTCTTGTGGCAAAGAAGGCTGCATGCGGACCGCCGTACCCTATAGGCACGCCAAACCTTTGGGAAGAGCCGATGGCAACATCTGCTCCCAATTCTCCGGGAGGAGTAAGTAAAGTAAGCGCCATTAAATCGGTGGCCATTATTACCTGCACGTTTACTGCATGCACTTTCTCAATAAAACTTCTGTAATCTTCGATGCTTCCCTCACTGTTTGGATATTGAACTATGGCGCCGAAAAAAGAATCATTCAAAATAATTGAATCATAATTTCCAAAAACCAATTCAATGCCAACCGGCTTTGCCCTTGTAATTAAGACATCTTTTGTTTGAGCAAATATTTTTTCATCTATAAAAAATTTTGGCGCAGTTATATGCTCGTGATCTTTATTCTTATGGTTAAAAAGCATTGCCATTGCTTCAGCGGCAGCAGTTCCTTCGTCAAGCAAGCTGGCATTGGCTATGGGTAAGCCGGTAAGGTCGCTTACTACAGTTTGATAATTCAAAAGGCTCTCCAGCCTGCCTTGGGCTATCTCCGCCTGGTATGGAGTATATTGCGTATACCATCCGGGATTTTCAAAAAGGCTTCTTAGAATAACGTTGGGCACAATGGTATCGTAATATCCCTGGCCTATATAAGATTTAAATACTTTATTCAACTCAGCAATTCCTCTTAAGTCATTTAAATATTCGAACTCACTTACGGCTTGCGGCAGATCTAATTCTTCCTTCAATCTTATGTCTGCAGGAATTGTTTTATTAATAAGCTCTTCGATTGAATTGACTCCAATTTCCCTAAGCATCTCATTTGTTTCTGCTTCATTAGGTCCGATGTGCCTGGCTGTAAATTCTGAAGATTGTTTCTCAAAAAGATTCATAAATTCTTTATTTTTTCGTTGACATGAAGCGTCGCAAACACTTCCTTTTTATTTATGCAAAATGAAGGCGCAAAGTTACGTCGCAAAAGGGAGAAAAATGGTGTTGAGTTTCTAAGGAAGAGTGAATTGTATATTTACAAAATGAAAGAGGATTTACTGAATAACTGGGAAAGGAAATCGGCACAGAATCAAAAAAAATATAAAGAATTCCTGAAAAGAGCAGATAAAAATAAAGTGCTGAAAGCTTTACCTGATTTACATGAGGAAGCTTTTGAAAAAATTAACTGTCTCGGATGCGCCAATTGCTGTAGAAATTATTCGCCCCGGTTTAAAACCCCGGATATAAAAAGAATTGCGAAGCAATTGAAAATGAAGGAAGGCGATTTTATAGAAACCTATTTGTATCTTGACCAGGATGGAGATTACGTGGCAAAAAATACTCCCTGCCCGTTTCTTGGCGAGGATAATTATTGCTCTATTTATGAGTACCGACCCTCTGACTGTCATAGGTTTCCTTATACCGACGAAGATGTGTTGCTAAAGAGACCAGCCATTACATTAAAGAATTCCACTTTTTGCCCAATTGTATATTACGTTTTAGAAAAATTGGTTTGAGGAAAGTTCTTTTGCATTCAGTGAAATTCATAGAATGGTTTTTCTTTGTTCCTTTGCAACAATTAATTAAATTAATTCTTACCAATAATTATGGCAGATATAGAAATAAATAAAGACGCAATCGCCGAACGTTTTATGAGGTATGCGCAAATTGATACACAAAGCGATCCGGTGAGCAAAACCCATCCATCAACTGACAAACAAAAAAACTTAAGCCGTTTATTGGCAAGTGAGTTAAAAGAGTTAGGAATTAAGGATGCCGAAATGGATGAATACGGTTATGTTTATGCAACCATTCCATCCAATTCAACAAAAGAAAATATTCCTGTTATCTGCTTTTGCAGTCATGTTGATACCGCTCCTGATTGCAGCGGTACTAACGTAAAACCTATCCTCCACAAAAATTATGACGGCGAAGAAATTATTTTACCAGATGATACAACGCAGGTGTTATCTGCCGTTACCCATCCCTATTTATATAAGCATCTAAATGAAGATATTATTACTGCAAGCGGAAAAACTTTATTGGGTGCAGATGATAAAAGCGGGGTTGCTGCTATAATGCAGGCAGCAGAGTTTATCGTAAATAACCCGGTAGTTAAACATGGAACTATAAAAATTTTATTTACTCCAGATGAAGAGGTTGGTAAAGGCACTGCCAAACTGGATATGAACAAACTGGGAGCAAATTTCGGCTATACGCTTGATGGGGGCGAAGCAGGAAGCCTCGAAGATGAAACCTTTAGTGCAGATGGTGTAACAATAATTATTAATGGTGTAATTGCGCATCCCGGCTACGCGAAAAATAAGCTGGTAAACGCGATAAAAATTGCGGGAGAAATTTTACATGCATTACCCACCACCGAATGGGCTCCCGAAGCTACAGAAAAGAAGGAAGGCTTTGTTCATCCCGTAAGGCTGGAAGGCATTGCAGAAAAAGCGACCCTTGAATTTATTGTAAGAGATTTTGATACCGATGTTTTGAAAAAACACGAAGAAAGATTAAAAGAAATTGCTGAAGAAGTGGTAAGTCATTACCTGGGCGCCACTATGGATTTTGCCATAACAGAACAATACCGAAACATGAAAAAGGTGCTCGATGAAAATCCGCAAGTGGTGGCCTATGCAGCCGAAGCCATCAACCGGGCAGGGCTGGATGTTAACACAGAAAGTATCCGCGGCGGCACGGATGGAAGCAGGCTTAGCTTTATGGGATTACCTTGCCCTAATATTTTTACCGGTATGCAATGCATTCACTCCAAACTTGAATGGATAGGCGTAAACGATATGGCAAAAGCTGCGGAAACAATTGTGCATTTGAGTATGATTTGGGAGGAGAAGAGTTGAACGGAATATAATTTTTTAAAAGCGCAATCAATGAAATTTTCAAATTTGCCTTCTGTTGAATTTACGCCGTACAACTTGTATATTTGTACGTATAATATATGATGTGATGAAAAATAAACTTACGGTACTGGTTGAAGAAAAAAATATCAGGTTTGCAAAAAAATATGCCCGGGAAAAAAACACAAGTGTATCTTTTCTATTAAATCAGTTTTTAGAAGATCTTCAGGAAAGAACAGCCCGCAAAAAGAAAATATCCGAAGATAAATGGATAGAAAAGTATGCCGGCATATTCAATACAGGCTCAAAAAAGCCATTACAGGAAATTTTTGAAAAAAAATAAGATGAAAAAAATTTTTCTGGATGCCAATGTAATAATTGATTTTCTGGATAAATCGTCTTTGCACCACCATGAGGCAAAAGCAACAATAAGTATCATAAGAAAGCACTACCGGAAACCTTTCATATCTCCCACAACGTTTGCTATTGCCTATTACATGTTCGCAAAATTTATTGCTGCAAAGGAAGTGTTGAATAAAATTATTAAAGAAGTATTTTCTGAATTTGAGTTTACATCTGAAGATCATAAAGTGATGTCATCGGTTTTGGACAGTAATTTCTCTGATCTGGAAGATGCATTACAATACCATAGTGCAGCTTCATTTTCAATTGATCTTATAGTAACGAGAAATACTCACGACTATCACTTATCAAAAATTCCTGTATTATTACCGGCTGAATTTATAGAATTTTATTACAACGTCTGATGGGTAACTGGAATGCATTTTAATTTTGCCGGTGCGTTAACAGGATTCTTTAAACTCGGGCATCTTTTAACATTTAAGTTAAAGTTTATTGCACATATTAACGCAACCACTCATTTATGGAATTACTCTTTACATTTGTCATCAAACCTACATACATGGATTTATTTTTCCTGCAAATTGACTCAACCTCAATTACACATGCTGTTCCTAAAACCCAAAATTTATGGGAAGTGCTCGTAAGTGGCGGTGTAATAATGATTCCGCTTGCTCTTTTATTTCTTATCGCTGTTTATTTCTTCTTCGAAAGATTGATTGCTATAAACAAAGCATCAAAGATTGATGATAATTTTATGCGCATCATCAGGGATCATATTGTGACCGGGAATATTGCGGCTGCAAGAAGTTTTTCAAAAAATAACGATACCCCGGTTGCGCAGGTTGTGGATAAGGGCATACAGCGAATTGGTAAACCAATGGATGCCATTGAAAAAAGCATGGAAAATGTAGGCGCCCTTGAATTGTACAGGCTTGAAAAAAATCTTTCTATTATCTCTATCGTGGCTCGTATAGCACCCTTGTTTGGTTTTCTTGGAACCATTATTGGTATGCTTGCCTTATTTAAAGGGATTGCCCAAAGCACTGAATATACACCCAACACTATTGCAGATGGTATTTATATTAAAATGATTACTTCGGCTACAGGTTTAATTATTGGAATATTAGCGTATATCGGTCACAGTTACCTTGCCGCCCAAATTACCCGGGTTGAAAATAAAATGGAGATTGCTACAGCAGAATTCACAGACATCTTACAAGAGCCAACCCGGTAAATAATTGGTAACAATGAATTAAATAATAAATAGTGAGTATAAGAAAACGATATAAAAATGAGGATACAGAATTGGACACGGGTCCGTTGAACGACATTTTGTTTATACTCATGTTTTTCTTTCTCATTATTTCAACGCTGGCAAATCCTAATGTTATTAAGATGAACAATCCAAGGGCAACAAGTGAAACCAAGGCTAAGCAAAGTGTGATTGTCAGCATCAATAAAAACAGGGATATTTATCTTGGTCAGCAAAAAATTATTTTCGATTCCCTGGAGTCTTCTTTAAAAAAGCAGCTACGCGTTGGCGATAGTATAAAGCCCGCCGTGGTGATCAATGCTGATTCGCTTGTAAGCTGGGGTGATATTGTGAGAGTAATGCAGGTGGCTAAAAAACTTGGTGCTACAACTTCCGCATCTGTTAGCAGCGCTAAATAATTTCTTTGGTGTTATTGGGACTAATTTGATTACCTGGCCATTGCCTTTATCATTCTTTCCTTTCCGTACATATCTTTTCTAACTTCCGTTTTGAAATCATAGTCCAAAAAGATTTCCTGAATTTCTTTAGAAAAGTCCTCATGAATTTCTACAAAAGTCTTTCCATTGGGTTTTAAATGTGATAGGGCGAAGCGGGCCATCTTATCGTAAAATAAAAAAGGATTGCTATTTTCAACAAACAAGGCAATGCCGGGCTCGAAGCCAGTTACATTCCTGGCCAATTTGCTTTTTTCATTTTCAGGAATGTAAGGCGGATTACTAACGATTATATCATAGACGCCGAGCGAATTCCAAAGCCTTTCATTTAAAAAATCAAGCTGAAGAAAATTTATTTTTGTTTTAAAAGTGTCCGCATTTTTGCGGGCAACTTGCAACGCATCAACACTTATATCGAGAGCGGTAACATCTGCATGTATTAATTCTTTTTTAAGTGAAACAGCAATGCTGCCGCTTCCTGTACCTACATCTAATATTTTGACTTCGTCGCATGGTACATCGCACTTCGTACTTCGTACATCTCCGATAACCCACTCAACAAGTTCTTCGGTTTCAGGCCTCGGAATTAAGACACGCTCATCCACATAAAATTTCATTTTATAAAACCACGCTTCATGCAGAACGTACTGCACTGGCTTATGCTGCAATAATTCGTCAAGATGTTTTTCAAATTTTTGTAACGCAACTTTTTCCAGTTCAACGTTTTTGGTAACCCTTTCCCATCTCTTTAAACCGGTCACATTTTCGAATACCCAATCAGCAATATTAGTCGCTTCCCTGCTGTCATAGATTGATGAAAGCTTTTTGAGAAAATCATTATAGCATTGTTCCGTTGTCATTAAAGCAAACTTAATTATTTTGTGAAGCAATACTATTATTTTGACAAGAGACGAACAATATATGAGCAGGTGTTTGCAACTTGCGGAATTGGGTGCCGGGCATGTGGCTCCTAATCCAATGGTAGGCGCTGTATTAGTTCATGAGGATAAAATAATTGGAGAAGGCTATCATCAAAAATATGGCGAGGCACATGCAGAAGTAAATTGTTTAAACAGAGTAGACGAAGAAAATAAATTCCTGGTTGAAAAAAGTACTTTGTATGTTTCACTCGAACCGTGCTCACATTATGGAAAAACACCGCCTTGTGCCGATCTGATTATCAAGAATAGAATTAAAAAAGTAGTTATTGGTTGTAAGGATATTTACAAGGAAGTTGCAGGAACCGGGATTCAAAGGCTGAGAAGTGCCGGAGTGGAAGTTATTGTGGGAATTTTAGAAAAAGAATGTATTGCATCTCAATAAACGATTTTTCACTTTTCATCAACAATTCAGACCCTATATTATTTTAAAATGGGCGCAATCTGCAAATGGTAAAATTGGCAGCGTGAGAAAGAGAATTTTAATCAGCAATGAATATTCCAATCGTCTAGTACATAAATGGAGAAGTGAAGAGGCGGCAATTTTAATTGGAACCAGAACAGCCTTGCAAGATGATCCTTTATTAACAACCAGATTATGGAAAGGGAAAAACCCTATAAGAATTGTTATCGATAAAGAATTTAATACTTCCTTCAACTTTAAAATTATTTAATACAGATTCAAAGACAATTATTTATAATTTGCTAAAAACCTCAACCGAAGAAAACCTGGTTTATATGAAACTTGAAAAAGAAAATTTTATTGATCAAATACTTCAATCACTTTTTGAAATGAATATTCAAAGTGTAATGGTAGAAGGTGGAAGCAAAACGCTGCAATCCTTTATCGATACAGGTTTATGGGATGAAGCAAGAGTTATCACCAATGAAGAATTAATAATCGAAAATGGTATTGCTGCAGCCGAAATGAAAAATTTCCTTTGGATAACCAACAGGAATATCTGATGACGATTCATTAATTTTATAAACAGACAAGGATTCAATAACCTTTCTACAATACTTCACTTACTTCAGTTACGGGCAATTGCGCATTTCTCATGGCAATTCCCCTTATCGCGTTATCACTAAATTCAATAAAAGCGCTTTTCGAGATGTCATCATCACTTACCATTACCGGAATACCCGTATCGCCGCCTTCGCGAATGGATTGCACAACTGGAATTTCTCCAAGGAAAGGAATATCAAATTCGCTGGCAAGTTCCTTACCGCCTTCTTTACCAAATATATAATATTTATTACCCGGCAATTCCTTTGGAGTAAAATAACTCATATTCTCTACAAGGCCTATCACAGGCACTTTCAAGCCCGCCTGGCTGAACATGGCTATTCCTTTTTTTGCATCAGCCAATGCAACCAATTGAGGCGTGGTAACAACAATAACACCAGTAACCGGAACCGTTTGTACAATGGTTAAATGAATATCACCGGTTCCCGGTGGCATATCTATAATTAAATAATCCAGGTCACCCCAATTTACATCAGAAACAAATTGCCGTGATTGCGCTGCTTACCATAGGCCCGCGCCATACTACTGCCTGCTTTTCATCAACCAATAACCCTATACTCATTAATTTTATTCCATAACGTTCCAAAGGAACAATCATACCTTTTCCATCTATATCTTGCATCACCGGCCGTTCGCCTCTTACTCCAAACATAATATGTACACTTGGGCCATAAATATCAGCATCCATTAATCCTACTTTTGCCCCGCTTTCCGCAATCGCCAGCGCAAGATTAGATGCAATGGTGCTTTTACCTACACCTCCTTTTCCACTAACTACTGCAATTATATTTTTAACTCCCTTCAAAATATCTTTTTTATCGGTTCTTAAGGAAGTCGTTTTGCTCGTGAAATTGACAACTACCTCGGCATCTTTATTAATTAATTTTATAGCGTTTACACAATCATTTTTTATTTTATCTTTAAGCGGGCATGCAGGCGTAGTGAGCTCCACGGTAAAGGAAACTTCGTTACCATTAGTTTTAATTTCACTAACCATATTTAATGTAACGAGGTCATTTTTAAGATCAGGCTCCTGCACATTACTTAATGCACTTAGTATATCAGATTCAGTCATCGTTCAATTTTTTGTTAAAAACACTTTCTATATGCAAATTTAAACATTGATACCCTTACTTTGTTTTTTTATACAACCAAACTGTTCTTAAATTCGTAGTATCAGATACAGCTACATGAAAAAAAATTTACAATACTTTTTATTTCTTTTATTTCTTTTTCCTGTGGTTGCGAAGGCACAGTTTGAAACGTATAAAGATTCTGTTGTACAATTGTATGGGGTTGTAATGACGGCTGATAGTTTAAAGGCATTGCCTTCAGTAAGTATTATGGTAAAGGGGCGAAACCAGGGAACAATTTCAAGCGAGCAAGGAGTTTTTTCGATTCCAGTACTTAGAGGGGACGTTATAGAATTTACGAGTGTGGGTTACAAACCTAAGTTGTATACGATTCCTAAAAATCTGGACGGCAACCAGCAAAGCGTAATACAATTGATGGTGGAGGATACCGTCTACCTTCCTGTTACTATTATCACAAAGCGGCCAACGCGTGAAGAGTTTGAGCGAGATTTTGTAACGACGAAGGTACCTGATGATGATCAGGAAATAGCACGTCAAAATCTTTCTGAAAAAAACCTTCGGGCTTTAATGGCTGCTTACCCGAGAGATGGTCGTGAAGCGACCAATTATTATCTCAAACAAAATGCTCAAAAATATTATTCATCAGGGCAGTTACCTCCTCAAAATATCTTCAATCCTCTTGCATGGGCGGAGTTTATAAAATCCTGGAAACGGGGAGATTTCAAAAACAAATCGGGCAATTAAGAAAAATATTGCACCCCTTAAATTCAAAATGCCCCGAAGGGCACTCTGAACTCTAATTGAAAAACCACCCCATTTAAAACTTAAATATCTTCATTGCCAATTATGTTGAAGGGTTTCATTCTAGCGGATTCATATTTTAGAACTTTTTATAGCAATGAATCATTTTTCTTTAACCCTGGTAATGATCATCATTTGTTTCACAAAGATTGCTTAATGTGAGAATAAACCATTCAGTGAAATCATCGTTTTTTTTGCGTTTTTTCACGGTATTTAAAACAACAAGCCCCGTTCTTTCGAACAGGGCTTGCCATTTCTATGCTGAATAAATTATAATCGTTGGCGAATCTTCTCTGCTATTCTTCTATTTTCACTTTACCTTTCTGCTTTGCCATTACTTCTTCAGCAATGTTATTTGGAGCAGGTGAATAATGGCTGAATTCCATTGTAGAAGTGGCTCGCCCACTTGATAGGGAACGTAATTGAGTTACATATCCAAACATTTCACTCAAAGGAACTTTCGCCTTAATAACCTGTACACCATGCTTACTGTCCATTCCTTCCAGCATACCTCTGCGCCGGTTAAGATCTCCGGTCACGTCACCCATATATTGGTCAGGAGTAAGAACCTCAATCTTCATTATGGGCTCCAGTAAAACTGGCTTTGCCTTGCGCCCTGATTCACGATATCCTTGTTTTGCACAAAGCTCAAAAGACATCGCATCGGAATCGACCTGGTGAAACGAACCATCAAAAACTCTCACTTTCATGCTTTCCATGGGATAACCTGCCAATACACCTGTTGTCATCGCTGTTTCAAAACCCTTCTGAATAGCAGGTACAAATTCTTTTGGAATAGAACCTCCGAAAAACCCGTTAATAAATTGGAAATTACCTTTTCCTTCTTTCAAAAACTCTTCATCAGCAGGGCCAATTTCAAAAACGATATCAGCAAATTTACCACGTCCACCCGTTTGCTTTTTCAGCACTTCGCGATGTTCAATGGTTTGCTTAAATGCTTCTTTATATGCAACCTGCGGCGCACCCTGGTTTATTTCCACCTTAAATTCACGCTTCATTCTATCCACAATAATTTCCAGGTGAAGTTCTCCCATTCCACTTAAAATAGTCTGGCCCGTTTCTTCATCTGTCTTTACTCTCAATGTAGGATCTTCTTCTACAAGTTTCGAAATAGCCAATCCCATTTTATCCACATCGGCCTGCGTTTTTGGCTCTACCGCAACAGAAATAACCGGCTCTGGAAAGGTCATCGCTTCCAACACAATCGGATGATCTTCATTACAAAGTGTATCTCCTGTTTTAATATCTTTAAATCCAACCGCAGCGCCAATATCACCCGCCTCAATAAAATCAACCGGGTTTTGTTTATTGGCATGCATCTGCATAATTCTTGAAATCCTTTCTTTCTTTCCTGTCCGGGTATTCAATACATAAGAACCTGAATCAAGATGACCTGAATAAGCCCTGAAAAATGCGAGGCGGCCAACAAAAGGATCCGTCATAATCTTAAATGCTAATGCAGCAAATGGTGCTTTGGGATCTGGTTTCCGTTCAATTTCTTCACCGGTATCAGGGTTCGTTCCTTTCACAGCTTCAAGATCCATAGGACCAGGTAGGTATCTTACAATAGCATCCAGTGCGGTCTGCACACCCTTATTTTTGAAAGATGAACCACACATCATTGGTATAATGGAAATGTCTATTGTTGCCTTACGAATTGCTTCATGAATTTCTGCTTCAGTAATTGTATTGGGATCATCAAAAAATTTCTCCAATAATTTTTCATCATAATCAGCTACTGCTTCAATAAGGTGTTGCCT
>CAVWQJ010000036.1:0-21809 GCA_963756945.1 uncultured Chitinophagaceae bacterium | reverse complement strand
ACTCTTCTATTATACATGAAGTGCTTTCAGATACGCTTGGTTCATATACTTTCAACAATATTCAGGAAGGAAGTTTTGTTATCATGGCATCTTCTACTGGTATGAAAAAAGTGTTTACGCCTGCATTTCGGGTTCATTCAGATGATCAACAAATCAATCCGGGTATTCTTTATTTCAGAAATTCAAATGTACAGCTAAAGAATATAACGATCCTTGGCAGAAAACCAATGTTTGAACAGAAGATTGACAGGATGGTCATCAATGTAAAAAACGGTGTTACCAATGCAGGAGGTTCTGCATTAGATGTATTGGAAAAATCGCCGGGCATAACCGTAAACAGGCAAAATAATTCAATAGCCATTAACGGCAAGAATGGTGTAATGGTAATGATAAATGGAAAGATAAATTACATGCCTATGGAGGCAGTGGTTCAGTTGCTGTCTGCGACTAGCGCCGATAACATTGAGAAGATAGAATTGATTACAACGCCTCCTTCAAAATACGATGCAGGAGGCAACGCGGGCTATATCAATATTGTGCTGATCAATAATCCCTATAAAGGCATCAGCGGCTCTTACTTTATCGATGGAGGCTATGGCAAAAAAGAATTAGGAGGTGCAGGAATTAATTTTAATTACAGGAGCTCCAAAATAAATCTCTATGGAAATTATTCATCGCGGTATATTCATTATATCCAGCCAAGCCTCGGGCTTTACGCAATTTACAAAAGGCGGTGACATCATTTCAATTGCTTCTTTCTCCGATCGCGACGCCATATCAAAAGTTCAAAATATAAGAACAGGATTAGATTACCAGTTAGATAGTTCAACTATCATCGGAGTTTTAGTTGGTGGTTACATCAGCCGTTGGGAAATGACCGCCGAAAATGGATCAACCATAAGCAAAAATCACCTCGTGGATACTATCATCAGTACCATCGATACCGAAGTTAATCATTGGGACAATTTATTAACCAATCTAAATTTTCAACACACTTTTAAACCGGGAAAGACCCTTTATCTGGATGCTAATTACATCTATTATAAAGACAATAATCCCAACACTTATTCGAACACTTATTTTAATAATGCGAAAGAGTTTTTGCTTCATCAGGACTTTAGGAGTGGAAAAATAACTCCCATTAATTTTAAAGTTTTCTCAGCCGATTACACTTCACCGTTAGGGAAAAAAATAACAACAGAGACAGGGGCAAAAATTTCTTTTTCAAAGTTTACCAATAAAGTGAACGTTGACAATTTGAAAGAGGGAACGTATACTCCTGATTCCAGCCTTTCTGCAAAGTATTTTTTGAAAGAAAATATTGCGGCTGCTTACACATCATTTACAATTAATCCAAATAATAAAATATCTATAAAGGCTGGTCTTCGGTATGAATACACAACATCTAATTTAAGCACAACGGAAGTTGCAAATATTATTGACAGAAAATATGGGGAACTATTTCCAACATTTTTTATTTCTAATAAGCTTGATGATAAAAACAGCGTAAATTTTTCCTATAACAGGCGGATAACACGTCCTTCCTTTACTGACCTGGCTCCTTTTGCAGTTTTCTTTGACCCGAAAACATTTTTCAGTGGAAACCCTGCACTGCAACCAGCTATTGCAAATGCTTTGAGGCTGGGTTATAATTTCAAAAACTATACTTTTTCGATAAGCTATACACAGGAGCGGAATACTATTGAAAGCTTCTATTTCCAAACTCAAAAAATTGATACAGTTAACAATATTCTATACTTATCTGCAAGTAATTTCAAATCTGAAAAATTTCTAAATATTAGTTTTTCACTTCCATTCAACATAACTAAATGGTGGAGTGCCCAAAATAATATTAACTACGATTGGCGGCGGATTAGTACAACGAATAATAATGCGCTTGTTCAATTTCAAATTTCAGATTACAATGTAAACTCAACGCAACGGTTCAAACTACCGAAAGATTTTTCATTGGAGCTGACCGGGTATTATCATTCAGCGAGCTACCTGGGCACAACAAAATTCCAACCACTTTACCAGTTGAATATAGGGCTGCAAAAAAAATCTAAGAAAGGAGATATTTTACGCTTTACCGGCAATGACGTGTTTAATTCGGGAAGCAATTACAGGTTCGTTGATGAAGTATCTATACCGGGTGCTATAGTAAAACGAAACGCCAATTTTGGCCGGGTCGCATATAAGATTTCCTACACACACAATTTTGGTAACGATGCGCTGAAAGCTAAAAGGGAAAGGACTTTGGGTGCGGAAGAGGAACTAAACAGGGTGCATAATTAAACACTCGTACGAATGATTTTAATAATGAATCATCAAAGCTACGCAATGGGGTTATTATCCGAAAGTTGGTTTCAATAGGTGGACAATGGGCTTTATAATTTTGAATGTGACCTAAAGGGAGCTTTCATTTTCACAATAAAAATTTTTAAATTTAATAAAAATGATTTCGGTCAAAGCAACCCCCATTCTGCTTTAGCGTTTAAGAGGTTTTCCTTATTTTATGATATCTATATTCTTATTTTATAAAACGCAATATGGAGCTGATAGAAAGAGATGGATTTTTAGAATTACTGCAAACACAATTTAAAAATATTGCGGGAGGTGAAGGCCGTTGTGTATTTATAAGCGGCGAATCCGGCATCGGCAAAACCTCTTTGGTAAAAGCCTTTTGCAAAGAGCAGGAAGGAAATTGTAATATCTACCGCGGTGCATGTGATGCATTGTTTACTCCCCGTCCGCTGGCGCCGTTGTATGATATTATGTGGCAGGTAAACAGCGATCTCTGGCCCGATAGCCATAACATTGAAGACCGGTCTGCATTATTTGCCCGGTTTTTTCGTGAACTGAGTAATAAAAGCGAAAAAATACTGATCGTATTTGAGGACATACAATGGGCCGATGAAGCTACACTGGACTTTATAAAATTTTTTGCAAGACGTATTACACAACTACGCTGTCTCTTTATTCTTACTTATCGTGAGGACGAGATTCATTCTGATCATTCATTGACAAATATTTTGGGCCAACTGCCACCTGATTCTTTCACACGAATGCAGCTTACACCTCTATCGAGAAAAGCGGTTGAAAAAATGGCCATTGAAAAAGGGTACAGCGGAGAAGATGTTTATAGTATTTCCGGAGGAAATCCTTTTTATGTAACCGAAATACTGAGCAGCTACAGCCTGGGTGTGCCGGAAAATATTAAAGACTCCATCTTATCTGTCTATAACCGCCAGGAAGAAAGAACTAAACAGATATGGGAATTGCTCTCCGTAATTCCGGACAGTTTTGAGATAAAATATCTCGAAAAATTTGAACCCTTATATGCGCAAGCTATTGAACGCAGTGTAGAGGTAAAAATTCTTATTATTAATGATGGAAAAATCCATTTTAAACATGAATTATTCAGAAAGGCGATTGAGACATCTATATCACCACTCAAAAGAATTTCGCTTCATAAAAGAATACTGGATCGGTTACTCGAAAGTTTTGAAAAAAACCAGGAAATTGAACGCATTGTTCATCACGCAAAAAATGCGAACGAATATGGGCTGGTTGCACACTTTGCGCCGCTTGCTGCCATACATGCTGCAACGGTAGGTGCCCATATAGAAGCAGCCAGGTTATATTTATCCGCTATAGAATATTACCAGGGAAATGATGAGGACACGTTAATTAGACTTTTATGAATCATATGCCTACGAATGCTATTTAACAAACCAGGTTAAAGAGGCAATTATTTATACCGGAAAATCATTAAATCTTTGGAAGGGGAAAAATAATACTGAACAAATAGGTAATTGTATGCGGTTTTTATCCCGTTTGTGGTGGATTGATGGCAACAGGGAAAACGCTGAAAGTTTCGGTTTGCAGGCAATAGAGGTGTTGAACGACATGCCATCTTCCAGGATAAAAGCAATGGCATTAAGCAATATGTCGCATTTGAAAATGTTGTTTGACGAGGTTTCCGAATGCATTGAATGGGGAGAGAAAGCCATTACGATTGCCAGGGAACTTGCTGATGAAGAAACCCTTTCTCATGCATTGAATAATGTGGGTGCTATACAAATGCTTATCCCGTTATCGAGAAAAAAAGGAATTGAATTTCTGCAGCAAAGCCTCGAAATTGCTTTAAAAAACTCCTACCATGAGCATGCCGCCCGAGCTTATACCAACCTTGGGAAGCGTTGCAATAAAAATAAACGATTTTGAATCAGCAGAAAAAATACTGTGGAAGGGATACAATATTGTGAAGAAAGGAATCTTGATTCCTGGACCCTGTACCTGCTGTCGTTGAAAGCAAAGCTGAATTTTGAAACCAGCAATTGGGAAGAATCTTACAGCCTGGCAAACAAACTTATTAAAAATGAAAACCTGCCAATTCCTGTTACCATCAATACCCTTATTGTAATTGCTACTATAAAAATGCGCAGGGGGGGCGAGGATGATCCGCTTCCCTTATTACTTGAAGCAAAAGCAAAAGCCTTCGAGATTATGGAAATGCAAAGAGTTATTCCATCACTGATAGCTTTATTGGAATATGAATGGCTAACAGGGAAAACCGTAATTGCAAAAAAAGACATTGATCGTGCAATAAGCAATAATGAACAAACCACTGACAATATTGAAAATAGTCAATTTGCTTTTTGGTTACTAAAGGCGAGGAAGCATCATTTGCCCATCGAAGAAACTTATGAAGGTTATGAAGTAAATACCGTAATAAAAGCCCAAAAGGCAGCAGCGCTGTGGTCAAAACTAGGTTGCTGTTTCGAGCAGGCACTTTCCTTATTTGAAGGAAATGATGATGACAAAAGGAAAGCCATAAAAATAGTTCATAGAGCTTGGCGCTAATGCAGTGTATGAAAAAATGAAACGGGAAATGAGAATCTCCGGAATCAAAAGTATACCCCGCGGCATAAGGAAAACAACCCGGGCAAATCCTGCATTTTTAACCGGCAGAGAACTGGATGTTTTACAATTGCTGAAGGAAGGATTACAGAACAAAGAAATCGCCGCCAGGCTTTTTATATCTACTAAAACTGTTGATCATCATCTATCTTCCATCCTCTTCAAACTCGATGTTAACTCACGAACAAAGGCCGTACATGAAGCCATTCGCCAGGAGATTATAAAATAGGGAATATTTCATAATTAAATAGGGAATATCCCTGTGATGAGACAAGAATAGTAATTGCAATTTTGTAATCATTATTCATCATTAAAAATTAATTACATGAAAAAATTTGTTGTCGAAAGAAATCTTCCGGGTGCCGGAAATCTTTCTCCTGAAGAATTACAAGCCATCTCTCAAAATTCCTGTGAGGTGATAAGCCATTTGGGCAAGCCGTACCATTGGATACAATCATTTATTACAGGTGATAAAATTTATTGTATTCACATAGCAGAGAGTGAAGCCGGTAATTCGCGAACACGCCAGGCTCGGCAAGTTCCCAATAAACACAGTATCCGAAGTCAAAGGCATTATAGATCCACTTACCGGCAATTCCTAATAAGGAAAAAAATCTAAGCCGGTGATCTCTTAATTTATCTAATTGAAATTAAACTTAGTCCGGATTTAGGTAACGAACTATTGAGGAACCATGATTTGTTTTTAAACCGTTTCTCTTTGGACAAAGCCCGGGCATAAAGGTTTCTTTATGTCCGTGTGCTTTGAATTATTAATGCAAGCAATAATGAAACTAATTGAATTTATCAGGCGAATTTTTCGCAAGAATAAAAACCAAACCAATTTTTATTCGGAAGCCGTTGCTGAAGGGATAAGGGATGCCGTTGCAGAATTGGGATACAGTATGGGGTTAGACGAAAAAACGTAAACATTCGATTTTACGTAAAGACATCGTTAGTTCTCTTTCATCATAATCATTAATGAAATCTTCAATACATTAAAATAGGGAATCCGTCGCCCATAAATAGGGAATACCTCTATTATAAGACAGAAATAATCACTACAATTTTGTGCTTGTAATTTCTCATTAAACTATTGATCTGAAAAAAGCACTCACTTAAAAACAGAATATTTTGAAACGAATAGCGATAGACATGGATGGTGTGTTGGCTGATGTATATAGCCAATGTATAAAAATTAATTTGGAAGAATCAGGACAATTAATAACAATTGAAGACACGATCGGGAAAACAGAAGTTGAAGCATTTCCACATGTTTTAAAACATATTAATTTAAATGGTTTTTTTCGCACATTACCAATGATGATCGGATGCCGGGAGCATATTAAAAACATAAATGAAAAATATGATTTATTCATTGTGTCTGCAGCGATGCAATTCCCGTTTAGCCTTATTGAAAAAAAATTATGGATTAGTGAAAACTTTCCTTTTATCAGGTGGGAGCAGATTGTCTTTTGTGGTTCAAAAGAAATTATCAATGCTGACATAATGATGGATGATCATTTTAAAAACCTCGATTATTTTATCGGCGAAACTTTACTATTTACACAACCGCATAACCAGTTGGCCGATCCCGGCAGACATCGTCGCGTAAATACATGGGATCAGATTGGTGAGATTTTGTTGTCTTGATTGAAGATCTATCTGCGAATGGCGCTAACGTACGCGAAATACCAGAAGTATTATTTTAAACATTCAAAAAGAATCCGTGACCACACAAAACCTGCCGCAATTTGATTTTGTAAAAATGGTTGCAAACCGATTAGCTGAAAAATTTATTCAACCATTATTTGCATCGATTAAAGAAAAAAATTATTCAACCCAGGTTGGAGGCCTTGCAGAAATTCTGGCCTGGGCTGAAGAGTTTTATGATCAGTATCATAATAAAATTATCGATTGGGAAACATTCCGCAATGGGAAGGATAATATTTATAACGTGGAAACTTTACATGATTTGATTGTTGCTTTTGGCCAGGAAAAACTAAAAATGTTCAATGCTCAAAATGCAAATCATGAAATTTATTTTAAAGAAAAATATTCAGCCGTTCTTAATGAAGCTGTAGACGAAGAATTTTATTATTCATCGGAGAGAGATATCAATGATTAATCAAATCAGAACAATAATTAAATCCAGGAGGCTTTACAACTTATTCTACTCCTGGAAAAACTAAACACCTATAAAAGTTAAAATATGTTGACCGGGAATTTAGAAACTTTGCTCGATGTCACTGAAAGAGGTATTTCACCAATAAATATGCGGCTTTGCCTGCCTACTTTTAAAGGATTTATTATTTTAAAGCTGGAAGATATAGTTTATTGCGAAGCCCAAAGGAGCTACACTGTTTTTCATCTTGTTAATAATAAAACTATGACGATTTCAAAACCTTTGTTTGATTATGACAGGCTACTTGCGGGAACAGCATTCTTTCGCATTCATAAATCATTTCTCATTAATCTTTTTCACGCTAAGGAATATATACGCGGCGACGGCGGCACCGTTATTATGAGTAATGGTGTGGATATAGAAGTAAGCCGGCGTAAGAAAGATCAATTTCTTTCAAAGGTGAAAGAATCTTTCCTGGTTCACAATAACAATTAATTGCGGTAATTATAAAGGTCGCTTTATTCCTATAGACAGTGACTTAAATTACAGGCACTTCATGAGCCGCCAGGCATAGCGCATTGAAGATTCAGTACGGCATAATTTTACATACCAAAATTCTTAAGCAGCTTTCTGAAAATAAATTTTAATGAAGTATTTACAAACCGTTTTATTAAACGGCTTATTTTATTAATTGAATTGTATACAAAAGAAACGGCCCTCACATGGAGAGCCGTTATCGTTTTGTAGTTTTGTGATTATTGTTTAATCAGGTATCCGAAAATACCATCAGTTTCATGGTCTGGCCCCGCTGTAAAATACAGCCTGTTCGGATCGATGGCTGTAGCAGACGAAGGTGCAAAAGAAAGCGCCCAAAGACCGTCTATCACGATAGTATGATTATGGGTTTGAAGTTGGCCTAAGTATCCTGCGCGTCTTCGCTATATACATTAATTCGGCCATCGCCAAAATTACCTATCAATATAACCGGATCCTTTGAATCGTGATTTGCATTATTTCCATTACTGTTTGCTATCTTCCTTAGCGTTTGTAGCCATATCCTTATTTTCCAAAAAGCTTCCGGAAGCCTCAGTTACACCCCACGGAATGTTGAGTGCTTCCCTTTGACGCAAATCTTTTACAAACGAACCATCTGTATTGAAAACACTTACATATCCTTTACCGGCTCCGGCAATACCATGTCCTGCAGTGCTGCCATATGTACTTAGTTCGGCATACAATACAAATAGATAATCGCCTACGGCCTGGATATTATAGGGAGAATATGTTTCCGGCAGTTCAGGATCTGTAAAAGACATTGGAATACGATGGAATGCAGTATCCCAAACATCAATTTTTTTAGCGCCAAAGTTAGCGCCATAAATGAAGTTGTGGCCGGCGTTGGCACCGATAGCAAGACCTGTGTAACTATTACCTGCAGAAGCTTTAAGACGTTGTGCATTATTGCCTGAAGCTCCGTTCCAGCCGGAAAGAACACCGTCAAACCCGGTAAAAAGAAACGAAGAAGGACCGTTAGATAAATTAAACCCTTTGCCTCCGCTAAATACAATACCGCAAGGCAGCCCGCCAATTGTATCTGCAGGCGAAGGTATGTTTACGGGAGTTCTCACGATAGCTCCTTCGGCACTATAAAGTTCGCTTACATGGCCGCCTACGGAATTTACCCAGGCTATACCATTTGGAGACCATGCAATGCCAAAAGCATTTAGTAGTGTTGGATCAACAGTCACCGGTTGATATTCCGAGGTATTAGCTACCAGGTTTACCTGTTTAAAATTCTTAAGGTCATCAGGATGAACGGCTGGCTTGTGGCACCCAACGGAAACTCCCAGTAAAGTGATTGCCAGCAGCGAATATGCTTGTGGCCTCAAAATGAAACGCGTTTGTTTTTTAGTTTTCATACTTGAAAAATTTTTTATTTTAATAATATAATTTATGGGCAATGCATTGCGTTTTTGCAATGCTATCGCAGTTAAAAAATGATCAAAAAGCAAATCCTTGCGCACCGGAAGGATTGTTTAATGAAAAAATTCCAGTTGGAAGAAGCAGTCAATGGATTCAAAAGACAATAGCATCTTCGCTTGCAAGATTGACGCACACTTCCTTAAATGTTTTGCAAACCTACATGCTCCGGTATCTGTTTGGATGTATCAACTTCCGAACGACAAGTATCATCTTCCGAACGGGACTTTCCAAACAGGTGAAACCCTCAAATAAAAGAATCAGCAAAACTTCTATGGCTGGTTTCGTCTAGTTGCCAATGGAACTTAAGTAGTAATTCCACAGGCGTAAATTTTAAAAATGGGAATCGATCATGCTTAAATAGGGAATACATCTATTATCACACAGGCAAAGTCTTTACAATTTTGTAATCGGCTTAAATTATTATTTGAAATGGCAACTTCAGCAGGACCTGGATTGAGAACACATCGATCGGGCAAGATATAGCTATGCTGTGTTTAATATAACGTTTTAGAATACACGAAACTAAATATCATAATACGGTCCTGTCATAATTTTTTTGATAGCAAAGGCTATCCGCAACATAACTATAGATCAATGCGCAAAAATAAATTTTCAATACTGCTTTCAATAGTGAGTTTTTGCCTCATTAGCTGTCAGCTATTGACAGCGCAAACCAGTTTTCACAGAATTTTAAAAGTTGTAAACGAAAAATTTTTACAGTCTGCCAGTGCTGTTCTCTTAAAACCAGGATATACCTCTTTCGGCAAAAGCATTTTTGGCTGTTTGCGATTATACAGATAAATGTAATGTTCTTGAAAATTTTCATTTTCCAACACGAAGAATTAGCAACTTAACCCATGTCTTGCAGCTATCCGGATGTAGTTTTAAAAATGAAAAGTTTGTGACTACAGGTTTTTCTCTGCCAGGCAATGTAACCAGGTGGAGGGAGACTCCAGATAAATATAAGCTATGATTGGGAACTTAAGAAAGCGAACGGAAATGCGCCGTTCCAATTTCACATTTCGGATTATAATATAAATGCAAGCCAGCGTTTCAAATTGTTCAAAGATTTTTCTTTGAAATTAACCGGGCTCTACTCTTCAATCGGTTTTTTGCCGGCCTACTAAATTCGTTAACGATCATAAAATAGGGAATCTCTTATAAATAAATAGGGAATATCCCTGTATTCTCGTGAAGACAATATCAGCATTTTTGTTATTGCAAATCATTTTAAAACCAGGATTAGCATATAATTATGGCTTTCGAAAACAATCATATTAATTATATCGATTCAATAAGCAAAGCAGAGCCTGATGAAACGTTATTAAATTTTAATAGAACGTTACAAACTCCGGCAACAACGTTCCGCAACAAATCTTCAGATAGCTATGAGGAGTTGATTTTCGGGCGAAAGAAAACAAGACTTTTGGTAAAAAAAGGTAATGAAAATATTGCACTGCGTTTTGACGACATTGTTTTGATTTATACCCAAAATAAATTAGTGTTTGTCATTGACCAGTTTACAACCAAATATATCTGTGATAAATCCCTGGCCGAACTTGATGAGCAACTGGACAGTGCTATTTTCTTTCGTGCTAATCGCCAGTATCTCGTCAACATAAATTATATAAGAAGCTTTAAATCTTACGAAAAGGTAAAGTTGTTGATTGGCCTTACTATTCCGGAAATAAATCATATGATCATTGTTAGCCAGGAAACAGCACCATTATTTAAACAATGGATGTTAGACGCATAAAAGGAATGAAAAATTTGAAATTCCAGTGTAACAGATTATCATTTTTGAAGAAGACGTCAGTTAATTCATAACAAATCAATCATGGCCGGATGAGCAACGAGCAATTGGGTAAAATACTTGAAGGCTGCAGACTTAACGAAAGAGCCTCACAAAAAGATCTCTACCGAAATTATTACAGTTATGTCATGTCTATCGCTTTACGGTATTCTTCCAATGATAGTAGTGCCGTAGAAATGACTAACGATACTTTTTTAAAAATTTTCAAAGACCTCTGCAGGTTTGTTCCCCGATACGGTAATACTCTTGCATCATTCACGGGCTGGGTAAGAAGAGTGGCCATACACGCTTGTATTGATTACATAAGAAAATACAATAAGGGGCCGCTCACAATAAACATTGGTACTGAGCAATCAGTACTCAGAGCAGCAGGGGAAAATGCAGAAGACATTTTACAACACAAAGAAATTATAAAATGTATCCAGCAATTATCGCGGGTATACAGAGCTGTCTTTAATTTATACGTAATAGAAGGATTTTCACACGCGGAGATTGCCCAAAAATTAAATATCTCTGAAGGTGCGTCAAAAAGTAATTTGCATAAAGCAAAGCAAAACCTGCAACAGCTTTTGAGAAAAAGACATATTGTAAATTATGAAACCAATTTATGCTGATGTCGGGAAAGGCACATTGTCCCAGATTTATCGCCGATAAAAAATACCCGGGAGCGTTCGTTTTTTTACGGTAACACTTCCGGGTATTAAAATTATTTTCTATTCAGCATTCTTAACTGCTCACTCGCCTTCCTTAACTTTTAAAACATATGCAGGTAACAATCCATGCGCTTCTTTATGGGTTTGAATTACTGCATTTGAATCTTTTGCCTGCGATAAACACATAACCATTCCATTTTTTTCGTCTACCCAATAGTTAATAAAATTTACGCCGTATTTATTCTCCACTGCCAGGTCTTTCTGGTGGGCGCCTGCCACGTCTTTTGCTGTTACATTTCCGGCACCGAAATAGTGAACATCAAGAAAATAATTCTTTTCATTAGTGGCAGTCGATGGAATTCCGTCGGTAACCTTGTAAATATATTGAGGCAATAATCCATGGGCTTCAGCATGCGTCCTCCTTATTGATTCAGAATCAGGAGCGGAAGACAGACAATAAATCAATCCTTTGTCTTCATCTACCCAATAATTAATAAAGCGTACCCCGTATTTTTTTTCGACTGCTAAATCCTTAGCATGGGCTTGCGCTACATCATCATACTTTACCTTACCCGGTTCCAATTGATGCACGTCAATATAAAGACTTTCACTTCCTGTTTTATTGATCGTTTTTCCTTTTGTTTGTTTGTGCATGCATGGTAAAAGGGATAAAACTAAGCGCAGTAAACGATAGTGATACAATGACCATTTTCATAATTGATAATTTTAAAATATTTATAGATTTTGATTCACTGCAAAACAACTTTCTCTTACAGCCGATTTAATAAGAGGTTTTCCCTATTTTAGGATGAGCACTTCCTTGTTTTGCTTGTATAAATGCACGGTAAAACATTTGATGCAATGCAAAAATTATTGCATGCACTTTCAAATTATTACTTAACCTGTTTAAATATTACAGCGTCGTGATGATCCGGCAATAAGCTCCTTTATCATGATAGAACTCAACATCATCTGTAAAGAAGTTTTTGAATGCTGCTGTATCGCAAATTGTTATACTCCAATAAAGCGCTGTCAAGGTGTTTAATTGC
Organism: uncultured Chitinophagaceae bacterium; assembly: GCA_963756945.1. Classification (GTDB taxonomy): domain Bacteria; phylum Bacteroidota; class Bacteroidia; order Chitinophagales; family Chitinophagaceae; genus Ginsengibacter. Next base: position 9,266 of record CAVWQJ010000036.1, on the reverse strand, counting down.
GGCCGTTAGTTTTTGCGCTGCGGTTTGTTCAGCGACTTGTTCGCAACCTAAAGTCAATATGTATATATATATCATTGAACTCAAGGTTGATTTTGCATTCATGGCTTATTTATTTATGGGTTAATACTTTTTTTATTCCCTGGCACATTGATTTAATGGTATGATAGGCCTCCTCTGTATTTTCATCTTTATCAAATTTTATTTCAAGAACACCGGGCGATTTCTTTATATAAAATTTTGTGTGGTCATCAAGCGTAATTACGCCATCGATTCGTGAATTCACAAAAGACATTTTACTTCCTCTGCCAATTCTGTCATCCATAAATTCATCCACATCCCTCGTATTGACTCCTGGGGAAATGTGCATTCATCGTATAATAATGACTGTACTCGCTATAGGCAATATTAATATTGTGATTGTGGTGCAGGCACGAAATAAGGCTTAGACAAGCGAGTACAGAAAAAAATAACACAGTTAACTTTTTCATTGTAATTGTTTTATAGGTGAATAAAATTAATTGCAAAACCGGCAAATGCCAATTCGTTAGTTCCTAAAGTTGAAGAAGATTGAAGAAAGCCTTGTGAAGTTGAATCACAAAAATAATAATGAAAACGGAATTTTATTTTCATTTATATAAGTGGCAATAAGCGCCGTGTAAGTGGAGACAATACTCATTGATCTAAAAGATAACGCCATGTTGTCATTCAATAACTCTGGTAAGGAATTCGCAGGGAATTTCATAAATAATTATATGAACAATAAAATATTATTTGTAAGCAATGAGCACAACGATGCTCATTTGTTGGACGCTTACTCTTCAACAATAACAGGCGTTGTGAGCGACGTTTCTTCGGCGGTGGCACACATACAGGTAGAGAAAAAAGTGGTTGACCGGCGCGGAAAGCCGCAGATGGTGCCGGCATCAGGTTCAGGCTTTGTTATTTCATCTGATGGATACATCATTACAAATAATCATGTAATAGAAGATGCCCAAAAAATACGCGTGCACTTTAGTGATGGCAGACAACAGTTTGCCGAATTGAAAGGTGCAGACCCTTCAACTGATATTGCGGTACTTAAAGTTTATGATAGTAACCTTAAAGCATTGTCTTTTGCCGATTCAGACCAGTTACAGCCGGGACAAATAGCTGTGGCAATTGGCAACCCGCTTGGTTTACAATACTCAGTTACAGCAGGCGTAGTAAGTGCTCTCGGCAGAACCTTGCGTGCTAAAAACGGCAGGCTCATTGATGATGTAATACAAACAGATGCTGCATTAAATCCCGGTAATTCCGGCGGCCCGCTTGTAAATTCTTCCGGTCATGTTATTGGCGTAAATACTGCGACGATTCCTTCGGCGCAGGGATTGTGTTTTGCAGTTTCTTCCAATCTGTCATCATATGTAGCAGGCAAAATTATGATGGAAGGAAGGGTAAGGCGTGCCTACATTGGTATAGCCGGGCAATTGGTTAATCTTACCGAAAGAATGATAGCAGCAAACAAGCTCCAAAAAAATACCGGCGTCTATCTGTTTGAGTTGGTTGCCGATACCAATGTTTATAACAGGGAACTTCGGGTCGGGGATATTATTGTGGAACTCGATGGTAAGCCTGTTGGTTCGGTAGATGATATGCATAAACTCTTTTCATACGAAATGATCGGCGTGCGCAAGGAAGTGGGGGTTTTAAGGGAAGGCCACAAGCAATATGTGCATATTATTCCCGGGGAAATGAAATAACTTTTTTCAGCTATATATTCCAATCACAATTTCGGAGTATCAACTTTATTACGGGAGGCTTGTACCCCCAACTTAGGATTAAAACTCAAAAAGTATTTGATAGTTTTAAAATAAGTGTTAGATTGACAATTATTTAATTGCCAGGATCTATTTCTTCGTTGCCCTTCGAATGTAACCGGTTTTGCTTCCATGGAAAATAACGATTCCGGTTATACAACTACGTTAGTAATGGTTAGAGACATAACTTAATTGTACGAATGAATTAATAAATACGAATATGAGACTGAAACTACCTGTTCTTTTGTTATTTATTTGTTCGCTAGCGATTGTCTTTCTGCCAGGCAAGCCGGTGCCCAATCGAGAAAGGAATTTATAGTAAAAGTAAATGAACCCAAAGGAAAAGTGCAACCTACCATGTGGGGCGTTTTTTTTGAAGACATTAATCTTGGCGCTGATGGCGGCCTGTATGCAGAACTCGGTAAAAAATCGGTCTTTTGAATTCAGCAAACCGCTTATGGGATGGACTGTTAATCAAAAGAAATTTACAGAAGGCGCTGTGCTGGTGCTCAACAGGAAAGAAATTGATGCGGCCAACCCTCATTATATACGACTAAATGCAGATCATGCATGAAAGGCGATCTCGGATTAACCAACGAAGGCTTTCGCGGCATGGGAATAAAGAAAAGTTTGCGTTATGATTTTTCTGTCATGTATCACCAGCAAAATGCAGGAGTAAAATTATTGTTGAGTTAGTTGATACTTCCGGTAACATCATTGGTAGTGGCAGAAGTGACTACCAAATGAAACAGGTGATGGATGGCACAAAGCTGAGGTAAGTTTTACAGCCAACGCAACGGTGATGAAAGCAAAGATGAATGTGTGGATAGAAGGAATGGTGTTATTGATTTAGATATGATTTCTTTATTTCCGGGAGACACCTGGAAGAACCGCCCTGGCGGACTGCGGGCAGACATGGTTCAGCTACTTGCTGACATGAAACCGGGTTTTATCCGTTTCCCCGGCGGCTGCATTGTTGAAGGATTTGATTTATCACAACCGGTATCAATGGAAAAAAACAATTGGCCCGGTAGCAGAACGCCAGCTTATTATGAACCGCTGGAATGTTGAGTTTGCGCATCGCCCCACACCTGATTACTTTCAAACATTTGGTTTAGGGTTCTTCGAATATTTTCAACTGGCTGAAGACATTGGTGCAGAACCATTGCCCATTCTTAATTGCGGCATGGCCTGCCAGTTTAATACTGCAGAACTTGTTCCGTTAGATGAATTAGATCCTTATATACAGGATGCATTGGATCTTATTGAATTTGCTAACGGCGATGTGCACACGAAATGGGGAAAGGTTCGGGCAGACCTCGGACATCCTCTGCCATTTCATTTAAAAATGATGGGGGTGGGTAATGAAAACTGGGGGCCGCAATATGTAGCAAGATTGAAAGCTTTCACTAAAGTTATTAAAGCAAAATATCCCGATTTTAAATTAGTAAACAGTTCCGGAACGGATCCTAACGGCGAACGGTTTGATTATCTTAACGGCGAACTGCGGAATATGAGTGCCGATATTATCGACGAGCATTATTACCGCAAGCCTGAATGGTTCTTTGCCAACGCCAGGCGCTATGATGATTATCCAAGAAACGGTTCTAAAATTTTTGGTGGCGAGTATGCGGCACAGAGCGACCATACCGTAAGTGTAAATAATGAAAACAACTGGTTAACTGCTTTGTCAGAAGCTGCTTTTATGACGGGACTTGAACGCAATGCTGATGTAGTGAGCATGGCTTCTTATGCACCTTTATTTGCGCATGTAGATGGATGGCAATGGAAACCTGATTTAATCTGGGTTAACAACCTGCACTCTTACGGTACTACTGATTATTATGTACAGAAGTTATATTCACTTAATAAAGGAACAAAAGTAATACCGATCACATTAGATAATGACGTTATAGCGGGGCAGGATAGTCTCTATGCTTCAGCCGTAATTAATGCACCAACTAATGAAATAATTATAAAGATTGTAAATGCATCAGATAAACCTCAGCTAAATAGCATTTCGCTGCTGGGAGTAAAGAAACTGTCGTCTAAGGATCGCGTTACTATTTTACAAAGCAACGAATTGGATGCAATGAATTCTTTTGAAGAACCTCAAAAAATTTCTCCCAAAGAATCAACACTGGTTGTAAAAGGCAAAAAAATTAATCTCACTTTACTTCCTTATTCATTCACTATAATAAAGATTAAACAATTGTAGAAAGGCTATTGAAAGAAAATAATAAAATCACTGCAAAATAAAATCAGGATATGAGACCAGTTAAAAAAATTGCTATTGCCGTTTTGTTATTATTTTTTTCATTCCCGTCTTTACATGCGCAGGTGGCACAAACACCACCAATGGGTTGGAACAGTTATAACTGTTTCGGCTCTGCCGTACACGAAGATGAAGTGAAAGCCAATGCGGATTACGTTGCACAGCATTTAAAACAATTTGGATGGCAATATATTGTTGTTGATTTTTTATGGTCTTATGATAATCCTCCGGGAAGTAATATTGGTAATCCTTTTCAAAAACAATTACAGGATGGTTCTTATGTGCCGTGGCTAACGATGGATAAATGGGGAAGACTACTGCCGCAACCTAATAAGTTTCCGTCCGCCTTCGGTGGCAAAGGATTTAAGCCGTTGAGCGACTATGTTCATTCGTTGGGATTAAAGTTTGGTATTCATGTTATGCGTGGCATACCAAGGCAGGCAGTGTGGGCTAAATCTCCTGTATTGGGAACTAACGGTATAACGGCTGATATGATTGCAGATACTTCATCAACATGTCCATGGATGAACCACATGTATGGGTTGAATATGTCGAAACCCGGTGCGCAGGAATATTTGAATTCAATCCTGGAATTATATAAAGAATGGGATGTTGATTTTATAAAAGTAGATGACATTGCCCGTCCTTATCATAAGGCAGAAATCGAAGGATATAGGAAAGCTATAGAAAATTGTGGAAGGCCGATAGTGTTAAGTATCTCACCCGGTGAAACACCGCTGGCTGATTCTGTTCATGTAAAGGAACATGCTAATATGTGGCGCATGGCCGATGATTTTTGGGACAATTGGGAAATGATATTGCACATGTTTAACTATGCAAAGAGCTGGGAAGGCATAGGTGGTCCCGGCCACTGGCCCGATTGTGATATGCTGCAGATTGGCAAACTTTCGAAACGCGGCCCGGTTGGTCCTGAGCGTTATAGCCGCTTTACTAACGATGAACTGTACACGCACATGAATTTCTGGTGCATTTACCGTTCGCCTTTGATGATGGGAGGTAACCTTCCTGAAAACAGGGATATCGAATTGAAACTACTTTCCAATGACGAAGTGTTGGCTGTAAATCAACAAGGAGAAAATCCAAGACAATTATATAAGAAAGACGGAAGTATGGTTTGGGCATCCCACGTAAAAGGTTCCAAAGATTGGTATGTAGGCTTGTTTAATATTGCCGACGATGCGCATGACGTATCAATTGATTTTTCATCGCTGGGATTGAAAGGAAAAATTAAAGTAAGGGATCTTTGGAAAAAAGCAGACATAGGAGTTTTCAAAAAGAAATATGCACAAAATATTAATCTGCATGGAAGTGTATTGCTCCGCCTAAGTGCGCAGTAGCATTGTAATGCATTTGTTATAGTACTGGAAAAATCGTTTACGTATCGCTGACCAGTTAAGCGGAAGGCTTGGATTCACCAGCTCGCATTTCCTGCAGCATTTGAATTATCTTATCCAGTTTTTCAATTTCAAGTGAATTCAGTTTTTGCTGGAGTGCTTCGATCTCTATCTTGGCTTCTGTATTTGTTTGGTAATCTTTTTGCGCCTGCATTCTGTCTCTTTCATTTTGCCTGTTTTGTGCCATCATAATAATAGGTGCCGCATAAGCAGCTTGTGTAGAAAATAGCAGGTTAAGTAAGATGAACGGATAAACATCCCAGTGGTCCATCCACGCAACGAAGTTTAAAACCATCCAGAGAATTACGAAAATTGTTTGGCTGATAATGAATGTCCAAGAACCCATGCCGTTAGCCACTTTATCGGCAAGTTTTTGGCCAAAGGATAAGCTGTCCTGGTACAGGTCGTGCCACGTTTTAATTTTAAGCATGTGAGAAATTTAGTTTTGATAATGAAAGAAAAATTTAAATAATTAAGTAAATATAAAACACCGATTCAGCATTTGCGATAACTTATTTTGAATGATCGTAGTTGCCTTATTGAGTATAACAGGCTATGATAAATAAATAGGAAGCAACAATTAATTTTTCTGATGCGCTAAGTTGCCTGTTCAAATAAATGATTTGATGGTAGAGATTTTGTTCTATCGCGGCATACACAAAGTCGTCTTTCATTATCAACAACCCTGATGGATAATAATGGTGGGCCTTCTTTATTTTTCCGCGCTTTGTAATTTGTTGCGTTACCGGACGAACTTCAAGAGAGTCTCCATTTAATACGAGCCAGCCCGCAGTACCTACTTTGTGTTCAGGAACAGATGTGTAATAGAAAGAATTATTGCTCCACTATGCGAAATAATCCCTTCTGATTGAATTGATTGAACAGTTATAGAAGGTTCTGGCTGCCTTACTTTTTCACTGCTGCGTGAAAAAAGATTTGTTATGGACAAAGCAGCCGAACGGCCATTCCTTACTCTTTGTATGGTTGTTTTGTAAAGAATGGAGCAACTATCTATCGGGGTTTCCGAAGTCTGCCTTCGCATTTATTGATGATGTTATTGTTGATTTGGCAGGGAGGATTATTCCCTCGCGATTAACTATTGAATTTTCAGTATCCTTTAAAAGAAGTTGTCGAAGGGTTTGGTATTCCAGGAAATTAATGAATGAATTATCTATCTGAATCGCGAAGGATATTTCCCGATTGAAATTTTGTCGACATACTATCTCCAAGATAAATATAGCGGCGTCGTTGCGCATTAATCAATGTAGCGACAAGTAAAAATAAAATCGATGTTATAATAGTTTTATAAAACATATACCGCTAATGATGATTAAATTATAATCGATATCAGTAGCAAAGGATTTTATTTATTTGCTTTTATCATCCACACTTTCAATAATATTTTTCAGAAAGGCATTTTCATCAAAAGAATGATCAAGTGTTAACGCCAATCTTACCACTACTAATTTTTTTGATCCGCCTTAATATAACGATCAACAATAGACGAAAAATAAATCGTTTCATGATTATTGCCGGAATTTTTGTATGAACCTATTAAAATTATTCAAAATTGTCAGCACGAAAAATGAACATTTATTTTTCTCTCATCCCTATCATTACACCGAATAGCACCCCAATGGCATCCTGTAAAGAATTATCAATATCCTTTCGAACCCATATTGTGAAAGGCCTTTTTTTAAACTTAACAGCCCCTATGTGTTCACCGTTACTGTTGATAAGTACTGCATCGGCTTTAAATGAAGGACGTTCTAAAAATAAAGAGTCTTTTTCTGATTTTAAAAATCCCTGGGGCGGTGGTAAAATGATAAATGGAAGTTGCTGATTTCCCATGTTGTTTGAAGACAAATTGCCCAGGCTAAAGGTCCAGCCAGTGGCTGCGTTGTTTCTTTTTATCATTCCCGAAATCGTGGTTGAATCGCTTAATACTTCATTTTTGCCTTCATCGTTTTTGCTTAATACTTTGCCCAGGAAAGTTTGCCTTTTTTGATTTGATTTATTTGCAACTGCAAACAAAGCTTCAGTCGAATTTTCATCAGTTCCGGCCTGTAATTTGTAAACCCGGCTTTTCTTAATCGTCATAAATTTACTTTGATCGAAACCATCTGAGCCGGAAAATTCTATTTCAGCACTATCTTTCTTTTTCTGTTTTATTTTACCCGAATCCAGCTTTATTAAATTCATAGTAAATGTTTGATTTGACCCTGGTTGGGTAAGTGTGAATGTTCCTTGTTTGTAATTCACATTCCACTTTTCGCTATTAGCAATCATAATAGAATCTTCTATTGACTGGCAAGCTGCTTTTGTGAATGGCAAGCAGAGTAATAGCGGAAATAATAAATTAATGGAACATTTCTTTTTCATAATAAATTTTTATTAGGTTATAAATCTGGTCTATTCCAAGCTTTTAATGCCCCTATAACGCCCTTCGAGTTTTTATCCCGTTAGCCTTTGTTTTCTTTGGCATGCAAATATTTTGAATGAAAAGATAACTGCTTTAATATTTTGCGATGATCAATTTTGAACGGATGATCTGTGTCCGGTCAAAATGAACGCACCAAATGCTTGAAAGTTCGTGTTAACCGGCAGCATCCGTCATCACTTATAACTACTGTATTTCCTTGTTTGGCATCCTTTAACCCATCTCCGCAAAAAACTAAATTCAATGTCTTGCTGCCACCACATCCTAAATCAATCACGCAGCCAGATCCGATGCCGGAGCGTTCATCCGTTACTTCCCACTCTTCACATTGGCTGGATACTTTTTTACAAGAAGAGAATGTAAAAACAAATAAGATGATCACCAGCATCCTCCAGGCTGACATCTCTTTATCAAGTATTGATTTCATGATTTAAAATTTATCGCTAAAGAAAATTAAGCTTTAAGATTGCCGACTAATAAAATGTCAGCAATTTTAATTTAACCGAAATGCGAATAAATTTCTATTTATGGGCATGCGCACCAAAGAAGTACCCAATCTTAATTGAAAAATATTTATTCTTAATGGTGCCTGCATCGCCGCTGCCATCATCGTTGTTTATCTTACTCAGGCCAAGGTTATAATTTCCTGAAATTATAAATCCACCTTTTAGTTTGTAGCCGGCAAGTGCATTGATCCGAAGTCAAATGCCTTAACTTCATCTGCACCTGATCCAAATTTTATTTTTTGATTATCGTCAGGCATACCGTCAGCTGTAAATTTATCCTTGCCTGAAATCCCATAAGCAAGGGAAGGTCCTGCTCCAATAAAAAATCCTTCATTTTTTTGACTGCTATACACGAAATTCAACGGCACTTCGAGGTAGTTAAAGTTTACTGTTTCTTTGCTGCCCTGGTCTTTCACCCTATAACCTTTTTGAATGAAATTCAAAGCCGGCTGAAAACTAAAATTTGTACTCAGCGGCGCATCAATTGCAATACCTACTGCAATGCCGGTTTTTGATTTAGGCGATGCAGAAATAAGCCTGACTTAATGGTTACATTAGTAAACGAAGCGCCTGCGCTAATACCGATGCTTGTTTGCGCTGTTAAACTAAATGCCGTTAAGAGAATCATTAACGTCATTAAAAGTGAAATTGATTTCATTTTTGATTTGTTTTTGGTTTGAAAAAATTTGATTGTTATTAAAATTGTATGGGTGGGCTTATTGTAAAATGAGTTTCAACATTTCATCCTGGAAATCATAGAATACTTGTTGTAGATTGCTTTTGGCGTCAGTGCCGTAATTGATTAAAAATATTTGTGTTACTCCGTTATTAGGG
>CAVWQJ010000035.1:0-17033 GCA_963756945.1 uncultured Chitinophagaceae bacterium | reverse complement strand
TCGTGCCCAAATGAATCCTCACTTTATTTTTAATTGCCTTAGTTCGGTCAATCGGTTTATTCTTATCAACCGAACCGAAGAAGCGTCGGATTATCTTACAAAATTTTCACGCTTGATTCGAATGGCATTGCACAATTCCGAAAAATCATATATCACACTTGAAAATGAACTGGAAGCGCTGCGGCTTTATTTAGACCTGGAAAGATTGCGTTTTAAAAACGCATTTAATTACAGCATCAGCCTTATTAATACCATTGATGTATCCGCCGTTTTTATTCCGCCCATGTTATTACAACCCTTTATAGAAAATGCCATCTGGCATGGATTGATGCATAAACAGGAGCAGGATTTCTGGATATCGCATTGAGCATTGAAGAAAAAATATTGACCTGCATCATTACCGATAATGGCATTGGCAGAAATAACGCTGCCATGATCAACAGCAAATCAGCAGAAAAAAATAAATCGATGGGAGTAAAAATTACAACAGAACGCCTGGCACTATTAAGCAGGAATGAAGATGAACAGGCTGTTTTTAATATAGAAGACCTTACCGATAAGGAAGGCAATGCTGCGGGAACAAAAGTAATTTTGAAAATGAAATACAGGAAGCTTGCTGATGCTTTCGAACATCAAAAACAATAAAATGATTACAGCTACTATTGTTGATGACGAGCCCGATTGTTGCGAATCACTGGCAACTTTATTGCAGCGCTATTGTGCTGATGTAAAAATTCTGGATATCTGTTATTCCGCCGCCGCGGCTTTGAAATCTATAAAGGAACACCCGCCGCAAATACTTTTCCTTGATATTGAAATGCCTTTCATGAATGGCTTTGAATTGCTGGAAAAATTAGGCGAAATAAATTTTGAATTAATATTCACCACCAGCTACGATCAATATGCCATCAAGGCCATTCGTTTTAGCGCCCTGGAATATTTATTAAAACCAATAGACCGGGAAGAACTTCAGCAGGGTGTTCAAAAAGCTATAAAAAGACATGCTTCCCCGCTTCCACAACAAATAGAATTGCTTCTTGAAAAAATAAAGCATCCTGCAATTGCCATAAATAAAATTGCCATACCAACCCTTGAAGGGTTTCAATTGGTGCCTGCTGAATCAATTATCAGGTGCGAATCTGAAAGTAATTATACTTTCCTGTTTTTAAAAGATAAAAGAAAGTTGATGGCATCCCGCAACTTAAAAGAAATTGAAGAAATGCTGGAAGATTTTGCGTTCATCAGGGTACATAATTCACACCTGGTAAACATCAACGAAATAGAAAAATACGTTAAAGGCGAAGGTGGCTATTTGGTGATGAGCGACGGATCAACGGTTAATGTTTCGAGAAGCCGTAAAGAGTTGCTATTGAAAAAATTTATACCGGGAAAAAACTAATAAATGATTTCCGTTATATTTTCAGCAATGCAAGAGATTATTATTATGGAAAGCGGTGCGGCTTCATTGAAATTGAATTTTTGATACAGATTCAATGTCTATAAAAATATAACAGCCTTCAGCTTAGCCAAACATCCGCCCGTATATCAATAACACCAACGCATAGACGAAAAAAGCTGACAACAATTTTATCTTGCCTTCTAAGCTACATTTTTCATTTCGCTTAGCTCTGCATCATTTGAAATGATAGTAACATTGAATACAGGTCGGGTACTTGCAAAGGCAGTATTCTTTTTGGCGGTATTCTTTTTTTCGTAGGCTGCTACCATATTACTAAAAAACGAATTGCTTCTTTATTTCGGGCCGGTAATGAAAGATGAGTTGTGCATCTTTGAACATCGAAATAAGTGCATCGTATGCAATATTATTAGCCTGCAGCTTATTGAAAGTAATTAATTCACTATCAGTTTTTGCCCTAAAAAATTTGGTAGCGATTTCTAAAAATCTATTGGCTACGGCTCTAAAGTCTTCCGGAAAATCAGCAGGCATATTTTGCCCCAGCTATCCTGAGTCTATTCAAAAATAAAAAGCACTGCTTTCCCGATGTTTCCTCCCCGGCGGACAGGTGTAACTTAAGGCAATTATAAAAATATAACAGCCGCGAATATACCAATATAGCCTGGCCGCAACCAGTTTTTCCGAAAAGTTCGGCGGCAAGTAAAAATCAGATCTGTTCTTTTCCTTAAACATGCCAGGTCCCTGCAGGAGATTCAGCTCGAACCTGGGATAAAGTACGCATTTACAAGGCTTGTGGTATATATGTACAAGGGTCGTAGTATCATAATACAAAGGTCATGGTATATATGTACAAGGGTCGTAGTATCATGATACAAAGGTCATGGTATCATAATACTAAGGTCATGGTATCATAATACTAAGGTCATGGTATCATAATACAAGGGTCATGGTATCATGATGCGAAGGTCATGGTATATATGTCCGAAGAACTTTTCCATGCATATTTTTACACAAGACGGACCTTATGGGCCGATTGCGACTCACTGCTACCTGTAGAATGCTTAGATAATCAGGGAGCGCTGCCCTGATGTTTGCACCCCGCAGACAGGTATAACTCAGCACATTTATAAAAACATAACAGTTACGAATATGCGAATATGACTAAGAAGAGTTGACTTGCAATAATTGAGATGTTTGCGCCATAGAACATTCTTTATGCTCGGACGAAAAGGGGGAAATTGCTCAAGGGGCTTTTTCTCTAATGCTTCATAATCGAAGCCTTCTCTTTTGCTTTCCATGATTAAACTGTGTTTTAAAGTTCCTAAATCATTTTTGAACTTTTGACACAGTTTATTTTACAGCCTCCGGCTAAAGCTGAAATGCTTTGGTCTACCCGACCTGGCGATATACTCTTTGATTTGTTCCTGCACGCTCATGTAAAATATAAAATTATTGGTTGCCTGTTTTGGCTTTTCAAATCATAGTTTAAAGCTTTTACAGAATTTTCCCGGCTACAATTATTCTTTAGATTTTGCATCAAACTCCACCATCCATTCAATACCGTATTTATCCCTAAACATAGCAAAATAGGAACCCCAGGGGCTGTCACCAATAGGCATTTCAACAGTTCCGTCTGCTGAAAGCCCATTAAATAATTTGTCTGCTTCTTCTTTACTTTCCGCATTTATTACAATTTTACTTCTGTTCTCATTTTCGTTTGTTTTTCCCATAATTTCCGGAACATCATTTGCCATCAGCATACTGGTTTTACCGATCGGCAAAGCAATATGCATGATTTTATTTTCTTCTTTTTCTGCCACCGGGAATTCAGGGCCTGCAAGGTCTTTGAAACGAATAATCTTTGCAAACTCTCCGCCAAATACTGATTTGTAAAAGGTGAATGCTTCTTCGGCATTTCCGTTGAAGTTGATGTGAGGATTGATACTTGCCATAATTTTTAATTTTTAGATTTTTAAATGGTGTTGTTTATAAAATTTTATTGTAAGACTTTTTTACGAAGATTATTTTTTTGATAAAGTTGCCAGCAGATTTTCCAGGTTGCTCAACGACATTTTCATTCCTTGCGTGAAGCCATCAAGTATTCTCTCTAACCTTTCAAGGGATTCATTGTAAATAGTGATGCTCACTTTTGTTGTCGTGTTTTGTTCGCTGAAAGTATGGTCCCATTCAGAACCTGGCAATTCGGGGTTTTCATTTTTGTCTGCAAAAGCATTATACATTTTAAAGTTGGTTTTCGGCGTAATGGAAGTATATTCCTGTATCGCCCAACGCTCCAGTCCTTCCGGACTTATCATTGCATAAAATCTTTTGCCGCCAACTTTAAAATCCTGGTATTTTGTTTTTGATGTCATGGGTTTAGGTGCAATCCATTGGTCAATAAGGTCCGCTTTAGTAAAAGCATCCCATACCAGCGAAAGGTCAGCATCAAACTCCCTGGTTATGTATACCATTTTTGCTGCTTTGTCGACGGTAAAATCGAATAATAAATCGTTTGTCATTTTTTCTTTTTTTTAATTGATGATAATACATTGTCAAGTTGATTGAATCGTGTTTCCCAAATTTTCCTGTATTGGTCAAGCCATTGGTCAATCTCTTTCATTCTTTCAATTTCAAGTGAGTAATAAATTTCCCTGCCTTGTTGTTTGTGCTTTACTAATTCACATTCTGTAAGAATGCGAAGGTGTTTGGAAACAGCTTGTCTTGTAGAATTGAAATTTTCGGCAATGGCGTTTGGTGTCATTGCCTGCAATGCAATTAAGGCTATAATAGCCCGCCTTGTCGGATCGGCTATTGCCTGGAAAATGTCTCTTCTCATTCGATTTAACTATTTAAATGAAACTAATCGGTTGCAAATATATGCGCAACGTTTCGGTTTCGCAAATATTTATTCAATTATTTTTCAGAATGGTCTAAAACTTCCTGACAGTTTTGATAGAGCGGACAGGAAAGAAAAATGGCAATAACAAAGATTGGCATCCCGATGACTATCGGGACTGACAGCAACATAATAAAGCCCGGCTATTCTTAGTCTGTTCAAACATAAAAGCGCTGCCGTCCTGATGTTTCCGCCCCGGCGGACAGGCAATGTCATTTAGTTAAGGGATTTTTATACTTGAAAATTGAGTGTTGAATATTGGTTGTTGAATGTTTCCAAGTTAAATTTTCAACACTTAACATGCAATAGTCAATGCTCAAGTGGGACGATATTGCTTAACTAAATGACATTGGGCGGACAGGTGTAACTCAGGACAATTGTTAAAAATATAACAGATGGTCGCCAGGCTAAACGAGTTGGCTATACCTCCCGTTAAGCAGGACAACTTCCAAAAAACTTCAACAATTTTTTAATAAATAATTTGATAATAGATTTTAACAGAACACTTATTATTGTTCTATGAAGATTCGCCAACTACTGCTGACCCTGTGCATCGTTTTGCCGGGTTTTCCAATAATGACCCATGCACAAATTTCCGTTGAAGAGTCAATGACAAGAAAACATCCCGAATGCAGAGACCTGTTTCTAAATGCCATTGATGTTATTCCTGATCTATACAAAAAGCAGGAATTAGATTCGTTACAGAAAGCCATTGATATATGGAAGATGTATTGTGGTGAAATTAACGAGGTAAGGTATGTGCAAATGTTACTCGATATTGAACGTTCAACTTATAGTGTAACCGTTACCGGTAGTGATCTCATTCCATTGATGAAAACCTATGCCCAGGCATATAGCAACTCCGTTAAATATGCGGCTTATTATGGTGAACAATCCCGGTTTTATAAAATGACGGCCGGCTGGGCAAAGTTGCTGCTGCAGAAAAACCATCTTACAGAAACGGAAAAGTTTATTTGTAACGTATTTGCAGGCAACATTACACAGCCAATGAAAACTATTAAGGAGCATAGAAATGACTACGACTCACTCAATACAATGGCAAATGAAAACATAGCAGAGCAGAAGAAGAGAGGTAACCTGGAATACACTCTTATATCGGGTGTGTGGGTACCAACCGGTCATGCTTCATTGCTGGGTGCGCATCCTTTTATCGGCTTCCAGTTCGGAGGGCGACACAACAGGCACCAGGTAGATTTCACCATGCAGTTTCGCTTCTTAAAAAGTGCAGGCACGTACACGGTAGAAAGAAATAATAATTTATACGATCTTGATCATTACCTGGGGGGATATATTGGCATCGATTATAACTACTACTTCATCAATCATACAAAAACGGATCTTGGCATTATCGCCGGCGCCGGCTACGATGGTTTTGACATTGCTAATTCTGATGACAATCATAGCACTGATTACCTGAAGCCATTGAGCATATCATCTTTCAACTTTAATACGGGGTTGCGATTCAATTATATCTTTAAACCTACATTTTATATCGGGCTCCAGGGCAGGTATCATTTTATACATTACGGCAACAGGGGTGGAACTAATTTATCGGGCAATGCCTTTTCTGTTGACCTGATCCTGGGATTTACGCATCCGCCACCATCAATGCGATGAAATTGTTAACTAAGGTTAGGCCCCCCAGAGCCGCCGTTCCTCATACCTGCGCCATAGAATATCTTTATAGCAAGACGAGCCATGGGACAAGAAAATATGTTGATCCGCAGTTGATATTATTTGGGTATTTCATTCAAAGGCGGTGGCATTGTTTCATAAAAGTAGGAGCCATCATCATGGGTAACTATTGAGTCTTTGAATATCTTCACTACGTCGTCATCGCCTGACTCTCCGGGTGGACCCTTAAATAAGTAAAAAGTGAATTCGATATTTTTCGCCTGCCCGGAATTAATAATTGCTAATGGAAACACGTAATGAATAGGTTCGCCTGCATTTACCAAATGCTGAACTTCACCATCTGATGAAAAAATATTCTTTCCGTTTTCACCATTTTCTTTTCCGGTAACAAGCGCTGCAAACCTTCCTGCCGATGTAACTTCAAGTTCAGCGTGAATTTCCTTTGGGTTTTCGGCTGTTGGCACAAACCACCAACGTTTTACCCGGATATTGTTGAACATAGATTTACGCTGTTCCATTTTGGCATTGTATTTTTTGACGGAGTTATTTCTACTAATCTTATCAAATAGAAAAAGGCCAATACCAAGCATCGCAAGGGAAAGAATTGCAGAATAAAAGTGAATTTTTAATAAAGTCAACTGATGGGAGTAGAAGACTGCCAAAGAACTGAGCGCAATATGCAGCCCGGCAAAAGCCAGGTACGGCCATATAAACAGTCCCCTGAAATTGAGAGATATCCAATTTCCCCCGCCGCTTTTTAGGGTATTATTGTCTGCTATATAAACCGGGATGGCTAAAAGCGCCAGGATGGAACAAATAAGTATATGGTTACGTAACATTATAATGTAATATAGATATTATAAATTCCGGGTGGTGATTATTATGGGATTTGTTGGCACCAGGGACAAATGAGCGGCGGCCCGGGCTACCAGTAGAATGCATAAATAATCAGGGAGCGCTGTCCTGATGTTTCCGCCCCGGCGGACAAGTGTAACTCAGGATATTTATAGGAATATAACAGCCACGAATATACGAATATGATCTGGTCGTAAAGTAGACCAGGTTTGGGTTCATTTAGATGATTAATCTCTAAAGTACTTGCAACCAATTCTCCCACCTTCTCCTGGCGCGAGTATGTTCCATCTTATCTCAATTAAAAAAAGTAACGTTAGTCCAACTTAAAAGCGGAAGGGACAAGTCTTTTGTAGCTTTGGCAAACAGTGGCGCTTCGTTTACGCTGAGTCATATATCAGAGAAAAGGCCAGACTTATAAAAATGAGTAAATGAAATTTTTACGTGCAATGAAATATATTGCTCAATTTAATATTGATATCAATGTGTTATTTTTCTTTCGATATTAGATAAATATTTTTTATTGACTCCTTAAAATTATTATCATGAAAATAAAATTCTTAACTATCGTTTTCATATTCCTTACTCAAATATCCTTTGCGCAGCGATTGAAAAAAGGAACCCTTTTCGGTGTTCATAATATTACGGTAGAACTTAAACCAGGAGTAACGATGGACGAGTTTAAAACATTCTTTGTGAGTAAAGTGATCCCCGAATATGAAAAACACTGGATTGGTTTGCATGGATACATGATGCAATCTTTTAAGGATTCTAATAGTTTGGCTATAGTTTGGCAGTTTGAATCAGTGCAGGCAAGAAACAAATATTTTACTGCTGATGGGAAATCAAATGATCTGGAAAAATCAAATCAGGAAAAGGTAAAACCAATTGAAAAAGAATTAGAAAAATATGGCACTTACACTGTACATTATAAAGATACAGACGATTGGGTGGTACAGTAATAATCAAGAGTATTAGCCCGTTCATACCAACAGCAAGATCTCCCGTTGTCCTGATTTTTGCAACTCAGGGATATAAGGCTACGCCTCGTACTCGCGCCATGGAACACCTGAAAGAATGGTTGCTTTACCGGCGGATATTTTTGTTATAAGCAATTTTGTATGCAACGATCGGCATCTTTTGCTTGTCATACCGCAATAAAGAATTATGAGAATACTTTGTTTGCTATTTGTTATTTTTTCCATTTGTTTTTTCGGCTGTAAAAAAGATCATCCTTCGACTTTTAATGGCGACGGATTTATTTATACAGATGGAGACCCAGCTGTTGTTGCAGGCGGTATAGGTTGGTATTTTGCCGAATCCAGGGTTGGTTCATGGGAGGCATTACCTCTCAAAGAATCGGAATTGCCAGCCGACTATAAAAATATTACGGTTGCAGATTCAACAGCAGTTAGTGTTTATCTGGAAAAGACGAAAATTCCTGTGGGTTGCGATTGTGTGCCAGGCGTTTATTATTATTACCATATTGTGTCTATCAAAAAGAGATAACTTACTGCTATATATTGTTGTTATCCCGGTGGCGGGGAGTTCCTTCAAATATGTATTTGCTAAGACTGTAGAAACATCTTTTTTTATCGCAGATTTTTCCCTCATTGTTTCAGATACCGAAGAGCAACACATCCCGATTTAAAAACCGTCGACTCAACCAATTTTAATTGTAATTTCTCTTGCAGCTTGATACCTTCAAACAACCGTCTCCCTTCTCCCGTGACAATAGGATAAACCACAAAATGATATTCATCAATCAAACCAAGCTCTGCAAGTTGTAAAGGAATGGTTACACCACCGGTTAAAATATTTTTGCCTTGTTCCTGTTTCAATTTAAGTATTTCATCGTGCAGGCCCGTACGAACAATTCTCGTTTTATCCCCTTGAGGCTTATCTAACGACTGCGAGAAAACAATAATTTTATCGACGGCGTCAAATGCCTGGGCAAATTCGATATCTTCTTTTCTATCGTTTTGAACGGAAGGATTTTTCGCCACATCGGGCCAATAAGGGACCATCAATTCATAAGTTTTACGGCCGTAGACGAATGTGTCAGCCTCCCGCGTGAGGTTCGTAAAATACTCCATCGTTTCTTCATCGGGATAGAATTTGGTATGGTCGCAGCAGCCATCTAAGGTCGTGTTGATTGCGAAGACTATATTTTTCATTTGATTGATTTCAGTTTTCGTTTTTCTGAATTTGTTTTGCAGTGTAAAGATCAAAAATAAAATATTGTATCCATCACGGTGAGGGTGGTCTGCGACAAAAAGAGGGCATAGGCGCCGTTGTTAGTGTTTAGCAGAGGATTTAAGCATGGAATCTCAAACGGTATCAGGGCTCACGCCACCGTAGAATGCATAAATAATCAGGAAGCCGTCCCGGTGTTTTCAACTCAGGTTTTAGAAAACTACAACAGTTACGGAAATACAAATATGGCCAGGAAGAGTTGACTTGTAAAAATCAAAATGGCTGTTTTAGATTTGGTGCTCGTAAATTCTCAGATGAAACCCGGGATAGCGCAACTAACGGATATGGTGATACGACAAAAATCAAGGAAAGTAACAGCCGTAGTTTATTTTTTTATTTTCCTTCTTGCATACGCATAATCAATAAGGAGTACAACAATTAAAATAACAAGACCAAAAAATTCCCGTGTTTCTTCAACCCAGGGCGTTTCCGCTTTCATGGTACTTGCAATATCCTGGGCATGGTGTTTCGTGATCCAATCTATCAAACCATTTGTATCAAACACTTTATATAATGCATAAACTGCATAAACTGCAACACCTGTTAAATAGGCGCCGGGAAAAAATTTATTCCTGTATGCAAGCCAGCACAACGCCGCGGCATACAAATATATCGGCATCCATACGTAAGGATCCGGATCATTGTATTGTAGTGCAGCAAACACTATAAACACAACGCAAAAAAAGATGTTGAAGATTTTCATGATGCAAATGATTAGTAGTGCATAAATATCATGATTTTCCAACCAATTTAAAAGCGCTGCTGAAAAATGGCCCCCACATTCGCGCCATTATGTTATTCCGCCATTCGGTGAACTATAAAGAAGTATTGTGACGCAGGTTCGGTAGCTTAGCTAAGTGCGTTGGCTATAGGATATTTTAATGAACCTTTGCAATGCGTTATAGCCAGGCTTTGACGCAAACTTCACTGAAAATAAAGAGTATCACACTCGTCTTTCGTATTAAAAACTAACTTGAAGTTTCTGCCTCTGTTAAAAAAATTTTTAAAAAATATTTGGATGACTGAACACTGTTCATTATTTTTGTTCCGGCTTTCAAATTTTAAATATGTCAATAGCAGAAAGAAAACAAAGGGAAAAAGAAGATATGCGCAGCCTGATATTGGATGCGGCAAGAAAAATTTTTCTCGAGAAAGGATATTATGAGGCCAGCATGCGGAATATTGCAGAAGAAATTGAATACAGCCCGGGGACCATTTACCTCTACTTTAAAGACAAGGATGAAATCTTTCATGCGCTGCACGAAGAAGGTTTTAGAAGAATGCTTGAGAAGATGCAACCGCTTGAACATGTAGCAGATCCCTTCGAGCGGCTGAAGGCTATGGGTCGTGTCTATCTTGAATTTGCCAGGAACAATAAAGATTTTTATGACCTTATGTTTATTATGCAGGCACCTATTAAACACGAAGAAAAAGAAAAAGAAGAATGGCAATGGGGGAATCGCACGCTTGAGTATCTGAAAAATGTTTTAAAAGAATGCAGGAAGAAAGGACATTTTAAAAACCAGGATATTGAATATTTATCTTTTACTATTTGGTCAACCATGCATGGTATGTGTGCTTTGTATTGTCGTGATCGTTGTAAAGCATATCACGATATTGAACCAATAGACCTGATGAAGAACGGATATATATCGTTTGTAGCAATGCTGGAAAAGCTCTAAATTTTTTTTCTTATTTAATGAACAGTGTTTATGATATAAACATTGAATATAAAATCACGTCTATGAAAAAATATCTCTCTTGTAAATGGATACTTATATGTTTGTTCATAACCACGTTCCCGGCAAAAGCACAGGATATTCCGCAGCAGTATATAGAGGAAGCTTTCAGCAATAATATTGTTCTCAAAGAGAAAAAAGTTTCGCTTGATAAAAGCCTTATTGGGTTAAAAGAAGCAAGGAGTTTATTTCTTCCCACAACATGGTTTGAAACACAATATACACTTGCACAAGGAGGCCGTTCAATTGATATACCTGTTGGCGATCTGTTGAACCCGGTTTATAAAACATTAAATCAGTTAACAGGCGCCAATGGTTTTCCTGTTATAAGCAACACATCAGAACAACTGTTACCCAATAACTTTTATGACGTTCGTATTAAAACTACTATGCCCATTATTGATCGTGATTTAAAATTCAACAAAGATATCCGGCAACAACAAATCTTGCTTCAGCAAAATGAAGTTGACATTTATAAAAGGGAATTGGTTAGGGATATAAAAACTGCTTACTATAACTATCTTATGTCTGGTGAGGAAGTGTCAATTTATCAAAATGCCTTGTTGGTTGTAAATGAAAATCTCAGGGTAAATCAGTCGTTGCTGAAAAACGGGAAAGGTTTACCGGCCTATATTTCAAGAGCCGAGAGCGAAGTGACACAAGTGGAAAGTCAATTACAAAATGCAATGAATGAACATCAGAATGCAAAAGCTTATTTCAATTTCCTGCTAAATAAACCTCTCAGCGATTCTATTATTGTCGCTGAAGTTACGCCCAATCAAAATTCATTTCCATTATCTGTTTCAATAAGCGATAGTGTTTCAGCAAGAGAAGAATTAAAAAGCCTCGCCATCTCAAAAGACATTAACAGGAATGTTCTTAAAATGAATCAGTCTTTCCGTACACCGCGGCTAAATGCATTTGTTGACCTGGCAAGCCAGGGATTTGATTTTAAAGTAAACGATAAATCTTTTTTTTACCTGGCAGGCATAGACTTACAGGTGCCCATTTTTACAGGTAAAAGAAATCTTTATAAAATAGAACAAACAAAACTGGATGCACAAACTATAGAATTGGAAACAAGTAATACTAAACAGCAATTAGAGTTAGCAGCTTCAGTAAGTAAAAACAATGCAGCCAGTGCATACAATAATTACCAGGCCGCCATCAAACAACATGAATCTTCGCAGAAATATTTTAAGCTGATAGATAAAGGATACAAAGAAGGTGTGAACAGCTTTATCGAATTACTCGATGCACGCAACCAGCTAACCAGTTCCGAACTGCAGGTAAATATCAATAAATATAAAACGCTTGTTGCACTTGCAGATTACGAACGGCAAACAGCTTCCTATTCATTAAAATAAAAAAGTTTTCTATGCGACTTATACTTATCATCTCCCTTATGGCAACCATACTATTACAGGCATGCCAAAGAAAAGCAACTGAAAAACAAGTGGCAGTAAATACAGATGTAATTCCTGTAAAGCTTTTGGCCATCAGCCAGGACACTGCCGTGAATGCTATTAATGCGTCAGGGTTGTTATCAACCGAGAACGAAGCCAGGCTGTCATTTAAAATTAATGGCATGATAGAAAAAGTTTTGGTGAAAGAAGGAGATCATGTACAGAAAGGGCAACTGTTGGCTACATTAAAATCAGGTGAGATAGCGGCGCAGGTGCAACAAGTGCAGCTTGCTGTAGAAAAAGCACAAAGAGATTATCAACGTGCTGATAATTTATACAGGGATAGCGTTGCCACGCTGGAACAATTACAAAATGCAAAAACGGGAGTTGATGTTGCCAGGCAAAATTTGCAACAGGTTGCTTTCAATCAGCAATACTCAAGAATATATGCGCCATCGGATGGTTTTATAGTTAAAAAGATTGGTAACGACGGGGAGTTCGTCAGCTCGGGAACTCCGGTATTATTTATGAATGCGGTGTCTGGGTCAAGCAAATGGATCTTAAAAATTGGATTGTCAGATAAAGAATGGGCCGCTGTTGAAATCAGAAACAAAGCAACGGTAACACTCGATGCTTTTCCCGGAAAAACATTTCATGGAATTGTAAGTAAAAAATCTCTTTCTGCTGATGCAGCAAGTGGTTCTTTCCAGGTGGAGGTGCAGGTAGATTTTGATAAACAGCAACCCGCTGTAGGTATGTTTGGAACTGCTTCAATTGTTCCTTCTCATTCATCTGTTGGGTTCAGTATTCCTTATGAAGCACTGCTGGAAGCTGATGGAAAAAAAGGTTTTGTATTTGTAAGTGACGATAAAAAAACGGTGACAAAAGTTGAGGTTGCTATTTCTTCTATCAGCAACAACACGGTTTATATTGAAAGTGGACTGCAGGGTCATGCGTTTATTGTCACTTCGGGCAGTCCGTATCTCTCTAACAATTCTGTTATTAATCCCATTCAATAATTACTACTTCAATCTTAGGTTATGCGTATCACATCCTTCTTTGTAAAAAATTACCAGCTTACATTAGTTGTATTCCTGATGATTGTGGTAGTAAGCGCTGTTACTTTATTTACTATGCCGAGGGCTGAAGATCCTGAAATTCATGCGCCGCAGTTCCCTATCGTTGTGTTGTACCCGGGCACCAGCCCCAAGGATATGGAAGAGCTGGTAGTAAAGCCCATTGAAAAAAGAGTAAGTGAATTGGAAAATCTTAAAAAAATTACCAGCCGCATTGATGATGGTGTTGCTGTAATCAATGTTGATTATAAATATGAAAGTAATGTGGATGATAAATACCAGGAACTGGTAAGAGAAATAAACGCCATCCGCACCGAATTGCCCCAGGATATTTATAGCATCGAGGTAGAAAAGGTTGCCCCATCGGATGTGAATGTGATACAGATAGCGCTTATTTCTGAAAATGCTTCCAATGAACGGATGAAATTTTATGCGGAGAAACTGAAAGAAGATCTTGAAAAAGTGAAAAGCCTGCAGAAGGTAGAATATTGGGGAGTGCCCGAACAAATTGTTCGCATTGATCTGAAGCTGGATAAAATTGCACAGCAACATATACCTGTCAATTATGTAATCGCCAGCATTCAAAGTGAAGCGGCGAATATTCCCGGCGGCAATATTCATGCAGGAACAAAAACCTTCAATGTAAAAACCAGTGGCAAATACAAAAGCCTTGAAGAAATTCAAAACACGATTGTTTATAATGCCAATGGAAATATTGTTTACTTAAAAGATGTAGCAGATGTAGGGTTTACCAATGAAGAAGAAAAACATATCACCCGTCTCAATGGGCATCGTTGTGTATTGGTTACCGCTGCGCAAAAAACAGGAGAGAATATTGCGTCAACACAAAAACAATATTTACCGGTTATCGAAGCTTTTCAAAAAAAGTTGCCATCAAACATTGCACTTGTTCGTCATTTTGACCAGGCCGATAATGTAAGTCATCGGCTGGGTGGTTTGGGGGTTGATTTTTTAATTGCGATTAGTCTTGTGTTGATTACACTGTTACCACTTGGATGGAGGTCTTCACTCGTCGTGATGATTGCAATACCATTATCATTAGGACTTGGTGTGGTGGCGCTGAATCTTCTTGGCTATTCATTGAACCAGTTAAGCATTGTGGGTTTGGTTGTATCATTAGGTTTGTTGGTAGATGATAGTATTGTTGTAGTAGAAAATGTGGAGCGATGGTTGCGTGAAGGCCATTCCAAAACTTTTGCAGTTATTGAAGCCACTAAACAAATCGGACTTGCGGTATTAGGATGCACCGCTACCTTGATGGTCGCCTTTATGCCATTGGCTTTTATGCCTGGTGCACCCGGCGAATTTATCCGGGGACTGCCGCTCGCTGTTATTACTTCGGTATTTGCTTCCATGCTGGTATCGCTCACGATTGTTCCTTTTCTTACAAGTAAGGTTTTAAAAACCAACCACAGCCCGGAAGGAAATATTTTTCTGAGAGGATTAAAAAAGATTATTCACGGCACCTATGCGAGATTGCTTAATTATTCATTGAAGCATCCGGTTATTACATTAACAGTTGCATTTGCTCTATTTGCAGGTTCGCTGGGCATATTTAAAATAATTGGTTTCAGATTATTTCCTACTTCAGAAAAACCGCAGTTCCTTATTAATCTCAACATGCCTTTGCAAAGCAACCTGGAAACTACTGATAAAATGGCCCGCTATGTTGAAAATGAATTAAGAAAAGAATCAAAAATAAAATATTATACTACTAACGTTGGCAAAGGCAATCCAAGAATTTATTACAATGTAATTCCTGAAAATGAAAAGCCGGATTTTGCACAGTTCTTTGTTCAACTGCAGCAAGATGTTAGCCCTGCTGAAAAGAAAAAATTGATTGAGCAACTGCGGGAAAAATTTTTACTGGTACCCGGAGCAAGAATTGAAGTAAAAGATTTTGAACAGGGCCCGCCCGTTGAAGCTCCTGTTGCTATCCGTATTTCAGGAGATAATTTAGATACGCTGCGTACATTAGCGGCAAGGGCAGAACAATTGTTGAAAACTACACCCGGCGCTATTTATGTAAAGAATGATGTAGATGTTCTAAAATCGGATATTAAGCTCGATATCAACACTGAAAAATCAAGAACGCTTGGCATTCAAACAGCCGATATTGATAAAACTGTTCGATTGGCCATTGCCAGGTTTGAATGTTGGAAAATATACTAATGAGGAAGGCGACGATTATGATATTATGCTGGATGCACCCAAAGAAAAATTTGCCACACTCAATAGTTTCAATAACATTTTTGTGAACAATGCTCTGGGCACGCCGGTTCCTTTAAACCAGGTGGCGCAATTAGAATTTGAATCATCACCAACCACCATTAAACATCTGGATAAAAAAAGATTTGTGGTTGTAACAGCCTTTACTGATAAGGGAGTATTGACTGAACAGGTAACAAAAGAATTTTTGAAAAAGGCGGCGCAATTAAGATTACCTGCAGGATACGAATTACAATTAGCCGGCGAAGCAGAAAGTGAAAAAGATGCTTTCGGCGGCGGATTTATGACAGTGATCATAGCAACCATATTTTTATTTATTATGATATTGATCCTTGAATTCAAAACATTCAAGAGCACATTAATTGTATTGTCAGTAATTCCATTGGGGATCATCGGGGGCGTATTGATGTTATGGCTTACGGGTAATCCCATGTCGTTTGTAGCTATCATCGGCTTTATTGGCCTGGCAGGAATAGAAGTGAAGAACTCAATTCTTCTTGTTGATTTTACCAACCAGTTACGTGAGCAGGGGAAAAGTTTGGACGAAGCTATAAAGGAGGCAGGTGAACTTCGGTTTTTACCCATCATTCTTACCAGCTTAACTGCTATCGGCGGCTTGACGCCAATTGCTTTAAGCAGTAACCCATTGATATCACCACTTGCATTGGTACTAATAGGAGGTTTAATTTCTTCTACGCTTTTATCAAGAGTTGTAACTCCGGTAATTTATAAGCTTCTTCCGCCTGCAATTGAAATAAAAAATAAATAACAATTTTAATCTTAAAACAGGGAGCACTTAATAGAGATGACCAGGCAACATTTACTTTAGCGCTCTCCAATTTAAACCAGGCATCAAAAACCTCATACCGGATACGTTCGCGGTGTTGATGGCGGACTTCGTGCCGGGCGGCTTACCACCCACTATAAAAGGCGGCTTCTGCAGAGGCTTACAACGAAAAATCTAAAAAGAATTTTCGT
Organism: uncultured Chitinophagaceae bacterium; assembly: GCA_963756945.1. GTDB lineage: Bacteria > Bacteroidota > Bacteroidia > Chitinophagales > Chitinophagaceae > Ginsengibacter. Next base: position 507 of record CAVWQJ010000035.1, on the reverse strand, counting down.
TAATTTAGTAGCGCTTCACAGATGAGTGCAATAATGAAAATTGAATTCAATCATATTGAGCCTCATAATTTGCTTCAGCCATACATTGAAAAAATGTGGGTGTTTGAATGCAGCGGGAAACTACCATCCGATGATTTGAAATTAGTTGTTCCAAATGGTAATAGCCACCGTGAATTTGCATCACAGTCACCGCCTGAACCAATATCGACAACATTAAAATTCAGCCCTGCAATCTTAATCTTCACTGTGTCGCCATCTCTAATGTTTTGAAAGCAACATCCGGCACAGGAATTTTCACCGACGATACGAGAAAATCGTTTGAGCAAACAATAATTGCAGCTTTTCCTGGTTACGGTTGCCAGTTCATGGTTGCTCTTTCAGCCGGCCGTGTTGGAAAAGAACTTTTGAGTTTATCACACTAACCCAGTCGTAAAACAGGGCTAAAAAAATAGCCGGGTGGGAGCGATTAAAGAAACAAAAATATCAGCCAGCGGCTGGGGCAGGGCC
>CAVWQJ010000034.1:0-74965 GCA_963756945.1 uncultured Chitinophagaceae bacterium | reverse complement strand
AATGAAATTGCAGGAACACCCAATAGATTTCACTAAAGAAGCGCAGATAAGCTGCGATAAAATTTCATTTTCTTCCCAAGACGGTTTATATAATTATGTTGTAAATAATACCACACTCAATTCGCTGCAAAAGCAACTGGATATTAGTTCAATTATAATAAAGCCATTGCTGGGTGAAAAAGCTTTTGCCCACAAAGCCCATTTCCAAAAAGACAGGTACGATCTTATATTAAAAGGAATTTCGCTCAAAAATATCGACATGAAAAACCTGCTCGATAAAAAAATATTTGCCTCTAACCTTACAGTTGCAAATACATCTTTAAAAATTTATCGTGACCTCACAAAACCATTAAGCCATAAAAGCAAAGTTGGCAATTACCCGCCTCAAATGCTTAAAAAGCTTAACCTGCCGGTGAATATCTCCAATGCTAATCTTTCTAATGTATTTATACAATACAGGGAACATGAAAAAATAAGTGATAGTACAGGCGTAGTAACTTTTGAAAATTCCAGTTTGCATATAGCAAACATCACTAACCTGGACAATGCAATACACAAAAATAATGCTACTACAGTTTCGTTTACGAGCAGCATACTGGGCGAAATTGCGGTTAAGGGACAATTCATTTTTTACCTTACGGGTAATGGCGGTAATTTCGCTGTAACCGGCCATATACCAGGCTTTGATGCGCTTATATTAAATAAAGTAGCTGTGCCTATGGCTCTAATGCGTTTAAACACAGGAACCATTAACGGAATAGATTTTAATTTTAAAGGAAACGATTCCAGCGCCAAAGGAGATTTTGTTATGAAGTATGATAACCTGAAAGTTGATGTCTTAAAAGAGGATAAAGATTCCCGGGAAATTAAAAAGAAAGGATTAAAAAGCCTCCTGGCAAACGTTATAATAAAAAACACTAATCCTGAAAACGGTGACCTTCGTGAAAAAGCCCCTTCATATGATCGTGATATTCATAAATCATTCTTCAACCTTGTTTGGAAAACTATTTTTACGGGTATGAAAGAAACATTAGGATTGCCTTAGAATTCGACGGAATTGTGCAGGCCCAGGATTGCTTGTTCACGTGTAAATTTATTTTGCCACCAGCTCTACTCTTCTGTTGAGCTTTCGACCTTGTTCAGTCTCGTTAGAAGCAACTGGAGCCAAAAGAGGCCGACCACCTTGTCCGGTTAAGCGGCTTTGAGCGATATTGTATTTTTTTACTAATTCAATTACAACGGCAACTGCCCGGTTCCTGGAAAGAGTGATATTATATTCAAGTGCGCCTTTCACATCCGTATGACCAACTATATAAACATTTAACTCCGGGTTGTTTTTCAATAACTGCGAAATTTCATTAAGTGTTGACTCTGATTCAGGTTTAATGTTTGCTTTATCAAAATCGAAATAAATTCCGTAAAGCGCAATTTTACCATCATTTTTTAGCCCATTTAACATTTGGGCAGCATTCACTTTTATCAGGTCATTTTCCATTATCGTTTGTTCAACAATATCAATTAAGAAAACTTTTTCCTCTGAGGCATACTGGCTTCCGCTCACCACAATATAAACGTTGCTCCCTGTTTTCTCCAATTGCCCCGCAATATAACATGCGCCTGCCGAGGATGATGATCCCATAGTAATCTTAATTCCTGCACTGGTCGGAAACGGGTTTTTTGAATAAAAAGTATTAGAACCTCACCCGCCAACCTCTTTAGAAACACCGCTTTCAGGGTGAATACCTTCTGCCAGCGTCTTAAACCCACCTTTTTTTAGTGCCGTCCGATAATTTTCATAAACTTCATTAAGTGTAGTTTGTCCCTTTACGGTATAATATATCCGGTAAATTTTCCTTCCGTTTCCACCCATTTATCAATGTGTCTATAGCCGGTCTCACCGGACCCGTCGCAATAAAATAAGGTCTATATTGCTGCTCTTCAAAATAACCGATTACAGAACCCGGGTAGCGGGTAATTAATGGATGATCTTTGCTACCCTGAACATCTTGCCCAACTGAAAAATTGGCTAACATTAAAAATGCTAATAAAAAAATTGAGTTTATGATTTTCATATTTTTATTTTTTTATGTTATTAATTTTCCGCAATTAGTAGCAGCTTACGAGAGGTTACAGAAGGCAGGATATTTGTTAAGCATTCCGTCCTGAACTTTGCTTATTTGTAATTTCCAGATGAAGTTAACAATAAAATCTGATAACTGTTTAGCATTAATGAACACAAAATGACCCAAAACTATTGTTCATGAAATGCAGGTTGACCTTACTTTTAAAATTGTTTTGTTAGGCGGGTAGTTATTTTATTGTCGCAAAATGTACCCATTTTATAAATAGAATTTGGAATGGAATTCTAAATCAAAAAAATACTTTGCACCTCCTTGTCTCAATAGATATTTCCGCCAATAAAATTTAGATCCGAAATACCCCGGCACCTCCAATGTATAAAATAACTTCGAATAGCATATAGCGATAGCATTTGCATGCGAATTCAATTAGCCCGTTAGTGTTTAATGATGGGCTATTAAATAATTTATAGTTAATCTTGTAAAAACCGGCCCGAACATAAATCCCGATAATGGTGCTCTTCGTGAAAAAAGACCCGGCATACGATCGTAATATTAATAAGTCATCCTTCAATCTTATTTGGAAAACTGTTTTGCCGCTATGAAAGAAATAATACCAATACCTTCGGATAATATTCTTTTACGGATCCGCATATCCGCCGTTTGTCAATAACAATCATTGCCAGGATTTCCGCATTGAATCTAATTAGATAGCCATCAGACCGCTATTTATGGCAGGAAGCCTGGTGGTGGTCTTCAGTTATGCTTGCTGTGGGTTTGCAAAAGATAGGTAATTGCTGCACAAGCTTGGAAATGGCAAAGTAAACGTCCTGAATAAAATTGTATCGATACACTATTACCATTGAGGCTCTTTTTTGATATGGTTTCTTAGTTTTTAAAAACCAGAAAGATAAAATTCCGTAAGCTACTAATGTTGGCAATCCCCGACTAAGTTAAAACGCCCCAGGAAAAATGCGCAGGCTGAAGGCCTGCTATTGCACAAGGGCTTATGCGTTTACAAGTTTCCCCTCCACCACTTTTTTCAATCCCTCCAATACCTTATTCCAGTTTTCTTCAGAATGAGTTTTCATTTTTTCATCCGGAATATTTTCCTGTAATAGGTTTAGCATAACATTACCATCCTCACCTGATAATTGATAGGTAATAGTCACATAGTTTTCTGGCTTGTCTTCGATGCCCGACATTGAGCTCCAATAATCATATTTTATCAACTTATTCTTTTTAACTTCCAGAATAGTGCCTTTATCTTCATAAGATTTTCCCTGCCACTCACCTTTAAATTTAATGGGGTGTCCCGGTTTCCAATCTGTAATTGTATTAGTTCCAAAAAAATATTGTTTTATTATTTCCGGTTTGGTTAAAGCGTCCCATACTCTTGAAACAGAAGCATGAATGTTAATACTTGCGTGGCCTTTTATCTTATTTTTCATAGTCACATACATTTTATTAATAAATACCCCGAAAATTTAGTGCCAAACTGTTAATTGTCTTATTCTTTTTGTGTTTCAACCCACAGGATGTTAATGTTCAATAAAAGTCTTTTAGTTACAATTAATGACTGCTTTTTTGTATGTAAATATTTCTACAAAATCGTAGGTCAGGGTGGTTTCTTACCTCCTTTTGTACTATTTAAGATTGAACAATTTTAAAGTCAATTAATGGCAATAGAAAAAATAAAATGACTAACAAAAATTAATTGTTGCCAACTTGCAGATAAAAAACGGCATAAAAACAGTCGCAATAGTTATAAATGTTTCAGCAGTATTCAAATGCTAACGCATAACCTTAAACGCATTACAATGCGCCTTACTTCATAGCAATCTTTCTTACAACTCAAAATGTCATAGTTCCAATTATTTAGTCACAGCCTGCATATGGTTTGCTAAAGAAATAATTTATGCCTGTGGGGTGAATTGTGACAGCTCGTAAATGCCTAATGACTTTTCAATATCTGCAACTTTATTCACCATCGTTTCAAAACCATCTTCACCGAAAAGCTTGTGTTCATTGTTTTCAAACTCTTCCCCCAAGCTATCATACTCATTCTTAGAAACAATTTTTCTGAATGCAGGAAAAAGAACTGTATCTTCTCTTGCTTCATGGGGACGATACATTGTATTGAAAGAAGTAAGCAACTCAATAAGTTTTTGATTTTCTGCTTCTGTTGTTGTTTGCAGCCTGGCAAGTCCCATGATCTGGTCTGTTAATCTTTTCCCCGCCTGATGTTGTTGTAACAGTACGTTCACCAAATCGGTTAATTGGTTTGCTTTTTTGAAACGTGGAAACAAATAATTTTCTTCCTGCTTTTCGTGATAATCTTCAACAAAGGTTCTGATAACGTTGGCGGCATTGCCTAATACGTCCTTTGGAAATGATGTTTTATTTGTAAGATGCGTTTTGCATGCATCATAAATCAAGAGTATTCGATTGAGTAAACCATGTTCCTGCATCAAATCTTCCGGTGGCGACACTTCTTGTCCTTCGCCTTCTTCCTCTTCTTTCTTGTGTTCACAACCAGATAGCAAGCTAATACTTGCTGCACCGGAAAGTGTAACAATCAAACCTTGCTTTACAAAATTTCTGCGATTAGTGTTTGGATTTTCTTTCAGATAATCGATTTTCTGTTTCATTGTATTTACTTTATGAGTGGGCTTTTTATTCTGAATACTTTTCAAAGTGCGTTCCTGCTGTTACAGCCCGCAAATCTCATGCAGTAAACTGGGTGAAAATGATATTAATGTAAACACAGAGACAGATGCTATATTTTATTGATGACCCTTCAATACATATATGATTATCACACATTCGAAAATGGGATTATTATAGCATATATTACATGAATGAAAACGAAAATTATTTCAATAGATAAGAAATATGATGACATAGATAAGCAACCTGTTCTCAGTTCATTAATGGTAGCTACACTTTTGGTAGCTTGTGAAAAGCAAAGCAAAGGAATTTCTTTTGGACCTCGTGATATAAAAGGATCTTTTACTGCATTAGTACGAAGGGGTCTTATCCAGGTAAGGACTACAAAAAATACTAATGGAAAAGAAGCTGCCAATTGGCAAGTTTCGGTTGAGGCAATTGGCATTTTAAAAACCATGGGCATTACAGTAAACTGTTAAAATATTAATTTTAAAGATATCATCGCAAACTTATGGCTGGTAATATTAATTGTTCCAATTGCTTAAAAATTCAAAACATGATGCGATGAAAAACGGGGGAATAGCCAATAAGTATGTACCTTTTTATAGTTGATAGCTGCAACATCTCTTCTATTCGCATTCCTGACAATTTTATCACAGTAAGATAACGTAAACTTATTTCAGGATTGCACCCGAATAATCCCCGTTGAAGTTAAAATGCAATAGATAATAAAGATGGTAAGAATCCATTTTGCGAAGCCTCATATTGATAATAATATAGATTTAATATGATTCAACATAAATGAAGTTTCGCATTGCTACCCAACTTTCAATTACATCAGGGATTCAGTGCGTTTGTTGTCGTTTTTGGAAGTTACCCGGTCACGCCAGGTGAACTATCAGTTTCGTTGACCGTAAATGGGCTCGCAATATCAGGCGTAAGCAGCAAGTGTTACTAAAATTACACATTACCAAAAGATTATATCTTTTTTTTATTTAATCTGATTTTAATATTAATTTAGTACTACAAATTGTCATGCAATGACAAATAATGAGAACCAAAGCCTTGCTGTTATTATTGTGGCGGTAATATGCATATTTGCAATAATAATATTTGCTTTAATCTCATTTCTTACATGACGGTTTGTTAATCCTATTCCCTCTCCAGGTTCACAGTTAAGCCTCAATATATAAGAAGATGGACTTAAAACTTTTTATAGGTTATTGCCTGGTACTAATGGGAGTTGGCGTGGCCATACTCTTATTCGCCCTCACGGCTACCGTAAGCTCCTTACATCCAGTTATGTTATTTAGCATTGGATCTTTTGCTTTTCTATCTTTTTCTTGCGGCTTGCTAATTTTATTGAAAGATGATTAAATCTATTAACTATGATAATCGACGATGATGTCAAACTTTTACTAACATTTGTTGCTGTTATAAGTTTTGCGGCATTGACTGTGAGTTTAGTTTTTTTAATTTTTGAATTTTAGCGTAATGCGAGTCTTGCTTATGGGGATTAAGGTCAGATTAACCTCTGACCTTTTATATGCATAAGATTATGGCCAACAATTATTCAAGTATTAACCTGAAAAGCGAAATAGAAATAATTACCAGGCTTACAAATAATACAATTAAAATGATAATGGTGATGGTATCTTTTAAGCCACTCATAAATGTTCACTTAAGGGTCCTAGAACTTAAAACAATTTTAAATATATAATAATTCATATATAATTGGAAGGCTTTCTTTCATTAGAGATTAAGAAACAAACCTTCCACGTGATTTTTCGAAGGATCGGCGTCAAATTTTGTTAATGTGGTCCCATCTTTTTACCGTCAAATTTAATCTGGCACATTTTTTACATTAGTAAAAGCAGTTGGTTCTCATTAATAATAAATATGGTAATTAAAGGTCAGAGTGGTTTCTGACCTTTTTATATTACTTAAGATTCGACAATTTTGAACTCAGTTAATGATCATACAACAATAAAAGCCCGCCAAAAATGACTTGCTATCAGCCTGAAAGTAAAAAGAACAATATAAAAACAGTGTCAAAATTTTCAAGTATGCTCCGCGGCATTCGTATACTAACGGTTAATCATACACGGACTAGATTGCGCTTTACTCCACGGTAATCTTTCTTTCAATCTCAAATAAGATTGCATTCAGTTATTCAGTCACAGCCTGCATTGTCGTTTTGCGGTGGTGGTAACTTGACAAAGCTGTTGCCAAAAAAATTGCGAGCCCGGAAGCACCGAAACAAACATAAACCGATAGCTATCAGGTTTTCAGTAATTGTTAGAGCCCGTAGGCGAAAGGAAAAATTATCGGCCTAAAATTTAAAAGAACTAACGGCGTGCCGCATGCGAAAAAGGATGCCAGCGAAAAATCACCACCCGTTTAAGATTTGCTAAAATTAAAGTCAGCCGCTACCTCTCCGTTATAATAATATTATTGCCAATATGCATTGTTTATAAACCAGGAGAGTATCAGTATAAATGAAAATTTCATCCGCGAAAGAATTTGGATTTAAACTATATGCGTACATTCAATGCCTTAAGTTTAAGTAAATGATGATTATATGGTAAATCTTATTGAAAAAATAAAAGAGTCTTCATCTTTTCTTGCTGGGCAAGGAATTGAAGCACCAATGATCGGCATTGTATTGGGCACAGGCCTTGGGGCATTAGCGGCTAAAATTGAGAATGCCAGGTCGATTCCGTATTCTTCCATACCTAATTTTCCCGAGTCGACGGTTGAGTTTCATAAAGGCCAATTAGTTTATGGAAATATTGCCGGTAAAACTGTCCTTGTAATGCAGGGGCGTTTTCATTACTATGAAGGATATTCGACGCAACAAATAACTTTTCCAATAAGAGTTATGAAAGAAATTGGAATTCGATGTTTACTGTTAAGCAACGCCGCTGGCGGCATAAGTAAGCATTTCAAAAAGGGAGATCTCGTTTTAATTGACGACCATATAAACCTATTACCCGAAAATCCCTTGCGTGGATTAAATGATAGTGCTTTTGGAAACAGGTTTGTAGATATGAGCGCACCTTACAATGAAAAAATAAATCAGCTATTTAGTGATACGGCTAATAATCTTTCAATTAATTTAAGAAAAGGAATTTACGCCGCTGTTCCCGGGCCAAATCTTGAGACCCGTGCAGAATACAGGTATTTAAAAAGTATCGGCGCTGATATGGTTGGAATGAGTACCGTACCCGAAGTAATAGTCGCCAACCATATTGGGATGCAGTGTTCAGCAGTGAGTGTAATAACCGATGAATGTGACCCGGACAATTTGAAACCTGTCGACATTAGTGAAATTATTAAAGTAGCGGGCGAAGCTGATAAAACGCTCAGCGACTTATTTGAAGGTACCATAGCCCGGATTATAATATAACGCTCAAGATTAAGCGCTAAACTATTTTTTGTTTCTCTTACTCTATTAAGGATGTTCTACAGTTTTATCCTGAGCAAGTTCGGCGTCATCAGGTGTATTTCTCATGTCCCTGTCAAGTGAGTAAAGGGCCTCTCCCGATGCTTTTTCCCCTCCGGCGATTTTCAATTTATCAAGCATGTTCATTACCATGGTTTCCTCTTCGGTTTGCTCTTTTACAAACCATTGCATAAAGTTCCACGTTGCCCAGTCTTCTTCTTCGAGACTCATTTTTACAATTTTATAGATGCCGTTAGTATTATCAACTTCATGAGTAAACGCTTTTTCAAAACATTCCTGCACATTTTGGGGATCAGCAGGTGGCGCACTTATAGCTTCGATATTCGTCCTGGCTCCTCTTTCAATAATATATTCGAGAATTTTCATCATGTGAGTCCGTTCTTCATTTGCGTGACGAAAAAGAAAGTTAGATACCCCATCGTATCCTTGCGCAGCTGCCCATGCACCATACGACAAATAGATTTGTGAAGCGTAGGCCTCTTTTGTCATTTGAGTATTTAATGCAGTACGTAAAGTTTCACTTAACCGGTTTGTATTCATATCTTAATATTTTTTAATTATAACCTCACAATGTTCGTACCGATATTGCATATTTAAATCTTGAAACAGCGCTGCTTGTCAAACTAATTTAAATAAATGTGCCTGCCCGGTTACGTAATTTTACGCAATTTTTAGAAAAACCCCTGGAAATATTTGTATGCCACGAAACTATTTATAATTTTACAGTCATCTTATACAGTGTTTATCAGCACTAATTTCCCAATCCACGTATTCTTTAATAAATCATCCATAATCAGGCTTAGTTATTACTACTGCTTTCCCCAATAGAACTTTGAAAGATTAACTTAGTTTAATCCTCATCTTTTGCATTTCCGCTTACAATTTTATTTAAACTCTAAACTACAAAGGAATGAAAAAGTTCTACACTTTCTTCTTAACTCTAACAGGCGTTATCTGTTTCACTCTCACGAACGCTCAAACCGGTCCCAACTTATTGGGTGCAAAAGGTACTTTCAGCGCTCCTTTCATAACGGTGAATTCAAGTGCCGCAAGTTGTACTGTTTCAGGATCTGCTTCTTATAACCCGGCGGGCAATATCGGAAATGCCTTGAACGGTTGTTCATCTTCAGGTTCATCTCTTCCATGTTCAGGTTATAATTATGTTTATAAAAGTGGAGGTTTAGGCCCCGAATTTACTTACACAATCATAAAAAATGTCGGTGATGCTAACGGTGGTAACTGTATCAAAGGTGATTGGAGAGGACAAGACCACACAGGTGACGGCGGTTATTTCATGGCTGTAAATGGGGCTCCGAGTAGCTCATACAGCAATATCTTTTACCAGATAAAATCTATTCCTGTTTGTCCGGGTACTAAATACGAATTTTCAGCATGGGTACTTAATATACTTCCTAAAAGCAGTTCATCAGCCAAAGCCGGTTCAGAGCCAAACATTTCCTTTAAAGTCATTACATCTTCCGGCACTCAAACAATCGGAACTTCAGGGCCAATCGCATATACAAATACACCAACCTGGGTAAAAGTTGGCGGTACTTTTACCGCTTCGGCTACAACCAATTCAGTAGATCTGCAAGTGGTAAACGCCACAGCTGTTGCAACTGGTAATGACCTTGGTTTAGACGATATTTCATTTAATGTAGTACAATCAAATATTGCAGTTACAGGCGCTAACGGCGGCCCCGCAATGGGACCAACCTGTTCTGGTAACAGCTTTGCAGTTAATTATGTTGTAACAGATATCACTCATACCAATACCTGGTACAAATGGCAAATAAGCAAAGATGGCGGAGCTACATTCACTGATAGCACTTCAGGTGATCAACAAGGTGTTTATATAGGTGATAGCTTAAAACTTCCACTTGCATTTAATAATGTTACCGAAAAAATGAATGGTGATAAATATAGGTTGATCGTTTCTACAAGTGAAGCAGGATTAGCAAATCCTACCTGCACTTACCTGAACGAATACACGCTGATTGTTAATTCGTGTGGCCAGCTTCCTGTAACATTAACTTCATTTACAGGAAAATATTCCAACGGAGTTTCAACATTAGACTGGCAAACCAGCCAGGAAATAAACAGCGACCATTTTGATCTATTCAAAAGCGCAGATGGCCAGGATTTTTCTTTAGTTGCAACAATTAAGGCTGCAGGATTTAGTAGTGTGATTAAAAATTATAGTTACCAGGATAATTCACCAAATACGGGCAATAATGTTTACTACCGTTTGAAACAAGTTGATATCGACGGGAAATATACTTTTTCTTCGGTTGTGAAACTTACGATAGGATTAAGCACTTCAGCGGTAGTTTATCCTAATCCATTCAACTCAGATTTTACTGTGTCATTTAGCGCCAATAAAACAGCACCTGCTTCTTTAAAATTGATGAATAGCACTGGTCAGTTAGTATTTATGAAAGCAATTACTGTTAATAAAGGCAATAATTCAATTTTAATTAACGGCATACCTTCATTAAAGCCAGGAATTTATTACATGAATATTTCTAACGATGAAGTAAATTTCAATAGCAAACTACAAAAGCAATAATATCCGTTACCAGTTTATCAACCGCTTTAGAAGTAAAATTCTAAAGCGGTTTTTTTATTTCGCACTTTAAAATCCTGGTTACATCTACTGCGGAATAAATCTAATATTAAGGACGTTTTACTAACAGTATCAAATAATTCGTCGTTGGTTATTTAATCAACTCGTCCAATATTGGAGTGCTAATCGAACTTATCTCTTTGTGGCGTCGATCATTTTCCTGCTCAAAAATGGTGATGGTATTTTTCCCTTTATGTAACCAGCAACCTGGCAGATATAAAGTTTGTTGTGGCCCGGCATGCCAATACCTTCCCAGGTTATGGCCGTTTACAAAAACAATTCCTTTGCCCCACGATCTCATATCCAAAAATGTATCGCCCGTCTTCATCAAATTAAATGAACTATTGTAGATCACCGGGTGGCCATCAACATAATCGCTTTTAAAAGATATCAAATCCGGTTCTGCATTCATGGGCAGACGATACATTTTCCAAATCGCCTTTTAGTTCCATGGAATCAATGGTTACAGGGCTTATGATTCCTTTGAAATTATGAACGATCTCAGCGCCATAATTTATTCGGCCCAATTTTCAACCAAAATATCTAATGTGGCATTCAGAGGTAAGTTGATGTCACAGGAAAAATTATTGAAAACACGGTTAAGGGTTGCAATCTTTTCTCCGTTCACAAAAACGATTGCATAATCTCTCAATCCATTAATTTCTAATTTTCCTTTTATTGGCTTTTCAATTTTTTTAGAATATAAAACATAACCGTAGCCCTGGTTCAACGATTCAAAACTTTGGGGTGTGTCACTCACAACGGGAGCAATTTTTTTTGTGACCTCAAACAGATCGAGGTACTTATTTAATTTTATGGATGGGATAGTTATAACTGGTGCATGAGCCGGTACTTCAGGAATTTTATAAGAAACATACTTTTGAAACAATTGCCGCAAGGCCTTGTACTTCGGCGTTTCCCATCCTGCTTCATTTATGGGCGCATCATAATCATAGCTGGTTATATCAGGCTGAATGTTATGTTCTCCGTTATAGTTAGCTCCACTGGTAAAACCAAAATTTGTTCCTCCGTGAACCATATAAAAGCTAAATGAAACACCAGCTTTCAAATATTTTTCACTTTGTTCAACAACTTTTTCTGTAGATACTTTTTGAAAGGGCTCGGCCCAATGATCCAACCAACCGGGGTAAAATTCCGCAACCATATAAGGGCCTTTTCCGTCGTGATATTCATTAACCACTTTCTTCAATGTTTCAATATTGTCTTCCCCGTTAGCAGTCGGCAAAGCACCTGCAATAGTACCGCCATTAAACAACCAGCTTCCATCAGACGTAAATAAGGGGACATCAAAACCGGCGTCGGTCAATTCTTGTTTAATGGCAGCACTATATGCTTTATGGTTTTCCAAGGAAATATCTTTACGCTGTGCTACATAAGAACCAAATTCATTTTCTGCCTGCACCATAATAATTGGGCCGCCGTGAGTAACCTGTAAATCTTTCACTTGCTCAGCCAGTTTGTTTATATAGGTTTTGCAGGAATCTAAAAACGGTTTGTTATACGAACGAATCACCAATGATTTTTCTTTCACTAACCACCAGGGGTACCCGCCAAATTCCCATTCTGCACATGCATAAGGTCCTGGCCTTAATATTACCATAAGACCCACCTGTTGCGCAGTTTTAAGAAATTCCCGAATGTTCCTGCTGTCTGTTTTAAAATCCCATACGCCCGGAGATGTTTCGTGATAATTCCAAAAAACGTATGTAGCAACTGTATTTAGTCCCATAGCCTTTATCATTTCCAGCCGCTGCTTCCAATATTCTTTTGGCACCCTGGCAAAATGCATTTCGCCGGAATAAATCTGAATCGATTTCCCGTCATAAAGAAACGAACCGTCTTTAATTTCAAAGGAATGTTTTTGCTGCGAAAAACAAATGGAGCCTGAAAACGTAACCATTAGTAAAATAAAAAGTTTCTTCATATATAATTGCATAACTGGCCGGCCAAAAAGATTGCATTTTTAAGATGATGGGAATTCATCAAACTTAAGAAAACAGTAATAAATTATTCAATGCAAACGATTGCGCAGTTTTACTAACCGATCAATAAATATCACACCTATTTAATCTTTTCTAATTCAGTAATTAATCGAACGCCCGAATTATTCGCTACATCAATATCAGAATGCCCATTTTCAAAAATTTGCCAGCACCATTTTATTATTTTATTGTCAGGATATTTTTTTACCTCCTGCTGTAGCCATTCAGAAGCCTCAGCTTTTGTAGCCAGTTTCTCCATCGCCCAGCCCGTTAGTATTTCGTTAGCTGGTAAAAAATTGTTTACGGTATTTTCAATTTTAGTCCTGAAGGCAACAATTTTTTGCAGGGCTTGCTTAGCCGCATCATTTTTATTGAGTTTTTGGTAACACGTATAACTCATCCAATCTTCTAAACGCTCATCGATGTTTTCCGGGTAAGGCTTACCCACTCCTAAATTTTCCGGCCATTTTTTTGCCTCATTAATAAACGAAAGAGCTTTTTTATAATTTCTTTTTTTCATTTCATCAATTGCCTGCATTAATTCGGCCTCATGATATAATTCGCGGCCGATCGTGGCGCCTTCAAAGGGAAGTATGTCCAAGCTAGACAATAGTGCAGAACAATCCTTGTAGCGTTTATTGAGCAATAATGTCTTTGCATACAGCATACCCATGATATAATTTGCGGGATGTTTTTTATAATACGGCTCAGCCACTTCGAGCGCTTTCGCATACTGATCGTGATCAACATAAAACTCTCCAAGTAATTTATAATAACGCCATTCGTCTTTGTCTAAATCGTTAGCCTTTTTAAGATCAGTCAATGCCTGATCATCTGCAACGCCTGAAAACAATGCAGCCCTCGCAGCGTAGAATGGAGCAAATTTTGGCTCGTCCCCGCAGGCCGAAAAAAGCTTCCTGCTTTCATCAACACGATTCCTGCTTTTGTACAACAGTCCAAGATAATATTTTGGCTTCCAGTTGTCACTTTGTTTTAACGCCCACAACAAAACTTCTTCATCTTCCGGTCGAAAAGGAAATACAAATGCAGGTGTAAAATTGTTGGCATCATCCAGCGATTTGGAAAAGGAGTCGCCTTGTTTACCTTGTAGAAACGCTTTCCAGTAATAAGCAAGATCATTAGCGGGACAGGTTTCCAACAACTTTTTGCTTTCCTCAATACAACCATTATCATAGTAACCAATGGCTAACTCAAGATAGGTCTGCACAGGCTGTTCGTTTGTTATAAGATCGGTAAAATGACTTTGATTTTCTGCGGATGAATCCCATAAATATTTTTCAAATGAAGCAAAATGGTTCAGTGGATCAAATGACAGTATAGTATCCAATACCCGGTTGGCGGCTTCCTTGTTATCTCTCATAACGGTAAACAATAGCCTGAGTTTGTAAAGCCGCAATATTATAACGGTTAAAGTCAATTGCTTTAGAAGCGTAGTTCAAGGCCTTATCCCAATTCTTTTGCCTCAGATAAATATTACTTAGAGCCGTATAAGCCGGGCTTCGGTATTCAACTGATAAGCTTGCCAGGTCAAAGCCATCGATCGCATCAACAATATTACCTAGCTTTTCATTGATAAGACCATAATAGTAATTTGCACCTCCATCGTATGTATTGATACTTAATGCTCTTTTTGCGAATTGCAGCGCATCAGCGTAGCGCATATTCCTGTACGTTAGTTCGGACATCTTAACCAAAGCAGGCAAAAAATTATGATCCTTCTCTACAGATGCTTTCAATTTTACTTCCGCTTCATCGTACATTTTTTCATCACAGAATTCTTTCCCCTGGATATACAAACCATACGCTGAGTTCCAGTCAAAGTCAGCAGGTGTATCTAAAGGCCGACTCAGATCATAGGCCTCGGGGCTGGTTTTATAAATAAGTTTGTTAACGCCCAGGGTTACCGTAAGGTTGTTCACGTCAACATTTACCTGCACAGAATCAACGAAAGTTTTTAGCGGATCAACTTTAATTTTCTTACTGTAAATAATTTTATCGCCCTCTTTTACTTCCAACGAATCATCAATTTTTTGGACCGGGTTGAAATAAAGTTTTAGCCAACCATTTTCATATTTTACGTTCAAAGCGCCGTATTCATTGGCTTCTACAAATCCTTTCGTTTTCATAACCGGGTACCAATATTCTTTCCACGTATCTGTTCCGTAAGGTGAGAAGCTTTTATGCTTGAATGGAGTGAAAGTACTTCCTTCAGCAGACTGATTAAACAATCTTCCTGATTGCACCTCTACATATTGTCCATCAGTATCGGTTAATAATTTTTCCCAGATCATACCCTGTTGCGACAAACCCCATATCCATATTTTCTTTCCGGGTTTTTCATCATGCGGCGCATAACGTGCCATGCCTAAATCATCGTCATGCCAATAAGCGCCAAAAAAATCGGTATACCTTCCAAATACGTGGTAGGATTTATATCCGCCAAAATTATTATTATCATAAAATGAAATGTTCTTTCCATTCTGTTTATTTATCGGCCAATCGCTGTATTCCCCCTCGTGCCCGAGATAATGATTGCCGCGATAAATAAATTCCAGGTTTCCCTTAGCTTTTAATCCTGTATTCATCCAATGATAATAAGGCTCTTCAAGGCTTGTATTGTTGTACCAAAAAGATTGGGTGGTAAAATATGCCTTGTCCTTAGGAAGATTAATTTCTATAGTCCAGTTTGAATTGGTGAGCAAATCTAAAACACCAATGATGCAACTCACACTTCCATCATCATTCTTTCTCGTTATATAATCAACAGGTGTAGCACAGTTTGGGGTATGGCCTATAATTCCATAATTCGCTTCAATACCGCCGCTCGTCCATGGGCCACGCATAGCAATATCCCTGAATTTTATAGCATGATTGTAATAGATAAAAGGCTTTCCCGTTGACTTTTCAATTGCCGACCAAATCTTGCCTCCAATTTCAGGTAATATCATTAGCTTGATATAATCATTTTCTAACTCAACCACTTTCCATTCCTTTTGAACAGGCTTATCAGTGAAGCCGTCGTAACGGAAGTAAGGATATATTATGCTGAAAGATGGAATGGGATTTGGATCCGAAAATCGATAGGTTGTAAAAGTTTTACTGTATTGATGAATGACTGCATCGCTTTGTGCCAACACGCGTATCGCGGCGCATATAAAAACAAATGAAAATAATTTTCGCATGGTGAAATTTGAATTGTATATTATAAAAGACAAACAGCAATCAGTCTCCGGCCAACCCTGCCAATTAATATTCGTTCGTCAAAGCAAATACAGGTTTCCTATACATCCATTGGCCGCCGGTGAAATCAGGAAATTCTATTGTTTGATTTCCCAATTCAACTGATTGCTCGCTTAGTGGTGAAATAGCGCTCCATGTTGCGGCGTCATATACATCAAGAGGCGTTGGCGTTTTATGTTTTATAGATTCAACAAATGCATGAATCACGAAAAAATCCATTCCACCATGTCCTGCTCCTTTAGTTTCGTTACTCCATCTCACCCAAAGCGGGTGGTCATATTTATCTAACCATTTTTGTTCATCATCCCATTCATCTTCTTTCGCAGACTTGTCCTGTATATAAATAGTTTTGCTCACGTCCATCCACAAACCTTCGGTGCCCTGTACCCGAAAACCTAATGAATAAGGCCTTGGCAAATCAGTATCATGTTGTAATAAAATAGTTTCGCCGTTAGCGCAATTAATAGAAGTTGTAACCACATCACCCAATTTAAATTTCACTTTTGCATTAGGATGATTTTCTCCGCCCCACTTTACAATATAGTCATGAAGGCCTCTTGATTTTGAAGAGAAAGAGCATAGAGAAAGAAAACGATTTCCGCGATTGATATCTATATAATTGGCCAGCGGGCCAACGCCGTGCGTCGGGTACAGGTCACCGTTACGATGCAACGGAATGTTCGGTTCTCCAATGTGCTTCGGAATATGCTTTCTCACCAAACTCAACGCCATGCTCCTTTCCATTGTATCCATTGTTGAACTTTACACCACGCAGATCATGCTGGTAGCCTCCCTGCAAATGAATCAGTTCACCAAACATTCCCTGCCGGACCATATTTAAAACTGCCATTACATCTCTGCGATAACAAACATTTTCCAACATCATCACATTAGCATTATTTTTCTCCGCAGCCTTCACTACATCCCAATGATCCTGTAACGTTAAACCCAGTATCACTTCGGTCGCCACATACTTAAGTCCCGCTTCCAAAGAACCCATTACCATTGGCTTATGCCATTCCCATGGCGTTGCTATAATCACCCCGTCGAGGCCGCCTTTGATCTCTAACATATTCTTCCAGGCATAATTATCACCCGTAAAAATTTGCGGCATTTTTTTCCCGCTCTTCGCAATGATTGCCTTGGAATTTTCAATTGCGTGAGGTTCCACATCGCAAATGGCGACGAGGTCAACATCATCTCTTCGCAGCAGAAGATCAAGGTGACTTTGACCTCTTGCACCTACTCCCATTATTGCCATTTTAACTTTGGGCTCGTCATCGCGTACAAAAAATTTGGTTGCTGGCGCAAACGTAAATGCTGCAGCAGCAAGGCTGGATGTTTTTACAAACTCTTTTCTGTTCATAAGATTTTAATTGTTTTTTATTTATAATGCCCATAGCAAGTCCCCAATGTATCAGGATTCCCACACCCGGTGCAGCTTTTATAAGTAAGCTCTTGTGTAAAAAGATGAATTTCCAAAAAGAAAAAAATAATCAGCAGTAATTCCTTTTTCATCTATAAAAATTTTGTAACCCTATTTTAACCCAGCATAGCAGCTATGAATAAAACTACAGGTTTATACCAAAAAATGAACAAACAACCGTTTGCATTAAAACTGCGGCAAGGGCTTTTGCCTTCTTCCAGCAATCCCATCATCCCTTTTAACTACAAAATTCAATAAAAGATAGAAAAGACTTTATTACTTCTTTAATAGTCTGAATTCCCGTGCCACAGTTATATAAACCGGCGGCATAACAATATTTTACACCGCACCCTGCTTATGCACTTTGTGGTACCAGTTTTGATAAGTAGCTCTTTAAACAATTTTAATAACCGTTTTACAAAAGCATAACCTATGTAAAACAAAAACATTTATTATGAAAAAAATATTTGCAGCACTTTTTATTACTGTATTAACCAGTGCCGCCGTTGCACAGACTGACACAACCATGGGCAAAAAGCATAAAATGAAATCGGGAGAAATGATGAAAGGAAAAGATTGCGTAATGATGAAAGATGGAAAAATGATGGTAATGAAAAATGGCCAAACTATGGATATGGATAAAGACATGACCATGAGCAACGGAACCACTGTAATGCAAGATGGCACTGTAAAAACGACAGATGGAAAAACAATGATGATGAAGGACGGCGATTGTATTTACATGAATGGGAAAATGAGTAAAATGAAAATGGATAAAATGAAAATGAATAAAGTTAAAAGTGATTCATTGGTGAATTAGCAAAAAACTGATAATCTTCCCTGGTGAATTAAATTAGGCTTTCAGTGGATATTGCCATAAGTCTGTGACCCGGATTTCTATCCGGGCTTCTTTGTGATTAATATAAGTAAAAGAACTCCTGCGGATTTAATTTCCGGCAGGGTTTACAGGCTACCTTTATAAAATATTTATAGAGGGATTAAATAAAAGATTCTCCAATTTAATCACCCTTTTATTAAAGCTGTTCCTAATTTTTTTGCAAGCCCCTTCGCCCCCCAATGCATTACTGTATTATGGCTGAACATAAAAAAGGGTTTTAAGAGAAATGCAAATGTGTTCATCCATTTTTTAGAAGTAATTACTTTCCAGTTATATTGTATATATATTACTTCATCTTTCTCCTCAAAGAACCATTCCCCATCGCCTTCCAGTTCGCCAAATGCAACTCCCTTTAGCCGTCGAAGCGGTTCATTTTCGGTAAGCTTCATACTGAAGGTGAGTTGGTAAGGCAATACGCTTTTCCAGGTATATTTTCTTATACCGTTAATTCCTGAGGCATCATTTTTTTCAATTTCAATAACTGCGTTTACTCCTTTCCACCATTGCGGCCATTCTGTAGAATTATATATCGCATCCCATACATCGGGCAGCGGCGCTTTTAATTGCCATTTGGTAACGAAAAAATATTTTGCGGCCATCGGAATAATTTACCTGCGTGAGCACATGGTTATTTGCAGCATTTTTTTTCAGCTTAGGGTAGCATACCTATTGAACTTTAGTTAATTGTACGTTTGTCAGGGCAGTTTTCCTGTCATCGCAGGCATCGGAAATGCCATTCAGAAACATCTGGTTGCCGTTTACATTGCAGGAATAGATTCCTGGTGTAGTTTCGTCGCACATGCTGTGGCCAAAAAGTTTGCTAAGCGTTAATACGTTATTATTAAGAGCGTATTTCATTGTTTCCATTTCTGAGCTGTCTTGCGTGTTTAGCACCTCAAGCGTATCGTTGCCAAAATTAAATAAAACATCAACGGGCTGATTAAGGGTGATCGTGCCCTTCCAACTGGTATTGGCAAGTTGGCCATGCGCACTCAACATCATAAAAAAAATTGCAAAGAAGATTATTATTCTTTTCATACTTACTTTCGTTTACGTGGGTTTCATCATTTCAAATTTCAAATTAAATTTCCTTTTTATTAAAATAATTTTTCACTTTAGAGTTGTATGGCTAGTCTTAATAAAATACTCCTGCTCCTTCGGCCCAAAAAACAATTCATTCACTAACCGCTTTTTGTTAAATATTCCGAAACGGACTATATGTTAAATTGGAAAAATTGCGCTGATATTACGAAATCGCAGCCGTAACTTTGTAATTGAATTTAATGTTGCTCCCGCTAACAATTGAATCCCAAAAATCTACAGGTCTTAAGTGCCCATTTACTAATGACATTATTCCGATGAAAAACCATCTTTAATTCGGATGTCTGCTCCTCTGCTAACAACATGACCTGAAGAATAAAATTAATTGCTGAAAGCCTGCATTATGGTGCAGGCTTTTTAATTTCTTTAAGGTGGAGTAAATTATTCTACAAGTGCGTCGCACAAACGCCGCAAGGCCTTGTTTTCAGTAGGCATATTTATTGGCAAACTTTTGGGATGATCACATCAAAATAATTCGCCATCCTAATTTTCTTTCTATGCCATTTATTAAATCAACAATTACAGAAATTGAAACAGTAAATATTTATTATGAGGATCTGGGCAAAGGAAAAGCATTAGTTTTTGTTCATGGCTGGCCATTGAGCGGTGCCATGTGGGAATACCAGGTTACAGAGTTAACCGCTAAAGGTTTTCGCTGTATAACTTACGACAGGCGGGGATTTGGCAAATCTGATAAACCTTTTTCAGGCTATGACTACGATACTATGGCCGGCGATTTAAAAACATTGATGGATGAATTGGATCTTGAAGACGTAACGCTAATAGGCTTTTCAATGGGTGGCGGTGAGGTGGCAAAATATTTTAAAAATTATGGAAATACGCATATTGGAAAGGTAGTGCTGGTAAGCAGTGTGTTGCCCTATATGCTTCAGGCGGACGACAATCCTAATGGGGTACCAAAGGCGGTATTTGACGAAATTGCCAAAGGCATACAAAACGACCGGCCGGGCTTTATGGAAGATTTTGCCAAAGCATTTTTTGGTGTCTCAATGGAGAATAAGCCTGTAAGCGATGCTTTTTTGGCAAACAATTTAGCACGTGTAATGGAAGCCTCGCCAATAGCAACCCTGGAATGTGTTAAAGCATTTGCGTTTACTGATTTCCGTGAGGACATTGTAAAAATAAACGTACCCGTACTTGTTATACATGGCGACGGAGATAAAATTGTTCCTATAAAAGCCACAGGCGAACGAAGCGCTGAACTTATAAACGACGCCAGCTTTATTATTTACCCTGATGCCGCACATGGGTTATGGTACACGGAAAGAGAACAATTGAATAAAGATATTCTTGCATTCGTTTCGCAATAGCTTACAAAATTTATTGTTAACTATTTTTTGTCAGGTAAAGACACTAAGCTTATTGCGAATTAAATACTTAATCCTTTTGTTTGATATTGGCCAAAGTGTTTTCAAGGGTAGCCAACAATGTATTAATATCAAAAGGCTTATTTATAAAACCATTTGCTTTAGTTCGTTCTACAATCATACTGATTTCCGTATTCGCTGAAAAAAGAATAACAGGTATATGTGCTGTAGCAGAATTAGCTTTTATGAGATTGGTAGCTTTTTCACCACCGATGGAGGGTATACGTAAATCCATTAAAATAATATCGGGGTTTACTTCAGAAAAATCTTTTATAATATCATCACAAAATAACCGCGTTGTGACGAGGTAGTTTTCTTGCTCTAAAATCAACTTGCAGACCATCAAAATTTCTGAGTCGTCATCATATATTAATACTGATTTTTGCATGCGCTTTATTAGAATGGTAAAAAATGTGGTACCAGGATTGACTGCACCCGCATCAATATTTCAATTACACCTAACCGGAATTCTTAAGAAATAAATAACTGAACGGGGGCCATTATAATCACAAACTACGTGATATAAAACCTATATCCAGGGTACCCTGGTGCGAATTTCGATTTTAATTTTTGTATTTCTCTTTTTGAAAATAATTTTTCATGGCAGCTTATTTTGTTTTGGTAATGATTATTTTTTAGAAAAACAAAAGAGGGGTGGATATAAACCCTCCCCTGTGTAATTCTATTCTATGGATAACCAATGCTTAATAATCTAATTGCATGCCAATTTATATTTTTATGGCTTTAATAATAAATATCATTATTTCTTATTATTCATTTGATTCATAAACAGCCCCATCGTCGAACTGTTTCACCAGTTTCATTTTCTTTACTTTGGCTATAAAGTCCAGTCCGACCAAGTCGGGGTCTTCGCCATCATTAAACCAAACTACGTAGCAATGGTGGTTGTTTAAAAAATCACGGATGCCGATTTTGTTTTCTTTATGCGGCAAAAAAAGTCCCTGCCTTCCGGTAAAAAAATAAATGGCATCGTTGGCATTGGAATAAATTGTATATCCTTTTTTGAATGGCGACAAATCTTTTTGAATAAATAACACTGTTGGTGAATATCTCCATTGATCCTCAGTATAGCCGGGTATTCCTGCATCTTTTACGCCATCCCATGTTTCATAATCAGCCGCGAGCTGGCCATATTGAAAACACAAAAAGATGATAGCGCCCAACATGAAAATCCACTTCTTGCCTGCTCGGTTAATTTTTTTTGATAAGGCAACAATCCAGTTGCTGCAACTCCATACTAAGGGGATAAACGCGGGGCTTAAAAACCGGCTGTTTAAAGTTTCGAACCGCGAAATACTTGCGATAATTACCATAAATGACACATATACTAATGCAAAGCATGCCGCTATATTCTCATAATTTACCGGGCGCCTGGCTCGAATAAATTGCCACACACAAATAAAAGCGAGGACACCAAACACGAAGAATGTAAGCAACGCGGCACCTTTATAATTTCCATCGAAAAAAGGCAGCCAGTCATAAAATGCAGCGCCGGCGTCGTGCATGTTTTCGACTAACGGTGAAAATGATTTTTCGCGATTGCCCGTTATCGTTCCGCCAACAATATAATTTCTCGTTAGGTTAATAATTAAGGGAACAGAACTTATTAAGCCGAATAAAAAAACATCTGTAATTTTTCTGCGCCAGGGCAATTTCGTATCTAACAATAATAGTATACCCCCGGTGCCGATAATTGTAATTCCTGCATAGCGTGTTACGCAGGCGATTGAAGTTATTATGGCTGCTGCAATTAAAACTTTCCTTGAATAAGTTTGAAAATACCGGTGAATTGTTATAATGAACAACAATAGAAACAATATAAAGATTGTCTCAGACCAAAGCATAGAATAAACTTCCAGCAAACCAGGGCTTAAGACGATACAACTAAGCACTGCACGTTTATACCATTTCGAAGTGTTTACAAATCTTTCTGTTATAAATCCAGACAAAAAAATAACGATGGCAAAAAGAATTCCATTTAACACGGCTCCAAATACGAGCGGTTGCAAGCCAGTGACAAACATTACAGCACTGAGAAAAAGCGGATACAAAGCCGGAAATTCCACTAATGAATAATTTCTGTAGTCAACTAACCTGCCTGCTGATAGTACATGTTGGGCGGTGGTTGTATAAACAACACCGTCGGGGCAAAGGCCAATACCACCGTGCCTTGTATAGAAAAATATAATAGTGAAACCGGCCAACGCGGCTATTAAACTATCAATATTTTTTTTAACCCCGGTAAGGCGAAACATTTTGTTACGGCGATGAAAGAAAATGTAATTTAAAGTAAAGTAGTTAGCTGCAAACATTTTGCCGCATTAAAAAAAGTTTGACAAAAATATTATAAAGACTGGCCCTTGCAACCTTTATTTCTTTCTTAAGAGCCGCAGGCTTAATTTATTTTTTAACAACATGTTTCAAGCCCTGTATATAGAGTGTTATCTGCTATTTAAATAAGTAACGGATGCTGACTTGCTGTATGAAAATTGCGCCATACCCTGTTTATTTCAGAATTTTTATTAGCCGCTATGAGTCCGCAAAATGGATATAATTCGTCTATGCTCCGTCGTGAGGTCGTCGCTAATCTTTTACTTTGTTTACTAACCTCTTGCAACAATTCTGCGGCTATAGCATTGTGCTGCACGCATTCATTCCAGGAGTCTTCAACAACTGAATAAAAGGACTGTCTTCTTTCTTCCAATTCCTTTCTTGCTTTGTCAAGACAACCAAGTGAAATATTAATAGTCTCTTTATTATAATTTTCATTCTTTACTCTTTCAAAAAATAATATTTCACATAAATCCATAAAGCACATTGCCATGCCACAACTGTTTACAGCAAGAGTTGCTTCTGCAAATTGTAAAAAAGGATATTGATAAACCGGGTGATCCATGAAAGCAAAATTTGCGTCAATTGTAAAAGACCTGTTTTCGGGTACTCTTAACCGTTGTACTTCAAAACTATTGGTGGATGTTGCCGCCATTCCCATGCAATTCCAATCATTGTGCAGTATCACTTCTTCTCTTAAAAACAAGAACGATTTTATAACAGGGTTACCGTCTTTATCCCGTACAATAGTATGCTTATCTTCAATAATACAATTAGCAGTAAAGGCTGTAGCATGTGCAGAACCGGTTGCATATTTCCAAAATCCGGTTATTTCATAGCCGCCTTCAATAATTCTTGCAGTGCCGGATGGGCGGCCACTTCCTGCAAGACATACAACATTGTTATTAAAAATAATTTCTCTCAATTCCGGATGTAAAAAGCCAATAAACCAATTGGCGCCGCTGCATAGCGTTACAGTCCAGCCCACACTTCCATCAACCCAGGCAAGGCTTTCTTCAATGTAAAGCGCTTCCGGAAGAGCCATTTGCAAACCATTATATTTTTCGGGAACAAACAGGTTAAACCATTTTTGTCTGTAGATAATTGCAAGTTGTTGTGGGTGCAGGCTGCCTGATTTTTCCGCTTCCGGAGCCAAACTGCGTATAGCTTCCGTTAATTGTGCATCGATAATACCTGATGGATGAAGTATTGTTTTTATATTCATTAAACAATTATATTTTAATTAACCCGGCTTTTTCTTCAGTAATTATTTTTCTCCATTGAACATATCCCTGCACGCCTATCACAAAAAGAAAAACAGTAAGAGCTGCGAACAATGGTAACTGCTTATGAAATAACAATGGTATCGCAAAAGCATTAGAAACATTCAGCAATATCCAATTTTCTATTTTGCGTTTAGCCAGGAGCCACATGCCGCCCCACGCGGTAGCACTTACCCATGCATCCCACAGAGGGACCGTTGACGCCGTAAAATTTTCAAGCAGCAAAGCAAGTATTACAAAGCTGCCGGCAGTAATCCCTGCGACCGTTAACCAATCATGTTTACTACAGGCCGAAATTTTGACCGGTGGTAAATTTTTCTTTTTAATCCAATACCACCAGCCATAGATACTCATCACAATATAATATCCGTTCAGCAAAGATTCGGCATACAGGCCTGCCAACAATAATATATAAACAGAGAGCACTGTGGCTGCTATGCCTGCAGGATATAACCATATATTGTTGGCTTTGGCCAGCAATACTTCTGCCACGCCTGATGCTACAGCCAGCCACTGCAGCCAACCAGTTTCGCTTACTTGCTTTAATATCAAATTCCACCAATCATGTATCGCCATAATTATACTAATTTCAGTAATACCCACCCAGGTGGTATTATACAGCCATTGCTTTTACTTTTGTATTATTCTCGTTCCTACGCCGGTATTATCCGGATCAGGTATTTGAAAAAAAAGACAAATAAATCAGCTTTTTTTCAATGGGTATAATCTCAGCCTTTCTTCCAGTGATAATAATTAATTTTTTAACCAATTATCACAAGGCACCCCTCGAGTTACGTTTGTGAAGGTAAAAAAAGATAACCTTTATGTTTATATATAATTAAAAGAATTAAGATTACTCAATCTCTTTAGCCTGAAAAAAAAATGATATTTCAGTCTTGTATTTTTAAAAAATAATTTCTACCTTGTTACTGTAAATATTCGATTGCATGTGCAGTATCGGGTTTGGTCCGAACAGAGAATATTACCACCTTAATAAAGTTGAATAATGAGTCTCTTCGTATGTTAGCTTGTAGGTGTTGTTGATCTGACTGTTTTCATTTGCGGTTCATTACCTGTCTTGTGTTTTCAGAAGGTTCTTCAATGTCGAACGTGAGTTATGGAACATATTTCTTCTTAAAAGGTGTTTTTTATTTATGGCCCTTCCTGCATTATCTACCCTTATAGTTTTGTGTGGCAAAACCGGCTCGGGTAAAACTTTGTTGCTGCAACATCTTGAAGAGTCGGGTTATCCTGTAATTAATTTAGAAAAGATTGCTTCTCACCGTGGTTCTGCATTTGGCGGATTACTGCTACCCGATCCAACCATCTCAAAAAGAGTTTGAAAATGAAATTAAGAAAGCAGTTCTCAAACATGCCTCTTCACCTTATATTTTTATTGAACAGAAGCCATCATCAATCGGCAAAAGAAAAATTCCGGAATGGTTGTATATGAAAATGAAGGAAGGAATTCGTGTGCAATTAAATGTTGATAAAAAAACAAGGGTGAATAATATCCTTGAAGAATATAAGGCGGCAGGAAAGGAAAATTTTATTGATGCTTTGCAGAAACTAAATGATCGTTTACCCAAAACCGTTATAACGGAAATGAAATCATTATTAAATGCAGAGAACTATGAAGGGTTTATAGAAAAGATGCTGGATTATTATGATAACACATCGAAATACCAGGGAAATAAAAAAGCAACTGTTGTTTTAGATGTAGAACCGGGTGATATTATTAGTACAACAAAGAAATTATTAGCATTGCTTTAGACTACGTGAGTGTTCCTCTTTTCAGTTGATAGTTGGGGATTGATGTATTTCTTGTTACGATTAATAAATCATAATATTAACTTTAATGCTAAAATCATCGCGGATTTCAATCCGATACTACCATTATGAGGTCACTGAAACAGGATAATATTATTCAATCAATAAACAATAAAACATGAAAAAGTATTTAATGTTATTTGTTGTTGCCTTGACAAGCATTTCTGCCATATTAAGTTTTAGTGGATGGAGTGTTCTCAATAGCACTGGCATATCTTGTAAGGCTGATACCGGTATTATCACTGTCAACCTGAAAGAAATGAAATACCTCGGCAGCGTCGATGAACGCTATCAATCCTACAATGTGGAGATGGCTGAAGTAGTTGGAGGCAGATTTTGGAGACCTTATAAAACAATGGACAGCTTGCCATCTTCAACATCATCCTTTTCTTTTTCGAACGACCAACTGTTTCGAAAACTTCCTCCCATAAATCTTGCAGAAAAAAGATTGCTGAACTTAGCCAAAGCACTTGCTCCTGCTTATGTGCGTGTAAGTGGTTCATGGAATAATACTGTTTATTTCCAGGACAATGACAGTCCTCAAATAAAAGCGCCGGAAGGCTTTGTAAATACATTAACCAGAAGCCAATGGAAAGGAGTTATTGATTTTGTAAAGGCTACTAATTCTAAACTGGTTACTTCATTTGCTGTTTCTACAGGTGTAAGAGATTCTAAAGGAAATTGGACACCATCGGAAGCACAGAAAATTGTAAACTATACCAAAAGTGTTGGTGGAAAAATTGCCGGTGCAGAACTTTTTAATGAACCTACTATACCTATGGCCGCAGGTGTTGATACAAATTATAATGGGCAGAATTTTGCAGAAGATGTAGCCGTTTTTCGGGCATGGGCAAAAAAAGAAGTTCCCGGTATGTTGCTTATTGGTCCCGGATCTGACTGCAGAGGGACTTCCGGGTCAATCCTTTACAGGAATATTAAAACACTTTATTACAACCGATTCTTTGATGTCGCATGATCCAAAACCGGTGTTTGATATTTTTTCTTATCATTATTACGGAGCGGTGTCAATGCGTGTGGTGCGAGGTGGCTCTCATTCAATTAAAGCGGAAAATGCACTCAATGCTCAATGGTTACAAAGAACAGATACAGTTGCAGATTATTATATCGGGCTAAGAGATAAATACAGTCCCGGTAAACCTGTATGGGTTACAGAAACAGCAGAAGCTTCAGCAGGCGGTGACCCTTTCGCAGCTACTTATTTGGATTGTTTCCGCTATTTATACCAGCTTGGTTCTTTAGCAGAAAAAGGAATCCAGGTGGTGATGCACAACACGCTTGCTGCAAGTGAATACAGTCTTATTGACCAGGACACACATTTGCCCAAACCTGATTATTGGGCGGCGTTTTTATGGGCAAAACTGATGGGAACAAAAGTGTATGAAGCCGGCAATGGCACGCAGGGTGTTTATTTATTTGCACATAGCATGAAGGGGAACAATGATGGGAAAACGCTTTTAGTTCTCAACGCGAATAAAAAATCAACTACCATTAATATCCCTTCCAACGGTGAGCAATACACTCTAACGTCTAATGAATTGCAAGGGAATAACGTACAACTAAACGGACAGAATTTAAAATTGAATGCAAATGATATGTTACCCACGATCACAGGCCAGAAAGTAAAAGAAGGCAATGTAGAATTACCGGCTACAAGTATCACCTTTATTACATTTGAAAATGCAGGAAAATAAAAGTGAAATAGGGGTCGTTGCGTGTATAGACTTTCTTACACAAGTAATCAACTTTCGTCTATGTCGTCAACAACATAAACTCTGTGCTCCCCGGCTATACTTCGTTTGCTAATAACCGTTAGTATTTTATTCACTCTCCTGCAGGAGTCTCTACTCAAGGCGTTGTGCTGTTGCGGCACCACGGCTTTCCTCTAGTTAGCGCAAGCGTCCGCTTGTGCTTATCATGAAGTTAAACTTTCTTTGTCCTTCAGGCAATTTTTTTATTTTCCCTCTACATAACGGATACAGCTAAACGCACACTTGTTTTGGCAGCAGCACAAGCGGACGCTCAATGTCATTAAGTTAAGGAAAATGGTTTTGTTCCAGAGGAACAATTGATGGGTAGAAGGCCGGATAAAAGATAGACTTAACGTTCCTGCGGAACGTTTGGTGCTGCTTTTCCGCTACAGCACGATGCGTTCCTACGGAACGCTTTGCGAATTTGAACTTTCTTTTTACCTACGAAATGTTCCGCCGGAACATAAAACGCTTAACTTAATGACATTGAGCGGACGCTAAGCCTATGCTTGCGCTAACCCCAGGTAAAAAAAGCCACCCCGAAAGGTGGCAATTATTATTATTCCAAAAATTCAAAACTTTTAAGCAGCTTTTTTCATTGCGCTGGCAAGCGTAATGGTTGCTTTTGTTTTAACACCTGCAACTACTGTTACCTGAATATCCTGCGGAACATAACCAGGGCAACTTAGGGTAAGTGTATAATCACCTTCAACCATGCGGGTGATGCTATAACGACCTTTCTCATTTGTTGTAGCACTATAGCCTAATTCTTTTGAAGTAACTGTTGCGCCAACAATCGGAAGCTTAGCATCATTTTTAATATAGCCATATACACCAGCTGTATTTTTTCCTTCCTGAACTGCTGCCTGCTCACTAAATACAAATAATGGTTTTACTGCCGCATTGTCTTTAAATATTTGCTGACCATCTTTTAGCATTTCAATTGTACTTTCATAAATGGCATTATTGGCGGCTAATTTATTTTGCACAACAAACTTTTTAGCATTGTCTGCTTCAAAGAATATTGATGCTAACTCAATACAATTGTCACCTGCTGTTTGAAATGTTGCCTGGAAAGTTGCCGGCATATTTTCATTAGCTGTGAGATCACCAAGATTATCGGCTATAACTGTATTAGCAGCATCGATAAGAGCAGTAATTGCTCCCCAATTGTTAGCTGATACTTTCTTGTACAAATCTGCTCCGGCAGCATCTAACATACCAGGTGCCAAATCTTTTGAATACGCTTTTGTAATGTACACTTTAAGATTTTGCCAGTTTGATTTAACTATATCAGCCGCTGCAATAAGATTAACTCTTGCATTCCTGCGGGCAGCAATTATTTGCCTTGAATCAGGTAATGCTTTTGCATCTTCTATAGCCTGTAACTGAGTGGTAATAAACGGGGCTGTGTAAAAGGCTTTGAAGCTTGTAAAGTCTGTAAGATAGTTGCTGCAGCTATTCCAGCAGGTTGTACAGATAGAGTACAATAGTTTCTTTGTGCAGCTGTAAATTTTTGTACTTTTCATTGGAGTTTGTTTTAGTGAGCATTGAAAACGATAAGTTTTTTTTATTTATTGTATTGAAGCAGAAATATTTGTTTTAAAAACCTGGCCTAACCGTTAGTGGTACCCTAAGATAATTAAAATTTCATTTTTGTGAATTTATTTCCACAATATTGCCCGTATTTTCGTACACGAGTTAGTATTATCACGCAAATGTGTAGACGCATTATAATTCTCTTGAAGTTTATTGGGAATTGATGATTATAGAATAAGTGTTTCGTGAGTCACGAACCACGGAGAGTGGTATCACTGACTTGCCATTTGGATTATTTGTCGAAACATCCATGTAGGCCGTCTTCAAATTTTGTTTTCAATGTGCAGGTTGATAAAATGAACAGGGTAAGGGTAGGTTACCTGTGCGTTTGTAA
Source organism: uncultured Chitinophagaceae bacterium (assembly GCA_963756945.1). Lineage (GTDB taxonomy): Bacteria > Bacteroidota > Bacteroidia > Chitinophagales > Chitinophagaceae > Ginsengibacter. The sequence goes on along the minus strand of CAVWQJ010000034.1, from coordinate 44,881 downwards.
AATTTATGAAAAGAGTTGCAAAAAAAATAATTGAAAATATTTTCATCCGTGTGATTTTATTAATAAACATCTAAGATGATGCCATAAAAGATATGGAAGGAGCAATCAACGCTATAATAATTTCCATTTTGCAGCGATATTCAAAAGTGATTGGGTATTATGCGCATTTAATTTTTGCATAAGATTGCGTCGGTGTGTTTCCACTGTAAATGGGCTTAAAAAAAGTTGTTCAGCTATCGCTGGCCCGTTCAGGCCTTTATTTAACAAAGTCAGTATTTCTTTTTCTCGCCGGGTCAAAGCAGGAGCGGAACTCGTGATATCCTTTGTATTTTGAAATTGCTGAAGAACTTTATCGTTAGCTTGCCTGCTTAGGTAAATAGACCCGTCTAATACGATATCAATTGCATGTAATAGCTCTTCACGCTCCACATTTTTCAGAAGATATCCATTACCACCACTTTGCAGAAAACGGGTAATGATACCTGCTTCATCAATAGAGGTAAGTCCTATGATTTTAATCTTTTTATTTTTTGAACGAAGAACCAGGCATAGTTCTAATCCATCCATATCCGGCAGATTTAGATCCAGCAAAATTATATCGGGACTATTATTTTCCAGGTAATCCAGTGTTGAATTAGCGGTTTTACAAGAAGCCACAATCTTTATCCAGCTTACATCTTTAAGCATGGTGGATATTCCATCTATCACCAAAGGATGATCGTCAACGATAAGAAGATTAATCATGCTACTTCTTTATTTTCCACATCAATAAAAATCATAACTGTTGTACCAATATCAGGAGCAGAATCGATAGTCATTTTGCCATTTAAAAAATTTACCCGCTCTCTTATTGTATCAAGACCCGTATGCGGGTCCGATTTATTGCCCGGTGACATAAAGCCTGAGCCATTATCCTCAACCGTTATATCAATATGATTATTGTTCCGGTTGAATTGAACGATCACTTCACTTGCATTCGCATGTTTTACCACGTTATTCAACAGTTCCTGCACTATACGATAAAGGATAATTTCGGTTTGTACATTCAGTCGTTCGTCCATTCCATAGGTAAGTAAGGAAACCTTCATAGAATTTTTTGCATCAACGCTATTACAAAAGTCTTTCAACGCATCCACCAGTCCCATTTTCTGTAAAACCTCTGGCATCATATTATGGGCAATGTGCCGAAGATCTTCTGATGCAGTATCTATCATGTGATAGCTCTTTTGGAAGAGTTCATTGTGCTTTAAAAAATCATTTTCATGTTGCAGTGTGCTTAGATGCATTTTGATAGTTGAAAACAAACCGCTCAGTCCATCGTGGAGATCTTTCGCAATGCGGGCCCGTTCCCTTTCCTGGCCTTCCAGCATACTTTTCAAAACAACAACTTTTTGTTCCTGCTCCAATGAGCTTATTTTCTGTTGTTGTATCATTTGTTCTTGTTTAGCAATCATCCTGTTTTTTTTGTTGATGCGCCAATAAAAAACAAAAAAAACAAGCGATATCAAAATAAGTGTGCCTGTTATCCATAGTAGCTTTTTTCGGGTTAACAGCTCAATCTCTTTTGCGTTATTGGTCGATTGCAGGCGGACAATTTCCTGTTCTTTTTTATTTGTCTGGTATAACATTTCCAGGTTATTTAGCGCTGCCATTTTCGTTTTATTGTAAATGGTGTCGGATGTTTTTTCGTGTAGCCTGTTATAATATAAAGCCTTTTTAAAGTTCTTTTGCTTCTCGTACAATTCTGAGAGATACTGATAGCTATCGCTTACTGTATTCCACCCTCCCGACTCGATAGCTTTTGACAGAGCTCTGTTAAGGTATACTTCGGCAGAGTCATATTGTGCGTTAAGCATGTAAGCTCGTCCCACGCTACTCAGGCAATTGTCTATATTCACCTCGATATTGTAATTCTCTGCAACCTTCAATGCCTCCCTCGAATGCTTAATTGCTTCGGCAAAATTTTTGGTAAAAATATCTACATCACTAAGTCCAAGCAGCGCCCACATCTTATAATTTACACCGCTTCCTGGCTTGCTACTTTTATCAAGTACCTGGTTATAGAAAATGGAAGCTTCATTGGCTTGATGCTGGCGCAAATAGACATTGGCGATATTGATCAATGCGGGTAGTATATAGTATTCATGAGGGTTTGTTTTCCCCTTTGTTAAAGACTTGTTGTAGTAAAAGAGCGCTTTGTCATATTGTTTTTCAGATTCAAAAATTTTTCCAATTTCAATCCACGAATAGACTGCCATCATGTTAAAAGCAATGTCCTTGCTTTTTTCAAATCCTTCAATCGCTTTAAAGCCATATTCGAGTGCTGTTTTCGGGTCACCGAGCATGTTATATAAGTAAAGGTAATTACCATTGATATTTGCGATATTGTCCTCCTGCTGATATTTTATCGCGATATTCATCGCATTTTTCAATAAAATGAATACCGAATCGTAACGACCGAGAGTGATATAGGCGTTAGCAAGAATTACCATTGCGTCAGCCGCATAGGGGAAAAAATTATTTTTATAAGCAAGCTCCACACTGCGGCGGAGTTGGCTAATTCCCCGGTAAATATCGCTGCTTTGATAACGTAAGCGCCCAAATTGAAATGTGAGCCTTGCAAGATCTGTATCGTTTCCTGAATTTTCAATCAAGAGAGCAAGGCTATCCATTTTTTTTTCGGAAACCTGTCCACGAGCTTTCGCCATTGATGTGACTAAGCAACTTAGCAGAAAGATTTTAAAAATATTCTTTTTAAGAACCGTGTACATATCACTGGAAATGTATAATGAATTTAATCAATTACCCAGATTTCTTTATCATGGAATTCAGGTATTTTTTTTAAATTAAATCAAGGGTTTTCAGGTATATGATTTTCAGAGGCAAATGCTGATTTTAGCGAAAGAATTAATTATTCAAATGTCCTTTGAGAAAGAAGTCATTCACTTAAGTCCTTCCTCAAATCTCTGCAAGGAAATACATTATTGAAAAGTAAAAATAATAAGATCGGGAAAAGTTTATTTTCTATTTTCTGCAACATTCAAAATTTTTTTATGAAAAAAAATTCATTTCTCAATTTCGTCTCAATTTTGTTCGCAGGCCTTTTGCTTTTTTCATGTGAAAAAAATGATCTCCATAAAAGATCATTTGTGGCAAATACAAAAACCTTCTACCGCGTGTCGCCAACAACTCCGGTACCCGTTGATGTAAACGGCACCACCTTCGTTGGCTTTGCATATTTTCCAGGCAGTGGAAACGGTAATGCAACTCACTTGGGAAATTGTGCCGTTTATTTTAACCAACTTGTTTACGGCACTGCTTCAGATGCACCTCCCGCAGGATCTGTTGCAGCACCTGTTTCAGACGTACCTGCTTATTTTATTACCGGAGCACCTCTTCCTTTAATTCAAGAAGGAGAGTTCAGCAATCTTGCTGCTGCTGTTTCTTCATTGAACATTCCGGCGGAGGTTTATGGAAAAATCATAAACGCAGTTTTCGACAATGGCAAAGGCGATGCAGTATTCACGTCTGGTGTAACGGGAAGTGGCGGCACATTTCCCATTTCAGCAACAGTGGTGGGATTTAATGGCAAAGCATTGATCGTTGGCGGCCGCGGAAAATTTGAACATGCCGTTGGAGTAATTGATTTTGACGGATACTTCAATATTGCCGATGCAAATGATGCGGAATATAATGCGAAGGGTTGGATAAGTTATTAATCACTCAAATTTATATACAAATGAAATTAGCTCATGTAACATTAGTCCTGACTGCTGTTTTATTTTCGTTCATTTTTTTATCATCCTGCAACAACGATTCTGCTTCGAAGGCCAATGACAACACCTCACCTCCAGCCACTGCTTCATCATCCATCGATGGTGCCTGGGAATTGGTGTGGGCAAAATACAATGGTGAAGTTGCCGATCCGGCTAACAACCGGCTATTTAAAATGTTTCACGATGGCATTTTCTCTTTGATTGCTACAGATTCTTCAGGAAAGATTTCTTTTGCGGGTTATGGAAAATTTGAACTCGATGGTAATACTTATCACGAGACATTCATGTATAACGACAATCCAGCGTATGTCGGTGGTAGTGATTGGCAGGAATATAAGCTAATTGGGGACACACTTTACATGAAAGGATTCAACAAAGTCCTCATCAATGGAAAGGATTCGACGGCCAATTTCCCTGAGATTGAAGAGAAGAGGGTGAGAATTAAATAAAGATATTTTGATGGCTATTTACTTTGTCATTATTAATTAAATGTTATACAATGAACACACAAACATTGTCTCCCGAAGGCACTATAGCCAGCGGTGAAATAAATGAATTAAAAAAAATCCTGAACGACAAAATTCTTATACCCGGTGATGTTGATTATGATATTACGCGAAGAGTCTGGAATGGAATGATTGATAGAAAGCCAGCAGTGATCGTACAATGTAATAATACAGATGATGTAATTCAATCTGTAAAATTTGCGAAGGAAAATAGCTTAGTTGTTTCTGTACGTGGCGGCGGCCACAATGTAACGGGTAATGCCGTTTGTGATAGCGGTATTATGATTGACCTCTCTCTAATGCGGTCAGTAAAGGTTGATGCTGAAAAGCAAATTGCCGAAGTTCAAACCGGGGCAACGTGGGGAGATTTTGATAAAGCGACACAACAGCATGGGCTTGCATCTACGGGCGGATTAATTTCAACAACCGGTGTAGCAGGTTTAACACTGGGCGGTGGAGTAGGTTGGCTTGTTCGTAAGCATGGCTTGTGTTGCGATAATCTTACGGGTGCGGAAATTGTAACTGCAGACGGTTCACTCCTGCATGTGAGTACAACAGAGAATCCTGAACTATTCTGGGGTATTCGGGGAGGCGGAGGAAATTTTGGGATTGTTACCTCTATGAAATTCCGGTTGTATAAACTTGGACAGATTACCGGGGGCATGATCGTACATCCGCAAAATAATGCCAAAGAAGTGATTCAACATTATCGCGAATTTATGAAGACGGCGCCTGATGAATTGACTTTATATGCCGGTCTGCTAACTTCACCGGATGGTTTCCCTATTGTGGCTTACGTCGGTTGCTACAGTGGGGAAATAGAAAAAGCAGAAGATGTGCTAAAGCCTCTTCGCGAATTCGGAACTCCTTTGGCGGATCAGTTTCAGCCAATGACCTACACAGAATTGCAAAGCATGCTGGATGCACCTTTTCCCAAGGGGAACAGGTATTATTGGAAATCCGGCTTTATTAAAGAACTCTCTGACGATGCGATTGATACAATTATTGAAAATGCTTCTACTGTTCCATCTCCACTTACTGCCATTATTCTTGAGTTCTATGGAGGCGCTTCTGCTAAAGAACCTGAAGGTGGAACCGCTTATCCGCATCGCCAGGCAGAATTTGATCTTGTAATTATTTCCAATTGGTTAAACGTTGAAGAAGATGAAAAAAACATCACCTGGACAAGGAATTTTTTTGCATCGATGGAGCCGCATTTAAGTCACCGGGTTTATATGAATGCGCTGGGAGTAGAAGGCGATGAAAGAGTTAAAGAAGCATATGGTGATAATTATGAAAGACTGGTGGCTCTCAAAAACAAATACGATCCGCAGAATTTGTTTTGTATGAATCAAAATATTAAACCGGCTATTAGTTAGCATTAAAATAAACATCAACAATTATTCTTCAAAACAAATACTAAAAATTATGATACCTGTCAAAAGTTATGCTGCGCAAAATGCCGGCGACACCCTTGTGCCTTACGATTTTGAAAGACGAGATCCGCGACCGCATGATGTCGAGATAGATATTCTCTTCTGTGGTGTATGCCATACTGATATTCATTTTGTAAATAATGATTGGGGTATTTCTGTGTACCCAATGGTTCCCGGGCATGAGATCATTGGACGTGTTGTTTCGGTGGGTGATCATGTACAGAAGTTCAAGCCGGGCGATATAGCCGGCGTTGGCTGCCTTGTTGACTCGTGCCGCGACTGCGAATTCTGCGACCAGGGTTTGGAGCAACATTGTCTAAATGGCGCTGTATATACTTACAGTGCTTATGAAAAAGATGGCGTTACCATTGCCCAGGGTGGCTATTCTTCCAAAATAGTGGTCGATGAAAGATTTGTTCTAAAAGTACCAGGACGCCTTTCTCCGGAAAAAGCGGCGCCATTGCTTTGCGCTGGTATTACTACTTACTCGCCATTGAAGCAGTGGGAAATTGGGAAAGGACAAAAGGTAGCCATTGTTGGTCTTGGCGGATTGGGACATATGGCCGTTAAGTTTGCAGCGTCCTTTGGCGCCGACGTAACTATTTTAAGCACCCACGAAAGCAAAAGAGTGGACGCAGAAAAACTTGGCGCCCATGATTTTATTGTTACAACTGATGATGAACAGGCTAAGTCGGTCGCAGGAAAATTCGATTTTATTTTAGATACACTCTCAGCACCCCATGATTATAATTTCTACCTGTCCTTTCTTAAACCCGGCGGCACACTTTGTGTAGTGGGGCTCCCCGTTGAACCAATGCAGGTGCCTGCCTTCAATATTGTTTTTACGCGGAAATGTATTGCCGGTTCACTTATTGGCGGACTTCCGGAAACACAGGAGATGCTAGACTATTGTGCGGAGCATAACATTACTGCCGATGTAGAAGTGATACCCATTCAAAAAATAAATGATGCTTATAAACGAATGTTGGCAAGTGACGTAAAATATCGCTTTGTAATTGATATGAACTCGCTCACATAATTTCTCATCCATCATAAATAGATACATATTGCCATTTTAACCACAGGATGCAGTTCCGGCATTGGTCACGCTGCTGCAAAAATGTTAGCACGAAACAAACGCTCCGTGTATGCGACAATGTACAATCCCGCATCTGTCCTGCAATTGCACGCAATAAAACGCAACCGTTTAACACAATTTTATTATTCTTTTTATCCGGCGTTGTTTACGTCTTATTTTAAATAGCCCATACGTATGGATTGCTAAAATTAATATAATTAAAATCTAATCAGATGCGGAATCTGTTTTCTTTATTCTAAAAGTTAACCCTTTAGAAAATTTCTGTCTTTAGTTGAATAATCAATTGAATTTACCAGTAGGTGTTCCACTTTCTTTAAATTGATAATTTTCTTTCATACCCATTAGTAACGTACAGTCACAGGTCGGGAGACCTGCGCCAGACTGATTAGCTATCAGCAATGGCTTTAGCAGGCGAACAAATATCAGCTTTTGTAATTATCTTTGGATTAGTTTTTCAAATCGGCTGGCGTTCGGGCCGAAAGTCCTTAAGTTCAAAGCCCAGACAAGCCTTGGAAACCTTTATGGCAACGGCACGCATGAACAGTATAAAGTTATGAAAGCAGTTAAAAAATTTACAACATTTGAAGATTTGAAATCTTACGAAAGCAAGACAGTGAATCATTCGTTAAGTTTGAAAAAACACAATGACTTTGAAAAGGTTATTAAGAGCCTGAAGTCTGATAATGTTCGTAAAAGCAATCATAGCAAATCCAAGTGATAATAAATGGAAGAAAATATCAAAACTACTTTATTAACCGTATGTAAACTGCTTGAAAAGTACAATGTAAAATATATAATTGTTGGAGGATTGGCTGTAGCACTGAATGGTTATTACAGGCATTCCGTAAACGCTTCAGGAGAGTTAACTGACAAACCAGATATTGATATTTGGTACAATCCAACTTATGAAAACTATTTCAACGTTTTGAAAGTTATTGAAGAGTTGGGACACAGTATTTCAGAGTTCAAGAATGACCAAAGTCCAAATCCAAAGAAATCATTTTTTAGACTAGATTTCGAAAACTTCACTTTTGACGTTTTACCAGCAATTAAAGCTAACATTAAGTTTTTTGATGCGAATCAACGAAGAGAAACACTTGAAATAGATGAAACTCAAATTTATTTCCTAAGCTATTTTGATTTAATAGAAGATAAGAAAGTAACCGCAAGAAAAAAAGATTTAGACGACATTGAACAATTGAAAAAAATTAAAGACAGCGAGCAAAAGTAAAATGCTTCCTATACCCCTGGTTCGTGTTTCACGAAACACTTCTTCTATAAAATTTGATACAAAGGTTATTAAAGATGCCTCCGTTCTGGCGCAGGTCTCCTGACCTGTGCGCAAGCGTTACTTAGCATCTTCTCTTAAAACATATTTGATCCAAAATAAATCTTATTCCAATCTTCAATCTAAATCTAATTAATTCCAATAACCCTTTCGTTCCTGAGTTTAGTAATCAACTGAATTACCGCGACTACCCTTTCTTTAAATTGCGAATTTATCTTTCAATAACCATTAGTAACGAACAGTCACAGGTCGGGAGACCTGCGCCAGTCTGAATAACCCGGAATTTTTGGAATGCCTAATGAAAAATGTGCAACACGAGCTAATTATATCTGTGTGTTACAATGATTAAATAATTAAGTACATGATTAATAACTCAGCTGTTTATAAAATGTAATTTTGATAATAATTTTAATTTGCGGGGAAACACCTTTCTATAAACTTACAATTATAATCCCATGATTACAGGTGCCCATACAATTATTTACAGTTCTGATGCTAATGCAGACATGGACTTTTTTAAAAATGTTCTCAATTTTCCACATGTAGATGCAGGGCGGGGATGGCTTGTTTTTCGGTTACCTCCATCAGAACTTGCTATTCATCCTGCGGCTGAAAGCGGGTACTGCGAATTGTATTTATTGTGTGACGACATCAACGCATTCATTACACAAATGGCCGACCAAGATATTATTTGCAGTGAGGTAGAAACACAACAGTGGGGAGCCATTACCTATATAACTTTACCGGGCGGTGGGAAGTTAGGAGTTTACGAACCGACACATGAGCAGCCTTAATCATTGCGCTGGATAGACATCCGCTTAACCTCAATTCCATCTACAATCAGCTCCGTTCTGGCGCAGGTCTCATGACCTGTGCGCAAGCGTTACTTAGCATCTTCTCTTAAAGCATATTTGATCCAAAATAAATCTTATTCCAATCTTCAATCTAATCTAATTAATTCCAATAACCCTTTTCGTTCCTGAGTTTAGTAATCAACTGAATTACCGTGAGTACCCTTTCTTTAAATTGCGAATTATCTTTCAATAACCATTAGTAACGAACAATCACAGGTCAGGAGACCTGCGCCAGTCTGAGCTAAGTATTTATGATGTGAAAATTTCACGATTCATTTATAATCTTCTCCTTTTATATTGATAACTTATTCGGTGTTACACTCTTCTTTTTTGACGTGACATTCTTGCAATAAGATTTTACACGCTTCTTCTTCGGTGTGACACGCTTGTAATGAGATTTTACACTCTTACGACAAGGATTTACATTCTTCTTCCTGGGTGTGACACACTTTCCACGAAGTTAGTATGGTACATCATGAGACTGGTATTCTTCATCTTTCTTTAAGGCATGGACTTCAGAAGCTAACGTCCGAACATCTTTGTCATTGATACTAATCTTTTAGTTTTAGAGCGTTTAGTTGCTTTATAAGATGATTATTTTATTGTTGCTGACGGGCTGCCGGATAGCAGTGGATACCCCGCTGAAGGTTTTGTGCAAGGGTTTGTGGCGGAGTAGCAACGGATAGCCGGAACTACAGACGACCAATGCTGCAATTGCCGACAGCCCCTTGCCATATCTATTTAAATTTATTTTTTTTCTTTTTTCTGTCGGTGCTTGCCAATTCTGAAACCTATCTCTTAACGGCATCCACCTTATCATACACCAACCCGCTTGAACCTTCTCCCCTTCCAACCTGCTTTCTATAACCATACCAGTTTACCACAGAACCGTTGTACCACCGGGTTCTTTGAAAGGTTGCTGAAAGCTGTACGCCGGCCCTGGGTACTTCTTCTTCATTAATAAAATATGCATCTGCCTTTGCATCGTCATCACCATCTTGTACACCTTCCCGCAAAAATTGTGTAAACGGCCTTACATGGGTAAAGTCGCCTTTGAAAAGACGCGGCATTGATGCACGTTGTAATTTAATTTGACGGTTAGTATCATCAGTATGAACCGGAATAAACGGAATCCAGTTTCCGGGAACTGTGTTGGCTAATGTATAACGGAACATTGCATTTACGTCTGTAATATCAGGTGGCGGAGTTGTATCCAGTTGTTGCAACGCATCAGTAATTGCTCTTGCATTATTGTTACCATCAAGTGCGCTCCCAAGTTCGTCTGGTATGGATGTTTCAATAGCCCACACACTATTTGTCATTTCATCTCTTACAAAATATACTTCTTCATTGGGCTCACTTTCGTGGTTCTTTACAACGTTTGGTAGCACTAAAAGCCTGGTATCCGTAGGAACATTTCTTGCGTTATCCGGACTAAGCTTACTCAAATTGTACATGCCCCAACCGGCCCAGTTATCTGTTTGCCCTTGTATTGCAGATTTTATAAAGAACTGCTGGCCGAAAACATCGGTAACTACAATCCCTTTTATTTCACAAAAAGTACCAACGGGCACACGATAAGGAACCAGCAGCCAGTCAGTATTGTACATCAATGCATATTCAGTAAAAATTAATTTTGGCAGATCAGTTGTTTGAGTATTGATATTTCCCAAATCAACTTTTCCATTTTCAAATTGCCACCAGCGTGAATTGGGAGCGCCTGCAAACTTAGCTTCAACAGGTATAACAGAAAGGAGCTGATCTTTTACGTTGAGCATATCATCATCACTGGAGGCCCCGGATAAACCATCAATTGGTTCTGCTAATTTATTGTACACATCAAAAGAAAACCAATCCAGGTCGCCGGAATAATATTGATCAGCAGTCAGTACGATGTTATTTTTATCTTCTCCCGGCAAAGCGCAGTCAAACTGGTATTCCAATTTAGAGGATACCCATGCGGAACTGCTTACGTCGTTAAAATCGTACGTATTCATAAACCAGTTAACGAAAGCCTGCACGGCATCTGTTACCAAAGAATTATCACTGCCACCTATTAAGAGATTATTAATAACATTTGCCTGGTTAGTAAGAATTGCCTGGTACAATGCAAACCCGTCGAAATACCTGCCTACACTGGCATTCACCATGTTGACATAATTTTCATTGCTTAACGATTTTACTTTATTGAGAATAGTTTTATTATCGTCATTAGTTTGTATGTCGTCAAGTTCACTGATAGGATATTGAGCAATTAATTTATTCCTGTAAAATTTGCTGTTGTGATCACTGAACAAGCCATGAGCTTCGGCAGCGTGATCAATACTTTTAAGAAACACATACGCAGCATCCACCCTGCTTTTAAAATCAAGTTTGTACGGCATGTTTTCAATTCGCTCCTCCAATGGTATGCTGTCATCAAACGGTTGTGCGTCACCGTTAGCTGTTTTTATTTGAGTGATAGCCGTAGTCTTCATAAAGATTTTGGAGAAAATAGCTGAGCCGGTATCTTCCCCCTGGAACTCCCCAAACTGCCATTGGCGGGTGAGCATCCACAATGCATCGTAAACGCCTGCTTCCAATACTTTATCAAACTCAGCATGTCTCGGCCTTGATTCCAAACGGTTCCACGCTCTGAAAGGCTCGCACGAAAATGTATCTATTCTTGGCATAATTAATTTTCTTTTGGAAGTTTAACATCAGAAAAATCCATTACTACCTGCACGCCCAACGGATTGGTGTCTTCATTTCTAAACTGCGGTGGCACTACCTCTGAAAACACACCCGGTAAAACCTGGCTCAGGTAAGTCTGATCAAAATGATCCGGCTCCACTGCCCTGTTCTTAGCTAATTCAACCGTATCAACAATAGTATACACCAGGTCATCCCATGTCCATTTATTGGTTATTTCAGGCGTTACTGCAAGCAGTATAGATTGTGGCGGCGATGCATTTGGATTATTGTAATTAAAAGTAATGCCGGTTGTTTGTTCTTTAGATGGAATAATTTCTATCCATTCATCAATTATAAAACCAGATTGAATTCCGGGTGTTTGCAATCGCTGCGGGATTTACCAGCACTAACGACACGGTATCTCCGGCGGGAGTAAACGTTGTAGGATATTCAATACCCAGCCAGTAATCTCCTGACGTATAAGGTAACTGAGCCGGCTCAACCGTCGGCACATCTAAACTATAAATATCGGCGGTTTGAATAACCATTGACATGTCATAAACACGCTCTCTTACTTTAGATACATTTTGCAACCAGTCTTCCACCGCAAGCGACCCGCCATTCCTCGCAATTTTTTGAAGGGGAACTGAAGGCAGCGCCAACTCTGCCTGTATGCTTGTTAGCTCTAATGGAGTATACAATGGATTAACGATTGCATTTTTACCCAATATTATTTTAACAAGCTCTGTGAGCTTTTGCACTTTTAATTTAGTGGTTGTAACTGATGCCAATGCGGTGATGGCCGCAGTTGCTTCGCTCTCCCTTGCCACTGCCTGCTTATAAATATTCACTAATTGTTGCAATAAAGTCGTGGCACGTTGAGCGTCTGAGCTGATCGCATCAAATGGTATAGAAAGCGCATGTGGTATCCCGAGATATATTGCATTGTTCAATTGGGTGAATACATCATCTGCCTGCGAGGTAGTGAGAACAACATCAAGAACATTTGTTGTGCCACTGAATACATCCGTAAGAAATGGTTCTGCCGCAACACCCTGGATGAACACCTGCAATGATTTATAGGCGCCGGTAACTCTTTTGTTTAATTCATCTGCATCCCAATTACCTGTATTATCCGGAGCTTATAACGTCGTTGGGTAAACGCAAATCACTATCGCCTGCATATTTTGCATTGCTGATCATGTTGCGGATGTGGTTGATCAATATATATATTTCCGACAATGACTTATCGTTTAAACTCCATGAAACATCTTTCTCTTTTATATTAATAGAAATTGCAGATTGGTAATCGTTATTTGTTTTTCTATAAATATTGATAATAATTTCCTGTAACTCGTTTTCTCCTCCCGGCACAAGGAAAAGATCGAGCGGCTGCAGGTTTAATGAGCTTATTGAAAAGCTTGTTTTTGTTACTACATTATTTGCATCCGTTTTTGTAAGTATATACTTTATAGCGCTTGCTGGTCCCAGCGTGAGGCCAAGCCAGTTATTGAAGGTGGGCTCAGTCATAGATCTTACGGTAGTATTGCTCCCCCACCCTGTTGGTATTTTAGTTGAGTCGCTGGTTGCTTCAAAGTTTAATACAACACGTTGTGTAACCACAATGCCGTTTCTTGCCGTATCTATTATCTGGGGATCCGGAATATTTTGTCCTTCTGCCAGTGCCGTTAACATGGCGCTTGCACGCACATGGTTACCTAACACCATCTGGTAAACGCTTTCTGAAATTGCCAGGTCGCCCAATGCATCAAATGCATCAGCCATTCTATCGATCTCTTCAATTATTAAATTATATGCTGTGTGCTGTGGATCGCCAGCGAGGTTTGCGTCAATTACATTTTTTATCTCCGGCGGAAACTTTGCATAATTATTGTCTTTTAAAAGATCTGCAATTGTTTCATCTTTAATGGCACTGTTTGCAGGCCAATCTACAGCAGTATGTACCTTTTCAAGCATGGCAGATCCATTAACTACCAGGCTTACATAAGTAGGTTCGCCATTGGCAGTTTCATCAACCTTTTGCTGCAATGGAAAAGCCTGCCGCAATGGTTGAATATATTTATCCATTTCAAGGGACTGGTATTTATCATGCAATCCTCTTTCGAACTGGAAGCCAAGTATAGCGCCAACTTCCTGCCCATGCCGGATGCCTTCAATTAATTGCAATGCCATACGTACACGGGCAGACGAAATATTTACTGCAAGCCTGTTGGCGATATCTTCAGTAGAGGTATTGTTGGTCATGTATGCATTACGCAAAACAGCAGCAGCAATTGCCTGCCCGATAGAAGGGCCATGAATGAAGCCCTGGTTGGTTGCATCGTGGTAAACAGGTTTGGTTGCATCTAATTTAAAATCGGCAAGTGTTTGCTGATCGTTAAACGCATCTTTCCCTTTATCTCTTCTTAAATCTTCAACGTAACCATAAGCTCCTAAAAATAAACCGTTAGGTTGATTTACCCTTTGTTGTTGCAAACGTTTCACCACAAAAGCCAACAACCATGAATCTAAACGATAAGTGCATAAATCAATATGCTCTGCCATTAAAATATCAAGACTTTCCGTAGGCACTCTTTTCAAAGCTGTTATAGCACTACGGATGTTAGTGAGTTTATCAAAGAATTTTTTATGGCTACTATTAAATAAGGTTGGTGTTTTACTCTTTACACCATCAAGATAATTGGCTACTGAATGCGTATTGCTATTTATAAAATTATAGAAAGGATTAGTGGTTGTTGGGATTGATGGCAATGCAAAATCGTTTACAAGGTCAGACAAATTTTTAAAGAGGAAATGCCATTTAGTTAAATATTTACTTTTGTAAGCGCCGTCCTGGAAAATTTTATAGTGATAATGATTCGTATCTCCGGTAGAGCGCCTGTTTAATTCCTGGATTACGTTTTCAGATTGCAAAATATTTAATGCCGCTTCCTGGTAACCCTGCAGCAACGATTGGCGCAACATCACAAACAACATAGTATTGAAAGGTATACGTGTTGGATCCCCAACCTTGTTTCCACCGAGCATATCATTTGCATTTGCTGATAGCAGCCAGCTTAAGTAATCTGTTGTCAACAGGCTATCAGATTCCGGTATGGTGTCAATTAAATTCCCGGTAACCGGCAGATTATTTTCCACGAGTCTCGCTATAAATAATCTTGAAGCATCGAACTGTTGTAATATGCGTGAATACTTATTATTGTTGAGAAGCCATGATAACAAGCCCTGCAATTTTTCATCAGGAAAATCAAATGAAGGTGTAAATACGCCGTCTATGATCTGGTTCTTGAAAATATCAGTCAAACCGTTGGGGCCAAAATTATCAGTTGCCTTAAAGTTGGTACTGAATCCATCGCTTGATGCATTGGGGCCTTTTGCAATGTTGATAGCATAACGATAAAAATAATCAAGCGATACTGCATTCAACCCAAGCATTTGAACAAATCGTTGCTGCGGATCTTTTCCTGCCGCATCAAGATTGCCGGAATAAATAACATGCTGATTGCGAAGTTGTGTCCACGTATCTTTAAACATATTCAGCAGGCGATACAAACGCATTTCATATCGCTGCTCCAATTTGTTATCAAGAGCTGCCGAGGTAACGGCCCAGGGTAAAATCGTTTGTGCTTCACCGATAGTAAGTCCCGGCATTGCATTGTTAAATAACTGTAATTGAGAAAATGCAGTTGTAGTCAATATACCGTAAGGCTGCATGCCTACCCGAATAGAAGGAACCACTCCCCTTCCAAAACAATAATTGGTAAAGAAATTTTCGGTACGCCGGATGTTATCATACGTAAACATATCATCCCACATTTCTTCCATATAATGACCTAATGAAACTCCCCACAGCGCCCTGTTGGCGGCGTATGCATTTGCAATTTCAACATTTGTCGCATCGTTCGAATATTGCATCACTGCATTATCAATGCCGAGCGCTTCACAAAAATATTTTCCGTCTGCCTTGTCAAATACATTCGTAACCGATGGGTTGTATTTAATATTCCCTATTTCAATATCATAACGTTGTTGTGTTTCGTCGGTGCTCTTCCAACCTGATTTTGCATCCTGTGTGTTGTTGGTTGGCGTTCCTACTTTTAAAAAATTCATCCCATCCACTCCATAAATATGGTTGGTGAATAGTTGTTCTACCAATTGCTTTGAAGCAGTGGCATCAGTACTTTTTACGCCAAGCACAATTAATCTGTCGAAGCCATTGTTATATTCATCATCAGTAATATCCATTGTTATACCCATACCCTTTGAAAGCGCTATGTCGTAATCAGTCATCCATTTCATATCATCATCAATATTCATGTTGCCATTTTCATCGATGGTAAATAAGGAAAGATTATCAAACTTTTGCGGATCCAGTCCTAATTGTAATTTATCATCCACGGGATTTCCCACTGCAATTCGCGTAAACTGGCTGCCCTTCATTGTGATTACAACAAACCGGTCTGGCAGGCAATTGGTGTGCGGCGCTGTAGTCCAGTCGCCCTCTTTAGTTTCAACAGTTGGATAAATCAAAGGATTGGCAATATCATTCACAAAATCTTTGTGGCTGACAGATTTTATTTTGTTGAGAGCAGTCTGAATATTGCCTAACATGGTGGCCACTACATGCAGGCCATTAATGAATACTGCAGCACTTGCTTGTTTAATTTTTGCGATGTCCGGACTTTTTGCGATAAGCTGGTTAAAAAATCCGGTTATATTAATAAATATGCTTTTGAATTTATTCAGCAAAAAATCCTGTTCTTCTTTTAAGGCGGAAGTAACGGTAAGGATTTTTCCGAGATTGCCCGTTAGGAAAGCTATCAAATTCTGAGCTGACGCAGCTTTCAATATATCCGCTGCCGTACCATTCAGTGGCAAACTTTTAAGGCCGGAGTTAACTGCATCAAGAATTTTGGTGGCATCTATAATTCTTGATGAAGGACTTTTATGCAGCACCTGGTTATTTTGTGGAATAGTGCCGGGATTCAATGCTCTTGCCACCCATGAAGCACGATGCGTTCCCAATGCGGTGCATAATGTTTGCCATGCGGCCATTTGTAAATCCTTATCACCTCCTGCTGCCCACCATACTTTCCAAAATTGCTTTCCCGCATCTTGTTCATTTGCAGTCAATGCTTCTTCATGTGTCATCACAAAAATATCATCAGGATAAATGCGCACCCAAAGCTGGTTAATTACCTGCGGCGGAGCAGGTGTGTAAACCGGTTTTGGGAAATTATTTCCAACGCCTGCAAAGCCTCCAATAACGCTGACTACACTTTGATTAAAATAATTGCCTATAATTGTTTTGCCTGCGGTTTGAGATTTATTGGCCGCAGTATAATTATTTATCTGCGTTACAGATTTTTGTACTTCTGTATTAATAGATGCAAATAAATTTTGCAGAATTTGTATTTGCCCGGGTTGTGATTCGGGTATTGGGGTTTGTATTGTTTTTGCCAGGGAAGCAATGCGTGGTTCAAGATAGGTTTTATATCTTTTTATTACATTGTATTTCTGGCTTTGTTGCTGATTAAATCTTTTGATTTTTACCAATGCTTTAATGCCGCTAAAATAAACATCGCCGGTCTGCATGGCTGGTGGCCCCGGCAGATTATTTAGTAAAGGAAGTGTTGTGTTGGTAAATTCATTGCTCAGGCTAATAATTTCTGTTACTAACGGTTGAACCTTTTCCTGTACAAATTTTTTCCATGCAGCGTCCGGGTGTAGTTTATCAATAGAGGCTACCAGGTTATTTAACTGGGTCTGTATGTCTGCCTGGAGTTGTTGAATCCTGGTTCTTTGTGTTTTTTCTATATACTGCAGCGCTTTGGTGTTAGCATCAACATTTTCATAAAAACTTTTTATATCGTTTAAAGTCTTTATAATATAGGTATATAGATCCTTCTTGTTTTTAATATCAGTGTAAGGCGGTTTCTTTTTATTAACTCCATTTAATATTTGCAATGTTGTATCAACGGTAATAAAAGAATCAAGCAAGATTCTTGCGGGTTCAATAGCACTTAGATCAATAATTTTTGTTCCATTAACTGCATTGCTTAGTTGAGTTATGGCGGCATTTAATTTTTGGCTATCTGTCGGGAAGGTTACCTGGGATGCAGTGACTACAAGCTGCATATCTTTTTGCATGTCGCCAAAAAGTTGTTTCAGCCAGCCTTTTTCTTTAATGGAGATAATACCCAAAGATTGTATAGGAGTTATTAAGCCCGTTGCATCTGCAGTTAAACTGCGTATATTGTCGCCCGTTAGGTTTCCCTGCGTGTTAATGGCTTCTATTTGTACAAACGCCATTCCTTCCAAAACCGATTCAATCGTGGCTGTTACCTGCAGCGATTGTTTTGATACCTGCATGAATCTTGTTTCTGTCCGCACAGGTAATAACATAAAAGGAATGGCATCAGTATGTTGCGCAATACTATTTCGTATATCGTTTAAGCGGGGATCTTCTACTTGTGCGTGAATCGTTGACATAAGTGTTCAGTTAAATACTTTTAAGTTTCGGGCAACATTTCTGCCGCGTGCCTTGCAAACAATACCGGATCCTGAAATAAGATTGCCGCCATGTCTGCAGAATTGCTGTTCCACAAAGGTTGATTGGCGGTATTTTGTATTACTATATTTTTATTAAAAGTGATATGATAGGAATTGAGATCAGCTTTGCTGTTCACTAAATATTCCCAGGCAAGATCGTCCCAGGTTGCAGGGTTCCCGGTCGGCATCACGTCGGTGTTACCGTGTTCATCAGTAAAATCATCGAGGCCAAACCTTACATGACCGGGCCGTTCTTTCAATACAAAAAACCAACCCGGGTCTTTACCCGCAGTAGATCCATGAGGTTGCGTTATCCGGTCGCCGCGTGCCTGGTCTTCACTTAATGAAAAACCAAAAAGTGTTATGTCAGGATCAATCTCTGCTTTGAATAAAGGAAACTTTGTCTCGTCCTTCGTTGGATCGATTCCATCTTTTAGTAGTCGTGGCTTCGATGCATCAGAGCCGTCATATTGGGCTTGTTGTGCAAATACCATTGTGTTGGGATATTTCTTGAATAGCTGGCCGCGTATCACCAAAACCAAATTATCGGAAAGCGGACGTGGGCTGTTTCCACCTAATTTGGCGCTCCATGTATTTATCTTTCTTATATCAAGTTTCTTTTCTTTATCTTTTTCAGGATCCGGATCTAATGGAAAAAGACTGTCATCAATATTCCAAAATTGCCTGAAGTAAGAACCACGCTGGTCAGTGGGATATTCATTCCATAAAAGTTCTCTTGCCATTTCATGATTCATGCCTGCCATAAATGCTTCTATAAAGGATTGGTTATTTTCAAGAAGCGTAATTGAGTTATCCGGCAGCTTGTCTATGTTTGGTAAAATAAAATTTTTAGAGAGCTCTAACAGGTACGTATAGACGGCTTCAGTAAATTCAGGATACGCCATTATCGGCTTCAATTGCGGCAACGGAACATAAGCGCCGTTTTTCAATATCCTTATATTAGCCATTAACTTATTTGCAAACGTAAACGCCGGATCCAATTTTTGAAAGATGTGCGAAGAAACCGTAGCTGCATTAGAAAACGAAGGCACCGGCGTTACCTGGGGCAACGTATCTAAAATGTTAGTGAAATCAGTAAATGAACTCTTTAAAGCAAGCACATCGTTTTGCGTGGTCATAGATTTAATGCTCACTTTTGAAAGATCCGAATCATCTTTCAGGATTACATCATTGTAATTTTTTGCATGAATTCCGTCGCCAAATATTTCTTTAAATTTTGCATTATTCAATTGAATGGTTACCTGGCCAAAGCCATCTTTTTGAACCGGAAGACTTGCGGCCACAATATTGTTTACCATATCAATAACAATATTCTTTACCGCGACATCACTAATGTTCTGATTGTTTACTGCAGTTAATAATTGAGCCTTGCTTAGTGAAGCATTTGCTGTTATCACGTCGTCTTCAATCATCTTTACAAAAGCATCTTTTGCAAGATCATTGGTACTTTCACTATAATTCGCAATTGCGTCTGTGATGGCGGTGTTAATACTTGTGGTATCAAGTGCAGCAATTGGCGCCTGCTTAAGTTTTGCTGCCGTTACTGCTGTTACCTGTGTTTCATCTTCTATGTTAAAACGTTGTATAACGTTATTCAATTTTACAAGCGAGGCTATTCCCGATGTAGAAGCAGTTACCTTGGCTACTTTGCTGTTTGGCCTTGATATTTTGCGGAAGGCCGCTGTTTTAGATGCATAGGGAATACGGCTGTTGATAAAATCCTGTTGCAATGTTTGCGTGTTGGCTGTATTCTTTATTAAATGCTGAACAGAATGCGTAAGCATTACCGCTTTATCATTTCCTGCATTAATAATATGTTTTTTGAAAACACATTTCGTGACGGCCTGTGCCAACAAAGTCTCCTGTATCTTTTTATTGGCATCGTTAACTTTATTAACCTGTTGCCATGCCCGGTTTATAAAATCGTCCTGGTGTTTTTGTATCACTTTTACACCTAACCCCGCTGCGCCCCTGTTTCTGAAATCAAGATTTAATTCTTCAATCCAGGGAGGATTAGTTCCATCTCCTAATTTTGAAACTAATGCATGCCATACGCCATACACGGGTGGAACTAAAAAGGGATCATCGCCAATGTTGGTATTAAAAAACGGGTTCTTGCTTGCAATAACAGCGTTCTTATCTACAAGGTCGGCAGACATGTTGAGGAGTTCTCTTAATTTATCAACTGTTGCTATATCGTCTGCGTTTGTGCCTCCGTTAGTTGGCCAGGGATCGGGTTCAAAATTTGGTGGCTTCAAGGCGGCTTCCATTCCAATTACTTTAGTACCGTCATTTACCGGATTCATTTTAAATCCAGGATCCTGGATATCCATAGGCATTTTACCAGATTCAGGATCCATGATGATTGGCTTAAGCATGGTCACGAGGCTTTCGAAATCGCCAAAGTCAGCAGTTCTGAAATTCCATTGATAATAAACCGGAAAATCATAAGGCCTTGTTCCGGCGCCGGGCATAGCTCCTTTGTGCCATGAAGTTCTTTGAGCCGGAGTTCCGGCGGTATCAATACCTAAACCTGCGAGTCTGCCTGTTTCAAATGCCGGTATAACGAAAGCCGTAAACGCAGTATTTTTTGCCAGCTTGCGCGGACATAATAATCTCGATACTGCTACGTCCGGGTTACTGCTCAAGTCTGCGTTCACTTCATTCTGCATGGCAGTGCCGCTTAAGTTGGTTAACTTATTATTGAAGTGAACATGAGCAAATGCCCAGGTATCATTCTGGTGATGAAAAGCTTTATCAAACGAAGACTGATCCACCGTGATAAAAGGTAATCCACCGGGGTTTTGCTTTATCGTGTATTCGTCATCCCGGAGCGCCACCAAAGCCAGCCAGGGCCGTAATCGTGTATGGTTACCGTTAGGGTTAGCCGCAGTTGCAGGCGAATAGCGCCACAAGAAATCTTCTTCATAAAATTCGATATAGGGAAGCCCGTTATCTTCATAATTGGTAACGCCTCTTCTCGGTTCGGTGCGAACGATTGCTTTGGCATCAATACTTAGCACATCTCCCGGGCCAACAACCTGTATTTGTTTTGTAATAGTACTTACCTGTACACTTCCATCAAGATTCGTATATTGAACGTCAAGCTCTGCCGGAAGGTCGGCTCTCACCATCGCAGTACCATCGCTGCTGCCGAGTGTATCAGTCTCGCTGATTTTAGAAGCAACGCCCTGCCTTGCCCAGGGTAGGAAGCCATAAGAAGGTAATGTGGTTGCCATAAGAAATGCCTCACCCCAACCCCTCTCCCGAGGGAGAGGGACAGGATCATTTTAAAGTGTTTAAAAATTTTATTTTTATACTAATCATTAGAACTTAATTGCGACCTCATCCCCTGCCTCTCTCCGCCGCGGCGGAGAGAGGAAAGGATTTTATAAAATATATTTTGTCCGAACAATCATAATCAATTTAGCTAAGTTGATAAGCTGATGCTATACTTACTTTTCCTTTTAATGAAGGATTTTGTTTAATGATCGTTTCAAAAGCGTCATTAGCCTGTGCATGTGTACCTCCTGCGAAAACATCAACGCTGTGTTGCGCCAGGGTTGAATTATCTATCAATACAAATTGTTCTTCACCCATATTAACTGCGGCGTTGTTTAATCTAAAATTCTTTTGTGAATTTTTTACAGACAATTCACTCCGACCAATGGCTCCTCCTTTTGTCATAAGTTTGAACCACTTGAAATCGAAATTAAATGTGGCCGGGTGAGGGAATGGATCAAAATCAGAAACCTTTACATCATACACGACATCACGATCCCAGGCGTAATCAACAAACAACGTATCCGTATCTGAAACTTTTACGCCGCCCTTTTCTTTTGTGTATGAAGGCGATTTTAATTTATCATCATCCGACATATTTTTGTAAGCAGAGGGCGCAAAAGATTCTGCTTCTTCATTCAATCCGGTATCAAGCCCGCCCAACCTGAATGCAGAAATATCAGCCATATTAATATCGGAAGGTGTGTTATTGCCAAATTTATCTATTACCAATTTTAATGGCATTATTATCTGGCTCACCTTCACGGCTCCAAACGCCTGCAAAATAATTTGACCAGGTTGCGGAACAATGCTGGCAAGCGCTACCAGGTTATAGCGGTTGGCCGGCAGCTCTGCGGTCCAGTTTGCATCAAGACTGAATGCTTCCAGTATTTTGGGGAGTACAGCAATACTTGGCAAAACAATCTGTTCTGCATCGCCCCATGTAACGTTGAAGTGTACACTAACGCTGAAGAATAATATAGAGAAGGAAGCGGTGCCGTTTGCATTCCATGGAGTTGGCCCGGAAAGCTGAAAGTCAAGATTGATGGAAAACAAAGTGCTGCTGCCCATTTTCACTTCGAGGCCCGCCGTTATATCGGCAATAAATTTAAATGGAGAGAACTGGAACAATACATCGAACCCTAAATAACCAACAACACTAAAACCCGCTACCTCAAATTTGAAATCTATTCTTGCACCAAACTGAACGGTATTAGATGTTACAGCGAAATAAGCAGTTAATACCAACTTGGGATTAGGACTTAATATAGTAAGCGTAAGCCTTTTTAAGCTGGGCACATTTAAAGAAGCGGGTGGCTTAAAGGAAGGATGAAAACCACCTACTGACATCAGGAAGGCTTTTTCGTTTCCCCAGTTAAGCCGGAGTGCCATATCACCCTCAAGTGTAAACGTTAGTATGTGCGAATTATAAATACTCGCATCAAAAGACAAATAACCATTATCAAAATCTATTATGCCTACAAAGTTTACCTGCAGTTGCAATATTGCAGCGTCTTCTGTTGGCAATACTATTTTTAATACGCCAAGTATCGCAAGCCTCACAGGGTTTGTAAATTCAATACACAAACCAAATTCAATAGTTACCAATGAAGGAACACCCCAGGTAATCTTTGCCATCAGCCCAATCATAAACTGATCTTGCTTTATGGGAAAGATGGATTTTATCTGCGGCAGCAATGTATTTATGTTGGCAATAATATCCTGTGGAAACATTATCTGCTCAATCGCATCATTCTTTACTCCATCTCTTAATGCATCTACATTTATGGTTCTGTTAATGCCGAGCATACCACCAAGCCCGCTAAGGAAGAAGCCCATGCTTAATGATATCCCCGGTTCAAATGATACACTAATAATTATAAGCAAAGAGAAGCCACTTGAACCATCAGGCATTTTTGTATTGATGATAGCAATGGCTGAAACCTGTATGGTGTCTTCAATTGACAATTGTAACGCTCCCGCGTACTCGCCTTTATCCGGATCAAATAAAATGAAGCCGCCACCTTTTACAACACCGGCGTCAATAGAGAGGCCAACACCTTTGGGCGGAAGAAAACCAATATCTAATTGTGCAGCGCCAAGATTACCGGAGTTGTTTGGCGGGAATGAGAAAATAGCTTTCGCCCCAATATCCTGGATAGCAACTTCTATTGGCCCTAACGAACCGGTAAGACTGGCTGCAAGCCCAATAGGAATTTGACCGTTAGAGGGTTTTATGCTCAGGCTAAAGCCATCCAAAGTAATCGGGCCTAATTGTACATGCAATGGAAGATTTATTTCGAAAGAGCTGCTGCCACCAATGTAAAATCCTGCTGTGCTCGATATGCCGAGTGTAAGATCAAAATCTGCCTCAAATCCTGATGAAGGAAGCAACGTAGCTAAAAACCCGTCCGCACCCGAAGCGTTAATAATTACTTTGCATTTGTTTATAGAGCCTTCAATTTTAAACTCGCCGTTGGCTTTACTGGTAGCTATATCCCATGTTAATTTCGTACTAACGCCAATGATAAAAGTCCCTATTTCAAACCTGCTGCCACCTGCCTCGCCAATAAGAACAAATGCGTCATCGTTTTGCTTATGAGCGGTCCACACCAGGGAAACTTCACCATGTATGTCAGTATTATCAGGCGGGTGAATTGAAATTTTTCCATTGGATTGCACAATGATGCCTGCGTTAGAAGGAATGGTTACATCTACTTTTGATTGTAAGTTCCAATCATCGCCATTTACAGTTTGGGTACCACTGGTAAATGCAGATTTTACAGTGAATAAAAGTCCTTTAGGGCTAATGTCTGTTTTCGGAACTACTTCTACCAGGCCTGTATCAAGCTTATTGGCAACCGAATCATAGAGCGACGGAAGATTTAAACGGGTAAGAATCTTATCTGTTTTTTCGAGCAATGTTTTTCCATCAAACGTATTAGCGCCCCAATTATATAAAGTTTTCATTTGGTTACCGGCATTGCTTAACCAGTTACCAATTTCATCAAAATGAAATGTATAAATATTAAAGGGAGGATTGAGCGGATCTACGGAACCAATATTGTGTTCTGCAACTTCCAGTATGTTTAAAAATTCAAGCACCGGATTTAATCCCGGAATCTTTTCTATGTAAGCGTGCAAAAGGTAATTCATCATTTTGTCGGGAATTGCCGATGCATCAACTGATGGTATACCTGCACTTACCAATGCATTCTTTATTGCAGTGAAACCACTAATAATATCTTTAATCAATCCTATTACTGCACCGCTAATACTTATAATGTCTGAAATGTTTTCAGCATCTATTGCTGTAATCAGGTCGGTAGTTTTTGTTAGTAGTTGTGTTACCTTATCCGCCGTAGACGACATTGGCGTAAGTATTGCAGTTTCCTGCGCAGCAGTAATATTTAAACCCAGTTCTCTTAAAAATGCGCTGGCGCTGCCTGCTTTCAATTCATCTTTTAGCGGACTGAAAACTTTAGACAGTTCAAGAGAAATGGTTTCTAATGTACCTGCTGCACTGCTCATACCGTTACCGTATTATTTAGTTTTAAAATAAAGTCCTTTACTGACGATGCATTTTCCGCAGCGCTTATAACGGTAAAGCCGTACTCGCTAATAGATTGTTTAAGAGAATCGCTGCCGCATTCTTTTAAAACATCTCCCATCTTAATAAGTAAAGTCGTAAAGCTTATATTCTTAATTTCTTTGGGAATAACATATTCCGGATCATTCATACTATTCATAAAATGAACAGTAAATGCAGGGCCCTGGTAACGCTGCCACACAACGCCTGTTCTTTTAGAAGTATTAATGAGACGCATAACTTCCGGCCGGTGTTTGGCAATTACATCGCTCCATTCTTTAGGAACCATTTGCTGCAGTTTTGTTAACGACGGCTGGTTGCTCTGAATAGAAACTGATTTTTTTCTTTGCGTGGCTCTTCTTTCTGTGCTAGGGGGTGAAACAGCAATCGTTATTGCATGACCGCTGGTAGTAAGTGCTGCAATTACCTTATCGATATTGTTAGCCCAGGTTAGGTCAACAGAATTAGAATCGGCATCTCCGCCCCACAACAAACCCACCATCTTATTATCATCATCTATTATGGCAGAGCCCGAATCACCAGCGTTCGAAAAGGCCTTTTTTCCATTTTCATTTTCGTAAGTCTCATCTGTTGCAGGTATAATGATCAACTGATCAGGTTGAATGGTAATAGCTCCGCCCGCGGGATCTGTAGGTGCGGCCGCCGTGTCGCCAATATGTACGATTTTACCTTTGGTAAAAATAGATCTTGCGCCAATTTTTCTCACATTACCAATTACAGCCTGGGCCGTACCTGTTACATGCAAAATCTGATCGGTAGAATCGTTCGTTATCCGCAGCAAACTGCTAATGTCACCATCAATAGTGGCAATACCGCAATCAACGGTAGCATTTTTTATACCAATAATAGTATGGCCTATCACTCCGCAATCGCAACAGCAACTTTTAGAATAAAACGCCTGCGCAGCTTTATTGGTACTGGTGTCGGTTTTAAATGATGTATCATAAAGAACATGTTTGTTTGTCAATATCACGAGGCTATTGTCCGCTAATCTCGCGAACCAACCCAAGGTTCCATAAAAAGTAGGGAATTTATCGTTACCCATGGCAATACCGCCTTGTATGGGCCGGAAATCTTTTGTATTTCTCCGCTCTACAAATGTTCGTTCCTTAATTTTATAAGGCGTTAGCACATCCGTTTTGTGGCCATCTATTTCTTCGGGTATCAGTTCATGTTTCTTGAGTTTACTTTTCGGCTTTTTTTCGGTTACAAATACCCTGTATGCAATCTCATCAGTAAATTCCCCATCAGTTTCTTTTAAGCCAATTCCAACTGCAAGAACATTCGGAATTTTTTGGAGCGTTTCTTTAGCGGTGTCCATCTTCCTCATCATGGTATGTTGCACTGTTTTATACCTCTTTGCCATAAAAAGAATTTTAATATATGTGAGCTTTTAATATTGTTTTACTTATTTGAATGCCTATAGTTCTGCCAACTGTTCCTGATGGAGTTTTTACGTTTAACTCAAATTGCTTGATGGGAGGATCTGTTCTAACCATTCCCGGCAAAATGTTCACTTCTTTAATACAGTCATTTTTAAGAAGCCATTGTTTAAAGCCGGCGCTGATACTATCTTCTGCGGTATTCTTATCTATAGTGTTTAAATATTTATTGATATCTTTTTTCACACAAGGCCAATCATTCTTTATTAAACAATCGCAAAAGCTTTTAGACATAATTTTATGATTATAACAATTTAAATAAAGCCCAATGCATAAGATCAAATTCGTAACACCTGCTTTCATTCTATAAATTCATAAGAGCTTATATAAACTTCATTTCCCTGCAAAAAGCAGTACTAAGTCAACAATATGTAAGCAGCAGTTGGTGCAACCAATCCTTAAGCAAGGATTTTTCAATTAGAAAATTAACATCAAAAAATTAAGGAGCATTCGCAGCAATAATTTTCCCTGGGCGGCTTATTAGCCGGATGTTTTCTTTGCGTTACAGAGGGGAATCTGTGGGGTTATTTTCAAAACAGGAGTGTAAAATTTATAATAATTTTTTATAAATGCAACAATGTGCATAATTTTTTACAGAAGATAAATAAGATAAAGACATGGCTTTACTGTGTTGATAAGATATGGTTTGAAGTGAATTAAATGAGGCTACGGAGTTTATTTGCATTGCCCGTATTGACTAAGCTCATATCGTGCAATGCCCTTGATCATTTCTTACGCCTGCTTTATGTTACAATTTTATTAGTGATAAAATGACCAATCTTTTAAAACGAATTTTAGCGGCGATACAACATTGTAAAAAATGGATACTTACCATTTTTATCGTGTATTGTGTTTCCTGCCTGGCAGGAATAATGATGGTGCATTACGGTAGTTCATTTGCATTGTCTCAAAGAGACAGGATAGTTGGTAACGCTAATGCGCACGATAAAGCTTCCGTCAATTACGTTAAAGGCAACGGATTTAAAGCGGCTTTAATTGATTTTAGCGGAAACCTTTTTTGGGGTTCAGTTCCACAAACCGTTGCAGGGTTTTCTATGGTTATGCCATTCGTCTCCGTTACTTACCAGGGCTGGGTAACCGGCATTGTTTCAGTGGACGGCAAGCATGTAATCAGGCTTGGCAAAATTAAAACAGCCATGTATTACCTGATTGTGCTTATGTTACAATTTGTACCTTATTCGCTTGCAATAGGCGCCGGGGTTAAGCTTGGAACAGATACTTATCAATTAAATAAAGGGAAAGGTTTACTTCAATTTAAGCTAAGCCGCCCGGCGTTAAAAGATGTTCTTTTCATTTATTTACTGGTTATTCCTTTGTTTTTTGTTGCATCCTGTTTCGAATTTCTCAGCACCTGGAATTTTTGATATCAGCCATGCGTATCGCAACTGGTTCTTATCAGTTTACATATTACCCGGTGAAAACCACGCCGGAATAGAAAACGTATGGAGAAATGAACAACTAATCTCATTTAATTTTATATTGATCAATCGGGATAAGTTCGTCGGTCTTATCGATAACGGACTGGATAATTGGATGGCTATAATTATGTATGAAAGTAAATGGCTTCGTTGAAGCCTAAACCTCGGTTTACCTTTAATGTACCCGGTGGGGTTTACACAGCACAGAGCTACAATCGCTAAAAACGACCTGTGTAACCCCGATGCATAAACGAACTTCGAATGGAAGGAAGTCAGGCGCCGGATATGTGCAAGTTACTTCGGCATCGGGGTTCCCGGTAACTGCTTTTTATTTAGAATGTTTGTTAGTGAGAAATCCCAGCTGGGGCAATAAAGTTTTATAGCACAACCAATTTCAGATTCGTTTAGCCTTAGCCGTTACATCTATTCAGATTTACCGTGTTCTACTTGTTCGCCGGGGGAAACTCTAGATAGCAGTATTTTTATTATTTAATTATTCCGGGGATAGCTGGGGGCTTAAATTGAAGTTTCGCTGCGTTCCACTTCGTTTAAGGTTTATTTGTTGGTGGCAGTTGTTCTCCAATGTGGTTTTATAAAATTATTTTTTCGTTTTGCAAATAATAAAAATAATGAACCTAACAAAGCACAAAGCAGTAATGACGACAGCGAATCTTGTGGTCCTGTTTCACCGCCAGTTAATAAAGAATTGCCTGCCATGTTACTTGTCAATAAGCCATGTGTCAGCGAACTGCTTGGGTTAATACAACCAAAAATTCCCGGCTCGGCAAAGTCCCAACCAATATGTATAAATATCGGGAGCCACAAGTTGCGACTAAACACAAAAGCTGCCGGAAGCATCAGACCTGCCTGCATAGCAGTTGCGCCAACAGATATAATGGTTGCTCCTTTTACATTTACATGCAAAACGGCGAAAAGAACAATAAAAATAATCAGTGCGGTAATAGTTCCTGTTTGCTTTTCAAGTAAACGAAATACAATACCTATCAATATAATTTCAGCCACAAAGCCTGCCGTTAATGCGAAAGCAAAAGGTGCAATTAATGTTGAAGCAGGATTTACGTGAGCAACTGAATAACTGCCAGCGATATAAACAACTAAAATAAAAAGTGTTTGTAATAAAATGCCTGTCATAAAGCCTGTGATCGCATTACTCATAAACTTTACCCGACTCAATTCATGAATTTGTCTTTTATCATATACTTTGAAAAGAATAATGTATGCTGCAACAGTTATAATTGCTTCTGTAATTGCTGTTATTATTGCTTTTGTATCATTAGATAAATTTGTTTTGTCGAGCAGTACAGAGCGTAACAATTCTGTAAGAGCTACTAAAGCAACAATCACGGCAATACCTATAATCATCTTTGTAAAAAAGAAATGCAATACTTTTTGCAATGGAGTTTGTTTGATCGAACTATGCACTTATGAAATTTTATTTTGTATTAGCCAGTGGTGTCCAAACGTAACTTCAAATTCTCCCTCACGGTAACCCGGAGTTCAAAAAAAAACCGCAATGTTCTTATTGCATAACGGTTGAGCAGTTTTATATTCAACTTCTTTTACAAGGCATTATGTGCCCCGTTTTTTCGGGAAGGATTGCTAACGCACAAAACCGGCCCGATACCCTTGCACCATGAATTTCTTACATGCCTGGATGAACTGGGCAACACGAAACAGGATTGCAAAATTTCTCCATAATTCATTGAGCCAATAAATAGACGTAAGCAAAAAAAGTTAATATTTCTAAACTGCTAATCAATAACATCCATTTGTATGTTTTCTTTCTAAATTTTGAAACAAAACATGCAATAAGGCTAAATAAAAATGTTAGCATAAAAAAGTAAAGTATAAGAAAATACCAATGTGCAATAACAAAATAAGTATCATGGAAATGGATATCAATCGCGGAATTGCCAATATAAGTTGCGGAGTAAAAAAATATTATAAGAACTACGAGCACTGGTAATGAAATAATTGTAAGTACCTTCTTCATCGAATAAAGCTTCTGTTATTATAAAGTTCGGCCATTGCAACTAACGGCAGTTCATCTAAGAATTTCCGGTGCTGATCAAATATAATTCAATTTAAGAGGGATTTGAGCAGGAGTTGGTTTAATCTTCTTCGTTATATTTTTTTAAATATACTGAGTTGCACCTATCCGGGTGAAAACTTAGGATAGCAGTACTTTTATTAAAGATTCTACGGGTAGCCGGGGGCTTCATCGGAGGCACTGCGTGCCCGACGAAGTCTTATTTGTTGGGCGCACACCTTAGTCACTTTGAATTATTATAGGTCCGATTGTCATTTGTTCGCTGCTTAAATACTTCTTTATCTTAGGCGTCAACTTTGTTAACTCCATGTATTGATTGATTTTTGCTGTCAACACAAAGACGGTTATTGTGAATTTAGAAAAGTTTTGTTGATGCTGTAAATAGTGGTCTATAATAATATAGAGATTTTATTTTGCTAAGATATTTAAAGTAATGAAAGTTTAGCTTTATTTAATTCGTAATTCCCCTAAGAGTTGTTGGTGACAGCTTTGCTGCAAAAACCTTCCGCACGAACACACAACAACGGCGGTGGTTGGGCTCACGTAGGTGGAACTATGTTTTAGGAACACCAGCACCTGCAAGAAGCATTTAGGTGTGCGTATTTCACAATTTATTTACTCAGCAACCGCCTTTGCGGGGGACATGTTTAAAAATTACTTTACCATCCCGTTCTACATAGTCGCCCCATACTATTGGATATGAATACTTGGGCGCATGCGATACGGCATGGCCTTTTATAATTATTTTGTCGTTAACTCTCAGGCTATGCAATTGCTCAAGTTGAGACTTTTCCGGCTCAAATTTTACAATATAATCGTCACCATTAATCCTGGCCATCACTCCGAAACCTAATCTTGAGCCTGGCGGAAGAGAAAGAGAGGTTACAACAGCCTCCATATTGGTAAAAGCACTTATATGGTTCCTTATTTTAGCTTCAGCAGCATACACTTTTTCACCTGCGGGAGACGCTTCCCATTTTTTGAAATTTATACCATCAGGGGTAGCCTCCCATTTTTCCCGTTCGGCTTTCATTTCAGCAGCAGAGAGTGGCTTTGGGATTGATTTTTTAGAAGTTTCATTTTTGATTTCGCGATTGGCAAATACCAGTCCGCTTACCACGACCAGCGGTAAGATCAGCACATAAATAACTTTTTTCATATTTGTGTAGGTTTAATTTCGTTGCTGGAAAATTTTTTTTAACATCCACCCTTGCTGGGTATGGCATAGATCACGTTGCCTGAAATAAGTAAATTGAAGATCTTACCGTCTACAGAAGGGAGTAATAATTTCCATGTTTTCCCCTTGTCGGATGATTTGAAAATGCCGTGAGGATGAGTACAAAAGAAGCTTTCACCAACCTGGATAATTGAAGTCATGAAGGCCTGCGCACGAAGGCGATCGTTAATGCGATCATTCCAGGTCCGCCCTATTGAATCAATAAAAACTTTGTCCCGAAGGCCGGAATGAATGGACTGCCAGGTTTTACCGCCGTCGTAGGATGTACTTAGCCTACTGGTATTTGGGGTATTTGACTCTGAATTGGAAGTGATAGCAACGAATCCACCTTTGATCGGCTTTACATCCCAAGCCACACTGTCTTCACTAATCGCCGGCGCCCAGTTGTCGCCATTATCGGTCGATCTTATTATCCTTCCCATACTGGTCGCCAGCAGTACACTATCCGACTCTGCTAAATTCCCTACCAGGCCTCCGGCATACACCTGTTTCCAGGTTTTTCCACTGTCAGTGGATCTAAAAATGCCTCTGTCGATGGCGATGAAAATGGAACCTCCGGCAGTTTCAAAAACGCTGCGTAGTCGCTCCTGAGAATTTTCGAATATCGGCGACCATACACTCGTTCCGTTTGTTGCTTTCAGATTTACACCCCAGTAAAATTTCCCGGAATTACCGGGGGCAATACTGCTATGTCGGTCAGGGGAAACCTCTTTGGTCCAAAAAGGAGCTGTGGCATTTGATGTACTGTGATAGATTCCGTTTCCAGCCTTTAAAAACAGCCCTTTTTCATTTGCAAAGAAGCTATTTCCCCGGATACTATCTATCCGCAAATTTTCGGGCAGCCCTTTGCTGATGTCCTGCCAGGTTTGTCCGCCATCCGTAGATTTAAAAACGATCTTTGTTTTTGGGTCTGGCTTTTTAGATTTTTCATTTTTGCTTTCACGATTAGCAAACACCAATCCGCTTACCACAACCAGCGGTAAGATCAGCGCATAAATAACTTTTTTCATATTTTTTGTAGGTTTAATTAACATATATCTATCTCCTGATAAATCAGATCCGTTTAAGGTATTTATTTTATTATTCGTATCCTTTTAAAGTTGGTGCAACAAAAATACTTTGATAGTGTTTAGACGGAGGAACCTGGATTGTAAATAAAAGTGTAACCTTTGTAAATAATATCTTGACATTATGCCTGATAGAAGAAATCTCCTGTCCGGGAAACGTAAATACCTGTTCGGATTGTTACTGCTCATGTTTATCTCTTTGATCGGCGTGGCTTTCAGTATGGCGGGCAGTGACGATTTTGATATCGCCCGGAGGGAAGTTTTACTCCGCCGGATCGGGCATGAAATACTCCTTCTGTCGCACGACAGTACATCACGGGTACTTCCAATAAAAAAGATCGCCGAAAATGAATACCAGATCAGCTTTGAGAATGCCTTTACTTTTCAACCCGACTCCCTGGTGAATACTACTCAGCGTTTGTTAGCCAAAGACCCGCTCGCAAGTGATTACGTTGTTAATGTACTGAACTGTGCCAATGCCAGCGTAGCCTATGGATATGCTATATCAAAAAATAAGAAAGATGATATTGTAGCCTGTATAGGAAGGAAGCAACCCATAGGATGTTACATGATCAACATAAAATTTAAACCAAAGGGTATAATTACAGCAAAGAATGGATATCTTCTGGGCAGCCTGGCAGTTTTAGCATTTGTGGGTTTTATTTTTTTGAGATCTGTTAAGCCGCGAAAAACTTTACCTGGCGGTCAGGATACTGACATGTTAACGCTGGGTACCGTGCTGTTCGATCCGAAGAACCGGAAGCTGATAACAAATGGAAAAACAATAGACCTGACCGGAACTGAAACCCGTGTGCTGCGCATTTTTGCTTTGTCTCCTAACGAGGCTATAGAGCGAAGCCGGCTACAAAAAGAGATATGGGAGGATGAAGGCGTTATTGTGGGGCGCAGCCTGGATATGTTCATATCAAAACTTAGAAGAAAACTTGAATTTGATCCGAACATCAAAATTGTTGTTATACGGGGCAAAGGATATAAGCTTGAAATTAACTCTTAAGAAAATCTTCCGCTCCGAACTGATGTTATTAGAATTCAATTTGGCATTTGTAAAACGCTATAGTGAGCTACTAATGTGTTATCATTAAAAGAATTATACTTCAGTGGCGTACAACACACAGAAAAGTATCCGAAAAACTCCCTAAAAAATCCCCGCAATAAATAAGGCTTTCGGGGGGCTTTGCGGTATACTTTTGAGTTGACTGATGTCGCCGTAAAGTTCGCTATTGGGTATAAAGTATCAGCCTGCTTTTCTGGAAGTTGTTTTTTTAAAATGTTGTTTTTGATTTGAGCAGGTCATCTTACTGCATTTCCTGCTTTGTGATCCATGTTTTGATGTTTTAAATTAAGGTTTTAAATTTTCTATAACGACTTTTTGAAGATATTTTTTGATGCTGCTCACAGCTTGCCCGTTACGTCACATAACGTTGCCTCATAAACGCATTTAAAAAATTTTACTATCCGGCGGCGTTTACACAGCACAGACTTACAATTGCTAAAAACGACCTGTGTAACCCCGACGCATAAACGAACTTCGAAGGGAAGAAAGTCAAGCGTCGGATACGTGCAAGTTACTTCGGCATCGGGGTTCCCGGGAACTACTTTTTATTTATAATGTTTGTTAGTGGGAAACCCCGCCGGGCAATGTCATTAAGTTAAGAATTTTTAAAATGATATTAATATATCACCCCTTCGGGGTTTGATGTGACTTTCTATCTTCAGCTATAATAGTTGCATCCCTTCGGGATTAATACAAAGCCTGAAAGGCTGATATGATTATAGAATTACAATAAGAAAATTTTCTAAACCCCGAAGGGGTGACATCATTCCCTTAACTTAATGACATTGCCCGATGGGACAGTAACTCATTTCCAGTTTTCCTCTGATTTTTTTAAACTTTCTTCACCCCCTGCGACCCATTTTTCCAATATTTCTTTGTCTGCACATAAATACAGTTTAGCGTTTATAATTTTAAAAGCGTTAGGGTCTGTGTTGGCTGTAAATCCTTTGCTCACAGCAAAGGCGCAATATCCGCCAAACTGCGGGGCATATTTTTCAGGATTGCTCTTAAACAGTTCAAGATTTTCATTGGATGAGAAATACCAGGTCGCATTATTCCATGGCTGGGTAAATGTTTTGCTTCCCTTAACCGCCTTGCCTGCTGTGAAGTATGAAACCGGGTCGTATCCATTGATGGCTTCGTCAGAAAACATTGGTTTATTTATTTCCTTGTGCCCCCACGCAAGGGGTGTTATTCTTTTTACTTTCGAAAAAACAAATACTATCCCGATTAAAGCGAGCAATACAATACCAATTCTTTTAAATATTTTCTTTTTCATTTTTCGTTTAGTTTTTGTTCCAAACCTCATCGGCTTTTTTAATTCGGTTTAGAAGCAGCTTGAATAATAATTTTGCTATTCGATTGGAAAATGCATAAACCATCCCATCAATTGTTGAAAAATGCTTTCCGCCTTTTACATCTGTTTTGCCAGTGCTTACAGCAAATGCATATTGCCCATTGTACTCTATATTTTTATTTTCCATTTTAATGATTTTGAAGATAGGTTAATTAATTCCCTCCATTGACTTAATTGGACGAACTTCAATACTTGCCTGTCCGGCTTCAAAAACAGGGTTGGCTTTCGCAATTTCAATTGCCTCATCAAGGTCTTTCGCCAGTATGTGGAAATAGCCCACTATTACCTCTTTGCTTTCACTGTAAGGACCATCTTTAAATACTCCTTTACTCCCTTTAACAAGTGTTCCTGCCATGTCCAATGGCTGGGCGCCTTTTAACTTACCTTCCTGCATAAGTTTGCCGATATAATTTCCAATTTTGGCAACATGTTCCTGTTGTTCCTTTGCAGACATATCTGCAAGATGGTCGCCTTCTGTGCGTACTAATAACATAAATTCTTTCATTTTTTTAATTTTAAATTGTTTTATACCCAATAGTCAATCTGGGGAAATAAAAAAGGACATTAGGTCAAAAATATTTTTCAGTTTACTGACTTACAGGCATTTATTTTTTCTTCCAGGTAAATTTTTTCCTGTTCATTTTGAGTAAATGATTTTGCTTTTTCAAAATGCTGCTGGGCCAAGAGAGTTTTTTTTAAGCTTAAAGTAAAATTCAGCAAGGGTAGAATGATAGTAAGGATAATTCTGAAGTACCGGAATGTCTGCAATTTTCTCAAGTTCTTCGATAGCTTTTCCTATACCGTGAACTTTTGAAACTGCGATAGTTTTATTCAGAATTACCAATGGCGAATCATCTATTTGCAAAAGATTATTATAAAGAGAAAGTATGCTTTTCCAGTCGGTGGATTTATCATCTGCTGCGGTGCAATGATGTGCTGATATGGCAGCTAATATTTGATATTTTGAAACAGTGTTGCCAGCTATAGATTTTTCCAGGTATACAATACCTTTTTTTATCAAATCCCTGTCCCAAAGCTTACGGTCTTGTTTTGCCATTTCCACAATTTCACTATTATTTGTTCGTCCTTGATTTAAAACGGGAGCTGTTTAAAAGCATTAAAGAAAGCAATGCCCACACCTGAGTTTTTTGAAAAATCTTTGGGTATTCAGAAATTAAGTGTGCAAGCCTTATAGCTTCTTCACAAAGCTCCTGCCTGATAATTTCAGTTCCTTCGGAAGCATTATACCCTTCATTGAATAACAAATAAATGGTCTCTAAAATATTGTTGAGCCTGTTTTCAAACTCATTGCCAAAAGGCACTTCAAAGCTCACTCTGTTTTCACGGATTGTTTGTCTTGCCCTTACAAGTCTTTTATTGATGTTTTCATCGCTAGTAAGAAAAGCTTTGGCAATTTCAGGTATGCTAAAGCCACAAAGTGTTTTCAATGTCAATGCAATTTGTGAATCTGTGCTTATAGATGGATGACAACAGGTAAACATCATCCTCAGTTGGTCGTCCTCTATTTCCTGTTCGGAAAAAAAATGATTGCTGGCAGGCTCAGCAGTCCATTCAGATTGCAGAGAATGGATTAGATCAGATGAATATTTTTGATGTACCTTTTCTCTTTTAATAAAATTAAGAGCCTTATATTTTGCAACATTATACAGCCACCCGGTCGGGTTTTCAGGAACTCCTTTATATGTCCATTGATTGATAGCCTCAATGATAGCATCCTGCACGACATCTTCAGCAAGGTCAATATTTGCTGTTCCCAATATTTTGGTAAGCACTGATACCATTTTCCCAGATTCATGTCTGAAAAGATGGCCAACGAGGTGGTTAATATTTTCGTTTTCTTTCGTCAATCAAGGTTTGTCAAATTAATAGCAGGGTGTCTCTTTAGCATTGCAGGCAACGTTAAAGCATTTGTGAAGGCATGGCAATAGCGAAATGTCAGCCGGTTCAAATGCTTAATTGAAAAACTGATGTTGAAGATAACTACAAATGTTCAATAGCGAAATGTCGGCTTGAACAAAAGATGATAAAGATTACGGCTGTACAAGTGCTGTTGGTCAAGCCATACTTTTACAAATGCACGTGGGCGTAGTGTTTTATCGTGTCGCTTCGTCCACCGTTTTGCTGTCCACAAACTGCTCAAAGCTAATTATTTTTCCGTCTTTCAGTTTCCAAACGTGAGCAACTCTTGCCGTAAATGCTTTACCTGTCAGTTTGTATGTGCCTGAATATGTGCCA
Organism: uncultured Chitinophagaceae bacterium; assembly: GCA_963756945.1. GTDB lineage: Bacteria > Bacteroidota > Bacteroidia > Chitinophagales > Chitinophagaceae > Ginsengibacter. Next base: position 7,819 of record CAVWQJ010000034.1, on the reverse strand, counting down.
TAAGCAACCACTTTATCGTCACTGGCAACATAGTCTTCGGGAGTAAATTTATAGTCAATCCATTCGCTTCCCAATCGGCTAAAAACATTTTTGGTAACGTTTTCCAAACCAATATAAGTTCCTGCATATGGAAAGCCTTTGGCTTCTGTCCAAGTGATATTTTCAGCTACATATTTTGCTAAATTTCTTGCCATTTTCTTCCGAAGTTTTTCCTTCGTAAGTGCTTTTTATAATTTCAAGATTTGTCATTGCTTTTTTATTTAAAGAACAACTTGACAACGCAACAAGCATTGTCAAGTTGAAGATGATTGATTTTACCATTTCATTTCTCCCGTGTTTACTTTTGCACCAATTTGCAAAGCAATATCAAAAGTCAAGTGTTGGATATTTTGCTTTTAAAGCGGCAATCAATGTTTCCGAAGTTTTGTTGGTTTTCAAAGCTTCTTCGTAAAATTGGATATAGCTTTTTGGTATGCTTTACTGCTGAAATATCAAATGGCCGTTTCAGATTTAGCGTGAGCAGGAATTACAATTGTCGGGTGCAAAGTTTCTATTTTATCCAACACCGAAATCCATTGTTTACGGGCTTCTGCGGTTTGTGCATCTGCCATCCAAAGATGAAAAGTAGTGCCAAAAACATTGATGCCGCCTACAACTGCTTTGATAGAAGGAATCCAAACAAAAGTTTTAGATGGAAATTCTTCCAAGCCAATAATTTCTAATTTCTGCCCTTCCAATTCAATAGCTATTACCTTTTAAAACCTGTGGTAAAATAACATTTGATGTAATGTTTTTACCTAATCGTTCGCCCCAAACTTCTAATTTTTTTTGAGCAGTTGCTTTGATATGTTCAACTGTTGCAGGCGAAGCATAAACGGTAACTTCCGGAAAATATTTTTTGAATACTTCCAACCCGAAATAAAAATCAGGGTCGCCGTGAGAAACATAAATAGTGGTTAGTTTTTTACCAGTTGTTTTAATTTCTTGAGCCACTTTTTCGGCATCTGCCAAAGTAAATTGTGCATCAATCAAAACCGCATCTGTTTTGCCCGAAACGATTGTTGATGCTACGCCAAAACTGTTTTCTGATGCGTTGTAAACTTGAAGTTTTAAATTGTTTGTTTCAATTGTTTTGAAACTTTGTGCTTGTGCTTCCATTTTGAATAAAATTAAAATTGATAAAAAAACTGTTGAAATAATCTGTTTCATTTTTGTCTTGTTTTAAATTGATGATGCAAAGATGCTATCATCCAATGCCCAAAAACATTGAACAAGTTCAATAAATGAAATCCGCCTTATTTCTTACTGGAAATTTTCTTTCTTATTTTACTCAAAAATTCGTGGCTGATGCCCAAATAGGCAGCTATTTGCAGATTGGTCAATCGTTGAAAAAGTTGCGGATATTTTTCGATAAAGTCGATATAGCGTTGGTCGGCAGTTTTGCTCAAATTGTCAATCATTCTTCTTTGCAGGGCAACGTGTGTTTTTTGGGTCATCACCCGAAACAGTTTCTCTACTTTTGGCAAATTTTCATAGGCAAATTCTTTGTCTTTTTTAGTAATTAAAAGCACCTCACTGTCTTCCAATGCCTCAATAAAAAGTTGCGATGGCTTTTCGTTGGTAAAACTGTCGATGTCTGTAATCCACCAATTTTCTATGGCAAAATAAAGGACTTGTTCAAAGCCATTCGTGTCGATATGATATACCCGAAAAAGTCCTTTGGTAACGAAGCCCTCAAATTTGCAAACTTCGCCCTCACGCAATAAAAAATGTTTTTTCTTGATTTCTTTTTGTCGAAACAACCCGCAAAACTCTTCCATCTCTTTGTCTGAAAGAGAGATGTGTTTGCTTATGTTATGTTTTAAAAGTTCTGTCATTTTGGTGGTTGTGCAACATTACGCCCAACGAGAGTTTGTGAAAAAACTATCATTGCATTATAAATATACACACAATGTTAATTACCCAAAAGCTGTATAATATTTGTGGATATAAAGTATGCAATTTATACAAGGCGTAACCCGTCATCAAACTTATTTCAGCACACTCGAAAACCAGGTGAGCGCTGATAATCCCGTAAGGCTTATAGATGCTTTTGTTGATAAACTTCATTTACAAAAGCTGGGCTTTACCAAAACCATTCATAAGACCGAAGGCCGTCCACCTTATGCCCCTAATATACTTTTAAAACTCTATTTATATGGCTACCTTAATAAGATCCGCAGCAGCCGTAAATTAGAAAAAGAATGCAGCCGCAATGTAGAACTGCAATGGTTGCTTCAAAACCTAACACCTAACTATCATACCATTGCCGACTTTCGAAAGTGCATGTAGTACCATTACAAGCCATGTTTCGATTGTATGTGCAGTTTCTCGGTGATGCAGGGCTGCTGGGCAAAACCACCATTGGTATAGATGGCAGCAAATTTAAAGCTGTTAACAGCAAGAAAAATAATTATAACCAAAAGAAGATAGACAAGCACCGTAAGTTTATTGAAGACAAAACGGCACAATACCTTCAGGATCTTGATGAACTTGATAAAGAAGAAAACACTAACGGTACTGATGACCTGCAAATAAAAAAAGAAAAGATAACACAAGGCCTTGCCAAACTAAAAGAACGTACCATTAAATACGATACACTGCAACAACAATTAGATAATACTCCCGACAAACAGATCAGTACAACGGACACGGATAGCCGAAGTATCATCATCGTAAAAAGTATTGTGGAAGTAGCCTACAATACACAGAATGCTGTAGATGACAAATACAACCTTATCGTACATACCAGGCCACCAATACCAATGATGGCAAGGCTTTACACACTGCTGCCACCGGGGCCAAAAACAATCTGCAATTACAAAAAGAAGATACACTGATGGTACTGGCCGATAAAGGTTACCACACCGGCGCCGAATTACAACAATGCCAGCAGGATAATATGATAACCCATGTAGCTTATAAAGAGCAGCCTTCTGTAAAACACATAGCCAATGAATTTTTTGCAGAAAGCTTTAACTATGATAAACCAACCGACACTTATATATGCCCTGCAGGAGCCATACTAACGTCGCTGGGTACGTGGCATAATAAAAAAGGAGAAGAAAATGAAACCAGTTACCGGTTTAAAACCTACCGCACCAATGCCTGCAAAACCTGCCCGTTAAAACATCAATGCACCAAGCTACCAAAACGCATCATCCAGCGAAGTGAATACCAGGATGCCGTAGACATAAATGATAACAACATTAAACAAAACCCGCACTATTATAAACGACGGCAGGCCATCTGCGAACATCCCTTTGGCACCATCAAACGACACTTCGGTTATACGTATACGTTATTAAAAGGATTGCAAAAAGTAAATGGAGAAATGAACCTCATCATGTTTTGTTACAACTTTATGCGCACCAAAACCATCCTGGGCATGGAAAAAATGTTACAGGCCATTGAAAACTGGACACCGGATTACGATAAAGTAATCTGTGCTCTTAAAAACGCTCTTATCAAAGCCATTTACAGTCAAAATGCGCCTTCCCTTTTTTCGAAGCTAATGCAAATCGATTTTTTGCAGGTAGTTTGTATGAGTAACTATAAGGCGTATGCGAAAGAATTTAAGCCCGTTTTTTAAGAGTAGAAAGTTTTTTCACAGTCTGACGAACAGGGCTTTCTGCTGTGCTGGTATTCATTGCTCGTCCAGCTCGGTACTGAGGCCCAATTGAAAAACTGAAGTTGAAGTTAATAACAAAAAGCTAAATAGAATTACGTCAAGCCGATAATAGATGATGGCGATATGCAGCCCATTGTTACTGCGTCAGCCAGCATAGCAGAAAACCCCATTTTAGGCGTTTGTGCATCTTTAATTTTTATAGTCATAAGGAAACCATTTCTCCCATTTCCAGGGAGTAAAATTATCTCCAATCAATGTTTGCAACAGTTCTTTAAATATTTTACTTCCATTGACACTATTTGTCAATATTATAATTGAAATTCCTTTATCAATAAAATTGATGTTATAGTTTTTGGTGGCATCATCACCCCCTTCTTTAAAAAATGCCCTTCCGTATATGGTGTTCATAAGCCCCCAGCCCAATCCATAAGATAAATGAATAGCATTATTCTCTGATGTAGTGTCAAAAGATATTGAAGGAAATTGCGTTTTTGAAAAAATTTTAATCTGGGGCGTTATCATCTCGTCAAAATATTTCTTTTGGAGTCCTTTCCCTTGCAAAATATATTCAATAAATCTGGAAAAATCACCTATAGTTGTTACCATCGAACCCCCAGCAACAGCAACTGTTTTTTTACTTTTGATATTTTGTCCACCATTTTCAGCGTGTCCAATTGGCACATCGTTTCCGAAACTATCATGCCAAACATAACCCGTTTTATACATTCCAATCGGCAGAAATACTTTTTGAGTAGCAAGTTCATCAAGTTTCATTTTTGTGATTTCTTCCTCAACTAATTGCAACAACTTAAAGCCCTCTCCTGAATATGCATATTTTGTCCCAGGAGTAAAATAAATTTTATTCACCGCACTGGTATCCCATATTGGGTCCGTTTCAATAGGGTTAAATTGCTTTACATTCGGCAATCCTGAGGTCTGGCTCAAACACATTCTCGCAGTGATGAGCTTCCATCTGTCATCGTCTTTTAAGCCGGAAAAATTTTCATATTCTGGAATAGGTTTATCTAAGTACAGATAAAGCGGTCTGTCTAAATCTAATAATTTCTCTTGAACAAGCTTCATTGTAAGAAATCCAAAAACAGCCTTACTCAAAGATGCTGCATACATAATAGAGTTTGTGTCAAGCTTTATGTTCTTGAGTTCATTCTTGTAACCGTAAGATTTGATATAGACTACTTTTTTGTTATTTATTATAGCCAAATCTAACCCTTGAATTTTAGCAGTATCCATCAATCGTTTTACCGTTTGGTCAATTACGACTTTCGATATTTTGCTGCCGTCTAGTCTTGTTATGTATTGATTTTGTGCAAAGACCATGTTGATCAGAGCTAAAAAAATAGTTGCAATTGTAAACTTCATAATAATATCAATTTGTTTGAACAAGTCTTAATCTGCATTACGCACAACGAGAGTTTGTGAAAAAACTATCATTGCCAAACAAATATACACACTATGTTAATTACCCAAAAGCTGTATAATATTTGAGGATATAAAGTATGCAATACATACAAGGCGTAAGCCGTCATCAAACTTATTTCAGCACACTCGAAAACCAGGTGAGCGCTGATAACCCGGTAAGACTTATTGATGGATTTGTTGATAAGCTTCAGCTACAAAAATTGGGCTTTATCAAAACCGTGCACAAGAGCGAAGGCCGTCCGCCTTATGCCCCTAATATACTTTTAAAACTCTATTTATATGGCTACCTTAATAAGATCCGCAGCAGCCGCAAATTAGAAAAAGAATGCAGCCGTAACATAGAGCTGCAATGGCTGCTTCAAAACCTGACACCTAACTACCATACCATTGCCGACTTTCGCAAAGTGCATGTAGTGCCATTGCAAGCCATGTTTAAATTGTATGTGCAGTTTCTCGGCGATGCAGGACTGCTGGGCAAAACCACCATCGGTATAGATGGCAGCAAATTTAAAGCTGTTAACAGCAAAAAAAATAATTACAACCAAAAGAAGATAGACAAGCACCGGCAGTTTATTGAAGATAAGACGGCAAAATACCTGCAGGAACTTGATGAACTCGATAAAGAAGAAAACACTAACGGTACTGATGACCTGCAAATAAAAAAAGAAAAAATAGCCCAGGGCCTTGCCAAACTAAAAGAGCGTACCATCAAATACGATACACTGCAACAGCAATTAGATAATACTACCGACAAACAGATCAGTACAACGGACAGGGATAGCCGAAGCATCATCATCGTAAAAAGCATTGTGGAAGTAGCCTACAATACACAGAATGCTGTAGATGACAAACACAACCTCATCGTGCATACCCAGGCTACCAATACCAATGATGGCAAAGCTTTACATACTGCCGCCACACAGGCCAAAACCAATCTGCAATTACAAAAAGAAGATACACTGATGGTACTGGCTGATAAAGGTTACCACACCGGGGCTGAACTGCAGCAATGCCAGGAGGATAACATGATAACCCATGTAGCTTATAAAGAGCAGCCTTCTGTAAAACATATTGCCAACGAATTTTTAGCAGAAAGTTTTGACTATGATAAACCAACAGACACGTATAAGTGCCCTGCAGGAGCCATACTAACGTCAATGGGTACGTGGCATAATAAAAAAGGAGAAGCAAATGAAACCAGTTACCGGTTTAAAACCTACCGCACCAATGCCTGCAAAACCTGCCCGTTAAAAAATCAATGCACCAAGCTAACAAAACGCATCATCCAGCGAAGCGAATACCAGGATGCTGTAGACATAAATGATAACAACATTAAACGAAACCCGGAGTATTACAAACGACGGCAAGCCATCTGCGAACATCCCTTTGGCACCATCAAGCGGCACTTCGGTTATACATATACGTTATTAAAAGGATTGCAAAAAGTAAATGGAGAAATGAACCTCATCATGTTTTGTTACAACTTTATGCGCACCAAAACCATCCTGGGCATGGAAAAAATGCTAAAGGCCATTGAAAACTGGACACCGGATTACGATAAAGTAATCTGTGCTCTTAAAAATGCGCTTTATCAAAGCCATTTATCAGCCTAAATGCGCCTCCCCTTTTTTGAAGATTATATCATTGAATTTTTTGCACGCTAGTCTGTATTAGTAACTATAAGGCGTATACGATAAAAATTAAGCCTGTTTTTTAAGAGAGAAGAGTTTTTTCACAGTCTGACGAACAGGTATTGCTGCAGGTGTGGAATTCATTGCTTGTCCTGCCCGGAACCGCTGCCCAATAAAGAAATAAAAGTACAAGTTAACAACTAAAAGCCCAACAGAATTCCGTCCGCCGGAACCGCTGCTGATAGCGAACTACAGCCGAAGATTACAACGTCCAGCCACACTTGCAGCAATACCCATGTTGAACCGAACCCGGCAGAGCCGGGAAATTTTTGTAACTTGTTTACTAATTACAAAGAGTTTTAAAAAATGGTTATGTTGATACTCAACAAGTTAAAATAAAAAACGCTCTACTTTTTACCCTATAGCAAAAAAAGGCTGCGGTCAACATGGAGTAGAACAAAAAGCCCCGATACAACCTAAGTATCGGGGCTTCTTTTATGGGGCTTTTCGTCTACTCCACTTAATGTTGTGCGTTCGTGCCTTTGTCATTGTGTTTTTTGCCATTCGTATTTTCCATTTTGAACTACAATAAGTTTTGTAGTTTTTCCATTTCCCTTTATAAATTCTCCCTGAATATCAAGTACGCTTTTAAATTTAATTTTTGTGTCGGTAAAAAAAATCAATTGTAATGGGTCTTGACCAGGAAGTTTTGCAAATAAATAATTGTCTTTTAGTTCAATTATAAGTATCTTTTTTGGGTTGCTTGTTAATGCATACCTTCCAACATAAGATAACAAGATTTCTTTTGAAGGAGTAACTTCAGTTTGTGGTATTGTTGTATTATCATTAACATGCTTTAGTTCATAATATTCTCCGTCATCATTTACAATTAGTCTTTCAGTTTTGCCGTCATCATTTTTTACAAACTCAACGCTAACTGGCATTGACTTCATAAAAAAATGAGTTTCATTTTTCGCATAAAGATTTGTTTTGGGCAATCCTTCAGCTTTTGATTCAACCTTTAATTGACCATTTTCCAATGATATAGTTGCCTTGGTTTTGCCCTCGTAATCGCCTG
>CAVWQJ010000033.1:0-249091 GCA_963756945.1 uncultured Chitinophagaceae bacterium | reverse complement strand
TAAGAGAAAATTTTTATTTCACATTTTAAGTGCAGCTGAATGTTGCTACTTTAGATAAAACAGAATGAAGCCGGTTTCTCCTAAAATATTATTTGATGATTGCTATGGCAAATACACGATTGCTGCAGTAAATGTATTTACTATGGAACAGGTGCATGGTTTGTTTGCGGCAGCGCAGGATTCTGAAACCCCTGTTATTGTTCAATTGACGCCGGCGGCCAGGAATTATGCACATCCTGAAATGCTGATGGCGATGATACATGCAGCCTCTGATATTTATCCAAATGCGGTGTATGCAATTCATTTGGATCATGGCGTGGAAGCGCATGCATTTGATGCTATCGGTAACGGGTACACGTCTGTAATGATCGATGCTTCGCATGATGATTTTGAAACGAACATAAAAAGAACGAAGGCTGTTGTTGAGGCAGCTCATAAAAAAAATATAGTGGTAGAAGCCGAACTTGGTGTACTAAGCGGCGTTGAAGATGACCTGAGTATTGAAGAGGAAAATGCAAAATATACTGATCCTAACATGGCTAAAGAGTTTGTAGAAAGAACCGGTTGCGATAGCCTTGCGGTTGCGGTGGGAACAAGCCACGGCGCTTATAAATTTAGTGGCGGCAAAGGATTGCAGTTTAGTGTGCTTGAAAAAATTCAGCAGCGTCTACCCGGATTTCCGTTAGTACTTCATGGAAGCTCCGGTGTTAATAAAAATGATATTAATGAGATAAACCGTTATGGCGGAAAGTTGTTGGAAAACGCCAGTGGTGTTACTGATGAAGAATTGAAAAAAGCCATTCAATATGGCGTATGCAAAGTGAACATAGCAACTGATCTACGCTTGTTATGGACAAAAGTGCATCGTAAATTTTTTAGCGAGCAACCAGAACAATTTGATCCGGTAATTCCCGGTAAAGAATATATGAAAGCTTATAAAGAATTTATGATTGAGCGCTTTGAAGTTTTTGGCAGCAAAGGAAAATCATCATCAATTCATTAAATTAAAATTATAGCAGATGAAAGAAAGTTATTTAATTAAACATCCTTCACAAACTTTCGGCGTGTACCAGAAAGTTACCGCTGAAGATGCGGGATGGACGCATCTTAATATGGAAGCAAGATTGATGCGCAAAGGTGAGACATGGCAGGGAGACACTGGAGAGAATGAATATGCAATCATATTATTAAGTGGTAATTATTCTGTATCAACTAACAGAGGCAGTTGGCAAACAACCAATGGCAGGAAGAGTGTGTTTGAAGGCATTGCCCACACCTTGTATTTACCAAGACATACTTCTTTTACAATTACCGCTGAAAGTGAATTGCTGGATATTGCCGCAGGCTGGTGTTTGGCAACGAAAGATTTTCCGGCCAGGTTTAAAACTCCTGAAGAAGCAGCGATTGAAATTCGTGGCGGCGATAATGCAACACGACAGATAAACAGCCTCGTGGAGCCGGGGTTTGGATGCAGCAATATTATAGCCGTAGAAGTGTACACACCTTCGGGCAACTGGAGTTCATTTCCTGCACATAAGCATGATGAAAGAAAAGTAGATACTAACGGTGTCGTAACCGAAGCTTGCCTGGAAGAATTTTATTTTTATAAAATAGACAAAGAACGGGGCTATGCATTGCAACATGTTTACACTTCTGATGGAAGCCTTAATGAACTGATGCAATTAAGAACAAATGATCTTGCATTAATTCCGAAAGGTTATCACCCGGTGGTAGCAGCACATGGATATAATTGTTACTATTTAAATTTTTTAGCCGGAAGCGACCAGTCATTAGCCAATACGCCTGACCCGGATCATGAATGGATTTTTAATTCGTGGAAGGGAATTGATCCGCGTATTCCAATTGTAACTGCTGCGATGAATAATCAATGAAATTATTTTTATGAAAGAAAAAGAATTTGATTTAATAACATTTGGCCGCTCTTCAATAGACCTGTACTCGCAGAATATTGGTGCAGACTTTATTGACATAAAAGGATTTGATGCTTTCGTTGGAGGATCGCCATTGAATATAGCCGTTGGAGCAAGTCGTCTTGGTGCTAAAGTTTCTTTATTAACCGGTATTGGCAATGATAAAGTCGGTGACTTTATTATTAATTTTTTGAAAAATCAAAACGTCGATACAAACACGATTGCCCGCATTGAAGGCGCCAGGTCAAGTGCAGTTGTTTTAGGAATTGAGCCACCGGACAGGTTCCCGTTAGTTTATTACCGCGACAATGCTGCCGACAGCCAGGTAACAATCGATCATGTGATAGCCGCTAACATTGATCAATATAAAATGCTCGAAATTTCAGCAACGGCATTAAATATTGAACCAAGCCGCAGCGCTGTTTTTTATGCAGTTGAAACCGCATTCGATAATAATGTAGAAGTTGTTTTAGATATGGATTTCCGTGCTGATCAATGGAAAGATTTACGCTCATTCGGTTTAATGGTACGAGCCATTTTACCTAAGGTAAAAATTGCTATTGGAACTGAAGAAGAAATACTCGCCGCCACCTTACAACATGCAGACCAGGTGCACATCAGTCATCAACAAATTTCCGCTCCCGAAATAAAAGGAGATATAGAAGCATCTATTCAAAAAATAATAAAATCGGGACCTGAATTATTGATTGTAAAACGAGGTTCAAAAGGCGCTACTATTTATTTTAAGGATGGCAGGGTGCAGGATGTGCCAGGGTTTCCGGTAGAAATATTAAATGTTTTAGGCGCAGGTGACGCCTTTGCAAGTGGCTTTATTTATGGCTATTTGCAGGGTTGGGATGTTTACAAAGCTTGCAGGTTGGGAAATGCGAGTGGTGCATGGGTGGTGCAAAAATCAGGATGCGCCAATGCGATGCCTTACCATGATGAACTGATGCAATTTATTGAATCAAGAGGCGGATTATTACCGGCTAGATAAATAAAAAAAATGTAATGATTATTGTTCGCATAAAATTGTGGGAATCGTCTAAAACACTTTGGGGACAACAGTCACGGCCCTCTCCCTTGGGAGAGGGGTTGGGGTGAGGCTTTACTGGCTGGGCAAAGTTTCTCACACATTTAGCAGACAAAAACGATGCTTAATTAAAAAATTATATACGATGGCTGAAAAAACAAAACGACTAACCACCGCACAGGCAACAATTGAATTTTTGCAAAAGCAATATGTAGAAAGAGATGGAATTGAAAGCTCCTTTTTTTGCAGGATGTTTAGGCATATTCGGACATGGAAATGTTGGTGGAATAGGACAGGCATTGTATCAATACCCGTCTTTCAAATATTATCAATATAGAAATGAACAGGCAATGGTTCATACCGCTATCGCCTACTCGAAAGTTAAAAACAGGTTAGGCGCATTTGTGTGTACTTCTTCCATAGGGCCGGGAGCTACTAATATGATTACCGGTGCGGCTACTGCTACCATTAATCGCATACCGGTGTTGCTGTTGCCGGGTGATATATTCGCTAAAAGAACTGTGGATCCTGTGTTACAGCAATTGGAATATCAATATTCCAAAGACATTTCAGTCAATGATTGTTTTAAACCTGTTTCAAAATATTGGGATCGCATCAATCGCCCGGAACAGTTGATACCTGCAATGATGAATGCGATGCGCATACTAACGTCTCCGGCTGAAACGGGTGCTGTTACGATTGCCATGCCGCAGGATGTTCAGGCGGAAGCCTATGATTTTCCCGTTAGTTTTTTCAGGAAAAGAGTTTGGCAAATTCCAAGATTAAGAGCGGATAAAAATATGTTGCAAAAGGCAGCGGCTATTATCAGTAAATCAAAGAACCCCGTGATCATTGCAGGAGGTGGTGTTATCTACAGTGATGCGTGCAATGAATTAAAAAAGCTGGTAAACAGAACAGGAATTCCTGTTGCAGAAACTTTTGCCGGGAAAGGAAGCTTGCACTTTGATGAACCTCAGAACCTCGGCGCAGCAGGCGTTACAGGTACTCCCGGTGCAATTGCCGCGTGTGAAAAGGCGGATGTAATTATTGGTATTGGAACACGCTATAGTGATTTTACAACGGTATCACAAGGCGGATTTCAAAATCCTTCCGTGCAGTTTATTAATATCAATGTGTCTGAATTTGATTCTTTCAAGCAGGCAGCATTACCTGTTGTTGGTGATGCAAAGGAATCGATTAAAGAATTGGATAAGTTATTGAAGAATTATAAAGTTTCTGATAAATATGCAAATACTATAAAAAAGAGTCATGCAGAATGGAATAAAATAGTAGATCAGAGTTTATTCATTGAATCATGGAATACCGGTGAGCCAGGGTGAAGTGATTGGTGCAGTAAATAATTTTTCATGCTGCAAAAGATATTGTGGTATGCGCTGCCGGAAGTTTGCCGGGCGATTTACATAAACTCTGGAAAACGGCTGACAGCAAAGGGTTTCATCTTGAGTATGGCTATTCGTGTATGGGTTATGAAATTGCCGGCGGCCTCGGCGCAAAAATGGCTGATCCTTCCCGGGAGGTGTATGTAATGGTGGGTGACGGAAGTTATTTAATGATGTCGCAGGAAATAATTACGTCTATACAAGAGGGTTATAAGCTTACTATTATACTGCTTAACAATAATGGTTATGCCAGTATTGGCGGACTTTCAAAATCATTGGGAACAAATGGCTTTGGTACAGTTTATAAATATCGGGATAAGAAAACAGGACAACTTACCGGTGAATATTTGCCGGTTGATCTGGCTACCAATGCTGAAAGTTTGGGAGCCGTTGTAATTCGTGCAAAAAGTATCGATGAATTTAAGCAGGCATTGGCTGATTCAAAAAATGAAAATAAAACCACCGTAATTTATATTGAAACTGATCGCGAAGAAAGAGTGGATGGTTATGCCTGGTGGGAAGTTCCGGTGGCGGAAGTATCAACCGTTAGTTCCGTAAAAGAGAGTCTTGAAAAATTGCAAAGCAATAAGAAAAAGCAGAAATATCATTTGTAAAATCAAAATAAAAAAACAGGAATGGAAGTATTGAAAAATTATATTAATGGCCAATGGATTCAAAGTGTTTCCAAAGAAACCAGTGATGTGTTGAATCCGGCATCAGGCGAAGTATTGGCGAAAGTACCTTTTGGAGCGGCTACCGCCAATGATGTTGCGGCAGCCGTGTCTGCGGCAAATATTGCCTATCAGCAATGGAAAGATGTACCGGTGTTGAAACGTATTCAACCACTGTTTAAATTGAAACAGCTTTTCGAAGACAACGCAGACGAGATTGCCCGCATCATAACGCTCGAGTGTGGTAAGACGTTAGCTGAATCAAACGGCGAGATTCAACGAGCTATCGAAAATATAGAAGTGGCCAGCGGAGCACCGATGCTTTTGCAAAGTGAGTTTTTAGAAAACATTGCAACAGGAATTGATGAGTACCTGATACGGCAACCGTTAGGTGTAACTGCGTGTATTGCTCCTTTTAATTTTCCGGCAATGATATCTTTTTGGTTTCTGCCTTATGCCATTGCCTGCGGCAATAGTATGATCGTAAAGCCTTCTGAAAAAGTGCCGCTTACCATGATGAAAATTTTTGAATTGATCCATCAATTAGATATTCCTAAAGGATTAATTAATTTGGTTCATGGCGGAAAACAATCTGTTGATGCGATACTCGATCATCCGGATATTAGATCCATAAGTTTTGTAGGAAGCACCGCGGTAGCCAAATACATTTATTCACGTGGCACTGCCAATGGCAAAAGAGTGCAGGCGCAGGGTGGTGCAAAAAACCCTGTTGTTATATTACCCGATGCAGATATTGAAATGACATCGCAGATTGTTACTGATAGCGTCTATGGCTGTGCCGGTCAGCGTTGCCTGGCAGCATCAGTGGTAATAACAGTTGATGATAATTCTAAAATTCGTGATTCATTGTATGCATCTGCGAAAGCACGAAATGTTGGCTTTGGATTAAACAAAGGTGTTGAGATGGGGCCTGTTATCAGCAAAGAAAGTAAAAGAAGAATTGAAACACTTATTGCACAGGGCGAGGCAGAAGGTGGTTCAATTTTATTAGACGGAAGAAATGCTTCGGTAAAAGATTATGAGCAGGGTAATTTTATTCAACCTACTATTCTTGAAAATATACCCGTAGATGGTGAACTTATAAAAACAGAAATCTTCGGACCGGTTATGAGTTTGTTGCACATGAAAACAGTAGACGATGCAATTGCGTTTATCAATAACGGTAAGTACGGAAATATGGCTTGTTTATTTACAAGCAGTGGTTCCAGTGCCCGTAAATTCAGAAGCCAGGCAATGGCCGGAAACATCGGGATCAATATTGGAGTAGCTGCTCCAATGGCGCAGTTTCCTTTTAGTGGATGGAAAGAAAGTTTCTTCGGCGACCTGCATGGACAAGGTAAACATGCCATCGAATTTTTTACACAAACAAAAGTTGTAATAGAACGCTGGCCAAAAGAATGGTCAAGAAAATTTTAAAACTACCATGGAAAAGAAAATTAAGATTGCAAACGCACCTTGTTCGTGGGGCGCATTGGAATTTGAACTGGAAGGAAAAGCCTTAGGATATGAGCAGGTGTTGGATGAATTGGTTGCGACAGGTTATGCAGGAACGGAGTTGGGTGATTGGGGCTTTATGCCAACGGAACCAGCCGCATTGCACGACGAAATTTCGAAGCGAAATATTAGTTTATTGGGAGCGTTTGTACCGGTTGCATTATCTAACGAAGATGCGCATGAGGATGGAATTGAAAAAGCATTAAAAGTTGCGGGATTGATGTATGATGCCGGTTATAAAGATGCGTTTATTGTATTGGCTGATGAGAATGGAACCGTGGAATTTAGAACAAAGAATGCCGGCAGAGCTAACGGACAAGGAAGTCTATCTGATTCCCAAATGAGAATTTTTGGAGGCGGCGCGGAGAAAGTTGCCAAAGCCGTGAAAGATAAATATGAAATGAGAACTGTATTTCATCATCATTGTGCAGGCTATGTTGAAACTCCTGAAGAAATTGATGCGTTCCTGCAAGTAACCAATCCGAAATTGGTAGGTCTTTGTTTTGATACGGGTCATTATATGTTTGGTGGTGGAAAAAATCCACTTGATGTTCTTGAAAAATATTGGGATCGCATCTGGCATGTGCACTTTAAAGATTTTTCATCTGAAGTGGCTACAGCGTCGGCAAAAAATAATTGGGATTATTTTCAATCAGTTCAGCATGGCGTGTTTTGTGAATTGGGTAAAGGCGATGTCGATTTCGAAGCAGTCATTCAATTTTTAAAAAATAAAAATTATGATGGATGGATTGTAGTGGAGCAGGATGTTTTGCCGGGAATGGGTAATCCAAAACAATGCGCTGAAAACAACAGGCATTATTTACATAAGCAAAGGTTTATAATTAAATCACTTTATAGTAAATTCTAATTTAAAATACAAAAGATGAAGCAAGTTAACATTGCGTTATTGGGCATGGGACGCATCGGTAAAATCCATTTCAAAAATATTGAACAACATTTTCCCGGTGTAAATATTGCGCTGTTGCCGATCCTCTTTATGATGCGTCTCTCAAAGAAAAATATAGTAACATTTTCTTTTCAAAAAATGCGACATGAAGTAATTGCACTGCCTGAAGTAGATGCAATTTTAATTTGCACACCAACAAGTTCACATGCTGACTTAATTGAAAAAGGAATTCAAAATAGGAAACATATTTTTTGTGAAAAGCCCATGGACCTTTCTACTGGAAAGAACTGTTGCGTTAAGTGCAATGGCAGAAGATACCGGCATAAAATTAATGCTGGGGTTTAACAGGACGATTTGATCCTGATTTTATGCAAGCTCACAAATCGGTTCGTGAAGGAACCATTGGAGATGTTCAAATTGTAAAAATCACAAGCCGTGATCCGGGATTACCACCGATTGATTATATAAAAAATTCCGGCGGTTTATTTATGGACATGGCCATACACGATTTTGATATGGCCAGGTATATTATGGGTAAAGAAGTAATTGAAGTATTTTCAAAAGGTTTAAATATTATAGATAAAAAAGTAGGAGAGGCTGGCGATATTGATACCGCATTGACTACATTAACTTTTGAAGATGGTACATACGCTGTTATTGATAATAGCCGGAAAGCTGCTTATGGTTATGATCAGCGACTGGAGATATTTGGAAGTGCAGGTATGATACAGGTTGGAAATAATCTTCATAATCAAAATGTACTTTATAATGAAAATGGGATACATCACGCATTGCCGCTTGATTTTTTTATGGACCGTTATGCAAAATCTTATTTAAATGAAATGGAATTATTTATTGATGCATTAAACAGCGATAAAGAAATGCCTGCCGGCGGAACAGACGGATTAAAAGCGACACAAATTGCTTATGCAGCAAAAATGTCTATGGAAGCCGGTCGCCCGATAAAACTTTCAGAGGTTGAATCCAGGTCCAGGAAACTTGCATAATATAATTACCAGCATATATGAAAAGAAGAACCGTTATAAAAAACCTTGCAGCTACTCTGCCCGTTGTGTGGGTGCAAAATTCAATAAAGGCCAATCCTTTTTTTGCGAATTTGAATTTGCATGAACCGATAATGAAAGGGCCGTTTGAACCTTCATGGGAATCATTGAAACAGTATAACGTACCGGAATGGTTTCGTGATGCAAAGTTTGGAATGTGGGCGCACTGGGGCCCTCAATGCCAGCCGGAGTACGGCGATTGGTATGCACGCCAGATGTATATAGAAGGCAACAGAGATTATAAATATCACATAGAAAAATATGGGCATCCTTCAAAATTTGGTTTTAAAGATGTTATCAATACCTGGAAAGCGGAAAACTGGAACCCCGAAGAATTAGTGAGTTTATATGCAAATGCAGGAGCAAAATATTTTGTTGCATTAGCTAATCATCATGATAATTTCGATAACTACAATAGCAAATATCAAACATGGAATTCGACCAAAATTGGCCCGAAGAAAGATTTGATCGATGGCTGGGAAAAGGCAGCAAGGAAAAATGGGCTACGCTTCGGCGTTAGTGTTCATGCGGCGCATGCATCTTTATTTTATGAGCCATCACAGTCCGCTGATAAAACAGGTCCGTTAGCCGGTGTACCTTATGATGGTAAATTGCAAAAGACGGATGGCAAAGGCAAATGGTGGGATGGCCTTGATCCGCAGGAACTTTACGAACAACGGAAACCGTTAGTAAACGGAGATTATGATATTGGAAAACAATGGGCGTGGGGTAACGGCGCAATCGTTCCTTCAAAAAAGTATTGCGATAAATTTCTTAACCGCACAATTGATCTTATCAATAAATATAATCCTGATCTCCTTTATTTCGATGACACTGCATTGCCGCTTTGGCCAATTAGCGATGCAGGGCTAAAAATTGCTGCACATTATTATAATCAAAGTATTCGAAAGAACGGCAAGCTGGAAGCAGTTCTCACGGGAAAAGTTTTAGATGAAGAACAACGTAAATGCATGGTTTGGGATATAGAACGCGGACAGAGCAATAACATCGAACCTCTGCATTGGCAAACAGATACCTGCATCGGCAACTGGCACTACGACCGGCCATTATATAATGAACATGGTTATAAAACTGCAAAAACGGTTGTTCACACTTTAATTGATATCGTTAGTAAAAACGGAAACCTGTTATTAAATATTCCTGTTCGCGGCGATGGCACCATTGATGATGATGAAAAAAAAGTTGTGGCAGGAATTACCGACTGGATGAAAATCAATAGTGATGCTATCTACAGTACAAGGCCATGGAAAATTTTTGGTGAAGGTCCCGCAATCGAAGATGTAGCACCTATAAAGGCGCAGGGTTTTAATGAAGGAAAGGGCAAGCCTTTTACTTATGAAGACATTCGATTCACAACCAAAGCGAAAAGCCTTTATGCGTTTGCGTTAGGTTGACCCGGAGATAAAGAGGTTATCATTAAATTATTGGCACCGACATCGCTAAAATTAGATGGCAAAAAAATAAACGATGTTTCCCTGTTAGGCTATAACGGCAATTTAGAATGGAGCCAAACAGAAGGTGGATTAAAAGTTAAAATGCCTTTACAACAACCGTGCGACAATGCAATAGTAATGAAAATTGAAGGCGCTATTTAAATATAGGTTTTGAAAAAAATCAATTTCTTTTTAGTAACTCTATTTGCTGCTACAGCTTGCTGTGGTCAGCAAAAAGATTATTTAGTAACAGATTATGGTGCAAAGCCCGATGGGGTTACTAATAATGTTATCGCTATTCAGCATGCCATTGACGATGCATCGAAAAATGGCGGCGGAAGAGTGGTAATCCCGGGAGGTCGGTTTCTAACCGGTGTTATTCATATAAAATCCAATGTTGAATTGTTCGTTCATGAAGAAGCCGTTTTGCTTGCAAGTACCAACAGGGCTGATTATGGGCCAAGCCAAAGGGCGTCTGCATGGATTGTTGCTGATAGCGCTAAAAATATTTCCATCTCCGGGAAAGGAACTATTGACGGGCAATGCGATCTGCTGATTCAGGACATTTATAAAAAACTAATATCAGGTGAATTATATGATAGTGAGTGGAAGCAATACAATGACTGGCATCAGCGAAGGCCATCTGAAAACAACCGGCCGCGAATGATTGATTTTAGAAATTGTGATGGAGTAACTATAAAAAATATTCATCTTCAAAATGGCACATCATGGATACAGGATTATAGAAATTGTACAAACCTTATAATGGATAGTGTACATGTTTTCAGTAACACATTTTTAAACAACGACGGCATTGATGTAGTGGATTGCAGGAATGCCAAAATAACCAACTGTACTATTAATGCTGCCGATGATGGTATTTGTTTAAAATCAGAAGACAGAAATGGCCGTTGTGAAAATATTTATGTTGCAAATTGTAAAATTCGTTCTAGCGCAAGTGCTGTAAAATTAGGGACGGCTTCACGCGGAGGTTTTAAAAATATTATGATAAAAAATATTGAAGTCTATAAAACCTTCCGCTCTGCAATTGCAATTGAATCTGTTGATGGAGGCGTGTTGGAAGATATAGTAGTGCAACACATTCATGCAGTCAATACCGGCAATGCAATTTTTATCCGGCTTGGACATCGTAATAAAGATTCAGTTATAAGCCAACTGCGAAATGTATTGATAAGCGATGTAACTGTTCAAGTACCGAAGCGCAAGCCAGACAAAGGTTACCCGATGGAAGGCCCTGAGCTGAGAGTGCCATCAAAAAAAGAAGATACTACTGTTCAGTATCCAAATGATACAGCGCCGTGGGATCATTTTAGTATTGATACAAGTTCAGCATTAATTCCTCATAATATTTTTCCTTCTTCGGTTACGGGTATTCCGGGCCATCCTGTTGAAAATGTAGTGCTGCAAAATATTACTATCGTTTATGATGGAGGCGGAGATAAATCATTGGCCGATTTTCCTTTGGATTCATTTAAAAATATTCCTGAAGCAGCAACAGATTATCCGGAATTTTCAATGTTCGGTGAGTTACCCGCATGGGGTTTATATGTAAGGCACGCAAAAGGAATTACATTAAAAAATGTAAAGCTGGTTAATAAAAATAAAGATTACAGAACGGCGTTGCTTGTTGATGATACACAAAAAGCAGACGTGCAAAATCTTTCGGTGGCCGGCGCAACATCTCTTCCGGTATTATTTTTTAATGATGTAAAACCGTTAGTGATGGATAACGTAAAGATCCCGGGAAAAAAGAATCAAACCATTAAAATTAATACGCCTTCGATTGAAAAATAATGTTGATCAAAAAATTATACAGGTATTTTATTCTTTGCGAATTCATTGGTTTTAGTTCTATAAATATTGCAACGGCGCAAAAAGAAGTAAATAAATTTTCGGAGTTAAACCTTAATCAGCTACAAATAATCGGCAGTCACAACAGTTACAAGCCAGGTATTGAAAAACCATTATGGGAGATGATCTATAAAAGAGATTCGTCTGGCGCAAAGTCGTTGCAATATGGCCACATTAAGTTGGTGGATCAACTAAACATGGGTTTGAGAAATCTTGAGTTAGACGTTGTGTATGACCCACAGGGAGGACGTTATGAAAATCCTTTGGGTCTGAAACTTATTAAAGGCGCTGGCGCAATTCCCGAACCATTCGATATAGCAAATGATTTGGCAAAGCCCGGGCTCAAAGTTTTTCACATTCCGGATATTGATTTCCGCAGCGATCATCTTCTTTTCAGAGATTGCCTGCTCGACCTGAAAAGATGGTCAGATGCTCATCCTGGTCATGTTCCCATTGTTATTACAATGAATGCTAAGGATGGCAATGAACGTGACTTGCATCCACTGCTTCCTTTTACAAAAGCTGCATTGGACAGTATTGATGTTGAAATTTTATCTGTATTTAATTTAAATGATCTGGTAACTCCGGATTTGGTAAGAGGCAATTTCCCCGATCTTGAAAGTGCTGTCCTGAAAAAAGGCTGGCCGTTAGTACGAAAAGTAAAAGGCAGATTTCTTTTCGTATTGGATGAAACAGGTAAGAAATTAGAACTATACAAACAAAGCCATCCATCGCTTAAAGGAAGAGTGATGTTCGTGAATGAAACAGAAGGCCATCCTGAAGCTGCGTTTATGATCGTCAACGATCCGGTAAAAGATTTTGATAAAATACAGCAATTGGTAAAGAAGGGATATATGATAAGAACAAGAGCTGATGCGGATACAAAGGAAGCCAGAAATAATGACTACAGCAGGTTTAAAGCGGCTAAAAAAAGTGGGGCACAGATCATCACAACAGATTATTATTTGCCTTCAAAATATTTTTCATCTCCTTATAAAATTAATTTTAATGGTGGAACTTATGTAAGAAGAAATCCCTTATTAAGGCCTTGAATATAATATGAATCATAGAAATAGCTCTTTATGGAAAAAGACAATAGCGGGTGCTGCACTTCTATTTTTAATTGAAAGATCATCTTCACAAAACTTAATACAATATGTTCAACCCTTATCCGGCACCGCTTCGTCAACCACTACTTCGGCGCTGAAACACAGCGAAGCTAACAGCGAGGGAAATGCTAATACCATCCCTTCTGTTGGTTTGCCTTTTGCGATGACGCAATGGACACCGCAAACAAGGCAGACAGAAAATAAGTGTATTCCGCCTTATTTTTATAAAGATTCTTTGCTGTCAGGTTTCCGGGCTACACATTGGCTGAGTGGTTCCTGCACACAAGATTATGGCAGCTTTACGGTAATGCCGGTTGTTGGCAAGTTAAAAACCACCGTTAATGATTATTCGATTTTATTTTCGCACGAAAATGAAACAAGTACGCCGGCATATTACAAGTTGATTAGCCGAAATATTACGACGGAAATTACGTCCACATTGCGCTGTGGCATTATGCGTTTTACTATGTTGAAGGATGATAGTTTGTATTTACTGATTATACCTAACAGTGATCAATCGAAGGGCTTTATAAAAATGGATGCAGAAAAAGGGGAGGTATGGGGTTACAATCCGGTACATCGGATTTACCAGGGATGGGGTCAGCCTGCGGGATTCAATGGTTGGTTTTATATAAAAATTGAAAACAAAATTAAAAGCCGCGGAACATTTGCTGGCGCTGAAATTTTTCAGCAAGATAATATCAAAAATAAAAAGGTTGAAGGCGCCTATGCCGGATTTTTATTAAAAAAAGGAGACCAGGTTATAATTAAGATAGGAACATCATTCAGCAGCTTAGACGGAGCAAAGAAAAATCTGCAGGCTGAAATTGGTAACAGAACTTTTAACGATATCAGAAGCAAAGCTGAGCAAGTTTGGGAAAACGCGTTATCGCAGGTAGAAATTTATACCAGTAACTTAAAGGATAAAAGAATTTTTTACACAGCCATGTATCATGCTATGGAATTGCCTAGATTGTACAACGATGTTGATGGCACCTATCCTAAATTTTCAGGCGATTATGAACTGATGAACACCGGGGCGAACAACTACTATGATGATTTTTCGATGTGGGATATATATCGGGCGCAATTGCCGCTGCAGGAATTATTGCATCCCCGGGTAATCAACGACATTGTTCAATCGTTGATCAATAAAGGAAAGCAGGGCGGCTGGCTGCCGATATTTCCGTGCTGGAATAGTTACACTTCCGCAATGGTCGGCGATCATGTTACAGCATTTATCGCTTCCGCCTTTGCAAAGGGTATACGTAATTATGATATTGTTACAGCGTATAGGCTTATGCGTAAGAATGCATTTACGGTAGCTGGCGATAAAGATTATATCGATGGAAAAGGGCGAAGAGCTTTATCTTCTTATTTAAAATATAATTTTATTCCGGTTGAAGACAGCATTCCTGTTGCGTTTCATAAAAAGGAACAGGTGAGCCGCACTTTAGAATATGCTTACGATGATTATGCATTGTTTACGGTAGCAAAACAATTGGATAAAAAAGACGATGAAGAAAAATTATTTCGAAGAGCATTTAATTATAAAAATGTTTTTGATACTAACGTTGGCATGGTACGCGGACGACATGAAGATGGTAAATGGTATTCGCCCTTTAACCCGGATAAGAGAGAGTTTTACATTACAGAAGGAACGCCGGGGCAGTACACTTTTTACGTTCCACAGGATGTGCCCGGCTTAGCTAAACTTATGGGCGGTAGAGATCAATTGCAAAACGAGTTGGATAATCTATTTGACAAGGATGAATACTGGCATGGTAATGAGCCCGGCCACCAGATTCCGTTTATGTATAATTATACTGGCGCTCCCTGGAAATCACAACGGATTGTGCGTAAAATTTTGGATGAAGAATATAGTGATGGACCCGGTGGCTTAAGCGGCAATGATGATGCCGGCCAAATGAGTGCGTGGTATGTGTTTGCGTCTATGGGTTTTTATCCGTTGGATCCTGTTTCGGGTAATTACTTGTTGGCGTCGCCCATTTTTGATTCAATTAAAATTAAATTACCCGGCAATAAATTGTTTGAAATTATTTGTCATAAAAGCGATGCTGATGCTCAATATATCAAATCGGTAAAATGGAATGGAACAATATATGATAGAAATTATTTGCAACATGCTTCCATAATTAAGGGTGGTAAACTGGAGATATGGCTTCAAAATAAACCGACCATGTGGGGGTCAAAAGCATCGCAACAGCCAAAAGGTTTAAATAAAAATTAAAGACGAGAATAATTGCTGGTTGCGATAATTGCCGGGATTGCCGTAGTGATCTTCAACAATATACCGGCCATTTTTTTTCTTTTGAAATAAACAATATGTTTCGTCTTGCTCAAATGCATTTTTGGTGTAAAATGTTGTACCTACTTCCACCTCCTCTACAGGAAACCCTTGTAAAAACAAGGGTCGTCTGTTACCGACACTCTAATAATTGAAATTGGCTCCCGTAAATGGAACCGATATTTCTGCCGGTAACATTGTAAAGCTACATACTTTTTAATGGTGCAATTAATAAAGAGGAGCGCTATGTCTATAAATTGTAAGCGCCAGCGGCAATATTTTTTTCTTTCCCCGAATTAAATTAATTAATTTATAGATGATATGCCTGGTATATGCACAGATACTCTTTTTCAATAATTAGTTTTTTAATCGGTAGTATGTGGCTGCTGGTAATTTCGTGCCATAAAGAATACAGTTACGAAGGCGGCAGCGCTCCTTTAGTTGCAGCTGGCTCTTTGTCGGATTCATTGGGCAATTGCGGCGGCATCACCATAAGCGGTTCTTATAAACCCAATATAACTTTAACGGATAATAATTATATAACGATGCAAGTGAATATTAATAGCGCCGGTTCGTATAATATATATACTGACACTGTGAATGGCTATTATTTCAATGGTACCGGCTATGCAGGCGCCACCGATTTGCAACCTGTAAAACTTAAAGGGTACGGCACACCGTTAGTTGCGGCCGCGGCCCGGTTTACATTGCATTTTAATAGAAGCATCTGTGGGTTTACAATTGCACCGGATTCTTCAACGTTCGACCTGTCGGGGAATTGTAACGCTACCAAAGTAAACGGCACTTATATTAGCAGGTGTGCCTTTAGATGCAAGTGATACTATTAATATCCGCGTAAATGTTACCAGCCCCGGCGCTTACAGCATTGAAACACCTACAATAAACGGAATAAGTTTTAAAGCCACCGGTACTTTTACTACCGCAGGCAATTACCCCGTAACGCTTGCCGGAAGCGGCACACCGGTTACTGCGGGCAATACAACTATACCCGTAGCTATTGCCGGAACCAGTTGCAGCTTTGTGTTGACCGTTGCCGGCAATACGATGAACCAACAAATGTTCTGGCGATATACAGCGGATGGTGCCGACGAACAGGGCATCATGGACAGTGGCGCTGTGAGTACCAGCGTTAACGGCCTCTACCCGCTAAATATAATAAAGACAATGCAGGGGTATGGCGATGCACACGGCCCTTCGTTAGGTCCCATCACTTTCCAGTTAGACATTTCACGCATCAATCATGAATTAACAACAGGGTCGTATCACCCCGCTATTAATGGTAGCGTGGACTTTATCGGCTTTATATTGCACTTCGACACTACGGGAAACTTATCAGCCTCGGTGGCCTTACCGGATTTTACCATTTCCGTTACTACTTATAACGACGCAACAAGGCTCGTGGAAGGTACCTTCGCCGGGCCGGTTATTGATGAATTTGGCCAAACGCATACGATTACTAATGGCGCATTCAGAACTTATTTTAAAAAGTAATAGTTTGGTCCGCCGCGATTACGCTATTGTCATGTTGTTACCTGTGGCTTAGTGCATGGAAGAAGATTACCAGTCTAAAGTAATTGTTTTATTTAGTTTAGCCAATTTCACGCTTAATGACTTGAAACTCCAGGCACAACTTGTCCCGTTTTCGGGAAGCATAGCTAACGCACAAGGCTATTCGACAAAGCCTGCGCTAACGATACTTTTTTTACACCTGGACCAACAGGGGGGTATTACCCCGAACAACAAAAGAAGTTTGCCTTTGTTTAATTCATAACTGTCTAAGGGTTGTTGGTGATTGCTTTGCGGCAAAACCATCCGCACAGCCTGCCCCGCTTCTTTGCGGGGAACACACAACAACGGCGGTGTGTGGCTGCACTGCGGGTGGAGTTTTTGTTTTGGGAACTCCAGCGGCTGCTTAAAAACCTGCACCAGGAAATAAAGACTACACCCGGTAAAGTGAGATAACTAAAAGCACCACCGCTGATAATACAAACAGAACAAATACCAGCAGGTTTAAGATCAGAAATTTAAAGATTGTTATGGCCCGTCTTTCACGATAGAAATTACGCATTGCTTTGTATAAGTAAAAAAAGATCGCGACTATCAACGCTATCTGCAAAAAGCCGAATATCCGCCATGGCATTATGTTATATAAAATCACAAAGAAAAAAGCCGTTAGCATCAATATATAGGAAGCACTATAACAATGAATAACAAATATGCTGTGACCAACATAATTAATTTTTTTCCACTTATTCACATAGAGCAATTTTAAAACAAATGCCACCAGCGGAAGGAAAAAAAACATCATCGTGGGAAACGAATGCGCATAGTGGTCTATCAACATAATTTCAAAGGCTTCCCTGTTATGCAAATATTGCTGCCTGATAATGATGCTTTTTTTGTTTAGCCTTTGCAGTAACCATCCATCCCGCTCTGCTTTTGGAAGCCGGGATTGAATAGAATCGTATTCCCCCAAAGTCATGGTGAGATTTGAAACTACCATGCTGCTGTCCTGCGTAACCGGTTTTTTGATGGCATCATTAACGGAAGAATCAGTCATCCTCTTAACACTACCTGGTAAGCCTTCCTGTTTTATGGCCGGTTTTTTTATCGCACTGTTATTGATAGAATTGTAATTGTTATTATCCCCTTCATCAATATGATGGTGTAAGGAAGATTGGTACGAAAACAAAACAATAAAGAAGAGGAACGCGGAGAATATGTACATCCTTATGGGATCTATATAGCGTGCCCTTCTCCCGAGCAGGTATTCCTTTGATAAAACCCCCGGCCTGAATAACAACAATTTTAAAGTGACAAAGAATTTCCCGTCAACATGCACAATGTCGCGGAATAAATGACCGATGAGTTGCCATATATTTTCTTTAGGCTCAATGTTTTCCTGGCCGCATACCGGGCAGTATCGTGCCTGTAATTGTTCACCACAATTAAGGCAGATTTTTTCCGCTCGTACTTTTCTTTTCGACATCTTGTTGGTCCTGAACCCGGAATATCAACGGCAACCGAATTGCGATAAAGGTAGATTTGAAACGGACTGTAATCAATGATAACGGTCATGGCCTTTTGCGATAAAGAACAGTGACAATGGGTTGAAAAATTCTTCCATGCCGCGGGGTTTCACGGTTAGTTCTTAATGATTAATGTTTTTGCTGTGAAAACCCCGTCGGAACAGGAAATCTTATAGTTAATTTATAATACGGATAGGCGGGAGAGAATTCTCTCTTCATAAGATATTTCTGACTCTTAAAACATCGCCTCAAATGACCTTGCACTCAACACTTCTTTTGCAGTTTTTTCCATGTTGTTGTATGTTGACCTGTATAAGAAAACAGCCATGCTTATACGTTTTACGCCACAGTCTTCCAGTGCCTTTACTGAAATGGCCGGTGTTCCAACTACATTTACGGGTAGGGTAGTTGACGATACAATTTTACTGATCGCATCGGCATCACTTACACCGGTTACAAATAATCCATCTGCTCCTGCTTCCCGGTAAAGATTTGCCCGCTCAATAGTGGTTTCGAGTGGTGATGGTAATTTTTGAAGGAACACATCTGTTCTTGCATTGATAAAAAGTTGCTGACCGGTATTTTTAAGATAGGCTGTAATACTGTTTAGCTTTTTAAGATACAAATCAACGCCTTGTGCATCCTCAATGTTTATTCCGCACACGCCGGCATCAATTAATTGTTGTAGGTGTTCGTTCAATAAGGTTACATCATTTGTATAGCCTCTTTCAAGGTCAACAGATAAAGGAATAGAAACGGCAGACTTTATTCTTTTGACAATATAGAGCAACTCGGTAAAAGGTATTTGCTCACCATCTTTATACCCCAATGAGTCGGCAATAGCGCCGCTGGATGTAGCCATTGCCTCAAAGCCGGTTGCTTCAACAATCTGGGCACTCTTTACGTTCCAAACGTTGGCCAGTAGTAATGGTTTGGATTGATGATGCAGTTGATAAAATGTTTCAAAATGTTGGTTAACCTGTTGTGTTGTCATGGGTAATTTTTTATGTTCAAAACTACTACGCCGGTTCGTATTAGAATGGGTGTGAACGAGACAATTTAGAGGTTAATTAAGACATTTCCTGGCTTTTATGTTTGAAGCAGTAAATGCCTATACGGATCTGGGTAGACGATTTTCATCATGGATATAACCCGGATCAGTTGCCGGAGAACATCCGAAATGGCTCGGATCAGCAATGGGATAATAGAAATATTGCGATTGTGAAGGAGACTTGGTTTACGATACCAGGCACAACTTGTCCCGTTTTTCGGGAAGCATGGCTAACGCACAAGGTTATGTGAAAAAGTTTGCGCTAAACAACCCCTTTTATATGATGGACGAGTAGAAGGAAATAGTTTGGTCACATTATGTAAATCAATTTATTGCTTGTCCTATAAACATAAGTGTCTTTGTTGCGGGGATTATTAAATGGACTTCCCGCATTCCATATTCCTGGTCAAACGGTGCTTTAAATTTTATTTCGTCCAGTTTGTCTTTCATATTATTCCATACTTTTTCAATATCATCTACTTCAAAATAAAATTCCATTTCGCCAATGTCCGAACCTGCCCGCAAAATGTGTAGTGTCGAATTGTCTTTATACAGGATTACATAAGTTTTATCATCTCTTCTCACCTTAAAGTCAAGCAGGTTTGTAAAAAATGATACCGTCTCAGCAATATTAAAAGAAGGTATCATTGGGCTTATATATTTTGCTTTGTACAATGTTTTGTAATTTATGATTTGCTCTTACTCAGGGTTCCCCCTTTTTCTTACCAAATTTAAAATAATTGTTTTATTTAGTTTAGCCAATTTCACGCTATGCGTACCTTTTATGCAGCAATATCGCTTAATTGAAAGCAGGTAATGGCTGAAGATGCCAGGCACTACTTGTCCCGCTTTTCGGGAAGCATGGCTAACGCAGAAGGCTATACGACAGAGCCCGTACTAAATAACTCTTTTTGTATGCCTGGATTAAATAGGGCCAGCAGCGCCTTCATAACCTATGATTGTTGCTGTTCCTTTTTTAAAAATTATTTTTCGGGTTCAAAAAAATCTGCAATACTCTTTCGCAATTTTTTTGTCTTAAACCAATAATCACGGTATGCTCCAATAATTGTAATGCATGCAATTACCAGAAATATCGCCAGCACAGAATTACCTTCAATAATATTTTTATACATAAACCACATCAAATAAAGCGTATTGCCACATACAATTAGTACAATCCAAAAAAGTACAAAAGCCTTATAAATTTTTGTAGGCTCCTCTTCAATCCCGTCAGGAGTTTTTATTCCATCAAACACCAAAGTCTTATAAAAGATCTCAAGGAAAGAATCTAATCTGAAAATTATTTTAAAACGTAATATTTCGAAGGTTGAAATCTTATTCAACTCCAATATTAATCTATCTCTTTCTGCCATAAGATGGAGCCCCCGTAAAGAGACAAACCCGAACTGAACAAATACATAAAGAATTGCAACGGGAACTAACTGCAAATATTTTTTGGGTTCAAGGTCATATAATGGTGGCAACAATGCTGCAATGGATTGAGCAAAAACCGCTATTGTGGATAACAAAAAAACGATGATGTTTTGAATAACATTGGTGTTAAGCCTTTTGCCTATTGATGAGAGTTTGGCATCAACCAGTGAAAGCCTGTCCGAGATATTTAATAAAGTCTCATCCACGGTCTCCAATTAATTTTAGCTGAAAATAATGGGCTTTTAAAGCCTGAATGTAGGAATTAAATTCAATGTAGGTGAGATTATTTTCAATTAAATAATGTTTAATCTTTTTTGAAATTTCCGGGTACAAGGTATGGGGAATGCCCGGAAATAAATGATGCTCAATTTGATAATTTAATCCGCCGAGAAAATAAGTAATCAAAAGAGAAGTATTAAAATTTGATGTTGTGATTAGCTGATGTTCAATACTTTCAAAATCGCTTTTGTTTCCATTATGAATAGCAATGACTGCAACCCTGTTATTTACATGAGTAACCTGGAATAAAAGAGCCATTGAAAAGCCCTGGACAAAATGAATTATAATAAAAAGAATTAAAGACATTATAATGCCCTTACCACAAAAGGCAGGTATAAAAAGAAAAATACTTAAATGAAATATTTTGCGAAGGAGGTATCCGGATAATTTAAATAATGAAGATTTGTTTTCTCTTATTTCAACAATTATTGCAGAAAAATCCTTTAACGAAAACCACCATAAAGAAGTAAATAAATATAACAGCGGAAAATATAAATGCTGATACCGGATTAAATAATTGCCCAACTTATTCCTGTATAGTTTCAGGAATGGTATAGTCCTGGTTTCAATATCGGTATCAACGCCAATAGTATTTGGATTTGCATGGTGAATGTTATGCGATATTTTCCAGTAGACTATATCTATTCCGCAGATTGTAAAAGTATGTTCGGAAAGAAACTGAAATAATGAATATTTGAACACTTTTCTGTGTAACGCATCGTGGCCTAAATTAATAGCCAAAAGAAAATTGATAAAACCAAGAGAAGTTGCTATTAATAATAGTATAATTAAACTAGAAGTAAGAATAAACAGTAAGTAAAAAAATAGCCAGCTGGTATAAAACAGTATTAATTTTCTAAGCAATATTTCTTGAGATTTTGCTTCAAAATAAGTTGAACTGTATTGATTTCTTATTTCTTTTAAATATGAATGAAGTTGCATTTTACTTCCTTAATTTATTTTGATCGACTATATTTCTAAACTAGGTGTACCGGCGGCGTTTTCACAGTTTGAACCATAAGTTAGTAAGAAGCAAATGTGAAACCCTGACGCTGAACGAACTTCATCAACCTAATAACCCCATTCTTGCCGACCGGAGAAATTGTCATAAATCCATATAATGTACCGGCCTGAAATGTTTTACTAACTGTTCTTCGTAAAATGAGGCGCTGCTATGTTCATATTCAATAAAATTCTTTGCAAGCATCTCCGCCCGGATGACAAGGTCGGACGGGCATTTTCCGGTCACCGGATTGTAGATGGATATAATTAATTTTTTGAATCAAAAACTTTTGAGAGAAAATGGGCTTTGCATCAAATGAGTCTTTAAATATTTTATGAATTTGTCCCTTCTTCCTTTCTCTTAAAGTCACCAGGCTTTCTAAATGAAAAAGCAATTCTTTATTTTCTGCAGCTTCCAGCCGGTTTACTATTTGATAAGCCATAAATCTTTTTCCATTGGCAAGGATTGTATTAAGATTAAAATTTTGTTCAGGGAAGTGAACAATTACATGAAGATGATTTGGCATTAGCACATAAGCCACAACATCAGCATTGTGCTCTTTCTTTAAAACAGAAAACCAATTATAAGCTAAATCATAACCGTTAGTAATATCGAATAATGAAATCCATTCGATGCAGGTAAATGTGATAAAGTAAGTTGAGTAAATGTCACTATGTTTTAGCTTTATTGCCATCCCGTGAAGATAAATATTTTAAAGTGTGGGTGCAAAAGGTTTGAAGATTCTTTCATCGTCGGGGTTTCACGGTTAGCTCTTGGTAATTTAAAGTGTATACTGTGAAAACCCCGCCGGGGCAGCAAGCATAGCTAACGCACAAGCCTATGCGACAAAGCTTGCGCTAACGATACTTTCTTTATACCTGGACCAACAGGGGGGCCATGGAACATTCGTTATACCTGGAAGAAAAGGAAGGCAGTTTAATGATTTGTGTGATTTAACGTTGTATTTCTTTCCGCGGTAGCAGGCAAAATATATCTTATTTTAAACGGCGCACTACCTAGTATTATCGACACAACTATTACAATAAAGGAGCCTGGTAAGCCCGGCTTAACAGTCATCAAAAAAATTACTCCTAAAAAAATTGCGGTACGTATTTTAATAGAAAACCACAGGGGGTTATTTTTTAAAAGTTTTTCAAGCTCCTTCGAGTTGTTATTTTGGTTTTCCATCATTTTCTTAATATTTTTCATCGTTTTGCCGGTTAATGCGCCTCCAATTATGCCAATTAGTAACAAGCCAATAAAACCAATAACGATCCACATGGCAACTCCCCAAACGCTTACCATCATATAGACACCGGGGATAAGAATCAAGAGCACCCCCATATCTCCGATTTTAATCATTTTTGAATAATTAAAAACCGATTCTCTAATGCGCTCCATATTATCGGCATGTTTAATACTGATGATATAGAGCCATTCCATAGCCAAGGCAGCACAAATCATTAGAGCTCCTGTAACGTGTAAGAATAAAGCAATTTTATATAGCATGATGTGTTGTTTTTTAGTGAAAATATTTTTACTATTACTCTCAGTCAAAAAATGAATTAGAGATTAATAAGATAAAAAAAAATAACCGGAAGAAAGGCATAAGACTAAGAAGCAATGGACTTCAGAGCAAACCGCTGCCTTTTACATTTGTTTACTTTTTTGTACTGTTATATTTTGTGTGGCAATTATTTCCGCAATTGCTCAAGAAGGCCATGCAGATCCGTGATAACCCAGCGTTCAACCAGCTTCAGTTCCTCCAGCCGGTAAATGGCAATACCTTTTAACGTAATATTTTGGCCAGTAGGAGCGATGCCCATGTAGGTACCCTCTTGAGTTCCCAATAGTCTCCATCGCACAACTACTTTATCACCTTCGGCAATCAGATCATCCACTTCATAACGGGCATCCGGAATTACGGGAAGTATTATGTTCGAATAGAAATCCTTAAAGGGTTGTGGCCCGGTTTTACTACCTTCCGGCCAGTCGTGGGAAATAAATTGAGGTGCAACAAGCTCATCTACCAGCGATAAATTCCATTCAACCAGAACCTTCCTGTATAAACGTTGAATAATTTTCTTATTCTTTTCTTTGA
Source organism: uncultured Chitinophagaceae bacterium (assembly GCA_963756945.1). Classification (GTDB taxonomy): domain Bacteria; phylum Bacteroidota; class Bacteroidia; order Chitinophagales; family Chitinophagaceae; genus Ginsengibacter. The sequence continues at coordinate 224,909 of CAVWQJ010000033.1, read as the reverse complement.
TTTCGTCAGTCATTTTATAATAATTTATTTTAAGGCAAAATTAGACTGGCGTTGACAAGGAAAATTGTACAATCCTGCTATTTTTTAACTACAAAGAATGGGTACATACCAAACATTTTTTTAAATGTCTTATTGAAATGCGAAGAATCTGCAAAGCCGGAAGAGTAGGCACTATCTGTAAGGGAAAATCCTTCCAGCATTCGCTTCACAGCCATCTCTATTTTCTTCCATAAAATGTACTGATGAATAGAGATACCAACTTGTTCCTTGAATAAGTGCGCTAACCTGCTTTCAGATAAAAAAACAATTTTAGAGAGCATAGAAATATTTATTCTCTCAATCGAATAATTTTCCTTTAACCAGTTAAGGCAACATTGAATCCTCTCGTCCCGCCCTTTTAAGTATAAATCTTTTTTATTCAAATTAAGCAAATGTTCTTCTCTAAAATCCCCGGCGTTTACGTTGTTGATCAACACCATATCTTCCCCTCCATTAAAGTAGTCCTCCAATATTTTGTTGCCGACGGTAGAGGTAGGATCAATAAAATATAATTGGCATTCACTATTAAGGCAGCTAAAAGTATGCGGTACATTTGAGTTTATGATTGCAGATTGTATATTCGTATAATGGTGCTCACTGGTTTTAATATTTAACGCTCCCGATAAAGAAAACGCGGCTTCTATGGAGAAATGAACATGGTGTTTTGTTTGATAATTCTTTTGAGAAAAACCACCCACTCCGTTTTCAATATCATAATAGGTTATTGGCATTCTTATTATAATTCAATATTATTGGTAGTGTGTTGTGTGATATTAGGGCAAAATAGCATTCTACACTCCCGGGAAGGAATTAAACCCGTACTGCAACTTTTGACCGTAAGACAACTTAGCGATATCGTTTTAAAGAATGACATTCAACATAAATCCATCCTCCAACATCTGCAAACATTTAGCCACTCTTCACCTGTAGATATTTAAAATTTCTGTAGTTGCCGGTGTTCCCAAAATAAAACTCCACCCGATGGGTAGCCACACACAACATCGGCGGTCTCTTTTAGCCTTTGTAATGTTTTAAATCGGTAGAGAGGGGAGGACCAACATGGGCTAAAAAATATTAAAAAAAATAATATCTTTAGTTCTCCGTCCTTTTGACTATTATACTTACTTAGAAACTTTTTCTATTCATTTAAATTAAAATCAAAATTGTCATGAAAAAAATTCTAATTGCAGCAGCAGCAGGCTTACTATGTTTTTTTATCTCGTGTAAAGATGGAGGTTCTTCTTCAACATCTGATGAAGCACAAAAAAACTTAGACGCCAACAACAGGGTTATGAAAGCCATTGAAACCGGCGACTCTGCAACAATTGATAGTCTTATTGCAGACGATGCCGTTGACCACATGGGTCCTGACGGGCAAGAAGTAAACGGGGGAGATAATATTAAGCACATGCTTATTGATATGCACAACCACGTGAAAGATATGAAATTTGATATTATTTCATCAGCAGCAAATGGTGATTATGTTTTTACCCTCTCAACCATTAGCGGCACCATGACTGACTCCAGCATGGGTATGCCCGCCGGAACAAAAATGGATGAAAAAACTGTTGATGTTGTAAAAGTAAAAGACGGTAAAATGACAGAGCATTGGGAATTTGTTGATCCTGCAGCCATGATGAAGCACATGCAGGAAATGCCGGCAATGCCACCGATGGATCATAAAATGGATACAACCAAAAAAAAGTAAGCGCTTATTCAAGAAAAAATCCCGCAACTAAAGGCGGGATTTTTTTTATGAAATAACTACAAACTCTATTAGCTGGAAATAAATATTGATGATTACAACTTAATGTAAACAATTATAGCCTGGTATTATATGTTGCCATTGGCCCGGAGACTTGCTAACAGAGGTGCCTCTGATCAGCCAATAAACATGTTTCTCAACTATTGCGCTTCAGGCAATACCTCATCAAGCTTATTATCTTTCACAAATTTATCTTTTACTTCACTGAATGCTGTTTGCAAAGCTGTTGTAGCAATCAATCCGTCATCAGTTTTTGAATGAATATTTTTTTTCAGTAGGAATTGCCGAGATTTATATTTTCCGCCTCAAGCTGTGACACTTTTTTTAAAAGTGATGTCTGGCTGTTTACCACGTCATCCAGCTCACGAAGTATCTTTTCCATCAGGTGCAATTTTTCTGTCTTATCCATATTTTATTAACTTAGTTATAAATAGTTGTTCAAAAACTGTTCCCCGATTTGATGCTTTGCATTTGTTAACTTTTTGCATCCCAGTCTTCCTTTTCTTCCAAATCTAAGGATTACAAAGACAAAACGACGGTGGATGGGCTTATTGACGCAGAGCTATATTTGAGAGCACAAACAACTACATGAAATGGCGTAAGACCCGCAGGCACCACTCGTCCCTTCTTTCGGGAAGCATGGCTAACGCACAAGGCTATGCGAAAGAGCGTGCGTTGGGCAAATCTTAATTTTCTTCACCCGACTCACCGGTGTGATGAACATTACCCAGGTAATCAACAACACAGGCGGGTTGTGAAAAAACACTATTGCTGGAAAGCCATCGTAAATTTCCACTTGAAGCCTCTATACAATTAATACGGTGATTACCATCGCAGACATATATATACCCATTAGCCACAAGAGGGTAGGGGCCACAATTTTGTTTTGTCCAGTTTAGCGAGCCGTTTGTTAGAGAATAAGAACTTAGTTCCCCCTTAGAATTTGAAATGAATAAATTATTATCGAGAACAACAGGTGCGTAAAAGGTAGCATCATATCCAACTGAAACCTGCCAGGTTATTGATCCGCCTGAATTGAAACCAAGAATATTTTTAGCTGTTCCCGTATAGGCGATGCCGTTACTAACGGTAGGACTGGAGTAGTTCTGACTATTGATGTAATGCCATATCTCCTGTCCGGTCGATTCATTGATCGCCCTGATACCACCTTCAATTCCATAATAAATTGTATTGTTGGCAATGGCGGGGTTTGCTCTTCCTAATTCAGCACCCGGAGCGTATAAGAAAGATCCATCCGTTGCATTAAAAACAAAAAGCCCGTTGTATATATCATAAGCGCAAACAATATTATCTTCCACAGTAACATTTGTTGGCAACGATTGTATTATTGCAATATTCTTAAACCACGTGTTAAACCATCCCTGGTTACCTGTCCCTTCATCTATCGCATAAACAAATGCTTCATAATATGCGAAAGACCCGGATGGATCATTTATCCAACCAGTGCCGGCAAAATATACTTTGCCGTATTTAACGGAGGGCATTGTTAGTGTATAATTTCCCGCAAGGGGTGTGGTAGTCCATTTTAAAGACCCGTCTAATGCGTTGATAGCATAGACAATATTATTTCCACCTGTCGCAAACACCACCCCATTATTGTATGTAGGTGCGCCATTGCCCCCAATATTATATTTCCATCTTACAGTTCCGTCCAGGGAGTTAATATCATACAGGTAACCATCATCGGAGTGTATAAAAAGATCGTTGTTGCCACTTACGAATACATTGTAAGTTTTTACTGTCCCGTCTTCTGCCTGCACACCATACCCAACCGGGTAAACAAAATTTTCGGTTATCCCGCTTTCCGGGGTCATAGATACACCGGTATAAATAATAGTGGGCTTTAATGAGCTCACGTCTATACCAGGAGCAATGGAAAAAAGAATGGAATCGCCAGTAACGATACCCGTGAGGTCATGGGGTAATGCCGGGTTATCGCTTTGTTTAAATATAAAGCTGGTGATGTCTTTTGCATTGGCTAAAAAACGAATGAAGATCTTGTAGGTCGATTGACTTCCATCATCAGCGGTTACGGTGTATTGCACTGAATTCGTAAAATTTTCGGGCTGTTTATCGTTAGGGGACAAGCCCGCACCCGTATACAATATGGCAGGAACAAGATTTGTAACATTGGTGCCCGCAGACATATTCATAATAATTGAATCGTGGGCTATGCTTGCAACAATGTTCCCGCTTAATGCCGGATTATCTGCCTGGTAAAAAATAAATGAATGAATATTTCTTACTGAAGACTTTGGAGGTGGAAGTACATCTTTTTTTTTCTTACAACCGGCAACAATTATAGTAAACAATAAAAAAAATATTAAACGGCGCATGCAACACGTTTTGATCTGCCCTGGTTACAGGGAGCATACATTATTTTACTGCTGTGTAATAGTTCCGGCCGATACTTGTGCACTATCGTTGAAATCGGACAAGTTATGCAACCAGATTTTTCCCGGGAAACTTATGCCTACTTTACCATTGCTTACGGTAACATTGGCATTAACGTCCGTTGCACTGTTGGTGTAAAATGTTGTAGTAGTTCCCGAAAGATTAGATATGCCAATCAATACTGTATTTGGATCGTTAGAGTCGGTAATAAGCATTTGACCACTGGCAGTTGGTGGCGTGGTAAAAGAAAAGACTAACCCGTCAGCAGACGTAGATGTACTCCCGGATGCTGCAGCACTTAGGTTGGCTGCCCCGCCGCCATTGATATATACCACTGTTGAAGCTTTGTAAGAGTGGCCGGCAAAGGTCCACGAATTGGCAGAAGAACTACCGCTATCCTTGTGTTTGCTGCATGCAATTAATAAAAATGTAATGCAGGCGCAAAAAATCATATTTCTTTTCATAAGTAAAGTTTTATGGTTCTTAAACGATGTTATTTCAAGATTAGTATTTATTTCCCGCCAATTCCGGCAAATACTGCAAGGATAAGGCTTTCAATATTCGAATACTCTTTTTATCAGCGCTTTATTTAAAATCAATGAAAACCCAGTTTGTATAAAAGGTTTTCCGGGCATTAAAACCAACACCTCCTTTTGCAATTGGAAAAATAATCATGTTGGAAGAAGTGGAAGCAAGATTTCCCAGGTAATAAGCGCCTCGTCCCGGTAAATCTTCACCGATTTGTTTTTTATATTGAAGTTTCCCGTCTGCACCAAACACGCCCTCGGCCAACACCAGGTCTTTTGGCGAATCGGCCTTTATTATTTTGGAACTGCTATTTACATTATCAGGATCATCATTATAAATAACCATAATTTCATTGCCCAGGTTTACGGTGACAAAACCGGAATATGCCTGGGTAATACCGGGAGCCTGTACTATTTGCAGATTGCCTGATCCACTGCTGGCGGAATTTGAAATACCAATGTGACGTGGAATAAGCGCATAATCAAAATTTTTGCCTGCTTTATCAGGGTAAAATGCCATTACCGGGCCGACATCCATTTTGGTGACGGCGACCTGGTGGCTGCTATTATTATTTGCATCAAAAGTAGAAACCGAAGTATGAACAGATGTAGTAGTTTGCTGCGGACAGCCTAGTATCACAATATTCCCATTGTCAAGTTCTGTAATAGCGGGCGAAAAGGGAAACATGGAATATTCCTTTTTATGTTTAGCGCCGGCGCCGTTTTCACAAAAAGTCTGAATTTGCTCCGGTGTAAATGAATACGCAAACGGCTTCGATAATTGTAAGGTTGCACAATCAAGTTGATACAGCAAAAAACCATTGCAATTTTTATCACCTGATGAAGCATCGGAACTACTTGATGAGATGTAAATCTTTTTTCCATCTTTTGAAGAAATTGCCCTTGTAGAATTTGGTTTCAAATTCCCAGCCTGATTCAGTTTCATTTCGCTTTTCCTTTTATCGGCGCTATTAACAACTATCCTGGTGCCATCATCAGAATTAAGAACAATACATTCCGTATTATCATTGCTAAGCGCAGCGGAAGAAACGGTAAATCCACCTGTAGCCGTTCGTAAATCTGATTGCCTGAGTATACGCAATTCATTATCGATTACATACGTTTGTAACGTGTTTGAATTCGTTAAGCATATCACCAGTGTTTTTGTTTTATCCGGAGAATAAGTAAATGAAACCAGGTTCCCGTTAATAACATTTTCTGCTTTGGTAATACCAACATTATCCTGTTGTATAGTGCATAACTTTTGCGGATTTTTTAAGGACAGATCATCTTCATCTACAAGTGCCAAATAAAAACTGAAAGAGGATTTATCCTCACCTGGTTGAAAGTAGGCAAGCGCCAGTTTATTATTTAGCAAAACCAGTTGTGGTATTAACGGACCATACTGCTTCGCGCCATTTGCAATTGCATATTCTTTTACCTGGTTCATATTCTTGTCATATTTGGAAACAGTCATAGAATAGGTCAGGTCGTAAAGTTTTGTAAATAACCATTTTTTTGCGCTGAAACGTGAATTGGTAGCAGTGTAAAAAAAGTTGTTTTGATAAACCGCATTGGAAATGGTTTCATCCTGGTATGGTTTTTCAGTGATATTAAAATCATTTGAAATAGTAAGGTGTGAACGTTGGCATTCGGCCTTTAAATAAAACGAAAAAAACAAAGCAATCAATAATGAGTATTTCATGACAGTAGTTAGTTATTCTGTAAACTTAACCGAAATAATTTGCAACAAGGATAAATTAATTTTTTTCCCCACTTTGTTCGGCCAGGTATAAGGTAGGTTGCATGGCGATTATGAAGCATAGGGTGGTAAACAACCTTTTATATCTGATTGGACTAAATAAGGGGAAAGCCAGGTAAAACCGCCAACAATGCCGATTGTTTTCATAACATGAAGATAGCAAAGATTAAGGATAGGAATGTTACGGGAAGCGTTATTCTTGTTCTTTTTGGTATTTTCATCAACGGGTTTACAGTATATGGTCATTGATTACAGGACTGCCAACCGACATGAAACTAAGTAGTGGCAGAATATGCCATGCACAAGCCTGGCTAACGCACAAGGCTATGCGATGAAGCTTGTTCTAAACAATCCTTTTTATATGGTCGAGTAGGCAAAGGCATTCCAGCCTAAGCCTCTCACAGAACCGTACGTGACTGTCTTCAGTCATACGGCTCTTGTTATTCAATCGCAAACATTTATTTCACGACCAATGGGCAAAGAGATTTTTATTTTCCTGCTTCATTAATTTCAGTCGTTTAATGCATGCTCTTTTACTGGTAATCTTGTACTTGTTTCCAATCCATCTGGCTAACCGCATATTAAACACATCAAACACCCTGTATAATTCCTTCCTCCCAAATCGCCCATAGTAATTTATCCATCCCCTGATTTTCGGGTTCCATTTTTCTGCTATGGATTCTATCGTTGCTGTCACCCATCTCACTAAACCGCTATCCTTTATCGTTGCAGTTATTCTCTTTTGTGCTGACTTACCTATCGCTGCCCCATACCCTAAAAACCATCCTCCTCTGTTGCTTCTTACCACTCTTGGTTTAAAGTCAAAGCCTAAGAAGGTAAATCCAACACCATCTTCTTCCACTTTGTTCCGGCGATAGTCTTTACAATGAACAATCTTTGTCTTTTCAGGATGTAACGCGAGATCATACTCCCGTAGTCTTTCACGTATTACTGCTAACAATTCCTCGGCTTCGCCTTTGCTGCTGCAATGAACAATTATATCATCTGCATATCGCTCAAATGGATTGGCTTTATACTTTTCTTCCATCCACTTATCAAAGGCATGGTGCAGGTAGATATTGGCTAACAGCGTTTTTGAAAGCCTTTGTTTTTTGGACGAGGGCTTTTTTTGTGTTTGGGGGTCATGGTAATTTTCTTATAGCGCTACGTAAATCGCCCGCGTAACGGGGAGTTCTGCAATGACCTTGTAAGTGAGGCGTACAATAAAATGCGGAAATTATAGTTATATCTATGTTTTTTCTCATGTTTTGCTTAACCTCAACAAGCCACCATCGTCTGGGTGGCTTTTTTTATGCAGTTATATCAGTAAATATTGTGTGGGGGTTTGTGTTATAAAGAGCAGCCTTATCCAACATAATATCGTGGGCAAAATATGTGTTTTGAATGAGGGCATATATGGCGAGGCCTGTGCTGCCTCTCACCTGCAGCTTTTCTTTTAATTTTTCTTTGTGCCCTTCAATGGTTCGCAGGCTTACCTTTTGTTTCGCTGCAATTTCTTTTGCAGTAAGGTCGGTGCCAAAAAAAGTGAGCATTTCTTTTTCCCTGGCAGTAAGTGTTTCCAGCAACGCCGCATTAACTGCGTTTGTGCCATATCCGTTATATACCTCTTTTTTATAGGTTCGTTGCTGCACGGCCTGTATGGTTGTTACAATCTTTTCTTCGTTAGCGCTTTTATAAAGCCATGCAAACTCTCCCGAAGCGTTCATGGCAATAATAGTTTCAGCAGGTAGGAAATTGGTGCATTATATTTTTGATTTTTTTTTCGTGTAGGGGTGGGGGATAGTGATGGTAAATGCGCTAAGGAGGAGGGAGGTGGTGAGTAAAAGTTGTATGGAGTGTTTTCGGGGCATGGTGGATGGGTGGAATGGGGGTTGATTGTTTTACAAATAAATTTAATGCATAACCAAGAATGCATCTGGACAAAAGAAAATACAGCTAGGATAAGAAAACAATTTCTATGCAACGTAATCTTTCTGTCTTATGGGAAGATGTTGCTATCCATCCGAAAAAAATTAACTAAAAATGGCGGTAATATTAGGCAAGAAATGGGAAATTAACAGCGACAAGGAGTTCATTCAGGCCAGGTTTTAACAAAAAGGTAAATTAAAAAAATAACCATTAGTAAACTTACTCCAATTACAATTGCTTTCAAAGTTGGATTTTCATTGATTTGGTCTCGGTTGCTTCTAGCCCATGCCGCAAATAACGTTACCCCAAGCCCTAATAATACAAGCCATATAGGTGAGCCTGTCGCAGCATCTTTAGTTGCATGAAAAAGGCCTTTTGAAACTTCTTCTTCCATCAGTAATTATTAATTATAAATTAAAAAAACAACGTCTGGTATTCTTTTATTAAATCTTCTACCAGAAATAAATTAATCCATTGTCGTCGCTGCAGTTTTTCTGGCGGGTGCCCTCCCCAGCATATCATTTACTAAGATAGTATTAATTGGTATGTCCGGCAAGGAGTCCGCGGCCAGAAAGGGGAAAGGGGGTGAGTGCATTTGCAATAATTACGGTTATTGGGTTGATGGGCATGAAAGTGTTAGTTTGGAAGGGGATAACGGGAGGGAGTGGGGGCGTATTGTGTAGGGGAGAAAGCGAGTTTGAGACTATAGTTAAAATTAGCTTATGTCTCTTTCGTAAAGAGTAAAGGTTTTCTAAGTAAATTTAGGGAATAACGGCTGCGGCATTTGTACGATAATCAAATAAACATCGATTAAAGCATCAAACTATGATATCAAAAAATGATAAGACTATTGTTAAACGCAACCGTGATCCAGTAAAGGTTACTTCGATTTCTATACTAGGTTTTCTCATCGGAGTTGTTTTGCTTTTCTATGAGAGTATTTATGGTCAGGCTTCTTTTGGCGGTAAGGACTTCAATGGACATCCGATAGATTTTTTTTATAAAAATCCGGATTTTCTTTCATGGATATTTTTTATTATTCTGCAAACAACTGTATTTACTTCGCTGATTTACCCTTTATTCAGTGAAATAAAATGGATGAAAGAGGATTTTGGCCTGGAAACAAAATACATTACCCGATCTGTTGTCGTAGTATTTTTTTTAATAGCAATTATCTATTTTGTTATATACGGAATATTTGGCAGCACGCAGGTAATGCCGGCACTTACGACGGTCTTACATCACAGTGAATTTAAAATCAGCTTTATGGTTGTCTTTGGATTTTTTACTGCGGGAACCTGTATGGTTGGCATATTATGTACTTATAATGCGTCCTGTTGTTTTGATGAACATGATGAAGATGCTGTGAAAAAATATTTGAAAATACGCAGATACCTAAGTACATTTTTATTATTCGTTGGTGTTATCATATCCCTCTCCACTATTGCTACTGCAATACTTCAACAGGGTTTAAGCAAAATTTGCGAGGACTGCTTTCCGCTGAGTTTTGCCATATCATACGGCCTGTTTAATTCTTTATACATCGCTTTGATATATGCTCCTGTTCATTTTGCCGTGTATAAAAAGGGAAGAAAAATTTTAGAGATTCTTGTTGCTGAGGTTGATAAAAAAAATCTGAGCTGGAAAGCACAGCAGGAAGAATGTTCTGCACTTGAAGACATGCTGCAACTAAAAGGAGATTTTTCAACAGTTGCAAAAAAGGCAGTACCAATACTGGCGCCATTAATCGGGAGTATAATACCAGGATGGATTCATATGAGTTAGTAATAAGGTGACCCGGATGCTTTGAATGACTATTTGCCGATCATTTTTTATTACATCTCAAATACTATTTCTAGGTTTGTTATAAGGCGGGAAGTCTTCAAAAAAAATAACCGGGAAAACCGTTTAATAAATTATAGTTCAGGTATAGCACACAATTTCACCCGCCAGGTGTATTAATAATCATAATCAAATTCCGCAAGTTTATCTGTTTAGCAGAAGACCATATTACAATCGACATTAGTCAGGGTCCATTAATACATCCGCAATATGTTTTATTGAAATTCCAAGAGATTTCGAAAGGAGAATCTGATGCTTTTTTAAAAGTAGTTCGTTGGTTTGATTTTTATATCGCTGATACATTTCAAATTGGGTATTAAAATCAATTAATTCTTTTTCAACAGAAACATCTTCGCACATCGGCATAAATGAGTAATATAAATTTTGATATTTTACTCTTATAGTATCTAAAGCAACCGAATCATTACGGTAAACAATTATCTGCCCTGTTATTCGCGCCATCCCACTATATGTCTCTTGCTTTTGTTCCCAAATTTTTTGCTTAAAAACCTGCGTTTGAGTAACTCTTTGTTGGTAATTAAACTCCCAAACTCCAATGATAATACCGGCAATAGCAAGAAGTGTCGAGATGATTGTCGACCATTGGTCAATTTTGGATTTTGGTTCCATTTGTTTAGTAAACTTTATTTTTCAATATAAGTATTTATATAAGAGGGGTTTTCAAGTTTATGGCTTTTTTTAGTAAGTATTAATATGCTTTTACCTAATTTCATATCAACCCCAAATTCAATATTGAGAGTGTCTCGATTCAGAACCAGGAAATATTCGATATTATCGGATGTAATAATTTTCCACTTACCCGTTCCATTTGCAGCGGCGCTTACTATATCACGCGACTTTGAATTATTATTAAAACTAAACGTATGGTCTTTCAATCTAAAAGCCAATGAACCTGCATCTTTCTCATCACTCATTAGAGGCGTTGTGTTTTCAAAGAGCCAAACTTGTTCACGATTGCCAGTTAAAGAAGCTTCCAGTTTTTTTATAGCATCCATCTGGAAAGCTGTCAAAAAACTACTAAGAATTAATATGACACTTACTTTTTTCATTTAGATTAATTTTTAATTACATATTAAATCAATCGCTGGTATGTTTTTTGATTCAAAGCCAGAATATCTTCCCTGTCTCTTTTGAAAGAGAGGTAACAAGATTAGTTTTTTGCCCCTCTCTCTTTTTATGATAATCTTAAACCATGTAAAAGCAGTTGGAGGAATGAAATAAAGGGCTAATAGTTTTAAGAGATATTTCATATTCATGGTAAACAATGCGAGTTATTTTATTTAAACCATTAACCGGTATTGAATTGAGATAGATGGTATAGAAGTTCTGGTTACATCAACGAGGTCTTCTGTTCTTTTTCCTTTCAAAACCTGTGTTATATCATTGACTACTTTGGGGCTTTCTTTATAATACCAATGGGCCACTAAATTATTTTCAAGTCCCTTTTCGTCTTTAATACCCGTACAATCTACACTATAGATGTGGGCAGGTATTTTATGAAAATTTCTAAATCCGAACTTGCCAAGCCTGTTGTAGGCATTTTTGGTAGTTTCGGAAATAAAAAGTGCCAGGTCTTTGTTATTATAATAAGCCGTAACTCTCTGACCAATTTCTGTTAATTGATTAAAGGATCTCGGTTCTTCGAATACCTGCCAATCAACATCTGAGGCAGCTAAAATTATTTCTTTAAATATAGCAGTTATGTTTCCATCTCTTTGGCTGAGTAGTTCTGTCATCATAGCTTCGACCACCCTGTTACCCATACTATGAGCCATTAAATGAATATTATTATTACAAGGTTGGTTAATAGGATTTTGAGGATCAGCTCCAAAGATGGCACGGAAAAAATCAATTAGCATTAAATAACATCTTGCTAAGGAAAATCCAGATAACTCCGCATCTTTGGCATCATCGCGATAGCGCAATAGTTTATCCCTTGCAGGCCATGTAAAAGCCACCACATGTTTTATGGGACTGGTTTCATTAACATATTTATTTTCAAGGTCGCAAATACTTTGCAAAGCACCTGCCAGATCAGTGTGAAAGCCATGAACAAAAAACAGCAGATCGCCTGAATCAGTTTTCATATTATTATACAACTCAGTAAAAAATTTCTTCGATCCTATTAAAGTTTCAGTCGGTGTTTGAGCAAGATTAGCTTTATAAGGCTGCGTGTCTGCATCTGTAACGGCAGATGCTATGCCAGGCGCCTCGGGATCAGGAAAAAGAGTTACCGACTTTCGGGTATCTTTTGTTGCAGCATAAATATCCGAATCAAAAGTTCCGAATCTTAAATTTTCAGAAGGGGTTTCACCGCCATCTGATTTAATAAATTCACCGGCGGCATCGGAGAGAATTTCGCGGTTGGTAATGATGTAGTGGAGCATGGGGATATTTTTATTTTTGATTTGTTATTGCTTTTTATAAGTTGCTACGGTAACTAAAAGAAGATTCAAAATCGAATATCAACGCCTGAAAAAAGTTGAGTCTCCGCTACGAGTTATTTACTTTCGAATAATCAGGAATCAAATTTCTCTTTCATCGCTGAATCAATTTGTTGTAATGTAAATACACCTAATGGACTTGCGGCAGGTCTCAACTGGACATGAGGCCAGTCTTTTAAAGTTCGCCACAGGCCTCCTGCTGTCATAGCTAAATTGGTTGCTTCCTCGGCGTATACTTTGTAACCATTAAATCCATCAACAAGCCTTGTGGTGCTCCATTCCGTCGCTCCATCCACCAGCCAGAAACAGTCAACTGCCTCACCCCATTGATGCCATGATAATCCTGGGATTGCATTGGTAACAGGATCACCAGATTGAGGCCCAACACTATCAATGCAATGAGCAAGAAAATTCGCTCCGGCATTTTGCAGGTCACTTATTTTTTGTTGTATCTCTTCTGTTGACCGTGACTGCCTCCAAAATTGGGCTTGTGTAAATGGATCCCTAATTGTGAAATATGGTCGCATAATTACATTTTTTTGTCGGCAGTTTTGCAATAGCTGCTGAACTTTTGGAATAAATTCGGGAACGAGTTGATTTATATCTGCTGGCATATTTTATTGGTTTATTTAGATTTTGTATAAAAATTTAAAACCGGAATATCTACACATAAGGAAATACTATACCGCCAATAAATATTATTGCTGTAATCCGGGTTCGCGGTGTTATTAGTACTTGTCACATTTCTGAGGTTAGGACCCAATTGTACTCCAAAATTTACTGAAAGAGGAGTTTTGGGAACACCAATTGATAAAATAGCACCGGGTGATATGATATTTTTTAATTTTATTGAAGGAGCTTGAGATGTAGCGACTGAATCGGTGTTGCTAATTTTGGTAGTATCATTATTAAATCTAAAGGCTGTTAAAGCCCCGATGTCAACTAGTGAAACAAATAATGATGTGGACCAGCCACCTGTACCACTTTCCCAGCCTTTTTTACCAGTGCCAAAGAACAAGAAAGAGTGACCCCGACTAATAGCTATTCCTATAGGTGCAGTTACACCAAAGCTATTAAAATGCAAAATGGATTTATTTTTGTCAATTCCTTTTATTATTTCGTTGCCTGTGTATAAGCCAACGTAGGCATTTAAAGAAACGTTGAAAGGACTTTCTCTTTTTACCCGTGAAGAACCCGACGGCAATGCAATAGCTTCAATGGCATTTTCTACATCATCAGAATTTTGAGCTTGTGTAACCGCTGCCATAAAAGAAGCGTATTTCAATAACTTACTTTTCGTATCATCCACATTGTCATCCTTGGCATCTACGTTTTTCTGTCTGTTAAAAGTTTAGTGGCATCGGTTTGTTCAGTTGATGTCTTCGTTTTATCAGTGCTAATTTTTTTAATATTGTTTTCGCTTCCACCAAATGCATAACTATATAAACTATACACATTGATAACTGCAGAACTGTAATTTTTTCTGTTTATGTCTAAGGCAATATTTCCGCCTGCCCGTGCAATGTTTTCATATTTTATGAAGTCGTCAGAAGGTTTTAGTGAACTTAATCCTGGCAGTTCGTAAACAGATGAAGCTTTCTGCATCAAATCTAAAGACGAATTATAAAAGCCATAATAGTCTGTAAATGTTAGCTTATCACTTTCCTTGCCGGAAATATTTTTAATACTGGTAACAACGATTTCAGCTTGCCCGATGAATTCTCTGATATATTTATCAAAGGCACTAATTTTTGCTGCACTATTTTTTAAAACGTCCTGGAAATTGCTTACCCCTGCAACATCTTGTATTATGATATTTTTATCCCCTGCTTGCTGATAAATGAGTCCAAGGTATATTTTGAAGGCAAGATCATCTTTAATTAATAATTCAACAGAGTCCGCCGGTATCCAGTAATGGTCTTTACTGAGTGAACGTAATGATTTTGAAAATAGTTGTAAAATCTGGACAGCAGCCTTTATATTCTTGTTTGAAAGTACATCGAGTTGTGATACATCATAAGTGGCTATAATTTCTCCGGGCTGCTGTTTATTAATAAGCCCGTTACCAATATCAATTGAACTTAAACAAACTGCCTTTAAATCAGGATGGGCAGTAAAAAAATCCGCATACCTGCCGTTATTAATTACTTCTTTTAAATTTGGAAGTAACCCATTCAAGTCTTTTTCAAATGATTCCCGCAAAGAGTTAATATATGCTTTATAATTATAGATTTGATCACCTATGGCCTGTAGCGTGGCATAAGTTTGAGGGAACAAAATACGTGCATCCTTGTATTTATCATCGCTGATGAATTTATTAAACCTGTCAAAAAAAGTTACACTCAATTCTTCTTTGGTACGTTTCACTAAAAATTTTGCAAAACCGTCAGCAAGGTTGGTTACATCGAGATTACCGATTGAGGATAATGCTAAG
Source organism: uncultured Chitinophagaceae bacterium (assembly GCA_963756945.1). Classification (GTDB taxonomy): domain Bacteria; phylum Bacteroidota; class Bacteroidia; order Chitinophagales; family Chitinophagaceae; genus Ginsengibacter. The sequence continues at coordinate 209,731 of CAVWQJ010000033.1, read as the reverse complement.
GAAGAAAAGCCGGAATGAGGACAAGCAATCCCTGCTCCATTAATATTATTTTGGAAAATATCCTTAAAATAGTCATTCCCATTAGAAGCGGTTATTAATTCGTCTTTTGTCAGCGTACTTGAACTTGTGAAATAATATGTATGCATGAAATCATATAAACAAGAGTATTCATTTTGTTTTATTAAATTACTTATAGTGATTGCATCGTAATAAGCAATTCCTGTATAGATGTTCTTATCTGAAAGGCCATTGCCATTTTGATTTTCCATGTCCGTATTTACGGAGGCATTTCCAATAAGTCCGGACGGCGACTTGACATTATTGTAAGTAACAACAATATTGAAAGGATAAGGTACCTCGCCAGCATTTTCAAAAGATATTATTTTCTTATTTGTACCAATATTTAAGGTAATTATTCCTTGAGAATTCAAAGTAAGCAACTGGGTATTATTAAGAGAAATAACAGGTGATAAGTGACTATCTTGAAATTCTATTTTACTTATTTTTGATACATCTGCCACAATGACCTTAAATACAATTCCTGATGCTAAAGTGAATCCTGCTTGAGACGAAGGAGAATCGTAAGAAAAATCACAAGCTGAACCACCACATTTGAATGAAAATTTTTGCTGTGAAAAAGTTCCATATACAATGAATAATTGTAATAATATTAAAACACTAAATTTAGTTTTCATATATTTCTTATTAATAATTTCTAATAAATGATTTTACCTGTTATTGTTAAAATGCTTGTGATCGGAATAACATAACTAAATACGGTATCAGCTCCAATTACGAGTCCGATTGGTTCATTATCATGAGTTGTATATACCAGCGCCCCGGAATCTCCTGCATGCGAAGGAGAGACACCGTTATTGCTTATCAGTATAAGATTGTTGATGTCTACACGATTACCGCCATATCTAACAGTGCGGGTACAACCATAGTTATTTATAAATCCTGAGCCCAGTGGCGTGGTTGCACCATTAAATGACACAGGAGTTTTATGAAGTATGTCCATATCATTAACGTCACGAGGTTGGCTTAATGTCGAACGCGGGACGGATATTCCGTTGTTTATTTTTGCATAGCCAATATCAAAACTGCTATTCATTATTCCAAAAATCCAATTACCTATTTGCTGCCCTGTTGTTGTATCACTAATTTGATTTTTGGGGACGTCATTTCCTGAATAAGTGATCCATTGGTCATTTGTGAAAACATGGCAACAACTAAGTGCATAAAAGTTTTGTTTGTTCCTATCCGAAAGAAAACATCCTAATGTGCCGGGTGCGCTGCCATTAGTTTGATTGATGACAGTATCACCTTTAGATGCGTTTGTCTTAGCAGGACCAATATCAGTAATTAAATTAACTGGAACAGTATAAGGATTGCCATTTAATATCACGGCAAGTTGTGATGGAATGTCATTACTGTTGCTATCATTCAAATGTATGTCCACACAAAACACATTATGCCCGTTTAAATTCATTGAACCCAAAAGCATGTTCTCTATGTTAGGATATTTCGTTTTTAAATTTTGATTTTGTTGTATAGCAGCATTTATCAATTGAGGGGAATTTAAAGCGTTATCAGGTACTTGTATATTAGGAGTCGCGTTGTTAGAGACATTGTTCTGCTTTTCCCACATCTTGTTTTCAAAATAACTCTGCGTTGCTTTAGCTCCGAATATAAAAGCAATTACACCCATCCACCATTGGTCCAAGCCAATGTCTTTTAATGAATTTATTTTATCCGACCAACCAATCTTTAAAAGAAGCATACATATTATATTGGTCATCATAAAAACTGTAATACGCATAGTGCTTAAACCCTTATTTTGATCCTGAAGAAGAGATGGAAACACAAAAGATACTCCCAGCGTTATCATGAAAAAAGAAATTGCCATTCCCTCGGCAGACGAAATGTGATAAAGCAATCTAAATAAGGTCATATAAACAATGCCACCACCAATAAGAAGCAATCCAATAAATTGGAGGTAAGAAATTTTGTTCTCGTTTCTATTAGTTATGAATTTTCGCTGACTGAAATTTCGCTTGAACCATTCGTTTGGCATGCTTGATTATTTATTTGCCTACTCTATAATTTCGTTTTCGGCTACCCGTTATCCATTTCATTATTTAAATTTGTATAACACCAAGATCGACCCCTAATGCCTGCGATGTAACTGGCCCTACCACGCAATCAACAGCCTCAATACCAAAGTTGTCTGTTTGAAATTTTTTTAAAGCATTGAATGTATTTGTCTTAAAGATGTTATCAGGTGATCCCGTTAAATAATTAGCCTGAATCAATGCAGCATTTAATAAATTCACCAAATTGCCTGATGAACCAAATTTTAGTCTTGGACTCACTTGCGTACCCACATTTTGAGTAAGCTTAAATATTTCTGAGGAATTGAATAAGGCATACGGGAATATGGTTTGATTGGCAGCATAACTGTTATCCTTAAACGCTTTCCATGGCCCCAGGTTATCATTCTGCCGGGATGCCGTAGCTTCACAATATGGAATTCCCATTAAGACCTGGCATCCGGCACTTGAGAAGTACCCGTTGTCATCTTCCAGTGTCCATCCTGCGTGAATGTTATCATCGCAACCAATCGAGACTTCTATCTGGTCAAAATTATCATAATAGGTATTGTCGTAAGTACGCCGGATTGCAAGTGGTTGCCCGTTTTGCCGAAAGCCATCATGCCAATGCTTCTTATTTGCAGGCATGTGTTTTCCTTTTACATAATTTTTATAAAAGCCGGGAGTTAAACAGTTTGATTTCTTCGGCGGAGTAGCCCTGAAACCAATAATATTCCCATAACTGGGCACCGTGCTCCCTGCAAAAGCTGCCACTTCGTTGGTATCAGTTTTCCACTGCAAGAAACAACAACGGAGGTTCCTATAATCTACGTCCTTCAAGATAATAGTCTGGGCATTTTTAAAAGAAGTATCCTTTACATCTGCAGGTAAACTTCCTCTGATACCCACAAAAATTAATTTACATTCAGCCGGGATTTCAAATTGATTCACTCGAAAAAGCTTTTGAAGGATATCTACGTTTATGATGTAGGAAGTCATGATATTATAGTTTTTAAGTTATCGGTCGAATTGAGCGCTGTTGGATTCATCAGTATCTTTTGCATTATCTGTGGCCTTGCCGGCTTCAGCGCTACTGGAATCAGTCGTGTTATTTTCAAAGCTCTTTAAGCCGAGGTACGTTGCGGAACTAATGCCCAATAATGAAAATTGCCAGTCAGTAAAGTCTGTAAAAGGATAAGTTTGATCTCGCAGGCTCGTTATGAAATACCCGATAAATCCGATGCCAAAAACAAGATTAAAAATTACGGCTTGAAAGCGGTGAACACTCACTCCGTTGTCATCAGACAAAATATCTGTCACGAAATCAGGTTTGGGCGCATTTTTTACGTCGGGTGCATGCGCATACAGTTGGGATGCCTCGTCCTGGTTGCGGTCGCCCTTAGCCTGAGCCGTTTGACGCATATCTATTACTTTGCCAGTGGCATATACGACGACGCCAAAACCGAGCAGTATAACGGTAGTAATATTCAGTGGCGCCAGTACTCCAGTAACACCGAAAAAGAAAACATAACAGGTCAATATTATCAAAGTCCAAAACAATAATTGGACCCTGGCATAACTGTAAGTGCAGTCTCTAACATCAATCGATGAGCCGTCTTTATAAAAAGCAGGGTCTTTACATAAACCTCCATATCTTCCGTATTTGATGGCCCAATACCACAACACAAATAACACGAAAGCTGCAAGGATTAAATAAAACCATTGCAACCCGCTTTGATGTCCTTTACGGAATAAATAGGTGGCGTACAATACTTTCCCCGGAAATTTTTTCGCACTATCTAGTGCATCCTGATCGATGATAATCTTGTTATTAATGGCTGAATCAACGTGATTACTTAGATTTTTAACCGAAGTATCAGTAGAAGCTACCTTACTTTTTACAGAGCGTAACGCGGCTTCCACGCTATCAATTCTGAGGCTGTCGCTAACGGCCTGAGAATAAATTTCTAAAGTTGAACAAACTAATAATAAAATAAGAAGAGATAAATATTTCATAACTGTATATTTTTAATAGCAGACCCAAAAAAATTCGGACATCATTCGGCCTAAAATTTGTTTAATACAAAAATTAGAACGTGATATTCTAAATTCATAAAATTTAAAAATCATGTTGCCCTTAACAGACAAATAAAATATCTGCCCATTCTGAAATGACTTATGGACAAAAAACCGGTAGGAGATTTCCAGGAGAGCTTTGGAGAAGTATTTAAAATTAGAAATACCAAACTAATACACGCTTTTTACATTTCAAAGCAATACAACAGATTTATTTTTTGAGATATAAAATATTGAAAATGATTAGGAGGTATAAAGAAATCGCCGACAAAATGTTTGTAAGTGTAAGAACAGTTGAAGGCTACCGGGATGCCCTATGCGAAAAACTCGATTTAAAAAGCCGCGTGGGACTTGCTATGTATGCCATTAAAAACCAACTGGTAAATATTTCTGAATTGTAATGGTTCTAAATCTTTAGTATTTGAAAGGTAGTATCAATAATCATGTTTATCACGCTGCCTTTAAATTGATCAATCCTTATTTCAGCAAGGCCGGCTTGTTTTAATGCAGCCAGCTCCACCAAATCTTTCTGGCTATACACCAGCCATTCAAAATCTTCAGTTGTTAAGTCGCCATTTTTAAGCAGCGCTGTCCATTTTTCAAGTTTGGATGTCATGCTATCCAACATCTTTTGGGCATCTTTTTTTGCATCGCTTACATAATTCTTCAGCGTTGTTTCTGCCAGGTTTGCCAAAGCGGCTTTTAACTGTTTTAATATATCGGGAAAATTAATTTTTGCCATAATGTTTATTTTATTGATTGCGGGATAAGAAGCTTTGAACTTTAGATTCGGATGGTTTTATTTTTTTTGATTCCAGTTCGGCTATCATATCAAAGCCTTCCCCACCTGGATCTTTGCCTCGTTTATGAAAGTTGTATCGAGTTTGTTCTTGTGTTGCCACCTGGGGAAAAATCCATGCTGAAAGGAGTCGCGGCCGATTGTGATAGTAGTATTATCATTTAACAGCTTCCACATGATATTGTACATATCTATGGTAATTTGATTTTTGGCCCGGTGCTTTTCATATTCCATATTCTTCATCAGCTCTGTATTTACCTGGTCAATATCTGCTGCATGAGTAGCGTATGGATCAACCGCTTTATCCATCACATTTAAAACATCCACCTTTAGAGAAGTAGTTTGCGTATAGGCATATTGATCGAATTGCGAGATGGTAGGCCGCATCCGTAAAAGCAAAACATAATAATGAAAATACCTGCGAATGCTTTTAATCGCTTTGTTTTCTTTGGCATATAGATAATTTTTGGCGCCTACTCTTTATAACCGTTTTCGGCTTTCCGGTACATAAGTATTTTCAATTGCAGCAGTGTTGGTAAAGCGTCTGTTCAATGTCATTTAGTTAAGCAATATCGTCCCACTTGAGTATTGCACTATTGCATGTTGAGTGTTTAAAATTTAACTTTAAAACATTCAATAACCAATACTCAACACTCAATTTTCAAGTATAAAAATCCCTTAACTAAATTACATTGAGCGTATGTTCGTTCCCGTTATTTTAATCGCAACCTTGCATCAACTTCTAAAAATATTCATCCTCTAAAAAAATAACTTTAGAAAGATTAACCTAATTTCTTTTAAGTAATGCATAACCTGCATCACGAAATAAAACACATAAATTTTTGGTAAGCAATGGAGACGTGTCCTCAATTATGAATGCCAAACTAAATAATTGTTTTTAAATTTCAAAGTGCTGTTGACTTCTTTTGTTTGGCAGATTATTATTTCTCTGCAGGTTTCATATATGACAGCAGTTTGAGGATTGTTGGAACGCCAGCCATGATACCTGATACCAGTGGCAATACATTTCCAAATTTTTCGGGGCTGCTGTAAAACACAAAATAAACAAGGGTTGCAAGAATGATAAGTACAGGATATTTATAGTCATTCCACGTTTGCCCGTCGCTAACTTTTTTCTCGATATTCTTTAACGTGGCGGGGTGAACGATCATAAGAATAAAATTTCTGAAACTATGGTTTACGGGCATAAGAACACCATCTTTATTAACTATTAATCCTTTATTGATAAGAATGGTTAATGTTCTGTCATTGGTCGTATTAACCAAGCCGTCTTCTGCTAAATCATACAATGTTATTTGTTCTTCCTTTGTAAGGGAATGCCATATTTCGCGGTACGACTGATCGGATAGGCTTTGAATTTTTAAAATATTATCTTCCGATGTTTCTTCACAACAGGGATATTTTTCAAATTGACATTGATATTTTTTTAAAAACAACGGATACCCGAATTCATTTGCGATAAAGTGTTTTGAAAAAGAATTATTGGTGGACCGGGGTTGCCGCGATGCATTGTTATCTGTGTAAATGTTGGTGAACCTTCCCAACAAATTATTCCAGCGATAGATGTATCCAGGAAAAGATGAGTTATCAACTTCCTTGTCATAAGTTGATTCTTTATAACCATTTTTGCTTTCCGCTTTTTTATTTTTCTTTTCAGATGAATCGTTTGCAAAATTTTTCAGGCTATTAAAATATTCAACCGGGTCAATGTCGGATGTTATAATTATTTTTTTATTGCCTTCGCTCAGCAACTTTTCGACAAGGCCAAGTTTAATCTTGTTGGTGTCATCATCAAGAATATTATATTCAAAATGTGTAAAGACAATACATTTTATTTTATCGCAGTCAAGTATTGCTATCTTGTTTTCCCAATCGCTGTTTTGAACTTTAACTGAGCCGGATTGCCTGTCAAGGCTTATATTTTTATTTTCAATTTCTTCTGTTGCGGAAATTTCTTCAAGATTAAAAATTATAGCGTTGTAATTATTTGAAGGATTTCTCTTGTTGTAAAAAATATATTTATCATCTGCCTGTAAATTATTTTTGATAAAATTGGTTTTGCCTGAACCTGGTATGCCCTGCACAAACAGGTATCTTATACTATTATCCTTTAACAGGATTTCGTTCAAGCCTTTAAAGTCTTCATTGCCCGGAATTCTTATTCCAAAGATTTTATTGACGGTATATTTGAGAAGCTGGTAACATATAGCAAGAGCCACAACTAAGAACCCCCAGAAAATAACCCCTTCGGGAAAAGCAAACAAAGACGGCACTTTGCTCATTTGTGTACCGGAAGAAGATAGACGAATATATGTTGACCCAGGTCTTTCATTTTCTGTTTCTGTAATCCGATATTGAAGTATACTATTAGAGCCATTAAAAATATTACTAAATAAAAAATGATCGCTATCACTTATATAGGGCGTCATTAATTCAAAGTTCTCCGTGGCTGCCGATACATCGTTATAATGGACACGGGATGTTTTAAGCAGGCTGAGACTGATGCTGTCCAGTTGGCAATAACCAGAAGCTCCCGATGGAATTGAATCTTCTGCCGCGTGGTTTATCCAAACTGAATCAGTATAAAATGTCTTCACCGCAGTGGTATCGTTTTTTATTTTGCCAATAATTGATTCAAGCTTTTCACCGTCTTTAACCCGCTGTTCAATATTCTCCGCATAAGCGAGTAGCTTGAATCTTTCCTGGAGTTTCTGCTCAAAATTGTTACTGCAAAAAAAGAAAACGATTACGGGTATGCCACTCGTTAGTAGGAGTTTTGAAAAGATCATACGATGAAAGTTTGTCGCATAGCTGCTAACATTAACTTCGTCTATGCCCTTCGTTATCCCGATAATAATAAGAAACAACGCGATTGCCGAAACCGTGAACCACGTAGTTATTCCACCGGTTTCAGAAGAATAGTACCAGGAATTTGCGAGCACAAAAATTGCCAATATGCCCAATACAATCGTGGCAGTTCTTCTTCTCTTCTTCCTCATCCCGCCCAATTGCCCACCCGAATAGCGTGCTTTATACAGGCATGCACCAATGCTGCTTAATAAAGAAGCCATCACAAATAGAAATATATAACCCGTTAATTTTTGCATGGAAAAATTTGTGAAGCAGAATAGTGCTAAAGCAATAAGCAGCGATATATTAAACAGGAAAACAAAAAAGTACTTGTGTGACAGGCTTTGGCGCGGATGTATCCATGATAAATCAAAACTATTTTTCAACAACTTCGTTTGCCTGTGGCGACAAATAAAAACAATTATCAGTTCAACGCAGAGGAAAAGAAAAAAAGAAAACATCATTACAATAGTAAAGCTGAAAACCTGCGTATTAAGCGCCGAAGCAAATGAAGTCTTTTCGCAGATAACTATAAAATAAGGAAGTCCGCCAATCGGTTGTGCCAGCACATTTACTCCTTCATCTTCGAAACGCGTAGTAAATTCCTGCGAAGTTCTTGTATTAAGAGCCGCTTTAAAAGCCGAGGAATCATTCATCTCCTCTGCGAGGTTTTCATTCAGATTATCTGTAGTGTCGGAATCAAAAATAGTGTTGCCTTCATCATCGGTTATGCTGAAATTAAAGCCTACAGGAAGAACAGGATTAATTACGGAATGCAATCTTGAAGGGCAGGCAACTATAAGCCCCCGACGCCTGCTTTTTTTCGATATCACAAATTTGAATTGGCCATCGTTACGCGAAATCACTGGCTCAAACGCAAAAGTTTTGCTTTGATTATTATATAAAGAGACAACGTTATTGTCGCGGGCATTTGTAAAATAATTACGGTCCTGGTAATTTCCCCGCGGAGGATCTTCTCCGAAGGACCAGTTCGCTACTTCTGTTCCGGTGGCCGAATCCAGCCAAAATACATATTCAGGATGAACATCTTTTATTGAATCTTTCTTTAAAAGTGAATCTAAATAATGAACAGCGTAGTCAATACGCACGCTATCGGATTTATTCTTTTTATCAAAATAATGTGGCGAGCCATCACGAGCTAAACGCCTAACATTGATGGTGTCTTTAACAAGAACAGAAAGGTCCGGATTAAAATGTTGCGTGGTATCCCGCAGTGAATCTATTTTGTCCATCAAAGTATAGATTGAATCCAATTCGTTTTTAAAGCTGCGTGAAATCTGATCTGCCAATACTTTTTTTGAATCGCGATCATCGTTGCTCTTTGGAATAAAATTCCGGTAATTCCAAAAGAAAACTAAAATGATTACCGGCACCAGAAGTAGAAAAGAGAAGTATGCAGTGAACAAATCAAAGAAACGAATTCGCTCGTTCTTGCCCATAAGTGCCAGGCGAATAACAGGGAGAAGCAAAAAGCAAAACAACGCGATGAACAGAATGGTAGTAACCATAGATTCCGGCAATTGTCGTTTTTGTTTATCAAAGGTTTCCTGTTTCTGAAATCCTGCAATTATTCGATCGTTCTTCTGGTTGTAGCCACAAGGATGAAGAAACACAAGATATTTTTCGCCCCCGGATTCAATGGTAATTATCTTGCTTGTATAAATTTGTTTGGTAGTGTTAAAGAGCGAATCGACACTATTAAAGCTAATGCCGGAAGGAAAATCTTCGTATATGATATTTGAAGTTTCGCCTCTGTCATTAAAAACAACATAGTGATCAAAAATTCCCTTATGAAGGAGGGGAATTAGAAATTGAGGATAATTAATGCTGGCTTCGACACGTACATGTTTTTTATAATCAATTATACGATTTTCATCCAAATGATCGAATACGGTATCATAAATGATTTTTAAATTTTTACCATTAGAAGTGGAGACTACAGTTATTCCATGGCAATTTATATCACGTATTTTGCTGGTGTCGTTTGGATTTGGAATAACGACCGAATCTTTTGAATTAACTGTAGAAAACGAATCGACTCGTTGACCGGTAATATCGAATTTTCCCCAATTCGCTTTACCATATTGTTTAAGCAGCGTGTCGATGCCCGTTTGATTTATGTGAGCATCATTAAATCTTCCGATAAAACTTTTAAGCGTAGAAACATATCCGCCAAACTTTTGCTGCATATTTACTTCAACCCTCCGTAGCGTTCGGAATCTTCTTTGAATTATTTCATTTTCCCGAGCAGGAATATAGATAAGATAGTAATAGCCACCTGCTATGAAAACAAGCAGCAAGGTTAAAATGATTTCAACTGTTCTTCTGTTTCCCGAAAAAATATTTTTCATGTTATATGAGTCGTAATAAAACCTCTTAAAGTAAACTCATGTAGAAAATAATTCTCCTTTGTACAGATTAATAAATAAAAAATCCGCCAGTGAAAATTTCACCGGCGAATTATAGATCTCCCACTACGCTTTGTCTTTTGCAGACGCTTCTATTTGCCTGGTGCATGGAATCACGGCTGGCCACATTCAACACTTGCCGCCCGTCCCAATAAAAAGAATAATTAAGTCAAAAGTATAGTTGCTCTATTCTACTATCAAGCAATAATTCGTGAAATCATTTCACGTATAGGTGCTTTTTAGCAAATGGCATAAAAAAGGAGAAATCCGGTGAAGGATGGATATTGAAGAGCCATCATTAAAATAGAGAAGCCTTTCATTTTCATCGATGTGCGAAAAATGATCCAGGTTAAGCAGATAAAATTTATTAAGGCGTCTAAAATTGCCTCCGCTTAAAATATCAAGCAGTTCTTTAAGCGTGGAATGCCTGCTCATCCACTTCTTTTGTTCTCCGCATTTTATTAAAGATTTTACATAATGGTCGGCGCTTTTTACAAAATATATTTCGTCGGGATGCGCCCAAACAAATTTTTCCTTTCTTTCTTCAAACCGTATAAACTCCATATTTGCGGGAACCAAATCATTTTTATTTGGCACTGTAATAAAAGTGCTTCTTCCGGAATTTACATTTTCACTTAGTTGGTATTCATTGAAGATCATATCAAATAGTTTTTATTAGAGAAATTCGAACAATTAATAATGTTTGTTAGTGTCATTGTATTATATTTATTTTTTGGATGTTTCCTTCGCTGCTTTCATTTACCATTTACCATTAGCCGTTACCGGTAGTTGCATCTGATATTAGACGAAAATGTACCAGTCGGGGGAAACAATAAATTTTAATCTTGCAAATAAGATTCTTCATGTAATTAATTGTATTGGCAGAATTTTTCATTTGTATAAGGGGTTACTCAAGCATGGCAAGGGGTTGAAGCGTGCAATTTAGGTGTGTTAGCATTGGGTGTTTTAACTGCTTTATCCAAGTGTTTTAAACGGTATTTAATGGGAAAATCACGGATTTCATAATTATAATTGTTAATATTGAAATGGATTTATAGTTTTAAAAAACATTTTATATACCAAAATTAAAAACTCACATTTATGCCAAACGAAACTCAAATTGAATGCTACTTTAAAAGTTCAGAATTAGCCAAATTATGCCAGGGCAGCAAAGACATCGTTATTAACATCAAAGCAACGTACACTCCGGGAAAAATGCCAAAGTTTGATATCTCCGCAGCTGCGTTTAAGAAGGGCTCTAAATCGGGAAAGGCACTAAAGGCGATGCCACTTGGTGATGGCACCACGGGTGGAACTACTGTCGGTTGCCCGGCACCATGTAAGTGATGAATCAGGGAATAATGTCGGAGCTATACCTGGTATTAGTATAGATATTAAAACCTTGTAAAAAATAGTTTCTTGCTATCTATAATTATTAAAGACTTTCTTAGAACCTTTTTCTTATTTGATTTATTCGATTGCTTTTTTATTAGAGTATAGATCGAATAAATTAATAAGGGAAAAGGTTCTTTTGATTTATTACATCATAACGACCGGCCTTCTTACTTACGCAGCTATTTTAGCTTTGCAGTATCGAACAATAGCACAGGTAACAACAACTGGCTTTATAATATTCATTATTTTTTGTCAGCATTGGTTTTGGGATATTATTTCAATAATATCCTGATGAGCAAATCAAAGAAAAAAATTGTGGCAGTATTATTTACACTGGTGGCAATTAATTTTATTATTACCGATTTTATTATTACAAAACCTTTTTTTAATAGCACCAAGCACAGCTTTTTTGTTTCTTTCTATGGTAATTGCATCTTTAATGTACCTCCATGAATTATTGATTAAGATGAGTGAAAAAAATATTCTTCTCAATTTTAATTTATGGCTTATCTCCGGGTTATATTATCTATTTCCTTGGTGGCTTTTTTATTATTTTGTCTTATAGTTATCTTACAGATAAACTTACATCTGACCAGGAAACTATTTTGGGAGATCTATGGTCTGTTTTGAATGTGTTGCTTTTTGTTACTTCTATAATTACTTTATCGAGCCACATATGGATAACTTATCGAAAGAAGTCACAATAATTATACTTGCCTCAGTATTTCTTATAATTGTGGCAATAGGAATTATTGTACTCATTCTTGGTCTATCAGAAAAAGCAATTGCAATATATTGGCGAAAAAAAACAATTAAAGATTACGTTTGAGAAAGAGATACTCGAAAGTAAACTGGAAATACAGGAGCAAACTCTTAAAAATATCTCGCAGGAAATACATGACAATATCGGCCAGGTGCTTAGCCTTGTTAAACTTAACATTAATACAATGAACTGCAACGAACCTGTACAAATACAAACCAAAATTAACGACAGCAGGCAACTTAATAACCAAAGCGATCCAGGATTTAAGAGACCTTTCAAAAAGCTTAAACACGGATTATATTAGTTGATGCGGGCCTGGCAAAAGCACTTGGAGTACGAACTTGATATGATCAGGAAGACAGGCGTATACGAAGTTAAATTTAATATTGAAGGAAAGCAATACCGGCTGGGCAATCAGCAGGAACTAATATTGTTTAGAATTGTACAGGAAGTACTCAATAATATTATGAAACATGCAAAGGCAACGTTGATTGACGTAAAACTTTTATTTGACCCGGCCTTGTTCACATTGAAAATTGTTGATAATGGTGTTGGTTTTGATACCAGCAGAATAGAACATAACGATTATAGCAAGCTGGGGCTGGGCGTAAGAAATATGCATAATCGTGCTAAAATGATCAATACCCATTTTCAAATAATAAGCGCACCGGGACAAGGAACTTCAATCGTTCTTACACTTCCAATAGAAACTTCTAAAACTTAGCTATGAAAACAGTTGCACTTATTGATGACCATGTATTACTCCGCAATGGGCTGGCAAATCTTATTGAAAGCTTTGGTGATTATAAAGTATTGTTCCAGGCAGACAATGGCAAACAATTTATTGAATCAGTACAAAAAGGAATTGTTCCGGATATTGTTTTGATTGATATTAACATGCCAATAATGGATGGCCATGAAACTGCTATCTGGATAAGGGAAAATAATTTCAAAATAAGTATACTTGCCTTATCAATGTATGATGATGAGAACTCAATTATTAAGATGTTTAAGGCTGGAGCGAAAGGCTATATTTTAAAAGATTGCGATCCGGCAGAATTAAAGACGGCCCTGGAGGCGCTGGTAACAAAGGGATTTTATTATAACGAGATGATAACAGGTAAATTGATTCATAACATTAACACAATAGATGAAAGAGAAATTCAATCGAGGATGCTTGCCAAACTTAATGATCGTGAAATTGCTTTTTTAAAACTTATTTGTTCAGAATATACGTACAAAGAAATTGCTGAGAAAATGTTTGTTAGCACCCGGACTGTAGACGGCTACAGGGATGCGCTTTTTGAAAAATTAGAAGTTAAATCTCGGGTAGGCCTTGTTATGTTTGCAATAAAGAATGGCGTTATTACTTTGTAATAAAGGTATCGGTACAATTCATTTAAGGTCGCTGGCTTTATTTCCTGTTATCATCGCCACCTGCCTTTGAAGGCTTTGCACCTGTACTTCTTAAATTAGAAATCTTATTCAGCAAATCAAACCAAAAAGGAGCGCCCATCATAATAGCCAGGATAGTTGCCAGCAACCCTGTAATTTTTGAAAATAATAATCTCAATGAAATTTTTCCGCCTGGTCCGTTTAATTCGCCGGCCTTCCATGTAAGCGGCATCACGTCGCTCAATCCTTTTTTTGCTTTATCAATATCAGCTATTTTTTGAGTGATGCTGTTTTTTATTTCCTGTGCACTCATCGCATTATGAGATGTATCGGCATTGGCCAGGTTAATTTGCTGTACTTGCTTTATTAATGCAGAATCATCTGCAGCGCTATAAGCCTGCATGGCAATTTTAGTGCGTGCTTCCGGATTGCTGTATAGATATTTGGCCAATGCAATACTATCTGCGTTTAGGCATACCGTTACTATAATGGCAACTAAAAGTGTTGCGGGGCGTGAATACTTCTTTTTTAATGCATCGGTAAGGCGATCCATTGAAGAGTTATACCAGTTTTCTATCTTCCACCTGAACAGATCTATTTCACTTTCTGTTTTTTCACTTACTGACTTGTAAGTATCCTTTGCATCATTAGCATAGATTAATAGTACTCTTTGAAATTCGGAAGGAAGTGCATCGGATTTACTAATAGCAGCTATAAATTCATCAATGTCTTTTGCGACGCTTTTGGGATTTGCAGGATCGAATGTAATTCTTTCAAGCAATGCAGCGGTGAAATTTTTAGCATCAATATACGAAGTGGATTTACGGGAAGTGGAAAGCGCTGTAACAGAGCAATGATCCATAATGGCATGTGCCAGCGTTACTGTTTTTCCATCTGGCTGAGTTATGGTTTTATTGAAAATCTTAGTCAACCATTCTTCCAGCAAAGCCGCCCGTGCTTTAAGCCCTGTTAAAATCATTTCTACTCCCGAACTGCTAATTATACTCAGCAGAAAGTAAACGAATATAATACCCACAACAAGATCGAGAATTGGGAAGCCGCTCATATCAGATTAGTTTTATTTTTTTTAAATAAGGTAACTATACAATGCATAACATCATTATGGTATTCGACATAAAATAAAATCGCGGGTACTGATACTTCTGTTTCCTGTATTTTCGGGGGCGTTGAATGTGCTCTTATTAGAAGCGATACCAAACTACTAAAACGTTTTTATATTTCAAAGCAAATGGTTTGAACAGAGCTAGGCTTCCTAACTTTTATTATCCTCTGTGCTGATAAATCCCAAGTATATTGCCACCGGGATCACTAAAATGCGCTGTTATTTCGGGAGCGTCTTTTCCAATTTCCTGCGTTATTATTCCTCCGTGGGCCACAATTGAATCAACACATGCCTGCGCATCATCCACCATTATAGAAATTATAATTCCGGGTTCCTGCATTGGCTTTCGTCCCAATACCCATGTGCCGCTCACTTCACCAACGCCATCATCAAATGCAATACTGCCATCGCCATGTTTTCTTATGTGCCATCCAAAAACTTCTTTATAAAATAACATTGACGTATTAATGTCTGCAGCAGGAATTTCGAGGTAACATATTTTGCCATGTACCGTAAGTAGGTTCTTTATTTTCCATTTTATTTTTTTTAAAATTGATTAATACAATTTAGAATGACAACTTATTTTCAAATGTAAAGATTACTTAAAAGTTTTGCGGCAATAATTTTAAAAGAATGATGAAAAAGTAAAGTAAAAGTCATTATTGCATATCAATATATTTTATTATTCTATGTCATTTGAACAGGCAACGTCTCATAGTAAATTTGCTTGTTTATCGGTTGTGATGTATTAACGGAGGAGTTGTATCGCATTGCCCGGAAGTTGGTGCATAAACCGGTTACAAATTAAACATCTAAAATTATAAAACATGTATAGAAATATTGAAAAAATTATACCTGCGCCGTTAGTAAACATGGGGCCGATACGACTGAGACAACCCATACCTATTGCGGGCACTCAACAAATAAGCCCGTTCATTTTATTACATCATTTTGATATTAATATGGAGCCGGGGCAAAATAATTTTGATGTGCCTGCTCATCCGCATCGCGGCTTTATGCCTATTACGTTTATGTACGAAGGCGCAGTGGAGCATGGCGATTCATTGGGCAACACTAAAGTAATTGGTAATGATGAAGTGCAATGGATCAACGCCGGAAGAGGTATCATTCATTCAGAAAAAACAGGAAAAGAATTTAGTAAAACGGGAGGCCGTTTTCATGGCATACAGTTATGGATCAATTTGCCTGCGGCAGAAAAAATGAAAACACCTTCATACCAACCGATCACAAAAAATGAAATCGTGTTGATAGAAAAAGATGGCGTTCAGTTCAGGTTGGTGTCAGGAAAATATGACGGCAAAATTGGACCGGCAAAATCGAATGTACTTACAGCTATGATACGAATGAAAGAGGGTAGTAGCTACTCTTTGTCTTTGCCGAAAAGCAATAATGTATTCTTATATGTGCTTGAGGGAGATGTAGAAGTAAATTCAGAAAAGACGTTAAAACGATTTGATCTTGCATCTTTCAACCATAGTGATGAAGCTATTTTATTAGCTGCAAAAAGCGATTGTGCGTTACTGTTAGGTGCCGGTGAACCTATTGATGAACCACTCGTGAGTCATGGCCCTTTTGTAATGAATACCCAAACTGAAATTATGGAAGCCATGCGGGATTACCAGGATGGCAAGATGGGATTTTTATATTAAAGCCTTAACCCCGGCACTCGTCCGAACGAGAGAGAACGAAACTTGTAAAAAATTGTAATATAATTCATCGCGAATTAGGAAATTTGAATCAATAAATAACTATCAAATGATATGGAACAACAAGTATGCGTTCATATAAAGCAAATAACCTCGCTAAAAGAACCAAAGGAATATGTATGCGAAGAATGCATTAAAACCGGGGATGAGTGGTTGCACCTGCGTACCTGCCAAACTTGCGGCGTCAACTTTATGTTGCGACAGCTCACCCAATATGCACATGACTAAACATTACCATCATACAAAACACCCGGTGGTTATTTCTGCCGAACCAGGCGAAAGATGGCTGTGGTGCTACAAAGATGAAGTTGTTGCAGATTATTAGTGCAAATCATTAGCGATTGAAATTTGAATTTAGTCGATATTGGTACTATTCATTAATAATCAAAATATCATTAAAATGAAAAAACAGGAATGGCCCGATTTGCAATATGATAAATTAAAAGATACGGTTTCAACCGTTCAATTATGGACGCAAATTGTTGGAAAAATAAAGCTGATAAAAATGCCCTGGCTAAATCACTCCTGGCATGTTACTTTTTCTGTTTCTCCCAAAGGCTTAACAACAGGTGGAATTGATTATGAAAATGGAATATTCGAACTCACGTTTGATTTTATTAATCATGAACTTTTAATTACGACCAGCGAGGGCGATAACGAAAGTGTTGCCTTGTATCCCAGGACGGTTGCCTCTTTTTACAAAGAATTGTTTGACAAATTGAAGGCTTTGGATATCGACGTAAAAATTTATGCCAGGCCAAATGAAATTGATCCTGCTATTCCATTTGAAGAAGATGAAGTTCATCAATCGTACAATAAAGACCAGATTAATTTATTCTGGAAAGCGTTGTTAAAAATAGAACCCGTTTTTAATAAATTCCGGGCACGATTTAGTGGTAAGTGCAGTCCGGTGCATTTTTTCTGGGGAAGTTTTGACCTTGCAGTTAGCCGTTTTTCCGGAAGAGAGGCGCCGAAATATTCCGGCGCTGTAAATAACATTCCACTAAGAGTTATGCAGGAATCGTATTCACATGAAGTTTCAAGTGCTGGCTTTTGGCCCGGTAATGAGGCTTTTCCTCATGCTGCTTTTTATTCATACGCATACCCAACACCTACTGATTTCGGCCTACAGGAAATTCTTCCCGTTGAGGCTTTCTTTAATAAAGAAATGGGCGAGTTTTTACTTTTATACGATGACGTAAAACATGCTGCTTTCCCGGAAAAAATGCTGATGGAGTTCCTTCAATCGACTTATGATGCCGCTGCAGACACCGGCAATTGGGATAAGAAGTCTTTAGAATTTACCTATTTTTAAAGCTCCATTTTTACAGTTAAAAAATTATGGAGAACGCCACCATAAATGTTACAAACATTTGTATTTAAAAGAAAGGTTGCGGTAATTGCAATTTTTTTATTTAGTGTTTTAACCTGGAATAAATTACCGTATCATGGAATCTGCCATTATAAAAATAATCTTCTTTAAAATACGCTTCCTTAATAAAGCCTGTCGATTCCAATAACATGGCCGATGCTTTGTTTCCAGGATTGATGTTGGCTTCAATACTATGCAGGTTCATGTCGTCAAATGCAAAATCAATCAGCCTTAGCAAAGCCTCTTTCATAATACCTTTACTCCAGAAAGAAGGATGAAGCATATAGCCTACTTCTGCACGATAGTGTTCTTTTATAAGCCTCCAGTAACCAATGTTTCCGATAAGTTTGCCGGGTTCTTCCTTCAAAGTAATTCCCCACATGATACCGTTATTGCTGTTTATAGAATCATCAATTTTTTTAAGAAAAAGATTGGCATCTTCTATTGATTTTGTTCTTTCCCTGTCAATATATTTCATTACTTCCTCATTGGAACGCAGAGCGCAAAATTTCTTCGGCATCGCTTGGATGTCATCCTTCGTAATAAAAGTCTTTCTGTTTGTATTTCAGGAAAAGGAGAGAAATTGGGGCAAAGCATTTTTTAGAAAATTAAAAAGTAAAATAGATATTTTTAATGGCACTTAATAATTAAATTATTCTCTTGCAATAAGATATATTCTAAATAAACTTTTCTTTATAATTACATTAATGAACTGAGCAAACAAAAAATTGATTTTAAAAAAGCATTAAAGAAAAGATGTATTGAAATTTTAGAACAAAGAATTGATGCTACTTATAACTCAATGCAAAATGCGCAGGCCGCTGCGAATGAAGAAGAGAAAAGCAGCGCCGGAGATAAATATGAAACCGGGCGTGCTATGAATCACCTTGAAAAAGATATGCATGCAAGGCAACTGGCGGCTAATAAAAGCGATATGGCGAACCTCATGTCAATTAATTGCGAACAAATTTATAATGCGATGGCGCCGGGTTGTTTTGTAAAATGTACCGGCACTTCTTTTTTTATTGCCGCAGGGCTTGGGAAAATAACTATGGAAAATGAAACGATTTTTCTAGTATCGCATCTGGCGCCGATAGCAAAAATGCTTCAAAGTAAAAAAACAGGAGATACAATTTTGTTTAATGGAAAAGAATTGACAATTGAAGAATTGTATTGATGCAAAAAGCAAATGCCACAATTGAATGTGGCATTAAGTTTTCATTATGGGCTTTATTTAGTGGTATTGGCTTATTTGCATTTTACGAGTATACATACGCTAAAACCATACCAGTTGGATTTACCAAATGTTAAGAATAAATGATGATTTTCCTGAAACGGAATAATTAGCGGTCGGAACTTTACTTTGTGAATAAAAAACAGCGTGACATTAACAATCACTCAGAGGTACTCAGCGGCTTTTTTAAGCTCGCTTTTTTAATTTTGGTATTCTTTATAATCCTGAAAGTCTTCGGCTCAATTTTCTCATCGCCCATTAAATGTCCCCATGGCTGCAAGCTTTCAACCCTGTCAAATATTATTTTAATAATTGCAATTACCGGTATTGATAAGAACATTCCCGGATATGCCCCATATCATTTCACCAAGTACAACACCCAATAAAGTTATAAACGCATTGATTCTTACTTTGGAACCTACAATTAACGGAAGCAAAACATTACTGTCTATCAAGTGCATGGAAACAACCGTTATAATCACGAGTAAAACTTTTGAAGCCAAGGCAGTTGTTGCGAATGTGATGATAATATTCAACAATAATGCAGTAAATATCCCGATATAGGGTACAATATTGAACAACGCAGTAATTAACCCCAGCAATATGGCGTACTTAATTCCCAGTAACATAAAAACAGTGCAACACACAATAGCAACGGTAGTCATTTCAAGAAGAATACCTACGAGATATTTTCTAATAATAAATTGCACCCTTTCAACAATGTCATAAACAATTTTAGAATTTTCCTCTTTGAAAACATCAACAAGAAACTTCAATAACCTGCTCCTGTAAAAGAGCATAAAAAAAGTATCGAGTATTACAAATACAAGAAAAAATAAAACTGATGAAAGAGAAAGTACCGTTGCACCTATAACATTTGGAGTCGCTTTTTCAATTTTGGCAGTCGCGGAATTTACATAATCCATTTGCTTTTCAATATTTACATGAAATGTTGTTGAAATCCATTCCTGGAAATTTTGAAGTGAGGCAATGACCTGTTCTTTTAATTTGGGAAGATCGTTAGACAGGTTGGAGATTTGTGTGCCAACAAGCAGCAATATAGCCGCAATGGAGGCGAGCAACAGGAGAACCGATAATGCTGATGCAGCGCTGCGTCGCAACTTCAGTTTGGTTTCGAGGAAACCAGCAAGCGGCAACAAGCAATATTGAAAATAATAATCCGAATAAAAGTGGGCACAAAACTTCTTTACCTAAAATGCATAAGTAGCCCAAGGCAATAATAGCAACCAGCACCATTGCAGTTTTAAAATAAAAAGGCTGCGGTTTTAAATTTGGTAAAGTCATACAATTTTATGTTACGATATATTGCTGATGTAAAGGAAATGAAAATAAAGTATTGCATAAAAAAAATTCTCAGGGAAATGCCTGTTTGAAAAAAGGGACGTCTTTATTATAAGATAATAATCAAATATCTTCATACAAATTATTTTAGATGAAAGAAATTAAATGGGGCATTATCGGATGCGGTGCTGTTACAGAAATTAAGAGCGGTCCTGCTTTTAATAAAGTAAAAAATTCTTCACTTATAGCGGTTATGCGCAGAAATGGTGAAAAAGCCAAAGATTATGCAATGAGGCACCAGGTACCAAAATGGTATGATGATGCAGACGAAACTTATTAATGATAAAGATGTGAATGCAATTTATATTGCAACGCCGCCTTCATCGCACGAAGTATATGCGCTCGCCGCATTACAGGCAGGTAAGCCTGTGTATGTGGAAAAACCAATGACTATAAATTTTACTTCAGCATTGAGAATGGCAAAGGCAGCAAAAGAAACAAAGGCATAAAAATGTGTATAGCTCATTACAGGCGTGGGCAACCATATTTTAAAAAGATTAAACAATTAATAGATGATAAAATAATTGGCGATATAAGATTTGCAAATCTTAATTTTTATAAAAAACTTCTTTCGCAGGAAGAACTGGAATTGCCGGGAAACAAATGGAGAGTAAATGGCGCCGTATCCGGCGGAGGACTATTTCACGATCTCGCCCCGCATCAATTAGATCTTATGTATTATTTTTTTGGAGACGTGGAATATTCCAAAGGCATTTCCACAAATCAATCACACGTATACGATGCTGACGATGTTGTAGCCGGAAATATTTTATTTAAAAATGGAATTGTCTTCAACGGGCTGTGGTGTTTTAATACTGATAAAGAAAATCAGAAAGACATTTGTGAAATCGTTGGTTCGGAAGGTAATCTTAGTTTTAGTGTTTTCGGTGAGCAAAAAATATTTCTTACAAAAAACGGAACAACAGAGGTAATAACGTTTACACCACCTCAACATGTGCAACAACCAATGATTGAAAAAGTAGTTGAATACTTTTTGGATTTAGGTCCTAATCCCTGCAGTGGCCAGGATGGAGCAGAGGTAATGAAGTTGCTGGATAGCTTTACAGAAAAATAACTATTACGATCTTAACGGGGATTCTTTAGACAATCCAATGTGATATTCGCCCGCCATAATTAGCATCATATTTGATGGCTCAAATAAAAATGCTGATTAATATATAACTTCTTTTTATGAAGCGAAATATATTCTTTCTAATGCTATTATTTCATGTTCAGTTTTCATTTTCTCAAAATAAACTTTAAATCAAAAACTAATCTTTCTGACACTTCAAATAATCTTAAAGATCAAAACTTATTTAAATCAGCACCAAAAATTTTTCTCCTTATAAAACTGTTTGGTAGATGGGCTTGCTATCGTAGGCGCAACCGGAGCTACGTTACTGGGTTATGAGTTAGTTAAAAGTAAAAATAATCTCACTCTGGCACAATTGGCCACTAAAACTAAAAGCAATGTTCCTTTCTTTGATCGGCGGAATTGCCGGGTAATTATTCTACTCAGGCAAATAAAGACAGTTATATTTTATTTGATGCGGCCTATGCTATTCCTGTCGCATTGATGTTGATTGATAAAAATGAAAGAAGCAAAGCCGGACAAATTGATCGCTCTTTATGTGGAAACTGTTGGTATAACGGGCGCCATGTATACGCTAACTGCAGGACTCGTTTACCGAAGCAGGCCTTTTGTATATGGTGATAAAGCGCCTTTGGATAAAAGGCTTGACAAGGGAGGGCAACGATCTTTTTATGGTGGTCATGTAGCCACTACTGCAGCAACTATGTTTCTCACGGCAAAACTTTTTTCTGATTTTAATCCTCAATCAAGACTTCGTCCGTATTTGTGGGGGGCTTCAGGTGCACTAACAGCGCTGATGGGATATATGCGGATGAGAGCAGGTTATCATTTTTTGAGCGATTGTGTTGTTTCCGGAGCAATAGGCGCTGCTACCGGAATTTTAATTCCTTCATTACACAAGAATCCAAAAATCTGCAGAACCTTAGCTTGCTCCAACGATGATTAATGAAAATGCCGCGGTACTTCGTTACTTATTATTTTTAAAACTATCAACAGTAATTTATAGTGAGTCTTTAAGAAATACATAAAGAAATTGCGATGGCGTATTCACCGTAAAACTTATGTATAAATTAATATCGAAATGCAATAAAAGAATTATGCAGTTTGTAATTATACTTTAATATATATTTTTTTCTTATCGAGCCAATATCCAATACTCCAGCAGAGCATCATGTAGGCAATGGCAAAAAGCAATGAGCCAAGGTAACCACCGGCATAGCTAAAGATGTTCTGATATATCCAGCGAAATAAACTTGTATTTGCGCCAACAGGAATTGTAAAAAGAACGGTTACCAATAACTCAGAAAGCAAATAGATAAACAAAGTATTTTTACCGAATACCTGGAAAAATTTGGTCCATGTAATTTTATTTTGAATTTGAATTATATAAATCAATGTTCCAATAATAACGCAGTCAATTCCAATTGTATAAACTACATAACTACTTGTCCACAGCTTTTTATTAATAGGCAATAAAAGATCCCAAAAATAACCACATACCATTAATGCAAAACCAGCGAGAATAGTTTCGTTACTCCTTCGTAGGAATTTCCTTTTTTCTGTATCCATTGCCCAACAACAAATCCAGCCGACCGCATTGCTTATTGCAGGCAATGTACTTAGCCATCCTTCGGGATCAAAGGCTACACCTTCGCCATGATACATGTGATCTTTATCCATCAACAATAAATCCAGTTTATACCCTGCATTGCCTGTCATGCTTAGCGCCTTGTCCGGTATCACCAAACATGTATAAAATAATCCAATAAAGAAAAAGTAACAGAACACATATTATAACGGAAGTTCTCACTTTCAAAAAATAAATCATAAGTGAAGCGATGCCATAACATAAAGCTATTCGCTGCAATACTCCCATTATGCGGGTGTTGCTTATTGGTGCGCTAATAATATTATGATCTTTATCCAACCGGAAAAAAGGAAACCAATACATTAAATATCCCAACAGAAAAATAATAGCGGTACGTTTTAGAATTTTCCAAACAACTTGTTGCTGAGACATGTTTGCCCATTTCTTCATTACAAAACTCATTGCATTTCCTACAGCAAATAAAAAGGATGGAAATACAAGGTCAGTAGGCGTAAACCCATTCCATGCTGCGTGATGCAAAGGAGAAAAAGTTGTGGCATCATTTCCCGGTGTGTTTACAATAATCATAAAGCAAACGGTCATACCGCGAAATACATCAAGGGCAACATTACGTTTTTGTAAAGGAGAATTTGTCAGGCTTGTGGACATTAAAAAAGGGTTTATGAAATAAGCAGATTGATCTTTTGGTTTTAAAAATACATCAATTAATTAATTGAAATAACATCGCAAAGTAAAAAACCTTTATAGTGTATTTATTCACGCACCCGCCGAACTCCATTTAAACCATTTAATACCCAGGAACGAAAATATTAAGGCATAAACAAAAGTAGCCACCAGTGCAATGGTAGCATCATTGTTCCAGGTGGAGGGTTGCATCGCTGAAGCAAGAATGGTTTTCACCGTTCCAAACGGAGACCAGTGAATTATATTCTTTAGTTCTTTGCCAAAAGCCACCTAACTCTCCGAACATGCCAAGCATAATAAACGCAATATAAACAAGCCTTGTAGTCGAGTTGACAGTTTCTGCATTTTTTATAAGCCCCACGATCATTTGCCCAAACCCAAGATATAACGCTCCGCCAAGAAAAGCAGTAATAAACGTTAGTATATAGCCCGCAGGAGTAAGAGAAATTTTATCAACCTGGTAACCAATAATAAAAACGCCTAACGTAAGAATGGCTATCATTCCCAGTTGCACCATCAGCCGGCTGATCATTATAAAAGATGTGGGCATGGGTGTAACCCTTAACCGCTGAAATATTCCTTTATCACGGTCACGGGCAACCGAAATAGCATATCCCATCATTCCAATTGAAACGAGGCCTATTGTTAATGAAATAGAAAATACAAATGCACCACCAAACTTATCGATTAGTCCTTTCCACGATATTAAAATAATTAAGGGTACTAACAGCGACATCATTACCGAACGCCGATTACGCCATTGTGTTGTAAAATCTGCACGCATTAAAGAGCGGAAGGCTTCAGAAGGTTTTGGTATTTTGGTTTCCATTTTTTTTATTTTATGCACGAACTGTTTTACCCGTAAGGCCGATAAATACATCCTCAAGAGTTATTTTTCCTTTTCTTGATGCGTTATTACATCAGGATCATTTTTATGTAAATCAATTAATGCCTGCGGTGTATTGGTTGCAATTACTTTACCATGATCGATTATCGCAATTCTATCACAAACTGCTTCAGCCTCTTCCATAGAATGTGTAGTAAGCAAAACCCCATGACCCTTTCCTCTAATCGCTTCAATGCGTTCCCAAAGTTGGCGACGTGATTGAGGATCGAGGCCCGAAGTAGGCTCATCCAGAAGCACTAATACAGGATCATGAATAGTTGATATTACCAAAGAAACCCGTTGTTGTTGTCCTCCGGATAATTGCCCGAATTTTTTGGAAGCAGCCTCTTCGAGTTTGATATCCTGTAAAATTGAATTTAACCTATCAACAGAAAGGTCAACACCATAAATGCCTGCATATAATTTGATGATCTCTGTAATAGTTAATTCGGGTTGAAAACTGGTTGCCTGCAGTTGCACACCCATATTAGCTTTTGCTAACAATGGTTGTTTGCTAACACTAAATCCCGCGACAGATATTTCTCCGGATTGTGGACTTAGTAAACCTTCGACAGCACTAAGTGTACTTGTTTTGCCGGCTCCATTAGGCCCAAGCAATCCAAATATTTCTCCTGATTTTACATTAAAAGTTACATTGCTTACTGCTTGAAAAGTTCCGTAGAATACATTTAGGTTTTCGACCTGCAAAATTGAAGCGCCAGGTTGGTCAATCATTCGTATAATTTTGAAATTGAAATTTTCGGAGTCGTAAATTTAAAATATTTACTTGTGCAAACATTATGAATGTATTGCATTGTTCCAAAATAAAAATTATAAACGGTAAAATATTAATATCGCGATTCAGGAATTACAGCTCAAGTGTTTCCAGGTACATCAAAACATTCATAAAATCTGTCCATGAACTTTGCCATTTGCTTTTGGCTTCAGTTAATTTTTTGTGATGTTCCGGATCCAACTTATTCTTAGACTTTAAATATTCATCGATTTTGTCTAATGATTTTTTGTTGAGGTCCTCAAGCTCTTTGGTATGTTCCATTATTTTTTTATCAAAATTACACCATAATAGTTTTTTGAAATCTTGAAGTTGTTTGAAACTTCGTCTCTAAATTCAACGTAATCTATTTTGGCATGAAAACTTTACTTTTCGGGCCTTTTAAATTTAAACTTTTGTTAAGGCCTCTCGTTTTAAATTCAAAAATTAGAAACCATTGCGAGATTTGCATTGTTAGCCAGACCAGAGTGGAAGCAAGGCTAGGCAAAGAAGAAGCGTTGAACGATTTCTGAAAAGTGCAGTCTCTTTAGCATGTAAGGAAAAGGTAGTATTAAAAGGTTTGCATTAAAAATTGGAACCTTCAACTTTTGATATTTATTGCTAATGTTACCGGTAAAAAAATAACCTTTACCAATTTCTTTTAGAAAAACCGATAAAGGTTATGCAGTGTTTTAAAGTCTTTTGACTTATAGCCCTGTTAAAAGAGCCACAAGCGCCATTAATCCGTAAAATCCGGCAATAATACCAATGGCTACAAACGTGTCAGTGACTTCAGTTGAGTAAATTTTTTTCATGACCTACATTTTAAAATTTAAACTAATATTTAAAAAAGCAGGATTTCCTAGGTATTGAGAAATCTTCGATTGTTTTGAGAGGGGACGGTTTAAACAAGATGCATAAAATTACTGACATATTTCCAATAATACAAGTATTTTAGAAAAAAAGCGCCACAGGCTTGCTTTTGAGTCGCGAAAATAACTCCGCATATTTCGCAGGCCGGTTTGGATAATATTTGCTCCTTTTTTTTGGCTTTGATAATTTTTTTGTAATTTACCATAAAACGTTTGCCATGTACCATGTAAAAGACATTCTCGCTCGTAAAGGCCGGAAAGCTATTTCGGTTCAACCTGATGAAACGGTTTTGACCGCCTTAAAAGTTATGGCTGATAACAACATCGGCTCAGTAATGGTAATGAAAGATGGAAAATACCTGGGAATTGTAACTGAAAGAGACTATTCACGTAAAGTTATACTTAAAGGGAAAAATTCTACAGATACAAAAGTTTCAGAAATAATGTCTGCCGACCTCCCGCATATAAAACCAGATGATACTGTAGAACACTGCATGGAATTAATGACAAATAGTAATATCCGCTACCTTCCTGTTTTTAAAAACGACCATCTTGAAGGTATCATATCTGTTACCGATGTGGTTAAAGAGACAATATTAATACAACAACAAACCATTAATCACCTGGATAGTTATATCAATTCCTGATCACAAGTCGGCGTTGGAAGACCAGAACATTTTCTTTTACAACCCAATTGCTTACCGAAGAAATTCACCTTAAATTAAACGGACTTATTTTGGCATTTGTTCTGCAAATGCTATTGCCTGTTATTACGTATCCAATTAACAACCAGTATGACTCAGCCAAATGTTGGTAACAAGACCCAATAATAAAGCCCTTGCTACGGAGGATTTTATTAATAATGCCGAGGTGCTTAAATGCCTTGAGCAACTAAATACCGCCTTTCCAAAGGATACTAATCCTTTAATTGTGTCAGACGTTATAGATCAAAATGGAAATCAATATGTAAATCTTGTGCAGAAGGGTGGGGGTGTATTAGGTGTGGCGCTTGGTGGGGTACACTTACATTTTAGAAAAAATGGGGATTCGTTTTCTCAGGCTGGCGGGCACAAGTGCAGGGGCTATCAATACGGCCTTGATGACTGTTATTGGTAAGAAAGAAGATGCCAAATCACTTTCAATATTAAAAGCTATCTGCGATCTAAATTTTTTTAAACTTGTTGACGGACATCCTGCAGCAAGATGGATCATTAAAAAATTTATTACCCACCAGGATTTTACAGTTAAGGTAAAAAAGTGGCTAACCTGGGTTGCGATCATTGCATTTCTGTTACTGGCAGGAGATTTTATTTTTCTTGGCCTCGAACATAAAATTCATGTTCTTTCCATTTTCACAAAACTGTTTTTCGTATTAACCAGTTTTTATTTTTTATTAATAGGAGTAGTACTTTTTTATTGTACGAGGCTCTTAAAGCGTTTAAAAAATTCAGGCTATGGAATTAATCCCGGAGATTATTTTTATGACTGGATCAAGCAACAACTTATCGCGAATGGTGTTCACACGGTTTCTGATCTTAACGCCAAAGCAACTACACTTCCTGAATCTGCATTTAAGAGTGGATAATCCGGAAGGGGTAGCCAGTTTAAAAGGCGACGTTACATTTATTACTTCCGAACTGGTAACTCAAAACAAAATCCAGTTTCCGGAAATGTGTTACCTGTTCAGGGAAAAGGCAAATATTGATACGCTTCAGCCTGCAGGTTTTATCAGAGCATCCATGTCGATTCCTGTTTTTTTTGAATCGTATATGATTAATGATATTCCGTGCGATTGTGAAGAAATTAAAAGAGCCTGGATGGATACCATGGATGAGCCCGACCCTCCAACGAATGCAAGATTTGTTGATGGGGGAATGCTTTCTAACTTCCCGATTAACTTATTTTACAATCCGAAAGTTATTACTCCAAGGTTGCCTTCTTTTGGAATTGATCTTGATGACAGTAAGCCCGACAACACTTCTAAAAATGCCACTTCGTGGGATCTGTTTGGATATTTTGGAAGAATGTTCAACACTATCAGGTATTATTATGACAAAGATTTTTTACTCAAGAATAAAGTATATGAAAAAGGAATTGGTAAGATACCTCTTTCGGATTATAACTGGCTTAACTTCTTTCTCTCTGACCAGGATAAAATTGACATGTTTGTTATTGGGGCAAAAACAGCTACCAAATTTTTAATTGATTTTAATTGGAATGATTACAAAAATAACAGGACAATGATGCAAATGACGTTAAACAACGAGAAAGTTTCTGAAAGTCCATCACACTATTAATACAATAAAATATATGCCTTTTTATATTGAATTTAACTGGATACACTTCTGCATTGCCTTTGGAGTTATGCTGTTTCTTCATTTAATCATGGGCCTTCAGAGTAACAATTTCTTTACGAAGCATGTGGTTGTGAGAAAGTTTAGTATTCTCGACCTGGAATTTCCTCCGTCTGCAGCAGAAATGGTAAATTTTATAAAAGATATTTTCAGCTTGCCACGCTGCGCAAGCTAAAAAAACTTCAATCGCTTTAAGAGGGCAACTCTTACTTGACTTTCTTTTTATGCCGGCTTTTTACGGATCCATTTTTATTTTAAGCATGAAGGTTTCGATGAAGATGGTTTATTTCGGGCATAAGTTCTTTGCTGTTTTGGCGTGGATTCAGATTATTGCGTGGCTCTGTGATATAATAGAAAATATTTATTTGCTTAATAAAATTCGCCCTGAACCTATCGTCTCTAAAGCTGCATTTTTAAAAGTTATGAGGCGCTTGAAATATTAAAGTGGGGCATACCTTTATTAAGCATCTGTTTGCAGCATAGCAGCGATATCTTATTTTTGGCTGGTTGGTCTATATTCGTTTGATTCCCTTGTTTACCTGTTAATAATCGTAATAGAAATAATTGTATATTTTGCTGTTAAAAAAGTAACCACAAAAAGCGAAGACAAACTTTTAGAAAAATTTCTTCTAGACTGGTATTGAGAAAAATTCTCAGCCCAACACTTCTAACTGAAAATAAAATTCATTTTTATTTCTTTGTTTCTGTTTTAATAAAATTTTTTGAAATAATTTGGCAGCCGTTTCGTTACTATCGAAATTATTTACGATACCTTTATCCGCTATGATTATGTACCGATTCCCCATAAATATTTGCTTCTTATATTTCTCTTTTTTTACTAGGAACAAGCTGTAATAATGCGAGTTCAGGAGAACATGCAAACGGCGATACTATCGTTAATAAAACTTCGGAACCAGCAGCCGATAAACCAGGTAGCATTTGATACAGCCGACTATAATTTAAAATTAAAGAACCTGGCCAATGGCGATACCACCGGAAAGTGGCCGGCCAAATTTCCCTATCCTTTACCGGGAGCTGTTCTTCCATTCAAAAGAATTGTGGCGTTCTACGGTAATATGTATTCGAAAAAAATGGGGATACTTGGAGAATTGCCAAGAGATGAAATGCTGGCTAAACTTAAAGGAGAAGTTGCCAGCTGGCAAGCTGCTGACAGTTCTCTTCCGGTTATCCCGGCCTTACATTATATAGCAGTAACTGCACAAGGTTCTCCTGGCAAAGATGGCAAACACAGGTACCGCATGCCTTTCAGTCAAATCGATACTGTCTTAAATTGGGCAAAACAAATTAATGGCTTGGTATTTCTTGATATACAGGTGGGACATAGTACGGTTAAAGACGAAGTGCCTCAGTTGGAAACTTATTTAAAAATGCCCACTGTTAACTTAGGAATCGATCCTGAATTTTCAATGAAAAATGGCGAAGTTCCCGGAAAAAAAATTGGGACGTTCAGCTATGAAGATGTGAATAATGCAATAGATTACCTGGCTACGCTTGTAAAAAAATATAATCTTCCTCCAAAAATTTTAGTGGTTCATCGTTTTACACAAGGGATGGTAACGGGATATGAAAAAATAAAAAAAATTCCTGAAGTTCAAATAGTGATGGATATGGATGGCTGGGGCGACAAAACATTAAAGCGCTCGACTTACCTTTTGTATATCTATAAGCAACCGGTAGAATTTACGGGTTTTAAATTGTTTTATAAAAACGATATCAAAAACGGTAATCACTTAATGTACACTCCGCAGGAATTATTGAAATTTATTCCACAACCTATTTACATTCAATATCAATAAGCCTTCAATCTCACACTTATCAAAATGAAAACCCCAGGGATTAATTTAATTATTGTGCTGTTTTTTATAGCATCTTGTTCACGAAAGGAAACAAAAAAAGACATTTTAAAAAATGAAGCAGCAAAAACTGATTCTGCGAAAACTATGGATTCGTCTACAAACTGGAAAAATTGCCGATTTAGCAACTATCCTTTCCAGGAAACAAGTGCCGGTTTTATGCTATCATCATATTCGTGAGGCCAAGCCTGGTCAAAGCGAAACATTGAAAAGCTATTCAGTATCTCCTGAATCGTTTGCGCAGCAAATGAAAGCACTAAAAGACAGTGGCTATGAAACAATATTACCTGGTGAACTCTATAATTATTTAGCGTATGGTGGCAAACTTCCTGCAAAACCCGTCATGCTCACTTTTGATGATACCGATGAAGAACAATATAGTATTGGATATGCTGAAATGAAGAAATATGGATTTAAAGGCGTATTCTTTATTATGACGATTTCGATTAATCGTCCCCGTTATATGACGAAAGAACAATTGAAAGAATTATCAGATAATGGTAATGCCGTAGAAGCGCATACCTGGGATCATCATATGGTAACCAAATATACAGGTAATGATTTTGATATACAATTTGTAAAACCCAAAAAGAAGGTAGAAGACATAACAGGCAAACCTGCTGAATACTTTGCATATCCTTTTGGTATCTGGAACCTGGCGGCTGTTCCTGAACTTAAAAAGGCTGGTTATAAAATGGCATTTATACTGTCCTCAAAAAGAGATTCTACCGAACCGTTGTATACAATTCGTCGTATGATTGTGCCGGGCCAGTGGTCAACGCCGGGTTTGTTTAAATCAATGAAACAAACTTTCCATTTATAAATAAATTACCTGGCGATTTCCATTTTAACTTTCTTGTTCTTAATCCGTTCATTTTTTATGAGATGAAGTACCTGGCCCATTTTTGATTTTCTTACAGCGACAAATGAGAAAAAATCTTTTACTTCTATAAGCCCGATATCTTCCTTTTTCAATTGTCCTTTATTGGAAAGAAAGCCAACTATATCTACCTTGTTCACTTTATCTTTTTTGCCGGCAGCAATAAAAAGGGTAGACCATTTTGGTTTTTCGGGTAATATAACGGTATCGGGTAGTTGTATTTTTTCAATATTTTGATCAATATAAGCGGGCAGGTTTTCTTCTTCTGATAGTATTACAATCGCAGTACCGCTTGCATCCATTCTCGCAGTTCTTCCATTGCGGTGAATAAATATTTCTTCGGTGTGTGGTAAATGATAATGAATAATATACCGGATGTTAGGTATATCAAGCCCCCGGGATGCAAGATCTGTTGTTACCAGCACATTCACCGTTCCGTTTCTGAATTTTCCTAAAGCACTATCTCTTTCCTGCTGCTCCATCGCACCATGATAGAATTCATTTACAATGCCATTTTTGGTAAGAAAGTTACTGGTGCGTTCAACGGACTCACGGTGATTGCAAAATACTATTGAAGATCTCCCTCCCAAATAGCAAAACAACCGAAACAAAGTATCGGCCTTGTCCGTATCATGAGAGAAAACGCTTTGAATTGTCAGCCCCTTTTCTTCATCTTCCTTGCGATAAAAAATTTAACCTAGCCGGATTTTCCAATCCAATGAATGAGGGTATTTCAACTGATTCGGTAGCAGATGTCAAAATTCTTTTTTTGATATTTTTTAAAGAACTTACAATAAACGATACTTCGTCTAAAAAACCCAATTCAAGTATTTTGTCAAATTCATCCAATACAAGCGTTTCGATCGAATCCAATGTAATATTTCCACGACGGATATGATCGCAGATCCTTCCGGGTGTTCCTATAATCAAGGCCGGTGGCTGAACCAGGTTATTTTCTTCTGTTTCTCTTTTATGGCCGCCATAACACGAGGTTACTTTAAAACCTGTTCCCATCATTCTGAAAACCTGTTCAATTTGAACAGCCAATTCACGGGAAGGAACCACCACCAGCGCCTGTGTATTCTTATTATTGTGATCCAGCAATTCAATAATTGGCAATAAAAACGCGATTGTTTTTCCGGAACCCGTTGCAGAAAGTAATATAACATCTGCATTTTCTTTATTAGCTTTTATAGATGCAATTTGTATTTCATTAAGGGCAGCAATACTAAGTTTGGCAAGTATTTCCTCCGGCAAAGGGCTTTTCTTTTTCATTCCGGCAAAAGTAACGATGTTTATACTCGTGCTTTCCTTTCAATTGAAATTATTAGAACTCATATGCCTGATTTTCCAGAAGCGGGAATTTGCAGGTTACAAAACTTTCTGCCGCAAAATGGCTAATTACTTCGATAAATAATACAAAGAATTGATATAATCATAAACTGAATGAAATTTATCTTGTTGTAAATTGCATATCACAATTCAATTAAATATTTAACCGCTAAAAAAATAATCATGGAGACTAATATTGGAATTACGCAGAAAAACAGGCAGGCAGTATCGGTAGCCTTGTCAAAATTACTGGCAGACGAATTTGTTCTATATGCGAAAACAAGGAACGCCCATTGGAACGTTGAAGGAAGTGATTTTCATGCTATGCATTTATTTTTTGAATCTCAATATGAACAGCTTGACGACATTATGGATAGCGTGGCAGAACGTATACGTACAATTGGTCATTATGCGCCGGCAACATTAAAAAGCTTTTTAAAGCTTACACACCTTAGTGAAACTGAAAACAAGAATGGCAGTCTTGATTTTATAAAAGAACTATTGGCAGATCATGAAACAATTATTGAATTCATAAGAGGTAATATTAATCCTTTCGCTGAAACTTATAAAGACGCAGGAACCAGCGATTTTGTTACAGGCCTCATGGAAACTCACGAAAAAATGGCCTGGATGCTCAGAGCACATTTTAAATAATCATTCGGTCATAAAAATAAAACAGCAGGTACACGTGGCTGTTAGTTGTATTACTTTTGTAATACAAGTGCTATGCTTTTATGTATACTGAATAATTCTTCAATCGTTGTCTTTTCCTTATTCTACGAGGCGGTATTTCTATTAACATATTATTGGGAAGCGATTTTTATAGGGCGCCGTCTCATTAGTATTAATCATCACAATTAAAAATTACCATTATAAAAAAGATTTTTACACTCATTTTTTCGCTTGGCCTTTTAACATCTGCATCATTTGCACAATCGGGATATCGCCAACAAAGTCAAAAACCCGCTAATACGCACAATTCAACACAATATTCTCATGACAACAGCCGCGATAAAAATAGTTCTAATAACTATTCTTATGGCCAAAATTCCCAGTGGAACAAGAATGATAATCATGATCAATATGCTTTTAACAGAGACAACAACAAGTTTGATCGTGACAGAAAATTCCACGACAGGGATGAAGGTTTTGGCTCAAGATATAAAAAAGAAAGAAAGGATTATGACTACGCCCCCCAGCCGGTACGGATTCCTTTACTGCAGATAATTTTTAGCATTGGCAGAAAATAATAATTTGCAGAATGGTTAAGGTAAGCCCTGTATTTGCAGGGCTTTTTTATTTTGATAAATAAATAACGCAAAGAAGAATTAATTTAAACATTAAATCTAAAATGCATTACGTCGCCATCATGCACAATATATTCTTTTCCTTCAATTCTTAACTTCCCATTTTCGCGGCAGGCTGCTTCGGAACCATAATGAATAAAATCATTGTAAGAAATTACTTCTGCCTTAATAAATCCTTTTTCGAAATCAGTGTGAATAACGGCCGCAGCTTGTGGCGCTTTCCAGCCCTGGTGAATGGTCCAGGCTCGCACTTCCTGAACTCCGGCAGTAAAATAAGTAGATAGATTCAGCAGTTTATAAGTAGAATGAATTAAACGATCCAGCGCAGGTTCTTCCATTTTATATTCATCCATAAACATTTGTTTGTCTTCTGGATTCTCAAACTCTGCAATTTGTGCCTCTATTGCGTTGGTCATAATAATTACCCCGGCGTTTTCTGTTTTAGCCGCCTCTACTAATTTGTCAGAATATTTATTACCGGTATGCATAGACGCTTCATCAACATTGGCAACATATAGTACAGGCTTATCCGTTAGTAAGAAGTTATCGGCAATGGCTGCCTTATCTTCCTTACTTAAACCGAGCGAAAGAATGTTTTTTCCTTTTTCGAGATGGGCCTTGCATTGAACCAATACTTCATACTCATGTTTTATTTTTATGTCGCCGGTCTTCAGCATTTTTTCAGTTCGTGATAATTTTCTTTCAACGCTGTCTAAATCCTTTAACTGTAATTCCGTTTCAATTATTTCTTTATCACTGATTGGGTTAATCGCACCTTCATCACGCAAAATATTTTCATCTTCAAAACATCTCACTACATGAATTATTGCATCCACTTCACGTATGTTGGCAAGAAATTTATTCCCTAATCCTTCTCCTTTGCTGGCTCCTTTTACCAGGCCTGCTATATCAACAATTTCAATTTGAGTTGGAACGATTCGATCTGGCTTAACCAACTCCGCCAATTTCTGCAAGCGTTCATCAGGTACATTCACCAGGCCAATATTTGGCTCAATGGTGCAAAACCTGTAATTGCTTGCCTGCGCTTTTGCACTATTACTTACTGCATTAAATAAAGTTGACTTTCCTACATTGGGTAATCCCACAATTCCTGCACGTAGAGGCATAACGATAAAATATTTTCAGTTGCTCATCGCAACAAATAAAGAATTCTTTCCAATAATATTTGATTGAAAGTGCGCAAATATAAAAGGAATTTATTTTTCAGGTTGCCGGGATTTTCGATTTATGCACCGAAGTAAATACATTTTACAAAAACCATTTGACGTATTCTAAACAAAAGGCGCTATCAAAAGTTACGTCCAACTTCTATAGCGCCCTTCTAAGTCTTCATGGAATAATTTTATTGGTTAACTCCCTGCATTCCGTTCTGAATACCTTCCTGTTCGCCCTTAAGATTTTTGCGTTTAAATAAAGAAACGTCTACTTTACCAAAGCGGTAAGTGAAATTTACTCTTACCATTTGAGGATCTCTTGTGCGTTCATTAAATTGAGTTGAATAAACAGTGGGCGAAATATCAGACTCAGAATGGACCTTATACACTCTTGTTCTCAATATGTCATTCATACTTACAGACAGTGAAGCGGATTTATCTTTAAGGAACTCTTTTTTAAATGCGATATCAAACCCATAAACCGGTTCTGTATATCCGTTTGCTAAGGCCAGACTTCCCCCGCGAAAAAAGTTACCGCCACCGCCACCACTCCGGTTGGGAGGTAATATTGTTTTACTCGTATAATCTCCCGTAAACTGTATCGAATAATTGGCAGGTAATTTAAAAGTATTATTGAGCTTGCCAAACCAACTCACTTGCTGATTATTGAGATTGCTCTGGAGATTGTTTCCGTTAAGTTCCGAATTATAAACGTTTACGTTGGCGGTGAGAGACCACCACCTTGTAATGTTATTCAAAGAAGTTACTTCCAAACCATAAGCACTGGAATTATTTGCGTTAGCAAAAGAAGTAAGAAATATTGAGTCTGTTTTTGAAGGGTTAGGATTTGTTGTTCTATATTGAAACTGGGTAATGAGATCATTTGTGTGCCTGTAGTAAATAGTAGCAATTAAATTATTTCCTTTTTGAAAATTCACATCATAATTGAACTCAAACAAACTTGTAAACTCTGGCTTCAAATCAGGATTACCGCGGCTTATATTTAGCGAATCAGTATAATTGTAATAAGGGATCAACTGGAAGAAATTGGGCCTGTTTATTTTTCTCGAATAGTTCAATTGAATATCCTGCTTATCATTAATTTTTTGCGTTAAAAATACACTTGGGAAAAAACTCAGCGGGAAAGAGTTTTTGAAAGCCTGGTTGGAATCTACCAGTTTGCCGGTGTATAATGAGCTTTCAATTCTGCCGCCTAATTGATATGTGAAGTCATTTATTTTCTGTGAAAATGTAGTGTAAGCTGCGTACACCTGGTCCTGGAATTGATATTTACTATCGAGCCCGGGAATGGTCAGGTATTTTGAATTGGCAGCATCGTAAAAAAAGTTCTCATTGTGGCTGCTATAATTTCTAACCGCTGCTCTTAAGCCCAGCCTCCAGCTTCATTTTGTCGGTTATTGGATTTGTGTAATCCGTTTGTCCGGTAAAATACCTCGTAGTTCCGCCGCCTGTTATTTTTTGTTGGTATAAAGGTGTTTTGGGCGTGTTATCCAAATTAAAATATTGGGTTGAAAATTCACTGTTATTTGAATTGGTGCTCCAGTTATAATTAACATCGGCAGTAACATTTTTATTAGGCTTTGCAAAATTATGTTTAAAGCTAAGGGTAGTACCATAATTATTAAAGGCGAAATGGCCATCGGAATTGGTAATACCTTTTTCCTGTGACATGGACGAAACATAGTTACTGTCGCGATTAATATTTAACTCATCCGTACTGTTGAATCGGCCGCCTACAATAACTCCGGAAAGTGTAAATGTGTTCCTGTTATCGGGAAAATAATCGAAGCCAGCACGGGCAAATGCAAAATGCCCTGAATTTATCGGCTTATCACTTTGGGAAAGAAAAGCGCTAATACTATCAATATAATCGTTACGCTCGGTAGATTGTGTGCTTATACTTTTTCTCTGATTGTACATTGTATTGGCAAAGAAGTTTATTTTTCCCTGCTTCACATTTATATCGGCGCCCAAGCCATAACGGAGCCGCGAATCCACATTGGCTCTTATATTTCCATTGTATCCGGGTTTCCTGTTTTTCTTAAGAACTATATTAAGTATGCCCGATCCTCCTCCTGATGCGTCAAATTTTGCTGATGGATTAGTAATTACCTCAACACTTTCAATTTCATCTGCAGGTATCTGGTCGAGCGTTAGGGTAGTTGGCCGTCCATCAATAAATATTGTTGGTGACTGCATTACGCAGCGTAACATTACCATCGATATCTACATTTACAGATGGCACATTTTTTAATACATCTACCGCTGTACCACCTACGCTGGTTAAACTTTTATCCACGTTAAAAACCTTTCGGTCAATATTCATCTGCACCATACTTTTCTCCCCAGTAACCACAACTTCCTTTAACTGCTCCGCATTTTGTACTAGTTTAATATTGCCGAGATCTTTGTCAACCGCATTTAACATCTGGCTCATATCGCCTCCGCTCATTTTAAGATTGAAGGCTACCTTTTCATTGAAGCTTTTATAACCAATAGCAGTAATTAATAGTTGATAAGTAGTAAGAACCGGAAGTTTATCAATGCTGAAATCTCCTTTTTTATCGGTAAGCATAACCGCTACAACAAAATCTCTTCTCTTTTTTAAGACAGTGTCCATCTTATTTTGAGAAAGCTGTATAGAAGCCGCTTCAACTGGCTTTCCGGTAACATCGTCAACAACCTTACCATAAAAATGACCAAGATTCATACTTTGTCCGCCACGGGCGCCACCACCGGGATATTGGGCGAAAATGTTACCTGTAATTAATAATGTAAACAGAATAAAGTAAATTTTTTTCATAAAGTTTTCTATGTATTGATTTAAATACTGGGGGAGAATATTAGTTTTATGAAAATCGGGCAAATTTCAGGATACCCATCAAGATAAAATTTTAATAATATATGAACGGTAAAGATTAGACGCCAATTCATAATTATTTCCTTCGGGTATTATTCTATTTATTTCGACTTCATTTCACTGTAGCTTTTGCATTGGAATAAACGTTTGGCAAACATTCACAAACAATAGCCATTACGCGAACCTTAGCAAAATGCATTTGTATTTAGTTTAAATTTTTAATTAATTTTGGCGCTTTATAAACGGTGGTTGTAGCTCAGTTGGTTAGAGCATCAGATTGTGATTCTGAGGGTCGTGGGTTCGAGCCCCATCATCCACCCAAATAATTTCCCGCTCGCCGGCGGGATTTTTTTATGTAGTTCCTCCTTTCTTTTATACTGAGGCAATAATTTATTAAAATAACCGTCCATACATTATACAAAACCTTTGTTAATAAAACATACTAATTTTAATTGCAGAATCTATTTTCTGCTATTTTTACGTATGAATCCTTTAATGAATTTTATTATGAGTAAAAAATTTATACCCGTCCTTGTGATACTTATTTGTGGCGGCTTATTTGTGACCTACGGTGTAATGGGCAGGACCGACCGGTTAAGTGATAATCCTAAAACGAAATACGAAAAGATCCTGAAAAATGTAGGAATTGTTCTTGAAGAAGGTCATTATAGTCCTAAGAAAATTGATGATGCATTTTCAAAAGAAGTATTGAATAAATATGAAGATGGCCTTGATCCCGATAAATTTATATTTTATCAGAAAGACATTGACGATTTTAAAAAATATGACAACAAGATAGATGATGAAATTCATGGAGAACCGCTGGAATCTTTTTATGCAATCAGCAAAGTCTACCTCACACGGTTAAACGAAGTTGCAAAAAATTATAAAGAAATTTTAAGCAAACCATTTGATTTTTCGAAAGATGAATCTCTTCAACTTGACGGTGATAAAAGAGCTTATCCAAAAACTGAAGCTGAAAGATTTGACTATGGAAGAAAACGATTGAAATACCTTGTACTTGGGCGTTTTGTTGATATGCAGGATGAAAGGGATAAGCAGGCAGCAAAATATCCAAAGGGTAAAGCCGATTCAACCTGGAAACCAGATTCAACTCTTGAAAGAGAAGCCAGGGAAGTTGTTAGCCGTCAAATGGACCGGTATTTTCAAACCTTAAAGAATCACAACACTCCCGATGATATGTTCAGTGATTTTGTAAATGCTATTACAAGCAGCATGGATCCTCATACTACTTATTTTGAACCTGTTGATAAAAGAAGTTTTGATGAATTGCTAAGCGGAACATTCTTTGGCATAGGCGCACAGTTAAAAGAAGATGATGGTAAAATAAAAATTTCAAGTCTTATTACCGGTGGCCCGGCCTGGAAATCAGGTGATATACAGCCTGAAGATGAAATAATAAAAGTTGCACAGGGCAGCGCTACACCTGTTGATGTAACAGGTTTTTCAGTTACCGACGCGGTTAAACTGATAAGAGGTGAACAGAAGGGTTCTGAGGTAAGGCTCACACTTAAAAAAGCTGATGGCAGCATTAAAGTTGTTCCCATCATAAGAGATAAAATTTCTTTGGAAGACACTTTTGCAAAAAGTGCTATAGTAAATGATGGCGCCAATAAAATAGGCTATATATATTTACCAGAATTTTATGCTGACTTTGATGATCCGTCTGCCCGCAGGTCTGCAACTGATGTTGCCAAGGAAGTTGAAAAATTAAAAGCTGCCAACGTAGACGGAATAGTTATTGATCTTCGCGGCAATGGCGGTGGCTCACTTAATGATGTGGTAGATATGGCAGGATTATTTATTAAAGATGGCCCGATATGCCAGGTAAAAGGCCGCGATGAAAAAGCCAGCATTCTCAGCGACAGGGATAAGGATGTTTTATACACTGGCCCGCTGGCAGTAATGGTAGATGAAATGAGCGCTTCCGCATCAGAAATTTTTGCAGCAGCTATACAGGATTATCATCGCGGTGTTATCATCGGCAGCACCTCCACTTATGGTAAAGGAACTGTTCAACGCAGTATATCTTTAGACCCTCAATCAGAAAATCCGCTTTTCAGTAAGCCTGCCGAAGGGCTTGGCGATATAAAACTTACTTTCAGAAAATTTTATCGAATTAATGGCGGAGCAACTCAACTACGAGGCGTAGTACCTGATATCGTTATTCCTGACAGGTTGGAGAATGTAAAATTCCGTGAAAAAGATAATCCTGATGCTTTAAGTTGGGATGAAATTCCAAAAGCAAATTACACTACCTGGAATCCGGGATATAGTTACAATTCAATTGTTGCCGAGGCCAATACGGATCTCAGTAAAAGTCCAATATTCACGGGAATAAGAGAAGATGTGAATTTATTAGATAAGTATAATGATAAAGAAACCCCGCTTAATATTCAACAGTACCGTGCGCAGGTAGAGCAGGTTAAAGCCATCTCGAAAAAACTGGAAGGCCTCACTAAGCTCAAAAGTGATTTACCAGTTTATAATATCGCTACAGATTCATTGGCATTGGGCAATGACTCTGACAAGATTGCGAAGAACAAACAGTTTTTAAAACGTATCAGCGATGATATCTATATCGGTCAAACGGTAAAAGTTGTAGATAAAATGATTGGCGAAGAGCAACTCGCACAGGTGAATAAAAAATAGTCTTATAAAAAATATCTGCAAAAAAACCGGCCCTGATGCCGGTTTTTTTACGAATTAAATTTCATCCGGTGAGGACATTTCTATATTTTTTGTAAACTGATTTTTTAATGTAAACTCATCAACCATTATTTTTCTTTTTACCCTATCTTTGCGGCCTAAAAATTATAAACTTGGCTACAAAGTTTACTAAAGAAACTTATTTGTATTGGTACGAACTAATGCTTCTGCTGCGCAGGTTTGAAGAAAAAGCAGGTCAGATGTATGGAATGCAAAAGATCCGCGGATTTTGTCATTTATATATAGGCCAGGAAGCAATAGCTGCCGGTTGTATGACCGCCACTATACCCGATGATATTTTTATTACAGCATACCGGGATCATGCTTTGGCAATCGCAAAGGGGGTGTCAGCAAAATCCTGCATGGCCGAGTTATATGCAAAGGCTACCGGCTGCAGCAAAGGCAAAGGAGGCAGTATGCATATGTTTGGCGTTAAAGAAAGGTTTTTTGGTGGACATGGCATTGTGGGAGCACAGATTGGAACAGGCGCAGGCTTAGCTTTTGCAGAAAAATATAAAGGCACTAAGAACGCAGTTTTATGTTTCTTCGGAGATGGCGCTGCAAGACAGGGGATCCTTCACGAAACATTTAATATGGCGATGTTATGGAAGCTTCCCGTGGTTTTTATTTGCGAGAATAATAATTACGCCATGGGAACCTCGGTAGCAC
The DNA here is from genome assembly GCA_963756945.1 of uncultured Chitinophagaceae bacterium. Lineage (GTDB taxonomy): Bacteria > Bacteroidota > Bacteroidia > Chitinophagales > Chitinophagaceae > Ginsengibacter. The sequence goes on along the minus strand of CAVWQJ010000033.1, from coordinate 167,974 downwards.
GCACTTCAAATGTGCTGGATATCTATAAACTTGCTGATGCTTATGATATGCCAGGCGACAGGGTAGATGGTATGAACCCTGAAACCGTGCATGAAGCTGTAGAAAGGGCGGTTAAAAGAGCGAGAGATAATGGTGGGCCTACTTTATTGGAAGTGAAAACTTATCGTTATAAAGGACATAGCATGAGTGATCCTGCTAAGTATCGAACTAAGGAAGAAATGGAAGAATATAAATTGCAGGATCCTATTGAAACGTCGTTGGCGAAACTAAAAAATGATTTTGGAATCAGCGACGAAGATATTGAAGCAATTAATGAAAGAGTAAAAGCGGAAGTTGAAGAATCAGTGAAGTTTGCAGATGAAAGTCCTTTTCCCGATGATGATGAAATGTACAAAGATATTTATGCCGAAGATGATTATCCATTCATAATGGATTAATGGATTGCGGAATGAATCGATAAGATTTTAATTACAGGTAAAGAAAAATAAAAAAGATAAGATGGCTGCTAAGGCAACACAACACACAGAAATAGATCCAATACAAAGAGCAAGAGGATTTTGGTTAAACTACAACAAGCCTTTAACTTATATAGGTACTGCAGTTATTGTTTTACTTGCCGGATGGCTCGTTTACAAATACATGTTTAAACTGCCAAAAGAAGATAAAGCCAATGACGCCGTTTTCGTTACGCAAAAATATTTTTCAGAATTCAGCAATGCCCAGGGATCCGATTCCTCGAAGGCATTGCAGGCCGCCAAAGTTCTTAATGGCGATGGAAGAAATGATGGAGCGTTAAGAATTATCAATAAATATTCCGGCACTGCTGCTGCTAATCTTTGCGAATATTATGCTGGTGCTTGTTACCTCCATCTACATCAATACGCCAAGTCAATAAAATTTCTTAAGGACTTTGATGCTGATGGCGCCACACAAATACAAAGCAGGGCTTACGGAATGATAGGAGATGCAAGCGCTGAATTAAATAAAAATGATGACGCACTCGACTATTACAAAAAAGCGGCGAATGTAGATGATAAGGATGAATTTACTTCTTCGGAATTTCTTTTTCGTGCAGCCCTTTTTGCAGAGTCAACTGGTAAAACAAAAGACGCTATTGAGTTGTTCAAAAAGATAAAACAAGAATATCCGTTGTCAGATAAGGCGTCAGAAGTTGACAGGTATTTAGCAAAGCTTGGCGAATTTTCAGAATAATTTTTTATTGATTATTTGATGGCATCCGTAAACGAAAATTTATATAATTTCAACGCAGGCATTCTTTCAAAGAATGCCTGTATTGTTATTGTACATACCGAATGGAATGCAGAAATAGTAGACAAGTTGCTTGAAGGTTGTATTAAAATACTTCAGCAATATGGCATGAACAATTATAAAATCATTACAGTGCCCGGGGCATTTGAAATAACGTTTGCTGTAAAACATTTTTGGGAGACCTACCAGAATAAGTTTGAAAAACCGCAGTCGTTTATCGCGTTAGGTTGCGTACTGCGTGGAGATACACCTCATTTCGAATATGTATGTAAAGCGGTTACAGATGGCGTTGTGCATCTTAATTTAATCTTGCCGGTGCCTACCATTTTTGGCGTTCTAACGGTAGATAATCAACAACAAGCTGACGAACGTACGGGCGGAGCACACGGACATAAAGGAGAAGAAGCCGCCATTTCTGCTTTGAAGATGATGGCGCTTAAATATTCGTAAAATCATTTTCTCTTGATCAGCTATTTGCAACAACAACTTCATTATTTTTAAAGCTGCCATGAAATTATTTTAAATGAAAGTTCAATTATTTATACCATGTTTTGTTGATCAATTATATCCTCAAACTGCTTTCAACATGGTGAAAGTTTTGGAGAAGGCCTGTTGCGATGTGGAATATAATACCAACCAAACCTGTTGTGGTCAACCTGCCTTCAATGCAGGTTTTTGGGAAGATGCCAAACAGGTTGCCGCTAAATTTATAAAAGATTTTGAAGGCACCGATTACATCGTGGCGCCTTCCGCATCATGCGTTGGTTTTGTAAGAAATTATTATAATACACTTTTTGAAAATTCTTCGCTTCATAATAATGTAAAAGATCTTTCAAAAAGGATATATGAGTTTACTGAATTCCTTACTGATGTTTTGAGAATTGACAATTACGGTGCCGTATTAGATATGAAAGCAACATACCACGACAGTTGTGCGGCGTTACGTGAATGTAAAATAAAGGAAGGACCACGAAAACTACTTGGTAAAGTAAAAGGGCTGGAATTAATTGAAATGGCCGATAATGAAACCTGCTGTGGTTTTGGTGGTTCATTTGCTGTTAAGTTTGAATCAATATCAATTGCCATGGCCGACCAAAAAATAAATCATGCATTAGCTTCCGGCGCAGAATGTATTATCTCAACAGATCTTAGTTGTCTTATGCATCTCGATGGGTACATCACTAAAAAAGAATTGCCGTTAAAGACGATGCATATAGCTGATGTGTTAGCGAGTGGGTGGGAATAGTTATGCCGACAATAAAAATGATCTGATCGCTCCTATTTATAAAGTTTTTTTATTTATGAACTACGAAGCCGTAAAATTCGTAAGTAAATAAAACTTTAATTTTGAAAAATCTCTTTTCGCTACTCGCAATTTTTACAATTCTTTCTTCATGTAATCATGACAAAAAGATTATTGTTGAATCTGCTTATATCGATAGCCTGATTAATAATTATACAGAACCGGCAGTGAGCACAAACGCAGCAGATATTAAATTCTGGGGCAACAGGCTTGACACGGCACATCCAGGGTACAGCAACGAATTGAAATATTCATCAGTACTTGCTGCAAGGTTTGGCTTGAAGGGAAATATCCAGGATTTAAAAGCATCCGACAGTATTTTAAAAGTTATTGCTAAAACCTATAATTATAAAGAAGCGGCTCCCTATACTTCTTTAATACCGCGTTCTATTTCGCAACACAAGTTTAATGAAGCAGACACTTTTTTAAGTATAGCAAAAGAACTTGGAATAAAAAAATACGACAATGGCGCTTATTCTTTCGATGTGAATTTTGAGTTGGGGAGGTACCCTCTGGCAATAGAAAATTTAAACCGTATTCACGATCCGAAAGATTATGGTTACCAATTCAGAACATCTAAACTTGAGCATTATAAAGGCAATCTTGATTCGGCCATAAACGCAATGCTGAGCGCAGCATCTCTTGCAGGAAAAAATCCAACGCTAATTGCGGCAGCTTTATCTAACGCCGCTGATTTATACATACATGACGGACAAATTGAAGAAGCTTATAACCTTTATAAAAAATCGATTGCAGCCTATTCAAGCGATTTACACAGTATCATGGGTATTGGCTGGATTGCATTGGTGCATGATAAAAATGATTCACTGGCAAACAAAATATTTCATTTTGTAGCCGGTAAAACGCAAGCGCCCGATCCTATTTTAAAACTTTCACAAACCGCTGAATTAAATAATGATTCTGCATCTATGAAAAAATATGCGCAACAATTTGTTGACATGACAAGCAATCCGCTTTATGGAACTATGTATAATAAATATTTGGTAGAATTATATACAGGTACATTAAACAATCCTGAAAAAGCAGAGGCTGTGGCAGAAAATGAAATAGCCAACAGGCAAACTCCGCAAACTTATGCGTGGTATGTTTGGTGTCTTTATTTCAATAATAAAAAAGATAAGGCCTACAAAGTTTATGAAGAGCATGTATCGGGCAAACCGCTGGAAGGAATTGAATTATATTGGATGGGTAAATTTATGAAGGGCCATGGTAAAGGGTATAACGCCCATGAATTTTTTAAAGCCGCCAATAAAAACAAATACGACTTAAGCCCGTCAATGATGAGAGATCTTAAAGGGAATTTAAAAGAATAACCTTTGTATTGTCCAGAAACATGCGATTGATGCTATGATTATTGATAAAGGAATTACAATGCCTTTTCTATACCACGACTTATTGCCAAACCATTTTCCGAATAATAAATACGCCGAAACAATAACTGTTATTTGCCCAAGTTCTACTCCAAGATTAAACATCAATATCGAAGTAAGATATGATTTCTCCGGAAGCCCAAGCTGACCTAATGCACTGGCAAAGCCCATTCCATGTACGAGGCCGAATAAAAACACAACACCGATTCTTGATTTTTTTAGCTTAGGCGAAAAAATATTTTCAAGCGCAACATACATAATTGAAAGTGCAATTACAGGCTCCACAATATTTGCAGGTGGTTTTATTACATGATACATGGATAGACCTAACGTGACTGAATGCGCTACCGTAAACGCAGTTGCCTGGTATAATACAGGTTTTAATTTGGGGCTTAATAAATAGAGACTTACCACAAATAAAATGTGATCGAGGCCCAATGGAAGTATATGCGTGTAACCTAGCTCGAGATATAAGAGTGCAGCATCTTTGCCAGACATTTTTTCTAACTCACCCACAACCGTATGCGCAAATAAGGTATTGCTCATCACTAAACTTAAAATGATGATGCCGATAATTTTTGAATAGTATGTTTTATTATTTGAATTACTTTCTTTCATTATGTTTTATTTGTTAGAAAAAAATGGACAAACTTAGCTTTGCTGAAAACTTAGTTCCGGGCGTAAAACATATTTCATCAACAGGAGCAGCTTCTCCTTTTAAACGCGTTATTGTATCAAACTGCGTTTCTTTCCACCTGGTGTTTAAAATATTATTTATTACCAGCCCGATTTCGTATTTCGGTTGCGTATAGTTAATGACAGCATCAGTTATAAAATATCCCGTTGCGACTAAACTGTAGTCCTCATTGGCTGGCCTGTCTCCAATATAACGATAGCGCAGACTTCCGTTCAATCCATATTTATTTATGTAGGTAATGCCTCCCGTGCATGTCCATATTGGCGCCAACGGAATATAATTTTGTCCTTTGGGATTATCAATCGAACGTCCATGTGCGTAGTTTACATCAACATCGAGATATAAAAATTTTGTTGGTTGATAGCGTCCTGAAAAATCGAAACCAATGCGTTTTGTTTTTCCGCTGAATGCAACATCACCGCCATCGCCGCCATAAACGAATTCCTGTTGAAGATAGATATACCAAACAGCAGCATTGATCAACAATTTATTAACGGGTTTAAATATAGTTCCCAGATCAGCTTCATACGACGATGGTAATACATCATACCCATTTTCCACAACCACTGCTCTTGTATCATTTGAGTGAAAACCTTTACCGGTAGTAAGATAGAATTGCGCTTTGTCATTTACCCGATAATAGAAATTTAGTTTAGGGCTTAAAGTATTTGCATTCGCCTTATAAATTCCGATCCCCGGCAATGTACTGTCGCTTGCCAGTTTATTATTGTATTTATGGTAAAACTGGTCAAAACGAAGACCGGCGTTCATACTAAAATAACGGTTAAACGTAAACGTTTCGCTTACATAAGGCGAGATGCTTAGTTCTGAGACGCCGCCAAGTTTGATGCGGTTAAGAAGTGTATAACGGTCTACTGTATGCGAAAGTTCGGAGTTATGCGTGAGGTCGGCACGAACATTTATCCCGACATCAGTATTAAAACTCGTATTACCTAAATATCCTGCATGGTGATAACTTCCGTTGTAGCCCAACAAGTTTCTTCCTTCCCGCTGCCTTATTTCATCGCCATTTACTGTATCGACCAAATAAAAAGTAAAATTGGTATGAAGATCGAAATGGTAGTTGGAATAATACAATTGGTTTTGGATAACATCTCCGTTGTTCAACGATGTAACCAACTTAGCATTTACATTTGTTCTGTAAGTTACTCCACCTTCATGCGGATCGAGTGCTCCGTAAAAGCTTACCAGGCCTTCCTTTACGGCACGTTCGGGTATTTGTCCTGAAGCATCCCACTTGCTCCAGAAGGTTGTTGCAGAAAGCGTAAGCGTACTTTTTTCTGATATTCTTCCAACATATTTTGTAAAGAGATTAAAACGATTAAAATGTTGTGGGTTATCAAAATAAGCATCAGCATATCTGTATTCTGACGCAACATACCATGATTGTTGTTTTTCTCGTGCTTTTGCCGGCAAGAGATTAAACATTCCAAGGCCACGAAATGTATTGAACATTCCTCCTTCTAATTTAATAACATTTTTATCGAGCGTCTTTTTTAGATTAAAATCAACAAAGCCCGTTGTTGCAAAATCTCCTTTATTCGCGGCATAAGAACCTTTCTTAAAATCCACACTTTCTATTGTTTCGGGAATAATAAAATGGCTATCTGCAAATCCCTGCCCGTGTGCGTGAGAAACCATATTGATTGGCAGTCCATCCACGTCTTCCCTAAAATCGGTTCCATGGTCTGCATCAAAGCCACGCAGAAAAATTTGTTCAGCTTTACCTCCGCCCTGGTGTTGGCCAATTACAATTCCGGGAATAATACGCAACACTTCCTGGGAATTGTTTACGCCACGCATTTCAATATCGGTTCTGCTTATAGGTTTATAAACGTCGCTTGCGTTGGCGGTAATAATAATATTTTGCAATTCAATTTGGCGCTGTGAAATAGTAAGCGTTCTGCTTTTTAATAGTTCAGAAACAGTAAACTTTTGTGGAGCATAACCAATATCATTAACCAATATAAAAGTGGTCGTATCATATTTCCCTTTGAAATAAAACCTGCCATTAGCGTTGGTTATCGTAAACATGTTTGACGGTTCCAGCGTAATGGTTGCTCCTTCCACCGGAAGTTTTGTTTTATCATCGATGATATTTCCATTGATGGTCACTTGTGATTGGACGGTCAATGAAAACAACAGGATAATTATAAAAAATGAAATTTTATTCATGGACAAAGTTTAACTGAAAAAATAAATTTGCTAAACACGATGTCAATAACAGCTATGCGCTGCATGAGTTATTTTCAGCTGTTGTCGTTCGCAAACCTTTAATATTTGATTAGCTAAATTTTGGAGGAGGGGAGTGTTTTGAAATAAAGCCGGTCAAGATTCCCGGGTGATTTTGGCGAAAATAATTTTGAAAGGTTATTACATTCTTAAGATCAATTTTGCATTCATTGGCTGAAACATGCACCTGGACCTGGTCTTCAGTATTACTGCTTTGGTGTTTACCATTTGCTGAATCAGAACTGGTTTGATCAACTTCCTTTTGCAGATGATTGGTTCCGTAAACAGCATGTACTGTTGCAATATGAATCGCTTCGGCAAAAGTGTGGGCAATTTTATCTTTTACAATTGGTATCAACGGCTTGAACATTACTGTGCAGTAAAGTATCATCATGTAATATGCAATTGCTGCTCTCATTTTTTTTAAATGAGTTTTTTGCTTTCTTTGACGTTACAAAGTTAAACTCATTCCATTAACACATACGGATTTGGTTAAAGCACAGTTTTAAATTTAGAATCTTAAATTAAATAGTTGCCAAAAATAAAAAAGCCGGAAATAAATTCCCGGCTAAAATTTCAATCAGCATCTTTATTAATGAGGTTGTGCTAAATAAGGAAAAGTAGTTGAAAATGCTACATCATTTGCATTTACATGATCGCTCGTTAAACCTGGGTTATCTGTTCCCTTGGTACCGCCAAAAATCAACAGTAATTCTGTGTCAATTACGTCATCATCTAATGCACGACCGGTTAAGACATTTGTGCCGTCAAAAAATGTTGTTTTACCTGTTGTCGAAACATTTAATACATCAGTCGCGAGCAAGCCCGTAAATGTTGGTGCATCGAGACCCAGGGCATTCATGGTATAAGCTGGATTTAGAGCCATTAAAGTAGTCATGAATTTAGGTTGGTAAATCGTTCCCATTGCTGAAGGCACGGTGGTATTAAATGCATCTTTATCTGCAGTAGCGTTGAATACAGTATTTACCGCAGGTCTTCCCATTTGGTCAGCCTGTTGGTAGTAAACAGCAGTATTGCCGCCGCCGGGATTTTTATCTTTGCACGCTGTAAAAATCATGCTTCCCGAAATAAGAAGCGCTAATAATTTTATTGTTGTTTTCATCTTTAATAATTTTTTATTGGTAATTGATAAGTGTATTTAAATGGCCTATACTTTTTTTCTTGTGGTTAACCAAACATTTATTTTTCCTGATCCACCCAGCATTGATTTTGGAACTTCTACAACTACACTCATTACGTTAGTTCCGGCAAAAGCATCTTTACCCGGGTTATTAAAACTGGTGGCTGTTCCGGCTAAAATTGCATGATACTGGTCGAGGTCAAAAAAGAAAGGATCATCTCTTGGTCCGGCAAAAACCGAAATGCCTCCCTTGGTAGCAACTATCGGAGTTGACGCTCCATATGGCGTAACGCCAACAGAAGCAGTTGCGTTTCCTTCTAACTTACTCATGGCGCCTGTTGCAGAAGGTTTAATGGGACCATACACTTTCATTGTATTTGAAGCAGCATCATACTTACATTGAACAACAAGGTCTTCAATGTTATCGTTGTTGTTGTCAATACTAAATTGAATGAGTGTGTTCTCATCAAACTTTGCGGCTCCCGTAGTAGCAGGTGTTAACAGGCCTTGTGTATTAGCCACAAGAACAATATCGTTTGTATTGGCACCCTGGAATGCATACAAATCTGTAATGTCTGTGGTTTGATTGGTTACGGAGGGAGCATCGATGTGGTCGGCGGCATATATAATACCACCTGTTACCAGCGCCAATGCAGCAATCGCGGCGAAAATAATTTTTTTACGTTTCATTTTTTTAATGGTTTTTAGATTAATAAATCAGTTCGGTGAATTAAACTTTTAGGAAGATTACTAAACAGAACATGTAAATTTTTATACAATAGAATTACGAGAAAGCTTTCACGGCGGTTTTAATTTCAAGAAAAATTTTATATGCTGGTACGTCCATGATAATTAATGTATCAGAATTTATTTGAGGATATTTTCTAATAATCTTTATCTTTCTTAAAATATTAAAACACATTTTTATGAATTACTGGCTTGTAAAATCAGAACCTTCCGTTTATAGCTGGGAGCAATTAGTAAAAGACAAAAAAACAACCTGGGATGGTGTAAGAAATTATGCAGCAAGAATCCATTTGCGTGCGATGAAAAAAGGCGATGAAGTTTTATACTATCATAGTAATGAGGGAATGGAAATTGTCGCCATTGCAAAAGTTGATAAAGAAGCTTACCAGGATCCAACAACAAAAGACGAATGGGTTGCTGTTGACTTAAAACCATTTAAAAAATTAAAAAAACCTGTTACTCTTGAGACCGTAAAGAATGATAAGCGTTTGCAGGATATGGCACTTGTTCGCTTAGGAAGATTATCAGTACAACCTGTTACAGAAAAAGAGTGGAAAATAATTATGGAATTGGCAGGTGAAAAATAAAACGCTGCTTTAACAAAACATATAGGTTACAAATTTTATGCAATTTGTATCAATAAGTAATCTTACTTTAAAAACTTATTGATATGAAGAAAATTATTTCCCTTGTGCTCATCAGCACATTACTTTTTTCCTGTGGTGGAATTTCAAAATATAAATCGGAAGATATTTCTGCTGACAAGGATATCTCACTGGCACAAGCCCCACCATCAAATGCAAAAGATCTTGCACTAACGGAAAAAAATAGTGATACTTCAACAATATCTAACGACAATATTTTACAGGGAACATTGCCCGGACAAAATCCTGATTGGGATAAAAAAATTATTAAAACTGCAGATTTAAAACTGGAGGTAAGAGACTTCAAGCTATACAGTATTAATGTTCATAGTCTTTCAAAGCACTACGGAGCCTACATTGCAAGCGAAGATCAAAGCGAATCAAATGAAAAAAAGGAAACGACAATTTCAATAAAAGTTCCTGTTGAACAATTTGAAGACTTGTTGAATGCGCTTCCATCGGATTCGGATAAAATAATTGAAAAGAAAATTACATCTGAAGATGTAACGGCTGAGGTAGTAGACACCAAATCGAGATTGCAGGCGAAAGAACAAATGCGTTTAAAATATCTCGAGTTTTTAAAGCAGGCAAAAAATATGGAAGATGTTTTAAAAGTTCAGGGAGAAATAAATAATATCCAGGAAGAAATGGAATCCGCATCAGGCAGAATAAATTACTTGTCGCATCAATCTGCTTACTCAACAATCAACTTAACTTTTTATCAACCCATTGCGGGTTACAATCCACCCGACGATTCTCCCGGATTTTCAACACGAACCATTATGGCTTTTAAAAATGGCTTTCAATTTATTGCCGAAATTATAATTGGCTTTATTTCTATATGGCCTCTATGGTTACTTGCTTTCGTCGTTTGGATCATCTATAAAAAACATGCAGTAAGAACAATTGCGGCGAAACAGAAACAGTAATTTTGTTTGATGAAAAATCTTGTTGTTCTTACCGGCGCCGGCATTAGTGCAGAAAGCGGTTTAAAAACTTTCCGCGATAGTGACGGACTTTGGATGGGATATAATGTTTATGAAGTTGCTACACCTGAGGGTTATAAAAAGAACCCGCATTTGGTTCTTGATTTTTATAACATGCGCAGGAGAGAAGTAGCGGCAGCTTTGCCCAATGCTGCTCACAAAGGAATTGCCGATTTACAACAACATTTTAACGTGACCGTTATTACTCAAAATATTGATGACTTACATGAACGTGCAGGTTCAAAAAAAGTGTTGCATTTGCATGGCGAGATTTTTAAGATGCGTGGTGAAAGAGACATCAATACATTTTATGAAATAAGGAGTGATATTAATTTGGGCGATATGGCACCCGATGGAACGCAGTTCCGGCCGCATGTTGTATGGTTTAATGAACAAGTGCCGATGATCGAAAAGGCAGCCATTACGATGACTGATGCTGATATTTTTGTTTTAGCTGGTACTTCGTTGCAAGTATATCCGGCTGCTGGCTTAATTGATTTTTTACCCGGGGATGTTCCAAAATATATTATTGATACGAATCCGCCGTACATACCGCCTCATCATAATTTCCATGTAATTGAAAAATCTGCTACGGAAGGAGTAGTCGAGTTGATGAAAATATTAATTGATCAAGCTTATTGATTTCGAAATAGAATGATCAATAGATTTCATCTCCATAGAAAATAACCCAGGTTGCAAAATCATCAGAGAAATTAACGAACCTGTGTTCCATGTGGGCCGGAACAAAGATTACGTCGCCTTTGCTGCAATCTATCGTTTCTCCATTCCTGTAAAAACCTGAATTGCCCGAAGCTATTACGTACAATTCATTTTTGCTGTGCGGCTGTTGGTCATCGGTGATCTTCGGGGCATAATATTCCACCATCATTTTGCCGTCTTCCATTACCTCAACAAATTTGTTGTTGTCTTTGGTTAAAAGCTGATGGGCTTCGTCTATGGATATATGATAGTTGTGTTTCATTATTTATAAATTGAATTGAAATATTCTTTTGCAGATAACAAAAGTAAACAGTATAAATAAGGTAAGAAACTTTATTGCAATAAAAAACCAGGAACATATCAATCCTGGTTATCAAATTTTTTGGTGGACAGAACGAATGCCTAACTAAATTATTTCTTTACTAAGATTATCTTTATTAGCAGTTATAAAATGAGTCCTGAAAGAACAACCGTATTTTGTTTTTTCATTAAATTCAATCCGCTTTCTTTCTGCTTCTAATAAGTCGAAGATTTTCCATCTTAAGCTGCCTGTCTTTTTCAATGCTGTCATGATGTATTCTTGCAAGGGTAGGGGCTATTACCAAAGAAATAATACTCATCAGCTTTATTAAAATATTCATGCTCGGGCCCGAAGTATCTTTAAACGGATCACCAACAGTATCGCCTGTTACAGAAGCTTTGTGCGGTTCAGAACCTTTGTAATAAGTTTCATTGTTTATAACGGCACCTTTCTCAAATGATTTCTTGGCATTGTCCCATGCACCACCTGCATTGTTCTGAAACATTCCCATTAATACGCCGCTCACGGTTGCTCCTGCAAGAAAACCACCTAATACCTGCGGCCCAAAAATAAATCCTACAATAAGCGGAGATATCAATGCAATAGCACCAGGCAACATCATTTTCTTAATGGAAGCATCTGTTGAAATGGCAACACATTTTTCATACTCAGGTTTTCCAGTTCCTTCCATGATACCAGGAATCGTTCTGAACTGGCGACGGACTTCTTCAACCATCGCCATGGCTGCCTGGCCAACTGCACGAATTGCCAACGATGAAAATATAAAAGGAATCATTGCGCCAACAAACAAACCTGCCAACACATCCGCACGATAAATATCGATACCGTCAATTTTTGCAATACCGACAAACGCAGCAAAAAGAGCCAGCGCAGTTAAAGCTGCCGACGCAATTGCAAAGCCTTTTCCTGTCGCAGCAGTTGTATTACCAACCGCATCAAGTATATCCGTTTTTTCTCTCACTTCTTTTGGAAGCTCACACATTTCGGCAATACCGCCGGCGTTGTCAGCAATTGGGCCGAATGCATCAATAGCTAATTGCATCGCTGTTGTTGACATCATTCCTGCAGCTGCAATTGCAACGCCATATAATCCTGCGCACCAGTAAGACATATAAATTCCCGAAGCCAATACTAAAATTGGAAGTAAAGTACTTTCCATACCTACTGCAAGCCCGCCAATAATATTTGTTGCATGGCCGGTAGACGATTGTCGTACTATGCTCATAACAGGCCGTTTACCTATAGCTGTATAATATTCAGTAATAAGACTCATTAATGTTCCCACGACAAGGCCCACGAAGATGGCTCCATATACACCGTATTTTGTAAAATGATAATTTCTTAAAACCATATCATTATCCGGCATCAGCCACATCACTAAAAAATAAGAAGCAATAGCACTTAGAACAATAGAACCCCAGTTACCAAGGTTTAGCGCTTTTTGAACTACTGATGTATTTAGTCCGGCACTGTCAGATATTTTTACGAAGAATGTTCCCACAATAGAAAATAAAATACCCATTGAAGCAATGAGCATTGGCAATAAAATAGGAGCCATTCCCCCAAAACTATCTGCGGAACTTGTTTCTCTTCCCAAAACCATTGTGGCAAGAACAGTGGCAACATAAGACCCAAAAAGATCTGCACCCATACCTGCAACATCACCTACATTATCACCAACATTATCCGCTATGGTAGCCGGATTGCGCGGATCATCTTCGGGAATACCAGCTTCCACTTTTCCTACAAGGTCTGCGCCAACGTCTGCAGCTTTTGTATAAATACCACCGCCTACACGGGCAAACAAAGCAATACTTTCTGCACCAAGACTAAAGCCGGTAAGAATTTCAATGGTCTTTTCCATTTCGAGACTATCAACACTTGCACCGGGAGCAAAAATTGCTTTTAATATAATAAACAATCCGCCTAATCCTAATACCGCAAGGCCTGCAACACCAAGACCCATAACGCTTCCGCCGGTAAACGAAACTTTAAGTGCTTTTGCAAGACTGGTTCGGGCAGCCTGTGTTGTACGGACATTTGCTTTTGTAGCAACCTTCATACCTATAAAACCGGCCAGGGCGCTTAGTATGGCACCACATAATAAATGCAAGAGCAATACTCCAACTGCTATTTGCACTGCTAAATCCCATAATGCCCAATAGCAATGCAGCAATAATTACAAAATAAGTTAGAATCTTATATTCAGCTTTAAGGAACGCCATAGCGCCATCTGCAATATGGCTGCTGATTTCCTTCATTTTTTCATTACCGGCATCCTGCTTACCAACCCACGAAAACTTTATGAAAGTGTACAGCAAGCCAACAATTCCCATCGCCGGAATTATGTAAATCAAATTTTCCATATCAATTATTACTTAAATTTTTGGGTGGCAAAAATAGGGTAAAATGTAATAATAAGCTAATTAACCGGTAGCATGATTGGCTAATTTAGGAAACAAGTGTTTTTGAAAGAAATCCTCACTTCTCAACACTTCTATTTTAGAAAAATAAAAATCCCGATATCTTCTGTAATAATGCAGTCGCATTTACTTTCAACGGCGGCATAATATTCAAGCCCGTCTTCAAAGTCATTAATAGCGGGATTCTCCAACGATTGCAGTACAGCAATTTTATTTAGCGGGTGCAATGTGTATATGTTCACATAAAATTTGAATTCTCTGTTTTGCCGAAACACTTTTATATTTTTTTTCAGCAAAATAAAAAGCAATAGCAAGGCAAACAGGAGATGTAAATAAAGTGAACTTTTTGTTATCGGCAAGGCTTACTATGCGGGAAGTATAAGTAAAAAGCGGATATTCTTTATTTAAAACAGAAACTAAAATATTAGCATCAAGAAATATTTTCATTTTCTTGATTTGAAGTATTCTTCTTTAGCAGCTTTTCTTGTTCTTCTTGCTTTTGTTTGATAAATGGCTGCCGCCTTCAGCAACCTGCTGCACCCAATCTGAAATTGGAAAATCTTCTAATGAATTATAATTATTGGAAGTAACTTTTTTCAATAGAAATTCTATCAGGCGTGAAAGACTGATGTTATTTTTTTCAGCATATTTTTTTGCTTTATTAATTACCGATTCATCAAAACTTAAAGTAATCTTGTTATCCATAACCATCTTTTAAAAAACAAAAATAATATTTTTATACTACAAGAAAAAATATTTTATACGTATAAATTAAAAACGCTGGTTATGAATAAGTGAAACGTTAATTCTAATTTGCTTATTGCTGATAGCTAACTTTTTAGAAATGACTAAATGACTATTGACCTATTTGGATAAACGCATCTCCCAAATGATCAATGATGTCACTTGCAATCATGGCTTCCTTTGAAAGTTTTTGAGCGGCAATGTCGCCCGCAAGCCCATGAAGATAAACGCCCAGTAAGCAGGCATCAAGAGAAGAATATTTTTGCGCCAGTAAACCGGTTATTATTCCCGTAAGTACGTCACCGGCACCCGCCGTAGCCATTCCTGCATTACCTGTTGAATTAAAATATCCTTTTCCTTCGGGTGTGGCAATAAATGTATGATGGCCTTTTAAAACGATATAAATATTAAAATCTTTTGCCTTCTTCAAAGCAACTTCTATTCGTTCAAAATCATTTTCAGACTTTCCGAATAATCTTTCAAATTCTTTGGGATGAGGTGTTATGATGCTATGTTCAGGAATTGATTTATATAGTGACGAATAGTTACTTAAAACATTTAAAGCATCTGCATCTATTACTATCGGACCTTTTGAATTTTTAAATACTTTCTGCAATAACTCTTTATGCGAAAGATGTTTTCCAATTCCCGGGCCAATACCTATTACATCAAAATTTTTTAAATTTTCAATGTCTTTAATAAATGTATTGCCAAACATGGCACACATCGCTTCAGGACACGGCGGTTTGCATTATTGTATATCCTTCTTTACAAACATAGCAGGTAAGTTTTCCAACTCCGCTTCTGAGGCAAGCTTTGGCACTTAACACAGCGGCGCCCATCATTCCATAACTGCCAACTACCAGGCACGCATAGCCGTAATTTCCTTTGTTCGCGAAAGGCTTCCTTGGAACATAAATTTTTTCAATCTCATTTTTATCAATTAATTCATAGACAGCTTTTTCATCTTCATAATATTGCGTGGAAAGTCCAATGTCCAGGATAACCACTTCACCACAAAAAGATTCATTTTCAGGCAATAAAAAAGCGAACTTCTTTTGTTGAAATGAAAGCGTATAACGTGAACGGATAATCGCATTTCCATTTGATGATGCATCAGTATATAATCCACTTGGCACGTCTATGGAAATTATTTGGGCACCGGAATTATTTAAATAGAGAATAAGTTTTTTAAAAATGCCGGAAGGTTTTTTATTAAGTCCGGTTCCAAATAAAGCATCTATAATGATGTCATCTTTTTTAATTTCCGGAAGCACTTCGGCTGATTCCATGAAATAAATTGCCGAAGATTTTTCTTTTAGCCGCTGCAGGTTAATATTAAAATCGCCTGAGCCTGCCGAACTGCTTTCAACTATGTAAACTGAAACGGGAAAATTATGCTCAATCAGAGAGCCTTGCTATGGCCAGTCCGTCACCACCATTATTACCCTTGCCGCAAAAAATTTTGAAAGCAGATGTATCATTAAAATTTTGTAAGATCCAGTTGGCGCAGGCGTTCGCCGCACGCTCCATCAAATTGATCGACAGTATGGGTTCGTTGTTAATAGTAAACACATCCCAGTTTTTAATTTGTTCGGCAGTAAAAAGTTTCACACTCATATTTAATTGAAGATACTAACGCTACACGCCAATATATCTTTCCTGTATAATTCTTATATGATGATTTACATGCCCGACCGTTACAAATCCAACAGCCGCTACCGTTATAGTATAATCGCTGGCTTTGCCAACCGTGTTTAATGCTTCATCAGTAAAACTATTAAAAAGATATTCTGTTGACTTGCGGGTTGCTGAAAATTCTTTTATCAATTCATTCCAATCACGATTGTTTGCATTTGAGTTTACCGCGTAACCATTTTCATCAAAAGAGGGGAGAATGTGTTGCTCTTTTCTCGCAAAGCACATAGCCCTGTATGAAAAAACTCTTTCTGCGTCTATCAGATGCTGCAGCACTTCTTTAATGGTCCATTTACCTTCCGCATATTTTCTCTTCGAGAATTCTTCACTAATCGATTGAAAGAAAATTTCGGCGGCAGGCATTTGATTTTTGAAAGCCAGTTTTAAGTCATCTTCTTTTACCTGGTTAATATATCGCTGAAAATATTCAGGATAAGTTGTTGGAGAAGGACGGTTCATAATAATTGAATTGATGTACAAATTAAATTTAAAAAATAAAAAAACCTAACAGCATTTTATTTGCGTGTTAGGTTTCAGATTATTTTAAAACATCTTTAATCGTTTCTTTCTCTTCTTACTTTTGATTTTGGAAGCTTCATTTCTTTGTCTTTCTCTCCTTTAATAGTAGCTGCCAGTTTCACCGCTTCGTAGGCATTTACTTCGCCCCCGGTTATAGAAATATCTGAGAGATTTACCATCGTAGGCTCCTCGTCATCGCCAGGTGTTTTTTGTGTGCCTGGTAAAATAACTTTTTCTGTGACAGGCGTTGCGGATTTATCGATTACATATTTTACCTGTTCAGCGGTAAGATCAGGAAAATATTCACGTATTAACTGCGGCAACACCCGCAACCACGGGGCATGCCATACTGGTGCCGGAATAATTGCCATATTTATTTCCTCCCGGTAAAGTAGAATAAATATTAACGCCGGGAGCAAAAACATCTACTTCATTTTTTCCATAATTACTAAAGCTTGCCGTAAAGCCACCGTTAGTAGAATCGCCGCTGGCGCCTACTGTAATAAAATTCTTTGCCCTTCCTGAACCATCTGCAAAAACAGGGCTGGGGTAATCGGCAGCGGTATCAATATCCTCATGATCATTTCCCGCAGCATGTACTAAAAGTACGTCTTTGCTTTGCGCATATTTTACGGCATCATCTACCCAGGTTTTTTCAGGAGAAAAAGGTTTACCAAAACTCATGCTGATAACCTGTGCGCCATTGTCAACAGCATAACGAATAGCATTGGCAATATCTTTATCATGTTCATCGCCATCAGGAACGGCACGCACCATCATTATCTTTACATCATTTGCAATGCCGTCCATACCAATGCCATTATCCCTTGCGGCCGCAATTATTCCTGAGCAATGCGTACCATGCGATGGAGTTCCGGACATTACATCATTATTTCCATAATAACGGTCGTTGATATCCGATTCTCATTATCCTTAACAATTTCTCCACGATAGTCTTCCGGTGGCGTTTCGGCCTCTTCACCTTTGCGAATTTGTCCTTTTAAGTCATTAAGTATATCCGTATTAGAAATATCATAATCATTGTTCAGTTTACAAATATTCAGGTAAATACTTGTTGCGGTTTTGCATCTGTGTCAGTTGGCGTATACAGACTTTAAATCATTACCGGTAAATTCGGCTTTGCCCAAATCTTTTGCAATAATTGAATCGCCTCTTTGCAGCGGGGGAAGTATTCTCTTCATAAATAATAATTCCCGGGGATCAACGCCGCCGGTAACTTTTTCCTTTGCCCGAAGGTATTCTTCCACTTCTTTTCTTTGGTCCGGGCATCAGGCTGGCGGTATCCGGAATACTATCGCCATATTTATCATGCAGCTTCCAATATACCCGTGCAGCCTCATAAGAATCCTTGTGCACTGGGCGTTCCATCTTTGCCGCCGATAAAATTCCAGCCATATACATCGTCAACATAACCGTTATGGTCATCATCAATACCATTGCCGGGTATTTCGCCGGGATTATGCCATAGTACCGCTTTTAGGTCTTCCTGCGTTGTATCAACACCACTGTCAATTACAGCAACAACTACTGTTTTAGGTTTTTTGTTTTCTAAAAATTTATATGCTTTATCGAGGCTGATACCGTAGAAACCGGTTTCGCTTCTATCCAGTTCGTGCCAGTTGTGGGGTGCAACTATTTTAGTTTTTTCCGAGGTTCCCTGCGCAAGGCCAACAAGAGGCAGCGCAGCGAGGCAAATTATACCGAAGAAGAATTGTCTAATTCCTGATTTCATATTGAGTGTTTAACTTTTAGAAACGCAAATATTTGTAAAATAGTTCGATTAGAAAGACCGTTTATGTATTATTATGGAATTTTTAAGGGAAATGGTAAGAAGATAATCAAATACTTAACTTATAATTTATAAACTTAACTAATTTTTACCCCGATTAGGGGGTTTCGCGGCTTGGCGAGGAGGAGGCACGACGATGAATCAAACTTATTAGTGGCAGTTGTGGCAAAAGTTTTCATTTCAAATCTTTGTAAGTTGTAGCAATGGATTAAAATCCATTGTTACGATTATATACCGAAGCTACGCTTCTGCACCTACATTTTAACCGCATAAAAATTAGGGAAGTGCCGCAGGCACGGTTCTATATAGTAACGTCGGGTTTTAACCCGACGCAAATAAAAGCTTGCTCATTGGGAAGAAAGAGGCAGCATGATAAAACAAACCACCTTTTTTTACCAATTTTCAGGGATGTAGGATTTGACCATGTCATTTATCTTCGCTCTTGCAGATGTTTTCCACAACAAAAGTTTGCTAATGAATAATTTTTCTTGATCACAAGACCAACAAACGTGAGGTATAATTCTAAAAACTACAGATAATCTAAAAAAATTAAGATAGCTATATTAAAATTTAAGGATACCGCAAAAACTTTTTTTTCCTATATCCTCAAAACTTACCATAAAGCAAAAACTTTTTAAACCTATATCCTCAAAATCTGCAATAGGGCAAAAACTTTTTTAAACCCATATCTTCAAAATCTACAATAGGGAAAAAACTTTCTAAACCTATATCTTCAAAATTTACGATAGCTAAAAAACTTTTTTTACTGGCATCTTAAAAATTGCGGATATAGGTTTTATAACATTGTACGGTTTTTTATTGCACATTTACACATACCAATGATTTAATTCTGAGGGCAGTTAGCATATTAATATCTGCTTGCTGATTAATATCAGCAAAAGGTAGCTGGCTGTAATAATCAAAGTGGGTATCGGCAACGTTAAAATAAAAGCTCATAGTATTATAAGTGGAGTAATCGTTTATAAAACATTTCTGCACAGAACCATTCAGGGAAATACCAAACACTCCTGTCTGCTGAAATACAATACCAACAAGCAAATCGTAATTGGTGGACTGGTTGCAGCCAAAACTAATTTGTGCATCGGTTACACTTTGATTCACACTTTCGTAGGAAGACACTCCCTGCGTATAGACAAAAGAAACAAGTCTTGAGTTGTTGGCGATGAAGGGATCGTTAAACAATAACTGAACACGAACGTCTGTTGAAAAGCTTGCGGAATCATAAAAGACAGGCCTGTTAATTAATGTATCGAATAATAATTTTCCCGGCACGGCAACATGTACCCAAAGGGTGTCACCCACAGAATAATTAAGGTTATACGGCCTTATATCAACTAATTGCTTAAAAGCGTGTTGAGGCTTGGAAGGATAATAATCGTTTTTTGGGCATTGGGTAAAAACAGTTGTTAACGCAACAAGCAACAGAGCTATAAAAAGTACAGGCTGATGTTTCATGGGTGAGTATGTTTTGGTTTAAGCAAATTAGTTTTAGTTAATAAATCTACTAAATACTTTTGCCGAAGATGATAATGTGTGGCGTGTTAACGAAACTTTATCAGAAACAAGGTGGTGTGGGCCAATAAACTTTATCCCCTGCGCCATCCCACGCAGAACAAAAGATATATTCATCCTCTTATTATTAAACCCGTAAGACTGGTTAGTCCTATATATAATCCAAACTAAAGAATTGATATTTATTTAAGAGATAGTAGAAGCATCAGCTTAAATTCTAAAGGAAGGGAAGGCAGTGAGTTTATAAATTAAGTTGCTTGTTGAAGGTAAATGATATATTGTGCAGTTCAGTCGAAAACTTAGGAAGAAGTTAAATGATAGTACAATTGCTTTAAGAACAAAATTGTTTTATTTTCAACGTTTAAGTTCAAATGCAAAGATTATTTTTAAAATTTAAGAATGAAAATAGGTAAGGTGAGATTTTTTAAAAAGCAAAATGTAATTTGTTGCTCTCATGTAATGATGCTGACAATGTTTTTCATTTTTAATGCTCATGCCCAAAAACATAATATTTACACAAAAGATAGTTTGAACCTTTGTGCAGTAAAAAAAATAGCTATCAAATTAGATACGATACAAATGTCTTCATCCGCTGCTCATGTTCAATTCGGGCATATTCGTGTGGTTGATGTCCGTTTTGATACTACAATGGTAGATTATTTTTCTTCCATACATAATGGATTTACTGTAAATGCAGAAAATTATAAAGTGACCTTGCAAGGCTCACTTGCCAGTTCACTTACACAGGTTTTAAATCATTTTTATAAAAATAATTTACATGATACGGAAGATGGAGTGTTAATAGTCTTTTTAAAAAAATTATCTGTATCAAAAGCTGATAGTACTTATCAATTAAAGTTACACAACTATAAAAAAATAAATTTTGTTGCTGAAATTTTTTTGAATAAAGGAGGTAATGATTATGCTGCATGTAAGGTTGATACGGTGATTCAAACAGAAATTTACGGGACAACAGTCAAAAAATATTCGCAGCATATTGAGGATTCGCTCATAATGCCTGCAATTGCTGCGTTGGAAAGAACAATTGATAATACTGACTGGTCAACTGTTTTAAACCGAAAAGCATTTGAGCCGGAATTTGTGCTTAAGCATTATTGCCAGGACAGGTTCAACTTGCCTATATTAAACGAGCAATATAACAAAGGAGTTTATAAAACTTATAATGAATTTTTACTGAACAAACCCTCAATAAGAGACTTTACTATAAAAGAAAAAAATACCGGAGTAAATATACTGCAGGACGAGGCGGGAAATATATTACCGATGGTGCATTACTTTGGATATTGTGACGGAAAGAATTGCTGGATTATGACGGATGTTCGTGCTTCACCATTATTTCGGGTTGGGAACTCATTTGAATTTTTCGGACATTTTAGTTACAATTTTAAGGATGAAATAAATAACGGCGCTTCTCTTTTCACAATAAGTAGTAATTTATCTTTTTTAGAATCTTTGGATTTAGAAACTAAAAATTGAAAATTATAAGCATTTAAGCACTCATCTATTATAACGGTCATGCTTAAGCTTTTTTATTTCAGGAATTATTCTCACACCGTAAACTTTATCCCCTGCGCCAGCGGAAGCTTATCTGTATAATTAATGGTATTAGTTTGCCGGCGCATATAGGCTTTCCATGCATCGCTGCCGCTTTCTCTTCCGCCACCGGTTTCTTTTTCTCCGCCGAAGGCGCCACCAATTTCTGCACCGGAGGTTCCAATGTTTACATTGGCAATTCCACAATCGCTGCCCGCCTGTGAAAGAAATAATTCCGCTTCGCGGATATTCAATGTAAATATGGAGCTTGATAATCCCTGCGGCACATCGTTCTGCAATGCGATGGCTTCTTCAATGGTTTTATATTTTATAAGATAGAGTATGGGAGCAAAGGTTTCATGCTGTACAATTTCCATATCGTTAGTTACTTCAGCAATGCATGGCTTTACATAACAGCCGCTTTCAAAGCCTTTACCGGTAAGTGTTCCGCCCGGCACTACAAAATTGCCGCCTTGCTTTTTACATGCTTCAATGGAATTAAGATACAGCTGCACGGCATCTTTATCAATCAACGGTCCTACATGATTGCCGGGCTTTAACGGATCACCGATCTTCAATTGTTTGTACGCAGCTACTAATTTCTTTTTAAAAGTTTCGTATACGGCTTCGTGAATAATCAATCTTCTTGTTGTGGTGCATCTTTGTCCTGCGGTACCTGCAGCGCCAAATAAAGAACCAACAAGCGCAATATCCAAGATCGGCATTTTCAGAAATTATAATGGCATTGTTGCCGCCAAGTTCCAATAAACATTTGCCTAATCTTGCACCAACCGATACACTTATTGCTTTGCCCATTCTTGTAGAACCTGTTGCGGAAACTAAGGCAACTCTTTTGTCGCAACATAGCCACTCGCCCTGTTCCCGGCCGCCTGTAATTATATTGCAAACGCCTTCGGGCACTTTATTTTCTTTAAAAACTTTTGCAATTATTTGCTGGCAGGCGATACCACATAACGGTACTTTTTCTGATGGCTTCCATACACACACATCGCCGCAAACCATTGCTATCATGCTGTTCCAGCTCCATACTGCCACAGGAAAATTAAATGCTGAAATAATTCCAACTATCCCTAACGGATGATATTGTTCATACATGCGGTGCCCCGGCCTTTCGCTATGCATGGTAAGTCCATATAACTGCCGCGACAGGCCAACAGCAAAATCGCAGATATCAATCATCTCCTGCACTTCGCCCATGCCTTCCTGTAAACTCTTGCCCATTTCATAACTAACGAGCTTGCCTAAGTCATTTTTATTTTTTCTTAATTCATTTCCAATCTGCCTTACAATTTCTCCTCTTTTAGGAGCAGGCCATAAACGCCATTCAGGAAATGCTTTTTGCGCCTTTTCAACTACGAGATCGTAACTCTTCTTATCGCAAATACTTACCAATCCAATTTGTTTGCCATCTACGGGAGAAGATGATAATATCAATTCACGCGAAGCAGGTAACCATTTAGTTCCGGTTGATACGCCTTTATTTTCTTTAAGTATGTTTAATCTCTTTAAAAAATCCATGTATTTGTTTTTCGCAAAACTATGGATGTTTATAACATTTACAATTTATAGCGAAAAACTTGTGTTAAGATGTTTGTGGCCGAAGAATTCTATTGCAGGAGTAAAATGGAAAGAAAATGCACCAACCGTTCCTAACGGAACGGCCTTCAACATCAAAGCTAATCGTTCCTAACGGAACGGCATTTAATATTTATGTTTATTCTACCTAACAAATGTTCCTACGCAGAACAAAACCAATGATGCAAAATCTTGAAATAGGCATCGAATACCAATTTTAAAAATTGTAGCACGGATGTTACAAGAAAACCTATTGTATTTAAATTTTATTCTTATTACTTTTAAAGACCCAAAGATTTATCTGGCTTTTGATTGAAAATTTACTCCACTTAATTGCTATCCTTTAATTACACCGGAAAAAATTCAAATTTTTTTTAAACCTTTTAATTTTATTTTATGAGTAAAGCAAAAAGTTCTCCCGTGAAACATTCATTTGGCTATGGATGGGTACCCGATCTTCCCGATCAAAGGGATCTCATGTATTCTGCCCCAATGATGGTAATGAAAAAAATACCTGCAAAAGTAGATCTTCGATCAAAATGCCCTAAGGTTTATGACCAGGGACAATTAGGAAGTTGCACCGCCAACGCATTATCCGGTGCTTTTGAATTTGCGAGGAAAAAACAAAAGCTTAGAGATTTTATGCCATCAAGATTATTTCTTTATTATAATGAAAGGGTATTGATTAAAACAGTTAACTCAGATAGCGGCGCTTTTATAAGAGATGGAATTAAATCATTAAACACAACGGGTATCTGTCCTGAAAAAGAATGGAAATACGACATTAATAAGTTTACCGTTAAGCCTCCGCAGAAATGTTATACTGATGCATTGAAAGCAACCATAAAAAGTTACCAGCGATTAACCAATACCAATTTGCCGCAATTGCAATCATGCCTGTCAGAAGGTTTTCCTTTTGTATTCGGCTTTACAGTTTATGAAAGTTTCGAAAGCCAGCAGGTTGCCAAAACAGGTATATTGCCAATGCCACAGCCAAAAGAAAAGGTTGTTGGCGGACATGCAGTAATGGCCGTTGGTTACGATAGCAAAAAGCAAGCTTTTATCGTTAGAAACTCCTGGGGACCACATTGGGGACTTAAAGGATATTTTTATATGCCTTACGGTTATATTACCAGCGCTAACTTGTGCGATGATTTCTGGACAATAAGGATTGTTTGAAATGAATAATTTATTAATCATACAACGAACCCCTGTTAATTTCGGGGGTTCGTTTTTTATTTAATAATTTGCAATCATACTTTATAAATAAAATAATAAATAATGCCTGCTGATAACATTGAAGAAATACATTTAAAAACCGGCGAGTCAACAACGTTGCAACTTAAAGGGCTTTCCACTGCCGGCTATCAATGGAATTATACATCTGATGATAACAAAAACCTGGTAAGTATTTCAAAAGATTATCTGTCAATTCCAAAAACCATAGGAGCCAGCGCCGATGAAGTTTTCACAATCACTGCGAATGCCAAAGGCATTGTAAATATTAGTTTTTTTCAAAAAAGAAATTGGGAAAAAATGAGCAATGCTGCAAATTCGAAAGGAAAATAAAAATCATAATCGGGTGATTAATATTGTTCGTGTTCATTCGGAAAATCTTTTGTCTTTATATCCGAAATATATTTTTGAACAGCACCCGTAATTTCTTCATGAAGATTTAAATAGGTTCGTAAAAAACGTGGCTTAAATTCAGTATTAATGCCAAGCATATCGTGCATTACCAGCACCTGGCCATCGCAATAACCGCCTGCACCAATACCTATTGTTGGTATTGATAAACTTTCTGAAACTTCTTTGGCAAGTGCAGCCGGAATTTTTTCAAGAACAATACCGAAACAACCGGCTTCCTGCAACAGCATTGCATCTCTTTTAAGTTTTTCACGCTTCTTCTTCTTCTCTTGCTCTTACGGTGTAAGTTCCGAATTTATAAATGGATTGTGGCGTTAATCCAAGATGCCCCATAACCGGCACTCCCGAACTTAAAATACGTTTTACCGATTCAAGTATTTCTTCACCGCCTTCCAGCTTAATAGCATGCGCACCAGTTTCCTTCATAATTCTTATGGTAGAACTCAACGCTTCTTTACTATTGCCCTGGTAACTTCCAAAAGGCAAGATCAACTATTATTAAAGAACGATTACAGCCACGCACAACCGAAGATGCATGATAGATCATTTGCTCAAGCGTTATGGGTAAAGTAGTTTCATGGCCTGCCATCACGTTGCTGGCACTGTCGCCAACAAGAATAATATCAATACCAGCCTCATCAAAAATTTTGGCAAATGAATAATCATAAGCGGTAATCATCGAGATTTTTTCTCCAACCAATTTCATTCTTAATAATGTGTTGGTCGTTATCTTTTTTACTTCTTTATTAACTGACATAATTAAAAGTTTTTTGAAGAAAAAGCGACAGGAGGGAGATGGCTCTGCATTAGAATAAAACAAATCCTTGGAGCGTTCGCACGGTAAATGTATAAATAATTTTTCAGTAAACATTGAATCTTTATTAATTCTATGTTTTTCATATCGGCCCATAGGTCATTTGTCATTCCATGATAGCAGTGCGCTTTTCAATATTTTTTCTTATATCTCCTCTCACCATTAAATTATATTGGTGCATCACCGGCAAACTATTTAAATAATCTGCGAGGTTACCTCCTGTTTCTATCTGCCTGTTGGCATTGGAACGTATCAGCAGATGAACATGCTCCTGCGGTATTGTTGCCAGCAAATCATAAATATCACTTTCTCTGTCGGCAACTATGGTGATGGTATGTGCCTGCTTTAAAAGTGCTTTGCTTTGATTGGCCGCAGCTATCCATTTATAAGATTCCTTTTGCTCAATGGGCAACTGTTTGTACTTCCGTTCGTGCCGGTCAGGAGCAGCTTCCTTTCTATCCCATGTCTTTATATAAGAGTATCCAAGAGCGCTTCCAATCCGGGCATCTATTACCAGACTACTATGCAACATAAAACCTAATACATCTTCCTTGGTTGTCTTGCCCAAACCCGTTTGTGCCTTAACTCTGCCTCTGTGGCCAGACAGATTAAGAACTAACTTAAATACATTGTCGCATTGATCATTTTTATTTTACATAGTTTGTTATTCACTTTAACATAAATATAGTGATTGCATAGACGCACGTCTTATTCTAAAATCTATTTTTGCTCATTACTTGTACCATTGACTATTGCCTATTGACCATTGACATTCTTCATCTTTTACTTCTTCCCATAAATGCTGCACCAAACCATCCGCCAATCCAATTTTTGGAACATAAATTTCTGAAGCGTTAGCCCATCTCATAACGTTAACGTATATCTGTAAAGCCGGCACAATAACGTCGGCTCTGTCTTCACGAAGGCTATAGACCTTAATACGATCGTTCAACGAAACATTACTGAGTTCTTTATAATAGTCACGCAATAAGTCAAGAGAGAGTGGCTTTGAGTCTTTTCGTTTACTAAGGGAAAGAACTTTATTTATGTTTCCGCCAGAGCCAATTGCGGTAACCTGTTTATGGCCTTTTGTTTTTTCTTTAATGTCATTCTTCATTTCGTCCCATTTCTCTTCGGATACTTTACTTTTAAGCAGCCTGATAGTTCCTATGTCAAAAGAATCTTTAAAGACCAGTTTGTTATTACTGAAAAATGTAAGTTCTGTGCTGCCACCGCCTACATCAATATATAAGTAAGAATGATCCTTATCTAAATTTTCAGCAACATGGTTTTCGTATATGAAGGATGCTTCATCACTTCCTGAAATAATTTCAATTTCAATCCCTGTTTCGTTTTTTACCAATGAAATTATTTCGGCACTGTTAGCAGCTTCCCGCATAGCGGAAGTAGCACATGCTTTTAAATATTTAACTTCATAAGCATGCAGCAGATTAATGTATGCTTTCATAGTGTGGAGTAAAAGTTCCGTTTTATGTTCAGAAATTTTACCGGTCTCAAAAACGTCAAATCCAAGACGTAACGGAACTCTTGTGAGTGAAACTTTATTAAACGAGGTTTTATTTTTTTCGTCAACAATTACTTCTGAAATAAGTAATCTTGCCGCGTTGCTTCCAATATCAATTGCTGATAATTTCAACAGGTGTATTTTTTTTCTTTAAGAGATAATTATAGGTTTCAATTTGCGAACGGATTCTTTTGTGATGATCATTTTCTACATACATATTAGAAAGGTCATTATCCAGTATTCTTGCCTTCACATTATCTTCCAGTTGAATGCGAAGTATTTCTTTTAATTCCCGTTGAATTTCTTTATCGTATATGGGGCAGGTTGCTTCAACCCTGTGATCGATGTTGCGAACCATCCAGTCGGCGGAAGATATAAAAACCTTTTCTTTTCCATCGTTGTGAAAAATCATTACACGTGCATGTTCAAGATATTCATCAACAATGCTAATAGCTTTAACCGGTTTCCTGAATTTTTTATTTTCGGTAAACATGCAACAAATGCCTCTGTATAATCATTTTTATTTTTACACCTGCTCTTGCTGCCTCGTATAATTTTAAAATAAGTTCTTCATCGCTAAGCGAATTTAATTTTAATGTGATAGCAGCCATGCTTTCCTTCGCGTGCAATTTTTATTTCCTTATCTATCAGCACATGAAGTTGTTTGCGCAAAAAGACCGGGCTCACAATTACTCGTTTACAAGCCTTCAGGGGTTGAAAATCTTTAGGATTTTCCAGGTAGTTAAAAATCCTGTTTACGTCTGCCATAATATGCCTGTCGCTTGTTAACAGGCAATGATCTCCATATAAGCGTGCTGTTTTTTCATTGAGGTTACCAGTACTTACAAAGCCAAAATGAATAGTATGGTTATTAACTCTCTTTTTTATAAGGCAAAGTTTAGCATGTATTTTTAAATTTAAAACGCCTAAAAAAACTTTAACGCCGGCTTCTTCCAGGCGCTCTTTCCATTCAAGGTTTGCTTCTTCATCAAACCTTGCTCTTAATTCCAAAACAACAGTTACTGACTTTCCGTTACGCACAGCATTGGTAAGTGCATTAATAATATTAGAGCGTGTAGCAAGCCTGTAGCAGGTTAGCTTAATACTAACAACATCCGGAGCAATGGCTGCTTCTATTAATAAGTCAATTAAAGAATCAAACGAATGATAAGGAAAATTAAGCAACACATCTTTTTCTAAAATAACTTTAGTAACACTGTTGGCATTTTGTAATAATGGATGAAGAAAAGGCTTTTTTCTTGGATTCTTTCTTTCAAAAACTGAATCAGGAAAGTTGATAAAATCTTTAAAGTTGTGAATTCGCCCGCCTGACTGAATATGATCTTTATTAGTTAATCCCAATCTTTTAATGAGATAATTTAAAAGCATGCTATCAATATCCTTGTCAAAAATAAAACGTACAGGTTTTCCCTTTTTTCTATTCTTTAACCCTTTTTCTATTTTTTGAATAAAGGAAGTTGATACATCATTATCGATATCTATTTCAGCATCCCTGGTTACTTTTATAATGTTTGATGAAAAAGTATCGTACCCGAAATAAGAGAAAATATTAGGCAGGCAAAAACGAATAATATCTTCGAGTAGAATAATATAATTGCCTTCAGTACTTGATGGAAGAATCACAAATCTTGGCAATCTTGATGGAACAGAAACCAAAGCAAATCGTTGAGGAATGCTTCCATCTTTAGTTGAAAGTTTACACGCAAGGTAAATTGATTTATCATTGAGTGTTGGAAAAACCTGGATGTTTTCAATCATCAATGGAACAATATTACTTCTTACATTTTCATTAAAATAATTGAGTACAAACTTTTGTTGCTCCCGGTTAATATGTCTTTCCGTTACTAAAAATATTTTCTGGTTCTTCAGTTCGCTGATAATATTCGCCCATGTGCGGTTAAACTGGTTTTGCTGAATGGTTACTTTTTCATTAATCTCTTCAAGAATTTTTTCAGGCGTTTGTTCAAGGTGCATGTTTGCTTTGCTTCCAAATTCTATCATACGTCTCAATGTAGCAACTCTAACTCTGAAAAACTCATCAAGGTTACTTGAAAATATCCCGAGAAACCGTATCCTTTCGCGAAGGGGCACTGTTTCATCACCTGCTTCCTGCAGCACTCTTGCGTTAAACGCAAGCCAGCTTATATCTCTTACAATTACTCTGCGTTTGTCCATAACCGTTATTAGCTTATAGCTTTTTTAGCTTTTCAATAATTTCCGTAGTTGAGAAACCTTCTTCTAAGGGAATAATTTCTACTCTGCCACCATTTGCAATTACTTCGTCAGCGCCTACTACTGTGTCCGAAATATAATCGCCACCTTTTATTAATACATCGGGCATAATTCTCTTAATAAGATTCAGAGGCGTGTCTTCTTCAAACACCACAACCGCATCAGTCATTATTAAAGAGGCCAGAATTAGAGAACGGGAATATTCATTATTTATGGGCCGGTAGTTTCCCTTTAATCTCTTTACAGATGCATCACTATTTACGCCGATGATTAAAACATCGGCAAATGCAGCAGCTTGCGACAATACTTTAATATGGCCCTCATGTAAAATATCAAATACGCCGTTTGTAAAGGCAATTGTTTTATTAATTAATCTCCACCATTTTATTTGCGATTGTAACTGCTCATTCGTAAATATTCTTTCATTTATTTTATTGCTTTGCTTCATAATTTTTTTTATTAAAATAAATTAATAAACCAAAACTAATTAACCCACCCACAATAATAATACCCGTTGATACGCTCCACATTAACCATCCAAAAGATATATTGTCAATTGCATAAATAAGCAGTACCTGTTGCACCGCCACAGGGAAAGCGCCAATACCTCCGGGCGCCACAATAAAGGCAAGCGTTGCCAGCGAAAGTACGCTGAAAGCAGCTCCAATTCCAAGTCCTGACGTAGCCGAAAGTGCCTGGAACCCGATATAAATTTCCATGAGGTACAACGTCCAGATAAATATAGAATGCAGGATAAATGCTCTTCTTTTTTTTAATCGCAAGATAGAAGTGAACCCTTCTTTCAGCCCAATGTGAATTCCTTTCAGCTTTATAATGTGTCTATGTGTTGGGTATCTTTTAAAAATCCATCTTATTAACATGAAAAGTAATACTGCAGCTATAGCCACTACCAGCAACGTTTGCCACCATGGGAAATTGGCGTGTTTATTTGATATCTGCAGTATCTTATCTTTTATAAAATTGCTTACTGTTTTTATTTGTATAACAATGGTTATGATGATAACGAGAAAATAGCAAAAGAGATCAAACACCCTTTCAGTTAAAATAGTTCCTATTAATTTATTTATAGGTATTTTTTCATACCTGCCCAAAAGTGTACATCTTAAAATTTCACCCGCACGCGGAATGAAGGTATTGGCGAAATATCCGCACATAGTTGCATAAAAAGTATTAGCTGCAGAAGGATGATAACCCATAGGCTCAATCATAATCTTCCATCGCATGGCCCTGCTCACGTGACTTAATATTGCAATAACAGCAATAGGTATAATAATTAGATAATTAGCATGTTGTAAAGATTCCCTGAACTGAACCCGTTCCAGCGGTGTCATTTTACTAAATTGCCACCAGGTAAGAAAAATACCTATTCCTAAAAAAATAAGATATTGTAAAACAGCAAATATTTTTTTTCGCATAAATAGGGTTACAAGATAATGAACAGATTTAACTTTTATCTTTTACCAAAATGTTATCGATCAATCTTACATCGTTTAGAAAAGCCGCAATTAAAATTATCGCACCTTTAGCTTTATCAATATCATCAACAATGTTAAGATTTTTGCTTTTGGCCAGTTCAAGATAATCTACTTTGAATCCTTCTTTTTCGAGTTTTATAATTGCATCATTTTTTAATTGATGGAAAGTTTTCACCCGCAAATTATTTTTTATAGAGGTTAATGTTTTGTATAATGCTGCAGCCTTGTTTTTTTGTCCTTCGTCTAGCCTAAGGTTTCGGCTGCTCATAGCAAGTCCATTTTTCTCCCGCAGAATGGGACAAATTTTTACTTTTACTTTTTTACCCAATTGGCTAATGAGCATTTTTATAATAAGACATTGCTGGTAATCTTTTTGGCCAAGAAATAAATAATCGGGATTAATAATATTCAGCAATTTTTCAACCACGAGACACACGCCCTGGAAATGCCCCGGGCGAAATTGGCCTTCTAAAATTTTTTCCAGGGGACCCAGATCATAATGCTTATTTTTTGAACTGGAGTCCGGATAAATTTCATGTTCAGATGGAACAAATAAAATGTCACATCCGGCCTCTTCAAGCAACAAAATATCATTTTCAACAGACGAAGGATATTTCTCAAAATCTTCGGAGTTATTAAACTGTACCGAATTCACAAAAATGCTGCAAACGGTAATGTCAGTATCTTTTTTACTTTCAGCAATTAAAGACAAATGACCTTTATGCAAGGCGCCCATTGTAGGTACAAAGCCTACCGAGAGGTGTTGATTTTTGGCTTTATTGAGATGCGATTGTAAATCTTTAGAAAGTTTAAATATTATCATTATTGCGTTGGAATATCGTTCAACGTTGCGTTTAACGTCTATTAACAAAAAAATTATTGTAACTTCGCCGCCTGCTAAAAAAACTGTTAAAGCTAATTTAACTATTCGCAAATGTCAACAAAGAAAAGAATTTTATTTATTGCAAACGAAATGTCGCCTTATTTGGAAATGACCGAATTTGCCGAAATCGTGAACAGGCTTGCAGTAAAATCGAATGAAAACGGTATGGAAGTGCGTTGTATTATGCCCCGTTTTGGAATGATTAATGAACGCCGTCACCGGCTTCACGAAGTGGTGAGACTCTCTGGCATTAACGTTTCTATCGATGGAGATGACTATCCGCTGGTAATTAAAGTTGCCTCTCTCCCAAATGCAAGATTGCAGATTTACTTTCTTGATAACGAAGATCTCTTTAAAAGGAAGACGCTATTTCACGATGAACATGAGAAGTGGTTTAGTGATAATGCGCTGAGAACAATATTATTTTGTAAAGGCGCTCTTGAAACCGTGAAAAAATTTGGCTGGCCTCCCGATATTATTCATTGCAGTGGCTGGATGACTGGATTAATTCCGATGTACATTAAAACTGCCTACAAAAAGGAGCCCGTTTTTAGCAATTGTAAAATTGTTTACACCATTGGGCAAAATACTTTTAAAGAAAAGATAGGGCATGAATTTTTAAAACTGGCAGTAATTAATTCAAACGTAAAAGAAAAAGATCTCGAAGCTTTTAAAGATGCTAACAATACCGCCATGTTTAGAGGTGGCGCTACTTTTGCTGACGCTATTACTTTTGGTGCGGATAAAGTTGATAAAAAACTTGTGGAAGAATTTAGTAAAGTAAGAGGTAAAAAGGTTCTTAAATATGATCCCGAATCGGACCTCTCGGAATATTTACAATTATATAGCGATCTTTCGGATAAATAAATTTAGCCCGGCTATAATCTTCACTTATATAATGAAATTCAACTCTGGTGGCTTTCTTTGCTGTGTTAATCCTGTTTCAGAAAAATCAAATTTGTTAAAGAGAAATTCCATTTTGCTCAATCGTTGTGAATCTATATTTTTGCGGCTCTTAATAAAATAAAATATGCCCTATTTATTTACGTCTGAATCTGTAAGTGAAGGCCATCCTGATAAAGTAGCTGACCAGATAAGCGATGCATTAATTGATAATTTCCTGGCTTTTGATCCTCAAAGTAAAGTAGCCTGTGAAACTTTAGTAACAACAGGCCAGGTGGTACTTGCCGGCGAAGTAAAATCTAAAGCATATCTGGATGTGCAGGAAATTGCGAGAGAAGTAATACGCAAAATCGGCTACACGAAAAGTGAATACATGTTTGAAGCAAATTCATGTGGTATTTTTTCAGCCATTCATGAGCAATCTGCAGATATTAACCAGGGCGTAGATAGAAAGAAGAAAGAAGAACAGGGTGCCGGTGACCAGGGAATGATGTTTGGTTATGCTACCAATGAAACCGAAAATTATATGCCACTTGCTCTTGATATTGCACATAACATATTAATAGAACTTGCCGCTTTAAGAAGAGAAAATAAAGAAATAAAATATTTACGTCCGGATGCCAAAAGCCAGGTTACACTTGAATATGGATGACGACGGTAAACCCCAACGCATAGACGCAATTGTGGTTTCTACACAGCACGACGATTTTGCTGATGAAGAAAAAATGCTGAAAAAAATATCTGATGATATTAAGAAGATTCTGATTCCGCGTATGAAAAAGAAATATCCTCAGTATGCACATTTGTTCAACGATAAAATAAAATATCACATAAACCCAACAGGCAAATTTGTAATAGGAGGGCCGCACGGTGATACCGGCCTTACCGGAAGAAAGATAATTGTTGATACTTACGGCGGCAAAGGCGCTCACGGTGGCGGAGCATTTAGCGGGAAAGATCCAAGCAAAGTTGACAGAAGCGCTGCTTATGCCACAAGACATATTGCAAAAAATTTAGTAGCTGCGGGCGTTTGCGATGAAGTATTGGTGCAGGTTTCTTATGCAATTGGTGTTGCCCAACCTACAAGCATAAACGTAAATACTTACGGAACTTCTAAAGTTGAATTGACTGATGGAGAGATTGCAAAAAAAGTTGAATGCAATATTTGATATGCGTCCTTACTTTATTGAACAAAGACTTAAGCTTCGTAATCCCATTTACAGCGAAACAGCTTCTTACGGGCACATGGGCCGTAAAAATGAAATTGTAGAAAAAACCTTTAATCTGCCTAATGGAGGTCCTAAAAAAATTAAAGTAGAATTATTTACCTGGGAGAAATTAGATTATGTGAGTAAAGTAAAAAAAGCATTTGGTGTAAAATAATTTATTCGAACTAATATGAAGCCCTCAAATTTGAGGGCTTTTTGTTTGCAGTTAATTAACAGGTAAATTTGAGAAGTGAGACAACATAATAAATCTTTTGTTCAACAACATCGTCCCAAAAAAAATCTTTTAATTGCAGGTATCCCGGCAATAATTGAAGCCATGAATAATGGTCAGCAACTGGAAAGAATATACTTGCTATCCACTTTGCATTCACCGGAAACAGAAGATTTGAGATTGGCGGCTGAAAAATTTGGGGTTCCAATTAATAAAGTTCCGTTTGAAAAAATCAGGAATTTTAATATAGAAAATCATCATGGATGCATAGCGGTAAAATCTAAAATACATTACCAGGATTTGCAGGATGTAATTTCCTTAATTGTTGAAAATGGAGAAACTCCATTGCTTTTGATGCTTGACGGAATAACAGATATAAGAAACATTGGTGCAATAGCCAGAAGCGCTTATTGTTGCGGCGTTCATGCAATTGTTATTCCTGAGAAAGGAGTGGGGGCGCTGAACGAAGATGCTATCTCAACGTCAGCCGGTGCTCTTGAAATTCTGCCGGTATGTAGGGTTAAGAGTCTTGTAATTGCTATTGATGAAATGCATTTAAATGGCATAAAAGTATTTGCAAGTGATATGAAAGCCAACGTTGCCATTTTTGATATTGACTTTAAAGAACCTTGTGCAATTATTATGGGAAGTGAGGATAAAGGAATTCAACCAGTTCTCTACAAAGTATGCGATGAGCGTTTTAAAATTCCAATGAAAAAAGATTTTGAATCTTTGAATGTTTCAGTTGCCGCAGGAATGATCTTGTATGAAGCGATGAAACAGCGAATGAGGTAACTTTGAGCCGATTTTTTCGGTCTTGCCGATGTTTATTTTTCTATGCTTGATCTTATCGATTTTTTTTGCAATTTTTACTAAACCTTTCTGTGCCCCTTCTAACATTTACTAAATCTTATTTATGGATTCAACAGGAGCACAACAGGTATTTTTTAATCATATTAAGGGATTGCTTCCTCCTCACATTTCTTTTGTTGATGAAATAGCAAAAGTGTTAAACGTTAGTAACGACAGCGCTTATAGAAGGATACGGGGAGAAAAGCCCATAGCCCTGGAGGAGATTAAGAAGCTTTGTGTAAAATTTAATATTTCCCTGGATCAGCTGTTACATCTTGACTCGCAGTCAATAGTTTTTTCGGGTAGGCTTTCCAATCCGCAACATTTTAATTTTGAAGATTACCTGTTCGACTTTTTACAACAGATGTTGTTTATAGAATCTTTTGAACAAAAAGAATTATTAATTCTTCCAAAAGATGTTCCTGTATATCATTATTATAATTTCCCTGAACTTGCTGCATTCAAATATTTTTTTTGGATGAAGACGATCCTTAGTTATCCTCAATACAGCAAAACCATATTTAATCCTTCAGCGATGGGGGAAAGTTTAATGAAGACCGGTGAAAAAATTTTGGCAAGCTATAATAAGATCCCTTCGACTGAAATATGGAACGTAGAAAATATAAATACAACTTTACGGCAGATCGAATATTACAGAGAAACTAACGTATTTGCCTCCGACGATGATCTACAGAAAATTTATGATTGCCTTGAAAAATCAATTGATTTTGTAGAACAACAAGCTGAAGCTGGTCATAAAATTAACCAGCCCGGTAAAGGCCCGCACGAGGGAGCTCCATTTAATATATATATCAACGATTTTATACTCGGCGACAATACTTACCTGCCCATCCTCAATGGCAAAAAAATAGTTTTTCTTACTCATACCCATTTAAACTATATGCATACAAAAGATGCTGCGATGGCTGAGTACACTTACAATCATTTTCAAAATATTTTACATAAATCCACTCTCATAAGTGTTGTAGGAGAAAAGGAACGACGCCGATTTTTTAATAGAATCAGGTTGAATATCGATGCAAGAAAAATTGGCGTTTTGCATTAAGAGATCAACATTTTAACCGCCGCTAAAAGTATTGGATTATCTAAAAAAACAATACTTTGCAATCCTTGTTATATATTTTTCAATTCAACTTTCAGACAGACTTTTAATTTATATAAATGAGTCAAAAGGAAATAAATATCAAATTAATTGAATGCCCACGTGATGCAATGCAGGGTTGGAAAAATTTTATTCCAACAAAAAAAAAGATTGCGTACATCAATCAATTACTTAAAGTTGGATTTGATACAATCGATTTTGGAAGCTTTGTTTCTGCGAAAGCTATTCCTCAAATGGCCGATACGAAAGAAGTCATTGGTCAATTGTCAATGGGTAATTCGAAAACAAAGTTGTTAGCAATTATTGCCAACGTACGAGGCGCTGAAGAAGCTGCAGAATTTGATACGATACATTATTTAGGATTTCCTTTTTCTATTTCACCAACATTTCAAATGCGCAATACAAACAGCACTATTGAGCAATCATTCAATCATGTAAAAGAAATAAAAAGTATTTGCGATAGAAGCAAAAAGGAATTAGTGATCTATATTTCAATGGCCTTTGGCAATCCTTACAATGATGATTATAACGAAGACATTGTTTTAGAATGGGCCAATAAATTAGTGGGAGAGGGGATCGGGATTATTTCCCTGGCTGATACCGTTGGCATTGCTCAACCATCGCAGGTTTTATCAGTTACAAAAAAAGTGATTGAAGCATTTCCTCAAACAGAGATTGGCGTTCATCTTCATTCGACAAATAAAAATTGGAAACAAAAGATTGACGCGGCTTTGCATGCGGGCTGCGAACGATTTGATGGAGCTTTAAAAGGTATCGGTGGTTGCCCGATGGCGAATGATGAACTTGTTGGGAATATGAATTCTGAGTTGATGATCTCCTACTTTCAGGAGCTTGGCTATTGTGAAGAAATTGAGATGGAAGCCCTGGCACATAGTATAAAATTAGCGGAGGAAATTTTTATCTAACCACATTGCGATAAACATTATGATGGAATTACTTTTACCATTCAGGATTACCCCTTCTTCACATAAGATTTCTTATACAGATAAAATACTTTTTATAGGTTCCTGTTTTACCGAAGAGATTGGTAAAATGATGAAGGAATTAAAGTTTGATATTTTGCAGAATCCTAACGGAATTTTATATGATCCGCTTAGTATTAGCTCTGCATTAAATTCTTACATTGAAAACAAGCAGTATAAAGAAGGCGATCTTTTTTTATTAAATGAATTGTGGCATAGCTGGCAACATCATTCGGTTTTTTCAGGAATGAATAAAGAAGCGGTTTTGCAAAACATCAATCGCTCTCAAACCGAAGCACATCTCTTTTTAAAAAATGCATCATGGCTTATTATTACTTTAGGAACCTCGTATAATTATCAACTTAAAAAATCTTTACTACACGTTGCTAACTGTCATAAAGCACCTCAGGATTTCTTTGAAAAAAAATTACTATCAGTTGAAGAGATCACTTCTGGTTTATCTAACGTTATCTCAAAACTTCAATCTTATAACTCTGATTTAAAAATTGTTTTTACCGTTAGTCCCGTTAGGCATATAAAAGATGGAGTTATTGAAAACAATCGCAGCAAGGCAAGACTTATTGAAGCAATTCATTCTATAAAAGAAAATAATAAAGACGTATTTTATTTTCCTGCTTATGAATTAATAATTGATGTGCTGCGAGATTACCGTTTTTATAAAGACGATTTGGTACATCCCACAGATACCGCAACCTCATTTGTATTTGAAAATTTTTGCAATGCCTATCTCGACGAGCCGGGAAGGAAATTATTAGAAGAAATAAAATTGATAATTGCAGCATTCAAACACAAACCCTTTCAAAGCGAAAGCGATGCTTACAAAAAGTTCCAGGCTGCACAACTTGCAAAGATCAAATCGATAAATAATAATTTTCCTGCAATTGATTTTACTATCGAGGAAAAGTTTTTCTCCCAGGTGTCAGGCCACTAAGAAAAACTCACCGAAGAAAAAAAATTGCAATAAGTGGCCAGACACCTACGGCCAGTCCATTCAAATAACCAATCAAACAAATTCTTCTTTAAATTTTATTTGGTTCAATTCAAGCTCGATAAGCATGACCCCAAGGTGTCAGGCCACTAAAAAGATTTTCAAGATAGAAACCCTGCAACAAATGGCCAGACACCTGCTGCCATAATCAATTAAACAAACTCTTCATTAAACTTTATTTGGTTCAATTCGAGTTCGGCGAGAACCGGCTCATAAATTTCCTTTGCAATCGGAATTTGCAATCCTCTTAATTTTATTTTTCCCTGTAAAATTAGTTTAGCAGCTATGCCTAACGGTAAGCCAACAGTTTTCGCCATAGCCGTTCTTTGTTGGTCATCACCTTTTACAATTAAGCAGCTCTTTAAACCTTTTCTCACGCCATCAATTTCAAACTCAATTTCATGAAGCATTACAATCATGTCCTTATCATGCGGGCTCATTGCCAGTTTTTTTTCCA
Source organism: uncultured Chitinophagaceae bacterium (assembly GCA_963756945.1). Lineage (GTDB taxonomy): Bacteria > Bacteroidota > Bacteroidia > Chitinophagales > Chitinophagaceae > Ginsengibacter. Next base: position 129,239 of record CAVWQJ010000033.1, on the reverse strand, counting down.
GGAGATTTTGCAATAGCAGCGCAGAATTTTTTATTGGAACTTCAATCAGCTCATTACTTTTTAAGCCGAGATAACTTGCCTGTTCATCAAATTCGCTTTTTATTTTATCATCAATTAATATTTTTCTTTTGCTACTTTTTTCGAGAAACCATTCATTATAGGTTTTGGCATTTTTAATTTCATCATAGTCGTTTAAATCAGTGAGACCAGCGTTTACAATTATATTCCAACCGCGGCAAAAGGAAGCATGTCTTAATGTGGTACGGATAAAGGTATCAACATCGTGCAGGCCGTAAGTATCAATATAACTGAGCGAGTCGCGGTTAGGATACCACGCTAATGGAAAAAGCCCCGGAACGTCAACTTCTTTATTATCATTAAAAATTTGATGGTAAGATTTTGTAACAACAGCGCCATTCAATTTATAAACAGCGCCCGAAGAGCCCGCCATTACAATATTCCCGGGATTCCAGGTAATCTTATAATGCCAGGGATTATCGTCACTTCCGGGAGAAACCAATCCACCACAATGCGATTTAAATGATGTAATTTTTCCACCTTTATTTTTTATTCTGTCAAAAATTTTCATGGCGCTCATGTGGTCAATTCCGGGGTCGAGTCCCATTTCACATAGAAATAACAATCCTTTTTCTTCAATCTGTTTATCCAGTTTTTTTATATCAGCATCAATATAAGAAGCTGTTAAGAGATGTTTAGAATAATTGAGGCAATCGTTAGCCACCAAAAAATGTAAATGAGGCGGCAGCATAGAAATTATAATATCCACTTCCTTTATTAAGTCAATTCTCTTTTCATTCATTGCTTACATCTATTGAAACCGCTTTTGCACTTTTGCTTTGATTGATCTTCAATTCTGCCAAGCGCAAATCAGCGTCGCATACCAGAAGCAGCCAATTATTTTCTTCACAGGCGGCACACAAATAATCTATAAGACAAGTTGCTGATTTTCCAGCGCCAAAAACCAATATTTTCTTCATTTGTAGTTTTCTATTATTTCAAAAATAATTCACAATTTGTGTTTACCTGCAACTACTTTCTATTTTCTTCAATCATAGAGGGAAATATACCTTGCGTATCATTCTTTTTAGTTGTTATCAACTCAAAAAGATGCTGTGAAAAAAGTCAATGTGAGCAAGTCTTCTTTTCCACAATGGCTTGAAAAAATTGGTGGAAAAAAAGGCTGTTTTTACCATTTTTTATAAGGAAAAACCCTCTTTAAAAAGTATATTTGCCGATAGCTAAAAAATATGGATACAACAGAAGATCAATTGCCTGAAAATACCCCCGGAAGAGGCAGAATAATTCCCGTAAATATTGAAGAACAAATGAAATCCGCTTATATCGATTATTCGATGAGCGTAATTGTGGGCCGTGCTTTGCCCGATGCCCGTGATGGATTAAAACCCGTGCATCGCCGCATTTTGTATGGCATGTACGAAATGGGAAATTTCTATAACAGGCCCTATAAAAAATCTGCTCGTATAGTCGGTGACGTTATGGGTAAATATCATCCCCATGGTGATGCTTCAATTTATGATACGATGGTGCGTATGGCACAGGACTGGAGCATGCGTTATACGCTGGTGGATGGCCAGGGTAATTTCGGCAGCCAGGATGGTGACAGCCCCGCAGCAATGCGATATACTGAGGTCAGGCTTGAACGCATTGCTGAAACAATGCTGGATGATATTGAAAAAGACACAATAGATTTTCAGTTAAATTATGATGACTCTACCAAGGAGCCAACGGTACTGCCTACACGCATTCCGCAACTCTTGTTAAATGGATCAAGTGGTATTGCCGTTGGTATGGCAACCAACATGCTTCCTCATAATCTTACGGAAGTTGTTGACGGTTGCGTTGCTTATATTGATAATAAAGATATCAGCATTGATGATCTTATAAAAATTGTAAAAGCGCCCGACTTTCCAACAGGTGGAATTATTCATGGTTATGAAGGCGTAAAAGCCGGCCTGCATACGGGTAGGGGAAGGGTGGTGTTGAGAGGAAAAGTAACGGTTGAAACCACAAAGTCAGGCAAAGAGAAAATCATAATTACTGAAGTTCCTTACCAGGTGAACCGCGATACACTCACTGAAAAAATCGGGCATCTTATTAACGATAAAGTAATTGAAGGTGTTTCTGATGTAAATAATGAAAGCAATAATAAAGAGGGAACAAGAATTGTAGTTGAATTAAAGAAAGATGTAATTGCCCAGGTTATCATCAACCAGTTATATAAACACAGCGAACTGCAAACTTCATTTGGTATTAATAATGTTGCGCTGGTAAAGGGCAGGCCAAAGGTTTTAAATATAAAAGACCTGATAAGAGAGTTTGTTGATTTCCGCCACGAAGTGGTAGTTCGCAGAACTAAGTTTGAATTAAAGAAAGGCAGAAGAAAGAGCGCATATCCTTGAGGGTTATCTTATCGCTCTGGATCATTTAGATGAAGTAATAACGCTGATAAGAAATTCATCTACGCCTGATGTTGCGAAAGATGGCTTGATGGCTAACTTCCAGATGAGTGAAATTCAGGCCAAGGCTGTGCTTGAATTGCGGTTGCAACGCCTTACCGGAATGGAGCGTGATAAAATTAAAAAGGAACATGAAGAGATCATGGCCTTAATTGCCAGGTTAAAAGAAATTCTTGGCAAATGAAGGCATGCGTTTCCAGATTATAAAAGATGAACTTGAGGAGATTAAGCAAAAATTTGGCGATGAGCGTAAAACTGAAATTACTTATCTCGCCGATGAAATCAGTATGCAGGATCTTATTGAAGAAGAAGATGTAGTAGTTACCATTTCTCATCTTGGTTATATCAAAAGAACTTCGGCTACGGAATACCGTCAGCAACGCAGGGGCGGAAGAGGCGCCAGGGGAAGCAGTACGAGGGAAGAAGATTACATTGAGCATCTTTTTGTTGCGTCTACCCATCACACGTTATTATTCTTCACAGAAAACGGCAAATGTTTCTGGCTGAAAGTTTATGAAATTACGGAAGGGGACAAACAGAGCAAAGGCAGGGCCATACAGAATCTTATCCAGATTCCGGCCGATGATAAAATAAGAGCCATTATCGATATTAAAGATTTGGAAGACGAGGAATACATCAACAATAATTATATTGTGCTTTGTACCAGGAAGGGGATTATTAAAAAAACAAGGGTTGCTGATTTTTCAAGACCAAGACAAAATGGAGTAAATGCAATTACTATAAATGAAGGAGATCAGTTGCTCGACGCCTGCCTTACCGATGGAAACAAAGAAATAATGATGGCGGTGAAAAGTGGTCGGGCCATCCGTTTTCCCGAAGAAAAAGTAAGGCCGACAGGAAGAGGAGCAATTGGAGTTTTTGGCATATCTGTTGATGCAAACGATGATGAAGTAGTTGGTATGATTTGTGTAAATAGTGGAGACCCTGACGTGAGTATTATGGTGGTAAGCAGTAAAGGATTCGGAAAGAGAACTGCGGTAGAAGAATATCGGGTAACTAACCGTGGCGGTAAAGGAGTGAAAACAATAAATGTTACGGGAAAAACGGGTTCATTAATCGGGCTTTTAAATGTAAATGAAAAAGAAGATTTAATGATTACCTGTAAATCAGGTGTAACTATTCGCACCTCAATTGCTACTATAAGAGAAGCCGGGAGAGCTACACAAGGCGTAAAATTAATACGCCTGGATGATGGTGATGAAATAGCGGCAATTACGAAACTGAGTGAACATGACGATGAAGAGGAACCAACGGAAAATGCTATAACCAATGAACTAAATATAACCGGTGAAAATGCTAAACCTACTGAAAACGAAATTTCAAAAGATGATGAAAATGAATCTGAAAATCAATAAATAAACAACAATGAAAAAAGCAATTTTCACTTTACTATTTACATTTTTTGCCACGATTATTTTTGCGCAGGATATCAAAGCTGTAAAATCTGATCTGGACAAAAAGCAACTCGATAAAGCAAAAACTGATATTGATGCTTTCGTTGCAAAAAATCCTGATGACGGAGAAGGACAATATTATAAAGCTAAAATTTATGAACAAATCGCTTCGAGCGACCAGTTTAAAAACCTGGCGCCCGATGCCCGGGAGCAGGCATTCGATGCATTTAAAAAAGCGATTGCCGATTCAGCCAACGTCAAGGTAAAAGTAGCCATCATAAAAGACCAATATGCCCCTATATTTAATTTATACACCGGTTATTACCAGGCTGCGGCAAATGCTTTTAACGCTGCTGCGCCCACCGGCGATAAAGCAGGTTTTGCAGATGCTATGAACTTGTTTATAAAAGCGGATAATGTGGGTCATTACATTTCTGAAAATAAATGGTCGAAAATAGCCGACGTGGACACAACACTTGTTTTAAACATTGCAAAGGCAGCATTAAACGCAAAAAAAGATGATGTCGCTCTTACTTATTTCACTAAACTTGCGGATGCGCATATTAACGGAACTGCAGATGGAGGCGAATCCAATGCCGCGTTTATACTTCCGTACCAATGGCTGATGCTGCATTACAAGGATGCTAACGATGAAGCCAATATGATGAAATATGCGAAACTTGGCAAGCAGGCTTTTCCTGGCAGTGAATATTTCGATTTGGTATTGATCGATTATTTCAGGGATAAAAAAGACTATGATAATTTGTTTGCGAAATACAATGAATTGGTTACAGGTCACCCCGATAGCCTTACGTATCATTTTAATTATGCCAACGATATATTCGGCTATTTATATAATGGAGACGAAGGCGTGGTAGTTAAAAACAAGGATTCATTACTGCAGGTATTGGGTGGACAACTTGAAAAAGCAAACTCGATAAATGCCAATGATGTTGTTACTAACTGGCTGTATGCACAATATTATTATAACCAGGGCATTGATGCAAGGGATACAGCGCTAAAAATAAAGGGCACCAAACCTGAAGACGTTAAGAAGAAAGCTGATTTAAATGCACTGTCAAAAGCAGATTTTAATAAAGCAGTACCTTACGGCGATAAAGCGATAAGTATTGTGGAAGCAGCCGGGTTTAAAAAATCAGACAAATCAAAATACAAGTCTATTGTAAATTTGATGCAGAAAATTTATGAAAGCATGAACCAAAATGATAAAGTAAAAGTATACCAGGATAAATATGATGCCGCAGACGCTAAGTTTGTGAATTAATTTAATAATTAAATACACGTGAGAGAAGGCCCGAAGAATTTTCTTCGGGTTTTTTTATGAGCTCACAATAGAAACTTATTTCAGTACGTTATCTTAATGTTGCTTGCGTTATGAACAAGCATTCAAACCATAACCTCCTGGTATAATCAGGAGGTTTCTTATTTTATAAAGTAACAGGAAGATGCGTTTAGATTTTAACTTTCAAACGATCGCTTCGCGAGGCATACGAGGAATCTCAAAACAACGGGTTAATGTTTTTATAAGTTTGATATTTATCCCACGTTATATACTCAAACTCCAGTTTATTATCAGCTGCGTAGTTTTTAATTTTCTCCAATAGCAGGTCAGGATTGGGAGAAGGTAAATCCTGGAAAATAATGGCGATATATTTTGCAACGCCATCCTTTACAGATACCTGCCGAACATCGTAAGTGCCGTACAGGAAAGATTTTTCACCCCTGCCATATTTATTCAATTGTTTAATCTCATTCTTTTTGCCATTGAATGAATCTTCAAGATAATTCAGAAGTGCCGTGTAATTTAACTGTTGTGCCATCTTAGTAACTTAAAATTAAATAAAAGATTTAAAAAAATTGGATAGAAATCAATCCTGGAATGGGGGCGCATTAAAAAGTTTAAGCGTAACCAGTTTGTTCAAATCTTTATTATTACTTTCAAATGTAATAGTGGTTGCAGCGCCTCTTTTTGAAATTACATCAACATGGCCTCTGTTGGAAATTATATCTTCTTTCAAAACGGCCAAAATTCTATTTAAATATCTTACGTAGGATAGCTTTTCTTCTTCTTTTAAAAAGTTATCGCTTCCAAATCTAACCTCAATAATTTTTTGCATTCCGTAATCTACGCTAAATCCTGCCAATTTTCTCCTGAAATATCTATTAGATTCATTTGAAAAGATAAAAAGCAACCTGCAAATTTCCACTTATGAACCTTCAAAAAGAAGGAGGAGCGTAGCTCGTAAGTAAAATAAAAAAGAGTAGTCTTACGGGGCTACTCTTTTTAACAAAATATATTCTGTTGAAATCTTTTTAAAGTTACATATTAGTTTTGAATTCTAAAAATCTTAACAGCGAACAATCGCTCTTTTTATTAAAAAAAACAATTGACAGAGTAACAGAAGAATATAATAATTTAAAAAATTAGTATTAGCTCTGGCTTTTTTGATTTTCAACTGTCATTACGTCCAGACTTTGAAACATAGGTATTGCTATATGTTGAGTTAATGGTAACCAATTTGAAATTGCTTTCTCTCTCTTTTCTACTGGCATTTTAAATTTATCTAAAAGATAATAGATAAAGAATAATGTTTCTTGAACTTGATCTAACAAATCTTTGTTCATAATTTTTGAAATAAAATTTACAAAATCTGGGTCATTTTTTAGGTCAGTCATTCTATTTTCAACTTTTATTGAAATGTATTTTTCTATATCTGATGTGTCAATCATTTTTTTATATGCTTCTATATGCTTTGCTTGAGCATCTGTTAAGCCAATGGCCATTTATGAGATACTTTTGTTGTGTTGATTCTTTTTCTTAATTCACCTATTGTTTTTCTTTGGATAAAATAAATGATAACATTACTGCATAAAAGAAGAAAAATTAAAATAGTGTCTGCCCATGAATGACATAGTTCCATATATATTTTTTTTTGTCTCGCAAAATATTATTATTAGTCGAGTCAATCAAAAAATAGAAGCGAAGGAGGTGTAGCGGGCACAGAGCCGGGCAGAAAAAAAAGAAAAATAAAATGCTTAGGGGGAAGTAAAATTGCCGGGTGTTTTAGGCAATTCTTGCTTAATACTCACGTTTAAGAAAGTTTGTTTAAATTAGAAGTTCTTTAAAAAAGGAAGGAAGTCTTCGTTGACATTTTAGAGAAGATCGTGGTTTGGAAGCACTCACTTTAAGTCTCTATTCAACTAATAGACTTCCTTGGTTCAATACAATCGGTAAATAATTTTTGGAAGATTATTACCAAATTGCATCTAATTAGCCAGTTGACGCTGGCTAATTGGTTTTTTCGATTCAAGAAGTTTGTTTATATAGTGTTTAGAGCCTATCGTGTGCCTCAACAAAGAGGGATAGACTAATTCAAAGATAAATGTATTTTTATTAATAGTGTATCTTAGAAATTCGTCTAAAGTAACACTTAAACTTTTCTTTGCTTCATCTTCTGAAGTACCATATCCAGTTAAATCAAAAAGAGGGAACATAAGCGTAAAATATGTCATCTTCAGTAAAGAAAACTACAGGGACATTTAATTTTACATTTTTCTTTCCGTAATTTTTTTCTCCGGCTATATTTGCTTCTTTCATAATGGTATAAGCTGCAATATACAACGCAAATTTCAAATAAAATGTTGTATCTATATTAAGTTAATCAAGTACAAAATCATATGATAAATAGTCTAAGATAATAGATAAAAACGTCTTTAGCTAAAAAACAGAATCGCAGACTTTTATTATTCCTTTTCTTTCGTAGCCAGCTGTTGTAGCGCCTATTTAACATAATATAAATTATAGGAAAATTATTATATTTGAAATACGATTAGATGTTCAAGTCACATGATGGTAAAAGATATTCCAATACCAAACTCTAACAAATTAAAATTCAAATCAAAATGAATCTTGCATACATTCGCAAACTTAAAATTCATATCATTCTAAAAAATAAATAAAATGGCTAAAGTTCGGGATTATGTTGTAATTACAAGTTCCAAAGGAGTTGAAAATCTTGAATCTCTTATAAAAGAAAATATCGCTTTGGGCTGGCAACCACTCGGCGGTGTTGGAGCTACCACGGTTACCAAAGATTCGTCAGACGGTTCTGCGTCTACGCCTGTAGTTGTTTTTGCGCAGGCAATGGTTTTATACGAGTGATAATTGCAAAACTTCAGGATGAAAATTATTCTTCCTTTCGGTATCTTTCCACGAATTCATTAATGCTTGCTTCGAACTGATGATCCTGGCCAAACAAAAATTTGTGCCGTATCGGCAAAACAAAAACCGGGAGATCTTTTAACTCACTTTCATATTTGGCAAGCCGTACTCCGTCCTTTTCGGTGGTAAGAATTATTTTGTTTGAAGATTCAATTTTCGAAAATTGCTTTTTTATTTCCTGCAGGTCATCAATACTGAATATATGATGATCGCGAAATAAAATCATTTCATAAGTATCTGTGTAATTGGTAAGGGTTTCCTTTAAAGGTTTTGGATTGGCAATTCCGCAGACCAACAATACATTGCAATCGTGTTCTATAATCCTTTCTTTCTTTGTAAAAAGATGGTATGGATTTCCATATTCTATTTTAGTGAAAAAAACCTGCTGGCCATCTAAAGGATTTAGTTCTGCAATAATATCCTGCCGTTCGTTTTCATTTAAATCTGATTTGCATTTGGTAACTATAATAATATGCGCTCGTTTACTGCTGCTTCTTACGTCTCTTAAGTTGCCTGCCGGTAAAATAAAATCTCTTGTATAAAGATCGTCGTACTCAGTAAGTAAAATATTAAGTCCCGCCCGCACTTCCCTGTGCTGAAAGGCATCGTCGAGAATTATAACTTCCGTTCCGGGCTTGGCATGAAGCAACTGCGGAATGCCCACTATTCTTTCTTCGGCTACGGCCACCGTTATCTCCGGAAATTTTTTATGGAGTTGCATTGGCTCATCTCCAATTTCAACTGCCGTTGTATTTTCATCGGCAATAGCAAAGCCTTTTGTTTTGCGTTTATAGCCGCGGCTCAACGTGGCCACATTATATTTATTTCTTAGCAATCGCACCAGGTATTCAGCCATTGGGGTTTTGCCGGTGCCACCTACTGCAAGGTTTCCGACACATATTAAGGGGAAATTGAAAGTTGCAGAACGTAAAATATTTTTATCGAATAATTTATTGCGGAGCCAGATTATAAATGCATAGATAATTGAAAATGGAAATAATATATACCGGAAACTTTTAAGCATTACTGTCTTTAAAATTCATAAACCTTTTGCGGCGTTACACAATAATTTAAAGATATATCAAATTGATTGATGTCTTCTATCTCGTCAACCGGTTCAAAAAAACTTAAGCCAATTTTAATAACATCTTCCCTGCACTGCGATAGAAACCTGTCGTAATAACCTTTGCCATAGCCAACTCTGTAACCATTTATATCATATGCAAGCAATGGAACCAACACCAAATCAACTTCATCGGGTTCTGTAATTTCTCCAGCAACAGGTTCTGCAATGCCAAATAAATTGTCTTCTAATTCAATCTCATCATCAAAAAGAAAATGTTGCATTGTACCTGAAGTAATATCAATTTTTGGAATCAATATTTTGAGCCCGGGATTTTTAAATTGCAGAAACCTCGTAATCGCCGATGTATCCGCCTCTCCTAATTTCTCTGAAGTGATGTAAGTATGAATGCATGAAAGAAAAGGAAGTTGTATCTGTTGAAAATTGATAAGAAGAAGATCAGTAAATTTTTCAATTTGCTGATGAGATAATTGCAATCTTTTTTCTTTATAAACTTTTCTGAGTGCGGCTTTCGTCATAAAAATTTTTGCAGGCTTTTCCTTATTTTTTCGCTTTCCGCTTTAATAGTTTCCCGGCTAATTTCATGCAAATGTTTTATTGATGCAATTATAGGATAACCGCTCCACTTCTCAATTTCATTTTCATAATGCAAATATTCTTCGTTAAAAATCCATCCCGCAACATCAATCTTTTCTCTTTTTAAAATTGCTGCCGTTAGTAATGAATGATTGATGCTTCCCAGCTCATTTTTACTCACAATTATAACTTTGGCTCTTAAGCCTTTTATCAGATCAGTAACAAATTTATTTTTATTCAATGGCACCATTAGTCCCCCTGCTCCTTCAATTATTAATTTATTTTTTGTTTTGGGTAAATTACGGACAATATCTTTTATACGAATTTGAATATTTTCCGCTTCGGCAGCCAAATGTGGTGACGCAGCCATCTTTAATTTGTAAAGCTCCGGATGAATTATCGTTTTATTGTTCGTAATTAATTGTTCAATCCGTAAGGAATCAGTTCCCTCCGAAAAGCCTGCCTGCACAGGCTTCCAGTAATCTGCCTGCATTGCCTCTGTAACAATTGCGGCTACTAAAGTTTTGCCAACATCCGTTCCCGTTCCGGTTATAAATATGGGTTTCATTTATGAATTTATAAATATCGAAAATATAGTAGTGCCGTAATTTCTTGATGATTTGAACAAAGGGAATTTTTCATAATTATTGGCAGGTGTATGTTCAAGAATAAACCAACCATTTGGTTTGAGTAATTTCTTTTCTCTTATAATTACAGGAAGATCATCAATATTTTTTAATGCATACGGCGGCCCGGCAAAAATAAGATCATAGGTTTCTGTACGTTGGTTTCTAAAAACCTGAATACATCCATTTTGATAACGCGGCAATTTTCTATTTTTAAATCAAAAATTGATTTTTGAATGAATGCATGCATCTTAACATCTTTCTCTATAATGGTGAGATCGCCGGCCCCTCTTGAGGCAAGTTCATAACTAATACTTCCTGTTCCTCCAAAAATGTCTAATGTTTTTATTCCATCTATAGAAATATTATTTTCAATGATGTTGAACAAACCTTCTTTGGCAACATCTGTTGTTGGCCGTGTATAAGGCATTTTAGAAGGTGGATTAATTTTGCGGCCTCCATATTTTCCTGTAATTATTCGCATGAATCAATTGCAAAAATATGGCTAAAATAATGAGACGGCTGCTGGAGAATACTTTCTGCATAATTGAATTCAGAAGGCAAAGAAGCAAAATTTATTGTTTCAAAATATTTATAGATTTCTTTATATAGTGCAGAGTCTTTTTCAATAAGCCCGCTTACTTCTACCGGAATATTTTCAACATCAAACTGCTTACAAGCATTTAATAAAATATAAGATACGTCTTCAGCGGAGTTGTAGCAAAAACTGTTTATTAATTCTGTTTTTCCTTTTTTATCCAGTTTCAAAACTATTCTTTGGGGATAAAAAATGATGCTTAATTTATCTTCCTGCAACGCTCTTTGTTTCAATAAAACCGAATACTGGTGAATGCCGGAGGCAAAAGGGAATTGCGATTTAATTACATTATAAACAGGTGTGGATACCCGATACGCGTTGTAGACACCGCTTTCTGTAACCAAATCTGTAAGAATGGAAGTATTGGTTTGTATGTCTCCATGAACAAGGTTAATTACATTTTCATTTTCCATAGAACTGTACAAAGCAAAAGGTATTAACACGCTTTCCGCAAATGAATATATGATGCAAACTTTTTTAAAATTTCCGGCCAGTATCGACTGGGCCTTAGTTACAAGGTATAGGTTACTTTCATGGTCGTTATCATCAATTCCTTTTTCGTAGTGAAAAACGGCTACAGCAACATACTTGTTTTGTTCCTCATTTTTTATAGCATAGGCAAAACCTTCGTTACTTATTTCACAAATCAAGTACGCAATTAGCTGCGTCTACGCTTTCGGGTAATATTTCAAACAAAGCTTTCATCATTTTTTCCTGCGCAATAATAGAATAATTTTTTGAGTCTGATTTTATAGCTTTTGAACTAAATAACCGACTTGCAAAAAAAGACCATAATTATTGAAATGAGTAAATTAATATATAGGTTTACGAACTTTTTATGGCAACTACAATTAATACAAATTTACAGGTTTCGGTTACTAACCGGCAGATATTGCAAATTGCGTTGCCTATATCAGCTTCACTCATTATTCCAAATGTAAATTTTATTACCAACAATATTTTTTTAGGTGGCCTTGGAATAACGGCATTAGGCAATGCAGGCATTACAGGTGTTTATTACCTGGTACTAATGGTTGGCGGCAATGGGCTGGGAAATGCGCTACAGGCCATCATTGCAAGGAAAGGCGGCGAAGGTAAACCGGGCGACATTCATAAGGTTTTTGCGCAGGGTATCAGGATTGTTTTGTGGTTTGCATTGGGCGGAATGTTGTTTACGTGGTTTGTTGCCCCGGTATGTTTAAAGCCTTTTATAAGGCCGGAAGATTTTCACCAGGAAATGGATTTTTTAAAAATAAGAGTGTGGGGTTTGCCATTTCTATTTATGTTCCAGGCAGGAAATGCTTTTTTAGTGGGAACATTAAACAGCCGGTTTTTGCTGGTTGGCACAATCGGCCAGGCACTCATCAATATTTTTTTTGATTACACATTGATATACGGAGCATTTTCGTTTCCGCATTTGGGTTTTAATGGAGCTGCATTTGCATCCGTAATTGCGGAAATATCAGGAATGGTAATTGTTTACATTGTTATTTTCAGAATGGGATTAAAAAGAGAATTTACTCTTTTCAAAAGTTTCCGGTACGATAAAATCTATTCAAAAGCAGTATTGAGAATTTCTGCGCCGCTTGTTTTGCAATTTGTATTAAGTACGGTTACCTGGCTTGTCTTTTTTATTTTACTGGAACAATATGGCGAAAGAGCCAAAGCAATTTCAAATGCAATGAGAACCATTTTTGCTTTGGTTGGTGTAATGATTTGGGCATTCGCCAGCACATCTAATACAATGGTAAGTAACCTTATTGGACAGGGACTGGAAAATAAAGTAGTGAAAGCAATTAATAAAATCGCATCGTTTAGCATTGGAACCACAATAGTCATTTTAATAATTTTAAATCTTTATCCCGGTCACTTTCTTGGGTTGTTTGGGCAAAATGAATTGTTTGTAAAAGCATGCTATTCCTGTTCTGCGTGTTGTGTCGTTGGGAATGATAATGATGAGTATTGCTTCTATATGGCTTAATGCAGTTACCGGTACAGGTAAAACAAAAATGAATCTCGTTATAGAAGCAGCTGCCATTATAATATATCTCGTGTACACGTTTGTGTTAGTAAAACTACTTCATCTTTCCCTTGCGGTTGTTTGGAGCAATGAAATGATATATTGGTTACTGATCTTTTTAGTTTCTTTCTGGTTTATTACAAAGGGCAACTGGATTAAAGATGATAAGATGATGTAAAGCCTCATCCCAACCCTTCTCCAAAGGAAAGGAAAAGATTTATATAGAAGTTTTTAAGTTGCTTATTACCTATTGTTTATTACTTATTTTTGAATTGATTATTTCATTAGCTTTGCCACCCAAAAAATAACCAATGACCAACAGAACTTTTACGATGATTAAGCCTGACGCTACAGAGAAAGGCAATACAGGTGCTATTCTTGAAATGATCAATAAGGCAGGCTTTCGGATTGTTGCTATGAAAATGACACATTTTTCGGAAGCAAAAGCAGGCGAATTTTATGCAGTGCATAAAGAAAGACCATTTTATGGAGAATTGGTTGAGTTCATGAGCCGCGGCCCTATAACGGCTGCCATACTCGAAAAAGAAAATGCTGTAGAAGAATTCAGGAAATTAATCGGCGCAACAAATCCTGCACAGGCTGCAGAAGGAACGATAAGAAAATTATATGCAGCCTCTATTGGTGAAAATGCTGTCCACGGAAGCGATAGTGATGAAAACGCAAAGATTGAAGGCGACTTTTTCTTCAGTAAACTGGAACAGTTTTAATTTAATATACTCCGTTAGCGTCATGTCAAGTCTATTATGTCTTTATAATATTCCCTACAAAGCCACGGAGAACACCAAGGATAATGCTTTGTGATCTTAGTGTCTTTGTGGGATCACCTTCATTTTAAAGTTGACATAACATTAGTAAATATAACGATATAACGTACCCGCAATTGCCATACAAAATGCAATGATAAATGCGGGCACCCATCCATTTACTTTAAATCCCTTGAATAATCCACTGGCAAGCTTAATCATGATAGCCGATACTAAAACCTTTATAAAAAAAGTTATTAGTCCAAGCGTAAGAATATCTAACGGAAGGCGAATTGAAAAACCAATGGTTGCATTGAGTAACCCAATAACCACGGCAACACATATAGCAGTTGTATAATTCTTAATCTTAACCGAAGGAAGCAGGGAAGCAAGTGCAAACAGCACGGTCGCATTTAATAATACGGAAATTAAAAAACGCATAGCAGTTAATTTGCAATTGAAAATAATACAAAAAAATCTATTTATTAAGCAGGGGTTCTACATTGTAGCCTTCTTTTTTTAAAAGATTGATGAGTCCATTGTCACCGCTAAGGTGCCCCGCTCCCACTGCTACAAATACACTTTCGGTTTTCATAATTTGATTCAATTCTTTTACCCATTTTTTATTTCTGTCGTTAAGTAAAAGATCTTCATATTTGTCGGAACCAAATTCACTGGCTCCAACCATATGTTTGCATAGAATCGAGTTCCTGGTTTTTATAGAGACGTACCATCTCATCAAATTCATTTTTATAAACTGAAAAACTATCAATGTTTTTCAACAATTCTTTTGCCTGCCACTCGTAAGGTATGCTGTCAAAAACCGAAGCCTGGAATTGCATTGTCTCTAATCCTTTTATTTCTTTTTTATCTTCTTTAGCAATTTTTAAAAGCTCCTCTTCCACACCGGCAGGCGATTCGCAATTCATCATTTTGGGATAAATCAAAGCCACCAAAAAATAAGGCTTCGCTCTTTGGAACAACATCATTGGCGTATTGAGCGAATCGTTAAAATAAGTTTGAAGTTTTTTATACTCTTCAGGCGTATATAAATCGGATAATTTTTTACCGTCTTTCATGTTCATGTACAGCATGCCGCCGAGTAAAGTGGAAGGGTCATCCATATCAAGCTCCATGTACATTTCATCACTTTGTTTTACCGCTTCCTTTAATTGCTCGCTGAAATGAATATCATCTTTGCACAATAAATGAAATGTACCGAAAAGAAATGATGGATGTTTTAATCCTTTGCCGCTTATCTGCCACAAAAGCGTATTGTTATTTTTTTGCTTAATAAAAGAATGATCTTGCTGCGCATGGCAACCGGCTATGCCAAAACAGAATAATATAATAACGGTAATGTATTTCATAAAGATTATTTTCTGTAAAAATAAAGCAAGCAATCTGCTACCAATTACTAATAACTCTTCTTCTTTTACTAAAACGCATTGAGTTAACTGCTGAACCTAACAGTCCGTCGAAACCTACGCGGTAAGTAAAAGTTGGTTTATATCCATTTTGAAATCCGGCAACAAAATCAACTCTCAACAATTTAAAAATATTCTCAAGCCCTGCAAATGCTTCGGCATACTTTGTATTGGGATTTACATAAAGCGCATTTGTTCCATAAACTAAATTCCAGTTAAGTCTTTTTAGCCCGGGAATTTTATTTGTTATTAATCCATTGAGATGATGTTCAAAATGCAGCTCGGTAAAAAACGAAGAAGTATTGCTGAACTGGTAATAAGAAGCCAACTGAAATGTTTGCACATATTCTTTCGCAACGTGAGAAACGTTGCCATAAAAATGCTGGTAATCCTGTACATAAACAGATTTATTATTAAGAAATCCGCCAACCTGTAATTTATATTTTATGAGACCAGCAAGTTTTAAATTAGCGTCGTCCGAAATATCCAATGACCATTTATCATAATCAACATCGCTGCCGAAAATATTTTTAATTCCTTTCGTGTAGTCAAGTGTAAATGTTGGATATTTTGAACCAATAGCCACTTTTGAATTTGGGAACTCAATGTATCGCTGGCCGGGCTTAACACTAAATGCAGCATGCAATAACACGGCCTGGTGCCGGGCAAATTGCGATGATAAAATTTCAACAGGGTAGTTGGGCGTTAACCTGTATTGATATTTACTGGTAAAAATATAACTGGTTGTATTCTCAAGGGGAATCCGGTCTTCATATTCACCTTCTATTGTAAACCTGGCGCCGCTTTCAAAGCGTTTTGAAAAACCTGCTTTAGCAAAATAATTTTCATAGATCTTCATTTCATTGCGTCCGTAAAATAAAGTGCCAATGCTATTGCCCAATCCTTCCAAAGTACTTTCTTTAAAGAACTGGCTTACGCGTTTGCCCCCTGCTACATAAAACGATTGTCTTTTTAATTTTTTATCAACGTCAAAATCTCTTGTTCTGAAATTGAGGCCTGCCCATGCATTGAAATGATGGTTATTAAATCCATAGCGCAGATCTCCTAAAAAACTCACGTTGGTTTTCCATTGCTTCACATATTTAGAAATTGTGAAGGATGGATTTATAGCAACACCTTCAACAGTGTTATACTGCAGCACTTTTAACAAAGGATCAATTTCGTATTGATACGTATTTGTTTTGCTGTAATGCGTTCTGTCTATGCCGGTCCAGAAAATTTGCCGCAAACGTTACTTTGCCCTGTTTCTTCTTAAGCGAATCAATATTTTTATAAGAAGAATCTTTTCTTATTTCATACAGGCTATCCTTAACGTTGTAATCTTTTATTTCTTCAGGTTCAAGCGGAACCGGCCTTATACTATCCCAATAAGTTTGAGGCTTTTTATTTGCAGCACTATCATATTTAATAATTACACGGTTAAAGAAGTTCTTAGGAAATTGCGGATCGAGGTTATACTTTGAATAGACATTTACAAAATCGCCAACTGCGTCTATGCCTAACCGGTTGAAATTAAAATGTAACACCTGGTTTTTTACCCGCCATACATCATTTGCTATGGGAACAAATATTTGCGAAATTTCCAACGAATCCAAAATTTCCAAGTTGCGATTCTCTTGTAAGTAAAAGATCGCAACTATAAATTCGCCAATCACCTTCCGTTATATTAATTATGCCTGAAAATGCCGGTTCAAAATCTTTTTTAGGTATTACTTTTATGGTATTAATTTCTTTTCCGTCTTCGAAAAAACTACCCAGGAATCTATAATAATAATAATTTAAAGCGCCATCGGCAATGGGCGAAACAAAGCCACGGGGATTGAGCCTTGATTCAAACATGTTTACATTGTTTTTATAAAAACTAATGATGGCAGGAAAGTTAAATCCGAAACCATTGCTGCCACTTTCACGCCCGGAAATAACTTCAAGTTTTGCCTTATCGGGCTGTTGCATAGAAATTTTTGATACCGATTCTGAAAGGTAAATAATGCCTTTGCCTGAAGAATCAAGCGCCATATTATTTCTATCTTCTTCAGGAATTTTTTTACCCAAAACCTTTTCAGGAAGCTTTCTTAATTTGATAATTCCTTTTATGTACACCTCAGCCTCGTACGCTTTCACCTGCTTTTCATAAAATGGTCTCTTTTTTATGGCCTGCCTTATAATTTCATATGCAGGATCTTCAGCGCCTTCTTTTATTATTACTTCTTTAAGCAGTAAGTTTTTGAATCGAAAGGTTAAAATTAACAGTTACATCTGTTGCCGATAAGTTTATAGTTTTTTCCTGCGAAGTATAACCAACATAATGACAAACTAATGTATAAATTCCGGGATGCAGTATAAAGCTGAAATTACCTTCGTTATTTGCAGTTACGCCTTTAGGCGTGCCTTTTATAAGAATAGATGCGAAGGGCAAAATTTTACCGTTATCATCATAAACAGTTCCTTCAATTTTTTGCGCTGATGCAGAAAGTGCGTTTATGCATAGTGTTAGCAATAAAATTTTTTTCATAGAGATTGACAATGATAAAACATGTAAAGTAAAAAAATCAAGTCATTCTGTATTGTTTATTTTCTGGTTTGTATAACTGCCGATGGACGGCGAATATAACTTGCAGTAAGTGCAGCAAAACCCGCTACCAAAGCACCTATAAGTGCGGTAGCCATAATAAGTAAAAAAGGATTATCCATTTTAAAAATCAATAAGGAAACACGATGGGCAAGAATATGATCGTTAGCAGTACTTATCCAGAAACTTAAAATTCCCCATAACAAAAACAAGGCTATAAAACCCGTAATAAAGGAAGCTAACGGAGATTGAGCAAAAATAATTGCTATCAAAAAAGAAACGATAGCTATGCTCCACCACGGTAAAAACAAACAGGCACAAAAACAAAGTAACATGGTAAGTATTATGGAGATAATAAATTTCATAACATTTATATTACACTGATTAATACTATTTACATAGATTGGTGAAATTGCTTAACAGTTAACTTATTAACCAATTAACTATTTAACCAATTAACTAATTAACCATTCCTAAAACTTATTTTAAATTTTACGCGATCATCTTTTGCATCAGAAGCTTTCATTACCCAAAGCGAATAATATTTTCCCTGCACCCACGTATCAACAAAATTATCATAGAACTTACTGCCGGGATTTCCACTTTGTCCGCCCGGATATACGCCATAGGCATGCGTTTGCGGCGTTAGTGACACAATCATTCTCCAGCTTGGTCCATGTTGTTGATTGGCGGCATTAATACAATTTGTTCCGCCGCCTATTGGCAAATGCAGCCGGCTAAACGCATCGATTCTTGCCAGGTTCAATATTTTAGTATCCTTATATTTTCCCCACTCTAAATTGCCGGCAATGTCTGCTTGTTTCGCCACAGCTACCGCCTTTTTAAATGCCGTTGTCACATCGTCAGCCAATGTTTCTATTTGTGGCGTATTAATATCATCAAGAAATTTAAACGAAGAGTCTTTTAGAATATCTTCCAAGCAAAGTGCTTTCATGAGGCATCATAACTGATCCCGGAATTCTTAAAAGCTCATCATCCCAAACTTTATTTTCCAGGCTGTCCCAGGTAAGCACAAATAATGTCGCGCCTTTAGAATCTATATCATTCCTTAACTTCCAGGTTTTAAGTATATCGAAATAATTCAACTCGTCGTTGCTGAGTTGTAATACTTTCATATTTTTTACCAAAACAGGAAGGGCCATTTCTGCAAATACATTATAATTATCCGTTTGAAGATTCATCATATCTTCAGGCGTAATATTATTCATAACGGTTAGCCTCCTGTTAATCTCCAGGCCTCTGTATGGTGGGTAACTTCCTCCAAGATAATAGGGATATGAAGTATCAGTCGGCATTTGATTAGCACTGCTTACAAAACCTCTTTCCGGATTTACAAGATGCGGGTTTTCGTCTTGCGGAATCATTCCCTGCCAGAAATAGCTGCTGTCAGTCCCGGGCATTACAAAATCACCTTGCCGTTTCCATTTAGCCGGAAACTCTCCCTGCGCCCACATAGCAATATCACCGCTTTTAGAAGCGAAAGCAAAATTTTGGCCTGGTGTGTGGAAATATTTTATAGCTTCTAAATAGTCGCTATAATTTTTTGCTTTATCTAATAGCATTACAGCTTTTAATTCGTTGCTGGGGTCATGCGCTTTCCATCTTACCGCATAATATTTATCGTTTGTAGCTCTTCCGCCACTATAACTTTTATCATACATAACGGGGCCAATCTTCGTGTATGCGACAGTGTCCACATAGTCAGGTTCGCCTTTCACTTTAATTTTCTCAATTCTGAAATTTGTTTTTACCCATTGACTGTCGAACCAATATTCTTTGCGGCTCTCGTCTTTAAATTTTATTTCATAATAATCTCTTACATCACGCTCCCCGGTGGTTAACCCAAAAGCACAACTATCATTGAAACCGATGATAAAAGTAGGAACGCCGGCAAGCGTAACTCCATAGCATTATATGTTGGAGTTGAAATCTGCATTTCGTACCAGAGTGAAGGAAGGTTTAAATCGAGATGCGGATCGTTGCACAAAATCGGGTAACCGCTTTTTGTTTTAGAGCCATTAACTGCCCAGTTATTGCTGCCATTATTTGGATCAGTTTTTTGTTCAATTATTTTTGTTGAATCTTTTGTATCAAAATAAAGCGAGTCAGCAGTTGCAGGAATTTTTAATTCTATTCCTGGCTTTGGAAATACGGTTCCCTTCGGAACAATAGGGTCAAGTGCATCCATGATAATCGGATACAGCTTGTCAAAATCACCAGATGAAAAAACTGATTTAGCATTGGTATATTCAAAATCATTTTCACCTCCCGCCAGATCAAGACACATATATTTTACGAAGAGCGCTGTTTTTAAATTGGTCCATTTTTCAGGATAATAGCCTAATAATTTATATTCTAACGGTAGTGTACTTTCATTTAAGGATTCAATGTAAGCATTCACGCCTGCAGTATAATTATCACATGCTGCTAATGTTGCAGGATCGTTCTCAATCTCTTTCAATAAATTCTCAGCCGCGAACGTCATCCCAAGTCTGCGTTTATCACGATCTAAATTGATTGCTTTTTTACCAACCAATTCACATAACCTTCCGGCTGCTGCATATGTTTGAAACTCCATTTGCCATAACCTGAATTTTGCATGCAAATAACCCTGTACAAAAAAGGCGTCGTTCTCCTGTTCGGCGAAAACATGCGGTACCAGTCGATCATCGAAATAAACATCTACTTTTCCTTTCAATTGCTTAAACGAAAGATCAGCAGAATAATCGTAGTCCGCCGACTCTGCATTTTGCCATATCCCATTTTGAGGACTTAATAATTTACCTAATGGTGCAGGAGTCAATAAGGTTGAATTAAAAATTATTATTAGTGCAGTCGTAATTACTCCGAAGATCATTAAAGGAATTATTCGCATAATTAAATTTAAAGATGTAAAATACTAAAAAGATAAAAGAGAACGTAATCTGTGCCAGCATCGCCTTATCGCGACAATATCTCAATAAGTTTTTCTGTTTCTTCTTTTGTATTGAATGCGTGAAACACAATTCGCAATCTTTCTTTTCCTTTTGGAACTGTAGGATATAAAATTGCTCTTACATCCAATTTATTTTCCTGCAGACTTGCAGCTACTTTTTTTACTTCTTCGTTGCCCGGAATGATCACAACCTGTATGGGTGTATCGCTGTTTGGTACATGATATTTCATCTCGCTCTTTTTAAACAAGTCAATTAAATTTTTCAAATGATCCCGTTCATTTTGCAATGCCGGAAATATTTTATAAGATGCCGCAATAGCTGCCGTTGCTGATGGCGGCAAAGAGGTGCTGTAAATAAATTGCCTTGAAAAATTGATAAGATAATTTTTTAATTGTGCTGAACCAAGTACAACAGCTCCGTGACAACCACATGCTTTCCCAAATGTATGTATGCGTGCAAAGTATTTTTTTTGAAGCCCCAAATATTGAACCAACCCCTCTCCTTTTTCGCCGATAACTCCTGTCGCATGTGCCTCATCAACTATTAATCCTGCATTGTATTTTTCACAGAGATTTGAAATTTCGATTAGAGGCGCTTTATCACCGTCCATTGAAAAAACAGATTCTGTAACCACAAAAATATTTTGATGAAGATGAATGGCAGCAGCTAATTTTTTTTCCAGGTCAGCAATATCATTATGTAAAAATGAAAATGAAGACGCAAATGATAATCGAATTCCATCTCTTATAGAAGCATGACTCAACTGGTCGTAAATAATCGCATCACCTTTTTGCGGAACACAACTTAGCAATCCTGTATTCGCATCATAGCCCGAATTAAAAATTAATCCTGCTGCTGCTTCATGAAAACCGGCTATATGATTTTCCGTTTCTTCAATAAGTTCATAATTGCCTGAAAGCAGCCGTGAGCCCGTACTGCCGTGCGAAAGATTGTCGGGCAATGATTTTTCAATCAGCTTATTTTTTACGATGCCAAGATAGTCGTTGCTGCAAAAATCTGTCTTACGATTGGCCATTGTGAGTGAACGAAATGCATTCGCAACTCTCCTCTCTCCAATTTTTTTATCAAGAAAATCCTCATTCATAAAACAAAGGTAAGGGGTCGTCCATCTTGATGCGAAAATTGTAATTTCGATGTTGAAACATCATTTTCAATAAAAGATTTGTAACAAAGCATTTGTAATTATCTTAGCAAAAAAATAAACAATGAAAGTATTTGCGTTCTTATTATTTCTTTCAATTCTGATAGGATTTTCCGCCTGCGAAAATCACATGGACATTAACGACGTTGTGGAAGGCACACCCAGCAGGGCTGATACCGTTTTAGCGCATAAATACCCTCCCTTTATTAAAAAGGATACATTGAAAGGAACTGCACTTCCAAAGGTATATCGCAAATAATAGTCTGTTCACTTTGCTCTGATGAAAGAATAGGCTTAATAACGAAGGCAATTTATCCAAATGCCCCGAATAGCAATATGGAAAACTTATCTGCGGATACAAAAAATATTTTAGGGCTGGGGTTAGTTACCGATCCTCGTTGGGTAAATCTCGCTTCACTTTCTCTTGAAGAAATTTTAACTGATCATGCATGGTGCGAACAAAAGGCGGCCAACAGTTGTATATCACTCATTCAAAAATATAATGATAAGGAAGAATTGGTGAATGAACTGTCGCCGATAGTTACGGAGGAATGGGGACATTTTCGCCAGGTGCTGGCTGAGTTGAGAAAAAGAAATCTGCATTTAGGCAAACAGCGTAAAGATGAATATGTAAATAAGCTGCTGGAATTTCAAAAAAAAGGCGGCAGTCCCGAAGAAAGATTGTTAGACCAATTACTTACGATGGCTTTGATAGAAGCAAGAAGCTGTGAACGTTTCAAGCGATTAAGTGAGGGACTAACAGATATGTATATGCGAAAATTTTATCGGGCGTTTATGGAAAGCGAAGCTGGCCACTATACTTTATTTATCAATCTTGCTGATACTTACGTTGACAAGGGTAAAGTGAGAAAGCGCTGGAAAGAATGGATTGCTTACGAGACTAACGTTATGCTGAATATAGAAGTGAGAGGTGACAGAATACATTGAAAGGTATGAGTTATAAGCGATGAGTAAAATACAACTCATCGCTTATAACTCATCACTCATAACTTCTTACTTGATCTTTTTAAATATCCTGCTCCACCGTGGTCCGTGATCATAACTAAACCATATTAATGATGCTTTGCCTACAATATGATCTTCAGGAACGAAGCCCCAGAAGCGGCTGTCAAGAGAGTTATGACGGTTATCTCCCATCATCCAATAATAATTCATTTTAAATGTATAGCTGGTAGCGGGTTGATCATTTATAAAATATTTGCCGTCTTTTTCTTCAAATTTATTTGCTTCGTAAACGACAATACAACGTTTATAGCGTATAACATTGTCCGGGGTTAATTGTATAGTTGCTCCTTTTTTTGGTATCCACATCGGACCGTAATTATCGACAGTCCAGTTCTCGGTTCCGGCGCCTGCAAATGGAAATAAGTATGGACTTTTATCGCCTGGAAATAACTGGGCAGGCTGAATACTTTTTACCATCGGAAGCATCTTAAGTGAAACCATTTCACCATCTGTCATACTTATTTCATATAAATTATTTTGGAGCTGATAAACCTGGTTCTTGTTTTGATCATCCATATTATATTGTATTCCTATGCCATTTAACTGGTCAGGATCAAGAGGTGCGCTGGTAGTAACATCGTATTTAAATTCGTGAAATTCCGGCAACGGTTCAGCTACATTATTAATATATACAACCCTGTTTTTTATTTGTAATGTATCTCCTGCAATCGCCGTGCATCGCTTGATAAAATTTTCTCTTTTATCAACCGGCCTTGTTATAATTTCATCTCCATATTGATCCCAAACCCTTGCCCGGGCCTCCGGCTTCAGAAATATGTTCTTCAATCATTCGTCGTCGTATTTCCTGGTAATACGTAACTCTTGAGCCAAAATTCACTTCATCATTTATGAGTGTATCATTTACCGGGAAATTAAAAACGACCACATCCATCCGCTTAACAGGACTTGCAAACCAGCGTGTATAAGGTATATGCATCCATTCCACATAAGATTTTACATTAAACCAGGGAATAGTGTGATGCACAAAAGGCATTGCTATTGGTGTATTGGGAATTCTCGGGCCATAGCTGAACTTGCTTACAAAAAGAAAATCATTTACCAGCAATGTTTTTTCCATAGATGGTGTTGGAATCGTATAAGCCTCAAATACAAATGTACGTATGATTGTAGCTGCTACAACGGCAAAGGCTGCTGCGTCTATCCATTCCCGTATGGCGCCTTTTTTATAATTTTTTACAACGGCTATTCCGGCATATCTTTCATTTTTGGAAAAGCCCAAATAAGGAAAATAAATGAAGGGAACTAAAACGGCGGCCGCATGATGTAAAAAACCAAATCGCCCAAAATGCTCAACAAATTTTATGCAAATCCAGATGGTGATAAACTGGCCCGACGATAGGTATTAACTGCAGAAAAAACCATATCCTTTTTAATTGCATCTTTTCAACCATGCACCAGGTATTGTATAAGGGTATTAATGCTTTCCACGGTGCAATAGCTGCTTTTCTGAACATTCCATACAAACCTATAAACGCAAGGATAACGGTAATGATAAATAAAAGTAAACCTATACTCATTTTAATTATTTTGATAATGCGGACAAAAATACCGTTTTAAACCCCTATATAAAAAAAGGTGTGAAAATTGTTATCATTAGTTTAACAAAAAACAGTGAACACCAACTTTTTATGTTATTTCAAAATCTTTTCTAATGGCTGCGTTCACCTCTGCGGACCTGTTCATAATCATAAAATGGCCGCCATCGGGTATAACATAATCAGCTTTAATATTTCTTATTGGAAAGATATGATCCCTGCCTCCATGAATGTGTGCAAGATTTGGAGGAATCCATTCATTTTTCCAGTTAACAATTTGATGCAGTGGCCCAATTGGTGTATTGCTGGCTTATCTTCGTTCTATACTCCTGCACTAATTTCAATTCTTCATTATTTTCAATACCAAGATTATAATTTTCTATCGGCTCAATTAATTTAAAAGTCTTTAGCGGAACAACTTTATCGAGTTTAAGTCTGCCTGTAAGCCTCATCCACAAAGGCATTTCATGAAATGTTTTTATACTTGATATTAAAATTATTTTTTTTACTGAAACCAGCTTCGCAATCTCAATGGACATTATTCCGCCAAAAGACAAGCCCAATAATACGGGATCTTCATGCTTAATATCTTCGCTCATTCTTTTTGCATAGCCTTCAATCGTTTCATTTTTCACTGGATTAAACCACGGAAGAAAATGAACATTCAAGTTCTTTAAAATCTAATTTAGAAAAAACCCGTTCATCGGCTCCAAATCCACTTATGCAATAAATATGTCTCATTTGTTTTATTAATGAAGCAGGCAGGAGATGTTGTGGAAAAAAGCAGCAATCAATGGGTCAATAATAATTTTCAATTATTTTTTTGGCAGAACATAATTTTCAACGTCTTCGGTTGTAATAGTTTTCCCGGAAAGAATTATCAATCGCTCAACAACATTTCGAAGCTCACGAATGTTGCCCGTCCAATTATATTTTTGAAGTAGACTCGAGTGCTTTTCTATCCATTGTTTTTTTTGATTGGCCATATTCTGTACCAACATCCTCAAGAAAACGATCAACCAGCAATGGAATATCACCCAGCCGGTCATTCAAAGAGGGAACATGTACAATTATAACGCCGAGCCTGTGGTATAAATCGAGCCTGAAATTTTTGTTTTCAACTTCTTTCAACAGGTCTTTGTTGGTAGCAGCAATTACACGAACATCCACATTAATATCTTTATCCGCACCAACTCTTGTTATTTTCGCTTCCTGCAAAGCCCGCAACACTTTGGCTTGCGCATTCAGGCTCATATCTCCAATTTCATCCAGGAATAATGTGCCTCCGTTCGCCTGTTCAAATTTGCCAATTCTTTGTTTTACTGCCGAAGTAAAACTTCCTTTTTCATGTCCGAACAATTCACTTTCTATTAATTCACCGGGTATGGCAGCGCAATTCACCTCCACCATCGGGCCATGAGCAACGGTTGCTTTTTTCGTGTATCCATCTTGCTACTAATTCTTTGCCAACCCCATTTTCTCCTGTTATTAAAACCCTTGCTTCAGTTGGCGCAATTTTATCAATGGTATCTTTTATTTTTTTTATCGGCATTGACTCACCCACAATTTGCTGAACCTTTGCTACCTTTCTTTTCAGCACTTTGGTTTCAGCAACTAACGTTGTTTTCTCCATCGCATTGCGAAGCGTAATCAACATGCGGTTTAAATCCGGCGGTTTTGAAATATAATCATAAGCTCCTTTCTTTACGGCCTCCACGGCTGTTTCTATGTTTCCATGCCCGCTTATTATAATAATGGGAACTTCATCATTTATCTCTCTCGCTTTTTCGAGAAATTCAATTCCATCCAGCTTTGGCATTTTAATATCGCATAAAACAATATCAAAATTTTTTTCCTTAAATTTTTTCAGGCCTTCTTCTCCGTCGGCTGCTTCTTCAATTTTATAACCTTCGAAACTTAATATTTCATTCAGCGTTTTCCTGATGCTTCTTTCATCGTCAATAATAAGAATGGAGGGCATATTTGTAATAGTTTAATGGATTTTCAATTCAGAATGTAACTATGTTTTCAAATGTAAACATTTTATCAGCTTAACGAAGATTGATTATAATTCTTATGTTAGAAGTTTAATTGTCAATTGCCCATTGTTAATTTACTTCGGCTTCCATCATTAAATAAGCTTTAATAAATCCATCCAGTTCGCCATCCATTACCGGGCCGATGTTTCCCACTTCATAATCAGTTCGATGATCCTTGATCATTTTATAGGGATGAAAAACATAACTGCGGATCTGGCTACCCCATTCAATCTTTTTCTTGGTTGCGTTGTTTGCATTTAATTTCTCCTGGCGTCTGCGCATCTCTTCTTCGTACAACCTGCTCTTGAGCATGGTCATAGCCTTCTCACGGTTTTCTCCCTGCGTACGTGCTTGCTGGCATTCCACGATAATACCGGTAGGCTTATGGGTAAGCCGCACTGCCGTTTCTACCTTATTTACGTTTTGTCCGCCGCTGCCGCCACTCCTGAAAAAAGCCCATTCCACATCGGCCGGGTTCACTTTTATATCGACTGTATCATCAACTAACGGGTACACATAAACGCTTGCAAAGCTGGTATGGCGACGTGCATTGCTATCGAATGGCGAAATACGTACGAGACGATGAACACCGCTTTCAGCTTTCAAAAATCCGTAAGCAAAAGGGCCGTCAAACTGAAGGGTTGCACTTTTTATTCCTGCTCCATCGCCTGCCTGGTAATCTAATTCCGTTACTGCCCAGCCTTGCTTTTCGCCATACATGCGATACATACGCAAAAGCATTTCTGCCCAGTCCTGGCTTTCTGTTCCCCCTGCCCCGCTGTTGATTTGCAGTATAGCAACCATCTCGTCTTCGGGCTTATTTAATGTGCTCTTAAATTCAGCTTCTTCAATAGCAGCGACTGAATTGTCGAAAGCTTCTTTTACTTCCTCCTCCGTTGCTTCACCTTCCTTCCAGAAATCAAATAATACGGCAAAATCATCCACTTTTGATTGCACATCCTTATACAAATTCACCCAGAATTCGTTTAATTTAATGTCTTTTAAAATAGAAGTTGCCCGTTGATTATCGTTCCAGAATCCGGGTGAAAGTGAAAGTTGCTTATCATTATTTATTTTCTGTTGACGATTATCGACGTCAAAGAAACCTCCTCAAAACCACCAAACGGTCTCTCAAATCTTTTAATTGTTCCTGTGTCATAGGGCGCAAATATAGTAATGATTGTTTAAATGAATTGCCAATAAAAATGGCCTCCCATTGGGAGGCCATTTCAAACCTGTTACCCTAAAAATAACAGGCAACAGCATACGCTATTTTTTATCACATGAAGAAGAACCGTTGCAATGCTTCATGCACTTTTCAGTACATGCTTTTTGCTTACAATCCTTGCAATCTTTATGGTGCCCCTTTGTGAAGGAATACAACGTGATCATACCGGCAATTGCCAGTATGCTAATCTTTTTCATATTTATTTTATTTGATGATAAATTGTATTCTAACACGTAGCAAATGAAACAGAATCCGGCGGTTTCCACAACTCTGCATGGTGGCAGGAAAGAGGTGGATTTTTAAAATGACAATATTTAATGTTGACTGTCTCTGATGGCGCTGCAGGCTTTACAAAAAAGGATGGAGTAATCGTAAGGCAGCAAAGCGGGCAGTCAATGCAATTCATGGTTTTTTTTGGTTCTTTATTCTCATGCTTTTTGCAACAATCTTTTTTTGCTTCGGCATGTAACGCTGCCATTTTACAACCGGAAGTAGCAGCACCCTTCGACATGTAAGGAATGCTAATCGTCTCTCCTAAAAAGACCAATATCCCGAAAAGCAATATGTAGTACTTCCATTTCAATAATATAAATTTAGAAGAAATAAATCACCAATCAAATATTCTCCTAAAATTTCGGTGTTAGTAATTCATGCTTCGGTTTCTGAAATAAATGTTCATTAATTTTACCAAATGACAAAAATCATTGCTTCACTCTTTGAAAGAGATATACATAAACTTATAGAGGAATTAATGCTATATAAAAATGAAGAAGATGTTTGGAAAATAAAAGAAGGCATTAGCAACTCCGCTGGAAATTTAACACTACATCTCTTAGGAAATCTGAATCATTTCATTGGTGCAACATTGGGTAACACTGGTTACGTAAGAGAAAGAGATAAGGAGTTTTCATTAAAAAATATTCCGCGGATACAATTAGTTGAAGATTTAAGAAAAGTTCAGGAAGTTGTGAAAGATACACTCACGCGTCTTTCGGATAAAGATCTTGACAAAGATTTTCCTGTTCCCTTAAATGATAAAACATTACCTGCATCATTTGTTCTTATGCATCTGCTGGAACATTTTAGTTACCACCTGGGGCAGGTAAATTATCATCGCAGACTTATTGGCTAAGCTTTTTCAAAAAGTTATTCAAAGGTCTTCAGGCTTTTTCCCAATCTGAAACAGAGGCATACTTTGTATCTTGCAAACGATTATGGCATTCACTAAAATTTCACTGACCGGGTATAAAAATTATCAATCAAATACCTTTCATTTTACTGAAAGAATTGTGGGTATTTGCGGGCTTAATGGCAAAGGCAAAACCAACTTGCTGGACGCTATAAATTATTTGTGTTTTACTAAAAGTTATTTTTCAAAAACGGATGCACTCAATATTTTTTTTGGCTCAGAAGGTTTCAGGCTCGAAGCAGAATTAAATGGTAGCGGTTCTGTAAAAGACCATGCCACAAAGATTGTTTGCATTTATCGTTCAGCGTTAAAAAAGGAATTTTATCTTGACGATGTTGCTTATGTAAAATTTTCTCACCACATAGGAAAATTTCCCTGCGTAATGATTGCGCCCGATGATATTGAAATGATAACAGGCGGAAGTGAAGAACGAAGAAAATTTCTTGATACATTAATCAGCCAGGTTGATGCAGAATACTTGCAGCAATTGATTAATTATAATAAAGTGCTGCAGCAAAGAAATAGTTTTTTAAAAAACGAATCCTTTCAAACAAATTTTGACCCGCAGTTTTTAGATGCACTGGATGCGCAACTGGTAAAGCCTGCAGCATATATTCACAATGTGAGAAAATCATTTTGTGTAAAATTGATACCGCTGGTACAAAAATTTTATGGTGATATTTCAAATAATAATGAGATCGTTTCTTTGGAATATAACAGTCATCTCAATGATACAAATTTTGATAAATTATTAAAAGAAAACCGGCAAAAGGATATTGTTACACAGCGATCCAACGTTGGCGTTCACAAAGATGATCTCATCTTTTACTTAAATAAAAATATTTTTAAGAATATCGCTTCACAAGGACAGAGAAAAAGTCTTTTGTTTGCCTGCAAGCTTGCTGAGTTTGAAATATTGCGTGCCATCAAAGGTGCTCCACCCCTGCTGTTACTCGATGATGTGTTTGAAAAACTTGATGAATTGCGTATGAAAAATCTGCTGCAATTTGTTTGTCAAAAAAATATAGGGCAGGTTTTTATAACCGATACACATAAAGAAAGACTTGAAAACGCTTTAGCTGAATTTGGTGATGAAGTTCAGATAATAGAATTACTGGATTAAACTTTTTGGAAAGTTTTTTGGAGACTCCTGCAATTTTTGATCTTCTCAACAACTTTCCAAAAGTTAACGCTAACTTTAATTTATGGCAGAAGTATCCATTGGCGAAGCATTAAAGCAATTTCTGAAAAAAAGTAAATTAAAAAGCGGCGTACAGGCATTGCAGATAGAAGATGCATGGGAAAAAATTATGGGCAAAACAATTGCAAGGTATACTGATAAGATTCAAATTATAAATTCTACTTTGTTTATTACCACCAACGTTGCTCCTTTAAAAAATGAATTATTATACCAGAAAGAAAAAATTATCGAAAGGGTAAACGAAGCGCTTGGTGAAAAGGTTATTAAAGAAGTGGTTATAAAGTGAGCAACCCCTAACCCCTGAAAGGGAACGAAGATTATATCATTAGTAATTTTGTTATTCGCCTTTAGGGGCTCATCTTTATTCTTGGATCAATCATTCCATATAAAACATCTGCAAGAATATTTACCAGCACAAAAATAGTTGCAGCAAAAAGTACAGCGCCCATTACAACCGGATAATCCAACTTCTCCAAAGCATCTACCGTTACTTTTCCTAAACCCTGCCAGCCAAAAATATATTCAACGAAAAAAGCGCCGGCAAGTAATTCTGCAAACCATCCTGTAATGGCCGTAATAACCGGGTTCAGTGCATTGCGCAAGGCATGACGATACACGACCTGGTTTCTGCTCAATCCTTTGGCATACGCAGTTCTTATATAATCCTGGTTGAGCACATCCAGCATTGAACTTCTTGTTAATTGTGTTATGATAGCTAATGGACGAATGCCCAATGTTATCGCCGGTAATATTAAGTTTTGTAACGTCAGGTAGCGTTCGCCGTTAGTTTCATCAATATTGAACCAGCTTCCTGTTAATGGTAATCCTGTGTAAGAATGCAACACAATACCAAAAACATAAGCTATTACAATTGCCATAAAAAACGATGGAGCAGAAATGCCAATCACACTTGCAAAAACGGATGAAGTATCCAGCCATGTATTTTGTTTTATCGCAGCAAGAACTCCAAGAAAAATTCCGGCGACAGTAGCAAATAGCATGGCAGCAAATGCCAACATTAGCGTGCCAGGCAATGCTTCCAGCAATACATCAACCACATCTTTTTTAGTTTGATAGCTGCGCCGCAGGTAAGGAATTTTCAGGCCAACCCGGTGCTGCCGGGTTTTGTATTATCTCCAATAAAAAATCCATGTAATTTTTTTTCTTCAATTTCTTTTTTTGTATCAATAGAAACAGGAAATACATCATTAACATACAACAAAAATTGTTTCCATTTCGGTTGATCGAGATACAGTTCCTTCCTGATGTTGTCCATGGTTTTCTTATCTCCTGTTTGCCCGGCAACTAACCTTGCAGGATCTGCAAATGCCTGGAAAATAAAAAACACAATTACTACAACTCCTGCCAATACAAAAACACCATACAATAATTTTTTTAGCAAAAGTTGCAACATAACTTATAAGTTATAAGTATCACTCATTTAATTGCATCCTTAAGATCAGCCCAACCCCATTTGTTATCTATAAAAGGTCCTTTCATTAAATATAATTCCGGGTTGGTACGTGCTGCCGTTTTTAAAGCCGTTGCATCAAGAATTAAAATGGGAAGATTATAATTATGTCTTTCGTTAAAAAATTCCTGTGCTTCAGCAGCCTGCGATGTTACAATAAACAAAGGAATGTTTTTACTTTTAGTGACATTATATATTGAAACAAAATTATTAATCCAATGATCAATACCGCCTGATATATCTTTTACAAAAAATAAACAGTACGGTCCCGGAGTATTTAAAATGGCTTCTGTTGAATCGTTTCCTGAAAGTGTTGTGAGATAAAAATCTTTCACCGGAGGCTCATTGTTCTTTCCTTTTTCAATAATAAAATCTTCTCTTTTTACAAACTCCCAGGTGGAATCAGGTAAATTTTTTGAAGTAAATTCTTTTTCCTGCCCATTTTTTTTATAAAAGAATTTAAAATCTTTTTTATCAGGAACAGCATCAGCAGGCATTTTGCGGAGTTCAATAAGATTTTTACCTCTTTTAAATGGCAGACAATCTACAAACGGATTATGGCGCAATACAAACCATTGAAGCCAGAGAACAAGAAAAGTACAAATGAGTAAGATAATAACACTTTCTATGCGGCTCATTATTGGATGTATGTATTTTACCCCAAAGCAAATAAATATGATGAGCACGAGAAGAACGAGATCTTTTATGAATGATTGCATGGCAGTCAACGGAAGACAATCTCCCAGGCAGCCACAGGTGGCTATCTTGCCAGACAGTACCGCATAACCTGTTAAGAAACTAAAAAAGATAATCAGCAGCAAAAGGAAGTAACTGAAAATTTTTTTCCATATCCCTAATAAAATGCCAACGCCTAAAATTATCTCCAACGTAATCATTATAATGGAAAAAGGCAGCGCATAATTATCGAGCCAATGCATAAAATGTGCAAGAGAAGCATTCTGCGCCCACACATCAAAAAACTCCTGCATTTTATATGTAAGGCCCAGCGGA
Source organism: uncultured Chitinophagaceae bacterium (assembly GCA_963756945.1). GTDB lineage: Bacteria > Bacteroidota > Bacteroidia > Chitinophagales > Chitinophagaceae > Ginsengibacter. The sequence goes on along the minus strand of CAVWQJ010000033.1, from coordinate 96,558 downwards.
TCGTTTGCCTTTACCAGGCCCGAAAAAATAAATAAAACGCCCACTAAAACTCTGGCAATGTTGACTAATATTTTCATCGTTTTTGTTTTAATCTTATCTCAAAGGCTTTTAAAACCTGTGAGGCTTATGTAGATAATATTAATGCAAAAGCTGCGTAATTAATAATGTCGAAATAATTGGCGTCAATGCCTTCACTTATTAATGTCTTGCCTTCGTTTTGAACAATTTGTTTTATCCGAAGAACCTTGGCGAGAATCAAATCAACAAAACTTTCCTGGCTCATGTCTCTCCATGCTTCACCATAGTCATGGTTTTTATCTTCCATTAATTTTTTAGCCATGGCGGCCTGCTTATCGTACAGACTTGTCACTTCTTCCAAAGGAATATCTTCATCCCGATCGTTATCGGGATCGTCATCACGTATGTCAAGTTGAATTAATCCAATAATTGCGTAATTTAAAATTCCCCTGAATTCTCCAGCCACATCATCATCAATTTTTTGAAGGCCGGTTTCCTGTATGTTGCGGATGCGCTTCGCTTTGATATAGATTTGATCTGCTATGGAGATGGTGCGGTATACCCGCCAGGAAGTTCCATAATCTTTTGTTTTCTCAATAAAAATTTCCCTGCAACTTTTTACAACAGTCGTGTATTGCTTATCGGTGTTAACTTGCGTCATAATTATCGTCAAATTTAATCATAAACACACAATGTTCACATTGAACTGCAAAGGAAAACTGGTATTAATTGAGAAGCCTTTGGTAATGGGTATTTTGAATATCAATGACGATTCGTTTTATGAAGGCAGCAGATTTGAAGATCAGGATGCAATAGCGATGAAGGCTGAACAGATGATAAATGAAGGGGCGGACATTATAGATATTGGAGGTCAAAGCACAAGACCGGCAAGCGTGCGCATTTCCGCCGAAGAAGAAATAGAAAGAGTGATTCCTGTTATTGAAATGCTTTCAAAAAAAACTGGTAGTGTTTTACTGTCCATCGATACATATCATTCTTCGGTTGCAGCAGCTGCAGTAAATGCAGGGGCTTCTTTTGTTAATGATATCAGCGCCGGTGAAATGGATAAAAATATGATTACTACGGTCGCTTCGCTCGGTGTTCCATACATCTGTATGCATCTGAAAGGCCTGCCGGAAACCATGCATCTTACAATTCATTACGAAAATGTCGTTACTGAGGTACTTGATTTTTTTATTAATAAAACGGAAGAATGCAGGATGGCCGGAATCAAAGACGTTATCATTGATCCGGGTTTTGGTTTTGGCAAAACTGTTGAGCATAATTTTACATTACTTAAAAATCTTCCCGTATTTAAGATGCTGGGAAAGCCAATAATGGCAGGCCTTTCAAGAAAATCAACTATCTATAAAACGCTTCAAACAACAGCAGAAGAATCGCTTAACGGAACTACTGTTTTAAATACAATTGCCCTGCAAAATGGCGCCGATATATTGAGAGTTCATGATGTAAAGGAGGCAAAGGAAGTGGCTAAACTTGTTGAGGCTTACGGTAAAGCATAAACGCCGCGTCTTATTAAGAGCCGCGGCGTTTTTTTGAAATTAATTTAAATCGCTTATTTTGATTTTGGAGCAGCGGGATTGTTGCCCTGCGGTTTTTGCATGTCTCGCATTTTTTTCATTTGGTCCTGCATTTGTTTTTGTTGAGCTTCCATTTTTGCACGATATTGGTCTTGCGTTAGCACATCCAATACTGATACATCAAACATCAACGGAGTATTCGGTTTTATATCGGCGCCGGCTCCTCTTGAACCATACGCTAAATAAGAAGGTATGAACAATCGTCCCTTTCCACCTTTCTTAAAATAAACCAATCCATCAGACCATCCATCGATAGACCCTCTTTGTCCAATCACAAAAGTATACGGCTTAACGGATTTTCCTGTGGAATCATAACTTGAATCAAATTCTTTTCCTTCGAGTGTCATTCCACGGTAGTCAACCGTTATGGCTTTACCGCTGTCAATTGCATCGCCTGTTCCCGGATCAATGATTTCAACGTAAGTGCCTTTTGGAGTTTTGGTTGTTTTAATATTATTTTTTGTGAGATAGGCGCTGAGAATACTATCATCGATCCCTTTTTGTTTTATAGTTGAAATCGAATCAATTTTCTTCATACTCTCCATAGACGCTGTTCTTATAGCGGCAACTTTAGCAGGATCGCTAACGATATCAAGTATTTTAAAATGATAAGCAAAGTATTGCCCGGGCCCTTTTTTAGCATAAGAAGGTAACGCATTATATTTTGCAATTGAGTCCGTTGGAGTACGTGTAAAAACGCTATCACCTTTTTTTGCTGATGTGAAGATTTCAATATAATCCGGCGGCAATTTTGTTGAATCAATTTCAATAACCTGCGCAACCGTATCAAAAGGGTTAGCCATTAGAGAATCGTTATAATATTGAAATGCCTGGAATTCAATAGCATCACCGTATTTGATCGCAGCACCATTTCCTCCGCTTGTTCTGTATTCTATGCCTGCCTTTTTTGTTTTTTTAAAGCTTTGATCTTTACACCCCACAGCAAATAGTAATATTGCCAATGCAGCAAGGCTGATTTTTTTGTTCATGTTTTATTTTTTTTATAATTGTTAACTATTTAATTGCTCCTGGTTTTCTTTCATAGCTATTTTAAATTTTCGCACCACCTCATCAAGCGGTTCAATATTTTTACCTCCCGGCAGCATTGAAATGACCACCACCGTTAAAATATTTTCTGGCAAAAGTATTTACATCAAATCCTCCTTTGCTTCTGAAAGAACTCTTGCGTTCGTCTCCGCGATCTATAATAACTGCTGCAAGCTTAATGCCTTTTATACTTAATGGAAAATTTACCAGGCCTTCGGTATCGCCGGTTTTTACATTGTATTTAATAAGATCGGATTGCGGGATCGCGATAAGAGCAGTATTATATTCGTAAAAAACCTCCATCCTGTTCAGCAGAATATTTCCAAAAAAACGGAAGCGCCCTTCCAGGAAATTATCAAAAAGATTTTCATGAATTTGGCTGTGTTCAAGGCCCTTATCTTTAAGCGTTGCTATCATCCTGTGTACACTTGCAGCTGGTAGAATTAAATCTGAAGGATCCCGTATCCGTCATTACACCGGCATATAAACACTCGGCTGTCTCAGTATTAATTTTATCAGTATAGCCGGCTGCAATAATAAAATCATAAACCATCTCAGCAGTGGAACTCTTATTAACATCACTTATTCCATAATCAAAAGCCTCTGTTTGCGGTTGCTGATGGTGATCAATTAATATTTTTATGCAGAAAGCGATTCAATAACAGGTTCCATTTTCTTAGTTCTGTTCAGCACATTAAAATCAAGGCAGAAAAGCCATTCTGCTTTTTGCAATATAAGCTTAGCCTTATCAGTATGCATTTCAAAATCAACCACATTCCTGCTTCCTGGCATCCAGTTTAAAAATGAAGGCCAGTTGGTAGGTGAAATTACCGTAACGGCGTGCCCAAACTGTATAAGAAACTGATACAAACCTAATCCTGAGCCCATCGCATCTGCATCGGGCTTCTGGTGAAAAGTAATTACAATCTGCTTTGGCTTTTCAATTAAACTGAATATTTCGCTAATGGGTTTCATAAAAGGTGGCAAAAGTAGCTTAAAAAACCCAATGTTATATTTTCAAAATTGATAAAACGCTATTCATGAGTGACCATGATTAAAACTGATTTTAATGCATCGTCTCTTAATACAAGATTTAAATGTCAGTCATGCGCAGGCACAAACATCTTATATCGTTGTGAACTAAGACATGAAATATCGCATTAATCACTCGTCCATGTATTATTATCAAAATTTATATCAGGGAATATATGTTCCGGGTCAATCGTTACGGATTTTATATTTTCTGTAGTGTTTAATTTTTGAACCCAGGTGTTTCCGTTTTGCCAAACCTCTACCGGAATTTTAAGCATCCCGGTTTTACCGCTCACGGTTTCATATTGAAGATAAACCGGCATGGCCATTCTGTCAAGATTCTCTATAGTAACAAGAGCGCCCTGGGTTGAATCTCCCTTTACATATTTGACGCTGGTCACTGCCTGGTCCAGCTTATAATTCTCTATGAACATTCCTTTCCAAAACCATCCCAGATCTTCGCCGGCGACATTTTCCATGGTTCTGAAAAAATCCCAGGGAGTAGGATGTTTATAGGCCCATCTCTTAATATAAGTCTGAAAGGCATAGTCAAATAACTTTGGACCGAGAATTTCATTGCGTAACAAGGTGAGCGCATATCCTGGTTTAGCATATAATGCCACGCCGATATTAGCTTCTTTGAGCGCATCGGGTTCACTCATCACGGGTTCTGATTTATCGCTAAACATATATTTGTAAAATAAGAGTTTGTTGCCTGGTCTGGGCTTATACTCACCATTATTAAAATCTTCAACAGCCAATGAATTAATGAAAGTATTAAAGCCTTCATCCATCCATCCATATTTACGTTCGTTACTTCCCACTACCATTGGAAACCAGGTATGTCCAAACTCATGGTCCGTTACTCCAAAAAGACCACGACCCTTTGACCGGGAACTGCAAAAAACAATACCTGGATATTCCATGCCACTGATATTACTGGCAACATTGGTAGCAGTATTATATGGATATTCATACCATCTTTTTGAATAGTTTTCAAGGCTGCCTTTTGTATATTCTGTTGCCCTTCCCCAGGCACTATCCCCGGCAGATTCTATTGGATAAACGCTCATGGCCAATGCCTTTCTTCCTGAAGGAAGATTTATCCTCGCCGCATCCCAAATGAAAGCCGTTGAAGCCGCCCAGGAAACATCTCTTGCATTATTTAATTTAAAATGCCAGGTGAGTTTGTCTTTCTGTGGCCTTGATGAAGGATCAGTAACTTCATCTGCAGTACGGATCATTACTGTTTTATCACTTTGCCGTGCTGCCGCAAGCCTTTTTATTTGCGTAGGCAGTTAAAACATCCTGTGGATTCTGCAATTCGCCTGAACCAACTACCAGTTCTTTTGCAGGTGCGGTAATTGTGTAATCATAATCACCATAATCAAGATAAAATTCACCGGCACCTAAGTAAGGCAATGTATTCCATCCTTCAATATCATCAAACACGCACATACGCGGATACCATTGGGCAATCGCATATATTTTCCCATTTTTAGTATCCTGTATTCCGGTTCTGTCCGATCCGTATTTTGGAATGAAATAAGAATAATCGATCTTGAAACTAACGGTGCCGCCATTTGCCTTAACGGGAACGGGTAAACGCAATTGCATTCTTGTTTCAGAAATCACGTTGTTATGTTTGTTGAAGCTGTGCTACCTTTTGCGGTTGATACCAGCTTTACAGACTTAATATTAAATCCTCCTTCAAATTTTGAATTCACATCACCATATCGGCTCCGTCCTGTTGCAGGTGTTTTCGCTTGCCCGCGTGAGTCAAGGTTATATAAATTCTGATCAAGATAAAGCCATAAAAAAGGCAAAGCCTCAGGGCTATTATTCGTGTAGGTGATTGTAACACTTCCGGAAATTTCATCTTTTACATCATCAAAATTGGCGGCTATTTTGTAGCTGGCCTTGTTGGTCCAGTATTTTGGGCCGGGTTCTCCATCGGCAGCACGGTATTCATTAACCGAAGATGGATAAAAGTTAGGTGAGAATAAATCATGGTGATCATAAGTGGAATTAATAGTTTGTGCAGTAACAGAGACACTTAATAAAACAAGAAGACCGGTTATTAGTTTTTTAGCATTCATGAGTATGATTCGTTTTTTTGGCGGAAAGATATTTCCTTTAAGCATAAATGAGTAATAAATTATATTAAGGCTGCCTATAAAATGACAACTGGTGGCAGATGTCACCAATTCGTCAAATAAGAGATCAATTGCAGCTTTTTATAAGCAGATTATATTGTTAAAACTGTTTCTGCCAATTAACACCCGCAATGCCCTGCATGCCTTCTATTGGAGGATGCATCTTTTTTATAGAAATATTTATAGACCTTACCTCCGGAAACTCATTATGAATTTCGTTGCCAATTTCCATAACGACGGTTTCCAGTAAAGGCGTGGGTACGCTCATTCGCTCACGGATAATGTTATAAAGGTCAGTGTAGTTTATAGTATTTTTAATTGAAGAGATTACGTGTTGCTCTTCATGAAATTCAACCGAAGCATCTATAATATAGTCATTGCCTAAAATTCTTTCTTCTTCATGAACGCCGTGAAAAGAGTTGAAGCGGAGATTTTGCAGCTGTACTGTAATCATTTTATTTAAAGGTGGACTGATTGTCTATTTGATTTGTGATATTAATTTTTTAAACTTCTTTTGGCTGCGGACTACTTTCATGCGCAATAGAGTCAGGCCTGGCCAAATGCTCAAGCAAGCTTAAATATCTTTCCGCATCAAGGGCAGCCATACAACCACTTCCCGCTGCGGTAACCGCCTGCCTGTAAATTCTGTCCTGCAGATCGCCGGCAACAAACACACCGTCTATATTTGTTTTGGTAGTTCCGGGAACCGTTTTCACATAACCACTTTCATCCATATCGAGCCAGCCCTTTAAGATATCTGAATTGGGTTTATGGCCAATGGCAACAAAATAGGCGCTTACCGGTATAACCTGCTTCTCCCCGGTTTTATTATTTTTAATCCTTACTGCCTCCACTTTGTCGTCTCCCAATATTTCATCAACCTCTGTATTCCAGTAAATCTTTATATTAGGGGTGCTCAACACTCTTTGCTGCATGATCTTGCTGGCTCTCAATTCATCACGACGAACGAACTTATGTACTACACTGCATATTTTACTAAGATACAAAGCTTCTTCAGCGGCTGTATCGCCACCGCCAATAATACACACCTCTTTCCCTTTAAAGAAAAATCCATCGCATACAGCGCAGGCACTTACTCCGTAACCATTTAATCTTTGTTCACTTTCAAGACCCAGCCATTGAGCACTGGCGCCCGTTGCCACTATCACCGCGTCTGCTGTTATCCATTTTTCCTCATCTACCATTACGCGGAAAGGACGCCCGGAAAAATCTACCTCTGTAACCAGGCCATACCTGATATCGGTGCCCATTCTCTTTGCCTGCTTCTCAAATTCAACCATCATTTCGGGGCCTTGCACTCCATCAGGATAACCCGGGTAATTTTCTACTTCAGTAGTGATGGTGAGTTGACCGCCTGGCTGTATTCCCTGGTATAATACTGGTTTCAGGTTTGCCCGTGCAGCATAAATAGCAGCAGTATATCCCGCTGGTCCTGAACCAATGATCAGGCAATGAACATGTTCGTTAATTGTATCCATTTACTTTAAATATAATTTTTCAAATTTAACCCTTTTGATCATGTAAATTCTATTCCTCTTTGAGTACAAACCTTATGTTTATTTCGGAATCGCAATTGTTTTATATTCTGACGCATAGCCGCAAAAGGCACCTAAAGCTCCATTCGAAATATTCCCCAACACCTTATTCGGTGAAGCAAATGGGTTACCAATGCTTTGATAAGCAAATTCCATAGTAAGCCAGAACTGGTAGGTTGCCCGGTCAATGTTACTTAACTTAAAGGTTATCGTATCTCCCCGGTGAAAGAAGTTTTTATCAAAGGCGATGGGATTATTTCTGTCAATACCTGGTTGCACTTTTAGATCATAGGTAGTGCCATCGATGAGTTCGTCATCAAAAACAGATTGTTGGCCCGGAAGGTAAGGGCCACTGTTTATCCTGGTGTAATACCGGATATAGTTGCCAAGCCCGGGCGGATCTGTTGCCCTGATATACAAATCCGCTTCCGTTGAATCATCTGTAAATGGTGTTGGCCTCCACCAAGAGAATCAATCTTCTTTGCCAACCGGGGAATAGTTGTTAATGCTGTGTATTCATTTCCGCCTACGGCCACCTTTAAACTGTAAGTGGTATTTAGCTGGCCAAGAAATGCGGAAGTTATGTTGGCTGTGTCAATAGAATAATAATAAACCCCGTAGCCGCCGACAGAATCGACTGCATATTCCTTTAGTTGTTGTGTTTGGGCGCCATTGGTGATAGTAACAGTGGCATTATGTACAAAAGAAGTATCCAGGGCTTCCGGTGTTATATTACTGAAGTAATCAAAACTTTTAGAAAGCACCACAATTGGAGGTTGATTATTTTCTATACTGGCGTCTACTACAAGAACATCAGGCACGACTTTCAATTTGAAATTAATATTCTTTTCACAGGAACACAGCATGATAACACAAATCAGTACGGAAAAGAATTTCATGGGTGCAAAATTATTGAAAAGTTGACCACGGATAACAAGAATTAAGACGCAACGGAAGAAGGTCTGGCCACAGATTAGACGGATTTTGAATTTGATACCTGCAAATTTGTATAATCCAGGGCAAAAAAAAGCCGCTCTTATCAAGCGGCTTCTAAAAAATCAAATTGATGTTATCCCAAATATGCTTTAAGAGCGCTGCTGTATCTTGCTTTTTGCAAACGCTTGATTGCTCTTTCTTTTATCTGGCGGATACGCTCCTTTGTCAGGTCATATTTCTGGCCTATCTGTTCAATGGTTACACCATTTTCACCATCAAGTCCAAAATATGCATTAACGATCTCAGCTTCGCGGGGACTTAATGATTTCAATACACGGCGAATTTCATTCTTTAATGAATCGTGCATTACATCTTCATCTGTTTCACCACCACCTTTCAAGAGGTCGCCCATGGCAACATCTTCTGCTTCGTGCACCGGTGCATCCAGTGAAGTATGCCGGGTATTGCTTTGGAAAATATTGTTGATTTCAGTTTCGCTCATCTCAAGAATTTCAGAAAGCTCTTCGGTAGATGGCTCTCTTTCATGTTCCTGTTCAAAAGCCATATAGGCTTTGTTAGCTTTGTTATACGTGCCAATTTTGTTTTGAGGCAGGCGGACTAATCTGCCCTGCTCTGCCAACGCCTGCAAAATGGACTGGCGAATCCACCATACGGCGTATGAAATAAATTTGAAACCTTTGGTTTCATCAAAGCGTTGTGCCGCTTTAATTAAGCCGAGGTTGCCCTCGTTGATAAGATCACTTAATGATAAACCCTGGTGCTGGTACTGTTTTGCAACTGAAACTACGAAACGTAGGTTGGCTGTTGTGAGACGCTCTAAAGCTCTCTGGTCGCCCATTTTAATTTTCTGTGCTAAAATAGTTTCCTCTTCCGGAGTGATCATTCCAATCTTTGAAATTTCCTGCAGATACTTCTCAACTGCTTGTGAATCACGGTTGGTGATCTGCGTAGCAATTTTAAGTTGCCTCATGTTATAGTATATAGTTATTAAATAAAAGACGCTTATTAGACATATTTAGTTGGGGAAATGCTGCAAAAGATGTGTTAATCACTATATCTTCCGGAAACATATGCAAATTTACAACGCAGATTTTGTATTTCATAATGATTATCAAAATAAATGATAAAGTAGCCTTCTTATTACAAATAGATAACAATTTCCGTATTCAAAATGTTTGCTAATGAAAAGATAGCGGGACGTATATTAAAACTTCAATAATTTAGCAACATGATTGACTACCGGTCGGATACATTTACAAAACCTTCGCAGCCTATGCTGGAAGCCATGTTCAAGGCAAATGTTGGAGATGATGTTTTTGGTGAAGATCCTTCTGTTAATAAACTGGAAGCTATGGCCGCTGATCTGTTTGGTATGGAAGCAGCGCTGTTTTGCCCAAGCGGTACCATGACGAATCAAATAGCAATAAAATGCCATACCATGCCCGGCGATGAAGTGGTATGTGATAAACTGAGCCATGTGTACATTTATGAAGGCGGTGGGATTGCTTTTAATTCAGGGTGCCAGGTAAAGCCAATAGAAGGTGACCGGGGCAGAATACATGCAGAGCAGGTTGCTGATGCCATTAACCCTGATGATGTTCATAAACCGGTTACCCGGCTGGTAAGCCTGGAAAATACTGCGAACAGGGGCGGCGGAAGTTGTTATGAGTTTAGCAACCTGCAAGCGATTAAGGAATTTGCATGAAGCATGATCTTAAGCTCCATCTGGATGGCGCCAGGATATTCAATGCCATTGTTGAAAAGAAAGAGGCGCCAAAAGATTATGGCGCATTATTTGACAGCATCTCTGTTTGCTTAAGTAAAGGCCTTGGCGCCCCGGTGGGAAGTGTGTTGCTTGGCAAGAAGGATTTTATTCATAAGGCAAGGCGGGTAAGAAAGGTGTTTGGCGGGGGAATGCGGCAGGCCGGGTATCTGGCAGCTGCGGGAATCTTTGCTTTGGAAAATAATATAGAACGGCTGGATATCGACCATCAACATGCCAAAACGATAGCAGATGCACTGTTAAAAAAGCCGTTTACGGGCAAAATGATGCCAGTTGAAACCAATATCATTATCTTTGAAGTAACCGGAAGTTACACCGCACGATCTCTTGCTGAGACTTTTCGGAAATATGACATATCGGTAATTCCTATTTCCGCAACGCAGGTGAGAATGGTACTCCACCTTGATGTTACGGCGGAAATGGTTGCAGACACTATTAAGGTGGTAGAACTATTATAAGCGTATTCTCTAGGATATTTGGAAACGGCATGGTAGTCTCAAATTCTTCCACTCAATTTTCTTCCGCCACTTTGCCGACTTTTATTACCATCTCCGTACGATTACATTTTAGATGCATGCAGTAACTTGCACTCAAAATCTTCTTTTAAATTAAATATTTCTCATGCTACCAAAAATAAATCCAACGGAAACAAAATCGTGGAAAGAATTACAACAACATTTTGAAGAAATGAAAAATGTGCATATGAAAGATATGTTCATAGATGACCCGGACAGGTTTCAAAAATATTGTTTTGCCGTACCGGAAATCGTGTGTGATTTTTCTAAAAATATTATTAATGATATTACTGTTAATTTACTTCTTCAGCTTGCCGATGAATGCGGACTGAAGGATGCAATTGAAGCCATGTTTAGCGGGGAAAAAATTAATGAAACTGAAGGCCGCTCTGTGTTACATACGGCTTTAAGAAATTTTTCAGGAGATCCTGTCTTTGCAGATGGTAAAAATGTAATGCCGGAAGTACGGCAGGTACTGGATCAAATGAAAGACTTTTGTTCCAAGGTCCATTCCGGCGAATGGAAAGGATATAGCGGGAAGAAAATAAAATATTTTGTAAACATCGGAATTGGCGGAAGCGATCTTGGGCCGGTAATGGTTACGGAAGCGCTTAAGCCTTATTGGATAGAGGGTATTCAAACTTATTTTGTAAGTAATATCGATGGTACGGACCTTGCCGAAGTATTAAAGAAGATCACCCCGGATGAAACGATTTTCCTGATAGCTTCCAAAACGTTTACAACGCAGGAAACCATGACGAATGCTCATTCTGCGAGAGAATGGTTCATGAAAGCAGCGCCTGACGAAAATGCTGTTGCCAAACATTTTGTGGCATTAAGTACCAACGAAAAGGACGTGAAGGCTTTCGGCATTGACGTTGACAATATGTTTGTATTCTGGGACTGGGTCGGTGGCCGGTACAGCCTCTGGAGCGCCATAGGACTTTCCATAGCATTGACCATTGGCTATGATAATTTTGAAAAGTTATTGCAAGGCGCTTACGCTATTGATCAGCATTTCCGGTCATCTTCTTTTGACAAAAATGTTCCTGTGATGATGGCGCTCATCAGCCTTTGGTATATCAATTTCTTTGGCGCCCAGTCAGAAGCAATACTTCCCTATGATCAATATATGCATCGCTTTCCCGCTTATTTTCAGCAGGGCAATATGGAAAGTAACGGCAAACATACTGACCGGAATGGAAACAGGGTTACTTACGCCACGGGGCCGGTAATATGGGGGGAGCCCGGAACCAACGGGCAGCATGCATTTTACCAATTGATTCACCAGGGTACTTTGATGATTCCCTGCGATTTTATTGCACCCGTACTTACGCATAACCCGATGGGTGAACATCACCGGATTCTATTATCCAACTTCTTTGCCCAAACTGAGGCGCTGATGAATGGCAAAACTAGAGAACAACTTGTGGAAGAAAAGGTTCCCGAGGCTGTTATTCAGTTTAAGGAATTTGAGGGTAATAAGCCAACGAATTCTTTCCTGGTGACGGAAATAACGCCGACTACTTTAGGGGAATTGATTGCATTGTACGAGCATAAGATTTTTGTACAGGGTATCATCTGGAATATTTACAGCTTTGACCAATGGGGCGTGGAACTGGGAAAACAACTGGCTAAAAAAATATTGCCTGAATTGCAGGATGCTGCGGAGGTTACGTCGCACGATGAATCGACGAACGGGTTGATTAATGTGTTTAAGAGATTGAGGGAGTAGTGGGATGGGATTTGCAGCCAATTACCAGTTTTTTATTTCATTCCAAAGGTCTTGCCATTTTGGATTTAAAGTATTTATGAGCGCATCTTTCTTTTCTCTTCTCCATTTCTTTATTTCTTTTTCCCTTGCAATGGCCTGTTGAATGGTTGGAAAATGATCATAGTAAACGCAATGGACACAATTGTATTTGTCTGTGAAACTATTTTTATATATGTGGTTTTTGTGATCCATGATTCTTGCCTAAAGGTCTGAAGTTACGCCTACATAGATGGTGGTTCTTAACCTGTTGGTCATTATGTAAACTGTTCCGCCGCGGGTCATTAGGGTTAGATTTATTTTTATTAAAAGTAAATTTTTTGTTAGAGATTTCTGGCTCTCAAAAATATTTTGCGCTTTGGGCATGAAACAGGAGGGCTGTTCTTAAGAGGTTTATATTGCGGCGTTAAATTCCGGAGATTTCTCCTGGCGTCGAAATTGTAGAAGTCAGATAATTCGGTAACAGAGTTTAACCTTTGAGGTAATAAATTTTGTTACTATGCGAGACAACAGAAAGGATACAACTATATGACGTAACTATATAGAGAAGTATAGATTTTTAATTGAAGAATATGAGCAGGTAAAACGAAAAGAACACCCGGTTTATAAACTGTCAAAAGAATTTTATAGGGCTCATGATCTAACCTTTGCATAAATGACGGTGGGATGTTGGTGTTTTTTCTTCGATGCTTTTGAAGGTCCGGAGATTTCTCCTGCGTCGAAATGATGGTGGAAGCATTCATCTTTTTATGATCGTCATTTCGGACAGAGAACAAAAAAAATCCTCCGCAATGGGAGGATTTGGGTATTGTGATGAATTGTTATTTTACCATTTGTCCACTTCTTCATCGTGCTGGGATGAAGCTGGCGGTGTTGGAGTCTCTTCAGGTTTTGTTTCTGTTTCGGGAGTAACGTCGGCCACTATTTCAGAGGGTTTGTCTTCAGCCTTCTTCTCGGCTACCGGTTCTTTATTTTCATCCTTCTTTTTTCCTTCGTTTGCATTTCCTTCATAATTTTCTGAATTTTCATGATTAAAGGCATCAAAGTCAAAGTCGGGCATCAGGTCGGTTTTAACAAAATCAATCGCTTCTGTCATGCCTTTCAGGAATTTATTAAAGTCTTCTTTATACAGGAAAATTTTATGCCTGTCATAACCGTCTTCATTAAACCTTTTCCTGCTTTCGGTAATCGTTAAATAATAATCGTTGCCACGTGTTTCCCTTATGTCAAAGAAATAAGTTCTCCGTTTACCAGCCCTGATTCTCTGGCTGTACACACTTTCCATCTTTTTATCATTATTTTCGTTCGGCACTTTTGTAATTTTTATTTTAGTTGAATTTATTTTGTGTTGAAGCAAAGATAAAATTGTTTTTCAATTGACAAAATATAGGTGCATTTCCATTCTCCATAAAAATATAAATTTCACTAAAACCCATTACTATAAAAGAACAATTAATAGAATCCATATCCTCTCATTATGATGAGTTAAACTCTTTAAACAAAATTTATAATTTTTATGATTACAAAATGATTTTATCAATCTATGCCCAAAGTTGCTCTGAGAGTTTTTGATAAAAATATCAGTGATTTTCCTGCTGACAGTAGAAAAAAAAACTCTCACTCTTTTCACCCATATAACCATTGTCAAAAACCATTTCTTTTGCCAGTCCTTCAATGTTTTTCAAATAAGTCCCCGTATGCAACAATTTATGCCCTATTGTGGCTAGTTAGACATCTATGCAAAAACAATGAAGTTCTTAAAGAAATGCTGCAAATAGAGTAAGTGAAACACAAATTTACAGGTAACTGATTTTTATGCAAAGCGTTGGCTCACCGTAATCCAGGCTACTTTATCTCCGTTAAAAAAGATGAAGCTCTGTATGTAGAGTGATGGCTCTCTGCTATTGACCAGGAACAAGGTTGGAGCAAGTAAACCACAGATTTTAAAAGCAGATTTTCAGCGAAGAAACCAGCTATAAGCATCACAATAGTGCTTATTTGACCATAAAATTTACGAACTATATATCTGATAAAATGTTTACATCGCTAGTTTTTCAGATGGGCACATGGATAAAAACTGGATGAAGATGCTTTTCCCAGCGTTCATCGATTTTATCATGTTTGTGAACATCTACATGAATTTCCAATCTTCGATAAAGCAAAGAAAACTATGACGATAAAAAAAAATGCTATTAAGAAACAAGGTAATAAAAATATAAAAGAAGAAACAAAAAGCAACTTAATATATATACAATAAAACAAGACTATCCATATAAAAAAGTGGAATAATGATACATAATGCTCAAGAACGTCAAAAAAATGAAACATCAGTCAAGTGTAAGGCTAAAGATAAGAGTTAAAAAACAATGATGGAATAAATTATTCAATGACAAACAAAAATAATATCCAACTTGGGCGACAATGAAAGCACCTTACGAATTTGGGAAGCCACGAATTGCACGAATTATACGAATTACACGAATTTAAAAAACATAATACTGGATTGCTTGGGAGTTGCAGCGCATTGTATTAAGTTCCGGAGATTTCTCCTGTGTTGAAACGGCGGCGGAGGGACTTATTTTTACTTAACCGCTTTCTATAAGGTTTCATTTTACAATGCTGCCATCTTTATTGTTGGGACGATTTTTCCTGTTGCTGCTGGTTGTAATACATTTCGGCGTATAGCCCATCCCGTTGTAATAGTTCGTTATGGGTACCCTGTTCGGCAATAGAACCGTTATGCAGCACAACTATTTTATCAAAGTTAAATAGTGAAAAGATACGATGCGTGATAATGACCGCGGTTTTTGAACGGAGGTAACTGTATAGATTTGAAATAATTTCATTTTCTGTTTTTGCATCAACCGCACTGAGGCAATCGTCGAAGAGAACAATTTCATGGTCCTTCAATAATGCTCTTGCAATGGAGATCCTTTGCTTCTGGCCACCGCTCAAAGTAACGCCTCTCTCCCCTATCATTGTTTCATATTTATGAGCAAACCCTTCAATTTCACCGGCAACCGCAGCACTGGCCGCAGCTTTGTAAATATCAGCCGGTTCGGTATTTTCCAATGCAAAGCCAATATTATTTTTAACTGTATCACTAAACAGAAATACATCCTGCGGCACATACCCTATTTGTGAACGTAGTGTTTTTAAATCAATCTGTTTTATATCTGTATCATCGTAAGAAATGCCGCCTTTTTGCGGATCATACATGCGCAACATCAACTGGGCAATTGTAGATTTTCCGGCTCCTGTTTTTCCAATAATGGCAACTTTCTCCCCGCTGTTAATAGTAAGGCTGAAATTCTTTATTGCATGGATGCCGGTATGTGGATAAACGAAATCGACATTTTCAAATTTAATGTTACCCCCGAGTACGGGTTTCACCGGAAGCGGTCCATTGACAATAGCCGGGCCGGTGTGCAAAAATTCGTTTATGCGTCGCTGTGAGGTTGCCGCCCTTTGTATCATACTTGCCGTCCACCCGATTGCCATAACGGGAAATGTAAGCATAAGAATGTACATGATAAACTCCCCTATTACGCCGATATTAATAGTGCCATTTATAACATAGAGTCCGCCAATTAAGATTGTTAGCAGTGTACTGATCCCGATTATCAAACCCATGGCAGGAAAGAAAATTGCTTCTGTTTTAGCAAGTGATATGGCATTACGGCGGTATCGTTCACTGTTCTTTTCAAAAAAACCCAGCATTGCTTTTTCCTGCACAAATGATTTAATTACCCTAATGCCGGAATAGGACTCCTGGGCATTCGTTGTAAGGTCGCTGAGTAATGATTGAATCCTGTCGCTTTTGCGATTGATAATTGTATTCACATAGTAGATCGTAATGGCCAGGATGGGCAAGGGCGACAACACATATAACGTGAGCTCTACGTTTTCATTAAACATGTAATACAGTGAAAAGCCTATGGTAGCCGCAAGGTTAATGAGGTACATAATTGCGGGGCCGGTGTACATACGAACCCTGCTAACGTCCTCGGATATACGATTCATGAGGTCGCCGGTGTTGTGGGTTTTGTAGAAAGCAGAGTCAAGCTGCTGATAATGATTAAAGATTTCATTTTTCTGTGCAAATTCGATATGCCTGCTCATTACAATAATTGTCTGGCGCATCAGGAACATGAAGAACCCGCTTATCAAAGCCAGTACCAACAGTATAATACCGGAGTACAGAATTTTTGTTTTGAAAGTGCTGTTCCTGTCGGCCAGGCCACCAATAAACACACGCACCAAAGGATCATAGTGCGTTCTAACGGTGGCATTGGCGGTGATATGTTCATTTTTCAAACCTGCTTCAACAGTATTGAGGACATATTTCGTAATCTGCGGCGTGAGGATCCGGAAGTAGTTGGATAAAACAATAAAGATGAGCCCCAGTAAGAAATGCCATTTGTATTTCCAGAAATATTTATTGAGCGAAGCCAGGGCGGACATGGTTGTTAGGTTAAAAGGACGGGGTTAAGGTTTATGTAGATGTTTGATGTTTGATGTTTGATGTTTGATGTTTGATGTTTGATGTTTGATGTTTGATGTTTTGAAAAGTGCAAAGATAAAGTATAGGAATGGATTCGGTAAGTTGCACGGGTAAGAAAGTTCACGAAACGGGAACCGCTGAAGAATCTACTGAACTTTGAGATGGAGTGAAAGAAAAAATAGAGGCCTTAAATGAAAAAGTAAAAGAGTATATATAACGAACATTTCATAGTTAATAAAAAATAGGGTAAGTAATGTTCTGGCTCTTTTTAAGCAAGTTCAGTGTTTAATAAACCTGGAGCCAAGAAAAATAATGCCCGATAGTAACACCAATATTATTTTGAAATTTTTAAAAATGATATGGAACATAAAATGTTTTGCCAGAGTTGGTATAGTTTCCTGCTCCGCAACCGATATCAAGATAAAGCTTGCCGTTTTTTGGTCTTAACAGGAACAGCAGTCTTTCTGCTAAATACGGGTCTGCTTGCTTGTCTCGTGGAATTGTATCGTGTCCCTATTTTGTCATATTTACTTCTATTGCAGTTGCTCATAAACGCAGTTGTGAAATTTGTATTTACGGCTCATAAGTAAATGTATAAATCTCTTTTATCAACAGCACAAGTGCCCTTGCGCTAATCAATCCGGGGGTTGCGCAAAGTCAAACTTAAAAATCCTGAAACACGATCCTTAGTGCTTTGTCAAAAATGATCGGGCGTCAACAACTTCATATCTGTCTGAATTTATGGTATCTACCTGGGCTTAATAGTTGCTTGCAATAAAAAATTGTCTTTTTCTTATCGTCCAATTTTTCTGATGCTATTACTGCGCCATAAAGGCTGTTAAAACGATTTGGGCTTTTCTGAAGTACCATTTCATATGCATTTAAAGCATCTTCATTTTGCATTGCCTGCAGTAACATGTCACCCAACAACTCCCTGGCTGGAAGTACTTCTCCGGGAGTTACAGGATGCTTTTCTGTACTATCTTCCATGTCGGCAGCGAGCTTCATTATATTTAAACCGTTGGTTTTGTTTGCAGATTCAAATTGTATCCAGGCCTCGCCGGCTCTTTATCTGAATTTCAACTTCCTTGGATTTATAAGAATCTTTTTGCTTTACAAGTGTATCGCGAAGGCGGTTTAATTTTATCAATTCCGATTTTGCCTCATCAAAATTTCCGCGTATGAACAGCACCCATCAAACGTGTGAAATGAATAATCGCTTCCTGCCATGGAAATTGGTTCCAGGAAATATTTGCAGGCGGTATTTGTAACGCAGCTGCTTCTTTCCATTTCTTATTTTCAAGGACATAACGTGAAGGGATAGCCGCAAAAGCATAAGCCACTTTAAAATCGGCAGGGTAAACGGCAGTAATTGTTTTTAAATATTTTACCTGTTCTTCAGCGAGCTTATTGTCACCTTTCTGCAGGTATGCGTATGCGAGATAATCCATACCGTGAAGTTCTTCATCCCAATGTCCGGGTATGTCCGCTGATGCGGCATAACATTGAGCAGCGGCAATAGATTTCAGATTTGAATGTATGGATTCATCCCAAAGCCCAAGCCTTGTAAAAATGTGCGATGGCATGTGCAGCGCATGTGCAGAAGAAGGGGCAACTTCGGCATATCTTTTTGCCGCGGGCAACCCAAGAATAGCCAGCCCGGGATAATCATAAGTATGAATGAGATAATGAATCACACCCGGGTGATTAGGTTCTATCGCATACAGCGCATTTAGTATTGCAGCCGCTTTTTTTTGATTTGAATATGTTTTATCCCTCGGGTCTGCCGCCGCATCTAATGCGAGAGCATAGAATATAGCGGCTTCGTGGTCATCAGGATATTTAATATATAGCTGCTCCATTGCTTTTTCAAAATAGATACACCGGGTATGATGGTCAATTTTATCCCAATCTTTATAAAATAATCCAATGGCATTAATATAACCGGATTCTCTTGCTGATGTTCCTCTAATAGATTTTGCAATGTCATATCGCTTTGGCTCCTTTTTGAAGTTCGGCTTCAGTAGGCGGCGTCCACAATGCATGAAAATTGCACATAGCTACACCCCAATACGCCATAGCACATTGCGGTGTTTCGTCAATAATCTTTGCAAATACTTTTTCAGATTCGTCATACTCAAAGGAATGAAGCAATTCTACAGCAAGGTTAAAATCTTTCTTTGCTTTTTCATCGCAGGTCATTTCAAAGTCAACCGATCCAAATTGTGCGTCTGGCGGCCCGCAAGAAATAACATCTCCTCTTTTTAAATTTAATTGCTCAATAACTTCTTCGGATGGGGACAGTTTTTTGTTCTTGCATGATAATATTATCAACTAACAATAAAAATATTTGTTTCAATATTCTGAAATGTTTCATATTACCGAAAGTTTATACAGTTACTGCTTACGGGCAGATATTTATGTATTATAGAATAGATTCTAGGCTGCCGGAAGCATTGCCAAATTTATAATTTAAAGTTGATTTTTACGCTATCGCTGAAGAATGTTCCTTCAGCCGGAACGATTGCTGAAAGATCTACCATAGCTCATTGTCAGCATGTCTTCCCGGCTTGCTGATGTTTGCAGAAGTTTATTATTTAAACCCAATCCATCCAACCAAAGTTTTATAATCTCTTAACTCTATAAAGTGTTTAGTATTTATTACCACAAAAACATGATTTTCGTCAATTGGTTTTGCTTTATCATCTTTATTGATATAGTTATTTATCGAATGCACCGTATTGCCAATCGGAATAAAAGTTCCATTACTTGAAGCTTTAGATTCATCGTAGACTTGGCAGGGAGACAAAATTCTTAGAGTATCTTTCGTTGTTTTGTCTATGACTATAAACTGATATAAATAAACGTCGCTGCCTTCACATTGTTTGCCACCGGACACGGAAAGCAGTTCTATCTCGCTAAAGGTTTAAGATATCCTCGTTCAAAGGGTAATCTTTAAATTTTACGTATTTAAAAGCAGGTCATGAGTAGTGCAACAAAATGCCATTACAAATAAAAAGATGGTAGAATTTTTGTCGTAAGTATTTTTCGCATTCTATGGTGCATTTTATTTTGGTAATCTTATTGTTAGTTCTGTATTCTACTTGCTTTGCCAAATATAAAGTCATTAGTTGAATCAGTTTCGAGAATGTAATTATTTAAACTTTTAAGACATCCGGAATTGTGCTGCAAGCATCATTTTCCTTTTTTTTATTTGTATCCTTATAAAAGGTAAGTTCAACAACGACGCATCCAGTTGAGTCTTGAATTTTATCCGCAAGTGCGCCCATGTGTCAGAGCCATACCTGGTAATTGCAATAGTGGATGAAGTCCAATTAGAATCTGCTTTGTTTGCATTATTATAACTCTGAACAATAGTATCTGCGGCCAGCATTAATGAATGTTGATTACTCAATATCCAACCTTTTAAAGAGTTGCCCTGCTCTTTCTTCTGATTGAAATTGCATGACATAAGAGACATAAAGCTCCCTAAAAGAATGACCGATTTAATAGATAAATTTTCTGTCCCATTATTATTTTAGGTGAATTAGAAAGGTCAACGTAGTCTGTCTTAATGTCTGCTCGCAAATATTTCTGCTAACGTACGCTTGCTGCTGTGCTGAAAATTTATTTCGTTCAACCGATACCGTTAGCTCAATTGCAGAAACCATACCTGAAGATATGTACAAATGCTCAATAGTGAAAGTGTGCCCTGACAACTTTTTTAATCGTAACTAATTCCATATTTCATTCATCTCTGTCAATACAATTGGTTTTCCATCCGTCACTACAATTGTATGTTCATGCTGTGCCATAAATCCGCCTTTATTTCCAACCATTGTCCAACCGTCTTTCAATGTTTCTGCATAAGTTGAAGTTGTTGATATAAATGTTTCTATAGCTACTACAGAATTTTTTTTAAATCTTGTCATGATTAAATCGATCTCTTATAATTTGCTATTTCTCTTGGTTCTTCATGAAGGCTTCTTCCTATTCCATGGCCTGTCAAATTTTTAATTACTTTGTAACCTCGCTTCTTTGCTTCCGTTTCCATTAAAAGTCCTATCTCTGAAATGCGAATTCCGCCTCTTATATTAAAAATTGCTTTATGTAAAATTTCTTTTGAAGCGTCAATAAGTTTTTGATGTTGATTAGTGTCGGTCCCCAAGAACAAACGAACCCTCCATTGTCTGACCAAAAACCATCCAATTCGGCTGAAACATCAATGTTTACCAGGTCCCTTCTTTTAAGTATTTTTTTGTCGGAAGGAATACCATGACAAAACACATTGTTTATACTTATACAAGTGTGACCTGGAAAACCGTAAGTTAAATTTGGTGCAGATTTTGCGCCCAAATTCAAAAGGATGTGTCCCCCAAAATCATCTAATTGTTTTGTTGTCATTCCCGGCTGAGCGTAGTTTCTCATTTCTTTAAGAGTTAGGCAACAGCTTCACTTACTTTTTTCATTCCTATTAATTCCGATGTTTTCGTTATTGACATTTATTATGTTTTATTCCATTCATTATTTAGCCGGTATCAAAGTTACTGCGTTCGTGTTTATTCACTAAGCTTACTGCATTTCAGTCATTAATTCCTTTCCATAAACATCCGGCGTTGCCCCTTCCAAATCTTCAACTCTGTATCTTGAGCCCGGGTCGCCTTTTCTATACCGGAAAGAATAATAGCTCCACATTCTGTTGCTCTTTGGTATGTTCGTCAATATCGTCAATATATACCAATAAGCCGTTAATGATATAAGGCACCTGATACCATTTATCAGCGATTTCACAAACCTGGCGATGATGTTTTGGGCTTCTGTCTCTGAGTTATGACATAATAGAAGTTCACGACGGAGAAATTGCGGTATAATCGCAGGAAGGCGACTATCCTGAGTTTATTGTTTCCTTCCGGTTTAGGTAAGCCTCACCTTTCCGCCCATGCAAGTCCAGATTTGTTTAATGCAAATTTTTTCGGGTAGCCGGGTTCGTTAGCCATAGCCCCGAAAAAGAAATGTGCAGTGCCTGCTTTCTTAAATTGATGCCTGTTACCAATTAAAAGACACTTTGCATGATGGAACCCGGCTCGACACTGAGCTCCAAAATCGACAATAACGGCAATTCGTTTTATTTCCGGGTGGCGTATTATTTTGAAAGAATAAGATTCATACTAATTTTGCGATATGAAATCATTTGTTTACATAGGAACAAGCCTCGATGGATATATTGCGAGAAATGATGGAGATATTGATTGGCTAACGCAATTCGCCAATAAGGATGTTTTTGATGCTTATGATAAATTCATTAGTAAAATCGACGCGATTGTTATCGGAAGAGGCACTTTTGAAAAAGTGCTTACTTTTCCTACCTGGCCATATAACAAAAAAGTATTTGTATTAAGTAACAGTATTAAACAAATACCCGATTCGTTGCAAAATGAAGTAACACTTCTGGCAATGAAGCCGAAAGATGTGATGGCCTATCTTTCGAATTCAGGCTTAACAAGCATTTATGTTGATGGAGGAAAAGTAATCCAGGAATTTTTAAGAGAAGACCTGGTTGATGAATTGATAATTTCGAAGGCTCCCGTGTTAATAGGCAGCGGTATCCCATTGTTTGGTTATGTGGATAACGACTTGCGATTTAAACATATCCGAACAGAAACGTTCTCGAATGGACTTATAAGAAGTTATTACGAAAGAGACAGACCGTAAGCCCTGCGAAACGAAATTGTAATGGCAACGGGATATATACTAACGGTTGTTCAAAAAATATTACTGTTTCTGTTGATAACGCGATGAATTGAATCTTAAAAAACAAATCATTCCATTATCTTAGCACATATGGTAGTCATAAAAAGTCATGCAGAATTCGAATCGTATTTAGGCAAAGAAATCGGCGTATCCAACTGGCATCAAATAACGCAGGAACAGATTAACCAGTTTGCCGATGCTACCCTCGACCATCAATGGATACATACCGATGCAGATAAGAGCTAAAAAAGAAAGCCCTTTTAAAACTACCATAGCGCACGGCTATCTTACACTCTCTCTTATACCTTATTTCTGGAAACAGGTAGCCGATGTACAGAACCTTAAGATGGAAGTAAATTATGGCATAGAACAGCTTAAGTTTGGGCAGGCGGTACTTGTAAACAGTGAAGTACGATGCAGGGTTTCGCTTAAATCAATTATAAACCTTCGGGGTATCACCAAAGCCACACTCTTTATTCAACTGGAAATAAAAGACCAGCCAAAACCTGCGTTTACCGGTGACGTTTTATTTCTCTACCATTTTATGTAAAATGTTTATTGATCGGGCATTTGCACTATTCGTAACATGGTTATAAGAGACTAATGATATTCAACGAGGCCCAGCTTCTCTTTTATTAACTGGTATCGTGGGTCATCAGATACTCCTTTGAACAAAGGGTGATCAATAAGGATCGCTACAGGCCCAATTCTTTTTTCAACACATTGAAATAAATGATAGTAAGTTTTTTCTTTGTCTCCTAATGCCCACCAGATCATGGCCAAGTCTATATCCAGATACGGCTCCCGGTTCTTTAACCTGGCGTTGTTCTATCTTGCGAATACATTCTAACGCTTTTTCTGTTTCTCCCAGTTTGGCATAAGCACACCCTAATCGGAGCAAGTCCTTTTAAAGGATTCTTTATTAACTGGTGGATTTGTTCAAATATTTCTGCTGCCTTTTTCCAGTCTCCTTTTGCGCCGATACACCAGCCTTTTAACTCCAGTGCCGCACGCATTTCCGGATAGATTTCTAACAACGATTCAGCTTGTTTTAATGCATCATCAGGTCTTCCCGCATTGAGGTAAGTTTCTGCAAGCGACTGGATAACTCTTGGAGATAGCGGATCTACCAGCAACGCTTTTTCCATAATTTCAACAGCATCTTTCTTTCGCCCTGTGATCAGGTAATAAAAAGAAAGTATTTGGTGAGCCACCTGTTGCAGCGGGATTTAATTCTATAGCTTTTAGTAATGAATCATATGCCTGTTTCCATTTCCAATCGTAAAGCAAATAAGCCGAACCCTTAGCCACGTATCCTGCTGCCAGCGAACTATCCAGTTTTATTGCTTTATCACTGTACCTATGCACTATTTCAAAAGCTTCATTAGGTTGCATTTGCCCTGTTGCTCCAAGAAAAGCATATCCTACGGCAGCCATAGCGTAAGCATTGGCATAACCGGGTTCAAGTGTTATTGCTTTTTCAAAACATTCTATAGCTTTTTTAGTGTATTTGGGTGTTATCTTATTATGAAAATGTAAGCCTTTCAAAAAAAGCGTATACGCCTCAATATTTTGAGTGGGCACTTTTACAAGTGTTTCTTCATGCTCTCTCGCAGTCAAATTCTCACGACATTTATTAGCTATAATAGCCGCTAATCTCATCCTGCACTTCAAATATATCCGTAAGGTCCCGGTCATAATTTTCGCTCCAGATATGATATCCGTCGGCTGCATTTATTAACTGCGCTGTAATTCGTACGCGGTTTCCGGCTTTACGCACACTTCCTTCCAATATTCTATCTACGTTTAGCTGTATACCAATTTCACGTATATCAGTATTCTTTCCTTTAAAAGCAAAGGCCGAGGTTCTTGATGTTACCTGGAGGCCATCTACTTTAGTAAGTGCATTCAATAATTCTTCTGTAATACCATCACTGAAATATTCATTTTCAGGATCGGCACTCATGTTTACAAAAGGCAGCACAGCAAGACGATTAGCAGGCTGTTTGGTTTTTCCTTTTAGTTCACTCCGGGAAGGAACAACAAGGCCTTTGTTATCTATGGCAAATATGCGGACAGGCTTTGTTACATTCTTTAATTCGAAATAACCCATTTCGCGGGCTGTAAGATTTTCCTGGTTTTTTATTTCATCAAACACTTTTTCCGAAATAAAAATTGAACCCGGAACAGCAAGGGATTCGATCCTTGATGCAAGGTTAACGCCATCGCCATAAATAGTTTCATCTTCTATTGAAATATCTCCTGTATGAATGCCTATTCGCAATTCTACTTTGGGTTCCTGCTGCAATGTTTGTTGTATTTCCACGGCACAATTAACGCCATCAATAGCGCTGTTAAAAATGCTTAAAGCCCCATCACCATAATATTGAAGAATTTTTCCATTGCAGGCAGAAACAGAATTTTCCAAAACTTCCTTTAGTCTTCGATGCTTACTCTTTGCTAATTGTTCGTTTTGCTGCATAAGAGCAGTATAACCAGTACATGTCGGAAAACATTATTGCAGCAAGTTGGCGCATACGTAAAAATAGTGAAGATAAAGTTGGTTCATAATGATTTTAATCTAACTGATTTTTTAGTTCTTGCATGCAGTTCTTCATACGGGATTCATAGATTTTTTATGGAGCGAAAGTTAGTAACTCTTTTAAATTTTTGTAAGTGCATTTATTTAAAAGTTACACATAAAATAAATTGATTGATCTTACGGGAATAATAAAAGCCGTGCGTCCCTACACGTGCCTGAAGAATCCATAATAAAATTTATTATTTTGCGTTATTAACTGCCATTACCAGTTGCTTATCGTATAATGAACCTACAACTTACCCGGTACTACTTTATTATCAATCGTATTGTGCTTTTTTTTCTTGTAATTTCTCCGGTCCGCGGTGCTTTAGCGCAATCAAGCGATCTGTATAAGTTCCAGGATCTTTCCAATATTTTTTACACTCATCAAAAAGACTCACTTAAAAATAACTGGGTGTGCCCGTCCATCTATAAACAGAAAGAGACGCAAAAAATGTATAAAGAAAATTGGGATGAAAGAACCGCATTTATTACCGGTGAAATTGAAGCCGATGATTTTGTGCACGACAAAGACATTAACGCTTACCTCGATGAGATAATTACTCAAATAGTAAAAGGCAATCCAAAACTGGTTACTGTAAAACCGCAAATATTCCTCGACCGGAGTGCATCTGTTAATGCATATAATATAGGAGGAAATGTTATTGCAGTAAATGCGGGATTAATAGCTTTTGCCACAACCCGGGAAGAGATTGCGCTTGCACTGGCACATGAGCTTGCGCACAATATTTTAAACCATGCTGAGAATGCGATGAAGGAGCGTGCAGAATGGTTTACGTCAGATGAATACAAAAAATCATTGAATTCCGTTTTAGATTCTAAGTACGAGCGGCTCACCAGGCTTAGGGAAGTATTTCGGGGATTCTCGTTTAGCCGCAGCCGCCACAACCGTTACCACGAAAACGATGCAGACTCCCTGGCCATAATTCTTTTAAAGCACAGCAATATCTCTTTTAACCCGGCGTATTTTCTTCGCATGGACAGTGCCGATGTACAATACAAACAGCCATTGACAAATCCTTTAAAAAATTATTTTGCTTCGTACAATGTTCCCTTTGAAGATTGGTGGACGCAAAAACGCACAAGGGGACTATCTACAAAAAATTATAATTTTCGCGATACTTCGGGTATTGCTGATTCTTTGAAAACTCATCCTGATTGCGTTGAACGTTATGAAAAAACCAGAAGCCTCGCTGCACCACTGCCTGTTGAGACTCCCGTGCCCGCTTCTATAACAGAGAAAGCTAATAAAATACTAATCTGGAACATGTTTGACAATTTAAATCTTACAGCTTGCCTGTATCGGATCTTTCTGCAAAAGGACCTGGGAAATAAGGACAGTTGGTATGACTTCATGATTTACAATATTTTTTCAGGCTTATATTATTCTGATAAACAACTAAACCGTTTTAATGCTATAGGCGTAACACCGAAAGAATATATTTCAAAAGACTATTTGCAACTCCAGAATATGCTTGAGCAAATGCCTAAGGAAAGCCTCGAACAATATTGTAATCAACTAAAAAATGCATCTTTTTGGACGGTCATGAATAGTGATGCACGGGATTTTAAAATCCTTTTTAATACTTTAAATTTTGAGGAAGGCTCATCTTCTAAAGAAATTGAAAACTCCTGTAAGATGTTTTTGAATAGTCATTCCAATAGCATGTACTGCGAGTTTGCAGAACATTTTAAGAAAAAGTAAAACCAATACTAACAATAATCAATTAAAATTTTATCAAAAAAAGAATATGAAGAAAATTATTACCCTCGTGGTCCTTTCCCTGTTATCAAATCATTTTTTGCAGGCACAGTCAAAAGTATTTAAAGAAGTAAGCGACGAAATATCTTCAGACATGGAACCTATTATACAGGATGGCTCATTAGTGGGATATCTCGTTTTCACCCAACTCGAAAAGGCATCAGAAGATTCGTTCAATTATAAACTAACTATTATGGACGAAAATTTAAATGACATTGGCGTCGTAAAATTCAGAAATGAAAAGATAGATTTACAGGCCGTGTCGTTTGAGCAGGACGTGTTATGCCTGGCCTATTTGAAAAGTAATATAATAGGTCGTGAATTTTCAAACGGCAGAGTTTATAAAAAAGCCGTTCAGAATTCAAAAACAGCAGTAGTAACTCAATTTCTAAACCTTGATGGTAAAATAATAAAAGAAAATTCAGTGGATGTTGTAACAGAGAAATTTCCCGAGAGGAACTATTCTGCCATGGGCAAATTTACTGCGGCCACGAAGCTTAAACATAAAATGCGACTGGTTAATATTCCGCAGAAGGGGTTTGCATGCATTTATGGAGACGAAGATAATAATACGTTAACCGTGTATAATACTGCGGGCAACCAGCTTTGGAAAAAAAATGTTGATGAGGCGGAAGCATTTTACCCGCTAACCACCAGCGACGATGTTTTCCTTTTGGAAAAGAAAGTTGATAAAATGCTTGAAGGCGGATATTCCGTAGCGATATATGGTGTTGACGATAATAAAAATTACATGAATTATGATCTCAAAGATCATGACGGCAACTCATTAAAAGTGCTGAGTTTTGGCAACGACTTAAGTTCCGGTAAACCTTTCTTTTCCGGCGATATTATAAGCAGAAGCCGCGGTAATGAATTTACAACTGCTAAGCAATTAACGAAGGGCCCTTACTCAGGCGTGTTTACTGTAAATTTTAATGGACATGCCAAGAGGGACGTAAAAGAAACATTTTCCTATTGGTCGGACGGATCTAAGATACCTGAGATATCCCGGAGCGGAAGATATAGTGAAAACGACGCCTATTCGAAATTTACAAGTTCTATTCGCGATTACCAGGGAAATACTTATTTTATAGGATCGGGACTCATTAAAAAAACAAAATGGGGCACTGTTGCATCTTCAGTTATTTTATCACCATTATTAGTTGTTTCGCCAATGATTTTGATGATAGGAGGAACTCAAAAATGTAAGTTAACAGATGCTATGGTATTGAAGCAGAATCCGCAAGGTGGCTTGTCATTTGAAAGCACCATAGACTGCAATGGCAGGGGTTTTGTGTCGGCACGGGCAATTCTCAGTGAATACGATCAAAGAAGTTTTTACGAAGTTTCCAACTCCAACACAAAATCAAATTATGTAATAGTGGATGACGCCAGGGATATTGTAATTTATAATCTCAATCAGAAAAAAATTGCGAGGACAGTACCTCATAAAGATGGCCAGATAAGAACCAACATTTTTCCAGCAAAAGAAGGCCACGTTATGGTAGCCGAATACAATAAAAAGGAAAAATATACACGGCTCTCCATTGAAGCACTATAGCGAAGGTCTGCGATTAAATAATAATATTGCCACCCATTAATTGGGTGGCTTTTTTATAACAATTCTGCAGGATTTATCCGAAGAAGATATCTTCATCTATATCCAACTTAATCCTTTCACAGTCTTTTCGCTTTCAACGCTTCCTGTATGCAATGTTGCCTTTGGTTCAAACAGCAGGTTAAAAACTATTTCTCCGTTAGTATGCGGCCGGTGTTCAACACCTTTTGGCACAATTAAAATTTCTCCTTCTTTAACTTCAACAGTCCTCCTATCTTTAAAATCCATTAATAACGTTCCTTTGAAAACCATAAAAAGTTCGTCTTCATTTTCATGGCTATGCCATACGAAGTCGTCTTTAAGTTTGCAAAGTTTCACAAATTGGCCGTTGAGTTCACCGATGATGTGCGGTGTCCATTGTTTTTCGAACAATGAAAATTTCTCCATAATGTTTATTGGCTGGATTGTTTCCATTCTTTTCATTTAGATGAGTAAAATATTATTTACAAATCTAAATTTTTAGTGGTGTGATTATAGAAATAGCTTTAAAGTTTATTACTTAAAGCACCACCTGGTATTTCAATTTGTTTGTATTAAGCAATTAATTAAGAAAGTAAACTAACGCAACTATTGCCATAATAATAACTGCTAATACCAGCATAACGCTAAATACATCTTTCAGACTTTTCATTGGAATGGTTGTTTTAATTGGTTCACACAATTTAATTCTTTTTTAAAGAATATCACTTTGGCTTTTTAGCCAGCGCATTGCATTTAGGATAGTAAAAGCAGCTCAAGGGTTGGGTTTATTGCTTATCTCAGATATTCTTTTAACGAAGCCCGATAGAATTCTTCCTGTTTTAAAGACTCTGCCCTTTAGTGATTCATCGCTTTTAACGATATGTAATTCTTTCAGGTTTTCCTCAATATAATTCTCCAATGGAAACGTGAAATCTTTTTTAGTTAACCAGGTTATTCCCGGAGATCCTTCTGGCGATTTATGTTTGAAAAATAAATCATTGCCTCGATTTGTTTTCGAATGCAACATCCAATAAAAAATAATTTTTGAAAAAAGATTATGGAATAACGGCATCAATGTATCTAATAAAAAAACACTAACATGGATGCCAATAATATTTTAACTGCAAATCTTTTAGACATTTTGTTTGAAGGAAAGAACAAAGCCTACGGCGCTTATGAGTTGAGAAAGACTTATAACAAAAGAATTTCATCGTCCCTTTTTATCACTATGTCTGTGATTGCCATTTTAATAATAGGTTCTGCATTAGCCAACAGTTCTTCCGTCCGCTGATGTATATAAAATACCTGAAGTCAGGAGAGATCGTAATTCAACCGCCGCCTCCGGAACCAACACCACCGCCTCCTCCCAAGGCCTGTATTGCCACCGCCACCCGTGGCAACCATTGCATACGTGAAACCTATAATTGTAGACGATAAACAAGTTATTAAACCGCCGCCGGATATTCAACAGATCATTGACGCTAAAATAGATGTGAAAACAACACATGGGTCCAAAAGATGATGGTGGTTTTATAGCTCCGCCGACAGAACCAACCGGAACGCAGGTTGTATCCAAGCCCGTTGAGCAAACCAAATGAAGATTCAGTTTTTATGGGAGTAGAGATTGATGCTACATTTCCCGGAGGGCCCGGCGCATGGACAAAGTATGTAAGCAGGGCTGTGCAAGGCTATATTGATGAATTTTCAGAATCAGACTACGGAACTTGTATGGTAAAATTTATTGTAGATAAAACCGGGAAGGTAAGCCATGTGGAAGCCACGACTATGAAAAACACCAAGCTTGCGGAAATTGCGATCAATGCGATAAGGAAGGGGCCTGACTGGATTCCGGCGCAGCAAAATGGCAGATTAGTGAATGCTTATCGATTTCAGCCGGTTACTTTTACTAACCCCTAACTAATGAATTTTCCATATTCATTTTGCCACGTAACTGTTTACTAACACGCAAGGCTAAACGATAATATTTCATGTCATTGAATAATCATCCATTATTGAACTCCAGGTACAAGGCATCTACAGGTTAGGTTAATTAAAATAGGACTCAGGAATTATTTTCCACATGTTATGTGCCAGGCGGCCGTTGAGCAATTCGTATATTAAGTAAATCGGCCAAAAGATATAGTGAATAATTACGAGCAATACAGAATGATTATAATACCAGCTTATCATAATTGCGTATAGCCCGAGAATAAGATAGAGAATGCTTGTATGCCTCGTTTTCATCTTAATTTATTTGAGCTTTTAACAGACTAAATTATTGCATATAAAATGATCATAACAAAAATGGTTTGCCTTATTTAGGCATCAGAAATATCTTCGGATCAATATCGTTATTTACTTCCACTTTAGTATAAGTAATCGTTACATCATAACCATTGTTTGTAACGCCGAGGGTTGTTGGAACTACATAACCAATATCTGTTTTCCTGAAGTCTGAAAATTTGGTTGTGCTCGTCACATCCTGGTCGCCTACCCTAACTTTTGAATCTGTTTTAAGCGTGTAATAAGTTTTCGGATCGAATAAATAAATTATCTCAATTCCAGGCTGACTCATTTTAACCTTGTAGGCGTTTACACCATCATAGGTTTCAGATTCCAACAATGTATCCGTAAATCCTTTTTCTTTATAATTGACAAGTTCGTTTCCTATATCTAAAGACGATTTTCCTTTTTTAACCAGTTCGGCGGGTAAAGCAACTGCTTCGGTTTGGCCAGCCAATGGGTTGATAGTCCATCCGCTGGTATCGGTGAAGCATTGAATAATATCAGAACCATTAACATTGGTTATTGTTTTAAATCCTTTGCCGGCAAGAATTGTTGTGTTCGTAGGATAATCGGCACCCATAACGTTGGCGGTACCTTCGTAATAAACCGATTTCACCTTTGCTAAAATGTCGTTTCCTCCAATGGCATCGATATGCTTGCTGATGATTTCATCAGCAGTTTGTGCAAACAAAGAGGATGTCGTAATACATGCAATCATTATAGATATTACAGAGCTTAATATTTTCATAACAAAATTTTAATTGTTTTAGCTGCCAAAGATAACTGTCCGGTTGAAACAAAACTCAATATCCTGAAAATTTATTTTACGGGTGTTTGCACCTCTGTAAGGCTTTACGGGGGCTGAGGACGTTTAGCTGGATATGCTCTGTTCATTTTAGCCGTCTCCACCATCAATTACTAAAAATTTTGTTATTATCTGCTCATAAACCGCTATTAATAACCAACTACAGGCGCTATGTATTAGTTTTGGAATATAAGTGCATTAGCATAAAATTCGTTAGTATAATAATTTATTTTTTTTTACCCTATAACCAATTAGTTTATGCGGAAACTCTTCTTAGTATTTTTAACTATTCCATTCATCTTTTTGAGCAGTTGCGAAAGTACTAACCAGTTATCAACTAACGGTAACCTCTATGTGCCGTTTACAAAGGACTTGCTGGATCGCATAAATAGCAATAACCTTGATATAAAAAAAGTTCAGTTTTTTATTGATCAAAGATTAATCTTGAGGAGAACGCTTGGTAGTCAAAAATCAAATATAAAAGGCGGCCAAATATTATTTGAAAACGGGTTATATGTTCACGAAGTAATTATACCTAAGTATACTCCGGGTGTATGTGAGGGTTTTGACGGAGACCGTATATCAATCAGTTTTGAATTACAAAATAATGATATCAACTTCGGCCCACATGGCAATAACCAGGAATCATTTACATTGTCTGCAAGAAATTGGAATAATGGGACCGGTGAACTAACTTATGATAACGCCACATATACTGTTAAATGTGCTGCCTGCCCAAATGTTGCAGTAACGACTTTGCTAGTGAAGAAGAGTGAAGCGCATAAATTAAGAAAGACACAACGAATAGTTCGCGGAAGAAGGGTTAGTAACTAAGAAATAAATATTTATAACTGACGACTCTTCATTCTTCGGTACCCATTGTCCGCGATTGGCTGCGTATCTCCATATTCTTCAATTTGAATTTAGACTTATTGATAGTTTTTGTTTTGATGAAAAGGAAATCATCTGGCTGAAAATGTTTTTATAATTCAGAAACTATTTGTTAGATTGTATGTGTGATAAATTTCTCTTTAAAGATTGCCTGAAAAAACTACTGCCTTTTGTTCAATGCTAACTTACGTTTAATCCTAAAGTGTTTAGATCAATTGATATGCCGGTTAACTTTTAACTCTTAAACTTAATTATGTTATGAACTATCCAAACCGAATCGTTAAAAAAGGAGATACGGATGCAGACGTTATCAACGCAATCCAAAATCAACTTAATACTTTAAACTGCGGACCGCTAACAGTAAATGGTGTATTTGATGACAGTACTTTTAGCGCCGTAAAATTATTTCAGACGAGGCACACAGATGCTGCCGGCACACCTTTGAAGGCCGATGGGCAAGTTGGGCCGATTACATGGGCCATGTTGTTTGGTACCGGGAGCGTAGCTACTGACAACAATGCTCCATCGGCATTACTCAGTAAGATTTTACAAGTAGCTGCTTCACAAATTGGCGTTGTGGAAGCTCCGCCTAATAGCAACCGCGGACCCAAAGTGGATGAATACCTGAGAACTGTTGGCCTGGACCCGCAGGGGCAACATTATAGCTGGTGTGCCGCATTTGTATATTGGTGTTTTCAACAGGCGGCAGGTGAACTCGGATTAAAAAATCCGGTAGTAAAAACAGCAGGTTGTCTTAATCACTGGAATAGCGCTAAATGCCCAAAAGTTACAAAGCAAGCTGCTTTGACAGATCCTTCTTTAATTAAACCAGGTTTTATTTTTATTATTGACCATGGTGGTGGCAATGGACACACAGGTTTGGTGGAAAGTTCGGCTGGTGGCGTACTTACAACTATTGAGGGCAATACAAATATGCAGTTAAGCTCCAATGGTTATGGTGTGTTTCGTTTAACCAGGAGAAAAGTAGTTGATATCACAAAGGGGTTTTTAGATTATAGAAGTGCATGAGTTTTTTTGAATTTTTTATTGCACGTGCTTGTTAACGTTAGATAACGGAATAAGGGATAGACGCAACAGTATATTCCGTCATGAATAAGTTATTATGATAAAACGTTAAATTCAAATGGCGATAACGATTCGTGAAAAATCTTTTAACGGGGATTCGTCGAACAGCCTGTCAGGTTGTAATTTTTTTTATTAGTTTTATAAAAAAAATTTAATGCGAAACCTTTTATTTTTATCCGGGTATTTTTTCATTACATCTGCAATATTCTCCCAGGCGACTGCCCAAAGCGACAGTATTCCAGCTTATATCAAAACAGGAACTATACCAGCATTTACAACTTACAAAGCGCCCGACAGCACAGTTTTTACAAAAGAAAACGTGCAAAAAGGAAAGCCCGTTTTATTGATGATCTTTAGTCCTGATTGTGGGCATTGCCAGAACGTGACAAATGAGATTATAAAGAATATTGATCACTTTGGAAAAGTACAGATATTGATGTTTACATGGCTGCCTTACAGTGAAATGATATCGTTTTATAAAACTTACAAAATTGGTGACTATCCTCAAATAGACCTGGCCTGGGATCCAAAGTATTTTTTTCTTCCATATTATCATGTACAATCGTACCCAAAGCTTGTTGTGTATGATAAAAAAGGAAAATACGTAAAAGAATTCCAGGGAAATATAAATATTGAGGACGTGTGGAAAGCATTGGGGAAAAAATAAAACTCTGTATAGGAATTGCGTTTAACCTTTGATGTTATACTTCGTTCGAATTAGCAATTTTATACCTGACATTTCTATATTGTTTGCACAGTAATTTGCTCAAGGCTGCAATTGAAACGAAGAAAATAAAACTCTGTGTTTTGTTCAGGCAGTGATCACTTTGTTAATTAATTTCAAATTTGCATTTCATTATAATCTTCTCTGACTATTACAGAGTCAATTTACATATCCGTTTCACTCCTTTCAAACATCATTCTATGAGATATCTATCACTGTTTATCTGGAGCTGTAGCTTTGCTCTTATGGGGTTTTCACAGAATCCGCAAACGGTTACTTTGGTTTTTGCATCGTCCGGTAGCGACTACCATAAAAACTATGAAGCCGTAATTGATGATGTGAGTTATTTTTCTGAAAACAATTCTTCCGGTGATAGCCCACAAACTTCTTCGGGCAGACGAAATACCATCTGGCTAAATAATCTTCAACCCGGAGAACATAGCATTAAAGTTTATAGCATCAGAAAAGGATCGAATGCAGAACGAGCCGGAGACTCACCTGTTTATTCTTCAACCTTTGACGTTAGATATGGGTTCGAAACGAATATTGCTGTAAAAAGTGATGGGAAGGTGCAATTTTCGCAGAGATTAAGCGATAACGATAATCATAATCATTCCATTGCCGTTGGCGAAAAAGATGACGGTGCTAATTCGCCGGGTAAAAATATTTATTCAACAAATAATAAAATCTCTGGCGATGAAAATGATGCTTTTGATAAGGAATATAAAAGCAAGCAATTTACACCAGCAAGTATTGATGAAAATGATACCTCCATTTCCCGCAGCGGCAATTTTGATGGTCGTGAGAGGCACAGCAGTAAGCGCCTTGATACGGCAATCGTATTTAATGATGAGAAAAATGATAATGGCCTAAATGCCGACAAGAATTCAAAAGGTAAATTGCATAGTCAAATTCGCAGTAGTAAATCAGATTCCAGGTTTGATGACCAACATAAAGATAATAATGCTAAACTACCGATGAATGAAGATCAATTTAATGAGTTCTATGAATCAGTCCGAAACCAGTGGCTTCCCGGGCAAAAAATGAAAACCCTCAGTAATGAATTTCTCAATGCTGAAGATAATTTCTCAACCGCCCAGGCAAAACAACTGATTAAACTGTTAACAGAGGAAGGCAATCGTCTTAAACTCGCAAAAGCTGTTTACCCTTGTATCACTGATCCCGAAAACTTTAGCGATTTAGATGATCTTTTGAGATATAAAAAAAGCAAGGCCGAATTGGACAATTTCGTTAGTGAGGGAGGAAAGGAATAAAAAACCGGATTAAAGAACTATTAAGATACATTAGTTCTTTGCAGGTACATGCATCATTAAATTCTCAATCATCTCTCCTATTTCCTGCGGCGTTTGTTTAAACGTTAGGTAAGTAAATTTTTCACCTGGTATCAAGACATCCTGGCCATCATCTTTAATTTCGAAATTTAATTTTCGAAAACCAAACCAGGGCCCGATGCCACGTACAGCAACCAAAACTGCTGTTTCATCCCAGCTATTGCGGCCAACCTTATTACTATCATAATTTAATGCAATTTGAAAAGCATCTTTTACGGGACTATTTTGTATGGCTGTATTATTTATAAGGCGCACTCCGGTCAATATTTTTTCACCAATTTCAAATCCACTTATAATCATAGGTGTTGGCCAATCGCTAAAGACTTTTTGCGATGCCTTCGCATCAACCATCACATTAAATTCGTAACCGCTTTTTCCGTCTTTATCAATTCTTGCAGCCATCGATACCAGTTCCTTTACTTTTGCTTTTACGAGTGCAGGTCCTTCAAGATTTGAAAATTCATCAGGAGTTGAATTGAGAAGCGCTGCCAAATTGGTAAAGAAACCAACGCTTACAATTGTTACGCTTGAATCCGGTTGAGCCGAAAGTATTTTTCTATACAATTTAACAGCGTCAATTGCTTCATCGTTTGATTTAAGGGCGTGAGGATAATTCGCAATAATAGTCTGTGCCCATTGCTGCGAACAATTCTTGTTGGGTAAAGTTGTCTTAGTAATTCCAATTGGAATACCAGGTCGCTTAAAATAAGTATTTAATACACTAAGCGTCGGCGCTGTTGTTGAAAAAGTGTTGGAGGATACGGTTGCGAGAATTTTAGCTTCGCCCTTATCTGCAAATGCGTGGAGGAGCGCCATAGCGCCAACGTCATCATAATCAGGCGCAATATCCGTATCAAAAATAATGGGAACTATTTGGTGCTTTTGCGCAAATAAAGCGCCGCTGATAACAGAGAGTATAATAATCGTTAATAGTTTTCTCATAACCTTTGTAGTATGGAATTAAAAATACTAATAGTTTTTTTAAACAGCATCTTCCACCTTCTCTGCTTTATCCGGAAGCCACTATATTACTGAAGATTGATTGTTCGTAAGATCTATCGCTGGTAAAATGAAACAGCATTGAATGCAGTTCTTATCCAAATACTGTAGAATGGAATGAATGAAATTTATTACAATTTATTAAACTGAAACATTACAAATTTGGAAGATTTTTTTTATGACTCCGGAGCTCTGGAATATTTGTTGCAATCATTGAACATACAAAATATTCAGGCGTTTTAATTCGGCGCTGATCATACATTTTTATTCAACAGGAGAAATAACGATTACAAAAAATTTCTATTAATATACTACTACAGTTGAAGCCGTTTTCTCGTAAGCTTTTTCTGTTTTTAAAAACCAGAAAGACAAAATTCCTTTTCTATATTCTGCTTTAATAAAATCCGTATCAATGTTGTCCGGCAGCAAAAGTTCCCGATTGAAACATTCATAATTAAATGTATGCTTCTGATAGGTTTCATGTTCAACTCTGTCCGGTTCTTTATGCAATGCAGATATTGACAGATATCCATACTCCGTAATGCTCACAAATAAATCTTCTCTCTGTAATCCGGGAGCTGCCAATTCAATTTTATAATATTCCTCTGTTTCGCTGATATTATATGACGGAGTTTTGGCTCCCTCATGTGGTTTGGAAAGCTCTGCGGCGAGTGTATCAAATTTAACCTGGATGGGAATGTATTCCCCGGGATAAGTTGATACTTTCTGATAAGGAGAAATTGAACTTAACATAATGATCGGATTTAAAGTGGCGGGTTATTAATTGATTTTCGATATTGGTAAGTTAAGAAATAATAGGATTCGAAACAAGTACAAAACTCTCGATTTTATTACTGCCAATCCTCTAAAGCCAGGTTAATTTATAATTAATATTTCTATTCTCAATTAAAGTCAGACTTCCGTATTTTTCTAATTGTCCGTCATCTATTAATTCAATATTCGTTCCATTTTCAAGAACGTTTTTTATTATCTCGTCCGCCTCATCTCTTATAAAAAAAACTTCATTAATAATAGAACCAGCTTTGAAGAGCATAGTATTGGCTTTTGATGCATGAAGGTTTTTCAGCATTTGCTTTTCAACAACCAATAGCTTTCCTTTAGATTGTATTGAAGCCTTAAATATTTCCGTTATACCCGTTCTAAGTTTGTTTTGTTTCCTGGCGCTTTCAATTTGTTTTAACAGGTGTCTTTGTTTTAATCTTTTCCAGAACGTAAGAATATATCTTATAAAGCCCTCCATTTCACTTTCGGAGGTTTCACGGCAATTGCCATGAATGAATTCAACTAAGTTTTCGTCATTTACTGTAACCGCTTTAAAATCTCTGAATACTTTCTCATCTCCTATTACAAATACGGGAAGCGGATACGATTTCAGCATGATAGACAGGCCTGTATCCATTTGCATTAAAAATTTATCTTTAAGGCAAACATTTTCTTTTATTGGGTCAGTAATGTAAGGTTCATTATTTGTTCGGATATTTTCATTGAATCGCAAATCGGCTAAATTATTTGATTTGATCAATTTTATTTTGGTTCCGTTACCCAAATACATTTTAGAATAGCCATCACTTAATAATAAAATGAGATATTCCTGTTTCTCCTTTTTGCAAAAAACGAGGTCACTAAACTTGAATGCGGGATCGATCACGATCTTTTCGTCCATCTCTGCTTCTAAATAATATACTTTATCTATTATGGGCGAAACAAAGACGGCGATACTTTTTCTATGGGTATTATAATTGAGGCTGTCAAAGAGGTTTCTTAATTTAATAATTACGGGTATTGCTTTTTCCACAGTATAACCAGCAGTCAAAATTGCCTCTACTCTGCCCATGATGTTTTTCAAACTGCATTCCAGAGTCTTCTTGGGTGTTATGACAGGTGCAAACGGCACAATGATGGAAACAGCAGGCAGGAATTGGACTGTTGCTATTGTCTCACGTTTGGGGGTAGACGTAAGGAGATTCATAGAAATCAATTTTTTACAGGCATTTGTTACCAGGAAAGCAGCCGTTATCCGTAATTATTAAATTAATGAATTTCAACCCCGGGGATAATAACGTAATTTCTCAGGGGTAAATAACATTAGAAAATGTTATTGTAAGGTTTTTAAAACTATGGAAGATTAATATTAATTCAAAAGTAAACATACCATAAAAGCAAAAATTTATTTACGCAAAAAATATTAGTATTTGTACGCACAATCATCGGAAATTACTGGATTGTATTTATAGTTTTTTTGCTGCGATTTTGTTTTGAAAACTTTTAAACTGTAAATTATTTCGTTTTCGATAACTGTTGTTTAAGGAAGCAAGATTAACTAAGCTGGTATTTTGGCTATTACTAAAAAGCCCGCCGGTGAAGACAGGCCTTTTGTGATAGCCGAGTGTGACAAAGACTAGTTTATTCTTTAGCAGTATTATCCGAAAGTTGCGCAGCTTTCTTTACGAGTGAAACAAATTCTTTTCTATAACCTTCCTGATCGTTGCCGAGTGACGCATTCGCAAGAGCAATGACCTGGTTATAACTGCTGCTTCCTTTAAATTGGCTGTTGCGCAACAACATTGCAAACCCGGCTACTGATGCAGCAAACCTGAAATTATCTGACGTAATGTTTATATCAATTCTTTTATCTACAACGGGATGAACTATTAGTTCGCTGTTGTCTTTACCGGGCTCCTTATATCTAAACTTGACCGTTAGTATTTCATCATTAAAGGACGAGGTCGTCTTCGAATTGTTCTTTTGATATTTTAGTGGATCGACACTTTTCAAAAATTCAGATTTCAGTACCTGCCGGAATAATTTCATATAAGGCTGTTACAGTATGTCCGCTTCCCAATTCACCGGCATCTTTTTTATCATCATTAAAATCTTCCTTATTTAATAAACGATCTTCATAACCAATCAATCGATAACCTGCAACCTTGTTTGGGTTAAATTCAATTTGAAGTTTTACATCTTTTGCGATAGTAAAAAGTGTGCCTCCAAATTCATTAACCAAAACTTTCTTTGCTTCGTTGATGCCATCGATGTAAGCATAATTACCATTGCCTTTATCTGCCAGTTGTTCCATTTTGCTGTCTTTATAATTACCCATACCGAACCCAAGTATAGAAAGGTAAATTCCTTTGGTGCGTTCTTTTTCAATAAGCCTTACCATATCATCATTGCTACTTGCACCAATATTAAAATCGCCATCGGTACATAGGATTATCCTGTTGTTTCCTTCGTGCATAAAATTTTCCTGTGCCGTTTTATAAGCAAGTTCAATTCCTGCACCACCGGCAGTAGAACCACCGGCTTCAAGCGCATCAATCGCTGTTTTAATTTTTGTCTTTTCGCTACCATTTGTGGTTGGAAGAACAAGCCCTGCATTGCCTGCATAAACCACAATAGATATTTTATCTTTTTCCCGAAGCTGATCGGTAAGCATTTTCATCGATGCTTTTACTAACGGTAATTTATTTTCACTTAACATGGAACCTGATACGTCAATCAGGAAAACGAGATTGGATGCGGGTAAGTTTTCCATAGGAATATTTTTTCCTTGTAATCCAATTAAAACAAGTTTGTTGTCTTTGTTCCACGGGCAATCACTTATTTCAGTATTGATTGAGAAAGGATCTTTTCCAGCAGGTGGCGGATATTGATATCGAAAATAATTGATCATCTCTTCTGTTCGAACTGCGCCTGCAGGCGGAAGCTGATTGCTGTTAAGATAACGACGCACATTGCTGTATGATGCGGCATCCACATCAATAGAAAAAGTCGAAAGTGGGTCATCAGACACCTTATGAAAACCGTTTTCTGATATGTTGCTGTATTCTTCTGTATTATAATCTTTATCATTGTTGTATGGTATTCTTCCTACAGGAGATTTATCTGGGTAAAAACTATTTGCAATTCCCGCAGGCTGTTTGGATTTTGTTCCATAACCAATAGTCTTCATTTCGAATTTAGCAGAATCCAAAGCAGCCGAAGAACTTGCTTTCATAATAACATTGAGAACATTTTTGTTTTTGATTTTTATCTTCTGTGTAAAATATCCGGCAGCCGAAAAAATAAGATATTCATCTTTATCGCTAACGGTTATTTTATAATTACCTTTTGAATCAGAAGTAGTAGTGATACTTCCAGCCTTTACAGTTGCGGCGACGGGATTACCATTTTCATTTTTTACGGTTCCGGAAATAATAATCTCTTTGTTGCGAAAAGCTGCAATTGCAATAGAAATGGAAAGCAGCAGTACAATAATTTTTTTCATAAATTTTTTTTAGGTTGATAAAATGCAATTAATCTTAAAGGAAAATTGCGTTGCGAAATGATTTTTAATCAGGATGCAACATTTTTAAGAATTACATAAACCGCAGGGAAAAATTATTTGAATAACTTTATTGAATTGACATTTATTAAGAAAATATTATCCGCTGAAGATGATCAGGCGCTTGTGCAACTGTACAGGAAAGGCGGAAATATTGACACACTTGGCGAATTGTATAATCGTTATATGGAGCTTGTGTATGGCGTATGCCTTAAGTACTTGAAAGAACCTGAAGATGCCAAAGACTGCGTGATAAATATTTTTGAGGAGCTTATTATAAAGCTTAAAAAATATGATGTAGATAATTTTAAAGGTTGGTTGTACCAACTTGCAAAAAATCATTGCCTAATGAAATTACGCAGTAAAAAAGGGCAACCTTCAATTGTCGATGCAGATATTATGCATTTGCAGGAAAATATTCATCTTGATGGTGTAATGGAAAAGGAAACACAATTGAATACAATGGAATATTGTATAGAACAGTTGCCGCACGATCAGAAACAGGCAATAAAATTATTTTATCTAAAAGAAAAATGTTATAAGGAAATAGCTGACTCAACCCAAACCGATATAAACAAAGTAAGAAGCTTTATACAAAACGGAAGACGAAATTTAAAAATTTGCATGGAAAAACAAGCCTTGGAAAAAG
The DNA here is from genome assembly GCA_963756945.1 of uncultured Chitinophagaceae bacterium. Lineage (GTDB taxonomy): Bacteria > Bacteroidota > Bacteroidia > Chitinophagales > Chitinophagaceae > Ginsengibacter. The sequence continues at coordinate 54,787 of CAVWQJ010000033.1, read as the reverse complement.
CATAATCAATGACGGAAAAAAATAAGAAATATAACGCTGCAGATTTTGAACGCTATCACGCAGGTACTATGCCTGATAGTGAAATGCATGAATTGGAGAAGGCAGCGTTGGAGGATCAGTTTTTGGCTGATGCGTTAGAAGGTTACACATATACGTCATCTTTCGGGAATGATATTAAAGAACTAAAGGAAAAACTGACCGAAAAACAAAAAAAGAAAAATGTATTCTTTATTTCATCAATAGCCCAAAGTGGTTGGTGGCGTATTGCTGCTCTTTTCATCGTTATCACAGGAGTTGGTTATTTTTTTTATAAGACCAATCATAAAACCAAAGAAAATTCATTAGCTAAAAATGAAGTAAAGTCTCTTCCTCAAAAAAAAGATAGTATAATAAGTAACACTGACACTACCTCGATAGCAAGTGATCTGGCTTTCGAAAACCACCAATTAGCTAAAGATGAAAGAAGAAAGAAAAATACTTTGCCTGCAAACAAACCACTGTCCGGAAAGGAAACAATTGCCAATAATAAAAGTGATGTTCGGTCATCTTTATCGGCTTCGGAAAATCAAGATCAATATTATTCTGATAGCACAAAACTTAACATGAAATCGAATGAATTTGAAAGATCATCTGCACCGCAATACAAGCTTAAAGGAAAAGTAACAGATGAAACCGGAAAACCACTTGCGTTTGCGACCATAAAAAATAATAGTAAAAATGAAGTTACACGATCTGATACAGCCGGCAGATTTTTGCTTTCATCAGCAGACAGTAGTGCTACCGCAATTGTTTCAATTGCAGGATATGAAACTAAAAAAACCGTTCTTCTAAAAGGTAAGCAACCAGTAATAGCAATGAATAAGAACGAAGCCCATCCAGATGAAACCGCTGCTGCCTTTTCTTCTCAAAGCAAAAAATTAAATAGCGCTACCCTTAAAGACACAGTTTTGAAAAATGAATATTCAGGAATTACAACGACGCCTTTTCACACCTTGGATAACACTACGGATTTTAACGAATACCTAAAAGAAAATATAAAGACGGTTTTTGATGAAAATAATAAAAAGCTTTCAGGAGAAGTCTTGCTTTCATTTACGGTAAATAAAAAAGGAAGACCGCATAATATTAGAGTGATAAAATCGTCTTGTAAGGCTTGCGAAAAAGAAGCCGTAAAACTTTTAGAAGATGGGCCTGACTGGATTAATGAAAATCATAAATTAAAAACCGTAGTAATTAAGTTTTAGAAAATCATGATGGCAGATATGCGAACAACTGCGTCTATTGTTTATAGTTAGTGTTCTGTTTACTACCGCCGGCCTGCATCTTTAACAACCATTCCAAAAAACCATTTACCTTTAAGTAAAGTTTTTATATAAACTACCAACCCCATTAAAATAATTCTTATGGGCGTAATTATGCAGGCCTTGTATTGGGATACCGGTATTCTTTATTGCGATAAAAATCTCCATGTAATGCAGCGTCACCGCCAAAAAAGATTTCTTGCAATTGTAAATAACTACACCGTTAATCAAACTTCAAATCTATCATGAAAAAAATTTACCCCCTGCTTCTCTTTACATTTTTATGCGTAAAGGGATTTTCACAAAATTGTGTTTCTCTTGGATGTGCAGCCGCTCACACAGGATTGGCAACAAATGGCACTTTAACTCCCATCGGCGCAACCAACCTGGGTTGTTACGATCCTTACAATTACACCCAAATTTTTTGGGAGTTCGTGTATTCCCCGTCGGGTGGCGATTTTACGCAAATAGTTACTCCCTCAAGTGGAACTAACTTAGCATTAAACTTTGTTATTTTCGACGAAGGAATAGTAGCCCCATCCTCGGTTGATTGCCCGGTCGATGCTTCGACCTGGATTGAAATAGCATGTGATTTAATTGACCACCCAAACCAGCCTTCAGGGCCAGGGTTATTTGGAGTAACCGCTACCACGGCCAGCGGGCATTACTACGCCATTGCTATAATAAATTGGCAGAGTACCACTGATGGTACCGGTGATGCAAGTTATACTTTTGACCTCAGCACACCTCAAATTGGTGGAGTTGATGTAGACGCTTCTAATTGCCCCGGTACTTTGCCAGTTACGTTATCTTCTTTCACTGCAACGTCAGCTAATTGCGTTGTCAATTTAAGTTGGGTGGCTCAACTACAATCTAATTTTAAAAATTATGAAGTTCAGACCAGCACTGATGGTTTGCATTTTGAAAACGTTGCTACTATTTCAGGCAAAGGTGAGGGCACTGATCAAAAATTTTCTTACCAGGATCTCAATGCAAAACAGGGGAATAATTTCTATCGATTAAAAATGACTGATGCTGATGGAAAAATTGCATACAGTAAAGTCGTTTCTTTGAACAGCACTTGCAACAGAAATGTCGTTTTAACTTATCCTAATCCAGTTCATGGAATTTTGACCGTGAATATACCTGGCTCGCCAAATGGTTTAACCGTTGCACGATTATATAGTAGTAGTGGCAAATTAGTTTATTCCGGCACTTTGCAAAACGGAGTAAATTGTATAGATATGTCAAAATATTCAAGCGGTGTTTATTTGCTTAATTTAAAGAATGCTTCAGAATCTCTGAATATTAAGATTGTAAAATAATTGATAATAAGGTTTTGATAGAAGAGGCTGTTCCGTAATTGGGTGGCCTCTTTTTATTTCCATGATTGACCTATAAAAGTTATAGCCAGACAAGGCCATCCGTGAAATGCAACTAAAAAAGCCACTCCTTTCAGAGTGGCGAAAATTAACTACAACTATAACACGCATATATAACTAATAATCTATAAGTTTATTGTAATGTGGGCCCAAAATCTTTTTACTTATAGGTGCTGAAGTGAAATATTAATTCCAGAATACATTTGTTTCATACTCAAATTTTATAACGCCTTCTGTGTCAAACTTATAAAACAGGATTTCAATTTGCGCCATGATTCTTTCATATTCACTTCCATCTTTCGGGCAATAAGATGACGATTTTAATCGCCCTTTTAATCCATTAAGATTAAATACCTGGTAATTAGGCAAGCTTAATCTTCGCACTGGTTTAGGTGCAAAAAATTCAAGGATTTCGTTGTCCGTAATATTCCTGTGTGTAACATAATTGTATTCTGGTATCGACTTCAAGATCATTTCGTAATCTTTCTGAAAGCCATCATTCTCTTTTCGCACGTTCCAGGCCAATACAATGTGGCCGGAAGGTTTTAGTACCCGGTTAAATTCTTTTTTTGCCTTATTTGAATTGAACCAATGAAATGCCTGAGCGCAAAAAATAATATCAACGCTGAGTTCTTTTAAATTTGTTTTTTCAGCAGTACCATTTACGCTGATGAAATTTGAATTGGTTGCATAAATTAATTCTGCGGCATCCCTCATTTCTTTATTTGGCTCAACAGCATAAACTTTATTTCCATTTGTTAAAAAAAGATTGCTGGAAATGCCTGTCCCGGAACCTATATCAGCAATTATCGAATTTTGATTTAACCCAATTTTATGGGAGAGTATGTCAATAATTTGCTTCGGATAGCCTGGCCGGTATTTTATATAATCTTCTACCCTATCAAAAAATCTCGTTGTGTTTGTTTTCATGTTTTATTAAGTTAGAATAATAAGTTTTTAATTGTTACCAAAGAACATATCTTAAAGAAATTAGATAACACTAAAACATTTTAAACCGTTAAGCTAAAAATATTTCTTTTTTACGATCGAAGGATTTTCTCCATTAGTTTTTTAAACAGCTTTCTTAAATAAGACAGGCTTTCGAAACCAACTTTATAACACACTACTGAAATATTTTATTCTGCAATATCATGTTTTCAATATCTTAATATTTTTGCATGGTTCATTTTTAAGTGTATTTTACAATTGAAAATATGGAAAAAGTATTTATAGCCCTGGGAGGAAACGTTGGCAACGTTTCGGAGAATTTTGATATAGCAATTGAAAAAATCCGTGCAAAAATAGGGGCGATTACTAAGCAATCTTCTTTGTACAAAACCGAACCTTGGGGCAATAAAAACCAGGATGATTTTTTAAATAAGGTAATTGAAGTTGAAACAAAACAAACTCCTGTTCAAGTCTTAGACAATATTTTATCAATCGAAAAAATGATGGGAAGAAACAGGAATGAAGATGACCAGTTTGCCCCACGTTCTATTGATATCGATATACTTTTTTACGGAACAAAAATTATCAATGAGAATTATCTTGTTGTTCCTCATCCAAGGTTGCATTTGCGAAACTTCGTACTAACGCCATTAATGGAAATAGCGCCGGATTTAATACATCCGCTTTTAAAAAAATCAATTATAGATTTGTCTAAACAGAATAATGATTCTTCAGCGGTAAACAGGTTACCTTAATTCTTAAACTCTTTCAGCATTTTTACCGTTGCCAATAATTGACCTGCATACTGCCTGGTATGTTGCCAAACTACCATTTTCTCTTTCATAAATTATGACAGCTTCATTCTAATGAATATTAACCAAATGGCCTGATGTGGAAATCAGTTTGTTTGCATTTGTTGAATAATATTGATGATAATAAATTCCGCGGGGTGAACAGGCGCCATACCAATTTCTACAACCATTCGTCCCTCAGGAATATCTTGTGTAGTCATAGTTTCACCAACTCCAAGGCGCACAAAAAAAGCTTGTTCTTGCTTTATTCCTTGTAAAGCTCCCTGCCGCCATTGCAAAATTAAAAAGTTACTAATCATCGATTTTATTGCTATCCATGTATTAATATCATTTGGCTCAGATGCGAAATTTTTCAATGCAATTTTTATCGAATTTTCTACCATCATAAAAAATCTGCAGACCGAAACGTAACGCCAGTCATTATCATTTCCTGCCAAGGTTCTTGATCCCCACACCAATGTTCCTTTTCCGGGAAATTCCCTAATTGAATTTATAGATTTACCGCCATTTGAATCTATATTTAATGATTCCTGTTGTATATCATTGATTAAAACTGATGGAGCATTTATGTTTGTTAGGCTTCCGGTTGGTGCCTTCCACACACCCTTGGCGGAGTCAACGGCTGAATAAACTCCGGCGATGGCCGCGGAGGGAGGCAATGTTACCGTATACTTCGCCATTTCAGTTTTTATAGCATTATAAACGGATACATTTTTCGCAAAAATTTCATTTAATCTAAGTTTATTAAATTCGCCGGCGCTTTTTACATCATTTTTACCGGCTCTCTTTGTAGTTGTTTTGTGAACTGTTGTTACTGAACTATCAACATAACGATAAAGCATACTTGTAATAAGCGAAGGATAATATGCCGCTCCATATTTTAAGGATGCAGGAACAACTCCGCCTGTTATATTTTCTCTAAAGAAATCTATTTCATTTTTGCCAACAGGTAGGTTTTTGCTTATGTCCATTATTACAATCCGGTCTCTTAAATTGCATGATTGAGTTAATGCTTGATTATATAAATTATATAAATCTTCGGCTTTCGTCAGGTTAATTCCGTCAGGAAAAATTATTAATGTTGGGCCGCTATAATTATCAATTTTATCTAACCCTTTTTTTAACGCACTTTTACTTATGCTTGCTTTTACAGGTCCCAATGATATTATATAGCAGGCATTTCCTCCGTTGGCAAAAAATAATTGCATTTGATAATACATAATACTTTTTGAGGGATTAATCTGAACATTTATATCACGCGAGATGAGATTTACAGTTTTACCCGTTCTAGTGAGTTCGATCTGAAATATGAATGATGATAACTTCATTATTCATAGTGCCGAAATATTGCTCATACTCTAACAAAGAAGTTATATATGTTGGAATAAAAACGAGATCACCGGGAGTATCTTTATAGGCTTTTTGAGTATAACCGATAAAGGCGGGAACTGCGGTAGCCACTGGTGTTACAGAGATTGAAAGGTTTGAAGCTTCTTTGAGATACATACACGTAATTTTAAAAACATTAGTAATCACGCGGGCTTTTTAAAATAAATTACTTCATCCAGATGGACAGGATAGTTAGTGTCGGACTCATTATTATTTTTTGAACTGAAAATTATCAGACCAGGATAATTATTTATTTGACAGAGTAAATTTGATGTTTCCTGGTTAGCATATTTGTCATGTGCATCTTGCACACTGCTTCTTTTTCCAAATAAAGCATCTGCTTCATCAAAAAAAAGTATCCAGTTTTTTTCTGAGGCTGTTTCAAAAAGCTTGTCAAGATTTTTTTCTGTTTCGCCAATATACTTAGAAACAACGTTGGCAAGATTTATCCTATAGACATCGAGTGAATTTTGTTTTCCGATCAATTTGGCAGCAAGTTTTTTGCCTTTTACTGAACCTGCAAATAAAATTTTATATCCCGCCTTTACATGATTTTCTTGTCATCGGTTTCATGTCGCACACCCTGCTTAGGTTTTACATAATTAATGCTATTGAGTTGGAGCTTTACATTTCGATCTACATCAAGATTTTTCCAGGTCTTTTTTGTAGTTATCTTCTTTGATAATTTTTCACTTTTGGTTAGTGCAGCAGATATCGCGTTGTCCGGTGAAACAACTTTCAGTTTTTGACTTCATATCAGGCAATTAATATTAAGCAATTGTAAAATAAAACAGCCAACCACTACAATATATCAATTAGTTCGCAAGCAAACGGCCAACAAATTAATTATAATTATTCTTTTTTTTTAAAAGAATAATTTTTTCTGACAAGCGGAATTTCATGTGGAAAACCGGGCAAACCAACTGCAATGTTCATTTACCATCTTTTTCCGGGTTTGGAGGGAGGTTTTTCCTCGGCCTGCTTTACTACCAGAGGTTTTTTACCGAGAGAAATATCCTTCAAATTTTCGATCGCATTTTTTGCATCAGCATCATTAGGCATTTCAACAAATCCAAAACCTTTACTTTTGCCAGTTTCCCTGTCCATGGCAACCCTGGCAGTAGCAACTTTGCCAAATTTTTCAAATATTTCCTCCAGTTCAGCATCATCCAGATCATATGGCAGCCCTGCTACAAATAGTTTCATAAATTATTTTTTGTAAAAGTACATAACTTATACTGTCATTTGCAAGGTCAAATTATAAATAATAGATTTTGGGTTATTTGATCCATGTACCTTTGCTAATAAATTTTTTAATCGGCTCATCGAAATTCTTTGGAGTAATATGGTTGGGAAATAATGTACCTTCATAGTAAATGGAAGTATTAATTTTAATATATTAAACGGAAAAAGAGTTATGAGTAAATCGCAGGAAACATGGAATAAAAAAGAAAGGGAAAAGAAAAAGCAAAAAAGCAGGCAGGACAAACTGGAAAAAAGGCAGGAAAGAAAAGAAAATGCTAAAGAAGGCAAGAGTTTTGATGATATGCTTGCATATATCGATGAAAATGGCAATCTTTCATCCACGCCGCCCGATCCCTGGTAAAATGAAAAAAATAAAATTAGAAGATATTCAAATTGGCGTTCCGAAACATGTAGCTCCCGACCCTGCTGACTTAATAAGAAGAGGGAAAGTTACTTTTTTTAATGAATCAAAAGGATATGGATTTATTAAAGATCTGCAAACACAGGAAAGTATTTTCGTTCATGCCAATGGACTGCTTAACCAAATAAAAGAAAATAGCAAAGTAACTTTTGAAATTGAAATGGGACCAAAGGGACCTGGTGCAGTAAAAGTGAAATTGGAAAGTTGAGACACCTGAAATAATTTAATTTGGCTCCAATCCATTTAGGTATTGAAGTAATTTCTCTCATTTCATCCAACGTTATTAAAATTTACAGTATTCTCCTGCATGAATCTTTTCAATTTGTCTTTATAAATTGGATACTATTATAAAGATTCTTTTTTTCAGCTGCAAAGAAATTCATCGATTTATCCGCTATAAAATATTCATGTAACAAATCGAAATAGAGAATTCTTTTCTATGGTAATATTTTCAGATTTGGGTTCTTCGAAAGCTGTAGGCCAATTTTGATCCATTTGTAATTATTATTGGCATTCCCCCATCTCTCACCTTTCGGTTTTTCAATATAACTTATCGTTTGCTTAACATACAAATTTATATTGGCAAAATGAGTAACCTTTTGCATGAAGCTGTTTTTTGAATAATAAAAAGTGTCGGTCTTAACTATTATTTTATCTATTGTATTCGGGATCAGCAAATGGCCTTGTATTTCCCATTCGGTCTATAACTAAAAATTTTCCTAATATTCGACTATAATTAAGCTTTAGCCACATATTGAGAACTGTCTTTTAAAATAATTATTCCTTCAACAAAATCTGGGTATTCAAAAATATTGTGCGCAAGCTCTTTTAAATTCTCATCTGATCCCTTCTGTTGGAGTTGAAGTGTTCTGGGCACAAGGATGGTAATAAAACAATAGCAATATGAAGCTTATTAAAAATATTCTCACGATAGCTTATTTAATTATTTGTTGATTGCAGAAAGCGAAACTTAAATCTGTTTACAAATTGAGGTATTGTTTACAAAAAAAGAAGAGATTATGGACGAGTGGATTTTTATTTCATCCAATTTTAGGAATGAGACATAAAAAAACTTCCGCGGATTAAGCGGAAGCTTTTCTAATAATTTATTCCTGGGGTTCCTTGGGTCTTTCAGGATAAATTGTGTGTGCCTGACAAGAGGCAGGTTTTCATTGGGATAATTTAGTATTTACAGGTATTGGAATCTAAAAAAAGAAGTTGACTGATATCGGATTTGTTTTGGTTCTTCCTGGATCGGGAATAGTCTTGTCAATGGATTTGGATTTCTGATTAATGTTTGTTGAACATCAATCAACTTCTGAAACAAAGATAAGTGTAAGAGATACACTTACCAATAGCATTTATGCTTAATTTTTGAGATATGATATTTACTGACATGTTAGGTAAATAAACTATAACGCTTGTTCGTATTATTACTAATTTGATCAATATTGTATTAGTTTTTGATAAAAAATTTAGATTCTTAATCAAAATCAATGTTTTAATTTCTGTGCACAAAAAGTTATGACTCGGGGAAGTTACGCAAATCGGCCATTGCTTTTTTTATTCCCGGCTTATACGTATTTATATTGATTGATAATTTTGATGCATCGACTTAACAATAAAATTGGAGTGCCCGTTAAAAAGGATTCAGAGATATATAATTCAGTTGCAAAAGCATTTGGCATGTGATCTTTTGTAACAAGCAAATCGTTAACTACCATTGCTTTCATTGTTGCGCTGTCATTCTTGCGCCTTCAATACAAATATTAAATGCCAATTTTTGCTGTGAATAGCTTTCCTTTTCGCTGTAATTGACGGACTTATAGAAAAAAAAATTAATTTTAGTCAAAACTGTTCTTGTTAACCTGGTTAAATCTTCAGATGAAAACTCATTTTACTTATTAATAATCTAGCCACATGAAGATTTTCTTATTCTTTCTTCTCGCTTTATCGGGCACATGCAAAGCCCAGGAATGGCAGGCAGAAATAATGGCAGGCGTTGCGGGATACAATGGAGACCTTACTCAGCAGCGAATTCCTATTAAAGCCTTACGTCCGGCTGTCAACTTGAATTTAAAATATAACTCTGGCGACTTCATAAACTTCCGCATAGGTTTAGCGTATGGGAGAATTGGGGCCGATGATAAAAACAATACTGATCCTCTCTTGAAAAATCGCAATCTCAATTTTAAAAGTGATATTGTTGAATTGAATTTTATAACTGAAATTAATTTATTCGACCCCGAGTCGTATACTTCGTATCCTTATATTTTAGGCGGAGTTGGCGTGTTTTATTTTAACCCTTTTACTTACGACAATAATAATAAAAAGACCTATCTCCACTCACTAAGTACCGAAGGCGAAGGGCTAAAGGAATTTCCGGACAGGAAAAAATATTCACTTTTACAAGTTTGTATTCCCGTAGGCGTCGGTTGGAAAATACCATTGAATGAACTGTGGGACATGAGTATAGAAGCTGGCTACCGTTTTACCTTTACAGACTATCTTGATGATGTTAGTAAAAATTATGTAGATCTCGGCATCCTCAGCGCTGAAAAAGGACCAACGGCGGCGGAACTTTCATACAGGCAATCCACTCCGCTCAGCATTGCAGACGTTAGAGGAAATCCTTCTCTAAAGGATGTTTACTATTTTGGCGGAATTAAATTTACAACCAGCCTTAGTAACCTGTTTGGCAGCCGGTAGAAAAATTAATTTTTCATTATTTTGAACTCCACTCTCCTGTTTAACTGTCTTCCTTCATCCGTTTCGTTGGTTGCAACAGGTTTCGTTTCACCATAACCGTGAGAAGTAATTCTTGCCGGATCAATTCCTTTTGAAATGATATAATCCATAACAGATCTTGCCCTGTTATCACTTAATTTAAAATTATATTCATCAGAACCACGGCTATCTGTGTGAGCGCTCATTTCAATTTCAATAGATGGATTTTCATTAAGCAACTTTACAACCCTGTTTAACTCAATATAAGATTCCGGCCGAAGCTCCCACTTATCAAAATCAAAAAATACATTATTTAAACGCACTACCTGTCCTACTTCTATTGGTACAAGATAGAGATCCTTATGTATTTCCTTATATCCTGCCTTAATCAAAGAGTCGAGATTTAGATTCTCTGAAATTGCAAAATAATGATCTGCCGTAGCTCTTATACTATAATTTTTATCATAAGGCAATACAATCTTAAATGAACCATCCGATGGGTTTGAAATTCCGTTTCCGGCTTCTTCTCCATCAGGTAAAGTTTCGTATACAAGTGAAGCATTTAACGGAAGCTTTGTTTTAGAATCATAAACATTACCACTTACCAATACTACGGGGTTAGGTTTCTCTTTCTCCAATAATTTGATACGCACGATGTCGCTGGCTCCATAACTATCCTGGTCAGTTGTCATATAAGCATATTCTCCGCCGGCATCCAGGGTAAAAAATGCGTCCCAATCCGGTGTATTAATTGGAGCTCCGAGATTCACCGGGTCGCTCCATTTCTGCCATGAGTTATCCAATCGCTTACTGATCCAAATATCATTGTCTCCCAAACCTCCGGGCCGGTCGCTGCTGAAATATAGGGTAACACCATCGGATGCCAGGTAAGGTGTCATTTCATTATATTTTGAAAGATTTATTTTTTTACCAAGGCTTTTTGGCTCGCTCCATGTTCCATCTTTTTGCTGGAAACAAACGTAAATATCATTATTAAAACTCCCGTCTTTTTCCGACATGTAAAGCAATAATGTTTGTCCGTCACTCGCCATGGTGGCGCCGTATTGATTGCCCCGGTTATACTTTTCATAATTCTTTATCTGGAGCATTTGCGGCTTGCTCCAGTTTCCATATTTGGTGAGATAACACATACTCACACCGTCACCGAAATAGTCCCCGTCAATGTATGCGTTCCTTATAAGTATCCGGTTATTGTCAGGCGAAATCCAAAAAACCGCATTGTATTCCGATGTGTTTAAAGGACGCCCAAGATGAACTGCTTTACTCCAGTTGCCCGAACTATCTCGTTCTGAAAACCATATATCCTGGGAATTAGGTACAACATTAACCTGGGTATTGCGTGGATCGTTTTGTCTTATAAAAAATAGCAAATTACCGTCTGCTGATATCGTTGGCCTTAGCTCATCATATTCGGTATTTATTTTTGCGCCAATATTCTCGGATTTAATGACGGTTCCGGCCGTGATGATATTTTCTTTTTGAGGTATTAATTTTAAGGTATCGCTAAAATTATCGCTGGGGGGTTGTGCTGACCCATATTTCACGCCGGCAAAAAAAGCAAGAAAGAGTATAATTTTTTTCAAAATAGAATGATTTGGCCAACTTCATAACGTAAAAAACTGATTAAATAATATAGCTCAAATTAAATTTTTCAAAAGAAACCATTCCCAAAGACCTACTCAATTTTTCAGCACCATGCTCATTATTAACATCGTATTTGGCGATACCGGAACGGCATTAAGATTACTGGCAATGTTTTTGAAAGATAAATACGTATCTTTTCAAACAAAAAATATATAAATATGAAACTTAAAAATGCCAGCATTTTATTCCTTTCCGGCATTGCCTTAGGCGCTCTCGCCGGCTTATTAATGGCTCCCGACGAAGGCAGCAGAACCCGCAAGAAATGGATGAAGAAGGCAAAGAAATATAAAAAAGATATTGCAAATAAGGCTTCGGAATACAAGGACAAGGTAGTGGATTTGAAAGATGATATTGAAGGCGCTGTTCATGATGTTAAAAAAAGATTCAGTTAATTGATGATTCTTTTGCTTCAACTGTGGCGATTCTTCCGCAACGGGAGAATTGTCATTTTTTACATAGCGTTCCAAATAGATGATTCGAGTATGCGTTCCCGATATATTCATTTTTCTCCTATATAAAAAAACGTTCTGAAATTATCTTTCCGTCTTTTACTTCATAAACACAAAGTTCTTTCATTGCCATACGCCCCTGCCCTTTCATTGTTAAGTCCATATTCAATATGCATGAAAACGAATTTGACACAACTAATGGATCAGAAATTGTAATGCTATGAATTTCATCTACCATAGCGTTAAATTTTTTGCCCTTTTCAATTAAGGCATTCATTCCCCTGGTCTCTTTATCGAAATCGGGAATTTCGTTGGGTTCTATACTAACTGCATCGTCAGAGAATAAATCTCTTTGCGCTTTCTCAAAATCACCCTTACGGCAAAGTTCCACTAAGTGGTTGGCTATTTCGTTTGTAGTCATAATTAAAGTTTTAATTGTCAGATAATATCATTTAAATTCCTAAATGAGTGTTGCATTAAATCTTTTTGTAGCGTTTAATAAACAATTTCTTTGCCGGAATCTTTCCAATTATTAATTTATCTTCAATTCGACGATTGCGACCAAAATTTTTTTAATAAATATTTAGAATTGAGATGAATATGAGAAGACGAACCTGCTACTCACTTACTTTTTTCCTGGTTGTGATTTTTGCCCTGTCGTGTAAAACGCCGGTTGATGAAACCTATAAAAACTGGAAAGTGTATGGCGGAACAAAAGATGGAATGCATTACTCATCTTTAACTGAGGTTGACACAAATAATGTAAGCCAACTGCAGGTTGCCTGGGCCTATCATACCGGAGACGCTGATACAGTATCTCATTCACAAATTCAATGTAATCCTATCATCATCGATGGTATGATGTATGCCCTTACTGCCAGGATGAAATTGTTCGCTATTGACGCCGCGACCGGTACGCAAAGATGGCTTTTTGACCCTAAAACTTATATAGCCCTTGATACGAATGAACAGACAAGACTTTCAATGGCATTTACCAATACAGGCCGCGGTGTTGCATACTGGACCGATGGTAAAGACGATAAAAGAATTTTTTATGCTGCCGGTCCCTACCTCATTTGCGTGAATGCAACCACCGGAAAAGCTGTAAATACATTCGGGAATAATGGGCGAATTGATTTGCATGATGGCCTTGGCCGTGACGTTAAAGACCAGTTTATAACTTCGAATACGCCTGGCGTTATATACAAAGATTTATTGATTTTGGGTACAAGAGTTGCTGAAGATGCAACTGCTGCGCCGGGACATCTGAGAGCTTTCAATGTGATTACAGGTAAGCAGGAATGGATTTTTCATACGATACCGCAACCGGGTGAATTCGGCTATGATTCTTATGAAGATAAGAATGCATGGCAACACCTCGGCTCGGCCAATAGCTGGGCTGGAATGAGTGTTGACGAGCAAAGAGGAGTTGTATTTGTTCCGACAGGTTCTGTTGCCTTCGACTTTTACGGCGGTAAAAGATTAGGAGATGATCTCTTTGGAAATTGCATTTTGGCATTGGATGCAGCAACTGGTAAACGCATCTGGCATTTTCAAACAGTTCATCATGATGTATGGGACAGAGATCTTCCCACTATTCCGGTGTTAGCTACCATAATGAAAGATCGAAAGAAAATTGATGCTGTTGTTCAAACAACCAAATCAGGATTTATTTTTTTATTTGACAGGGAAACTGGGAAACCAATTTACCCCGTTCAGGAAAGGCCGGTCCCCACACAATCAGAACTCAAAGGTGAAAAGCTATCATCTACACAACCTTTTCCCACATTACCGAAACCATTTGTACGGCAGGTTTTAAATGAAGATGATTTAAATAACCTTGTTCCTGATTCTTCTTACGATGATCTTAAAAAAAGATTAGCGTCTTACAAAACAGGAAACATGTTCAACGCTCCTTCAAAGGAAGGCACCATTATATTCCCTGGCTTTGACGGTGGCGGTGAATGGGGAGGTCCGGCTTTTGATCCTTCTGCAGGTGTATTATATGTGAATGCCAGTGAAATGCCATGGATACTGACAATGATTGATGTAAAGAATGGTGAAAAGAACAACGAAACTTATTTGCAGGCAGGACAACGTTTATACATGCAGCGTTGTGTTGCATGTCATGGTCCCGAAAGAAAAGGCGGTGGAAATTATCCATCGCTAATTGATGTAAATAAAAAATACAATGCGGCTGCATTTAATCAGCTTGTTTCTAACGGGCGTAAAATGATGCCTGCTTTCAATACTTTATCGGATGAAGAAAAAAATGCAATTGCTTCGTTTATTCTTGGTATGAAAAGTAATCAGCATAAGAAATTTATGCCTCCTCACAAATCAAAAGATCCGTATCTGCAACTTCCTTATACCAATACCGGCTATAATAAATTCCTTACAAAAGAAGGTTATCCCGCCGTTAAGCCGCCATGGGGAACATTAACAGCTATCAACCTAAATACAACCCGGGTTGTTTGGAAAGATACTTTGGGAGATTATCCTGAATTAAAAGCCCGGGGAATACATTCAGGAACTGAAAATTACGGAGGCCCGGTTGTTACGGCCGGCGGACTTGTGTTTATAGCGGCAACCAGCGATAGTAAAATAAGAGCACTCAATAAAAGAACGGGGCAATTATTGTGGGAAGCCGATTTACCCGCCTCTGGCTTTGCAACACCATCTGTATATAATGTTAATGGAAAGCAATATCTTGTAATAGCATGTGGAGGTGGAAAATTAAAAACAAAGTCAGGAGATGCCTATGTAGCATTTGCATTACCTGATAATCGATAGATGAAAGATTCTTTTTTCTTTTTAAGAATGTGAAGATTCTTATCTTATATCAATCAGAGCTATCATACAAAAAGGAAGAATTTCCTTCTTATTCACTTATAAAATCTTTTATAATTTTCGATTATCGTGAAACAAGTTATGGGCCGATAAGTGATTAGCGCTTTATCTCCTCCCGCTTAAAAAAATATCGTTTTACTATAAATTGTGAAACCTTCTTATTATATTTATCTCTTCAATAAATACTGTATTTTTTATCCCCCGATTACAGTACGCTATGCCAATCCAACATTTCATCAGATAAGACCGAATTTTCTTAAACAAGTATCAGGTACTCTTTAAAATCTTCAGGATGATAAAAAATTTTATCCGTCAATCAATTAGCTTAATCATTTTAGCTATCATAGGTAATACTGCCGTGGCACAAAATTCGTTGCTCGTTAATTTTGGTTCCGCTTCATGCGATGGCTCCGGCGAACCAGCATTTTCACTTATTAAAGATCCGCTAAGTGATACAGCTTCAAACTTACTAACATGCAGTCTCATCAACCAGGTTCCGGATATTTTTGCAGTTTTTGTTGCTTACAATCCTAAGGATAACAAACTTTATACGGCTGATATAAGAAATGGTAATACTAAAATATGGGTGCTTGATATTGGATTGCCCGCAAATATAAAATGCCCGGTAAATTTAAGTGCAACACCCGATTATATTTATAGCTATGTTTCTAATAATTTCGAGTTTGATAATAACGGTGACCTTTGGTCATTCTCAGGTTATAATGATACACTTGGGCAATGTAATATCGATAAATTCGATGTAACAACAGGAACCGTACTCAATACACGAACCGTGCAATTTCCCGAAGGCTATTTTCCTACCAGCATTTCCAGCGGCGATATCACTATCTTGCCTAATGGACGCATGTTTGCTACGCTTGGAAGTTTTCCTTCGAAGCTGTATGAAATTAAAAACTATAATACCAGTACAAATGCTACTGCCATTTTTTTAGATTCGTTACCGCAAAGTTGTTTTGGAATCGCTTTCCTGAATGGACAATTGGAAATTACCGGCACTGATTTTTCCGGCAATTGTTATTATTATAAATATGATATTGCTACGGATGTTCTCGATTCAATACAAAGCTTCCAGGACGGCCAGTTACCTATTGATAATACCAGCATCACCCCTTCTGTTGGAGTTACTAAACAACTCGTGAATAGCGTTAAAATAGATAACAATACCGCAGACCTCACTTATGAAATCTACGCAAGAAATTTAGGAAACGTCGCCCTGAATAATATTAATATAAGTGATAACCTTACCGGTGTGTATGGTGCAGGAAATGTATCCAACATAAGTGTGTCTTTTGTTCCCGGCGAAAATGCAGCAAACCTTTTATTGAATCCGTCTTATGATGGGAATAATGACATTAACTTATTAATGGCTGGTCAAAACTTAAACAACCAGACCTCTATAAACACTGATTATTTTTTGAAACTTCGTTTAGCCTTCCGCGTTACTAACCTCAATCCTGCAAATATTTATGAAAACTCGGCTATTGGAACTGCTACCATAGGAAGCGTTGGAACTTTAAGTTTTAGTAATGTGGCTGACTCTTCGAATAATGGCCCGGAAAGCGCCGTGGATCCAAATAATGACGGTAATGCTACCGAGCCAGGCGAAAACAACCCGACACCTTTTAACTTCGGAACATTGCCTGTAAAATTCATCAGTATAAACGCATCTCTCATTGATAAAACGTCTGCGATAGTAAGGTGGGCAGTTGCGACGCCAACTATTAACTCCGATAAATTTAACATTGAATTTAGCACAGATGGAAAAAACTTTAAAGCAATCGGCCACTTAAAAATTGACAACACCAACCAAAGTAATTACCAATTTTTACATTCCAGTATTCCCAGAGGAAACTCTATATTACCGCATCAGGGAAACTGATATTGATGGCGAATTATGTATTTAGTGATGTTGTTGTGTTGCATCATAATATTAGTATCTCTAATAGTGTCATTATTTTTCCAAACCCGGCAAACAATTATATTACAATTACCGCGCCAACTAACGGTGACTGGTAAAACGCAAATAATTTTGTATGATGCTGTGGGAAAATTAGTGATTCTTCAATTTTATCAGCAACTACTAAAGAATTAATACAAACCTGCTTCCCGGTGGCACTTACGTTTTAAAAGTAATAAACAACGGAGCCACATCAACACAAAAAGTTGTGATAATGCACAAGCAATAAAATCGAAATCAGGTTAGCCAGATATTTTCATAATTTAGCTCCCTTATAACTTTTTTTATGCCAATTAGTATCGCTTTGCTTGCTGAATTACAACATGAAGCTGGTAATTCAAGAAAGATGATTGAACGTGTGCCAACTGATAAACTGGATTGGCGACCTCATGAAAAATCTATGACCCTGGGAAGACTGGCCACGCATATTGCCGATATTCCCATTTGGTTTTCCAGGACATTAAATGCAGATGAATTTGATTTTGCGACCGCAGTTTTCAATCGGGATGTAAAAGAAAACACCGGTGCAATATTAGATTTATTTGATATCAGACTCCGTGAGGCAGTTGATCTGTTGCAGCAGGCATCTGATGAAACTTTAAATGCGTCGTGCACTTTCCGCCGCGGAGACCAGATATTTTTTCAACTGCCAAGGAAGACAATTCTTAGGAACTTTTGCTGTAACCATGTTTACCATCATCGCGGGCAGCTAAGTGTCTACCTTCGGTTGCTTGATATTTCAGTTCCCGGAATGTATGGACCTTCTGCAGATGAAGCAATGTAGATGGTATAATAGCTGAGTTCCATACATTGCCAGGCCATTGGTTTATTTTATTTCCTTTTCATTTAAAACGTAATCTTCTTCACATTTTTTATACTTATACTTCTTTCATTCACCGAATGTATTTTATTGGCGATACCTGGTACATTGGTTTCACTGATTACTATCTCGTGAAGTACTGCTTTTTGAATCCATCCTCCGGTTAAGTCTTTGTAGATATCTCCCCAATAATGAGAACTTCCTTTGGTAGGTATTTCAATATTGGCCATTGGCTTTATTAACATATAAAAAGAGCTTTCTCCGGAATCATATTCTATTATGGCACAGGTTTTCTTTTACCAATCCGAGTCCCTTAAATCCTAATTAATTTCTCCGTTCTTAAATTAAGACCCCTCTGCAATTTAACTTCCACGGTTTACTGGCGGCTGTTAAAAGGAAGCAAAGAATAATTAATCGCCAATTATGTTTCAAATTCTGTGCTCCATTACCCGTAGAAGTTTTTTCGGAAAATACGCTCATCGAATGAAAGTCTATAAAAGCATTATAAACATGATACGTATTCTCAACCGGAATTAGCTTCCCATTTTCATCGTTTAATTTTTCAAATTTGCTATGGTCGATTCCAAACACCTGGCCCTTTTCATCTTTATTGGTTGCCGTTAATGAAAAATAATATTTCCAGTTAGTAAGCGATGGTATCGACACTTCTGCGGAATCATTTAACTGAACTGTAAATTTAGGAAGGAGTATCATCCCCGCTATGAATCGGTTGACGGCTCAAATTGAAGATACAATCGATAAATATCTTTTCCCTGCAAAGTTCCATCCAGTGCATGTCTCTGCAATATAGACTCCATTTCATAATATTGGGTAGAGTTAGAATGATGTGGAACTAAATTATATTCCTGCTTTAACAATTTTAGAGTACCAAGAATTTGCTGGGACAACGATATGATAGCTTTGAAATAAAACAAACCTTCATAAACTTCTTATAGATTTTCTTTTTCATTTGCAAAATTTTTTCCTAAGAATTATTTCATTCCGCCTGAATACCCCAATAAAATCACATTTGATGAAACATACACGGTATGGTTTTATCGGACAAAAAATTATTACATATTTTTTAACCCTAAAACCTTCAATATTTTCAATCATTTATTACAAAACAAACAATTGCTATATAAGGTCTGCTATTTTACCGGAATATTTTCTTTGCGTATTATTATTTCGGTTCCAATGATGACGCATGGGCAGGTTATACAAACTAAGGCAAAAAACAATACAGTTGACTACGAAAGATTAGCAAAGATTGATGGTTTAGTAAATGATTACATAGCTAAAAACTGGTTAACCGGAGCCGTAACTATTGTAATAAAAGATAACCAGCTTATGCAATACAAAGGATATGGATATGCAGATGTTGCAACAAAAAAGCCAATGAAAAATGATGCGATGTTTCGCATAATGTCGCAATCAAAAGCCATCACCAGCGTGGGTATTCTGATTTTATATGAAAGGGAAAATTTGATACTGGATGAACCTATATCAGATTTTATTCCCATTTAAGTCCTGTCGTCTCGATAAATTTAATGATGCGGATACAACTTATACTACAGTTCCTGCAAAAGAGAGATCACATTTCGTGTCTTGGTTACAAATACTTCCGGACTGGATATCAGAATGGGAATTCAAAAGTAATGGCTATTTATTCAAAGAATCACATACCATCGCCTGGGTTATTTTGATGCTGAATTTACTGGATCGAATGAAAGCGCTTGGCAAATTGCCCCTCTCCTTTCAACCGGGTGAAAAATGGCAATATGGTTTAAACAGTGATTTGCTTGGTTGTCTAATTGAAGTGATCAGCGGAACAAATCTCGAGGATTTCTTAACTAAAAATATTTTTGAACCGCTGGGTATGAAAGATACTTACTTTAATGTGCCTGCATCAAAAGCCAACAGGCTTGGCAACGGTTTATACAGAAGACTCTTTGCATCATATAATTAAGTGGAGCCATACATTTCGCCATATAGATCCTGATTATCCATTGATGAATAAACATTATTTTTCCGGCGGAGCCGGACTATCTTCCACTGCATTTGACTATGCTGTTTTTATGCAAATGTTATTAAACGGTGGCATTTATAACGGTCATCGCATACTCGCAAAAAGAACTGTAGAAATGATGACCAGCGGACAATTGGCCCCTGGCCTTTTTGGTGATGATAATTTTGGATTAGGCTTTGAAATTACTTCAGAAAAATCCGCAGCAAGAGGGCCAAGATATGCCGGTTCATTTGCGTGGGGCGGCTACTATGGAACCACTTACTGGGCAGACCCAAAAGCGCACCTCGTGTGCCTTTTCATGACACAACAAAATCCAAACAGCCATGGAGATGTTGAAAGAAAATTTGAGGCGATGGTATATTCAAGCCTTAAATAACACGAATTAATTTTTTTGGGGGGGATCTGGCATTTGCCGGGTAAGCAAACGCAGACTATTATCTTTTTTGGGCCGTCGAAAGACGTGTACACGTCTCCGTTATATTGCGCTATGCATTGGAATATCAAATCCCTTTTCCGTCCAATTCACTTATTAAACTTGCCACCAGCGCCGTCCACCCGGTTTGATGGCTTGCTCCAAGCCCGTTACCATTATCTCCATGAAAATATTCATAAAATAAAATGAGATGCTCATTGCCGGGCTGATTGTAAAACCAATTGTCCTTTCCATAAATTCTGCGATTTCCGTCTCCATCTTTTTCAAATAAACTGATGACCCGTTTTGGTCAATTCATCTGCAACCTGTTTTAAATTCATCTGGATACCTGAGCCAGTAGGGCATTCTACCAATAATTCGTCGCCGTAAAATTCTCCATATTTTCGAATGGATTGAATCAATATATAATTTATAGGAATCCAAACCGGGCCACGCCAGTTAGAGTTGCCGCCAAAAAAGTTTGAAGTGGAATCACCAGGATCATACTGTATACTGTATTCAATATTATCAATATTTACTGCGTAAGGATTCTTTTCATGATATTTAGATAAAGCCCTTATACCACCGGGAGAAAGAAATTCATCTTCATTCAATAGATGCTGCAATATATTTTTTAACCTATCCTGCTGAACAAGCGATAATAAAAGTTTTTCGCCACTTGTGTGTTCTTCATTAGGCCAGAAACGGTTGTTTTTTTTCCTGTATTTTTCAAACCAGGCAGTTCTTTTTCTAAAGTCACCAAGTTTATCACGCACTTTTTTTTCAACAATAGACACCGCAAAAAGTGTTGTGATGCCTACAATCGATTGAATACGCAAATGGATAGGACTTGCTCCGTCTTTTGAAAGTATGTCATAAAAAAACTTATCGGTATCGTTCCACAAACCATATTGATTCAGGGCTTCCGATATGAGAATAAAATGCTCGAAAAATTTTGTTGCCGTATCTTCAAACGTTTCATCTACCATAGCAATTTCCAAAGCCATATCCATCATATTTAATGCATACATTCCCATCCAACTCGTACCGTCTGCCTGTTCCAGCCTGTGATTGCCGGGCATTTCAATACTCCTGTTAAATACACCGATATTATCCAGGCCAAGAAATCCACCCTGGAAAATATTATTACCGCTGGCGTCTTTCCGGTTAATCCACCACGTAAAGTTGATCAGGAGTTTGTGAAATATTCTTTTTAAAAAATTAATATCTCCTTTCCCTGTCATAGATTTTTCAATCCTGAAAACCTGCAAAGCAGCCCATGCATGCACAGGCGGATTTACATCACTAAAATGCCATTCATAAGCAGGCAATTGTCCATCGGGTTTCATATACCATTCACGCATAATCAAGCAGCAACTGGTTTTTCGCAAATCCAGGATCGAGCATGGCCATGGGTATACAGTGAAAAGCAAGATCCCATGCGGCATACCATGGATATTCCCATTTATCAGGCATTGAAATAATATTCTGATTTTTAAGGTGTTTCCATTCATGATTGCGGCCATTAAGTTTGCCGTCATTCACCGGCGTAATTCCGTCGCTTGTGGTAAGCCATCTTTCAACATCATAATGATAAAACTGTTTGCTCCAAAGCATTCCTGAAAGCGCCTGGCGCTGTATATTTCTTAATTCCGGAGAAATATTTGCCGGAAGAATTGTATTATAAAAATCATCTGCCTCAGCCTTGCGTGTTGCAAAAATATTTTCAAAGCCTTCTTCAAAACCATTTGCAAGTTCTTTATTGGATAAGCCGGAGATAAATGGTTTTTGATTCACCTCCTTCAATAGTGAGATCATAAATGGGAGCAAACTTAGTACCTGAAGTGCTTTTGCGCAGCGACTTTACATTTTTTTTCCGGATGATACCATCATGAAAAGCATCCTTTACAAACGGAGTTGCATTAGGAATTCCCAAAACCTTTTCAGTATTGGTGATATTCTCAGTATAAAAAGTAGCCCTCGTTTTCTGGAAGTATAGATAGTAAGTCCCCAATCTTTGATGGCTGGCCTTTACAGTTGTCTTATTATAGTCGGTAATAACAGGCTTTTCTTTAAGTCTGTGATTGCTGGAACGATTATAAAACCATAGTGTAGGCAATACCGTTATACCGGCACTTTGCGGATTGCGGTTATGAATATTTATTTTAATAAAAATATCCTGTGAATCCTGTTTTGCATAAGTTACCGTTACATCAAAATATTCATCGTTATTAAAAATGCCCGTATCAAGAATTTCGTATTCGGGCTCGTTTTTTGACCGGTTTCGATTCTGTACTTTTATATCCTCATAAGGGAATTCCTTTTGAGGATACTTATATAAATATTCCATATAATAATGTGTAGGAATATTATCCAGGTAATAATATAATTCCTTTACATCTTCACCATGATTACCATCGTTATTACCAAGGCCAAACAATCGTTCTTTTAATATCGGATCTTTTCGATTCCACAACGTAACAGCAAAGCAAAGATTTTGAAACAGGTCCGATATACCTGCAATACCGTCTTCTCCCCACAGGTATGTCCGGTAATGCGATTGATCAAAAGGAAAATAATTCCATGCATCACCAAAATTTCCGTAGTCTTCACGAACTGTGCCCCACTGGCGTTCGCTCAGGTATGGTCCCCATTGTTCAAGGGGCACTCTTTTAGGTGAATTATTTTCGAGGCGTTGATGTTCTGCTGTCATATTAACCTTGGATTAGAATAAGATTCTTTGTATAACAAACTTTTCGTTTTAGCCTAATACAAAAAATCTAAAAAAAGGGTACTGTGGTTATCAACTATTATAGTTATTATTCAGTTACTAAAATAAAATCGCAGCAAAAATATTTAATTATGTGCACGTTGTAATAATTAAATATTTGTGGAGTTGAAATTCTGGTTGCGATACTTCTCAATAGTTTTTTTCGGTAAATCTTGTAAACCTGAAAGTTGCGGAATGCCTCAGACTTTTCGAAAATATTACAAATAGAAATAATTAATATTGCTGCTTTATAAGCATACTCTCATAACGGAAACGCTTAGCCGAGACAGATTCAAGGCAGAGGCAGCGTGGTTGTTTTTGGAAAAATATTTTACCAGATGCTTTGATGCTAAATAAAACCGTATTATTTTAGGCCTTCAATTCTGGTAAAACCGCCGTTTCAGCCCGTTTTTTCTTCCCTCTCATCCTTTTTAAAAACTACAATTGCATATTTTGAATACCAACGAGAAAAAAGATGAAGAAAGTATTGCTCATAGTCTTTCTGCAAAGTTTAACTATCGGAATTATCTGCGCTCAGTCATTTAATATTAATGACCTTATTAAGCTATCGTATTTACCCACAAAAGCAAATTGATCGTTACCTCTATAAAAAAGGATTCGATCTTTCGAGTTCTAAAACAGATAGCCTTTCGACTGAGGCTATATTTACCACAAGGATAAAAAAGTCGCATGCGGAAATTTTATGCCCGTCCAAAAAATATATATATATCGATGGCTGATAGTTATAGAGAGTATAACTTACAAATTTCGTTGGCAAATGAATACGTAGATAACCAAAGAGAATTAATAAAATCAGGTTTTTTTTATGACGAAAGCGCAGATGTTAACAAAGACTCATCAATGCTGTTTCAAAAAGGGAATATTGTAATATTAGCTTCTTCACAAAAAAACGATGCTGCATCTCAATACACTTTCAAATTAAAAGTGAAGAAAATACCTGAAAGAATAAAATATGCTGAAGATCTTCTCCAGTTTGATTCTCATGAATTTCTTGCAAGTTTTTTCGGACCTCAGAATGTTAAAAGAGATATGTATTATTTTTCAGAAAAAGAATTGAAAAAATGTTCCGTTTTATTTAGCGGTACCAAGTACCAGGTTGTTTTTGTTTGGGGTGATGAAAAAAATCTTGACAATCTTCTATATATACTTGTTCCGCATGTTCTTCCTACAAAAGGCGCTAAAGAAAATAACCCGGTAACAGGCAATAGCGAATGGCAGTTTCAAAATGGTATCTATCCCGGAATGGATATTAAAGAACTGCTGAGGTTGAATCAAATGGATTTCAATATATATGGCAATGCATCCGACCTGGCCTTTATGGTTAAGCCGGCAGAGAGCGGAAAAATTGATTTTAAGAAAACAGCCGTGATGCTTGGCTGCAATAGCTGTGATGATATCAAAATCCTTAATCAGCCGGAAGTTAGTGCTATAGCTGTTGTTAACAAAGATCTGCCCATGTACGTAAATGATGTGATTTTATATCCTTCAAAGCAATAAATGAGAAATTGTTTATAACAAAATCAAATCTCTGTTTTACCCGGATTGCTTTCGGAATCTTTTGATTACCTGCCACAAAACCTCAGCACTTGATAATGCGCATACAGCAAATAACGCCGGTATAAACATTTTACCTTGATTGGCAAAAGCACCAGAGAGTGCAATTGCAAAAACAGCAATTGGAAAAAGCAGCATTAAAAACAATCCTGTTGTTGATAGAGGTATTTTAAAGGGCCGGTGCGCAAGAGGCTTTTTGATGCGAAGTGCCAGCAGTGTTACAAACTCTAAAAACAAACCGGCTCCATAAAGTGTTACATCAATAATGATCAATTCTTCGAAACTCCAAACTATCATGAAGCTTACAACTGCTGCGCAAATAACAATGGAGATATAAGGTGTTTTAAACTTTGGGTGCAGCGCATGAATTTTAGACGGCAATAAACCATCCTCTGCCATTACCTGCGGCACACGCGAAACGGAAAGCAATACCGCAGAAAATAAACCAAGTGCACTTGCCATTCCACCTGCAGAAATTGCAGCGCCTAACCACTTGCCTCCGGCGAGTACACCCAGCACCGGATAACCCTGTTCATTTAGCGTCTCTGCGTCTACGTTATAATGCAATGTTGCATATAAAACCATCACATATACAGCAGCCACCGTTACAAACGCAATGCTTACTGATTTAAGATAAGTGCTTACCGGCCTGTCAACTTCTTCGGCATATGTAGTTGTATTATCCCATCCGAAAAAATTCCACATCACTGTATAAAGCGCCATTCCCAAAGATGGAAATGAGATACCATTTAACGAAGGCGCAGGAAAAGATATTTGGCCCGTATCTTTTATAGCCATAACAAACATGGCAACAAAAGGAGCGAGTACCAGCAAGCTCAGCATCGTAGCCGTTTTGCCAACCGGCGAAATCCCGAGAATATTTAAGAATGCTCCCGACCATATAATAATAAGGCATACCGGGATTTTATAATGTGCAATTTCCGGATAAAAAAAAGAGGCATAGCTCACAAAAAGAACAGGGTAAATGGCGAGATCAACAAAGGTGTATAGCCAGGTCCACCAACCTTCGTAAAATCCAAAGCGCAGTCCTAATGTCTTTTTAACCCATTGATAATAGCCTCCCGTAACAGGCATCATACTGTTTAGTTCCAACACCGTTAGTATTGCGGGCACATCCCAAAGCAAGGGCGTTATTACCAGAAGCAATAAAGCTCCATGCTTACCTGCGTAGCCCAGCAACGGCTCCAGTCCATATGGGCCGCCTGATACTGTGAAAAAAATTATTGCCGCCAGTTGCACAATGCGCAACCTCTTGCGTATTGGAATTTTTCTGATCAGAAATTAAAAATTAAGAATTGCGAAATGAAAATAAAATGTATAGCGAACGAGATTACAAAATAAGGCAAACAAACCAATAGGATTCAGTAAATAAAATTCAACTTTAATTCTTTGTCGCAAAATATACCTTTAATTGTCGCTTTGCCACATCGTTTATTCAGCATAAATTATAGATGTTTGTGATGAAAAACATTTTTACCTAAATCTAAAAAAAATGGAAGCGCAAAACAAAACGGTAATTACAATAAGTAACACTGTGAATGCACCAGTTGAAAAAGTATGGGAGTACTGGACAAAACCTGAACATATAACTCAATGGAACAATGCGTCTGACGACTGGCATACGCCACGTGCAGAAAACGATTTAAGGGTGGGCGGCAGTTTCAGTTGCAGGATGGAAGCTAAGGACGGCAGTTTCGGATTTGATTTTGGAGGTGTATACGATTCAATAATTCCGAATGCATACATTGAATATACGCTCGGTGATGGCAGAAAAGTAATAGTGAAATTTGACGCTGATGGGAACAAAACTAAAGTGACCGAAAACTTTGAAGCAGAAAATACGAATTCCATTGAATTGCAAAAAGGGGGCTGGCAGGCTATACTTGATAATCTTAAAAAATACACTGAAACTAAATGTGCTTAGCAGATATCAATTTTAGTTTTACGAATTAAATAGCAATTCAATTATATTTACGGTAGTAAACCAACATCATCATAAAACACATGATGTACTATTTGAAGTCAGAAAGTAACGGTTAAGATTATACGCATTTTACATAGCATTGTATTATACTTTTTTAATAAATTAAAAGACACAATTATGAATTCCCGTCGTGATTTCCTACAAAAAATTACAGCCGCCACTATAGCCTTCCCATTTCTAAAGCAAGCTGCCGCGGCTAATAAATCTGTAAATCGGGCACCTTATGATGGGCCGCTGTTACGTGTCGCCATTATGGGACTCGGTAGTTATGGAACCCGTGTGGCCGAAGCCATGCGTGATTGTACAATGGCGAAGTTAGTTGGAGTTATTAGTGGTACGCCTTCGAAAATTACTGATTGGCAAAGCAAGTATGATATTCCTGCAAAAAATTGTTATAACTACGAGAATTTTGATAAAATTAAAGATAATCCCGATATCGATGTGGTGTATGTGATAACACCCAACGGACTTCATCATGACGAAGTAATTCGCGTGGCGAAAGCTGGTAAGCATGTTATCTGCGAAAAGCCAATGGCAATAAATGCAAAGGAAGGCCAGGAAATGGTTGATGCCTGTAAAAAGGCGAATGTAAAATTACTCGTCGGCTATCGCATGCACTTTGAGCCTAAAACGCTGGAGATTATTCATATGCGGAAAGCGGGCGATTTTGGAAAGATCACATTCTTCCAGGGCTTAACCGGTTTCGTTATTGGAGATCCAAATCAATGGAGACTTAACAAGAAACTTTCCGGTGGCGGTTCGCTAATGGATATAGGAATATATTCGATTAACGGTTCCCGTTATATGGTTGGTGAAGAGCCTGTTTGGGTGACCGCTGAAGAAACTAAAAACGATCCGGTAAAATTTAAGGAAGGCGTAGACGAAACTATACAGTTTCAACTGGGATTTCCGGGTGGTGCAGTTGCCTCGTGTCTTTCCACCTACAGCATGAACAATCTGGATAGATTCTTTCTTGATGGGCTTAGCGGATTTGGGGAATTAAAACCTGCCACCGGTTATGGACCTATTATGGGCCGCACCAATAAAGGAGAATTAAATTTTCCACACGTTACGCACCAAACGGTGCAAATGGATGCGATGGCAGGTATCATTTTGCAGGGTAAACAACCTGAAGTTCCAGTTGATGGCGAAGAAGCAGTGAAAGACTTAAAAATTATTGACGCAATTTACGAAGCAACAAAAACAGGCAAGAAGTTACCTTTAAATTTATAGGAGGTCCAGCCACTTGCGGTTATCAATTTGATAACAACATTTCGCCTCAAATTGGGCTACAAGCGTCCTACAAGCTGAATTATTTTAAGAACTTTTTGTAAATATCTTTAAATAAAATTTTACTGCTGAGCATAAATGAGCCGCAAAGTTCTCAAGTTTAAACGGTGTAATTAATGAAGAGATTATTGTTTTTGATCCTCGTATTTAACTTCTTTATCGGCAAAATATCCTGCCAATCTTTTTCAGTTCGTGACTTGCTTGACCTTGCTGATTTGCCCTCGAACGGCATAAATAATTACATGTCTAAGAAAGGATTTATTATCAATCATAATATTCAGAATGATTCAATAGAAGCAAGTTTCATCCCAAGAGTCAAGCCTAAGAAAAAACCCGTTCAAATAAAACAAGGTGTTGATTTTTACCAAAAGAATGGTTCAAGATATTTTGTATTTCACACTTTAGATTTAGGTGATTATGAAAGTGGTGAACGAAGATTAATAAAGTCTGATTTTATCTATGATAAGAGGAAACATATCGATATGGATTCTTTAATACTTTTTCAGAGAAAAAATATTTCTGTTCTTGCATCAATAGAAGTGGAAGATAGTTTAGCAAAATATACATTCAAATTAAAGCAAAGAAAAATTCCTGATTCTGTTCTTTATGCAGAAGACCTTCTTCAATTTGATTCGAATGAATTTCTTGAAAGCTATTTCGGAGAAAAGAACGTAACGAAAGATCTCTATTATTTTTCGGAAAAAGAACTAAAAAAATGCTCGGTATTATTTAACGGAACCCTTTACCAGGCTGCCTTTGTTTGGGGCGATGAAAACAACCTCAATAATCTTTCTTATATAATTGTATCGAATTTATTACCCACAAAAGATGGAAAACAAAACAGTATTGTTAATGAAAATAATGCTTGGAAATTTCAGAATGGTATCCACCATGGTATGGCACTCAAAGATGTTCTCAGGCTTAATGAAGCGGACTTTGATATTTATGGCACTAAATCAGATTTCGCATTTATGGTTAACCCGGACAATAGAGGGAAAATCAATTTTAAGAAAACTGCGCTTATGTTTAATTGCAGGGATTGTTCCGATAACAATATATTTGACCAGGCTGATATAAGTGCTCTTGATATTGTAAAGTCAAAACTGCCCATGAGAGTGTTTGATATTATCATTTATCCATAAATTTTAGAATCGTGAGTATATTGGAATAAAACAACAGCTTAAACTTTTTGAGAAATTAATTTTTATTTTTAATACGATTCAAACTCCCACACAGAACGGTAACTTCCATTCTTTTCGATATAACTGAGAAATGCATTATAAAATGAATCGGCGCCTATTGTAGCACTGTCCCCTATTACGAATAATTGCTCTTTGGCTCTCGTGATGGCAACGTTCATGCGCCGGTAATCCCTCAAAAAACCTATATCTCCATCATCGTTACTGCGTACAAGTGAAAGAATGATATTTTCCTTTTCCTGCCCCTGGAAACTATCGATCGTGCTTATACGCATTTGTTTTGGCAACAACTCTTTCGCGGCTGCAACCTGCCCGGAATAAGGCGAGATAAAAGCTGTTTGTAAAATATCCAAAGATTCCGTTTCCAATAATTTTTGCACAATTGCTAACTCACCTTCATTTTGTAAACTAATCCCATTACTTCCGCGAACCTCATTATAACCGGAACCAGCCGTGTCTATAAAAGTAACATGTATGTTTTTATTGGTTAATGAAGGAGTCGTTAGTAACAATCCTTTATAAAAATAATTCGCGGAAAATCCTGCAATTGATTCCCGCATCCTGTATTGTGTATTGAGAAGGAATGTGTTCTTAACTGCGTTTATGCCAACTTCTAAAATAGATAAATTTAATCCTATCTCAGCGGCTTCGTAACTAAGAACTGTAGGTGGTAATTGAAAATGATCTCCTGCCAATACATATTTTTCAGCAAGCGGGAAGATGCACCAGCCAAGGGGCTCAATGCACTGGCCTGCTTCATCAATAACCAATGTCTGAAATGACCTGTGTTTTATTTTTGCATCATAAAGCCCTATTGGAGTTCCGGCAATTACTTGTGCTTCCTCGTATAATTTTTCTTCGTTATAGATTTGAAGTTTTCGTATTTCTGCCCGAATACTCTTTACTTCTTTAAATAAAAGATTACGCTGTTCGCGTTCTGCTTTGCCAAAACTGCGTTTATATTTCAAAGCCATCCTTCGAAATTCTTCGGCTCTTTTTTTTAACTCTTTTATCTCCTTTTGTTGTTTAGCGTTGGCAAGCTTACCCTCAGGCGTATGCGAAAATATTTCTTCATCTGCTTTGCTGGCATTTCCCACCCGCAATAATTTCACTCCTTTCCTGATTAATGCTTTAGAAATATTATCCACAGCAGTATTGCTCGGCGCAGATACCAATACCTTTTCTCCAACCAGTATCATTTGCTCAATTGCTTCTACTAACGTAGTCGTCTTTCCCGTTCCCGGCGGGCCATGTACAATAGTTATATTATCATTTTGTAATATGGCGGCAACCGCCTTTCGCTGGCTTTCATTTAACTTACTATTAATAAACTTAATATCTATTTCGTCCAGGCTGTCTCCGTTATATTGCGGTTTGCCATCATGTAATTGTTCAAAGAACCGATACAGTTTTTTATCACTTTCCAACGAATTCATTACTGTTTTCATTATAGTAATCGTTCGAAGGTCAGGGGCCAGTTTAATTCCAACGTTATCGTCTTCTATCCAGTCTGGAAAATCAGGCGCAAAAAGCCTGAGTTCTCCGGTCTTGCCGTCAGATATTAAGCAATACGCCTTTCACCGGCTCCTCGCCGGCACAGAAACATTCAATGGCAGTTCCATCCCGGAACTGGCTTGTATCAGCGGGAAAAGCAAGTCTGAAAGTTATTTCAGGATAATCAGCATATCCAAAATTTTTCCTTGTAACGATTATTGGATGTAAAGCAAGCCCTTCCGCTTTCAATGACTTTAAACTATGTTCGTGCCCGAGGCTATACCGTTTTGTTTCTTCCTTTTCTTCCCGTGAAATGGCTTCCAATAGTTTTTTTATGTAGGGATGCGTTGCAGACATGTTGTGAAAATACGTTTATGACTGTTAATGAATATATCTTAATTAATGTTGACTCTATAATTAATACTTATTAGCTGCTCTAAACTACTTTGGCTAAAAATATTTTCAACATTATTATTAAATATAAAACCTGCTCCCTATATTTACGCCGCATTTAAACCACATACGCTTATGAGTTTCTTCGACCGGCTATCCAACGGATGGCGAATCTCCATGAATAGTTTTAAAGTTTTAAAAGAAAATAAACAACTTATCATTTTCCCGATATTGTCCGGCCTCTCTCTTTTAATGATAATAGGCTCTTTTGTTATAATTACACTTGCGGGGGCAGGCTGGGATTTCGCGAACGTAAGCAAACCGGATAGTTTTGAGAACTACGCGGTTATGTTTCTTTTTTACATCGTCAATTATTTCATAGTAGTTTATTTCAATACGGCGCTGATACATTGTACTACCTTATATTTTAGAGGCGAAGAAGTAAGTGTGCGCAAAGGACTTGATTTTAGTTTTAGCCGAATCGGTGCCATCTTTTCCTGGGCATTGTTTGCGGGCACCATTGGAACAATTCTTAAAATTGTACAAGATAATCTTGGAAGTATAGGCAAAATTATTATAAGTCTTGTCGGGGTTGCCTGGAGTATCGCGACCTTCTTTGTTGTGCCGGTAATTGCTTATGAAAATTTGGGGCCAGTAGGCGCTTTCAAGCGTTCAGTGCAATTGATGAAAGAGAAATGGGGTGAAAGTTTATCGGCGGGGTTCAGTTTTGGTTTGATACAATTTTTGGGAATTATAACGATAGGGCTGATTGCATTTCTCGGAGCTCTTATTCATCCTATCCTCGGTATCGTAATTGGGGTATTAGGTATATCTTTACTTTTTGCTATTATAAGTGCCACTCAATCTATTTTTATAAGCGCAGTTTATCACAACATTAATGGTGATCCTGTCGAACATTATAACCAGCAATTTATCGACAATCTTTTTGCAAAAAAATAATAACAACTCATAACGCTTGAAATGATGAAAAGATGGCCCGGTTTTACCGGGTCATTTTTGTTTCCTTTATAAGAAGAAGCTTTAATTAGCTCAAAAAAAATTATTAATTTCACTATCATTTTTTCCGGAAACTTTAGAAAGCTTTTATCTAAGCTGGAAACACTATTTCTTATTTTTATTAATCACTATAAAACTTATTAAAATGGAACAACAATCAGCTTCTGAACATCCTGATCCTTCTAAAATAATGCAGATTGGTATGGGTTTCTGGGCCTCCAAAGCATTATTAGCGGCTGTAAATTTTAAATTGTTTACGATACTATCAGGAACATCTAAAAAGGCTGATGAAATTAAAGAAGAATTAGCTTTTAAAACAACTGATCGTCACACTTACGATTGGCTGGACGTACTCGTGTCGCTTGGTTTTTTAAAACGGGAAGGCATACTCGAAAATGCTGTGTATTCAAATAATGCAGATACAGAAATGTTCCTGGATGAAAATAAACCTTCTTACATTGGGGGTATTCTCAAAATGGGTAATAACAGGTTATATAAGTTTTGGGGAAACCTTGAGGAAGGTTTGATAACAGGAATGCCTCAAAACGAATCAAAAGATGGGAATATGCATTTTTTTGAACAACTGTATCAGTCTCCCGATAAGCTAAAAGAATTTGTAAATGCTATGTCTGGAATTCAGGGTGGAAATTTTATGACGCTGGCTAAGAAATTTGATTTTAGTAATTATAAAACCATGGCAGATATTGGCGGCGCTGACGGATTTCTTTCGTCTATGATCGCTCTTCATCATCCTGCGATTTCATTAACCACTTATGATCTTCCACCAGTGGCTCCGTTAGCGGAAGAAAAAATTGCAAAGTTTAACCTAACAGGAAGAATAAAAGTTGAAAGTGGTGATTTTCTAAAGGATGCGATTCCTTCTGCCGAAATCATCAGCATGGGAAACATATTACATGGGCTTAATGAAGCAACTAAACTTACTTTAATTAAAAAAGTTTATGACGCTCTGCCGGAAAATGGGATATTAATTGCGATTGAAAATATTATTGACAATGATAGGACCAACAATACATTTGGAATGCTGATGAGCCTGAATATGCTTATCGAAAATGGAGATGGCTTTGATTACACTTTTAATGACTTTGAGACCTGGATAAAGCAAACAGGTTTCAGGAAGGCTGAACTCATACCACTTGCGGGCCCTGCAAGTGCTGCCATTGCCTATAAGAGTTAATTGAATTTCTTTTGAGACGCAGGGCATCATTATCAATTAAGAAATCAAAATAAAGTGAAATTTCAGGTAAGCTTATTTTTAGTTTAAGCTTGCCGAATTTCTCTTCTTGCTATATTTTGCTTTATCAAAAATCCAATAAGTGAGTTTGGTTGATAAGATGCCTAAACCTGCACCAGCCAACACTTCGGTAAGCAGGTGGTCTTTATTGTAGATCCTGATAGCACCAACAGCAGTAGCAGCAAGGTAGCCACTATAGCTCAGGATGTCGTTATTGTCTTTTAATTCCTGGTGCAAAATTTCTGCGCCTCTGAAAGCATTGGCTGTATGGCCCGAAGGAAATTTTGTGCCTTGTGTGGCGTATGCATTTATATTTCGACTACCAACCTCATTGCATAGCCAAGCCCGCCGGTAATTAAAATTGATCCGGCATCAAGTATAAGATGTTCTTTAAAATTATGTTTTGTTTTTACTTTCAAAGCATCTAAAAGATATATTGATGCCGAAGGCGCCCACATCAGGTAGTCTTCTGCGTTAGTATGAAAGCCGGGATGATTTGCTTTGACATTTTCATAGATAGTATCATCAAGTTTTTTAATGCCACCTATAAATGGTTTAAGCCCCGTGTAGATTAAAAATGCACCCGGAACAATCAGAGCAGTTGGTTTTAAATAACGACCCTTTGCTTCTTTATGGATATGCAGCAGTATCGCTGTTGGACTGGTTTGTTGCGCTTAATGTTTGTGCTGATAATATTTGACTATTGAAATTAAAAATTAGTAACAGACTAAACCATTTTGCTATTGCTTTTACGTGTGTCAGTAAACAAATCCTCGTCAATTTTTTGCATTTACGAAACTAAGATTTCCCGCAAACAACCGGTTAAATTCTTTTGTTTATAGTTAGCTTTATGTCTTAAATTATTGGTTATGGAAACTCCCGGAAAACTGGAACGCATAGTAGAAGCCCGGATGAAACTTAAAGCCCGCTTTGAAAATAAAATGCGCCAAACGCCATCTGTAGCCGACAACAAACCTATGGGTAAAGGAAACCTAAACCGCCATGGTATGCCTATACTTCCTGTTGGGCAAACGATAACGCATAAATGGCCGGTACTTGATCTTGGAATACAACCATCGATTTCTTTGAATGAATGGCGACTAACGATTGATGGCTCCGTTGAGCACCCGACGATGCTAACATGGGACGATTTTATGGCTTTACCTCAATCAAATGATACATCCGATTTTCATTGTGTTACTACCTGGTCTAAATTAAATATTAACTGGAAAGGAGTGCGTATGCTCGATCTTGCGGCATTGGTACAACCAAACGAAAGTGCCACACACATTATGTGTTATGGCTATGACGATTATACTACTAACATTTCTTTGGAAGAAGCATTGAAGCCCGATGTGTTATTGGTGCATTCCGTTGAAGGCAGGCCATTGCCCAAAGAACATGGAGGTCCTGTAAGAATGATAACACCACAATTGTATGCATGGAAGGGCAGTAAATGGATAAACAGGATAGAATTCCTGGATGCGAACAGGTTAGGATTTTGGGAAGAGAGAGGATATTCCAACACCGCCTATCCATGGCGCAATGATCGCTATAGCTAATTTCACCTAAAGCGCCATCTGCGGAGAAGAAGAATCTTATATATTATTAACATTGAAATTAAGTAGCTAACCATACGTCACTTAATGCATGGGTTCGCCATAGTTCTTCTCTCCTGCGGCTATGGATACCGTTAGTAAATTTTCTTTAGGAGGAATTGGGCAATCGTAACCCGTAGTGTAAGCACAATACGGATTGTATGCTTTATTAAAATCAACTACCAGGCTGTTATGTTTTATATCGGAAATAGTAAAATCAAGATAGCGCCCTCCACCATAGCTTTCAAAACCAGAAGTGGCATCTCCAAATGGCACGAATAAATAATTCTTAAATTTTACCCGTTTCATCAGCAATGCTGACTGGTAAATATATAAATGCATTAAAGAATTATGGAGTTTAAAAGTAAGGAGGCCATAACGAAAATAATGTTGCTTCGTCCCTGAAGCCGTATTCATATCAAACCCTTTTGTATCGCTGGTTTTTTCAAAAGAAGCGGTTACGCGATAACCTTCATCAACAGGATAAAAGTGTATAAATTTTTTATCGTCATTACCAACTACTTCATGGCTATTAATGTAATTCCGCTGGTAAGAGAGCAATGAATCTTTATAAGTTTGTGCGGAGATATTTTGAAAACATAGGATAAAAACCAAAATCGCAAAACTGTGGCTTTTCAGTTTTCTTAGTTGTATCGTCATAGGATAAAATTAGCAGAATATGGTAACAATTATTACCATCGTTATTTTATTCTGATAAAATTCCTTTTATAGATGAGGTAAGCAACGGCCTTTTAAAAAAAACAGAAACTTATAAAAACCCGCAATTACAATCACGGGTTTTTATAAGTTAAACCACAACAAAATTTGAAAATATTACGCTGATGTTTTTGCCAGATATTTTTCTGTTAATGTTTCATCTTCAGCTTCATTTTTTAGTGCAATGATACTTCCATTTTTCGTTATAAATGAACCAGAGGCTTTAACATTTAAGCTTACAACATTGTTGTGCATCGCTTGCAAATTCATACTTGTTGAATCATGCTTTGGCATTTGGGTAGTATCCGGCTTGGGGCTTTTAGGGGTATCCTGGGCAAAACAAGATGCAACTGCAAAACTGCTTACGCCTAATAAAATTGCTTTCAATTTGGTAGAATTCATAATTTGTGTTTTTAAGTGATAGATTAATTTATATCTATAGATACCTAAAATAGTGCCAAAAAAAAGTCAATCAATTTTTACCATATTTTTTTGCATAAATTTTTAAATCACGAATAATTCAATTACTGCCTTGCAATCTTCATCGTCATTTATTATTTTGTTGTAACTAAAATAAATTACGATGGCACTTAATTCATATCTTAAATTAAAGGGACAGAAACAAGGCGATATTAAAGGTGGAGTAACTCAAAAAGGCCGTGAAGGAAAAATATTGGTAATGGCTTTTGATCATGAAGTGCAGACACCACGCGATCCTGCTTCAGGACTACCGACAGGAAGAAGAATGCACAGGCCGTTTATGATCACCAAAGAAATTGACAAGTCAACTCCCCTTCTCTACTCGGCATTGGTAAATAATGAAATGATTACTACGTGGGAATTGCAATGCTTTGCTGCTAAAAGCTCCGGAGCAGAAGTAAACACTTATACAGTTACACTCACTAATGCACGCATCGTAGACATTACCAGCACAATGTTGAATAATAAAATACCGGAGAATGCTAAAATGCCTTTAATGGAAGAAGTCAGTTTTACTTATCAGAAAATTCAATGGACATGGGTGAGCGGAGGAATTACATCTTCAGATGATTGGGAATCTCCTGCAACATGATCGATAACTAAAAAAGAGAGACAGGATTTGGATTGTTATTTTACATATTCTAATATTACAGAAGTGATTTTTTGGCGGTTTCATTTTGTTATTTCCTTTTCCATAAAACTATTTATTTATTAAAATGCTCCAACATTACTTTGCTGTAATCGGCTATTGCAACTTCCGGTTCATCAATTTCAGGATGCCATAATTTTTCCCATTCAAAACTATAATATCCCTGGTAACCTCCATTCCGCAAAGCATCTATGGCAGTAAATATGGGAACCTCACCGCGGCCCAACAACTCATAATGTTCTTTACCATCGATCATTTTCAAATCTTTAATGTGCGTGTGACGGATATATTTTTTTAGTTCATTATAAACATCAACAGGTGGTTCTTTTGTAATCGACCACATGTTAGCTATATCCCAAACTAAACCTGTATGCTCAGTATAGGCAGAGAGCATTACTTTTTTAATATCATCTTTCCAAACGAGGTCACCATGCGTTTCCATCAATACTTCTACATTACTTCCTTTTGCGTAGTCACCGAGTTCAAGCAATCCCTTTGTAATAAGATCCATTGTTTGATTCTTATCCTGGTCTTTTGGAAATTTGTTTGGAAACACCCTGATATATGGACAATTTATTTGCTGCGCCAAATCAATAAATCGTTTTCCTTCATCTAAATTTTTTTTTCTTTCGGCGAGGTCGGCAATATGCAAATTTGCCGATGAACCCAAATCAACAAAAGCCAGATTTTTATCTTTCATCACGGAAAGCGTACTCGCAATATTTTGCGGAGTATTGAATTCAGGGCATTTGGTAAGATTCATTTCATGAAGCAGACCGCGTAATTCAATGCCTTCATAATTATGTTGCACGGCAAAATCAGTAATTGTTTTAAAATTCCATTCGGGGCAGCCAAGGGTGGAAAAAGACAAAAGAGGTTTGTTCTTCTTTAATAAAAGTAAAGTTGGAACAAATGGCGCTGCCGCTAACAACGACGATGCTTTAAGAAATTTTCTCCGGCTAAAGTTTACCATAATAAATATTGTATTTATAGAGGTCAAGAAAAAAGGTTATCGCAATAATTTTTTATAAAGATAAAGTATCAGTAATTAGATAGATGAAAACAACAAAGTCTTTCGCAACGCATCAGTTTTTTTTTGCTAAACTTGCCTATGAATACAGAAGAACTCAAAAGTCTGCAAGCTCCGCTTAAGAACAAATATCGTGATCAACCAGAAGCTGCTGTTATCACATTAAAGGCGCAGGGAAAAATTGGAGAAGGAATATCCTGTAAAGTTGAAACAGGAAGAGCAATGGCTGAAGCCGGCCTTCATCCTGCAACGGGCGGAACCGGTATGCTTGTATGTTCCGGGGATATGTTACTGGAAGCGTTGGTGGCCTGCGCAGGTGTTACGCTGCAAGCAGTATCCACTGCCATCGGTGTTGAAATAAGAAACGGCACTGTTAAAGCTGAAGGTGATCTTGACTTCAAAGGTACCCTGGGAGTTTTAAAAGAATCCCCTGTAGGCTTTAAAAATATCCGATTGCAATTTGAAATCGATAGTGATGCGACAGATGACCAAATGACCAGTCTTAAAAAGCTTACCGAAAGATATTGCGTGGTATATCAAACGCTCACTAACGGTTTACCGGTTGAAACCCAATATCATTCATTCTAACGGAGCACCTTAAACGCATGATTGCATTCAATAATAAAACCCGCATACAGCGGGTCTTAGATAAAGATTTCTTGTTTGTTAAATTAATTCTGTGCAGTAGCAAGACTAATCTCTGTAGAAACTTCTGTTATTTGATTGGGAGGATAACCACCTTTTTTTGGCATACTCTCTTATCAGTTCTTCGTTCTTAGCGTTATGCAAACAAAAAATTCTGCCACCTGTTACATAACTCTGTATCGATTGGATTTCGGATATCGAATAAATATTTAGCAGTAATTCATTTCGTTTAACAATTATAAATCGAATAAATTTGCACACCTTTACACTTATCGCTAATTTTTCAACACCATAATATAACATGGGTCTTTTTAATTTATTTACACAGGAAATCGCCATTGATCTTGGCACAGCCAACATACTCATCATTCATAACGATGTGGTTGTGGTTAATGAACCTTCTATCATCGCACTGGACCGTAATAATCCAAAAAACGTTTTGGCAGTTGGCAAAAAAGCATTGATGATGCATGAAAAAACCCATGAAAGCATTAAGACGGTCCGGCCGCTAAAGGACGGCGTGATTGCCGATTTTAATGCGGCGGAATTAATGATCAGGGAAATGATAAAAAAAATCTACACCAAAAAGCCCATGTTTGCTCCGGGCTGGCGGATGATGATTTGCATTCCCAGCAGTATTACAGAAGTGGAGAAACGGGCTGTAAGAGATAGCGCCGAACAGGCCGGAGCAAAAGAAGTGTATCTTATTCACGAACCAATGGCTGCAGCGTTGGGAATAGGAATTGATGTTGAAGAACCTGTTGGTAATATGATTATTGATATCGGCGGTGGCACTACAGGTATATCAGTGGTTGCTCTTGCCGGTATTGTATGCGACCAATCTATCCGCATTGCCGGTGATGAATTTACCGCGGATATTATGGAGGCCATAAGACGATACCATAGCCTTCTTATAGGTGAGCGCACCGCGGAGCAAATAAAAATTCAAATAGGCGCTGCAATAAAAGATATTGATAACCCTCCCGAAGACATGGCTGTTCATGGACGAGATTTGGTAACCGGTATCCCTAAACAAATAACTGTGACGTACCAGGAAACTGCCGAGGCAATGGACAAATCTATTTTTAAAATTGAAGAAGGAATATTAAAAGCCCTGGAGACAACACCACCTGAACTTGCATCGGACATATATCGACGTGGAATATATTTAACCGGCGGAGGAGCCCTTTTGAGAGGATTAGATAAAAGGCTCGAAGCAAAAATTAAACTTCCGGTACACATAGCAGATGACCCGCTTACAAGTGTTGTTAAAGGAACAGGCTTTGCTCTAAAACATTACGATACCTACCCCTTCGTGATGAGATAGCAGATTTAGTCAAATTCATGTGAACGAGATTCTTTAAGGCTGCATTTTGATGCAAAGACATTTTCAGCTATTCAAAAAATTTGAGTTATCAAATGCAATATCCATCAAAAAACCTTTTCCGGGAGCCGATGTTACAAGCACTTCACCTTTGTATAATCCGGCCCTGCTAATAATATTTTTAATGCCCGTTCCTTCATTGGTAACTGCAGTATCAAAACCAATTCCATCATCGGAAATAGTCACAAGGAGTGTTTGGTTGGTTTGCAAAAAGTTTATTTTAAGGTTACTTGCCTTTGCATGCTTTACCGTGTTACTTATTTGTACCTGCACAATCCGTAAAAGATTTAGTTTAAATTTTTGGCTAAGTATATTCTCATCAAAATTTTCTGCTGATATTTCTATTTTGAGGGAATGAATTTTCATAATATCTGCCGCAATCAGATCTATCGATTTAATCAGCCCGATATCCTGCATTAAAGGAGTTATGAGTTCCTTGGAAAGTCTTCTAATTTCTTCAATGGCCATCAAAGTATAGTCCGTTGAAGCGGCTAGCAAAGCGGACCTGTTTTTACTGGCTTTATTGGCCATGTCGTTATACAGCTTGCTTGTTGCCAAAAGCTGATTGATATTTTCATGCAATTCCTGTCCTATATGTGATCGCTCAGCCTCGTGTGCCGCAATTACTGCTTCGGTAATTTCCCTGTGTTTATTGATATTCTGCTGAACAATCTCTGCTGCCAGTTTTTCCTTTTCCCTGCTCTTAATTAAATAACTGCCAGTTGCAATCAGTACTATAACGGTCAACAATATCCTAAGTAATATTATTAGAAAAGAATAACGATTGGATTGTGCTACAAAATTCTCATTTGATTGTTTCCTTAACATCAACAGACGTGCTTCTTCCATTTTGATAGCAGTACAAATCCTGCGTACGGCATCTGTATATTGATTACCTTGTTTTGTTGCAATAAGAGCACTGGCTGCAGCCAGTCCTTCCTTACTTCTCACTTCGTCAGCTTTCAATTCAAATCCCAGGCTTTTGTGGATAAATAAATTGAGAGAATCTATTCGCAGCTGTTGACCCGAATCATCTTTTGTAAGTTGCTTAAGTTCTTTAATGTATGAAAAGATAATCTTTCCGGCCTCTTTTAAAGGTTTCAGAAACGCACTATCGTTGGTAATTATGAAACCCCTTGAACCTGTTTCAATATCTTTTTCAATGGATTGTATAAAATCCGTTTTTGAAACAACCAGTTCGCTATGATCTATCAATTTGGAAGAATCAAAAACTTTTTTACTACTTTGATAGGAGGCGTAACTTAATATAGAAACAACAGACAATATTAATATTGCAAACACAAAAAATTTTTGCCGGACCGTTAGTTTCATATGAATGAATTGAAGTACGAGTGCTGGCTAACATTTTCTTACAAGCTAAATTTACGGCGCATTTTACCAAATGGCAAAAGAAAGAGCAATGCATGAAAGAAACAAAAGGTCTGTCATTTTCTATGTTGTTCCCTCTTTTCTTTAATTAATTTATTTGGTTAAAAAACAAGTTAGATTTTAATGTTTGATATAAAAAAATGATTTAAGCAAAAAAAGCGTTAATAATAATTTTCCGGAATCAGCCTACTGGTTTTCAAAAGATCATGCACAAGTGAAGCTTTACAGTGACTACATTTGTAAAAAATATTTTATGGCCGACGATCTCGATATTGCAACGGGCAGTAAAGCAGAACAATATCAATCTCTCCTACCCCAGATTAAAGGCTTGCTTGAAGGCGAAACTGACATTGTTGCTAACATGGCAAATATAACCGCAGCGCTTAAAGAACAATTTCAATGGTTTTGGGTGGGCTTTTTTGTTGTAAGAGGTAATGAACTCGTGTTAGCTCCTTTCCAGGGACCGGTTGCTTGTACACGCATACAAAAAGGAAGAGGTGTTTGTGGAGCTTGTTGGCAACAGGCTACAACTCTCATCGTACCTGATGTTGAAAAATTTCCGGGGCACATTGCATGCAGCAGCTTATCTAAATCCGAAATCGTTGTTCCGATAATAAAAGATGGTGAAGTAGTTGCCGTCTTAGATGTAGATAGCGACTCGTTTGATTTCTTTGATGATACTGATAAAAAATATCTCGGAGAAATTGTTGGGTTGATAAATTTTTGAAGGTAATCGAAAAGTTTACTTGCCGTCGAAATTAGTTAAGACTATTGTAGACAAATTCCCTTGTTAAATATTCCCCTATGTAAACAATAATAACATGTCCTGAAGTGATAATTTATTTTTTTCTGCTGAGGTAAGATCCCGCATAATTTTTCCTTCATGAATATGAACCAGGCGGCTACCGTATTGATGAGCATCTTTTAAATTATGCGTGACGAAAACAGTCGTTTTACCACGTTCTTTATTGAGCTTATCTGCAAGGCTCAATACTACCTGCGAAGATTTTGGATCAAGCGCTGCTGTTGGCTCATCCATTAATAATACATCGCCTTTGTCCATCACACTCATCAGTAAAGTCAACGCCTGCCGCTGACCTCCGGACAGGCTTCCCATTGGCCGGTCAATTTTATTTTCAAGCCCCATTCCCAATTGGGCAATTGTATCCTGCACTCTTTTTCTAAAGTCTGAATTTAAGCCCACTATTAATTTTTTTGACTGGCTGCGTAACGCTGCCAGCCTGAAATTATCAACTATCGTTAAATCAGGTGCGGTACCATCATTTGGATTTTGAAACACACGTGCTACCCAGCGGCTTCGTTTATAGCCGGGCAGTTTCGTAACGTTGGTGCCGTTTATTTCAATGGTTCCTGAGTTGGGCAATTCTGCTCCTTGTATAATATTTAGCAGTGTTGATTTGCCGCTTCCATTTACACCAATAATAATTACAAACTCGCCATCAATTATCGTTAACGAAACATTCTGCAACGCCTTCACTTCGTTCTCTTTTCCTTTGTTGAAAGTCTTTGTTATATTATTGAGTGAAATCATTTTTTTTAAATCATTAGTCAGGGACAATGCGCAAATTTTTATAACTTAATCTTTATCGTTATGAATTCCTTCTTAATTGGCTGCTCATTCTTGGCAGCGCAACAATACATAAAACAAAAAGTGCGGTAACCAGTTTTAAGAGATTAGGATCAATGCCTAACGACAACGTAAAAGCAAGAACTAACTGGAAAAGCAAACTTCCGGCAAGCACCAGCACCAATTGAATACCAATGCTGCTAACGTTAAACCATATTCGCAATGCGTCGGCAATTAGTACCGTACCTAAACCAGTTATGACAATGCCAATGCCCATGTTAATATCACTGAAGTTTTGATATTGCGCAACTAAAAACCCGCTTAGTGCGGTAAACGAATTGGCGATGGCCAAACCAATAATTTTCATCCGGTCGTTATTAATTCCGAGCGACCTGGTCATAACAGGATTATTGCCTGTTGCACGCATAGCAATACCAAAATCTGTTTTTAATATATAATTAAGAACCATCACTAATATGAAAATGATGATGAATGCAATAAAGAGTTCATTATAAATATCATTGCTAAAAAAAGACAAATAAGAAAATACCGTCGGAATATTTATCAAAGGCACATTCGATCTGCCAAGTATAATAAGATTGATGGAATATAATCCGGTCATCACCAAAATGCCCGCAAGCAAAGCATCAATTTTTAGTTTAGTATGAATTAACCCGGTGCAAACTCCTGCTAACGCTCCCGCCAACATACATACAGGTAACGTGAGCATTACCGGCCAATGTTGCATAAGCAATACTGCAGTTACAACGGCTCCCAAAGTATAGCTTCCGTCAGTAGTAATATCCGGAATATTGAAAACCTTCATTGTTATGAAAATTCCCATTGCCATTGGCCCAAGGCATAATGATAACTGCAACGCCGTTAAATAAAACTGGTTCATTGAAGCGGTTGAAAATTTGATGGCAGTGCTAAGCCAAATTTTTTGGCTACAGCAGGATTGTAAACTCTCTTTCTAACGGTCACCATTTCCCAATGAAGGTCTTTGGTACTTTTTGTTTTAAGATATCGCGCAGCTTGTTCGCCTGCCTGGTA
Organism: uncultured Chitinophagaceae bacterium; assembly: GCA_963756945.1. Classification (GTDB taxonomy): domain Bacteria; phylum Bacteroidota; class Bacteroidia; order Chitinophagales; family Chitinophagaceae; genus Ginsengibacter. Next base: position 10,831 of record CAVWQJ010000033.1, on the reverse strand, counting down.
ACCCCATTGATAAATATCGGCGCCATATGCGGCCACGGCACCCCTTTCCACCAATCCGGCTTCGCTTGTAAAAATTGGAATATTTTTCTCATTGCATGCTTTCACTATAGTTTCAAAAGATTCAAAAACAATGTTATCAGGGTTGGCAAAAAAAACATCAACATTTTTAGATAGCAATGAAGCAGTAACCAACTGAGCATCGGCTGTTGAATTTACCGGAAGTGCAATTAGATCGATATGATTTTCTTTTGCAAGGTTTTGTATTCTGTCCATAGCTTCTACAGACTGTGGCTCAGATTGATTAAAAATCATACCTACCGTTAGTGTACCCGATTTCGGCTGAATAAGTTTTGGAATTTGTAAAAAGGAAGTGTCGATATAATCAAGCGTTTCGCCCACACCAAATAAATTTTTTGGTGGGTTGCCTTGCGCATCATTCACTTTCATTAAGGCGGGCGTAGGCGATACCATCATAAATATGGGAATATCTTTCGAATTTTGAACCGCTGTAATTGTTGACAGTGAAGGATTGGTAGCAATAAGCGTGACATCCTGTGCTATAAAATACTTCATGATTTGTGTAAGGGTTGGAATGTTGCCTTGCGCATTGCGGTAAATAATTTTAAGTGTGTTGCTCTTTTCATCAAAGCCATTTTTTTGCAAGGCATCAATGAAACCGGTTTTTGCCTGTTCAATTGTATTATCCTGGAATGCATCCGCAAAGCCAATTACAGGCACTTTTGAATCACTCTGTTTACATGTTGCAAATAAAAATGCTATGCAAAAAACGAGAAGCAGCGTTTTGATTTTTCTTGTCATCTTTTCAAAAATGGTTGATTAAAAATGCTATTGAAGCAGCTCAAAAATACTCAATTATATTACTGGCAATATTTTCGGGTTGATTTTACTTGTATAAAAGCTAATTAAAACTAATAAACAGAAACTTTCTAATTAGCTCTTCATTTTGTGACGCTGAAACTTACGTAATGGAAAAATATGACGTAGAAAAATGTGGAAGTTTTATTAAAATTAAATTGCAGGTGATATACGTAAATACTTTTTATATAACCTATTGAAATGTTAAATTAAACCAATGAAATGTCGATATATATAATTAGAAAGGCCACTAAGTCCGAATAATTATTTTGAGCATAAATATTGCAATAGAATAAAAGATAATCCTTAAAATACACACAAAAATTAGAAAACATTGGATACACAACGTTTTACAAACCCCGAAGAGGTAGATAAGCTGCTTGCAAATAATACGCAATTAAAAAAAGAACTGGAAAGAGAAAAAACTCTCCATAACATGCTCTACCAGGAATGGAAACAATTAAGTGAGCAGATGGCGGCCAGGGACCGGGAAGTCTATGAGAATAGCAAGCCAAAAAATTTATTTTACAAATATGCATTCTATGTTCTTTTAGCTGCAGGTATTCCAGCCGGCTATTGGGCATATTCAAATATTCCGGGCTTTGCAAAAATCCCTGTCGTCGGTTTCTTCTGCACAGTTTGTTGCAGACTCTGCGGGCAATGCCACAGACAGCGCATCTGCCAGTTCACCTGTATCGCTAAACGATTCACAGCCCAAACAAGAATCCCCAAAGGCAATAGATGAAAAGCCATCAAATAGAGGGACTTCAAAACAGCAAACTGCAATTGCACAACCTATATCACAGCCATTAGAAAAGAAAATAATGCTTCCAGATAGCACTACAAAGGTGAAGACAACAACTCATAGGCCCCTGGTTGAAAAGCCACTCTCTGATGATGGAAAAGATTCAATTTCTTCGGATGGATTTAGCGCTTATTTTGATCATCGTCGTAATCCCTTTAGAAAGTCATCAGAAAAATACAAAGTTTGGCAAGAAGGTTGGAACGAAGGGAAGGCGGAAGCAATAAAGGTTTTAGAAGAAAATCCGTCGCTAAAACACTAGACGGCATAGCTGGCCAAAATCTTTCTGAGTAAAATTGATTTTCATCATATTCAAAAAAAAACTTATATTGTGTTACTCTTTTTTAACTCAAACCATCCAATTTATGAGAACCTTAAAAGATATTTTTAATATCGTCCTGATCATGGGTATTATGATTATAGTAATAGTTTCTTTAATTTATCTTTTCTCATAGCAAACAGGAATATTATTGTAATATTAAAAATCTTTAAAAAAGCCACCCAACCGTTGAGCCTTATAATTTCATAAGGCTTTTTTATTACTGCCAGTCAATCTCACTGAGGGTTCATTTTATTAAACAGCTCCCGTATGGAGTCTGAGTTTGCTTTTAACTCGTGCTTCGCTAAAGCCGAATGCCAATTCTGTTTTTCCTTCTTTCATTTGTTGAAAAACTGAATCAACAAAATCGCTGACAGCGGGTTGTCCATCGTGTATGCCTTTTCCACCGAGGTCGGTGTTCAAAGCGGGTGGTATCATTTCAATTACTTCAATGTGCTTAGGTATCGACATATGTCTTAATGACAAAGTAAAGGAGCGAAAAAATGCTTTTGTAGCGCAATAAACCGGAACTTTTGAAAGAGGAACGAATGCCAGACCCGAAGTAACATTAATAATTGTATTCAACGATGGCAACTTTGTAAAGAGTGTTGTTAAGTGCAGCGGAGCTATAATGTTCGTTGTAATTTCTTTCGTTGCTTTTTGATAAAAGTCATCGTCGGTAATATTCATCCAGTTTTGAATTCCTGCATTGTTCACAAGTACATTCAAATCGTTATGATTTTCTGAGGCCCAGTTATATAAATCAATACGATCTGCTTCCTTCGAAAGGTCGCAAACTTTGGTAATAACAGGAGGATGCTTGTCTGCAACTTCGTTTAGTGCATCTTCCCGTCTTCCGCAAATTATAACTGTATTATTTTCCTTAATAAATCTTTCGGTAAGTCCCAGGCCGATGCCACTTCCACCACCTGTGATTAAAATTTTATTGTTTGCTAATTTCATTTTGGAATCTTTTAATATGAAAATACAAAGGTAAACGATGAAATCAGCTCGGCGCAGAGCTGGTTTTATATCTTTTAAAAAAAGGATTAATTTTTATTCAAGCAAATAGTCTCCTGATAAATTTCTGTCTGTCCTGTGTTTCGTCTAACATTAACCGTGAGTTAATTTTTAATTCTTCCGCCGATCTATTTCATGGCATGTTGATTGTTATTAAAATTTACAATACTATTAATTCCCCTATTGTAAAAACTTACACGACGTTTGAGTGTATACAATATGAGGACGTCTTAGGCGCAACCACACCGAGCACCGACGAAGCCGCCAGCCGCGCCGCCCTCGAGCGGGCCGACGTCATCCTCTGCGAGTGGTGCCTCGGCAACGCCGCCTGGTACGGCCAGAACAAGCGCCCGGACCAGCGCCTGGTCGTGCGCCTGCACCGGATGGAGTTGGAGACCGACCATCCGCACGGCGTCGACCTGGACGCCGTCGACGCGATGGTCTTCGTCTCCCAGCACGTCCTCGACGAGGCGGTCGACCGGTTCGGCTGGGACAGCGAGCGCCTCCACGTCATCCCCAACGCGATCGACTGCGAGCGCCTGCGCCGCCCGAAGTCGCCCGACGCGCGCTTCAACCTGGCGATGGTCGGGTACGTCCCCAAGTTGAAGCGGCTCGACCGCGCCCTCGACATCCTCGAGCAGCTGCGCGAGCGGGAGCCGCGCTTCCGGATGACGGTCGTCGGCCGCCCGCCCTCGGATTTCGGCTGGGTGGTGAACAGGAAGGGCAGCGAGGTCGAGGCCTACCGCAGCGCCTACGCCCGCATCCAGCAATCCAATCTCCTGCGCGGCCCAGTCGAATTCCTCCCCTTCACCACCGACCTGCCCGCGCTTTTCCAACAGATCGGCTGGATCGTCTCGACCAGCGACGTAGAGGGCCACCAGGTCACCCTCGCCGAGGGCGCCGCCTCAGGGGCCATCCCCGTCATACTCGACCGCCCCGGAGCCCGCGACCAGTACCCGAGCCGCTGGGTCCACGAGACGCCCGGCGAGGCGGCGGCAGCGGTAATCGCGCTTTCGGAGGGCGCCTGGGTCGAAGAACAGATCGTCGTCGCCGATCACGCCGCGAGCTGGTCGACTGCGGCGCTCGCCTCTCGTTGGACAGACGCATTCGGGCGAGAAAACGGACTCCTAGCTTCAGTCGGTGTTTCCGAGTACGAGCGAGTCCTTGCCAATCTGAACCGCCAGCGGTGATCCGGTGAGTCCAGGAGAATCTCGACATCGACTCGATCGCCGGACGCGTTCCAGCTCATGGCGGGAGCTCGCCGGGCCGGGTGTCCTGCATCGACAGGGCGAAAGCCCGCGGATGACCCGCGGCCCCGCAGAGCCGGATGTCGCAGCGCGGCTCAATCGTGTCCGGGGTTGGGAAGCAGAAGCCGCCCATCTCAGGAACGCGCCGGCCGAAGACTATCTCCACCCCGTCCATGTGCGCATCCGGCATTGTGAGCTGGGCCAAGCGGGCGACGGTGGCCCCTTCGCGCAGAAGCTCCACCTCGCCCGTCGCGGTCAGCGTCGCGTTGAGACCAGGGCGAGCGGCAGGCTGCGCACCAGCTCATGATCGGCATCGGCCTCCACGTCGTCGATCGCGAGGAGGAACCGTCCCGGCCCATAGACCAGAACCCGCCGCGCCGTGCCGCCGTCCGGAACCGCCCCCGGGTTGCGGGTGAGCACGGCATAGAGCCCGCCTCGTTCGGTGGTGTCGATCAAGCCGGAGCCGTAGGGGGGATTTCCTTGGCCCAGTCAAAGCCGTCGACGCAGATCGTCGAGTGCGCCGCAGGAGACGTCCCGTAACGTCGCTCGGGGCTTTTGTAGTTATGGCTGGGGTTTCCGGAATCGACGATCAACGGGGCGCCTCTTCGTAGAGGCAAAAGGAGCCATCGTCGGCGTGCTTGTGTGCGGTTGGGTGATGGGCGGCGGTGATGATCAGGGCGCTGCCGTTTTGCGGATGGCCGCATAGCCCGCTCTGCGAAATGCGCGCAGGCCGTGAGCGCCGCCCCGGCCTCGGCGATCCGCCGTGGCGGTGCCGCCCTTTCGGGGTGTCCCCGATCGGCGGCACCGTGCCGTCGGGGGCGAGCAACCAGGCACCCGACGCCGCCATCTTTCTCGCCAGCTCGGCAAGCTCCAGATCCTCGAACAGCCCCCCCGCGGCAAAGCGCGAGAGGGCGCCGTGGATAGTCCAGTGGTAATCGAGGGAATGCTCAAGGTGGAGAGCGTCTTCGCTGTCGATCGTGTGCTCAGCACGGCCTCGAACCGGCGGTTGGCCACCTCGGCCCAGGCTTCGCGTCTGCGGCGCCGGCGCCAGATTGCGAGCCGCGAGGGCAAGCGCGGCGGCGCTGAACAGGCCGTGGTTATAGTGCGCCGCGTGGTTGTTCTCGGCAGCAGATACTCAACGTGCTCGAATGACCCCGCCGCCAGGGTTTCGGCAAGCGCGCTGATCAAGCAGCTCGCGGCGGATCCCTCGCGAAGCACGAATGCGATCACGGCGAGCCGCCCGGCCGCCGCGTGGTCATGCCAGGCGTAGGGGTGGGCGTGGACGGGTCCTCCGCGGGTTCGCCGAAAGCCAGTCGCCGAAGATCGCGGCCAGTGGGGTGAGGACCTCCGGGAACCGGGGGTCGGAGAGCAACGGGTCGGCGAAAACGAAGGAGTTCTGGAAGAAGCCCCGCTCGCTTGGCGACCTGTATGGCTCGTCCCACCAATCCACCGGCGGTTTGAGCGTGAAGCGCTCGCTGCCGATCCGAAACGTCCCCCGCAGCGCCGCGTCGATGTCGTCCTGGCGACCCGTTGTGCTGTGGATGTTGACGAAAGGAAGGTTTTCCAATTCGTTGGCAACGGCGGTCAGAAGCCCGACCAGTCTCCCCGCTTCGCTTCGCATCCCAGTGTCGCCCAGCGTCAAATCCGTCTCTCCTTTGCCCATCTCAGACCCTGATCTTCCCATCGCGATGCGCCCCGCCGTTGAGTTCCCCCCGGCGCGGGGCTCGATTTTCGACGATCCGGGTGACGAGAAGTCCTGGCACGCGTCCCAGCGCAGCGAGAGCCTCAGCCGTTACTACGAGGGTCGCGAGCCCTCTTGGTATGCGTCGGCGATCACGCCGCTGAAGGGAGCCGACCGTGTGCTCGACCTCGGCTGCGGTCCGGGGCTCGACGCTGGAGGCGCTGCTCGACCAGGGGTCTTCGAGCGTTCTCGGAGTTGATCGCTGGCCCGCCTTCGCGAGGCTGCCGGCTCCTCAACCCAGATCCTCGCCCATGACCTGACCCTGCCGATGCCTTTTCTGGAGTCTGGCTCCTTTGACGGAGTGCTCAGCCACTACGCCCTTTACTACGTATCGCCGATCGGCATGCGCCAGGTTCTGCGCGAGACACATCGGCTACTCGTGCCGGGAGGGCGGCTGCTGATCTACGTGGCGGCGACCGGGCTGGGGAGTGGCGACGAGACCCGGACCGTCCCGTACTCGCCTGCGGCCCTGCGAGCCCTGCTCGCGAGGCCGGCTTCGATGAGATCGAGGTCGAGGCGTCGGCCAACGGGCGAAACTCCGTGGCGAAGGCGCGGCGCTCGCCAGACGACCAGGTTTCCGCTCCGGCGAGGGACGGGATTTGCGCGCGCGGATCGATGGCGACACGCAGCTTTCAGTCGCCTTTCGCGATGGCGGCGAACGGTCGAATGCGAGCTGGTCGGCCGGAGCAAAGACGACTCTGAGCTTCGATCTGCCCTCCGCCGCCGTCGGTGGGCGAGGACTCACGAGTTTCGGTCTGCGCGCGCGCTATGCCGCTCGAACCCCGGGGTACCGAGCTGCAACTCTGGCTCTGGCGCGGACTCGCTCGCCGTCAGCGAGTGCTTTCGCTTCGAGTTCGCGGCTACGGAGATGCGGTGACTGCTCGGGGGACGTCGAGCATCTCTCGGTCTGGTCGCCCGGCGAGCTGTCGATCGAGCCCCCGGGCAACGCCTACGTGCCGCTTGGCGATCTCCATCCCGGAGCCGAACTCAGCGAGGCCGAGCGCGGCACCGAGGGCCGCCTGATGGTCGTCGAGTCACCAGGGGAGTGGCGATGCCGCGGAGCTCGTCGGGCCGGGTCGCAATCGCTTCTTGATCAGGCGGGCTTCGGGGCTCGCAGTTGAGGCATCGACGCCGAGTGGCTCGCCGGCCGCGCCCATGGGATTGTGCTCGCCGCCGAGGAGCTGGATGGGGGAGGAGCGCGCGAGCTGCTGCTGTGGGCCGGCTGGCGGCAGGCGCTCGTTCTTGTGGAGGGGCCACGCTGGGAGCGTGTGCTGAGCGCCGTTTCCACGCGATTCACCGAGATGATTGCTCCGGTCCTGCTTGTCGACCCGGTTCTGGTCTGTGATTCCGAGCCGCAGCCGTTGCCATCTGAGGTGATCGAGTTCGTCGCGGCCGAGCGCCGAGTCTACGTACTGCTCGATCCGGAGGACAACAGGGATCTGCCGGACCTCATGCATCTGCGTCAACAGACGCTGTACGGCGGGCCTTCAACTGCCGGCGAGACAGGGACGGAGGATGCAAACGAGGCGCTTCGGTACCTCACCGAGCGAGCCCTGTTGATGAGGTTGAGGCAGGCGTATGGACGCTCTCCGGCCGAGGTCGGTCGCAGGCCGGGTTGCTTTGCGAGCTAGCCGCCCCTCGGCGTTGCTGGTTCCGCCGGGACAAATCCCAAGCGAGCTTCCGCACACGCTCGATGACATCGAATCGCCCCTACGTCCCGACGGAGCCTGCCTCCGGCCCGCCCGACCCCCACCACGCTCTTCCTTACAGTCGATGTTGAGGACTCCTACTTCGATCGCCCGATCCTGATGTCCGGTGAGGGCGTTGGTCGGGAGTTCGGTGTGTTCGGGATCCTCGATGAGTTCGACGCGCACGGCCTGAAGGGAACGTTCTTCGTCAACGTCTACGAGAATGACCGCCTGCCGGACGGCACGGTCGAGGAAGTGGTCAAGGAGATCGCCGCACGTGGTCACGAGGTCGGTCTTCACACCCATCCGTCGCCGACTCCTTGACTTCTATCAGCGACCCCTGTTCAGGCTCTCCGAGGTTCGAGGTCGAGGTTTTGCGCTGGGGTGCCGAGCTGATCGCCGAGTGGACAGGCGATTTCCGACCAGCTTCCGCGCGGGGGGCTACGCGCTCAACGACGACACCTTCGCCGCGCAGGAGAGGTAGGGATCCCGATCGACAGCTCCTGTTTCTTCCCCTCACCGAACAACCACAATACCAGGCATACGGTCAACGCTGTCGCCTCATACGGACCGACAATCGAGGCTCCGGTGACCACCGTCTTGCGTGCGAACGACGATGGGACCTTGGCACATCGCAAGCTGGACTTCGATTGGCTCGCGGTGGACGAGCTGTCCACCGCGGTGGATAGCCTTACGCGATACGGGTGCCGTTTCGCGATGTTCATGATGCACTCCTTCTCCTTCATCGAGAAGGAACGCGTAGGCTCGACCAGCCACGATCCGGCCAGAGCGCAGTTCGTCAGTGAGCCCTCCATGGACCGGTACGTCGAGGTCTATGGGCCGAAGCCCGTTATGCGCGATGCTTTCGAATTTCTCGATCTGGTTACGGATGAGCGACTTGCGGTCGTGCGACCACTATGTGACGTCTTGCCCAACCTTCGCCCTTCCTCCGATCCAGCTGACGTTGTACCGATCGTCGGGAATTAAGGCGATGTCCGATTGGAGGGTGAATCGGAGTTCCGCCCAAACCCAAAACCAGCCCGACTTCACAGCGCTGGCTTAGTTAGTCAAAGAAGCACGGAGAGTCGCCAAGTCATTGCGACTCTTGCAAAAGAAGTGAAGCGGCTCCTCAATTCTAGTTACAGGATCCGCTGCGACGATCACTAGTGTGGTCAATCCGTGGGAGTCGATGTCAAATCGAGATGTCAATCAGAACCGTAGAGATGGTAGCGCCCGAACGTACCGTGCGGCTTCTCAAAGTCATGTGTGGATGCGTCGGTAGACGCAGGAGTAAATGTACAGTGAATGATGCAGCTGAGCAGCCAATTCGACCAAGTTCGGCGAAGGCACGCCGGTCATCGGGAACGAACTCGAGCACGGAGCTAAGGCTGATGAAGTCATAAGAGCCGTCGGGGCGGTTGATATCTTGGAGGTCTAAGTTGTTCTCACCCCCATACTGCGACCCCTCGTAGCTGCGAAACCAGGCTGGATCAAGCGACGGATCAGGGGCGAACTGGATGGCCCTGCGCCAAGCAAGGAGAGCAGGTGGCACACGGATCAAGCATTGGTGCAGCGAGCGGTGCCGCTCAAGCGAATAGCATCCGCTGCATCGAACTGGTTCGCCGGCCGGCGTGCGGCGACCGTTCGGACCCGGCTCAAACTTAGTACCGCCGCAGATGTTGCAGACCGCCATTGTGCGCAAGACTATCTAACATGAAGAGGATTCCTCTGACTTGGGACCCGGTTGAGGGAGCAAAGGCCTATCGGCTCATGCTCTATGACCGCACCATCGCCGAGACAATTTTCGACGAAACGGTGCCGGCCAACCAGCATCCCATCTCTCTTTCGCAGGAGCAGTGCGCGCACGATGTTGCGATGCGTGTCCGGGTTCTATTCGAGGACTCTTCCTGGGGGGAGTGGGGCGAGTATCGACCGCTGCCGCTTGAGGTGGTCCTCGGTAAGCGCCGGAGCCGTCAGCGACCGCTATCGCTCGCTGATGATGTCGGTTTGCTGCTTGTCTTCACCATCGACACCGAGTGCTCGGTTCTGCGGCAACCCAGTCCGAATCCAGATCGAGTCGTTGACGAGCTAATTTTCGGCGACTTTGGGCGAGGTGGTCGGCGTTCGGGAATTGGCCTCTACATGGATCTGCTTGAGCACTTTGGCTTCCGGGGCTGTTTCTTCGTAGATATTCTGATGGAGTTCGAGCACGGACAGGCGGCCCATGAGCGGGTTATTGAGGCAATCCTTAGCCGTGGGCATGAGGTCGAGTTGCACGTGCATCCTGAGCACCTCCAAAAGCCACGCGACTTTAGCGCAAGACAGGCCCAGCAAAGGCTATCTGGTGGACGCGTCTGGCAAGATCAGGACTTGTTTCGGCAGTTAATGGAAGTTAGTGTTGAGTTGTTCGAACGACGAGTCGGCCGGGCACCTGTTGCCTATCGCGCTGGAGGCTATCGAAGCTACGACATCCAATTCCCCGTCCTGGAAGAGTTTGGCATTCAAGTCGATTCTTCTGTTCAGCCCTATTTCAACTCGCAGGTATCAGACTGGATGCGTACGCGGACTCAGCCTTTTCGCGTGGGCTCTGTCCTCGAGATACCACCAACCTACTTTGTCGTAAACGAGAATCAGGATCGATGGGAAACTCGCTCGTTTACACCTTATACTTGTGTTGGGAATCCGGTTTCTAGACTCCCAGAGGAAGTATGCGTGCCACCTCGGGTGGCGACATTCGTCGCACATTCGTTTGATCTGCTTTCCCGCTATGAGAGCGATGACCAGGATGAGGTTGAGACGCATATGCAGTTGCTTCGATCGTCACTCCCGGCCGATCTTGCCAGTCGGTACTTCAGTACACCCCCGGAGTCCATCCGAACTTTTGGCGCAGAGGTTGATGAGAGATTGGTCGCCGCTGTGGCTGGCACCTTGCGGCGGATCGCTGATCGCCCTGATGCGCGTTGCGCGACCTATGGTGAACTTACCGGCCTGACCGATCAGCTCTGGCCAGCTGGCCAGTATTCGCCAGTCGACGTAGTTCCACTGCTGGATCGCCACCGAGGCGTCGCCGGGGTAAGCGGAACACGTGTTCTTAGCGGAGCCTTCCTTGCGCATCTAGCTACTGCCGAGGAAGAGTCA